>NZ_JASCTH010000006.1:0-181551 GCF_030009775.1 Actinoplanes sandaracinus | reverse complement strand
CGGGCCCCGCCCGCCGCACCACCCCCCCCGGGGCCCCCCCGTGCGCCTCCGCCCGGCGCCGGCCCGCAGCGCCGCCGGGCTGCGCCGCGCGGGTCCGTGGGTGGTCGCCGTTTCGCGCGACGGGCGGATTTCCAGGCGCGGAGCGCACCGGGAGTCCACACGCCGCGCGTCGGGTGCGCGGTGGTCGCTGTGAGGGTGACCAGCGGGCTCAGCCCGGAAGACGCGCTGGAGCCGGGGGGCACAGCGCGCCTCGCGGGGATGCCACGGGAGGGGGTGGTTCGGCGGGGGCGATTACAGCCCGTACGAAATCAGAGGTATTGACCAGTGCGACCGGCGTGGTCGGACTGGCCGGTGGCCTGTTTCCCGGGGAGCGTCGTGCCCATCGGGAGGGCCGGGCGGCCGGGCACGCCGCCGCGCATCGACTCCAGCTGAAGCCGGGCGGCCATCTGCTGGGCGACGAGGGCGGCCTGGATGCCGTGGAAGAGGCCTTCCAGCCAGCCGACCAGCTGCGCCTGGGCGATGCGCAGCTCGGCCTCGCTCGGCGGGGTCTCGCCCTCGAACGGCAGGGACAGACGCTCCAGCTCCTCGCGGAGCTCGGGGGCGAGACCGTCCTCCAGTTCCTTGATCGACCGCTGGTGGATCTCCCGCAGGCGGCTGCGGCTGGCCTCGTCGAGCGGAGCGGCCCGCACCTCTTCGAGCAGCTGTTTGATCATGCTGCCGATGCGCATGACCTTCGCCGGCTGCTCGATGAGGTTGCCCGGCTCCTCGGGGTTCAGAGTGCCGTCTTCCTCGATGGTCCCCATCGGGCGGCCGTCGGGGCCCACGACGATGACGGAGCCGTCTTCCTGGTGCTCAGTGGTGCGGGTGTCGTCGGTCATGCGATCCATCTTTGCGCACGGCTCCCCCTGATGCTCGTGAGGCCGATGTGGTCAGGCACGCAATTCCGCGACGGCACATTTGACACTGCCCCCACCGCGCTTGAGCTCGGACAGGTCGACGTGAACGGGGAGGTACCCGGCTTCCCGCACCTTGTGTCCCATCGCGACCGCTTCGGTGTTGAGGATCACGTGCCGGCCATCGCTGACCAGGTTGAGACCGAATGCCTCGGCGTCGCCGCGGTCGGCGATCACCGCGTCCGGGAATAGCTGGGCGAGCACCTGCTGCGAGGCCGGGGAGAACGCGCCGGGGTAGTAGGTGACATGCCGGTCGTCGAGCGCGGCGAGCGCCGTGTCCAGATGGTAGAACGCCGGGTCGACGAGCTTCAGCGAGACGACCGGGCGGCCCAGCACCTCCTGCGCCTCGGCGTGCGCGGCCGGGTCGGTGCGGAAGCCGTAGCCGGCCAGCACCAGGCCACCGTAGGCGCCGGGGAGGTAGGCGAAGTCGCCCTCACCCTCGTTGACGTGCTCCGGAGCGACGAACTTCCACTCGCCATCGGAAAGATAGAAGGCCTGGTGCGCAACCGCCTCATCGGCGCGCTGCGGGTGCAGGAAGCGGGCACCGTAGACGGTCCCGTCGACGGAGAACGCGCCGTTCGCCGAGTAGACCATGTCCGGGAGGCCGGGCTCCGGGTCGAGCACGTGCACGACGTGCCCGAGGTCGGTGAGGGTGGTCCGGAGCTGCTCCCACTGCTTCAGCGCCAGGCCGGCGTCCACCGTGACGGTGGTGTCCATCCAGGGGTTGATGGCGTACTCGACCGTGAAATGCTTAGGCGGACACATCAGATATGCCCTGTTTCGCGGCAAGCGCTCCGTGTAGCTCATGAGGTTAAAGACTAGGTAGGCTGCGTTGCAGCAGACAGCTAGAAATGTTGCTCCTCGGAGGCGAATCGTTGCAGATGGACGCCGTCGACCAGCGAATCATTGCGCTCCTGGTGGCAGACGCCCGCGCTTCGTACGCCGACATCGGTGTCAAGGTCTCGCTGTCGGCCCCAGCGGTGAAGAGGCGCGTCGATCGACTCCGGTCCACCGGGGTCATCAAGGGATTCACCGCCGTCATCGAGCCGTCCGCCGTGGGGTGGACGACCGAGGCGTTCGTCGAGCTGTTCTGCACCGGGCGGACCACCCCGGCACAGATCACCGTGGCCACCCGGCGGCACCCCGAGGTGGTCGGCGCCTACACCGTCTCCGGGCAGGCCGACGCGCTGGTGCACCTGCGGGCTGCCGACATCGGCCACCTCGAACAGGCTCTGGAGAGGCTCCGGGCGGAGCCGTTCGTGACGTCCACCCGGAGCATGGTGGTGCTGTCGCGGCTGGTCGAGACGCCGACCGCGATCCCCGCCGTCTGATCGACGGCCTCTAGAGGTACATCCCCGGGCGGTGGCCGTCCTCGGCCTCGGCCTTGGGGGCGGCCGGCTTGTCGCCCTCACCGAAGAAACGCTTCCCACCGAACTCGCCGTGCAGACGGTCGTCCAGCTCGTCGGCGAGCCCGGTCATCACCTGCACCGCCAGCATCAGGTGGGTCGCCTGGAAGTTGCGGCCGAACACCGGGATCGACGCCCAGACGGTGTCCTGAGCGCAGTAGAGCCGGCCGATCGGCATGCGGTTGGTCAGCTCAGACAGCTTCACGTAGAGCTGCTCGGTCGGCTCGACGTCGGTCAGGATCGGCGAGAACACGTCGACCAGCGGCGGATTGTCGCGAACCCGGACGAAAACCATCGCCGAGCCGGCCCGGATACCGATGTCGCCGTCGGCGTCGACCTGCAGCTGGTCGACGGTGGTCTTGGACATGGTGGCGACGACCGTGCGGACCCGCTCGTCCAGCGGCACCACATCGTCGGTGACACCGGCCAGAGCCGCGGCCAGGGCGCTGTCATCGTCGAGGTCGTCCAGGTCGGTGTCGATGCTGGGCTCGTGCCGGGCGGTGCCGAGCGGGGTGGTCTCGATCGGTTCGTCGTTCTCGTCGTGCACCAGATAGACCAGGAAGGCCGGATGCGGTGCGCCGTGCACGTCCCGCAGCGTGCGGGTGATGACCGTGGCCAGGCTGCTCGCCTTGTCCTGCGAGGAACGCAGGCCGAAGGAGTCGCCCGAGCCGGCCAGCACACCCGGCGGCGACCAGCCGAGCGCGACCAGGTCGGCGACGGCGGCACGATCCATCCGGTACTCCTGCGGCAGGGCCGCGTTGCCGACGGCGAGCGCCTCGACGACGCCGCCCGGCAGGACCCTGATGCTGACCGAATAGACCGCCGTGCCGGTGCCCGAGGCGGTCGGGTCGAGGGTGAGGTCGACATGCGCGCCCGGGTCCAGGGTCGGCAGCAGGCCGGCCAGTGAGGCGGCGAACTCGCGCCACGCCTGGGTGACCTTGGCCCGTAGGTCGGCCGTGGTCGGCTCGTCGAGCAGACCGCCTTCGAATGCCTCGCCCGCGGCGCCTTCTGCCGTCATGATCGCACCTCCGTTCCCGTCACCCTATCGAGCGACGACAGGCAGTGAACGCCCGTCCCACCCCTGTCCGGTCTCCGTCCAGGATGGAACGCCGATGATCACTCTTCGGAAACGCCCCGGCGAAGGGCGAGGACGCTGATCCGGGCGGCGACCTCGACCGGATCGGCCCCGGCGCCGACGGCCAGCCCGAGAAGGTACGCCGTCACCGGCGCCCCCGGCCGCAGGACGTTGTGTGCCACGTCACGGGCCACGTCGAGCACCTCTTTCACGGGCACCTCGGCGCTTTCCAGCCCCAGCTCGGCGGAGACCTCGGCGACCCAGTCGTCGAGCTCGCTCATCGGGCCCACTCCTCCGCGGTGCGCAGATCGTCGTCGGTGTCGCAGTCGAACCAGGGCGGCGGCCCGGGCCGCCGCCACGACACCTCGGCCACCCGAGCGTGTTCGAGCAGGGCCCGCACCGGCGCGCCGTGCAGCCCGCCCCGCGCCTCGGCGACCCGGTCGAGCGCGGCCCGCAGCCCGGCCGTCCGCCAGACGCCGCAGAGCGTCTGGAGCTGGCCGTCGGCATCCCGGTAGACCGCGCCCTCCATCGGCGCCGACTCGAGGGTGAGCCGCAGCACGTCGACCGCCTCGCCGGTCAGCAGAGGCAGATCGGCGGCCAGCAGAGCGGTGTAGGTGACCCGCTCCGGCACCAGGGCGAGCCCGGCGAAAGCGGCCGCGACCGGCCCGCCACCAGCGGGTTCCTCACGGGTGACGTGCACCGGGACGGGGAAGTCGGCGGGTATTCGGCCGACCACGACACGGGGGTCGGCGTCATGCACCGCCGCCAGCACCCGAGTGAGCATCGATTGACCGGCCACGGTCAACGTCGGCTTGTCGGCACCACCCATCCGCCGTGCCGCACCACCGGCCAAGACCACCGCCGCGAATCCCCCCACGTGAGTACCGTATCCCGACCGGGTGCCGGACGTGACCACGCGCTCCGTTCGACGCCTTCGGGGGACCCCGTAAGCTCCCGCTATGGGCAGGAGCACCACCCGCCGCACGGTGGTGACCATCGATGTCACCGCCTCTCCCGGCAGCCGGAACCGCCAGGATCACCTCGCTGCGGAGGAGCCGCTGGAGATCCGGGTGCGCAAGCGGCCGCTCGCGGTGACGATGCGCACACCGGGACACGACATCGATCTCGCCATGGGCTTCCTGCTCAGCGAGGGAGTGATCGGCCGGGCGGCGGACGTGACGACGGCCCAGCTCTGCGCCGGCACGGACACGCCGAACACCTACAACGTGGTGGACGTGGTCCTCGACCCCAGCGTGCCACCGCCGGTCACCGACCCGAGCCGGAACTTCTACACCACCAGCTCCTGCGGGGTCTGCGGCAAGGCCAGCATCAACGCGGTGCGGACCAGGTCGCCGTTCGACGTCGCCGCCGATCCGCTGGAGGTCCCCGCGCGTGTGCTGGCCGGGTTGCCGGCGAAACTGCGCGCCGCCCAGCGGGCCTTCGACCGCACCGGCGGCCTGCACGCGGCCGGCCTCTTCACCGCCGACGGCGAGATGCTGGCGCTCCGCGAGGACGTCGGCCGGCACAACGCGGTCGACAAGGTGTTCGGCTGGGCGCTGCGGGAGGGCCGGCTGCCGCTGGCCGGGCACGTGCTGCTGGTCTCCGGCCGGGCGAGTTTCGAACTCACCCAGAAAGCCTGGATGGCCGGGCTGCCGATGCTGGCCGCCGTCTCCGCGCCCAGCACGCTCGCGGTCGAGCTGGCCGAGGAGTCCGGGATGACGCTCGTCGGGTTCCTTCGCGAGCCGACGATGAACATCTACGCCGGGGCGCATCGCGTCACGGTGTGACCTCAACATGCCGGGCGGTTCCTCCTCAACATGCCGGGCGAGATCGCGAAGCCCAGCACCTGGTGCAACATGCCGGCGAGTTCGTGGCCGGGTTCCGCTGCCAGAGCCCGGTCCACCGCGACCCGGGCCAGCGCGCCCCGGCCGAGCTGCCACGCCGTGAAGGCGAGCAGGGCGGCCGGGGCCGGCACGTACACCGGCTCGACCCGGCGCAGCACGTCGGTCCAGAGGCCCACCCGCCACTCGTTCCGGCCGATCCGGTCGAGGGCGTAGTCCTCGACCGCCGGGTCCGTCAGCAGCACTCCCAGCCAGGCGGTCTCGTCGTCGGTGAGGGTCGCGCCGGACCGGTACCGCTTCTCGGCTTCGCGGACGGCGGCCCGGCCGGCCCGCCGGAGCCGCTTGGTGTCCCGGTCGCCCGTCACCAGCTCACCGAACCGGCGCCGGGCCGCCTCGGTGGCCACCACCATGGCGGCCCGGCCCGGGCCCTGCACCGCCGCCACCTGCGCGACCAGGTCACCGCGGCTGGGCAGGGCCACCTGGCCGAGGAAGGTCGCCTCGGCCGCGATCACGCTGTCGTACGGCAGGCACAGGTTGCCCTCGGGCGGGCAGCAGCGCGGTTCCTCGCACAGGTACGACCACCATCGCCCCTCGTGGACGCGGATCACGTCGTCGATGCCGACACCGAAGTCTCGAAGCGCCTCCGCGACGTGAACGACCACCGGGGTGACCCGCCGCCGCGGCCCGTAGCCGATGACGACCACCGCATCCGGCTCTTGCAGCAGGATTCCGGCGGCGACCTCGCGGGTCGCGGCCCGCGCCGCGTCGGTGTCGAGGCCCGGTGGCGGCAGGTCGAAACACGCGCCGAAGTCGAGGTCACGGCCCCGCCGCCCGACCAGGGCGACGCTGTCGTGCGGGTGGTAGCCCATCAGGAAGGGCAGGGCCGCGACGAGTTCGGAGGGCGAACGGACCTGGAGCGAGCAGTCGGCTTTCATGCGGGCAGCGTGGCCGCGCGGCGGCATCCGCCGCGTGCCGTGCTTCGCGGCTGTGGACGACACGCCGGCCCGTCCACAGTCTCCCGCCGGAGAAGCCCAGCTAGGCGGTTTCTATGACCGGAACGGCAACTCGTGCAACTGGAGACCGTGATGCCTCGGGTGGGTGTGCCGCTCCAGGTCCATGGTCAGCTCGATCGACGAGACCACGTCGTAGCCGGCCGCGTGCAGACTGCGGATCGCCTCGATGTTGCGGGACTCCGGAGAGATGGTCAGCTGGGTCATGTTGCGGCGTTTGGCCTCGGCCGCGACGTGCTGGAGCAGCAGGCGACCGACACCCTTGTGCCGGTGCGTGACGGTGACCACCACCGGATCCACCTCGCCGGCCCGGCCCCGCATGATCAGTCCGACCATCCCGATCACCCCGTCGTCGGCGTGGTCCGCGACCCAGAAACCGGCGAGGTCGAGCCGGGTCAGGTACTCCTCGAAGCCGTCACCATTGTCGTCTTTGTGCTCGCCGTACATCTCGTTGTGCTGGCGGGTGAGCTCCGTCCACAGCCGCCGGCCCGAGGAGTGGTCACTCGGCCGGTACGAGCGCACGACGACAGGGGTCATGTCGCCATCTTGCCTCGAAATGGAGACGTACGTCACGGGAAGTGCAAGATAACCGGGTGGACATGGCGTACCTGCGCACGCACCCCCAGCATCTACCGACATTTTTGACACATCAGCGGATTCGGGAGACTCCGGTCGGCGGTGGCGTGTGCGCCGCCAGTCGGCTGACCCTCGACGACGGCTCGTCGCTCTTCGCGAAGACCTGGCCGTCCGGCCCGGCGCCGTCCGGCATGTTCACGGCGGAGGCGGCCGGACTGGCGTGGCTTCGAGAGGCCGGGACCGTACCCGTGCCGGAGGTGTTCGTCGCCCTGCCCGAAATGCTCGCGATGGAATGGATCGAACCGGGCGAACCCACTCGTACCGCTGCCGAGCGTTTCGGCCGTGACCTCGCCGGCCTGCACCGCGCGGGCGCCGAGACCTTCGGCGCGGGGAACCCCGGATACATCGGGCCCCTTCCGCTGGACAACACGCCGGGCGACACCTGGGCCTCCTGGTTCGCGGAACGGCGCCTGGCCCCCTACCTCAAGATCTCCGCCGATCGCGGCGCGTTCGACCCGTCCGACATCGCTGCGGTCGAGCAGATCATCAGCAACCTTCATCGGTACGGGGTGAGCGAACCGCCCGCGCGCCTGCACGGCGACCTGTGGCCGGGCAACGTGCTCTGGGCAGCCGACGGCCGCGCCTGGCTCGTGGACCCGGCGGCCCACGGCGGGCACCGGGAGACCGACCTGGCCACGCTCGCCCTCTTCGGCGGGGCGCCCTTCCTGGACGTGATTCTGGCCGCCTATCAGGAGGTGTGGCCGCTGGCTGACGGCTGGCGCGATCGGGTGCCGCTGCATCAGATGCATCTGTGGCTGGTGCACACCGCCGCCTTCGGCAGCGGTTACCGATCCGGCGTACGCGCGGCGGCGGACGCTGCCCTTCGGCTGTGACTCGCCGCCCCCGCCCGCCGAGCCGCCCGGGGAGCCCGCGGCCGGGGAGCCCGCGGCCGGCGAGCCCGGCCGGTGGGCGGCGGCGGTCCGGCGGTCGCGATCGGGCATGAACGTTGTGCGCACGATCGTGGAAGAACGAGGCTCAACCGTCCGGATCGCGGGTGCGGGTTGTCCATTGGCCGATATGCCTAGGGGCGATCCGCGTGGCGAGCGGCTAGATTCGATCTGTGCGCATCCGCAGGACATCAGCCGAGTCGCCGAGGCGGCTCGCGTGACCGTGCTCGCCGACCGGTTCGGCCGCATCGCCACCGATCTCCGTGTCTCTCTCACGGACCGGTGCAACCTGCGCTGCACCTATTGCATGCCGGCCGAAGGCCTCGCCTGGATGCCGCAACCGCAGCAGCTCACCGATGACGAGGTGAAACGCCTCGTCCGCATCGCGGTCGAGCAACTGGGGGTCACCGAGGTCCGGTTCACCGGCGGCGAGCCCCTGATCCGGCGCGGCCTCGTGAGCATCATCGCGGAGGCCGCACGACTCGACCCGCGCCCCAAGCTCTCCGTCACCACCAACGGCATCGGCCTGGACCGGATCGCCGCGCCGCTCCGCGACGCCGGCCTCGATCGGGTGAACGTCTCACTCGACACGCTCGACCCCGCTCGGTTCCACACCCTCACCCTGCGCGACCGGCACGCCGATGTGCTGACGGGCCTGCGTGCCGCGGTGACAGCCGGCCTCACGCCCGTGAAGATCAATACCGTGCTGATGCGCGGGGTCAACGACGATGAGGCGCCGGCGCTGCTGCGGTTCGCTCTCGATCACGG
This sequence comes from Actinoplanes sandaracinus, assembly GCF_030009775.1. GTDB lineage: Bacteria > Actinomycetota > Actinomycetes > Mycobacteriales > Micromonosporaceae > Actinoplanes > Actinoplanes sandaracinus. The sequence continues at coordinate 172,975 of NZ_JASCTH010000006.1, read as the reverse complement.
TTACCAGCTCCGGTTCATCGAGCAGATGCCGCTCGACGCCCAGCACCAGTGGGACAGGCGTGAGATGGTCACCGCCGAGGAGATCCTGGCCGCGCTCGCGCCCTTCGGGCTCCAGCCCGACAATGTTTCACGTGGAACAGCGCCGGCCGAGACGTGGCTGATCCCCGGCCACGTCGACGCCGCCGGTGAGCCGGCCCGGGTGGGAGTCATCGCGAGTGTGACCCGGCCGTTCTGCGGCGACTGCGACCGCACCCGCCTCACCGCCGACGGCCAGGTGCGCAACTGCCTCTTCGCCACCGAGGAGAGCGACCTGCGGAAACTGCTCCGTGACGGCGCCACCGACTCGCAGATCGCCGACGCGTGGCGCGTTGCCATGTGGGGCAAGCGGGCTGGGCACGGTATCGACGACCCCGCCTTCCTCCAGCCCGTCCGCCCCATGTCCGCCATCGGAGGCTGATCCCGTGCCCGAACACGCGATCACGGTGCGCTACTTCGCCGGCGCCCGGGCTGCCGCGGGCACCGCAAGCGAGACGGTCAGCGCCGCGACGCTTGAGGAGTTGACCCAGCTCCTTGCCGACCGTCATGGCGAGCGGCTGTCTCTGGTCCTGAAAGCCGCCAGCTTCCTGGTCGACGGCCTGACTCGCCACGACCGCACGGAGCCGCTGCCCAACGGCGGCACTGTCGACATCCTGCCGCCCTTCGCCGGTGGCTGACGCCAACGACCGGCCCACTGAGGCGGCCGGCAGACCTGACCGGCCACGGCCCGCTCATGTTCGGCAGTGCCGCCTTGCCGGTCGGCCGGCGACCTCCGCACCCGCGAGTTCGGCAATGCCGCGGACGAGTCTGTTTGGCCGTGCCGCCGCAAACAGACACGGATTCTTACTGGCGGGCCGTCCCGGCGACCTCGCGCCAGATCTGCGCCGCCCGGCGGTAAGCGGCTGCGGACTCCGCGAGTTGTCCGGCCCGGCTCAACGTGGCGACCGCTTCCTCCTCGCGGCCGCACCGGCGCTGAGCCCGGCCGAGAGCCAGCACGAACCGGACCTTCTCAATGCCGGTCAGCGTCTCTTCATCGACGGTGGAGGCGATCTCCAGAGCTCGTTCCGGGTCACCCACAGCCAGCGCATACCGGACTTCGAGGCTCACTGACACGGTCGGGCCGTCACCGGCCTCGGATGCGGCGGTCGCTGCGCGGGCCGCCAGCATCGCCGGTTCGATCTCGGCGAGCCCGGCTTCGGCGTCGAGCAGGGCGGATGCCGCGGCCCGGGTGAAACGCGCCCACTCCCGCAGCGAGGTGCTCGGGTTCGCCAGCATCTCCCGCGCCGACTGGAGGTGGACAAGAGATTTCTCCACCTCCCCGAGGCGGGCCAGCGCCACGCTTGCCACCCAGTGCGCGCGCCCGGCGATGGCGCGGTTGCCGAGTTGGGACGCCATGGTGAGCATGCGCTCGATGATGCGCTCGACCTCGATGCTGCCGCCGGCATCGCTGAGCACCGAGGTGTGGACGGCGAGAAGCCGGACATGTTCCGGGCCGTTGACGAAGCTGGAGTCATCGATCTCCTGCTGCGCCGCTTCCACCTGCGTCAGCGCCTCGGCCAGCCGGCCCACGTCACGCGCGGCGCTGGCGAGAGCGATCCGGGTGCGCACCGCCGCTTCCGGCACGCCGACACGAACCGCCATCTCGACCAGTTCGGTCAGCAGCCGATATCGACCGTCCTGGTCGCCGCGCATCTCCAGAATGCGCTCCAGGCCGAGACCGTGGTGCAGCGCCTTGTCGGCTGATCCGTTCGCGAGAGCCGCACGGTAAGTCGTCGCCAGCCGTGTCTGCGCACCCTCCAGGTCGCCATGGTCGATGGCGCTGGAAGTGATCACATCCTCGGCGAGCCATGACCCGACCGCGGGCGAATCGGTGTGCAGGGGCACGTCGTCGACGAGAGTATTGAGCGGGACGCCGAGGACACCGGCGAGGTGGACGACGGTTTCCAGGGTGGGCACCCGGGAGCCCGACTCCAGCAGCGAGATGTAGGACTGGTTGACCGAGCCGACGGCGAGGTCGCGCTGAGACAGGCCCCGTTCGATTCGCATCCGTCGCAGCCGAAGCCCGAATTCGGGCTGCGGAACTCTCCGAACCATGGTGGCTACCTCGCGATTACACAGCAGTGCTGGTCATTAGTAAGTCATGGTAACAGTCCTCAAGGGACTTTCGGTCCATGACTCGAGAATCTCGATATAGATGACTGGCGGACGAGATCGGAGCCCTTGGACCGGCCGAACCAGGGCTTCCGACCCCATGGGCAGCCCTACTGGGGAAGCCTTCCGGCAGGAACCGCGGTGGAGTGTGCGGGCCGCTGGGACACGGTGTGCTTGATCCCGTTCATCAACGCCAGCACGGCCTTCACCGACGGCAGCATGATCGCGCCACTAGCGGTGATCGCGGTGCCGGTCGAGTTGCGGACGAACAGTTTCACCCCGAGTGCCTGCTCAAGGCACTGGATCTGGTAGCTGATCGCGGGCTGTGAGTAGCCCAGCGCTCGCGCCGCAAGATCCATCCTGCCGAACTTGGCCACCGTGACGAAGGCCTCGAGTTCGCGCTGGTTCATGTTTCCCCCCATGGGTGGTGGCCCCCGGCCACTGCCTCATCACTACAGTCATAAAGCTAAATCAACTTATGACTACGGTCAACCCTTGGGACGATGCTGACTGAAGACAGTGAATCTGATAGTCATCGCAGCGTCATATAGGAATTCTTGAAGCAGGCTTCGCCGACCCGCCTGCGGAGTGCTTCTCTTCAGACGAAGCAGCGCCTATCCGTCACACCAAGCGCCCAACCACTCCAGGAGGGAAGCCGATGTCAGAGGGACACATCGAAATATCCGGCCTGTCCAAGACCTACCGCGGCGTCCAGGCGGTCGACCGCCTGTCGTTCACCGCGGGACCTGGCCGTGTCACCGGCTTCCTCGGTCCCAACGGCGCCGGCAAGAGCACCACTCTGCGAATGCTGCTCGGCCTGGTGAGGCCCACCTCAGGCACCGCGACCATCGACGGCCGCCGCTACACGGACCTCCCGAACCCGGTCCGGCGGGTCGGTGCGGTGCTCGACGCCACCGCCGCCCATCAGGGCCGCACCGGGCGCAACCACCTCCGGGTCTACTGTGCCGCTGCCGGACTTCCGTACTCGCGGGCCGACGAGGTGCTGGAACTGGTCGGACTGAGCAATGCCGGCAACCGCAAGGTCAAGGGCTACTCGCTCGGTATGCGTCAGCGCCTCGGCATCGCCACCGCCATGCTCGGCGACCCCCGGGTCCTGATCCTCGACGAGCCCGCCAACGGCCTCGACCCTGAGGGCATCCACTGGATCCGCGGGTTCCTGCGCTCGCTGGCGGCCGAGGGGCGAACCGTCATGGTCTCCAGCCACCTGTTGACGGAGATGCAGTCGCTCGCCGACGACGTCGTGATCATCGCGGCGGGCCGGCTGGTGCGGCAGGGCACGGTGGCAGAGATACTCGCCACCGTCTCCCCGCAACGGCTGCGCATCCGGACCCCCCAGTCCGACGAGCTGATCTCCGTTCTGACGGCGCTCGGCGCCAGCGTCGAGGTCGCCGCCGGCGGGGCGATCCTCGTGGAGGGAGTGGACCGGGCCGCGGTCAGCCGCGCCGCCCTCCGCGCCCAGCTGGAGATCCACGAGATGGAGGCCAGCTCCCCCGACCTGGAACAGGCGTTCCTCGAACTCACCAGCGGAAAGGCGGCCATCCGATGAACCTCGTACGCAGCGAACTTGCCAAGATCCGGACAACGAACGTCTGGTGGATCCTCATTCTGATCGGGGTGCCCCTGTGGGCCGCCGCGATCTGGTCGGCCTGGCTCGCCGACCCCGCCGACGCGGGCACCACGACCGAGGTCCTCGGTGAGACGATCACCGCTCCCTCGACACCCGAGATCGTCGCCAACTTCTACACCAGCGGCCAGTACATCGGGTTGTTCTTCGTCTTCCTGCTCGGCGTGCTGCTGATGACCAACGAGGTGCAGCACAACACCGCCACCGCGACCTTCCTGTTCACCCCCCGCAGGACCGCCGTCGTCGCCGCCAAGATCGCGGCGGCCGCTCTGGTCGGTGTGCTCTGGTGGGCTGCCGGCACGGTCGTGAACATCGCTGTGGGTGCCGTGTTCCTGGCCGACAGGTGGGGTGGCGCGCACCTCGACGACCCCACGGTGTGGGCCGGCATCGCCCTCAACGGGGTGGCCTTCGCGCTCTGGGCCGTCTTCGGCGTCGGCCTCGGTGTGCTCATCCGCAGCCAGATCGGGGCCAGCCTGGCCGCGGCGGCGATCTACTTCATCGGTCCGCTGGCGGCGACGTTCGGGCTGTTCCTTCTGGTCAAGGTGGCCGGCGAGGGGGCGAAGACCATCATGGACTTCCTGCCGTACGGCGCCACGGCCGCGGTCACCGGAGGGTCCGACAGCATGCCGTACTGGCTCGCCGCCCTGGTGCTGCTCGGTTACGGCGCGGTCACCTCACTGCTCGGCACGACCCTGATCCGGCGACGCGACATCGCCTGAGAAAGGCCTCCCGGACTCCTGGGAGGACTAGTTCCATTCTTTGCGCGCTCGTGCTCCGTAGATCCTGCGGTACAGGATAGAGACGAGCCGGCCTTCGGCGGTGCTTCGGGACGAGTCCCGGAGCACCGCCTTTTTGTCATGCTGATCGCGCTGTTCCAGCTCCTGGGAGCAATTCTCTTCACCGGCTGTCCGGCCACCCTCGCCGTAGATCGCCCGCCCGCGTCATCGCTCTTTCGCCGAACGCGGACACCCCCAAAAAAAAGGCGTGCCCCGCGGTGAAGAATCACCGCGGGGCAGCGCACCTTGAAACTACCGGTAATGCGAGGAAACGGTCAGCAGACCTTCTTGATGGTCTTCTTCACGCCACCGGTCGACTGCGCGATCGTCTGGGCACAGCGCTGCGAGGAGGTCGCCGCCATCAGGGTGGCGCGGACCAGGATCGGGATCAGCGGGCTGACGGCGGGGCTGAAGGCCGGGGCGTTGGCGCCGGCGTCCATCAGCTCCAGCTCCTCCGCGGAGGTGTAGGCGGTGTAACCGTCGACGAGTTCCGCGTTGGTGAGGTTCTGCTCCATGGTGTTTCCTCTTTCTTTCCGCCGGGCTGGTGACTCCATCCCGTGCCCCAGAAAGATCGCATCCCGCAATGGTCCGCCGCTACCCTTCTCCAATTTTTTGAATACGCGCTGGACTATCCGACTTTCCACCCGACAGGATCAATCCCGAACCGGCACAGGTCGCACGGAAAGGAATCGGCATGGCAGCGCAGCACGCAACGAGCGATGAGCTGGCCGCACTATTGAAGCCACAGATCGGCTTTCGTCGGCTCCTCCTGGTGGGAACCGGCGCCCTCACCGTGACCCATCTTCCGTTCTGGGTGAACTGGATCAAAGAGTGCTACCCCGACGTCGAGGTCCGCGTGATGCTGACGCCGTCGGCGACCCGCTTCGTCACGGTCGACGCGCTGACCGCGCTGACCGGGCGGCCGGTCACCGTGGACTCCTGGACGCGGCTGCCCTCCTGGCCCGCTCCCCACCTGGAACTGGCCGACTGGCCGGACGCGATCCTGGTGCACCCGGCCGGCCTGCACTTCCTGGCCCGGCTCGCGCTCGGCCTCGCCGACACGCCGCTGCAACTGGCCCTTCAGCTCACCCCGGCCGTCATCGGGATCGCTCCGGCGCTTCCGCCCGGCCACGCCCACGGACCCGCCGCCGCCGCCCATCTCAAGACGCTGGCCGGCGATCACCGGATCGTGGTCGGCCCCACCGAACCGGCCGTCAGCGCCACCACCGGTGAGGAACACGACGGCGGCGTCACCCCGGTCCCCACCATGCTGCGACTGATGCAGCAGCGGGCGGAGGCGCGCCATGACGCCGGCCGTTGATCTCGAGTGGGGTCCGGCGGTCCTCACCGCCACCACCGGGTTGCGTCACGCCATCGTGCACCAGCCCAGTGCCGACACCGCACTGTGGTGGATACGGCCCGGTGTCATCGATGAGCCCATCGGAGCGCCGGTGGCGGCGCACCACCACCGGATCCTGGCCGGGGCGAGCACCGCCCGAGCACGGTTCGTGACACCCGAGCCGTACGGCGACGGTCTGCTCTACCGCACCGCCGCCCCCCTGACCGCCGCGTTCTGGCACGACGCCGGGCCCATGGTCCACGACCGCCTGGCCGCAGCGCTCACCGAAGTCGTCCACGGCCTGACCGGCCTGCACCGCCACCGCGTCGCGGATCCGCTCGCACCGGCGCCGGGCATCATCCGGCTGCTGCGCTGGCTCGACGGCCCGCACCGGGCCGGCCACGGCGACCGCCTGCACAGCCTCGCGCGTGAAATCTGGGGCGTGGCCGGCCTGGACCGGATCCGCGCTTGGGCGCGGGAGTCCTGTGGCGGTCCCGGCGTCCTGCTGCACGGCAACGTGTCTCTGGCTTCGATCCTGCCGAGCGTGTCGGGTGATCCACTGCCGGTGGAGATCCTCAGTGGAGCCGAGCTGACCAGTGGCGACCCGGCGTTCGACCTCGGCTGGCTGCTCGGCGAGCTGACGGAGCTCGCGTTCGTGGCCGGTGGACTCGACCGGAGCCGGGCGCCGGACCTGCGCACCGACCCGCTCGCCGGCCCGATCCTCCGGGCCGCCGCGGACCTCGACCCGGAGCTGGTCCATCGCGCCGTGGTCCTGCGGATCGTGACCCACATGCGCGACCACGCCGCCGCCATGCCCTGGGACAACGAACTGCACAAGTACACCCATCTCATCGGGACGCTGCTCGCCGTGGCGCCCGGCTATCCAGGGACCCACTGATGACCGACGTCACCGCCGCCATGGCCCTCGCCTTCACTCCGGAGTCACTCGACGAGCACCCGGAGGTGATCGGTTTCCTCCACCGGCTCGGCCTGGGCGAGATCGATATGAACACCGTGTCCGCGTTGGGTGGCAGGAATCCCAACTGGGCCGGCACCACCTCGACGGGGCACAGCGTCTTCATCAAGGAGCTGCCGGCCGTGGTTCCCACCGCTCTGCAGCGCACCCTCGCGTACGAGGAGGTGGCGCGCCGCGTTCCGCCCGGGTCACCACTGCGCTCGCCGGAACTGCTCGGCGCCGACGCCGACGCCGGACTGGTGGCCTTCCACCGCGTTCCCGGGGCACGTGCGATGAACGCCATCGCCGTCGCCGGCGAGCTCGAACCCGCCCTCTGCGTCCGGGCCGGTGCGGCGATCGGCGCCCTGCACGGCCTCGACGTGCCGTCCGGCACGGACGACAGCCCGCTGGAGATGCCACCACTGGCCTGGCTCACAGCGCTGCCGGTCGAGCTGCTCGGCGGCTACAGCATGGCGCAGTTGGCCGGCTGGCGACTCGTGCAGAACGACGCGGAGGTGGTGGCCGGCCTACACGCCTTACGGGCCGCCGAGGCCGCCGCACGCCGGGTCCCGGTGCACGGCGACTTGCGGATGGACCAGTTCTTCCTCGCCAACGACCAGCTGTACCTGTGCGACTGGGAGTACTTCCGTCTCGCCGACCCGGCACGCGACCTCGGCGCGTTCACCGGGGAGCTGGTCTTCCAGGCGCTCTATCTCGCGCTCTCGGACCGCCGGGCGGCCACCGTGGCCGGTGGTTCGGACGAGCTCGACCACACCGAGATCCACCGCCGCGCGACCGCCGGCCTGGACGTCGCGGGTGACCTGGTCCGCGCGTTCTGGGCCGGATACCGCGAGCACGCCCCCGCGGACGACCCGGACCTGGCCGCCCGGGCGTTCGGGTTCGCCGGCTGGCACATGTACGACCGGCTCATCACCTGGGGTGAGAACCACTCGCAGCTCAACCCGGTCGTCAAGGCGATCGCCGGGATCTGTCGCCGATTCCTGACCGACTCCGTGGCCACCGCACGGCTGTTCGGCGTCGCACTCGTCTCCGAGGAACTGACATGTTGATCAACCCCCGTCTCGCCGCGGCCGCCGACGCGATCGGCATCGCCGCGGACGGTCGCAGCGCCGAGGTCGCCGGCCTGGCCCTGCGCGCCGAGGACGCCCGGGAACTGCGCGGCACGCTCTCCCTCCACCTGTACCGGCACCTGCACGCCGGGGCGCGCCCTCCGGCCGCCGACGCGACGCTGATGCCACGCCGCCGGTACGGCACCCGGTTCGAGGCCGAGTTGCACGATCAGGTGCCGCACAGCCGTACCACGTCACACGGGTTGCTTCTCGAACTCGACGGCCAGGATCTGGTCGTCCGCCTGCCGGAGATCACCGCCCGGATCTCCCGCGACCGGTACGTGGGCCCCGGCGAGCCGCGAGTCGGCGAGATCGTGGAGGTGCTGCTCGACGCACGCCGTCCCCACGTCTCTCCGGGCTTCTACTACGTCATGGGCTCGCGGCGCCCGGTCCTCCCCGATGAGCGGGTACGGCGCCTGTTCGTCCACATCACCGATGCCCGGCACGCCCCGGCGATCTGGCGGGCCACCCTGCACCACCTGGAGCGGGCCGAGGTCGGGTACCACGCCAAGATCCTGTCGGACCCGGCCGCCTACCCGCGCCGCGACGCCCTCGTGGTGTACCTGACCGGGGCTCCGGCGCGTGCCGAGCAGGAGCTCGCCGAGGCGCTGGACGGGTTCGCCGGCATCGCTCCCGAGATCTCCGCCTTCACCGAGCAGTACCGGCCGGGGATCAGCGGAGCCGACGATCCCGACGACCCCCGGCCCGGACAGACCGGACTCAGTTTCGGCCAGCACCGCAGCACCGCTCTGGCCACGGCCCTGCTGCACCACGCGACCACCCCGGGAGCGGAATCTCGCGACGAGGTCATCGCGCGTGTGTTCCGCCAGGCCCGGATCGACCCGCTGTGCCCCGCGCGCAACCTGACCGAGGACCTGACCCATGTCTGAGCACGCCATCCCCTTCAGTGACGCCGTCGCCGGTTACTACGACGACATCTATCCCGACTTCGAGTCCGCCACGGTGATCAGCTTCCTGGAGTCCGCCGGCCATCCCCAGGGGAAGATCCTGGAACTGGGCATCGGCACCGGACGGATCGGGCTTCCGCTGGCCGAGCACGGTTACGACGTGCACGGCGTCGAGGCCTCACCGAAGATGCTGGAGATCCTGCGGGCCAAGCCGGGCGCCGAACGGATCACCCTGATCCCCGCCGACTTCACCACCCTGGACCTGGGCGCCGAGTTCGACGTGGTGCTGGCGCCGTTCAACGTGTTCTGTTGCGCGCTGACTCCGGAGGAGCAGGCGGCGACCATGCAGGCCATCGCCCGGCACCTGGCCCCCGGCGGTGTCGCGGTGCTGGAGACCTTCGATCCCGCCCCGTACCACGTGCAGACGGCCGCCGTCACCAACGTGAACCCGGTGGGCGACTCGGGGGTGCTGATCGAGAACATCCGCACCTTCCCCGCGGAACAGCTGATGGTGGTGGTGAACACCCTCCTGCGGGCCGGCTCCGACCCCGAGGTCAGCACCCTGCTGCAGCGTTACGTGTGGCCGAGCGAGCTCGACCTGCTCGCCGACGCGGCCGGGCTCGAACTGGTGGACCGGTACGGCGGCTGGGCGCGCCTGCCGTTCACCGGCACCGGCGGCCAGCAGATGTGCGTCTCGGTCTATCAGTCATCGCGATGACGACCGCGCTGATCTCCCCGATCCGCCCCTACGTGCGGGCGGACCCGCGCTGGCGGATCGCTGCGGTGTCCCTCGCGGTCGGCGCCGGCCACCGGGCTGACCGTGAGGGACACCGCGGACTCGCTCACCTGAGCGAGCACCTCGTCATGCGCCACCGCCCCACCGCACACGGACCTGATCTGTTCGCCTGGCTCGAGGGCGTCGGCGGGATCGCCGAAGCACATACCTGGCCGGATCACAGCGCGTTCACCCTGCTGGTTCCCCCGGCGGCGGTGGGTGAGGCGATCCAACGGTTCGCGGCCGCGATGCCCGGTCCGGCGGCGCAGCAGGTGATGGCGGAGGAGATCGACAAGATCGAAGAGGAGATCGACGCGCTCGGCCCCGGGCGTGGTTTCCCCTGGGGCCTCGCCGCGGCCGCTCTCTACGGCGGCGACCCGGTGCCGGCCGACGGATTCGGGCTGCGCGCCGACCTGCGCCGCCTGTCCGTCGAGCAGGTCTCCGTCCATCAGCGCGCCCACTACGTCCCGGTCAACTCCGCGCTCGCCGTGGTCGGTGACATCCGGCCCCGGCAGGTGCAACGGTTGATCGACCAGGTGTACGCGGGCTCGTCCGCGCCCCCGGCCCCCGGGGCCGCACCGGCGCCCCGGGCCGGCACGCGTACCGTGCGCAGGCCCGGCGAGCCGCCCGCCGTGCTGCTGGCGTACCCCATGCCGGACCTTCACCAGGATCCCGCGAGCTATCTCGCCACCGTGATGCTCACCGCCGTGGTGGCCCGGCGCGTCCAGGCCACCGTCCCGTCTCCCGTCCGGATCGGCTTCCGAGCCGGGATGTTCGGCGCCGCATTTCACGCTCGCCACGCCGACCTGGCCCTGGCGCACGTGCGCGGCGGCCCGGAAACCGCCCACAGCGCACTGCGGGGGTACGTGGACCGGGTCCTGCTGCAGGTCGGCGCCGGACCAGTGCACCGGTCCGAAATGGAGCGCGCGGCCGACACCCTGCGACTTCACCTGCTGGAAGATCTGGACGGCCCGGACGGGCACGCGAGCATGGCCGCACGCGCCGCGCTGCTGTGGCCGGCCGTCGGCCCACCGCACCACCTGACCGAGCAGATCCGAGTCCTCCCCCCGGACGCGGTGTCGCGGGCGGCGGAGCGGTTGACCGCCGGACCGGTCGCCGAGATCCGCGTCATCGGGAGCCCGCCGTGAGCTGGCAGACGGCCGCGGACACCCGGTTGGCGAACGGGCTGCGGATCGTGGTGCTGTCGGCGGACGCCACGCCGGTGGTGGAGTCCAGGCTCGTTCTGATCGCCACGGGCGGCCTGGACGCCGGGGACCTGATCCGCCGGTTGGACGTGACGGCGGCTCGTACCGTTCCCGGGCTCACCGTGACGGCGGAGTCCGTCGGCGACCTGCCGCTCGTGCTCGCCAGCTCGGTTCCGGACCGCTTCGAGGACGTCGCGCGGGCATTCGCCGGCATCCTCGCCGGGCATCCGCACCGGCCGGCCTCACCCGGGCGGGCCCGGACCGAGGGCCATCGGCGCGGGTTCTGGCGCGATGTGCTGTCGCGACGCCTCACCGGCCGATCCGCCGGTCCGGCGGAGGGGCCGCGCACGGCGCACATCCGCCCTCGCCCGTCGCTGCTGATCGTGGCCGGTCCGATCGACGCCGCCACGGCGATCCGCGCGGCCGGCCGTCATCTCGGCACGGTGCCCGCTGACGTCGTGCCGATCGCCCGTCCGCGGAGCCGGGTCCACCGGCCGGCGCCGCCACAGATCGTCGGCGATCCGGAAGCGGAGTACGCCACGATGCTGGCCACCGCCCCCGCGCCGTACCCCGGTGATCAGGATTTCGCGGCGGTGCTGATGGCCGCGGAACTCGTCGGGGGCGGCTCGCAGGCCCGGCTGCATCGTGCGCTGGGTCGCCGCTACCCGGGGGTCGTGAACGCCACCTGCACTGTCGAGCACGACGCTACCGGCGCCTGGCTCGCCCTGCGGATCGACGTCACAGGAGCCCGGGCCGACCTGCTCGCCGACGCCGCGCTGCATGCCCTCGGCACCGCGGTGCGACGCCCGCCGACGGCGGCGGAGTGGGCGACCGCGAAGGCCGGCGTCTTCCAGACGACGGTCGCCGCCCAGGCCGGTACGGCACAGACGGCGACGTCCTGTGCCCGGGCCGCCGCCTACGGTCTGCCGCCGGCGTTCTGGCTGAGCGTGCCGCGACAACTCCACCACCTGGGCGCCTCCGAGGTGGCGGCCGCGGCACGTCGATACCTGGCCCCCGAACACTTCACGACCGCCGTCCCGGGACTCACCAGCCGGCTCCACCCATGCGAAGGGAAAAGACGATGAAGAACGGACCTCCGGGCCCGTACCGCGCCAGCGCCCTCCGTGCCCTGCTGCGCTACGCCGTACCCCACAAGCTCGTCCTGCTGACGGCGCTCGGCCTCACCCTGGTCGGCAGCGTCCTGGCATTGGCACAACCACTGTTCACCGAGAAGATCATCACCAGGCTCGGTGCCGACGGTGAGGTGCGATGGCTGGCCGCCGGCCTGTTCGGCCTGGTGTTCCTGTCCCTGGCGCTGACCGCATGCGAGACCTGGCTCACCGAGCGCACCTCCGAGCGCATCGTGCTGGACGTGCGCCGAGGGCTGATCCGCCGCCTGATCCATCTCCGCATCGGCGAGCTCGACCGCTCCGAGCCGGCTGATCTCACCTCGCGGATCACCTCCGACAGCACGATGGTGCAGTACGCCGCCACCAGCGGTGCCATCAAGCTCGTCGACGGCGCGCTCCACCTGCTCACGTCGATCGTCATCATGGCGATCCTGAGTCCCTCCCTGCTGCTGGTCACCCTGGGCGTTCTCGTGATCGCCCTGGTCGCGGTGCTGGTCGCCTTCCCTCGCATGCGCGCCGCGGTGACCACTGGGCAGGAGGCGGTCGGAGCTCTGGGGGCCTCCATGGACCGGGCGCTCGGCGCCATCCGAACGGTCAAGGCCAGCAACGCCGAGCAACGCGAGATCGACCGAGCGGACCAGGCCGCTGAGCGCGCCTACGCCGCGGCTCTGACCGGGGCGCGTTACCAGGTCTTCGTCACCGTGGTCACCGCCCTGGCCCTGCAACTGTCCTTCCTGGCCGTGATCGGCATGGGCGGGGTCCTGGTCGCACAGCAGGACATCACCGTCGCGACGCTCATCGCGTTCCTGCTCTACCTCTTCAACCTGGGAACACCGGTGGTCGCGCTGATCGACGGCGCCACCAGCCTGCATCAGGGCCTCGGCGCCATGGTCCGCATCCAGGCGGTGGAGGACATGGAACTGGAGCGGCACGACGGGCCCGTCTGGGCCGCGACACGTTCCATGCCGGCGACCGTGACGTTCCATGACGTCAGCTTCGGATATCCGGGGCGGGGCAGCACCCTGTCCGGGATCTGCTTCACCGCCCGCGCCGGCGCGGTGACCGCGCTGGTCGGTCCCTCCGGCGCCGGTAAGACGACGGTGTTCTCCTTGATCGAGCGCTTCTACGAGCCGACCGCCGGGCGCATCACCCTGGACGGGGTGAGCATCGCCGGCCAGCCGCGCGAAGCCGTACGGCGGCGACTCGCCTATGTGGAGCAGGACACCCCGATGCTGGCGGGAACCTTCCGCGAGAACCTCACCTACGCGGCTCCCGACACCGACGCGGCCACCATCCTCCAGGTCCTGGAGCGCACTCAACTCCTCGACCTCGTCGCCGGGTTGCCGGACGGCCTGGACACCGACATCGGCGCCCGCGGTCTCGCGCTCTCCGGCGGCGAACGGCAGCGCCTCGCCGTCGCCCGGGCCTTGTTGCGCAAGCCGGACGTGCTGCTCCTGGACGAGATGACCTCGCATCTCGACACCCGCAGCGAAGTCGCCATGCGCGAGCTCGTGACCCAGGTCGCGCGTGAGTGCACCGTCATCCTGATCGCCCACCGTCTCGGCACCGTCACGATGGCCGACGAGATCGTCGTGCTGGACGCCGGCATGGTGCGCGCGGTGGGGTCCCATGATCAGTTGCTGCAAAATGACTCCCTCTATCAGGAGTTGGTTCGCACCCAACTGACACCTTCCGACACCGACATCGACGCGGGGAGCCTCGTACCGTGAATGACATCCAAGAACTGTCCGTCGACGTCACGGCGGAGGACGGGTGGGTCACCGTCACCGTGGCGGTGGGCGACGCGGTCTCCAGCGCGGTCGTGGAACGCGTCGGCGACCCGGCCATCGCCAAGAACGTGCCGATCGGCACCCGCAAAGCGGCGAATCTGAGAATGCTGGTGAACGACGAAGCGGCTCGGCTGCGCCCCGGCCCGGGACGCTTCGCACGAGGTTCGTACAAGGTGGCCGTCGTCCACGACTCGGTGACGTACCGGCTGCGGCCCAAGAGCCCGGACACCAGCCGGCTCACTCGTGACGGTGTGCGGCTGGGCGACTTCGAGCTCAAGTCGGACGGCAGCGTGAGCGTCGACTGGTTCGAGGAGAACCGCGACAGCGTGACTCCCACCGACGCCGCCATCGGATATGCGCTGGCCACCGCTTTCGGCACCGGAGCGCAGTTCTTCCTGCTGATGCTGTTCGACGTGGTCGGGGCGGCCGGACCGGACTGAGCCACGCCAGGCTCGTGCCGCCTGCACTTCCCCCGGCAGGCGGCACGACGGCGTGACGCGAGCGCATGGACCGCGGCGGGGTCTGTCATGGACTGTCGCCGGACGGACGCGCGAGCCCACTTTCAAAAAGATGATCTAGGGATGCGCCACTTCGACTCCGCCGAATATAACTATGCCCATGGAACAACACGGGGTGACCGAAAGCGTCCGCACGGTAAAACCAACCCGCCACCGCAGCCGGTGGAGACGATCCGTCATCGCCCTCACCTTCATAGGTGTGGCGCTCAGCCCGACCGCCGCCACCGCCGGCGAGATCACCCCCACCGTCACCGTCTCCATCGACTGGCCCTGGTGACACCGCGGCCCTTCACCCCGGCTCAGCGCCCGCTCCCTGTGAGCCGGGTTACAGTCGCGCCCCGATGAGCCGGGTGGCGGCCCACGTGGCACACCCATGCTGAGACACCGCTGAGTGCCGAGTCCGCCGTCGTACCGGGTCACGGCCGCTCGGGGACATCGAGTCGGGCAAGCTGGTGGCATGGGCACGTGAGTTGCCGGCTGGGGAGGGTTGGGTTGTTGCTGTTCTTCGCGGTGGTTCTGCTGATCATCGGTCTGATCCACTTCTATCTGTGGAAGCGGCTGGTCCGGGATCCGCTGCGGCCGGGCCGAGGGCGCCGGATCGGGACGGCTCTGGCCGTGCTGCTCTGCGCGCTCGCGCCGGTGACGCTGATCGGCGTGCGGGCCGGCTATGTCAAGTGGCTCTCGTGGCCCGGCTATCTGTGGATCGCCGTGATGTTCTACCTGCTGGTGACGCTTGCCGTCCTGGAGGTTCCGCGTGCGCTGGCGTTGCGTCTGTGGGCGGGCCCCGGGCGTACCGCCGCAAAGGCCCGAACCGGAACCGCCGGGACCGCCTCGTCCGGGCAGGGTGAATCCGGGCAGGGTGAAACGGTGCCGGCGAGCGCCGCGATCCCGATCGCCGACGCCGCGACCGGTCCGGTGGGTGGCGCGGCCACCGGTGCGCAGGCCGGCACGACGGCACCGGTCGTCACGGATGTCCCGCCGACCGTCCCGCCGTCTGTGGCCGGCGAGGGGCCGGCGGGCGAGCCGGAGCCCACCCCGGAGGAGAAGCGGGGGATCGAGCGGCGGCTGCTGCTGGCTCGCGGCTCGGCCATCTTCGCGGGCCTGACGGCGGCGGGCGTCACCGGTTACGGCGTGAAGACCGCTACGAGCGCGCCGCGGATCGATCGTTTCCAGATGCCGATGGCGAAGCTGCCGAGGGCGATGGACGGCACCCGCCTGGCGGTCGTCTCGGACATTCACATCGGCCCGCTGACCGGTGCGAACCATGCTCAGCGGATCGTCCAGGTGATCAACTCGGTGAACGCGGATCTGGTCTGCATCGTCGGTGACCTGGTCGACGGGAGCGTGGCTGAGCTGGGCCGGTTCGCGGCGCCGCTGGGTGGCATCGAGTCCCGGCACGGCGCGTTCTTCGTGACCGGCAACCATGAGTACTACTCCGGCCACGAGGAGTGGATCGCGGAGGTGGACCGGCTGGGCATCCGGCCGCTGCGCAACGAACGGGTGCCGATCAACGGCCTGGACCTGGCCGGGGTCAACGACCTGGCCGGGGAGCAGCAGGGTGACGCCCCCGATTTCGGCCGCGCGCTCGGCGACCGGGACACCAGCCGTCCGGTCGTGCTGATGGCCCATCAGCCGGTCGCGGCGAAGGAGGCTGCCGCCTTCGGGGTGGACCTCCAGGTCTCCGGCCACACCCATGGCGGTCAGATGGCTCCGTTCAACCTTCTCGTGAAGCTCCAGCAGCCGGTAGTCTCCGGTTTCGGGAAGGTGGACGGCGTGCCGGTCTACGTGACCAACGGCGCGGGATTCTGGGGTCCGCCTGTGCGGGTGGGCGCGCCCCCGCAGGTCACCGTCATCGAATTGCGCGCGACGTAACCCATCAAGATCGGTAAGTGTGTTTGAGCGTGGCGAAGCATGGCGGGACCGACGGCCGTGACAGGATGCGGAGTGTGGAGGTCAGCACGGATACATATGTCGCGGACCTGCACATTCATTCTCGCTACTCGCGGGCCTGCAGCCGTGATCTGACACTCCCCAACCTCGCGTGGTGGGCCCGGCGCAAAGGCATCGCCCTGCTCGGCACCGGTGACTTCACCCATCCGGCGTGGTTCGAGCATCTGAAGGAGAGCCTGGAGCCGGCCGAACCCGGCCTGTTCCGGCTCGCCGACGAGAAGCCGGTCACCAAGCGGCTGCCGGGTTCGCTGCGGGGCACCACGCCGGCGCGGTTCATGCTGAGCGTCGAGATCTCGACGATCTACAAGCGCGACGACAAGACCCGCAAGGTGCACCACCTGCTCTATGCCCCCGACTTCGAGTCGGTGGAGAAGATCAATACGGCGCTGTCCCGGATCGGCAACCTCACGGCGGACGGCCGGCCGATTCTCGGCCTGGATTCGCGGAACCTCCTGGAGATCACCCTGGAGGCGGGCGGCTACCTGGTCCCGGCGCACATCTGGACGCCGTGGTTCTCCGCTCTGGGCTCCAAGTCGGGTTTCGACGCGATCGCCGACTGTTACGCCGACCTGGCCGATCACATCACCGCGGTGGAGACCGGTCTCTCCTCCGACCCGGAGATGAACTGGCGCGTCTCCAGCCTGGACAGGTACCGCCTGGTCTCGAACTCGGACGCCCACTCGCCGGCCGCCCTGGCCCGCGAGGCGACCCTGTTCACCGGCGCCCCCGACTACTTCGCGGTGCGCGACGGCGCCGGCCTCGCCGGGACGCTCGAGTTCTTCCCGGAAGAGGGCAAGTACCACGCCGACGGCCACCGTGCCTGCGGCGTCAACTGGGAGCCGGCGAAGACCCGTGCGGCACACGGCCGCTGTCCGGAGTGCGGCCGGCCGCTGACGGTGGGCGTGCTGAGCCGGATCGAGGATCTGGCCGACCGGCCCCTGGGCTTCCACAAGGACGATCACGTCGAGCACCTGATCCAGCTGCACGAGATCATCGGCGAGATCCACGGCGTCGGGCCGAAATCGAAGACGGTCGAGGCGCAGCTCAATCATCTGGTCGCGACACTCGGCGCGGAGCTGGACATTCTGCGCAAGGTTCCGGTCGATGAGATCGGCAAGGCGGGCGGCGACGAGCTGCGCGAGGCGATCACCCGATTGCGGCGTGGCGACGTGCGGCGGGTCCCCGGCTACGACGGCGAGTACGGCGTGATCACCCTGTTCGACCCGGGTGAACTGCGTAATCGCAACAGCGCTCCCCAGGTGGAGACGCTCTTCGACTTCCCCGCCTCGACCGAGCCGCCGTCTCGTGCCAAGGCCGAGATGCCTGCCGCCAAGCCTCCGAAGCCCAAGCCGGTCCGGGAGAAGCCGGCTCCTCCGCCGCTGGCTCCGCCACCGAGCCCGCACGAGCCGTTCGAGCCGATGCTGGCCGGGATGGAAGAGGTCGGCACCGGCCTGCTGGACCGGTTGGACGCGATGCAGCGGGTGGCCGCCTCGGCGCCGGGTGGCCCGCTGCTGATCGTCGCCGGCCCGGGCACCGGCAAGACCCGCACGCTGACGCACCGGATCGCGTACCTCTGCGCTGAACTGGGTGTCTTCCCGGAGCGCTGTCTGGCGATCACGTTCACCCGGCGGGCCGCCGCGGAGTTGAAGGAGCGCCTGGAGGCGCTGCTCGGAGACGTGGCCGAGGACATCACCGTGGGCACGTTCCACTCGCTGGGCCTGACCGTGCTGAAGGAGAACGCGAAGGCGGCCGGGCTCGGCTCGGGCTGGCGCATCGCCGACGAGCAGGAGCAAGCGCAGGCCCGGGAGCAGGCGGGCGACGACGACGCGGCGTACCGGAAACTGCTGCGCCAGCAGGATCTGGTCGACCTGGACGATCTGATCAGCGTGCCGGTGGCGCTGCTGCGCGACGACCAGGCGCTGGTCGAGAGATACCGCCGGCGCTGGCAGTGGATCTTCGTGGACGAGTACCAGGACGTCGATGAGCTGCAGTACCAGTTGCTGCGTCTGCTCAGCCCGGCGAACGGCAACCTGTGCGCGATCGGCGACCCGGACCAGGCGATCTACTCGTTCCGTGGCGCCGACGTGCAGTACTTCCTGCGGTTCAACTCCGACTTCGTGGACGCCCGGCTGGTCCGGCTGACCCGCAACTACCGGTCGTCGGCGCCGATCCTGGCCGCCGCCGTGCAGGCCATCGCACCGTCGACGCTGGTCAGCGGGCGCCGGCTGGACCCGGCACGGCTCGACCCGGAGGCCGCGCTGGTGGGCCGGTACACCGCCCGCAGCGTCGCCGACGAGGCCGACTTCGTGGTCCGGACGATCGACGAGCTGGTCGGCGGTCTCTCGCACCGGTCGCTCGACTCGGGGCGGGTCGACTCCCGTGCCACCACGGCCGGCAACCTGTCGTTCTCGGACGTGGCGGTGCTTTACCGCACCGATGCGCAGTCCGGCCCGATCGTGGACGCGCTGTCGCGGGCCGGCATCCCGGTGCAGAAACGTTCACACAACCGGCTGCGGGACCGCCCCGGCGTCCAGCACATCGCCCGCGAGCTGCGGCACGCCGGAGGGCCGGCCGGCCCGCTGGCCGCCCGGGTCAAGGCTGCCGGGCAGTCGCTCGCCCAGCGATACGCGACGCCGACACTGGACGGCGATCAGATCGCGCCCGAGGACATCTGGACCGCCGCCGAGCTGCTGCGCCCCCTGGCCGAACGGATCGGCGACGACCTGCCGATGTTCCTTCAGCAGCTGGCGACCGGCGCCGAGGTGGACGCGCTCGACCCGCGTGCCGAGGCGGTCAACCTGCTCACTCTGCACGCGGCGAAAGGCCTGGAGTTCCCGGTCGTCTTCCTGGTCGGTTGTGAGGACAGCCTGCTGCCGTTGCGCTGGCCGGGCTCCACGCCGTCCGAGGAGGAGACCGCCGAGGAGCGGCGGCTGTTCTTCGTCGGCCTGACCCGGGCGCAGGATCGGCTCTACGTGAGCCACGCGGCGAAGCGGTTCCGGCACGGCAGTGAGCGGGAACAAAAGCCGACACCGTTCCTCGACGTGATCGATTCCGGACTTTTCGAGAAGCTGGGCGAAACTACCCAGACGCGCCCGAAGGACCGGCAACTCAGACTGTTGTAAGCGCTGTGCAGGCGCCGGCGAGCAGCGCCGGGCCGAACGGGATCGGCCGTGCCTGCCGCGTCACCAGCAACCAGGTGGCGATCGCGCCGTTGAGCAGATGGGCGGTGCCGAGACCGACGGCCACCGCCGGCCATCCCGCGAACCCGAGCAGGAACGCCAGTGCCGCGCCCAGTTTCACGTCGCCGAGGCCGAGCCCTTGCCCGGGCAGTAACGCGATCGCCAGATAGGTGGCGCCGACCAGCAGCCCGGCGAACACGGCCGGGACGATCCGGTCCGGCGCGATCAGGGCCAGTGGGATGCCGCCGACGAGCGCGAGCGTGCCGACCAGCCGGTCGGGCAGGCGCTGGCAGCCCAGGTCGATCATCGCCAGAAGGAGTCCGGGTATCACCGCGAGCAGGTGTACTGGCAACTGCGGCACCGGGCCGAGCGCGGCCGCCAGGAGTCCGGCGGCCAGCGCGGACGTCACCACCGGCCAGCGCCCGCCGGTGCAGCAGGCCGCTCCGGCGTGGATCCATCCGGCCGGTCCGGGTGGGAAGGGCCGGCCGCATCGGTGGCAACCGGTGCGGGCCGGCGATCCGTAGGGGACCGTCAGGCGGTAGCCGATCCGGGGCAGGAAGGCGCCGGCCGCGGCGCCGAAGAGCATTGACAAGATCACTAGTAGTGACGGCACGAAGGTGAAAGATATCCGAATGTCCGCCGCACGCTACGGTGGCAGGCAGCGTAGACCGCTTCTGGAGGGACCCCCGATGTCGCAGAACGGGCCTTACCCTGGCCAGTCATGGCCAGGCGCGAGCCCTGAGGAGCCGTACTCGGCGCCTTCCGACCCCTGGGGCGCACACGAGATCCCACAGCAGCAGTCGTACGCCCCGCCCGCGGAGTGGAAGAAGCCGGAGTGGAAGCGCCCGCCCGCCCGGCGCGGTTTCGCGATGGGCGCCACGATCGCCGCGCTGAGCGTGCTGATCGGCGGGGGCCTGGCCACCGCGGCATGGTTCGTCCTGGGCGGCCGGGACGATACCGCGCCGACCACCACGATCACCGCCACGACGCCGGCCGCGCACGGGCCCCGGCCGCAGACCAGTGCGGACGCGCGGTTCGCGGCGAAGGGTCAGTGCGTCCGCAACGAGGGTTCCAACGCCGAGCCGAAACTGCGGATCGTGGTGTGCACCGGGAACACCTACGAGATTCTCAAGCGGATAGACGGCCGCACGACCGGCGACAACGACGCGATCAAGAAGTGCTCCTCCGTGCCGAACTACACGAAGTGGTACTACTACGACACCGAGTACGACGACGTAGATTTCGTTCTCTGCCTGCGCGAGTATCAGCCCGTCTAGATCTTTCTAGCAGGAACGCTAGATCACCTTAGAGGATGATATCGAGGCGACTCTAGCGCTGGCGCTAGACGGCCCGATACGGTGCTACGCGTGGATCCGGTGCGTAACCCGTACGCTCCCGGCGCCGGTCAGCGCCCACCCGAGCTGGCCGGGCGCGGCCGCGAGCTGGACGCTTTCGACGTGGTCCTGGAGCGGGTGGCCCGCGGCCGCCCCGAGCGCAGCCTGGTCCTGACCGGCCTACGCGGCGTCGGCAAGACGGTGCTGCTCAACACCCTGCGCTCGGCCGCGATCGGCCGTCTCTGGGGCACCGGCAAGATCGAGGCCCGCCCCGATCAGTCGCTGCGCCGCCCAGTCTCCGGCGCGCTGCACATGGCCATCCGCGAGCTGGCCCCGCACCACCGCGACCCGGACCGGGTGGACGAGGTGCTCGGCGTGCTCAAGGCGTTCGCGCTGCGGGCCAACGACGGCAACTCCAAGCTGCGCGACCGATGGGCGCCCGGCATCGACGTGCCGCCGGCCCGCGGCCGCGCCGACTCCGGCGACATCGAGATCGACCTGGTCGAACTCTTCACCGACGCCGCCTCGCTGGCCACCGACGTCGGCACCGGGATCGCCCTGTTCATCGACGAGATGCAGGACCTGAGCGCGACCGACGTGTCCGCGCTCTGCGCGGCCTGCCACGAATTGTCCCAGCTGGGGGCGCCGCTGATCGTCGTCGGCGCCGGGCTGCCACACCTGCCGGCCGTGCTCTCCGCCGCCAAGTCGTACTCCGAACGGCTCTTCCGCTACCAGCGGATCGACCGGCTGGACCGGGACGCCGCCGATCTGGCGCTCGGCGTGCCGGCCGAGCGGGAGGACGTGGAGTACGAGCCGGACGCCCTCGACATGCTCTACGAGAAGTCCGGCGGCTACCCGTACTTCGTGCAGGCGTACGGGAAGGCGACGTGGGACCACGCGCCGCAGTCGCCGATCACCGCCGACGACGTGAAGGTCGCCGCGCCGGAGGCCGAGGTCGAGCTGGCCGTCGGCTTCTTCGGCTCCCGGTTCGAGCGGGCCACCCCGGCCGAGCGGGAGTACATGCGTGCCATGGCCGCGCTCTCCAGCGATCCCGGCAACGACATGGACGCCGCGGTGCCGACCTCCGACATCGCCACCTCACTCGGCCGCAAGCCGGCCAGTCTGTCCCCGGCCCGGGATGCGCTGATCAAAAAAGGACTCATCTACTCCGGCGAACGCGGCACGGTCGCGTTCACCGTCCCGCACTTCGGCCGTTACCTCAGAACACAGCCGGTGTAATGGCGCGCTTGCGGGTATAACCGGGTCATGAGGCCCGTACGCACCGCAGCCCGAGCCCTGCTGGCATCGATCTTCGTCGTCGACGGGATCCGGACCCTGGCCCGGCCGGAGGCCCGGGCCGAAACGGCCCGCCCTCTCACCGACCGGGTGACCCCGCTGCTGGAGAGGACCGATCCCCGCCTGCCGACCGACCCGCTCACTCTGGTCCGGGTCAAGGCCGTCGCCGACGTGGTGGCCGGCCTGGCCCTCGCCACCGGCCGTTTCACCCGCCCCGCGGCGGCTGTTCTGGCCGCCGGGCTCATCCCGCACACGGCGACCGACAAGGGTGACCGCGACCACTTGCTGAAGAACCTCGGCCTGCTCGGCGGGCTGCTGCTGGCGGCCGTCGACACCGAGGGCCGTCCGGGTCTGCGTTATCGGACAACGCATGCCGTGGACCGCAGCCAGCGCTCGGTTCGGCGGGCGGTGCGTACCGCGCGGCGGGAGGCGAAGATCGCTGCGGCATCCGCCGCGGCAGCGCGTAAATTGCCCGGCTAACAACCTTCTTGCGGCCTTTGCGTTAAAGCGGACGAGGGGCCGCGCGGTCGGTCTGCGCCTTCTAAGCTCGCTTCCGCTCGGCTATGACCCGCCGCCGCTCTCGACCGCTTCGCCTCTCGCGCAAGCGGGCGGGTCGACCGGCAGCGCCATGCCGAGCCCGGGGACGAGACGGGGGTCGCGCCATGCCGGCAATCGAGAGAAGTGCGCACAGCGCTACGCGCCTGCGGTCGGGGTTGGTCGCCGTCGGCGGGCTGCTCACGCTCGCGATCATCACGCTCTACCTGCAGCGGTACGGGCTGAGCACCCTCGCCGTCGAACACGCGGCGGTCCGGGGCTGGCTGGACGGGGACGGGCTCTACGCGTACCGCGAACCCGGAAGCCAAGCGGGAGCCGCGCAGCCACCGGCGGCGGCGATGCTCCTCGCGCCCCTCACCCTGCTGCCGCTGCGCGCCGCCGGCTGGCTGCTGGCCCTCGCCGGCGTGGCCGCGCTGCTGCTCACCACCCTGGTCGTCGCCGGCCCGGTCGCCCGCCGCCACGGCCGGCGCCGCGGCCCGTTCGTCCTGGCGGCCGCATCGCTTGCGCTGCTGGCCGAACCGGTGCGCGCCGCCATCGGCCTCGGCCGGCCCGAGTTGCTGATCCTCGCGCTGCTCGCCGCTGACATCGTCGGGCTCCGCCGGGCCGCCCGCACCCTGCACCTCCCACATCGCACCAGGTTCGCGTCCCGCTTCACCCGTCCCCGGTTCGATCCGTCCGCGCCCGGCCCGCTCCGCCGCGTCTTCGATCCGTTGTCACCCGGTCCGCTTCGCCGCGTCTTCGATCCGTCGTCGCCCGGCCCGCTGCGCCGGGCCTTCGATCCGTCGTCGTCCAGTCCGCTTCGCCGCGCCTGGGCGAACGGCTCGTGGGCCGGAGCCGGCACCGGGCTGGCCGCCGCCCTCAGCCCCACCGCGCTGCTCTTCGTCGTCTATCTGCTGGTCACCCGGCAACGCCGGGCCGCCGTCACCGCCCTGGCCACCGCGGCGGCGGTCACCGTCGCCGCGCTGGTCGCGGCTCCAGCGGAAACCCTCGCGTGGTACGGCACGACGATGTGGGAACTCGACCGGCCCGCCCCGATCAGCGACATCCACAACCAGTCCCTCGCCGGGGCGATGGCACGTCTCTACGACTTTCCCGCCCCGCCCGTCCTCGTGTGGTTCTCGTTCGGCATCCTGCTCCTGGCCGTCGGCCTGATCCGGGCCCGCTCCGCGCACAGCGACAACGACGAGGTAGCGGCGTTCACTCTGATCGGCCTCACCGCCGCGGTCGCCGGCCCGGTCACCACCGCCGCCGAAAGCCTGTGGCTGCTCCCGGCCGTCCTGGTTCTGGCCGACGCCGGCCTGCGCCGCCGCCTCGGCGGCCGGCTTCCCCGATCGAAGCGCCTCACCGGGACGGGCTATCTGGTGGCGGCTGCCCTCGGCTACCTGACCCTGGTTGTCACACCCGAGTGGTCGCTGATCTGGAACGTGCCCGCCTTCACCCTGATACTGCTGGTCAACGCGCTGCCGTGGCGGCACGGAACACCGGCGCTGCCGACACGGCAGCCGGTCCCGGCCCGGCGGGCCGCCATCCCTCTCCCCCGGGGCGGCTGAACCTCGCCGCGGCTCGGGGCGGCCGAACCTTCGGGCGGCTGAACCTCTCCGCGGCCATTCCGTACCGGATCAGGGCATCCGCACGGGTGGGGACTTCTGGGCGCGCCGAAATTCCTCCCACGTCACTGTGATCCGCGCCGTGGCCTGTCCGTTCAACCACCCGCCCAGCCGTCGCCCTGAGCCCTCTCACACGTGCCGCGCTGGCAACGCTGACCAGCCGTCGCCGACGCGTGTTATCCCTGCCGCAACACCCGCCCCAGGTACGGCTAGACCACCAGCGAGACGCCGCCCGTCCGCCACAGCACAGCCAGCCGTCGCTGACGTGACCGGAGCCCGGCGGTGAGGTCAGGGGCAGTTGACCCACTCTTCGGTGCCGTCGTGGAACAGCTGACGCTTCCAGATCGGCAGGCGGGCCTTGGCCTCGTCGACGAGTCGGCCGCAGGCGGCGAAGGCCGCCGCCCGGTGTGCCGTGCTCACCGAGGCGACCAGCGCGACATCACCGATCGCCAGACTGCCGATGCGATGTGAGACGGCCACCGCGTAGACGGCCGGGTCGGCGGCTATCTCCTCGGCCACCTCGCGGAGGATCGCGGCGGCGGTGGGGTGGCCCTCGTATTCCAGGAGGGCTACACCGCGGCCGTGGTCGTGGTCGCGGACGACTCCCTGGAACGAGACGACGGCGCCGGCCCGAGGGTCTGCGACCGCGGCTTCGTGGGCGGCGAGGTCGAGTGGTTCGTCGAGCACCTCGACCAGGGTGACCAGGCCGGCGGCGGACGGGGACCCCCCACTCGCACCGTCGGAGCCGGAAGCGCCGACTGGCGACGCCGCAGCGCCCGCAGGGTTCGGGACACTCGGGGCGGCCGAAACGTCCCGAGCAGCCGAATCGCCAGGAGCAGGGGGAACGCCTGGCGCAGCGGGAACAGCGGAAGCAGCGGGAACATCCGGGACTGCGGGAACGCCTGGAGCGACCGAAACGCCAGGAGCGGCGGGATCGCCGGGAGCGGCTGTAACGCCCGGGGCGTCTGGAGGGATGGGGATGGTCACGGGCGCTCCCCGAGCATCAGAGGAAGGGGCAGGAAGGGCACCACATCGCCGGCCGTGGCCCGCGTGCCCGGGCGGACGACCGCGAAGCCGTGCGCATTGGCGAGACCACGCAGCATGGCGGAACCGACGTGCCCGACGGGCGTGGCGGTCCGCCCGGAGGCGTCGAGGGCGGCGAGGGCCAGGTGGGTGAAGGCACCCCGGCCCGCGACGTCGGCGCCCGCAGCGACCGACGGCAGCGGCGGGAGGGCCCGGCCGCGCAGTCCGGCAAGTAGCGGCGCGACCAGAGTGACCAGGGCGATCACCGCAGATTGCGGGTTGCCGGGGAGCCCGGCGAGGAACCGGTCGCGCCCGTCCGGGCCGGGCACCCGGGCCAGCAGCATCGGGAACCCGGGACGCACGGCGACCGTGTTGACGATGTAGGTAGCGCCGAGTTCGGCCAGCGCCGGGTGCAGGTGGTCGACCGGGCCGTGCATGGTGCCGCCGGTGGTGCAGACCAGGTCGGCGGTGTCGAGCGCCGACCGGATGGCATCGAGATGGGCGGTGAGGGTGTCCTTGACCGGCCCGGTCACCGACTCCACCGATGCGCCGTAGCGTCGCAGCCAGCCGGGCACCTGAGGGCCGAGGGAGTCACGGACCCGGCCGGCGCCGGGCGGGCCGGAGGTGAGCAGTTCGTCACCGAAGACCAGGAGCGCGGCGCGGGGCGTGGCGTGCACCTGAAGAGTCTCATAACCGCAGGTGGCGGCGACGCCGATGACCGCCGGGTCCACCGCGGTGCCGGCCGGCAGCAGCTCCTCGCCGAGGTGCGCCTCCTCGCCGGGCAGACGCCAGTCGGGGATGGTCCGCGGCTCACCGGTGACTCTGCCGTCGGCTCCGGTGACCGAGTCCTCGATGCGGATCAGGGCGGTGGCGTTGCCGGGCACCATCGCACCGGTCGCGATCTCGACGCAGGTGCCGTCCTCGCCGAGTGGCGCCGGCGTGCCACCGGCAAGCACCTGGCCGACCGGTCGCCATGGGGCGGCGCCGCGCACGGCCCATCCGTCGATGCTCGACGTCGGGAAGGCGGGCAGGTCGGTGAGGGCGCGCAGGGGTTCGGCGAGGGTCCGGCCGTCGGCCAGGGCCAGCGGGATCTCCTCCGCACCGCCGGCCGCGGCACGGCCCGCCTCATAGGCGAGGGTGCGTGCCAGTTCCCAGTCCACAGGGGTCGACTCGGTCACCGGGGAAGCCTATCGCTCAGCGGGCGCGCCCCCGGCCCTGGTCCACGCTGTGAACGCCCGGTGGGCTGACCTCGCCGTTCACCGCTCCGGACGCCACCCACGTTGTGGGACGCCCGGTGGGAGGACTCAGTGATCGCCGCCGCGGATCTGGTCCACCGTGTGTGACAGCAGGGGGCCGAGCACGGCCAGCCCGTCCTTGGCGCCACCGGCCGAGCCGGGAAGGTTGACGATCAGGGTGCGCCTGGCGACTCCGGCCAGCCCTCGGGACAGCGCGGCCGCCGGCACCCGGTCGCGGCTGTAGGCGCGGATCGCCTCGGCGATCCCGGGGATCTCGAAGTCGAGCAGGCCACGGGTGGCCTCGGGGGTGCGGTCGGTCGGGGTGACGCCGGTGCCGCCGCTGGTCAGCACGACGTCGACACCCTCGGCGACGGCGGCGCGGAGGGCTTCGGCGACCGGCTCGCCGTCGGGTACGACGACCGGCTCGCCGACGTCACAGCCGAGTTCGCGCAGGCCGGCGACGAGGCGGGGGCCGCTGGTGTCGGCGTAGACCCCGGCGGCGGCACGGTTGGAGGCGACGATCACCCGAGCCCGGATGGTCACGGCCGGTTCTCCGGGCGTACCCACTCGCCGGTCTTGCCGCCTTGTTTGAGCAGGACACGGACGGCTTCGAGGCTGGCCGCGGGGTCCACCGCCTTGATCATGTCGATCATCGCGAGGCCGGCCGTCGCGACGGCGGTGAGGGCCTCCATCTCGACGCCGGTCCGGTCGGCGGTCTTGGTGGTGGCGGTGATCTCGACGGTGTCGATGGTGGGTTCCAGCTCGACCGTCACGCCGTGGAGACCGATCGGGTGACACAGCGGGATCAGATCGGGTGTCCGTTTCGCGCCCATGATCCCGGCGAGGCGGGCCACCGCGAGCGCGTCACCCTTCGGCAGGCCGTCGCGGCGCAGCAGGTCGATGACCTCCGCGGTGGTACGGACGCGGCCGGCCGCAACGGCACGGCGGTCGCTCACCGTCTTGGCGGACACGTCCACCATGCGGGCGGCGCCGGTCTCGTCGACGTGCGTCAGCTGACTTTCCTGTGGCATGCCGGAAGCTTAGTTCGCGTGGGTTTAACACCTCGTCCACACAGCTCAGGGCACACTGCTGGGGCCGAGAATGGAGTTCCGCGAAGCCGAATAGCGCGATTCACATCGCATTGAGCGTCCGTTAGGGAACTGTCCGTAACGAGTCCTCGTCCTGTTATCGCATTTTGCGCATACCGACACGATAGGCTGGAAATCACCCCCACCTACTCCTAAGTTATGTCCTGTCAGGACGACATTGGACAAATAGGAGGAAGCCATGCTGGGCGAAAAAGACTGGGGATGAAAACCGTCTGATGCGCGGACAGACGGCTATGAATTACCTTGTGCTTTGAGCGACGACACGATCGCTTTCGGCGATGACAAGGACCTCATGCCTCCCAGCCGCGACGACGACAACGCGACCGAAGAGCGGCTACGGCTGCTCGTCGGTCTCGTCGTCGTTCTGGGTTGCTGCGCCGCCGCCGGGTTCGCGGCCTTCGCTCTGCGGCTTCCCGGCCCCCTGCCGACGCCGCTGGCCCTCGTCGGCCTGTGCGGCTTCCTGATCATCGCCCACAAGCTCCGGGTGCACGTCCGCGTCAAGTCCAGCATGGACAGCAACACCTGGGGCGAAGTCCCCGTTCTGGTCGGGCTGACCCTGCTGCCGGCGCACTGGGTGGTGTTCTGCGCGATCACCGCAGGCGTAGTCATCCGCTGCCTCGATTGGCGCGGTTTGCAGAAAACGGCGTTCGGTGTCGCCAAGGGTGCTCTGACGACCAGTTCCGCAGCCGCCGTCTTCCTCGCTTTCGGCGTCCAGGCCGACCTGTCCGAGCCGCCGTTCCCAGTAATCCCGATCATGGTGGCGCTCGCCGCGTTCATCCTGGTCGACCACCTCGCCTTCGTCCCCGTGGTGTCGACAGCCACCGCCAGCGGGAAGTGGCAGGTAGCGCTGCACGACTGGACCAGCAAGGTCATCCTGCATTTCGGTGAGCTGGTCGCCATCCTCTCCGTGGTCGGTGTGCTGGCCACCGGCACCGACCCGGTGCTTCTGCTGGGCGTTCCGCTCGTTGTGGTGTGCATGCACCTGTGGCAGTCCCGCAGTGTCCGCACCCGCGAGGAACGCGAGTCCTGGCAGCGCCTCGCCAAGGCCACCGACGAGCTCAACGCCGTTGACCTCACCCAGGTCCTGCACTCGGCGACCACCCGGGCGGCGCAGATCTTCTCCGCGGCCGAGGCCACCATCGACCTGGCCGCCCGCTCGGTGCGGGCGACCGGATCCCAGGTCCTGGCCGACGGCCCGCAAGCGGCCGCCCGCTCCGCACCGCCCGACGAGACCACGGTCGACCTGGTCGCCCACGACGGCAGCGTCCGGGTCGGGGTGCTGCGGCTGCGGTTCGGTGGCACGGTCCGGCTGACCGAGGTCGAGCAGTACAAACTGCGTACCTTCGCCTCGGCCGTCTGCACGGCCATCCGGAACGCGCAGGCGTACGCCGAACTCGCCCGCATCGCCGCCGAGAACGCACACGCCGCCGCTCACGACCCGCTGACCGGCCTGGCCAACCGCCGCCGGCTGTACGACCACGCCGAACAACTCTTCCGCTCCACCGGCCACTCCGGTCTGTTCGCGCTGCTATTGATCGACCTGAACCACTTCAAGGAGGTCAACGACACGCTCGGGCACGCCGCCGGTGACCACGTCCTGTGTGAGGTCGCCGGCCGGTTGCGCGCCTCTGCGGCCCCCGGTGACCTGGTCGCCCGGCTCGGCGGCGACGAGTTCGCGGTCCTGTTCACCGGCCTGCCCACGCCCGCGCTGGCCGGTCACCGGGCCACCGGCATGCTCGCCGCCCTGGACGCCGGCATCGAGGTCGAAGGCATGCAGCTCACCGTCGAGGCGGCCGGCGGCATCGCCCTGGCCGCCGGCACGGGCAGCGTCGAGGAGCTGATGCGCCGCGCCGACATCGCCATGTACCAGGCGAAACGCGCCGGTGAGCAGACCGTGGTCTATGCGCACGCCCGGGACACCGCCGACCTGGAGCGGCTGATGCTCACCGGCGAACTGCGGCGGGCCGTCGCCGAACACGAGTTCACCGTCGACTTCCAGCCGATCGTCGACCTCGGCACCGGCGAGGTGATGGCGGCCGAGGCGCTGGCCCGCTGGCACCACCCCGACCAGGGCAGCCTCAGCCCGGTGCGGTTCCTGGAGACGGTGGAACGGTCCGGGCAACTCCCGGCGTTCGCCGACGCGGTGCTGGAGCAGTCGCTGATCGCCCGGCAGAGCTGGCGGGAGGCGGGCTTCGACCTGCCGGTCGCGGTCAACGTGTCGCCACGCAGCCTGCTCGACCCGACATTCCCGAGTGCGGTGCTGGCCCGGCTGGCGAAACACGACGTCCCGCCGAACCGGCTCGTCCTGGAACTCGCCGAGACGCTCACCATCAGTCAACTCGACGTGGTCGAGCGCACCCTCGCCGAGCTGCGCAACGCCGGCGTGCGGCTGGCGATCGACGACTTCGGCACGGGCGTCTCGTCGCTCTCCGTGCTGTCGCGCATCCCGGTGCACCAACTCAAGATCGACCGGGAGTTCGTGGCCGGGGTGGAGACGTCGACCGAGGCCGCCGCCGTCGTCCGTACCACCGTCGACCTGGCCCGCAACCTGCATCTCACGGTCGTGGCCGAGGGGGTGGAGAGCGAGCCGCAGCGCCGCGCCCTCTGGGCCCTGGGTTGCGTGGCAGGGCAGGGGCATCTGTTCGCCCGACCATATTCAGCCGCCCGTTTCCTCGGCATTCTCCAGCGCGGTTGCGGAGGCCGGCCGGGCGTGCTCGCCGTCGCACTGCACGACGAGGGCTCGGTGATCCGGATGCCGGTTCGCCGTCTGCCAAACTTGCCCGCGTGATCAAAGTGCCGGACCGCGCGGTCGACCTGCTCCTCTACTCCGTGTCGGCGGCCTTCGCGCTGATCACCGCGCTGACCTCGACGCTCATGCCACATCGCGCCTGGGGCGCGGTCGCGGCGTGGGGTTACCTGGCGGCCGCGCTGCTCGTCTACGCGGTCCGCCGCCGCGACCTGCTCACCTGGGGGGCGTGGGCGGCGGTGGCGCTGCTTCCGCTGGTCGTCCAGTCGGTGCAGCGGGCCGGCGGCCGCACCGACCGCGCCCAGGAGGAGGTGCTGGTCGTCGAGCACATGGGCGAGTCGCTGCTGCACACCGGCACGCCCTACCTGGGCCGCGCGGAGATCGCCGCGATTCCGCTCGATGAACGCCTGCTCGGCTATCGCCCCTATCAGCCAGGCATGTCCGTTTTCGGCCTGCCGCGCGCGCTGATGGGCGACCACTGGTGGACCGACGCTAGGATCTGGTTCGCGATCATCACCGTGGCCGCGGTCGGCGCGGCGGTCGCGCTTCTCCGCTCCTCCCAAAACCCTTCGCTGGTACGGGCCACGCAAGCCGCCACCGTCCTCCCGGTGACCGCGCTGACCCTCGCCACCGGGGGTGACGACATCCCGGTCCTGGCACTCTGCCTGCTCGCGCTGGCCCTGTCGGCCACCGGCCGTCCCGGCTGGTCCGGCGTAGCCGTCGGCGCGGCCGCCGCCTGCAAACTCTTCGCGCTGCCGGTCGTCGCCGTCCTGGTCGTGCTCGCCGTGGCCACCGGCACCTGGCGCCGCCTGCTTCCCGGCGCCCTCGGCCTCCCACTGCTCGCCCTGGTCCCGCCGCTGCTTGCCGACGCCGACGCTCTCGTCGAGAACGTCCTGCGCTTCCCGCTCGGCCACGGGCTGGTCACCAGTCCGGCGCAGTCGCCGTTCCCCGGCTACCTGATCTCCCAGTCCCTGCCCGGCGGACGCTACGTGGCCATGGGCCTGCTGGTCACCGCGGCCGCCGTGATCGGCCTGTGGCTGCTGCGCCGCCCGCCGCGCACCGCCGCCACCGCCGCGCTCTTCTGCGGATACGGCCTTCTCGCCGCGATCCTGTTGATGCCGACGACACGATTCGGCTACCTGCTCTACCCTGCCGCCCTGCTGCTCTGGGCGCCGGCCCTCGCGGCGCTGGCGACCGCTCGCCCGAGTGCGCGCACCGCCGGCCCGGATGTCCGTACCCCTGATCCGGGCGTCAACCCCTGATCCGGGCGTCGGAGCCCGCTGGTTCGGAGCCCGCACCCGCCATCGGGCCGTGCGCACCCGCTGTCCGGCGTGCGTACTCGCTGGTCCGGGTGCCCACGTCCGTTGTTCCGGGCGTCCGCATTCAGGAAGGACACAGGTTCTTCGGCCCCACGGCATGACACGGCCTTGTACCGTCATTGAAATGCATATGACCTGTCCCAAGTGTCACGGCGAGATGCGGGTCTACGAGCGCAGCGGCGTCACGATCGACCAGTGCACCGAGTGCCGCGGAATCTTCCTCGACCGTGGTGAGCTGGAGAAGCTCTTCGCCGTCGAGGCCAACTACAACCGGCCCCCGGCCGGCGGTCAGGTTCCCCCGCCTCCCGCCCCGCACCAGCCCGGCTACCCGCCGCCCCCGCCGCCGCCCGCCTACGGGCACCCGGCACCCGCCTATGGCCAGCCGGCGCCGCATGCCTACCCGCCCCCCGTGCCGGCCTACGGGCATCACGGTCACTACCGGCGCGGCCAGGCCCACCACGGCCACTACCGCCGTCGCGGATTCCTGCACGACCTGTTCGACTGACACGCTCTCAGGTGACATCGTGCCGCGTCCTCGCCTGACGCCGCGCTTCGCCTGACGCTCCGACGGACAGTAAACGCGGGTGCGGCCGGCCCGCTCGACATGCCAGGGTGTGTGGCGTGCCGGCCGATCCCGTCGAAGTCGCGACTCGCCTGGTCGGCGAGCGTTTCCCCGGCGCGCGTGCCGCCTTCCTCGGTGGCAGTGCGCCGACCGCCCGCCGAACCGCCTGGTCCGATCTGGACGTCGTGGTCGTTCTGGATGGGCCACCTGCCCCGTTTCGCGACACCTTGCGCTATGACGGCTGGATCGTCGAGCTGTTCGTGCAGACTCCGACCTCGCTGGCGCACTACTGGCGTAAGGATGCGGCGGCGAGGCGTACCCCGCTGCTTCGCATGGTCGCCGAAGGCGTGATCCTCGCCGGCACCGACAGCGCCGCCGAGGCCTATCGTGCCCGTGCCGCCGCCCTGCTCGCCGTCGGCCCGGCGGCGCCACCCACCCGGACCGTCGACATGCAGCGTTACCTGGTCACCGACCTGGTGGACGATCTGCGCGGCTGCTCCGACCCGGTGGAGATCGCCTACTTGGCGGCGACCCTGGTCCTCGCCACGTCCGACCTGTTGCTGCTGGCCGAAAACCGGTGGTCGGCTCGCGGAAAGTGGCTCCCGCGGCGGCTGGCCGAAATTGATCCCGACCTGCCCGGCCGTCTCGCGGCCGCCCAGAGGGCCGTCGTCGTCGGGGGCGACCGGGAGCCACTCGTAGCAGCGGTGCTCTCCGTCCTGGACCACACCGGCGGCCCGCTGCAGGAAGGTTTCCGTCTCGCCGGCGAAGATCCCGGCCGATGATTTTCCGTCGCTTGCCGGCCCTTCTCCGGCACGCAGCGTCATGTTCCCGTCCAGGGTCGAGCTCCACAGTGCACGAGTTGCCTGTGTGAATGCGTGCGATTCTGAGCGCTATCCGCATCGCCGCCGGGGATCGATCACTCTAGGTAGTGACAACACGGAGTCGTATCGTCACATTAAAGTGACCTATTTCGATAAGCTTCTCTTTTCGTGTGCGTTACGAAGTCGCTGGAATACGCAACGTCGCTGATCTTGGGTATTGTCACGTGCGCCCCTGTCGCGGCGAACGGAGGAACAACCGTGACTGAAACCGCGGATCGAGCGGCCGATCAATCCCTGCGCGCCGACCTGCAGGACGTCTACGGCCGCTACGAAGATCTGCGCTCCGGTGTGGACGAACTGCAGCGCAGCATCGCGACCATGCAGGTCAGCGCCGCGTCCGAAGACGGCGCCGTGCGAGCCACTGTGGACTCTGACGGCCGGCTCGTCGACCTCCGGCTGGACCAGGGGGCCTGCCGTGAATGGTCCACCGAAACCCTCGCTCGGGTCATCGTGGAAACCGTTCAACAAGCCTCCGCCGGCAAAGTGCACCAAATCGAACACCTGGTCAACAATCACCGGCCGGCCGAGGGCACCTAGAACCTTTCCCTGGCCGCCGCCGGGCCCGACTTGGCTCCTCCTCGCCCGCCGTCCGGCGGCGCCAACGTCCGCCGCTCTGAGCCGGCCGGGCTCGGCCGGGCCCGCGTGCCGCCGCTCTCGCGCCTCTGCGACGGGTGCGCCGCTTGTCCGCGCCGCTCAGCCCTTACGCGCCGGAGCCGCTCAGCCGGTCCGCGCCGCTCAGCCCGTCCGTGCTTCGCTCAATGCTTATGCGCAGATCGGCCTCTCCGAACCCCGCTCAACCCCTACCCGCCGCTCGGGCCATTCACCGCTCGGGCCATCCATTGCTCGGGCCATGCGCCGCTCGGGCCATCCACCGCTCAGGCCATCCATTGCTCAGGCCATCCATTGCTCGGGCCATCCATTGCTCGGGCCATGCGCCGCTCGGGCCATCCGCCGCTCAGGCCATGCGAGCCCCGCTCATCGCCTGAGCGCCGCTCGGGGCCGATGCGCGTCCGCGTCTGTTTGCCTCCGTGCACCCAGTTCCTCGGGTCACGTGCACGCGTCGCCGCTGTACTCACCCGACCCGCTTCGGGCTCGCCACGCACACGTCATCCACCACGCACCTCACCCAATGCCGGCCACCCGGAGTCCCGAGACCCGGAGTCCCTGCCACTCGAAGACCCGCCACCCCGAGGTTCGACCACCCAGTCCGAACAGCCGCAAGCCCGCAGTGGACCATCCGCAGGCCTGCAGGCCCCGCCATCCGCAGACACGCGGGCCCGGACGTCCACGGACCCACATCCGCATCCGTGACTTCAGCCGTCGGTCTCGGCCATCTCCAGCCCGGGAGACCCGGCCATCCGCAGACCCCCGCCCGGGAAGACCCGGCCATCCGCAGACCCCAGCCCCGCAGGACTCGCCCCCCAGCCCGCCATCCGAAGACCCCATCCTGCAGACGTCACCCCGGGCCCGGCCGTCCGCAGAGCCGATACGCCGGGTCATCCAGACTGCCTGTTCGGGCCCGGCTCGCAGACTGGGCGCATCCTCTCCTCAGCCCTCTCGGCACCAATCGGATCAGTCCCCGCGGCTGCCGGCGGGTCCGATGCGCCACCCTCATGTCGCTCAATGACGCCGGCACCACGCCCCAGCTCACGTCTTCGATACCGCGACGTCAAATCTCGCCCCTGGACGCTGCGGAGAGCACTGGTCGTGACGCTGCCTCCACCCCGGGAGACTGCCCGCCCGGTCAGCTGCATTGCGCGGGCCAGGCTGCACCCTCGAAGGTGGCCGCCCCATAGCGATATTCAGCACATCCCAGACGCAACCTGGGCACAGCCACGATCTTGGTGCGATAACCGCCTGAATCGGTGGTCCTCGCTTCAAGATCTCAAGTCGCGGCAGTGAGGGCACTCCCCGATTTCGAGTGCCGCTCCGGCATCCCTCACCGAGGCGATGCCCCCTAATTATCCTGCTCATGGGGCGGACGTGGCTTCCGCTCCCTCGCGGTGGCTCCCACCGGCACTGCATTGACTAGGTCGAACTACGCCAGCCCGCAGCGCCGGCAAATCCGCAACGTTACAAAATCGCGCAACGCTGCCACATGGCGCTACGCCGCCAGGTCCCGCAACGTAGGCAAGCCCCTCGACGCAGCCAAATCTGCCACGCTGGCGAATCCGCAACGCTGGCAAGTCCCGCAACGCTGCCAAGTCCCGCAACGCTGGCGAGTCCCGCTGGCGGCATCCCGCCCTGGCCCGCCTAACAACCCGCGACCGCAACGGCCGCCGGCCCAGAGCTGGCTCGCGGGCACGCCCCCGGCTGGCGGGACTGCCGATGTTCGCCTTATCGAAGCAAACAGGCCACCCCGGCACCTAGACCACCCGGCCAGCCAACCGCCCAGGCAACCAACCGCCCGAGCACCTAGACCACCCGACCAGCAACCGCCCAGGCAGCTAGGCCACCCGGGCGGTCAGACCGCCACCCGGGCGGTCAGGACCACCACCCGGGCGGTCAGACCACCGGGCAGCCCGGGGAAGCCGGGGCAACCGGGCAGCCAGACCACCGGGCAATGCGGGCAGGCCAACCGGCGCCTGGTCGCGCCCACGGGGTTGGCCTCGCGGGCACGCCACCAAGGCGCGGCCCGCACCGTCTGGCGCGGCCCGCACCGTCTGGCGCGGCCCGCACCGTCTGGACAGGCGGTGATGGGGCAGCCACCCGTTAGGCGCGCAGCGGCCTGGAGTCGCAGAGGCGCCGCGAGGTAGGCCCGGAACGCGGTGGTGCGGTTGAGGGCGGCTGCGAACGTACGAAATATGGGCTTTAGATCGCCATGTCGACGAACCGGGACAGGTGCAGCTGCGCCGCCACCGTGATGGTGTCGGTCGGACCGTTTCGGTGTTTGGCGACGATGAAGTCGGCCTCGCCCGCGCGAGGTGACTCCTTGTCGTAGTAGTCGTCGCGGTGGAGCAGGATCACGACGTCGGCGTCCTGCTCGATGGAGCCGGACTCACGCAGGTCGGAGAGCTGAGGGCGCTTGTCGGTGCGCTGCTCGGGCCCACGGTTCAGCTGACTGACCGCGATCACCGGGCACTCGATCTCCTTGGCGAGCAGTTTGAGGCCACGGGAGAGTTCCGAGACCTCCTGCTGGCGGCTCTCCGTCTTTTTCGGCGAGGACATGAGCTGGAGATAGTCGATGACCAGCAGCCGCAGGTTGTGGCGCTGTTTGAGGCGGCGGGCTTTCGCCCGGATCTCCATGAGGTTCATGTTGGGCGTGTCGTCGACGAAGATCGGCGCCTGACTGATCTCGCCCATCCGGCGGGCCAGTTTGGTCCAGTCGTCGTCGGAGAGCTGGCCCGAGCGCAGCGTGTGCAGCGGGACCCGCGCCTCGGCGGAGAGCAGACGCATGAC
Organism: Actinoplanes sandaracinus; assembly: GCF_030009775.1. GTDB lineage: Bacteria > Actinomycetota > Actinomycetes > Mycobacteriales > Micromonosporaceae > Actinoplanes > Actinoplanes sandaracinus. Next base: position 136,422 of record NZ_JASCTH010000006.1, on the reverse strand, counting down.
CATCTCGATCTTGCTCATTTCGAGCGAGAAGATGGCGCTGGCGTGACCGTGCTGGATCGCCGCGTTGCGGGCGAAGTCCATGCTCGCGGTCGACTTACCGAGACCGGGGCGGCCCGCCACGATGATCAGCTGGCCGGCGTGGAGGCCGTTGAGCAGGCGGTCGAGGTCTTGGAAGCCGGTCGGGACGCCGGTCATCATGCCGCCGGAGGCGCCGACCGCCTCGATCTCGTCGAGGGTCGGCTGGAGCATGTCGCCGAGGGCCGCGAAGTCTTCGCTGACCCGCTTCTCGGTGACGTCGTAGATCGCCTGCTGGGCCAGGTCGACGATGTCGTCGACGTCACGGCCGCCGTTGCCGCCGGCGCCGTAACCCAACTGCACGATCTTGGTGCCGGCCTCGACGAGACGGCGCAGGATGGCGCGCTCGGACACGATCCGGGCGTAGTAGGAGGCGTTCGCCGCGGTCGGGACGCTCTCGATCAGGGTGTGCAGGTATGGCACGCCACCGACGCGCTGGAGGTCGCCGGAGTCGGCGAGTGCGGCGGAAACGGTCAGGGCATCAGCCGGCTCACCTCGGCCGTAGAGGTCGAGGACGATGTCATAGATGGTCGCGTGCACCGGACGGTAGAAGTCGGTGACCTTGAGGATCTCGACGACGTCGGCGATCGCGTCCTTGGAGAGCAGCATGCCGCCGAGCACGCCCTGCTCGGCCGCCACGTCCTGTGGTGGGGCCTTGTCGAACTGGCCGCCCTCGTAGCCGCCGCCCTTGCCCCCGCCGCCTTTACCGCCGCCGCCACTTCCGCCTCCACTGGAGGATCCCCCGCCACCGGGTTGGGACGGCGGCCGCGACTCCGGCCTCGCGTCGTCGGTGATCGACACCCGGATTCCCCCTCCACTCGGCTCGGCCGCTTTCACGAACGGAGCCTCTCGGTACAACCCCTTCGACTGATCCAGGACTGGATTCAGTGCTTCGTTCCGATCAAAGTCCGCTTGTGAGGCTGGCCCACTGTACGAATCCTGTTGCCACCAGCCCAACTGCCGCGGTGGACGAGTCGGGGGACAACCTGTGGACAGCCCCGGCAACTCCTGTGGGCAGCCCTGTGCACACCGTGTGGACAACTTCTCGGGAGGATGAACCCCATCAGGGGTTTCGTCGTCCTGGCCTGTGGAGGGCAAAAACTTCAAGGGATCAGCGAAAATACCGGCTCGGGTGAGCAAGCCGTCGCACTGAGGCGTTGCGGTTCCGTCTCCGGCACGTCACCCTTTGCAGGTGGACCAACGGGAGTGGGACTACGGCGCCCGCATGTCGCGCAGTCGGCGCGCTGCGGGCTCTTGGCCCACCCGTGAACAGGAGCCCGAGGAGCCGGAGCCCCGTTGGGCGTCACTCACCGACACCGGCAGCTTGGTTCCGAGTGACGAGGCTCTCGCCTGGCAGCGCCGCGCCGACGACTGGGCCCAGCAGGCCGAGGTCGAGCCGCGCCATGGCGGCAGCCAGGCCCTGGAGCCGGTGAACAGGTGGTCCTCCGAGGTCACCGCCACCGGCCGGCCGACGTTCCCGGCCGACCGCACCGGCTGGCGCACCGAGACCGCCGAGTGGCGGGCGACCGGGGCGCGCTGGCGTCAGACCACCGAGTGGCGTTCCGCGACCGGTTCGCACGTCTGGCGGTCCACCACCGAGGCCTGGGGCTCCGAGAACGACACCACCCCGGAGAGGGACAAACCATCCATCCCCGGTACGGCGTGGCCCACCCCCGACTCTGACTCCGACCGTGACGCCACATCGTCGTGGGATTCGTCCGCGACCCCGTCGTGGCGGCAGTCCGCCCCGGAGACGCCGTCCTGGCGCCGCAACGACCCGGACCCGTCGTCGTCCTGGCAGGTCCGCCCCGACGGGCCGGCCGCGACCACTCCGGTCGAGCAGACCCCGTCGTGGCGTCAGCCGTCGACGCAGATACCGACCTGGCAGCAGCCCGCCACCCCAACGCCGTCGTGGCAGCAGCCGCAGACCCCGTCGCGGCCGGAACCGTCCTCGCAGTCGCCCACCTGGCAGCAGTCGCCCGCCCCGACACCGTCCTGGCAGCAGCCGCAGCAGAGCCCCTCCCGGCTGCCCTCGTCGCCCACGCGCTCGCGGCGCCGCTCCGCGGACCCCGGGCCGGCCGCGCCGGCGTCCGGCGGGACCTGGTCCACCGCGGCGGCCTCCGGCCCCGCGTGGTCCTCCTCGGCCCCCACCCCCGGCGCGACCTGGCAGGACCGGCCGGAACCCGGCGAGAACACCACCGGGCTGAGCCGGTGGGAGCGCACCGAGGCGCCCGGCTGGCAGCGATCGCCCGCCGAGGACGCCCGTCACCTGGTGCGGGAAGACGACCGTGCGGCCTGGAACCGCGACGCGGGCTACGGTGAACGGCCCACCCGGGCCGGCCGCCGGCGTGCCGCCGAAGGCGACACCGCGCCGTCCGGTGGGTCCGGCTGGTCGAACGAACCGGACACGGACAACTGGTCCAGGCACACCGACACCGGCAGCATCACGGCCTTCTCCGACCCGGGCCGCGCCGCGGAGACGACCACCTGGGGCGCCCGGTCCGAGGCGCCGTCGCGCCGGGACAGACGCCGGCAGGCCGAGGAGCCCGATCCCGAGCCGGCCGGCCCGCCGGCACCGGCACGCCGCGCGCCCCGGCCCAACCGCCAGCGGTACAACGCCAATGCGTCGAACTGGCGTGAGGACACCTCCTCCTGGGACGCGGAAGAGGACACCAGCAACTGGACCCGTGATCCGGACACCGGCCAGTGGAGCCGTGCCGAGGACGATCCGCGGGTTCTGGCATGGCGTGCGGAAGCCGCCCGGCGCGACTCGATGCGGGAACCCGAGCCGGAGACCCCCGGCCGGCGCGCCCGGCGTGACGAGCCGGCCGGCGGCGTGCCCGGCGGACCGCTGCCGGGCAGCGCCGTTCCGGCCGCCGACGCCGGCGGTGCGGGCTGGCCCGCTCCCGGTGTTCCGGCTGACGAGAGCCAGTCCGCACGCCGTCGTCGCACCAGCGAGCCGTACCGCGCTGACGAGCCGTATCGCACTGACGAGCCTTACCGCACTGACGGCTATGGCGGTGGCCGCCGGCGTCGTGCCGCGGAGCCCGCTCCGGCCGAGGACGAGCCGCTGGGCCCGGAAACGTGGCGGGCCAGCCCGGAGCCCCGGCAGAGCCGGCAGTACCGCCGGATCAACGTCGAGCCCGAGGAGTACCCGACGGACGACGTCCGGCCGGGCCCGATGCCGCCGCAGTGGGGTGATCCCGCCGGCCAGGAGCCACGCCGCCGACCGCAGAGGGAGGAGCCCTGGGCGGAGACGCCGTCGCGGCAGGATCCCGGTTACGGAGCCGCACAGCGCGATCTGCCGTCCGGCCCGGGGTACGGCCCGTCCCGGCCGGAGGCGCCGCGCAGCGGTTTCGGCAGCGCGGCCCGTGAGCTTCCCGCCGGCCCCGCGGCACAGCAGCCGCCCGTCTTCGGCGCCCGTGCGCTTCCGGCCGGTCCGGCGGCGCAGCAGCCCGGCTACGGCAGCCCGGCCCGGGAACTCCCGGCCGCCCCGGCGAGCGGGCCGTCGTGGCTCGAGCAGGAACGCCAGCAACGGCAGGAGCGCCAGGAGCCACAACGGCCGGCGTACGGCAACCCGGCCGGCGGCCAGTCCTGGCTGGAGCAGGAACGCCAGCAGCGTCAGACGCCCCAGGTGCCCTCGTACCGCGATTCCAGCGCCGACCAGTCCTGGACCGACCAGGAACGGCAGCGGCCGCGGCAGGGGCCGTCGTACAGCGTCTCAGGCGTACCGGCGCCGCCGTCGTCCTTCGACGTGCCGCCCGGTGGCGGTTCGCGCTGGCCGGACCCGGCCGAACCACCTCGTCGCCCCGGTTACGGCCCGGCCCGCGAGTTGCCCGCGGGTGGGCCCGCCTGGGCGGAGCAGCAGAAACCCGCGTACGGCGGTTCCTCCAGCGACCTGTCGGCACGCTGGCCGGACCCGCTGACCGACACCTCCGCCCGGCGGGGCTCCGGCGACCGGGACGACCCGCCGCCGCCCGCTGGTGGCGGCCTCGGTGACCGTCCGCCTCTGGCGGACTGGCTCGCCGCCGAACGCGCCGGCCGGCGCGGGGCCGACTATCGAGGCGCCGGGCAGGATGGTGAGACCGACTGGCGCCGTGAGTTGTCCCGCCAGAGCGATCTCGCCGACGGCGAGTCCCGCCGCTATGACACGTCGGACTTTCCTCCCTTTCGGCCAAGCGGCTCAGCCACGGTCGACGGGTCGGCGAATCTGGCCCTGAGTGCCACTTCGGTCATCGCGGTGCCGAGTGCGGCGCCTTCCGCGGCGGCGGACGAGGACACCTCCTGGCCGCCACGCCGGGCGACGGGCGCTTTCCAGGGCACCGGGTCCTACGAGCGGCGGCCGACGGCCGGCGTCGACGAGTTCTACACGAACCGGCCGAACGACCTGCTCGACCCGGACGACGATGAGGAGCCGGCGCAGGCCGGCAGTCCGCTCGCGGCGGTCGGTTACACGGTCATGTGGTACGGCGTACCGGTCGTCCTGTTCATGCTCGGCATGTTGCTGCTCAACAGCGGCCAGCGCACGAACGCATTGGACACGCTGGCCGGCGCCGCCCCGGAGTTCGGAATCTCGCTCGCGCTGAGCATGCTCGTGGCGTACGGCCTGCGCTGGGCGACGACGGCCTGGAAGTCGGCGAGCGTGGGCCTGGCCGCCGCCGTGATGGGTGGTGGCCTCGCCACCGTGCTGAGCTCCGCCATCACCGGCAACAGCCTCAGCTGACGCCGGCGGCTTCTCGCGGCCGGTCACGATCTGGGATTCGGGCGCGGCGACCGTCGGCTCCTTCGAGGCACTCGGCCGATGCCCCACGGTCACCTAGCCGAAACGGCGCGCCAGGCCTGGGCCCGACGCGCCGTTTCAGCGTAGTGCGACGACTACTTGGCAGCCACCACGTTCACCGGGAACGTCGCGGTCACCTCGGGGTGCAGCTTGACCTGAACCGTGTACGAGCCCGTGGTCTTGATGTGACCGGGGAGCTCGAGACGGCGGCGGTCGAGAGCCGGACCACCAGCGGTCTTGACCGCGTCGACGATCTCGGCCGGGGTGATCGAGCCGAACAGGCGGCCACCGTTGCCGGAGCGCGCCTTCAGCGTGACCTTGAGGCCGGCGAGCTGGCCCTTGACCTCGTTGGCCTGGCCCAGGTCACGGATCTCACGAGCCTCGCGGGCCCGCTTGATCACGACGACCTGCTTCTCGGCGCCCTTGGTCCACTGGATCGCGAAGCCCTGCGGCAGCAGGTAGTTACGGCCGTAGCCGTTCTTCACCTCGACGATGTCGCCGGGGGTGCCGAGGCCGGACACTTCCTGCGTAAGGATGATCTTCATCTCGGTGCCCCCTCTCAGCGAGCCGTAGCCGTGTACGGCAGGAGCGCCATCTCACGGGCGTTCTTGACCGCGCGGGCGATCTGCCGCTGCTGCTGGGAGGTCACACCGGTGACGCGGCGGGCACGGATCTTGCCGCGGTCGGAGATGAACTTCCGCAGAAGCGCGGTGTCCTTGTAGTCGATGTAGGTGATCCCGTCCTTGTCGAGCGGGTTCACCTTCTTCTTCGGCTTGCGAAGCGCCGCAGCCTTAGCCATTGCTCAAACTCCTGTTGATGATCTGAAAGCCCGGAGGCTTAGAAGGGAGGCTCGTCGTCGAACGAGGAGTTGCCACCGCCGGAGCGGGAGTTGCCGGCCGGGGCCGCCGTGGCCCAGGGGTCGTCGTTGAAGTCGTTGCTGTTGCCACGAGCTCCACCGCCGCCACTGTTGTTGCCACCGCTGTTGCCACCGAACTGCCGGTTGCCGCCGCCACCACCGGAGCCGAAGCCACCACCGCCACCGCCCGACGAGCGGGTCGCCTTCTGCACGTTCGCCGTGGCGTAGCGCAGCGAGGGACCGACCTCGTCGACCTCGAGCTCGACGACGGTGCGCTTCTCGCCTTCCTTGGTGTCGTACGTCCGCTGACGCAGCCGGCCCTGCACGATCACCCGGGCGCCACGCGACAGCGACTGGACGACATTCTCGGCGGCCTCACGCCAGACGCTGCACGTGAGGAAGAGCGCCTCGCCGTCTTTCCAATCGCCCGTCTGCCGGTCCAAGGTGCGCGGCGTCGAGGCGATGCGGAACGTGGCAACCGCCGCGCCCGAGTTGGTGTAACGCATCTCAGGGTCGTTGACCAGGTTGCCAACGACCGTGATTACGGTTTCTCCAGCCATGAAACTTCTCCTCGCCGCTTGGGTCGTTCAGGCAAAGGGTCTCAGGACCCTCTGACAAAAACGCGTCAGCGGGTCTCGGGACGGATGACCTTGGTACGCAGGATGGACTCGTTGAGCCGGAGCTGACGGTCCAGCTCGGCCACGGCCTCAGGCGTCGCCTGCAGGTCGACGACCGCGTAGATGCCTTCAGCCTTCTTGTTGATCTCGAACGAGAGCCGGCGACGGCCCCAGACGTCGAGCTTCTCCACCGAGCCACCCGCGGTCCTGATCACGTTCAGGTACTGATCGAGCGACGGTGCGACGGTGCGCTCCTCGAGCGAAGGGTCGAGGATCACCATGAGTTCGTAATGACGCAAGACATTCACCTCCTGTGGGCTTAGCGGCCACGGTCTCTCCGTGGCAGGAGGTCTTGTGTCGCTCGCAGAAGAAAACCGTGGGACAGATGGCCCACGGCGAACCCACTGCGAACCGAGCCAGCATACCCAGGTCGGGCGCGAGGCCCAAAAACGGCGACCCCGTCCGAGGGACGGGGTCGCCGGTGGAGAGCCGCGGGGCGTCCGGCCCGATTCGTTGGGTGGGACCTGGGGAGGAACGACCACACCGATGAGGTTGGACGCGTCCGCCCCGCGGAGCTTTCAAAAAAGAGCTTACGCCAGATTTGTACGTGATGCACGTTGCGACACGATTGCCCGAATTGCCGCCACGGCGACGCCCAGGACGCAGACCAGCGCGGTGAGCCCCAGCAGGCCGAGCGGGTGCCCCTCCTCGATCCGGCCGACCGCGGCGACCGGCTGAGCGGCATCGAGACTGCCCGGGCCGGTGGTGTCGGCCACCGTCATCACCTCGTCGGCCGCGGAGGCGGGCGACGCCGCACGGGCCTGCGCCGACGAGGACGGCACGAACGTCTTCTTGTCGCCCGGTGGCATACCGGCGAACGCGGGGACGCCGACTCCCGCCGTACCGCGCAATGGTTTGGCCTTGATCCGTGGACCGATGCCCCCCTGTGGCATGGTCTGCGCCAGGGTGGCCGTGCCCTGCGCCGTGGCCGGGCGCGACTCGGCAGGGCGCCGCGCGCCCTGCCGGACCTCCTTCGACGAGGTACGGCTGGGCCGCGACCCCGGCCCGATCGAGTCGGGCAGCGCCGAACCCGCGGAGGTACGCGACGGCGTGCCGGAACCGGCGGGCTTCGACATCATCACGGAGGCGCCGCCGCTCGCCGGCGCCGAGGTCGGCCCCGGTTCCTCGGAGGAGGACGACGGGGCAGCCGTGATCAGCATCGGCAGGGCGTCCTCGCCGATGGCGCAGTCCGGGGTCAGCAGGACCGCCGTGGTGCCGCGGCGGAACACGACCTCGGCGGCGCCCGCGGCCGGGATGGTGCCCTTCGGCGTCCCGGCGAGTTTGAGCTGCGCGTCGTGCCCGGTCTGGTTGACCACCCGGACGACACTGCTGGCCGGCACCGTCATCGACTCGACACTCGGCTTGGAGCCGCACGACAGGCCGAGGACGCCACCACCGCCGAAGCTGACGTGGCGGTCGTCGGCCTCGACCTGTTCGGCGCTCGCCGTCCCGTTCGTGAGCAGAGGAGCGCCGAAGATCAATCCACTCAGCAGCAGAGCCGCCGTTCGGTACCGGAACTGCCGCGACATGCACTATCCCCCAGTTCAACGCCGGCCCGGGCCGGCATCCGTCAAGCGTGATCAATGGAGGTAACGACGGGCGGCGGAGGCCGGTGACGCGGAGGGGAAGCGTCGTACCCGCGTCGTAGGCTCGTTCCATGCGCATCGGAGCCCACGTCGATTCCGCCGACCCGCTGGCCGAGGCCGCCGCCCGCGGCGCCGAGGCGGTGCAGTTCTTCCTGACCGACCCGCAGAAATACCACTCGCCCAAACCACGCGAAGACGCGGAGCGGATCCGCGCCTCCGGGCTGGACGTCTATGTCCACGCGCCCTACATCGTCAACGTCGCCTCACCCAACAACCGGATCCGCATCCCCAGCCGCAAACTGCTGATGACGCACGCCCGTGCCGCCGCCGAGCTCGGCGCGAAAGGGCTGATCGTGCACGGCGGCCATGTCGGTGCGGGCGCCGATCTCGCCGCCGGTTTCGCCAACTGGAAGAAGGCGTTCGAATACGCCGAGAGCGACGGCGGCCTGCCGGTCCCGGTCCTGATCGAGAACACCGCGGGCGGCGACAACGCGTGCGCCCGCCGGTTCGACGATCTGGCCCGGCTGTGGGAGGCGGTCGGCCCGCTCGGCGCCGGGTTCTGCCTGGACACGTGCCACGCGTTCGCCGGCGGGGAAGACCTGGTCGGCATCGTCGACCGGGTCAAGGCGATCACCGGGCGGATCGACCTGATCCACGCCAACGATTCCAAGGGTGGGTTCGACTCGGGCCAGGACCGGCACGACAACCTGGGTAATGGGAAGATCAATCCCGAGTTGGTGGTGGCCGCGATCCGCGCCTCCGGCGCTCCGGCCATCGTGGAGACACCGGGTGGCGTGGAGGGGCAGACCGCCGACATCGCCCTACTGCGGGAGCGGGCGGGCAACTGACGCACCGCTCTCGGGGAGAGTCATGACCGACAAGTCGCAACCGGCGCCACCCGTGCCCGCTCCCTCCGGAGCGAAACAGGTGTCGCTCGACACGCGGCCGGCCGCGGAGAAGCCGCAGCGCCGATTCGGCCTGTTCCGGGGCAAGAGGCCGGCCAGCACCAAAGCCGAAGAGGCGCCGACGGCCGCACCGGCCGTCGTCTCCGCCGCCGCCGAGGTACGAGCTGAAAGCGACAAAGCGGGCGACAAGGGTGTCCCCGAAGCCGCCTCCGGCAAGGCTCCACAAAAGACTGTCGCGGGGCCCAAGCAGCGCGGGAAACTGCCGACGGCCCGGCCACCCGGCGCCCCGCCGGACCCGTGGACGGCGTTCGCCACGACACCGGAGCAGGAGCCGGGGCGCATCCGCCGGGGCCTGCGGGTGGCGCGGCGCTCCCTCATCCACGAGTACGCCCTGGCGATCTACGCCGCCTGCCTGCTCGCCGTGGCGATGACCTGGCCGACGCTGCGGTACCCCATGCACACCCTCCCGCAGGACCTCGGCGATCCCGCCCGGCAGGCCTGGCAGGTCTCCTGGATCGGGCACATCCTCCTCACCAAGCCGGAACAACTGTGGCAGTCGAACGCCTACTTCCCCGTCCAGCACAGCTTCGCGTTCGGTGACAGCCTGCTCGGCTACGCACTGGCCGGGATGATCGGCACCGGCCCGGGCGCCGCGATCCTGCGTTACAACGTGCTGTTCGTGCTGGCCCACGCGCTGCTCGCGATCGGCGCCTACGCCCTGGTGCGGCAACTCGGCGCCCTGCGAACCGGTGCGGCGGTGGCGGCTGTCGCGTTCACCTACGCGCCGTGGCGGCTGGCGCAGGAAGGCCACCTCGACATCATCTCGGCGGGCGGCATCCCGCTGGCTCTCGCCATGCTGGCCCGCGGCCACGGTTACTCACTGCGGCACGGTTTCCGCCCCGAGCGGCGGCGCATCGGCTGGGTCGCGGCCGGCTGGCTGGTGGCGACCTGGCAACTCTCGCTCGGCTTCTCCCTGGGCATCCCGTTCGCGTACGTCCTCGGCCTGCTCCTCGTCGTCCTGACGGTGACCGCGCTGATCCGTCTCCTCCGCCGGGCGCCCTGGAAGGCGAGCCCTCAAGCCGTTCCCGGAAAGGCGGGTTCCGAGGCGGTCACGCCGCCTTCACCCGGCCCGGCCGGCACACCTGACCCCGCCAAGACCGCCAGCACGGCCACCCTGGCCGAGACCGCGAAGCCATCACCGGCTGTCGTGGCCGAACCTCCCCTGGACCTCTCCAAGGCGGACGTGCTGGAAAGCCCCCACAAGGAACGCCGCCGCTGGTTGCCCGCCACCCGCCGGAGGCGCGCCCCCGCTCCTGCCAAGCCCCGGCAGAGACCGAGGGCCAAGCCGAAACAGGTGCGCGGCTTCGGCTGGTGGCTGATCGTCACCAACATCCTGGGGGCCCAGGTCTTCATCGGGACCGGCCTGCTGATCGCCATTCCGTATGTTCTGCGGGCCAAGGACACCGGCTCCCGGCTCGAGGAGATCACCTTCTTCTCGCCGCCGTTGCGCAGCCTGCTGATCGGCCCGGCCGAATCCCGCATCTGGGGGGCCGCTCACGCCACCCCACGAGAATCCCTCGGCTGGGCCGCCGAGATGTCGCTGCTCCCGGGCTTCGTTCTCTACGCGCTGGCCATCGCCGGCCTGTTCCTGTCGATCTGGCGGCTCCGGCACCGCCTGGTCCTGGTGGCCGGTCTCGCCGTCGCGGTGATCCTCACGCTGGGCACGAACTTCTTCGGTGGCCGCTGGACCTACCTCCCGCTGTTCGGCCACCTCCCGGCCGCGTTCGATCTGCGGATTCCCGGGCGTCTGATGCTGTGGGTGACCCTGCTCCTGGCGGTCCTGGCCGCCGGCGCCACCGATGACTTCGTCCGCCGTGCCGAGCAATTCGCCGCCCAGCGGATCCCGCCGTGGCCCGGCCCGTGGCTGCGCCTGGCCACCCTGACCCCGCTGATCCTGGTCGCACTGGAGGGCTGGAACGCCACAGCGCACCCGGTCGTCCCGCCGCAGCCGTCGGCGATGCGCACGGTGCCCGGCCCGATGCTGGTCCTGCCCACCGCCGAACTCACCGACCAGACGGTCCAACTCTGGACCACCACGAAATTCCAGCGGGTCGCCAACGGCGGCGGCAGCTTCGCCGCTCAGCACCAGAACGAGCTCCGCGCCCGGGTCGCCACCTTCCCGGACGCGGCCAGCACCGATTACCTGATCTCGATCGGCGTCACCAAGGTCCTGCTGCTCCGCGAGCCGGCCATGGGCACCCCGTGGGAGGCCGCCGGCGACCGGCCGGTGGACAGCCTGCACATCCGCCGCGAGGACGTCCCGGACGCGGTCGTCTTCTACCTCAACTGACGGAACTCAATTGCCGACAAGGGTGGCGGGCTCGCCCTTGAAGATCGGCGGCGGAGGCGGGGCCTCCTGAGACGGACCCTGCCCGAAGAACCGGCGCAGTCCGGTGATCCAGGGATGCTCGGGTCCGTCGAGCGGTCCCGCATCGGGGTCGACGCCGCCGTAACTGGCCCGGACGTCGTCGAGTTCGGGCCGCCAGATCTCCCGCACGACGAAACCGCACAGAACCGCCACGGTGATCAGGCGCAGGCTGGACGCGAGCACGAAGGTGCCCTCGGGGATGACGCTCTTGCCGCCGGCGCCGATCAGTTCGGCGTAGAAGGCGGCCAGGTATCCGATCTCGGCGACCGTCCACGCGATGATGGCGCCCCACTTCGGGCGGGCCAGGACGATCAGCGGCAGGAGCCAGAGCACGTACTGCTGCGACCAGACCTTGCTGAAGATCAGGAACGCGGCCACGACCAGGAACGCGAGCTGGCTGAGCCGCGGGCGGCGCGGGGCCAGCAGCCCGAGCAGCATGATCGCCAGGCAGGAGGCGCCGAAGAGGGCGTACGACAGGAGGTTGAGTGTGGGGACGTGGTCGCTGAGCCACTGGAACGGGCCCTGGTCCCCGGCCGTCCCGGTGTTCCATTTGCTGTCCAGGTAACGCCCGATGTACCAGAACGTGCCCCAGTCGACCGGCCGCTCGTCGTTGAGGCGGAAGAAGCGCAGCCAGCTCTCGCGGTACCAGTACCAGACCGGGAAGTTGACCACCGCCCACGTGACCGCGGCCGCCACCATCGAGCCGATCCACGGCCGCAGCCGCCCGGTGCGCAGAGCCAGGACGAGGATCGGGCCGAGGATGAACACCGGCCACAGTTTCGCGGCCGCACCGAGGCCGAAGAGAACACCGGCCCAGACGGGATGGCGCTTGACCCAGAGGTACAGGCCGAAGGCGAAGAGCCCGATCGCGAGGAAGTCCCAGTTGATGGTCGCGGTGAACAGGACGATCGGGGAGAGCGCGAAGATCGCCGCGTCCCACGGCCGGCGTCTACGGAGCGCCAGGATGACCGCGAGACTCGCGACTGCCAGGAGCGACAGCACCAGGGCGTTGGCGTTGTAGAACCAGCTGCCCTGGTTGATGTCCGGGTGGTCCTGCCCGTACGCATGGATCGGCAGCCCGAGCGCGCCCATGAAGTAACCGGTGACCACCGGGTATTCGACCGGGTGGTCCTTGTAGGGCACCTTGCCCTCGTTGATGCCCTCGGCGAAGTAGAGCGCCAGCACGTCGGTGTAGCAGTACCGGGTGTACTGGATGTTCTTCTGCCAGTTGCCGTCCATGCAGGGCGACTTCTGCACCCAGGAGAGCGCCAGGACCAGACAGGCCAGGGCCATCACGATCCGCGGCGCGGTCCAGAACCGGCCGGGCCGCGCGTCCGGGGGCACCGCGTGGGCGCCGAGCGGCCCGCCGATGGCTTGGGAGAGTCCCCGCACGAAACCGTCCGAGGTGGCTCTCGAGACGTCAGGCCGATCGGTAGGCGGTTGGGCGCTCATGTCTTGGCATCATGCCGCATACCGCGCCCGGGAAGGCGACCGACCACGTCCGGCACACCGATCTTCATCAGACGCACAGGTCCCCATAGGAAAGCGGCGCCCACCATGAGGTGGGCGCCGCTTTCAGGCCGGAGCGTCAATCGCCGTCGTTGTTGCCGCCGCCGCCGTCGTTGTTACCGCCGCCGCCGTCGTTGTCGCCGTTGTTGTTGCCGTTGTTGTTGTTGTTGTTGTTACCCACGTTGCCGGGGTTGGCGGTGTTACCGGGGCCGCCGGCAACCTGGCAGAGCGGGTTGTTCGGGTCGATCTGGCAGAAGCCGCTGTTCGGATCGATCGGCGGCGTGACGACGACCGGCTTCGTGCCGTTGCCCTTGCTGGCGTCGCCCGTCTTCTGGCGTTCGGGGAATTTCTCCTCGTCCCACTTCATCGCCTCGGCGGTGGTCTCGATGAATTCTTCCCAGATCGCGGCGGGCGTGCCGGAGCCGAACATGTTGCCGCCGTCCTTCTCCTTGAGAGGAACGCGCTCACCGGCGCCGCCGACCCAGACGGTCGCCGCGAGCTGCGGGATGCCACCGACGAACCAGGTGTCACCGCTCAGCCGCTTGTTGCCGACCTTGATCTCCCAGGTGCCACTCTTGCCGACCGACTCCCGGCCGTTGATCGTGTTGCCGGCCGCCACCGGAATCCTCTTCAGCACGCCGAGAAGGTCGGACATCTGGTCGGCGGCGAAGACCCGCTTGCCCTTCTGCGGGGCGGTGTAGAGGATCTTCTCCTCGCCGGTGGTGGGGTCGCGCTGCTTGACCTGCTTGACGAAGTGGGCATCGTGCTTGACGCCGCCGTTGACGAGGGTGGCGACACCCTGCGCGTGCTCGAGCGGCACAACGCGGTACTGGCCGAAGGCGACCTCGCGGTCGAAGCTGCTCTTCATCCTGCTGGCTTCGGCGTCTTTCAGGTTGATCATCTTGCCCTTGTCGGTCCACATGGTGCCCACGCCCGCGTCACGGGCCGCCTCGATGACCTTGTCCTGACCGAGGGAGTCGGCGATCCAGTAGAACGGGAAGTTGTACGACTTGACGGTCGCCGTCTCCAGGTCGCAGTACGTGTTCTTGCCACCACAGATGGTCCCGGGGTCCGCGCCGGCGTTGCTGATCGTGTCGCCGTTCTCCTTCTTCTTGGTCGCGTCCCAGACCGAGTCGAAGGAGATGTCCGCCTTGAGGCCGGCCGCCAGCGTGTAGATCTTGAACGTCGAGCCCGGCGACTGTCCGCCGCTGCCGTCGTCGGGGAGGCCGCTGCCGTCACCCTTCATGTAGCCGCCGTAGTCGATGCCGGTCGGGTCGTCACCGCCGTAGTACCCGAGCACCTCGCCGTTCTTCGGGTTCACGCCGATCACCGCGGCCTGGTACGACTCGGGGCGCTCGTACAGCGGGGAGGTCTTGCTCAGCCGTGAACCGGCTTTCTCCGCTGCCGCCTGAACCTTCGGGTTGATCGTGGTGGTGACCGTGTAGCCGCCCTTGTTCAGCTTCTCCTCGTTGATGCCGAGCTTGTTCAGCTCGTAGATCACGTGACGCATCACCATGCCGACGGGCTTGCCCTCGGCGTTGTTCTTGCTGTTCGCGGTGGCCTTCTCGACCGTGGGGTACTGACGCTTGTCGTACTGCTCCTGGGTGATCGCACCCATTTCGAGCATGTTCTTGAGCGTGTACTCCCACCGCTCTTGGGCATCGACGCGGTTGACATCCGGGTCGTAGCCCTTGTGCGTGGCGGTCGCGTATGGCTGCTTGATGATCGAGGCGAGCACCGCGGCCTGGTAGGGGTTGATCTCGTTCTTGGAGCCCTCGATCACCGAGGCCTTGAAGTAGCCCTGGGCGGCCGACTCGACCCCGTAACGGCCCCGGCCGAGGTCGATGAAGTTCAGGTACATGCCCATGATCTCGGCTTTTTCGTACTCCGACTCCAGCTTGCGGGCGATCACCGCCTCACGCAGCTTGCGGCTGTAGCTGATGTCTTTCTCACGAGCGACGTGCCGCGCGTACTGCTGGGTGATGGTCGAGGCGCCCTGCAACTCGCCGCCGGTGAAGTTGTTCCACGCGGCGCGGGCGATGCCCTTCATGTCGATGCCGTTGTGGTTCCAGAAATTCTTGTCCTCGGCGGCGGCGGCAGCGTTCTGCATCGTCTTGCTGATCTGCTGGTACGGCACGTTGATGCGAGGCTCGCCGGTCCTCTGCAGGATCTTGTTGTCGGCGGTGAGGATCGTGTTCATCTGATCCTCGGCCTTCGGCGTGGGCAGCTTGATGTCGTCGAAGAAGTAGGTGCCACCGACGATGCCGACGCCGAGCATGATGACCAGCACGGCAGCGGCCGCGGTCAGGACGTTGGCACGACGGTACTTCTTGGCGGCCTTGCTCTTGCCCTTTTTGCCGCCGCCGGAGGAGCCCCCCGAGCCACCTGAGCCACCGCCCGGACCACCGGGGCCACCCGGGCCGCCCGGCCCGATGGGCGGCACCGAAGCCCGGCCGCCGATCGGGGCCGACCCGACGGAGGCGCGGCCACCGACGGAAGCGGAGCCCACCGAGGCGCGGCCCGGTGTGGCCGATCCCACGGCTGCGCGGCCACCGGCGGGGGTGGCGCCCACGGAGGCACGACCAGGGGTCGCCGAGCCCACCGCGGCGGAGCCGACGGAGGCGGCGCCGACGGAAGCGGAGCCCACCGACGCCCGGCCGGGCGAGGCGGAGCCGGATGGGCGCCGGTAAGCGCCCGGACCCGGCCGGGCCTCGTCGACTGGTTCGCCGCCAGGAGTGGAAGCAGCGGACGGCCCGGGTACCTGTACCCGGGCTCGTGCTGACTGCGAATCGCCGTACGCGTTCATTCCCTCACACCTACCGGTCGCGGGGGCGCGGTCGGGAGGCCCGGACAGGCCGTCCCCACACTGCGCCACGAGCGGGCGTTGGCGGCTGCGGTCCCGGCAGCCCCCTTGTCTTGTGTCTGCGATGACCGGATTCCGGTCTCGAACTCGTACACGTTAGCGAGATCCAACCGGTTCATCGCCGGCCCTCCCCGCTGTGTGACGACTGCCCCGAACGGTGGGATCCCCCACCACCGGACGAGACCATAACCTCATTACGCAACGAATCCTCGGCAGCGAGACCGTCGCGACCGAGAACGAACCTCTCGATGAGGTGGTTCCAGGAGCAGGAACGGCACACCTCGACGACGAACACCTGGACCTCACGCAGCGTCATCGCCAGCACCGTGAGCTCGGACAACTTCCGAGCCTGGCCGGCGGACTGCTTGAGCTCGTCGCCATAGACGTAGTGCACCAGTGTCAGGTTGTCCCGGCGGCAGATCGGGCACCGCTCGTCGGTCGGCTCGCCGTGGAAGGTGGCGGCGTTTCTCAAGTAAGGAGAGGCGTCGCAGACCTCGAGTGTGCCGATCCGGCCGTTTCGCACGTCACGCAGGACCGCTCGCCTCTGTAGCGAGTAGTCGACGATCTGCCGCTGCGTGCGCATGGCGAGAAGAGTACGCGGTCCTCGCGTCCCCGGCGACAGCCATCACACAGCGTGGCGCGACGCTCGCGGAGGATGTCCGAGTTGCGGACCTGACCGGGTCGATCTACGGTTGCGATGTATCGGGCCGATACATCGGGACAGACCTGGGAGGAGGGCCCATGCTGGAGATGGCGATCCTTGGCCTCCTACAGGAAGCCCCGATGCACGGGTACGAACTCCGCAAGGAACTCGCCACCAAACTCGGGACACTTCGTGCCGCGATCAGCTATGGCACTCTTTACCCGACTTTGAAGCGGTTGAAGCTCGCCGGCTGGATCAGCGAGGCGGAGACCACGGAGACCAACAGCGACATCATTCCCCCGATGACCAGCAAGCGGGGGCGAGTTGTCTACAAGATCACCGCCGAGGGCAAGGAGCGGTTCGCCGCCCTTCTGACCCAAACCGGCCCGGAGACGTATGACGACGCCGGTTTCGGGGTGCACTTCACCTTCTTCTCGCGCACCGACCGCGCCACCCGCCTGCGCATCCTCGAGGGCCGGCGCCGGCGCATCGAGGAGCGGCGCGAGGGTCTCCGCGACGTGCTGACCCGGGCCGCCGACCGCCTCGACGCCTACACCCTGGAATTGCAGCGCCACGGGCTGGACGCCTGCGAGCGCGAGGTGCGCTGGCTCGAGGAACTGATCACCAACGAGCGTTCGGGCCGGACCCCTGCCTTCCGCCAACGCGCCGGTCTGACCGGCGCTCCCAATCCCGCTCCCGCCGTCGGTACGCCGACGGCGGGTGCGACACCCCCAGAAACACCGCGTCCACACCAGGACCGGCCGTGATGAACAAGGAGGCAAACGCGATGGGCTCCGTCCGCGTCGCCATCGTCGGTGTGGGTAACTGCGCCTCGTCCCTCGTGCAGGGCGTGGAGTACTACAAGAACGCCGACCCCAACGACCGCGTTCCGGGTCTCATGCACGTGACCTTCGGCGACTACCACGTATCGGACGTGAAGTTCGTCGCGGCGTTCGATGTGGACGCCAAGAAGGTCGGCATGGACCTCAGCGAGGCGATCGTCGCCAGCGAGAACAACACCATCAAGCTGACCGACGTGCCGCCGACCGGCGTCTCGGTGCAGCGTGGCCCGACCTTCGACGGCCTGGGCACCTACTACCGGGAGATCATCGAGGAGTCCTCCGCCGAGGTCGTCGACGTCGTGCAGGCTCTGCGTGACGCCGAGGTCGACGTGGTCGTCTCCTACCTCCCGGTGGGCTCCGAGGAGGCCGACAAGTTCTACGCGCAGGCCGCGATCGACGCCGGCTGCGCGTTCGTGAACGCTCTGCCGGTCTTCATCGCCTCCGACCCGGTCTGGGCGCAGAAGTTCACCGACGCCGGCCTGCCGATCGTCGGTGACGACATCAAGAGCCAGGTCGGCGCGACCATCGTGCACCGCGCGCTGGCGAAGCTGTTCGAGGACCGCGGTGTCGAGCTGCTCCGCACGTACCAGCTCAACTTCGGCGGCAACATGGACTTCATGAACATGCTGGAGCGCAACCGCCTGGTCTCGAAGAAGATCTCGAAGACCCAGTCGGTCACGAGCCAGATCCCGCACGAGATGATCAAGAGCGACGTGCACATCGGCCCGTCCGACCACGTGCCGTGGCTCGACGACCGCAAGTGGGCGTACATCCGCCTCGAAGGCCGTTCGTTCGGTGACACCCCGCTCAACGCCGAGCTCAAGCTCGAGGTGTGGGACTCCCCGAACTCGGCCGGCGTGATCATCGACGCGGTCCGCGCGGCGAAGATCGCCAAGGACCGCGGCATCGGCGGCCCGATCCTGTCGGCGTCGTCCTACTTCATGAAGTCTCCGCCGGTTCAGTACAGCGACCACGACGCCCACGCGGCCGTCGAGGCGTTCATCCGCGGCGACATCGAGAGCTGATCAGCCTCGACTGATGAAAAAGCCGGCCCACGTCGTGGGCCGGCTTTTCATATCCGCGCAGAAGGACGCCGACCGCGGCCGGACCGGTTCAGCCCCACGCCCGCCGCAGCGCCACGCCCGCCTCCAGCTCCAGCAGGATGCGCTTGCGGTCGAGCCCGCCGCCGAAGCCGACCATCTTGCCGCCGGCGCCGACCACCCGATGGCACGGCACGATCACCGGGATCGGGTTGCGATTGCAGGCCGTGCCGACGGCCCGGGCCGCTCCCGGGTCGCCCAGCGCGGTGGCGATCGCCCCATAGGTGATCATCTCGCCGTACGGGATGCGCGCGATCTCACCCCAGACCGCCCGCTCGAACGCCGATCCGCCGCGCAGGTCGAACGGCACGGTGAAGTCGGTGAGCTCGCCCATGAAGTAGGCCCGCAGCTGCTCAGCCGCCGGATGCTCGGCGGTGGCGCCGGCCGGCACGCCGAATCGCACGCCCACCACGGCGTCGCCGTCGACGGCGATGCCCAGCGGGCCGATCGGGGAGTCGATGACGAACATGCCTCCAGTCTGCCCCGCGGTGGCGAAGAACCCCGGCCGGGAAGAACCCCAGGCTGTGAGGAAGTCACATGCAAAGATCTGGATCCGCCGACCGTCTAGCCCGTCGGAGGTGATTGGTGAAGCAGTCACTCGAAGACGAGTTCACCGCGTTCGTCGCGGACAGGGGGCAGTCGTTGCTCCGGATCGCGCACGCTCTGACGGGGGACCGCGAGTCGGCGCAGGACCTGGTGCAGGGCGCGCTGGCCAAGGCGTACGCACGATGGCCCCGAATCCACGGGGACGCCGAGGCCTACGTACGGAAGATCATCTACAACGACCGGGCGTCCGCCTGGCGCCGGCCCGGACGCCGCAACGAGGTGACGGTCGCCGAGGTGCCGGACCGTGCCGCCGCCGGGCGGCACGACCAGGACGTGACTGACCGGATCGCGGTCCGGGAGGCCCTGTTGTCGCTGCCGGAGCGGCAGCGCGCCGTGCTGGTGATGCGTTATCTGGAGGACCGCTCGGTGGAGGAGACCGCCGAGGTTCTCGGCTGCCGCCCGGGGACGGTGGCCAGTCAGGCCTCCCGTGCCCTCAACAAGTTGCGCCTACTGGTCGGCGACCGGCCGGTGTCGATGGGAGGTGCCCGATGACGCGGTTGGAGGACATGGTGGGGGCTGCGGTCCGGGACCTGGCCGACAGCGCTCCGAACGCGCACGATCTCGCCTCGGTGGCCCGGGTGCGCGGGCGCCGGATCCGCCGCCGGCGGCAGGCGCTGCTGGGAGCGGCCGCGGTCGTGCTGGCCGGCGCGGTGATCACGCCCTACGCCGTCCTGGACGGGTGGAACGGCGGTCCGCGTCCGCAGCCGGTCGCCTCGGTCCCGCCGAGCACGGCTCCGGTGGTGCCGGTCCCGAGCACCGTGGCGACCGCCCCGGCGATCCGCAAGGACTGGTGGGCCGCTCCGGTGCGGCTGCCCGGTGATCTCGTGGTCACCTCGGTGGGCCGTCGCGAGGTGAACGGCCCGAACGGAGTGACCGCGGTCGCGCCGAAGACAGTGCAGGAGGGCAACGTCGCCCTGGACCGGAGCACCGGCCGCTACCGGGCCTTCTCGGGCGGCTACCAGGGCTTCGACGGCGCGCCGGCCGGCCGGTACGTCATGACCGATGACGGCATCACCGCCCAGATCGGCATCCTCGACTCGGTCACCGGCCAGACGCGCCAGCTCGGCCACGGCTCCGGCCGCGGCGTCGAATGGTCCGCGGACGGTAAGACGCTGCTGTTGTCGCTGCTGCGGGGCGGCGTGCGGCTCATCGACGCGAAGACCGGCGCCGCGGTGGACCGGGAGATGCCCGACGCGATCGCACTCTGCCCGTCCTACTGTAACTTCACCTGGCTGCCGGGCGGCGAGGAGATCGCCATCGCGCAGCGGGACCCGCGGGTGGAGCGGTCGGAGGCCCTGCCGGACACCGTCCGCGACATCAGGGTGTTCTCCGTGGCGACCGGGAAGCCGCTGCGCACGCTTCCGGTGCCGGGTGTGCCGGCCGGTTCGGCGGCCTGGTCACCGGACGGCCGCTACGTGGCTCTCCTGCCGGACGCCGCCGAGGAGGACGGCATCCGGATCGCCGAGGTGGCGACCGGCCGGATCGTCGCCACCTTGCCGCTCGTCGAGCAGGTGCGGTTCATCGCCGACGACCAGATCCTGACCGTGAGGGGTCTGGACGTCGGCGTCTACGACCTGACCGGGAAGCTGCGGCAGAGCAGCCGGCTGCCGCAGGACTTCCTCGGCCGGGGTATCTCCCTGGGCCGCGCCTAGTCAGGCGATGTGGCCCTGCTCACGGGCCCATTTGAGGAGTTCCGCCTCGGCCTCGTCGCGATCCAGCGGCCCCCGGTCGAGGCGGAGCTCTTTCAGGTGGCGCCAGGCCTGCCCGACGACCGGCCCCGGCGGCAGCCCGAGCAACTCCATGATCGCGTTGCCGTCCAGGTCGGGGCGGACCTTGGCGAGGTCCTCCTCGGCGGCGATCCGGGCGATCCGGTCCTCCAGCGCGTCGTAGTCGGCGGCCAGGCCCGCGGCCTTGCGCCGGTTACGGGTGGTGACGTCGGACCGGGTCAGCTTGTGCAGCCGGGACAGGAGCGGGCCGGCGTCGGTGACGTACCGGCGCACCGCGGAATCCGTCCACTCGCCCCGGCCGTACCCGTAGAAACGCAGGTGAAGGGCGACCAGCCCGACCACGTCGGTGGTCACGTCCTTGGGGTATTTAAGAGCTTTCATCCGCTGCTTGGTGAGCCGTGCGCCGACCACCTCGTGGTGATGGAAGCTGACCCGGCCGTCCCGGCCGACCGCTTTGGTGGCCGGCTTGCCGATGTCGTGCATGAGCGCGGCCATCCGCAGCACGAAGTCGGGGCTGTCGTCGCCTTCCAGCCGCATCGCGTTGCTGACCACGGTCAGGGTGTGCTCGTAGACGTCTTTGTGCTGGGCGTGCTCGTCGATCTCCAGTTTCAGTCCGGCGATCTCCGGCAGGAAACGGTCGGCGAGCCCGGTGTCGACCAGCAGCCGCAGCCCGGTGAGCGGGTCGGCGGCGCACATCAGCTTGGTGAACTCGTCCCGGATCCGCTCTGCGGTGATTCGGTCGAGATCGGCCGCCATGTCCGTCATGGCGGAGATGACCGCTTCATCCACTGTGAACCGGAGCTTCGCGGCGAACCGGGCGGCGCGCAGCATCCGAAGTGGATCGTCACCGAACGAGACCGCCGGTGCGGCCGGCGTGCGGATCACGCGTGCGGCCAGGTCCTGAAGCCCGCCGAACGGATCGGTGAACTCGTGCCCCGGCAGCGAAACCGCCATGGCGTTAATGGTGAAGTCGCGCCGCTCCAGGTCGTCGAGAAGGGACGAACCGTAGGAGACCACCGGGTTTCGGGTCACACCGTCATAGGCTTCCGCCCGGTACGTGGTGATCTCGATCCGCAGCCCGTCCTTCTGGATGCCGATCGTGCCGAACTCACGCCCGGTCTCCCAGATCGCGTCGGCCCAGCCGTTCACCACGGCGAGGGTCTGCTCCGGACGGGCGTCGGTGCAGAAATCGAGGTCGTCGTTGAGGCTGCCGAGCAGCGCGTCGCGGACCGACCCGCCGACCAGGTGCAGCTCATGGCCCGCGACGACGAAGCGGCCCCCGAGCTCATCGGCGACGGGGGACACGCGGAGCAGCTCGGCTACCGCTTTCTGCTGGGCGGAGTTCAACACAGACATGGGATGACCAGCCTATCTGGCCTCCGCTCCGCTCAAGGGCGCCGGGTGGGGCGTTCGGAGGGCGACCGTGGCACCCGGACCCGCCGCCGGGCAGGATGGCGCTATGCCCGTTTCCGAGGTGCTGTACCGCCTGTCCCATGACCCCGCCTTCTGGACCGGTGGGCTGTCCGGGATCGATGATCTCCCCGCGGAGCTGCACGTCTCCTTCCCTGTCGTGGGCGGATATGCGCTGGTCCTCGACATCGACCTGGCTTCCGGCGAGCGGCATCTCGGGCTCCGGCGACCCGCTTCCAGCGAGCCGGTCCAACTGGGCTGGGCTCCGGCCGAGGGGCCGTACCCGGCCGCGCTGCACTGGGGGGAACTGGAATCCTTCGCCCGGGTGATCGCCCTGTCCGATCCACTGCTGCCGCATCCCGGTCTGGTGGTGGCGTTGCTCTCACCGTTCGCGCCGGCCGTCGACGACGACGATCCGGCCACGATCGCGGCGGTGCGCGAGGCGGCGTACCGCTCTCTGCGCCGGGAGGTCACGGCGGCACTGCCGGCCGGCCCCGAGCAGGCTCCGCTGCCGTTCTTCGCGGACGAGCGGTGGTGGCCGGTTCCGGCGACACCGTCACCGCAGGTTCTGGACGAGGCCGCGATCGCCGCCCTGAGCGCCCCGGCCCCGGCGCGGCTCCATGTCCGCGCGGGTCACCGCTTCCCCCACGAGGACCTCTCCGATCTGGTACGCCGTACGACCGCCCTCCTCACCCTTCTTCCCCACCAGGAGTGGTACGCCGAAACGCGCCCCCTGGCCCGCCGGATCGCCGACTCCGGTGACCTGGCGGCGGTGCCGGCTCTCCTCGGCGCGCTGACCGAGTCCGGCTGCGATCATCCGACCGTGCTCGACGCGCTGAGTGAGCCCCTGGTCCCGCTGGAGGCATGCTGGATGGTGGAGACCCTGGCCGGCGCCGAGCCCGGCACCCTCCTGCGGCACCACGTCTGACTTCTGCGCTTATGGTGGCTCCAATATCGGTAGGGCTCTGGAGGCTTGGGTGAACGGCGGCCTGTACCGCAGCAAGCACGCGGCACCGGACGGACGGCCTCCGATGCAGGAGGGCGTCACCGTGGTCTCGGTGGACGGCCCGGCCCCGGGCGAGGAGCGGGCGCCGTCCGAGGACGGGAGCACCACCGGCCAGAGCGCGATCATGGCGGTCGGCAGCCTGGTCAGCCGGATCATCGGCTTCGTCCGTAACGCCCTGATCGGGATGGCCCTCGGCGGGGCGGTCGGTAACGCCTACACCAGCGCGCAGTTCCTTCCGGGCCAGATCTACGAGCTGCTGCTCGGCGGGGTCCTGTCCAGCGTGCTGATCCCGCTGCTGGTCCGGCGGCGCAAGAGCGATGCCGACGGCGGCGAGGAGTTCACCCGGAAATTGCTCTCCTTCGCCGTGGTCATGCTCGGGGTGGCCACCGTCCTGGTGGTGGCCGCGGCGTCGCTGATCACCGCGATCCAGGCCAGCGGCGACGCCGGCAACCACTACCGCGACCTGGTCACCAACTTCGCCTACCTGATCCTGCCTATCATCTTCTTCACCGGCGTGTCCGCCCTGATCGGCGCGGTCCTGAACGTCCGCGGGCATTTCGCCGCGCCGATGTGGGCGCCGATCCTCAACAACATCGTCGTCATCGCGGTGTGCGGGGTGTTCCTGCTGGTCTTCGGCGCCGAGAAGGAGCTGACCCCGGAGAACATCAGCCCCGCCCAGATCGCGCTGATGGGCGGCGGAACTCTGCTCGGCATGGTGGTCCAGACCGTTGGTCTGCTGCCGGCTCTGCGCAAGGTCGGTTTCCGCTGGGCCTGGCGCTGGGACCCGCGGTCGCTCGGGCTGCGCGAGATCGGCAACCTGGCCGGTTGGATGCTCTGTTACGTGGCCGCCAACCAGGTCGCGGTCTTCGCGGTGGTCCGGATCCTCAACGACTCCGGCGACGACAGCCCCGGCGCCCTGGCTTTCAACAACGTCTTCCTGCTCATGATGATGGCGCACGGCATCATCGGCGTCTCGGTGATGACCGCGCTGCTGCCGAAGATGAGCGCGGCCGCCGCCGAGGGCCGGTACGCCGAGATCAGCGAGGACCTGAGCCGGGGCATCAAACTGGTCACGGCGGCCCTGGCCCCGATCGTGGTGGTCTACGCGGTGCTGAGCGACCCGATCGCAGTCTTCCTCTTCCAGGGCGGCCGGATCACCAATGCCGACGCGCTGGCGATGGGCACGGTGCTGACCGTCGCCGCGTTCGCCGTGGTGCCCCTGTCGATCAGCTTCCTGTGCACCAACGCCTTCTATGCGCTGCAGGGCAACAAGACCGTCGCGTTGATCAACCTGCCGGTGGTGGCGGTCCGGATCGGCGCCTACTTCGCCTTCGCCGCGATCCTGGACGAGGCGCTGACGGCCGCCGGCATGACGGCCGCCAACGGCATCTCCTACCTGCTCTCCGCGCTGATCTCGCTGAGTGTGCTGCGGCGCCGGATCGGCCGGCTCAACCTGGGCTCGGTGTTCGCGGCGCTGTGCAAGGTGACGGTGGCCGCCGGAGTGGCCGCCGGAGTGGCTCTGCTGGTGGTGCGCCTGCTGCCGGGCTCGGGCGCGCCGGACGGCCGGATCGAGGCGATCACGCAACTCGCCGTCGGTGGCGTCGTGATCCTGACCGTCTACCTGAGCGTGGCGCTGCTCCTGCGCGTCGCCGAGGTCAGTCAGGTGGTCGCGATGGTGCGCCGGAAGATCAGCCGCTGATCACCCGATATCCCTCCTGAACAGGTGAATCCCGGCTGATCCGACACCGGATCGCCCGCTCCGGAGCGCTCAATACCGGTGCCGCGCCGGGGGGACGACCTGCCAGAGCATGGCCGAGTACGGGTATGGTCGGTGTCGGCATGGACGGCGGGAGCCCGCCGTCCCCGGTGCCGGGAAGCAGCGCCAACGATTTGCGAACGCCATGGAATGCACCACCGAGGGAGGACTGGTGACCCAGGTCGGCGAAGGCCACGAGACCGCGGCCGACGAGGCCGGACCGGTCTTGACCTTCGGTGCCCCCGCCGCCGGTGAGGTTCTGGCCGAGCGCTATCAACTGGAAGAGCACGTCAACAATGACAGTGCCGGCCGCCAGGTGTGGCGCGGCATCGACGTGATCCTCCGGCGACCGGTCGCTGTCGTGCTCAGGCACCCCGGCGGTGACTCCGCGACCGAGATGCTCCAGGCCGCGGTCGCCGCGAGCCGGGTGATCCACCCCAACCTCGCCGGCGTCTACGACGCCATCGACGAGGAAGAGCGGGCCTACGTGGTCCGGGAGTGGGTCGACGGCGAGTCGCTGCGTGACCTGGTCGGCGCCGAGGGCCCACTGGACCCGGCCCGGGCGATCACGATCGCGCGCTCGGTCGCCGACGCGCTCACCGCGGTGCACGCCACCGGCATGATCCACGGAAACGTGCATCCCGGCAGCACCCTGATCGCCGACGACAACCGGGTCGTGCTGGCCGACGCGCGAGCCGATGAGGCCGACAGCACCGAGCTCGACGTCCGTGCGGTCGGCGGCATCCTCTACTTCGCACTCACCGGTCACTGGCCGCACGCCGAGGTGGGTCGCTCCGCTCTGACCGACGCCAACCGCGACAGCGCCGGCAACCCGGCCGCCCCGCGGCAGATCCGGGCCGGCATCCCGGCGTACCTCGACGATCTCACCATGGACCTGCTCGACCGCCGGGTCGTCGCGCCCGCCTCCGACGCGCTCACCGCGGAGCTGGGCCGGCTCGACGCCGCCGCCGAGGACGAGGAGTACGAGGACGTCGGCCCGCTCCGCTTCGTGCAGGGCACCGCGTCGTCGAACGAGCCGATCCGCAGCGCACCCAAGATCCTGGTCGGTGTCGGCGCCCTGATCATCATCGCGATCATCGGCCTGGTCTTCGGCATCCGCGCGATCGGCGAGACGAGCAACAACAACAGCAGCAGCGGCGTCACCGGCACCACACCGACGAACGCTCCCGCCGGCGGCAACAACAGCAGCGCGCCACTTCCCGCGCCGGAGAAGATCGCACTCTCCGGAAGCATGGTGCGCCTGGTCGACGCGCCGCCGGGTGACCGCGTCGACGCCGCCGAGGCGAAACTGACCGTTGACGGCGACGCGGACACCGGCTGGTCGACCCAGACGTTCAACGCCTCCAAGTTCGGCGGCCTGAAGGACGGGATGGGCATCCTGATCAACCTGGGTCAGGCCCGCTCCCTCTCCGAGGTGCGGGTGCTGACGTCGGCGCCGGGCGCGACGATGGACGTGCGGACCGGCCCCGGCGACCCCGGCGACTCGTCGAACGGTGACAAGCAGCTGCTGGAACAGTTCACCTCGCTCAGCGACGAGAAGCCCGAGGGCGGCGCCGGAACGAAGTGGTACTTCACCGGTTTCGACCCGAACCAGAAGTACCAGTACGTCCTGGTCTTCCTGACCGCGCTGCCGAAAAGCGACGAGGGCCCCGGCTACAAGGTCAGCGTCAACGAGATCGAGCTGTACGGCTACTAGGGCCCACCTTCACGCGATAGCAGGGCCGGCTTCCTCAACGGAGGCCGGCCCTGCTTCGTTCGACGTCGCCCCCGGGCCTGATCTGCGCGAAGCTCTCAAACGCCCAGTACGGCCGTGACCACGGCACATCACGCTATTCGGTAACCGAGCTCACTATGATCTAAATCATGAATTCCTGTCGCATAGTGGAGTCCGTGTGCGCCGGGTTCGTGCCGGTGACATAGATTGCTGGCGTGAATCCCAGGGAGGTACCAACCGGTGCTCCCGGCGCGGCGAGCCCCGCGCCGAACGACGTCGAGCTGGTCCGTGCCCATGTCGCCGGTGACCCGGACGCGTTCGCCGAACTGGTCCGCAGGCATCGCGACCGTCTTTGGGCGGTCGCCCTGCGCACCATCGGCGACCGTGAGGAGGCCGCTGACGCGGTCCAGGACGCACTGCTGAACGCGCACCGCAACGCGGCCCGTTTCCGCGGTGACGCGGCTGTCACGACCTGGCTCCACCGCATCGTGGTGAACGCCTGCCTGGACCGGATCCGCCGGCGGCAGGCCCACCCGACCGTCCCGCTGCCCGACGGCAACCGCGACGAGGACCGTCCCACCGGCCCGGAACCGGTGGCACCGGCGCCCGACCACGAGACGGCGCTCGTGGTGCGGGCCGCCCTGGCGGCCCTGCCGGTCGATCAGCGGGCGGCGATCGTGCTGGTCGACGTCCAGGGCTACGGGGTGGCGGAGGCCGCCGTGATGCTCGGCGTGGCGGAAGGCACCGTGAAGAGCCGGTGCGCCCGGGGCCGGGCCCGGATGGCGACGGCCCTGGGATATCTGCGTGGGAACCGGAACGACGGCAAGACCGTCCCATCCACGTCGGAGGCGGCGAGTCCGCTGCCGACGGGATCTGAACGGAAGGAGCCGCGGTGACCGGCGCCGAGTTCGACGGGGTCGACCTCGACCTGCTCGCCGACTACGTCGGTGGCGCGTTGACCGGCACCCCTGACGAGGAGCGGGTGGCCGCTCTGCTGGCCGAGGATCCGGCCTGGCAGGCCGCCCACGAGGTGCTGGAGCCGGGCATGATCGCGGTCGGCGCCGCGCTGGGAGACCTGGAGCCGGAGCCGATGCCCGGCGATCTGGCGGCCCGGTTGGACGCGCTGTTCCGTGCACCCGCCGACTCCGCACCGGTCACCCCCGTCCCGTCTCTCACCCTGGCGCCCGCGGCTGACACGCCGGCCGCGCTCGAGCCCACTCCGGCCGTACCGGCAACGGTTGTGGATCTTGGAAAGGCCCGGCGGCTGCGACGGTGGGCCGCGCCGATCGCCGTGGCCGCCGCGGTGGTCGCGTTCGCCGGTTTCGGGGTCAGCCGGCTCGGCACGACGTCCGATACGTTGACCGACAGCGCCGCCGCGCCGGCGGCCGGGAAGAACGCCGCAGCGGCGCCGATGGTGGCGGTGGCGCCTCCGCCGGGCGCCGTGGCGCGCACCGGCGCCGACTACACCGAGGGCACGCTGCCGCAGGCGGCGGCGGGCGAGGCGGCGACCCCTCGGATGTTCGGCAGCAGCGAGCCCTCGGCAGTCACGGGAGCGGATACGGGGGGCGACCGGCTGGACGTCCTCGGCGGCACGGACGCGCTGGCGGCATGCCTGCAGGCCATCGCTGAGGAGAACAGCGGTGGAGCCATCGCGGTGGATTTCGTGGACTATGCCCGTTTCGAAGGCGCTCCCGCGCTGATCGTTCGTTTCAGCGCCGCCAACGGCACCTGGGTGTGGGCGGTGGGACCGGAGTGCGGCACGCCCGGCACGGGCGCCGACCCGGTCAAGCGACTCCCGGTACGCTGACCGAATTCCCCCGCGTGAGGTCGAACACCAGCGTGGGTCAGGGAATGGCGGAAGCCTGGCATGACGTTCTAGCGTGCAGTGTCGCCGGCCTAACGCGTTCGGCGAAAACAGACTGAGGAGTCGGCAGTGGACGAGGTCCGCAATCTGATCATCATCGGGTCCGGGCCCTCGGGCTACACCGCGGCGCTCTACGCGGCCCGCGCGAACCTGAAGCCTCTGGTGATCGAGGGCGTGCAGTCCGGCGGTGCGCTGATGACCACCACCGAGGTGGAGAACTTCCCCGGTCACCGCGACGGCATCATGGGTCCCGAGCTGATGGACAACATGCGCGCCCAGGCGGAGAAGTTCGGCGCCGAGTTCCTGACCGACGACGTGACCCGGGTCGAGCTGACCGACAAGCCGACCGAGGCCGGCACCGAGGGCCTCAAGACCGTCTGGGTCGGTGAGCAGCAGTTCTTCGCCCGCGCGGTGATCCTGGCGACCGGTTCCGCGTGGCGCCCGATCGGTGTGCCCGGTGAGCAGGAGCTGCTCGGTCACGGCGTGTCCTCGTGTGCGACCTGTGACGGGTTCTTCTTCCGCGGCCAGCACATCGTGGTGGTCGGCGGCGGCGACTCGGCGATGGAGGAGGCGACGTTCCTCACCCGGTTCGCCGAGACGGTGACGATCGTGCACCGGCGCGACAGCTTCCGGGCCAGCAAGGTCATGCAGAAGCGGGCGCTCGACAACCCGAAGATCAAGGTCGAGTGGAACACGGTCGTCGAGGAGATCCTCGGCGCCGACGGCAAGGTCGTCGGCGTCCGTTTGAAGAACGTGCAGTCGGGTGAGACCAAGGTTCTCGACGTCACCGGCGTCTTCGTGGCGATCGGCCACGACCCGCGCAGCGAGCTCTTCAAGGGCCAGATCGAGCTCGACGACGAGGGCTACGTGAAGGTGCAGTCGCCCAGCACCCGCACCAACGTCGTCGGCGTGTTCGCCGCCGGCGACCTGGTCGACCACACATACCGGCAGGCGATCACCGCCTCCGGCACCGGTTGTGCCGCGGCGCTGGACGCCGAGCGCTTCATCGCTTCATTCATAGAGCTGTAAGACCCGGGAGGTCCTTGTGGGAGCAACCAAGGCGGTCACTGACGCCACCTTCGCCACCGATGTGCTGCAGTCCGACAAGCCAGTGCTGGTGGATTTCTGGGCGGAGTGGTGCGTGCCCTGCAAGAAGGTCGACCCGCTGCTGGCCGAGATCGCCAACGAGATGGGCGACCAGGTGGAGATCGTCAAGGTCAACATCGAGGAGAACCCGCAGACCGCGATGGCGTACGGCGTGATGACCGTCCCCACCCTGACCATCTTCAAGGGTGGCGAGCCGTTCAACTCGGTGACCGGTGCCAAGCCGAAGAGCAGCCTGGTCAAGTTCATCGAGAGCGCGCTCTGACACGTCCGTGAACTACGCCCCGCGCCCCTTGTGGGACGCGGGGCGTAGTCTCCGGTAGGTCGTCCTTTCTCGCCCTAGGGAGTCGTGAGTGCGGTCCATCCGACGCGGAGACACCGGCGTGGCCGTTTCTGAGATCAGGTCGATCCTGGTCGGCCTGGAGTTGCTGGAAACGGCGGAGACCGACGTCTTCGACGAGGCGCTGGAGACCGCGGTCCGCGCCTTCCAGCAGAACCGCGGGCTCGGCATCGACGGCATGGTCGGCGACGAGACCTGGGGCGCGCTCGACGCGGCCCGCTGGCGGCTCGGCTCACGTAATCTCTTCCACTCGGTCCCTGACGCCCTGGTCGGCGAGGACGTGCGGGCGCTCCAGGAGCGGCTTCTGGAGATGGGCTATGACACCGGCCGGCCCGACACCGTCTACGGCGCCCGGACAGCCCGCGCAGTGGCCCAATTTCAGCGCGAGGTGGGCCTCGCCCCCGACGGCTCCTGCGGCCCGCAGACCATGAAAGCGCTGCGCCGACTCGGCCGCAAGGTGGTCGGCGGCCGCCCGCAGTGGCTGCGCGAGGCCGAGGCGTTCCGGCAGTCCGGCCCTAACCTGGTCGGCAAGACCATCGTCATCGATCCGGGTCACGGCGGCGGTGACGACACCGGCGTGCTGGTGCCCGACGGCCCGCTCCGGTGGAACGAGGCCGATCTCGTCTTCGACCTGGCCTCCCGCCTGGAGGGCCGGCTCTCCGCGGCCGGCATGCGGGTGCACCTGACCCGGGGCCCGTCCCCGGCCGCGCCGATGAGCGGCGCCGCACGGGCCGCCCTGGCCAACACCCTCGGCGCCGACCTGCTGATCTCCCTCCACCTGGACGGGCACTCGTCCCCCTCGGCGGAAGGCGTGGCGACATACCACTACGGCACCGGCAACGGGCTCAGCTCGACCGTCGGTGAGCGGCTCGCCAACCTGGTGCAGCGGGAGATCGTGGTCCGCACCGGCATGCACGACTGCCGGACCCACGCCAAAGGCTGGGACCTGCTCCGCCTCACCCGGATGCCGACGGTCCGGGTCGACCTCGGTTACCTGACCAACCCGGGCGACCGCGAGCGGCTGATCGACCCGATGTTCCGTGAGCAGATCGTCGAGGCGATGCTCGCCGCCGTCCAGCGGATGTACTTCCCGGTGGAGCGGGACGTCCCCACCGGGTCGATCGACGTGCGGCAGCTGCGGCTGGCGCTCGCCGAGAAGAGCTAGTTCTCGGCGGACCTGGTCGCCGTCACCGGGCGGACCGGGCGCAGCAGCGTCTCCGGGCTCATCGAGCCGAGCAGCTTCTCCAGCGCGTACTCGACGTCGGACTTCCAGGACAGGGCCGTCCGTAGCTCCAGCCGCAGTCGCGGATAGCGGGGGTGCGGGCGGATCGTCTTGAAGCCGACGGAGAGGAAGAAGTCCACTGGGGCGATGCAGGACGTCTCGTCGGTGTCGTCCGGCTTGGCGTCGCCGAACGCCTCGATCGCCTTCACTCCGCGTTTGGTGAGGTCGCGGGCCACCCCCTGCACCAGCATCCGGCCCAGGCCGCCGCCGGCGAATGCGGGCACCACCTTGGCCGTGGTCAGCAGTGCGGCGTCGGCGCTCACCGGGGAGGTCGGGAAAGCCATCCCGCGGGGCACGTAGGCGGGTGGCGCGTACATGACGAAACCGGCCGGCATCCCGTCGACGTAGGCGAGCTTGCCGCAGGAGCCCCACTCCAGGAGCGTCTGCGAGACCCAGGCCTCCTTCTCCAGGCCGGGATCACCGGTGGCGCAGGCCCGCTCCGCGGAGACCGGATCCAGTTCCCAGTACACACACTGCCGGCAGGGCCGGGGCAGGTCCTCGAGAGTGTCGAGGGTGAGGTTGACCAGGCGTCGCGACATGGCGGACCCCTTGCTCCCGCAGTTGACTCACGGACATGGACGGGTCTCCGCCGCGCCCCCGCCGAATCCTACGTCGGAACCACCATGAACGGGAGCAGGTCGGGCAAGTGCCGGAATGAGACGTCGGGGCCTCATGTCCCCTGTCCCGTCTAGGATCGGTGGATCCCGAGACTCGAATGAGGTGAGAGCCGCATGACCGGCACGACACAGGACGACTACACCGATCGGTACGCGCGACGCGTCCGAGGGATGACCACGTCCGAGATCCGCGCCCTCTTCTCCGTCGCCAGCCGCCCCGAGGTAGTCTCGCTGGCCGGCGGATCGCCGTACATCGCCGCGCTGCCACTGGATGCGGTCGGTGAGATGCTCGGCGAGCTCGCGGCGCAGCACGGCGCCACCAGCCTCCAGTACGGCATCGGCCAGGGCACCATCGACCTGCGCGAACGCATCTGCGAGGTGATGGCCCTCTCCGGCATCACCAACGCCTCCCCGGACGACGTGGTGGTCACTGTCGGTGGACAGCAGGCCCTCGACCTCCTGGCCCGGCTGTTCCTCGACCCGGGCGACGTGGTGCTCGCCGAGGGGCCGACCTACGTCGGCGCACTCGGCGTCTTCCAGGCCGCCCAGGCACAGGTTCGGCACGTGGCAATGGACGCCGAGGGCCTGATCCCGGCAGCACTCGAAGAAGCCATCGAGGCCACCGTGAGAGCCGGCCGCAAGGCCAAGTTCCTCTACACCATTCCGACGTTCCAGAACCCGGCCGGTGTCACCCTGTCGGGGGAACGGCGCGAGCAGGTTCTCGACATCTGTGAGCGCGCCGGACTGCTGGTGGTGGAGGACGATCCGTACGGCATGCTCGCCTTCGAGGGTGAGGCGCCGCTGCCGCTCCGGGCCCGCCGCCGCGATGGCGTCTTCTACGTCTCGACGTTCTCCAAGACCTTCGCACCGGGCCTGCGGGTCGGCTGGATCCTCGCGCCGCACGCCGTGCGGGAGAAGCTGGTCATGATGAGCGAGGCCAACGTGCTCTGCCCGAGCGCGTTCGCCCAGGGCGCCGTCACCAGATATCTGTCGACGATGCCGTGGCGCGAACAGATCAAGGTCTACCGGGAGATCTACCGCGAGCGCCGCGACGCCCTCCTCGGCGCACTGGAAGACCTGATGCCGGCCGGTACCACGTGGACCCGCCCGACGGGTGGCTTGTTCGTCTGGGTCACCCTGCCCGAGGGCCTCGACTCCAAGGCGATGATGCCGCGCGCCATCGCCGCGCGGGTCGCCTACGTGCCCGGCACCGGTTTCTACGCCGACGGCACCGGCCGCGGCAACATGCGACTGAACTTCAGCTTCTCCGCGCCGGACCGGCTCCGCGAGGGCGTACGCCGCCTCTCCGGCGTCATGGAGCAGGACCTGGCCATGCGCGCCGTCTTCGGCGGCGCCGCGCTGCAGCACACCCATCAGCGCCGCCGCGGCCCGGCCGCCGCGGACGCTCCCGGTCCCGACTTGGCATGATCACAGGCATGGGTACGCGTGACGAAGTGCGAGTTCTGGTCCTGGCCGGCGGGCTCTCCTACGAACGGGACGTGTCGCTGCGTTCCGGCCGTCGGGTGCTCGACGCGCTCCGGTCCACCGGCCTGACCGCCGAACTCCACGACGCCGACGTGTCCCTGCTCCCGGCGCTCCAGGCCGACCCGCCGGACGCGGTCGTGATCGCCCTGCACGGCGCCACCGGTGAGGACGGCTCGCTGCGCGGGGTCCTCGACCTGTGCGGCGTTCCCTACGTCGGCGCCGACGCCCGGACGGCCCGCCTCGCCTGGGACAAACCGTCCGCGAAATCGATGCTGCGCGAAGCCGGCATCCCCACGCCGGACTGGGTGGCGCTGCCGCACGACCGGTTCTCCGAGCTGGGTGCGGTCGCGGTCCTCGACCGGATCGTCGACCGGCTCGGACTGCCGCTCATGGTGAAACCGGCGCAGGGCGGTTCCGGTCTGGGGGCCGCCGTGGTCCGGGACGCTTCCGATCTGCCGGCCGCGATGGTCGGCTGCTTCGCATACGACTCAACCGCCCTGGTCGAGCAGTACGTGACCGGCACCACCGTGACAGTCTCGATCGTCGACCTGGGAACCGGCCCGGAGACCCTGCCGATCGTCGAGATCGTGCCCCGCGACGGGGTCTACGACTACGCGGCCCGCTACACGGCCGGGCTGACCACCTGGCATGTGCCGGCCCGGCTGGAGCCCGAGGTCGCGGCCCGGGTGTCGGAGACGGCGCTCACGGCGTACAAAGCCCTGGGTCTGCGCGACCTCTCGCGCATCGACCTCATCGTGTCGGACGACGGCGAGCCGCACGTGCTGGGGTGCAATGTGTCGCCCGGGCTGACGGAGACGTCGTTGTTGCCGCTGGCGGTGCAGGCTGCCGGGATTGATCTGGGAGCGGTGCTGAGCGCGCTGGTGGCGCGGGCGGTGGCGCGGGGGTCCCGCTGAGCGGTTGAACAACGCATGCGGGCCCGGCGGATTCCGCCGGGCCCGCATGTTTCGCTCTCTGCTGGTTTCGTGGTGCCTTCAGCTCTCTGCTGCTTCCACATCGCCGAGAGTTGTCGGACGGCGGCCGTCGGGCTCCGGATCCACACTGTCCGGGACGGCGAACGTGCCGGGTGACTCCCACTCGATGTGAGCCGGCTCAGCGTTGGCCTTGCCACCGAAATCGGCGAGCCAGGCGGCGACGAGAGCCAAACTCTCCCGCCATTGCGACTCGGGAACCACCGGCAGGATGTCGTCCCAGAGCGACAGGAAAGTGCCCCGCAGTTGCAGCCGACCGTAGGGCCGGGCCAGGAACCACATGTGCAGGTGCGCCGAGCCGTCTCCCCAGCGATTCACGTGGACCCGGGCCACTCCGTCGAGTGAACGGATCGCCCGTTCCAAGCGGACCGTCATGACGCCCAGTTCAGCGGCCAGCAGGTTCGGCAGGTCACCAAGGTCGAGGTGCGAACGGCACTCAAGGATGAGGACCATCGGCAGTCCGGTCGGCCGGTCCATGGCGCGGACGCGCCACCTCTCACTGACCCAGATGTACCCCTCGTCGGGTGTTCCACAGGCCACGCAATCGGAGCCGTCCTCACCGCTCCGTGGCGGTTCCACCTCCACCGGCGGGGCGAGCTTCTTGACCCGCATATCGCCCTCGAAGGGGAAGGAAGGCCAGCGAGTGAAGTCGGGCATGGGGGTGGTGTTCTCAGACACGTAGGGACCTTAGCCCAGCTTGCGAGGGGCTGTCCTGGGTCAATTTCGCACGACGGAGGGACCTCTCCATGTTGACGAGGATGAGAATGAGGCGTTCCACACACCCGCGCAGAAGTTATCCACAGGAGTTATCCACAGGCTCCCCCGTTTCACGTGAAACGCGACGTAGAACGCTTGCGCCCCCTGTGGATAGAGCGGTGGATGAGGCGTACGACATCGGTGTCGTTTCACGTGAAACCGGAGCAGTCTCAGAATCAACAGGCGCAACACACAGGTTGTGGATAGTGGCCTTCGCGCATGTCTGCTCACCCCGTTGCGTCCGGTCTGACTGTGGCGCGCTCGGGGGTGGGCCACCGATCGCTGCCTATGTCTGGCCGCATCGGTGGTCGGGGCACGCGGCGCCCTGGCGGGTCTGCCGTGCAACCGGCGTCGCGGGCTTTCGCCTCCAGTGGTAGGCGGAGTCGGCTACCGCGAGAGTTCCATCGAACTTCGATGAAAGGGTCGGTGCGCCCGGCGCCGCTCGGCGAGCTCTCCTGAGCTTTCCTCGCGTCTTCACGTCCGCGGGGTCCAGCCCATGCCGTTGCTTACGAGGCACCCCTCGCATGACGCGCCTCTTCGCGGGCGTCTAAGTGGCTGATTTGAATCCCCACTCAGTCGTCTCCGTATGACACGACCTGTACGACGCGGATCCGTCTGGCGCAGCTTTGCTTGTGCGGCCCTGCATGACCGGAACTGTCTGACCGGACCTGTGGACTGGTCCTACCTGAGCGGACCCTCTATGTGAGCGGCCCACCCTGACCGTGCCCGCTCCGTGGAGGCGCCCTCATGGCATGCCTCCGATGTGCAGGCGTAGAGACCACCCGGCGAGCACCTACGCGGAGGCGCTCGCGCAGATATGTGTGGTGGAGGCGCCAGCATAGAGACGACGGTGGGCCGGGTCTGCCCGAAAGCCTAGGCGCGAGGAGGCGCCGGATGCCTCTCTTGAGCACCTGGCACATCTTCAAGTCCCTCCGGGCCGTCCCCGCCTCGCAACGTGCCTTTCCCGGCCCTCGTCTTTACCCGCCGCCGCGTCATTGCCTTGGATCAAGGCCGTGCTCCCATCAGCATTGCCGGCGGGTCCCCATAAGCATTGCCGACTGGTCCACCCGCATTCCCGGCTCGGGCCGTGAGCACGCAGGTGTCACGCACGCAGCTTTCGCTCATCGGTTCTCAACTCGGCTAGACCGCCTTCGGTACCTTCCCTCCCCAGAAATAGCTCCAGGCCGCAGGGTGGTTGCTTGCTCGCCGGACCTCGGATCGGCAGGGTCTGCCCTCGGCTCAGGCAGACCTGTACCTGGACGTTTTCATGTCGGCTCCGTACCTGGACGCTTCATGTCGACTCAACCGCCTCGACACTCAAGGGCCTCCTTCTCAATAGCCTTCTTCGACATCGGAGAGAGTTCCCCTTAAGCCCGTCACGGCCACCCGTTCTGTTCATCGCGTCAGACTTCTACTCACGGGCCTCGGCTTCTCGGTTCGGACCACCGGCAGAACCGGAACCTTTCCACGTGCCAGGTCGCCCTCGGCTACCCAAGGCGCTCCCCGAAGCGCTGTGGAGAACGCTCCAGGACCGAAGTAATGAACGCCAGCAAGCGGACCACCTCAAACCAGCTGCCAACGACGAACGCAACAGGATGCCCAACCTCAAGCCTGCCAACGCCAGAGCCGTCAGAAGCGGCAGACGTACCTCAGCCGCGATGGAAGTCAGCGCCCAGCCCTGTACCAAAGAACGCCGCGATTCCTCCGGTCCACCACAGCGGCCGGCGGCCTGGCCTCACCCCCTAAGGCACTTGCCCCGCAACCCACGGCCCCGGCCCCCAGCCTCCGCAAACGACGACAGCGGCGGCACTGATGGCACGCGAGGGCGGGGCCGGGGCGGTGGCAGCAGCGGCGGTGACGGTGGCGGAGACGCAGGCCGGGCGGCAGGGTCCGGGCAAGGGCAGCGTCAACGGACCAGAGCGAAGGCGGCAGAGCGAAGGCGGCAGAGCACCGGTTCGCTACGACGAACTAACTACGGGGACTATTCGGTCGGCATCGGAGGAGCGCGGCGACCGCCACGGATGGCACCGACAGCCGTAGTGGGCTACCTCAGCGCGAGTGTCTAGGCCGTCATGGCTATTGGCTCGGCTGTGAGCAACACGTGCGGGGTCACGTGTGCCCGCTGCCAGAGACCGGCACGTTTCACGTGAAACCAGATCGGGCATCGGACTATAAGCCGGACCCGGTTTCACGTGAAACGGAGGACGAAGTCGCGCCACGGATCCTCTAGGTCGTCTCCCGCTGAGGAGCACAGACGGACCCTTGTGGGCTGACGGCGGCAACCTCTCGTGCGTGACCCCTGCCACCGCGTGGTTCCTCGACGAATCCCCATAACCAAAACGCTCACGCCGCAACGTGACTCCCACCCTCCAGATGAGGGCCCGCCTCGGCGACCGCCACTCGGCCGCTCAGCCGGCCAGCTCCAACAGCCGTCGTGCAGCGAGCGATTCCAAGAGCCCTCGCGTGGCGAGCAATCCCGACAGCAGTCGAGCAACTAGCGGCACCTACATCCCTCGCACACGGGCGATCGCCTCCTCCTCGCATCGCCCGCACGCCCCATCTGGTTTCGCGCCGCCCTGTCCCGCCCGCCCATCGCCCCGATTCCCGCGGCCTGCCTCATGCCTTAGTCCTGTCTCCAGCCAAGCCATGCCGTGCGCCTCGTCCCACATATCGCACCAACGCCCCAGCCCGTCCTTGTGCACGGGCCCGGCTCTCCCTGCACTCCGCCTTACGTCGGCTCGCTTCGCATCCCGCCTCGTTTCACATCGAGAGCGCGCGGCTCAAATTCGCATGGCGAGAAGAAGGCCACCGCCACCGCCACCGCCACCGCCACCGCCACCGCCACCGCCACCGCCACCGCCACCGCCACCGCCACCGCCACCGCCACCGCCACCGCCACCGCCACCGCCACCGCCACCGCCACCGCCACCGGACGGTTGAACCACACCCGCGACATGATCGCCAGGGCCAGGCTGATTCGGCTTTACGCAGCAACGCCGCCTGAGCCGGCTACCTCGGAAAGGCGCATTCCAGCTCCAACTCTGGAATCCAACGGGGTTGGCAATCACCAGACCGCGTCCCTATGACGCCACTGCTGCAGACGGCATCGTTCAACAGATCTCATCCGCGACGGCACCTGGACCTCATCCGTGTGGCTGCCGCCAAGCGACAACGGAAGCCCATGCCACTGCAGGGGATCTTCGGCGACCAGCGATGCCCAAACATCATGGGTCTCGGAGTCATCATGGTCAGCCTCGGTCCGGCGCCCACTGCCGACCGCGGGGTAGCGGCGACCTCGTATACCCCGCCGACGAGATGATGCTCTGCCACGGGCAAGGTGGTGAGCTGCCGTGACGACTGGTTACCC
Source organism: Actinoplanes sandaracinus (assembly GCF_030009775.1). Taxonomy (GTDB): domain Bacteria; phylum Actinomycetota; class Actinomycetes; order Mycobacteriales; family Micromonosporaceae; genus Actinoplanes; species Actinoplanes sandaracinus. Next base: position 98,114 of record NZ_JASCTH010000006.1, on the reverse strand, counting down.
CACCGGCTTCGTCCACTGGATCACCCAGGAGCGCCTCGGCGCCACACCTGATGAGGTCGGCGCCGGCACGCCCTGGTGTGAGCCACTCAAGCGAGTTGGCCGGCCTCCGCAAAATCCTCCCTGATCGCGACCGCCATCGGCCGACGAGGACGGCTGCTCCTCATCGGAACCGCAGACCGCCGATGAGAACGGCCACTGCTCAGTGGGACCGCAGTCCCCATGGAGCCTGACACTCAGTGGGAAGCACCTCGCCGATGAGGGGGCGGCAGCGATCGAGCGATAAGCCGGTCGTGGTCAGTCAGCCGCAGGCCCAGGACCGGTTCCGCAGGAGCACTGCGATCAAGTCGCAGCTATGTGGCTTACGTTCATTAGCTCAGTTGCCGCCAACACCACGGGAAGCGCTTCTCGTGGGCCCGCCCCACTGGCTTTCACGGCCTGGTATATCCGGACCTGGGCGCCACAACAAGAACTCCCGTCCCACCCTCGCTAACCGCTGCCGCTCGCCCGTCGCCCGTCGCCCGTCGCCCGTCGCCCGTCGCCCGTCGCCCGTCGCCCGATTATTCAACCGACCACACTGGGCTCTGGCTCGCGGGGTCGTCTCCACGTAGAAACGCGCACCGCGCCTCCACCGAGGCGGGGCCGTTCCAGTAGGAGGACATACCCGTCGTTCGCTATGTTTCACGTGAAACCAGTCGTCGTGTTCACGCCCTTCTAAGTTGCTTCTCTGGCGTCGCCCCATGCAGCAAATCCGCCCACAGCGAAGGGGTCGCTATCAACCGGTCAACGCAATGCAGCGGACTTAGCCAGCTAAAGCACGGCCAGCGGGTGTTGCGGGTCACGGGTCTTACGGGTCGCGGGTCTTGCGGGTCGCGGGTCTTGCGGGTCGCGGGTGGCGGGTGGGGGTCACGGCCAACGAGAGGCTGGTCTGTGAGGTACGCATGCCTGTTCCATCGCTGACATAGCCAGCGATGTCGTGGTCGGCCTCATCAAGCGGGTCTAGGCGCTGTCGCCGTGAGTGCCTGTCGCAACGTCTACGCTGCAGACGCTCACCGCCGACGGCACCCCTTCCTTCGCTGGTTCACGGCTTGGTGGCCTAGGTCGCGTGTGAGTCGTCTGCCATCGTTCTCGCGTGACGCTCCGGGGTCACGCCGATCCTGAAGCGCCGGCCTCACGCGTGAAGAGATCAGCTGAGTTTCGGATTTGCTGGGAGCAGGCCCAGCCTATCGATGCCGCCAATCAAGGGCGTCAGCAGCGGACAAGCCGCAGGGCCGTGGCAAGGGTCATGGGCCGATCGCCTTGCGTGTCGGATCAGGATCCTCGGGGTTGTTACTCCTTCTCACGCTCACCGCCGTGCATGACGGCCCAGCCGTACACCAGGCAGTCCCGTCCCAGCAGACCGCAAACCCGCAAGTCCATGCCCCGCAGAGTCCACAGGCGGGGCCACCCAACGTCCGAACCCATACGACCCAACCCGCAGGGACCCGTGACGGGGACTGCGGCCTACGGCCCGCGGCCCGAGTTGCTCGCTGGGTTCGGACATCGGCACGCTACAGACAGCGCCCGGCGATCTCGGACTAGCAAGCGATCGAGCCGGGAGCCAGACCCCCGCTCCGCGCTGCCGCCCATCCGCATGGACGAGCCGAAGCCCGATGCCCCGCATGCCGTCGTCAATTCCGACGAGCCTGCAGACCGCTACCTGCTGCCTACCCAAGTCCAACCGAGCACGTAGCCGGCGCCGTCGGTGAGGCGATTCCGTAGCACACGAGGTAGGCCGAAGTATCGAACCAACAGAGCGCACCAGCTCTGTCGACTTGGGCGCCCGCAGCGCTCGGCGGTGTGTGGCGGGAACCGTGTCCGCGGCGGCGCCTCTCGAAGGGGGAAGGGCGGCGCTCCAACAGGACAGCCTCTGAACGGAAGAATCAGCCCTGAGCGGGCATGCCCCGTCGCCCTCCTTGCGACAGCTAGGAGGGCGCGCGGCCTAGCTCAACATTCTTAGGCTGACCGCCGGCACTTGCCTGCTGCTGTACCGGCACGCCCCAAGAGCCGCTCCACCGGTTCAACGACAAGACCCCGGTCTTCCTTCCAGTGGTCCTACGCCACGCGGCATCTGATCCGTTTCACGTGAAACACGCGTCGACGCCCACGCCGGCTCTCCCTCTTTAGAACGCGTGCGCGGAGAGGGTCAAGCGCGTTTCTCTAGCCGCAAACGAGGCGACCCCTCCCGATCAGAGGTCACCACGGGACGCCCTCACGGGCTAGAGCGCCGCTCGCGGGCCTGGGCGCGCCCTCTAGGCTGTCGCGCCGGCGGCACTGCAGACGCAACTTAGCTGCCGATCCTCTCGCCTCATTTGCTTATGCCGGAGGCGTCGCGGCATCACCGTCGGAGGCATCACCGTCGTCTACACCGACGGTCCGTTCCAGCACAACGGATCGCCTCCCTAAGCCAACGGACCACCTTCCGAGGCCGACGGACCGCTTCCTAGTTCGTAGAAGCTGTGGCTTCGTTCATAGGAGTTGCGGATTTGGAGATGGGGTCCATCTCCAAAGGTCTGCCTCCGCGCTAACGAGAATGTCCGCCAGCAGCCAAACCGGATCGGGCTCTTGGGCGGGTTCCTAGCCGTCTCCATGACGGCGCCGCGGACAGCAATACTTCCCAGCCGCTGTGCAGCGGGTCCCCATGGCGAGAGGTTGACGCATCGGCGCGGCACACCCGAGTACACGGTGGCTACGCCTGGGACGGCCCCGCCGGCACTCGAAGCGGTCTGCGAAACAGCATCTACAACCCGGGAACACCTGCCGAGCAAGCTTCGCCAGCGGCCAGCGGCCAGCGACCAGCGACCGGCTGCAGCGGCCAGCAGCCAGCGACTGGCGGCCGCGCTTCGGGCTTCGGGGCTTCGGGGCAAGCAACCCAACGGTCGCCAACATTCCCTCGGCCGACAGGAGCCGGGACGGTGACGCAAAACATCCAGCAGCATCAGACCAGCACGATGAGGGAGGCCGGAACTCGTCGCTGTGACGGAAAGACACCGTGGCGCAAGCGAGCAAGGCGCACTGACACACCGCCCTGATTCGCCTCCACGGCGGCCAAAATCGCCGTGCCACCCGGGTGGAGGCTCACCCTACTTATCACCCTGACACGGGTCAGCAGCCCAAAGTCGGCGGCGTAAGAAGTACCGCAACATCGACCCACCGCAGCTAAGGCCGAGCCAGGCAGTCTGCATCTGTAAGTCGCCGCAGGCTCCGGACGGAGGGTAGTAGCGAGCCGACTACATTTCTTGACGGTAGAACCCGAGATGGGTCTGCCTGACCGGTTCGGGGCGAGTCCCGGTCGGTGCAGTGCAGCATCGGCTGAGGCGCCTCACCCGGCGACCGTCGGACACTGTTTCTCAGAGTCGGCGGCGGAGCCCGAAACTCTAATGGCGATCTTGTCCTCCGGCAGAGGCTCATCACTTGACGGGGAGGCTGCCTCCCGAGCCGGGACGATGAATCACGTTTTCGATCTCCACACAGACACACACGCCCCGCTGACACCCACAGCCGAGGAAACGCTGAACGTCGATGTCTCAACACTCGTGAAGATGCCGTCGATCAACCCCGTCGATCGGCTCGGCCGCGTCTCTGGGAAATTCGGGACGCGACAAGTCAAAGAACGGAAAAAAGCCTCACAAAGGGCCATTCCAAACCCGGCGTAATGACACTCGGGCACCAGGAGAAATCCCAGGAGAATCGTTCTGACAGAACCAAGATCTTCAGGTCAGCGAACCGCCGAGCGCAGTGATCGACGCAGCCAGACCCGCGCTCCCACAAAAAATGGGCGCGTGATCACTCACGCGCCCAATCCGAAGCTCAGCGAAAGATCACTCCTCCGGTTCGGCGCCTTCGCGAACCGAGCCCTCTTCCTCCACCCCGATCATGCTGACGATCCGCTCAAGATCGTCAACCGTCGCGAACTCTATCGTGATCTTGCCTTTGTTACGGCCTATGTCGACCTTGACCCGGGTGTCGAACCGGTCCGACAGCCGCTCGGCCAGATCGTTCAAGGCCGGCGCGTGCACCTTGGCCCTCCGGGCGGGTGCCGCCTTCTTGGCCGTCGCCTCTTCGGATGCCGCGAGGTGGACGATCTCCTCGGTCGCCCGGACCGACAGACCTTCCCGCACGATCCGCTCGGCGAGAGCATCCTGCGCGGCGCTGTTATCCAGGCCGAGCAGCGCCCGGGCATGCCCCGCCGACAGAATCCCGGCGGCCACCCGCCGTTGCACAGCGGCCGGCAGATTCATCAGCCGTATGGTGTTGGAGATCTGCGGTCGGCTGCGGCCGATCCGTCGAGCCAGTTCCTCGTGCGTGGCCCCGAACTCTTCCAGCAGCTGCTGATAAGCGGCTGCCTCTTCGAGCGGGTTGAGGTTGGCGCGGTGGATGTTCTCCAGCAGCGCGTCGCGAAGCATCGCGTCGTCCGGAGTGTCCCGGACGATGGCCGGAATCGTCTCTCTGCCGACGGCCTGGGCGGCGCGCCAACGGCGCTCACCCATGACCAGCTCGTACCGGCCGTCGCCGAGCTCACGAACCACGATCGGCTGAAGGAAGCCGACCTCCTGGATGGAGGTCTTCAGCTCCTCGAGAGCCTCTTCATCGAAGACGTGCCGCGGCTGCTTGGCGTTCGGCTCGATGACGGAGACCGGCAACTCAGCGAAGCGCGCACCAGGAACCGGAGCAAGATCGTTCTCCAGCGGTGCAGGGGACGCCTCGGGAACCGGTGCGACTGGCACCGGCACTGCCACTGGCTGTGCGGGCACCGCAACCGACGACTCGACAACCGGCTCGGGCAGCACGTCGACAGCAGCCGCGGTTTCGCCGGCGGGCGCCGCCGTCGGGATCAGCGCGCCCAGGCCCCGGCCTAGGCCACCCCGCCGGTTCTTCATACCGCGCCTCCCGTATTGACCCCACGCACCGCGAGCTCCAAGGCCGCCTCGAAGTAACTCGTGGCGCCTCGTGATCCCGGATCGTAGGTCATCACAGACTGGCCGTAGCTGGGAGCCTCCGACACTCGCACGTTCCGGGGGATCACCGCGTTCAGCACCTTGGCGCCGAAGTGATTCCGTACATCCTGTTCCACCGCATCTGCCAGACGCGTACGCCGGTCGTACATCGTCAGCAAGATCGTAGAGACGTCGAGGGTGGGATTGAGGTGCTGACGCACCAAGTTGATGTTGTTGATCAGCTGATTGAGACCTTCCAGTGCGTAGTACTCGCACTGAATCGGGATCAGCACCTCCTGCGCAGCGCACAGGGCGTTGACCGTCAGCAGGCCCAGCGAGGGCGGACAGTCGATGAAGACGTAGTCGAACTTCTCCGGGTGGCTGGCGATCGCCCGAGCCAGACGGGACTCACGGGCGACCACCGAAACGAGCTCGATCTCGGCACCGGCAAGGTCGATGGTGGCCGGCACACAGAACAGGTTCGGAATTCCCTCAACCTGCTGAGCCACCTCCGCCAGGGGCACGTTGTCGATCAGGCAGTCATAGACATCCGGCACACCGGCGTGGTGGGGCACGTTCAGACCGGTGGAGGCGTTGCCCTGAGGGTCAAGGTCCACCACCAGCACGCGGTTGCCGTGGAGCGCGAGCGCAACGGCAAGGTTGACCGTCGTGGTCGTCTTCCCGACGCCGCCCTTCTGATTGGCGACGCAAATCACCCGGGGGTGGTCTGGGCGCGGCATGATGATCTCGCCGCTCGGGTTGAGGATCTGCACAGCTCGCAACGCTTCCATGGCAAGGGGCGGATCGCCCTCATCCAGCCCCGGCGTTTCACGTGAAACATGCTCGGTGGACTGAACCGGCACCCCTGAAGGAGCAGGCGCGCCAGGAACGGCTGACAGAGGGCTCGTTCCTAGCGCCGACGCGCGACCACGGACGTCTTCCACGCCCGGATGCGGCGATGGGGCACCGTATTCATACGCTGGCGGGGTGCCAGGACCACCCGCCCGGGGCTGTGGGACGTTCTGCTCGCCGACGTGCGGCCCGCCCACGCTCACTCCCGACGGCCTGTCGAGAGGCGACTCGGTTTCACGTGAAACACCGTACTCATGCACCGCTTCATCCCTGATGGCTAGGAAGGGGTTGACCGGCAGAACGTGCGCTCCGGCGGGGGAGATCCGGTCCACACTATCGACATCCGGCCAGCCTACGGGTGTCGGGCATGTGTCGCCACGGTCGTCAGTCCGAAGAAGCGAGCACAATGTCGCTCCATCGTCTTCCACAGACGCCGCAAACACCATGACGCCCGGCACAAGGCGCAACCTTCCCTCACCCTGACCCGCGTCCGTCACGCAGGTGCGTTCCGGACGATCGAGATCAACACCATGCGGCGTACGGCGAAAGCGCTCGTCCCACCGCACCACCGCGCTATCCGAACTTGGCAGTGGGCCCTCAGGAATTTCCGCTCTCAGCTCACCTGAGATCTCCGTCGAGGTCGCACCCTCCCCGCGGGGACACAAAGATCCCGCCAGGCCGCCAACGACGCTCTCAGACCGCTTGGCGACGGCTCCCTCTGGAGAACTCAGCGGACCCGGTCGACCATCCGCCACGTCGTGCGGGCCACTGCGTGCACTCGGGGACCTATGTGCCGACGGCGCACCAACGGTCCGCGGCACCACGAAGAACCGCGCTCTCGACGGCTGCGCAGACGGCGCGACAGCAGGGACGGTCACCCGCGCAGGTGTGGACCCGGACAACGCGAGAGACGACTCCGCCAGCGCCGAAGAGGAACCGGGCTGCGCGGAACTAGATCCTTGCACCTCGAAAACAGATGTGGGTGCCGTAGGAGTAAGGCCGCCAGACATCGGAGACAACCCCACGCCCGGGGAAAGGAAGGCCGCCCTCGAAGTCGGACCAAGTGATGCTTTCACCGGATCGAGGACGACCGTCGGCGTCGAACCCGACGCCGACGCCGAAACAAGCGGCGTCGAGGACATCCGCATGGACGAGCCGAAACCCGACGCCCCGCATGCCGTCGTCACCACGGTAGGCGTCACCGGAGGCACCACCTGGTCCCAGCCCACCGACACCAGCGTCGGTGCGGACGCGACCGCGCCATGCCTTGCCGACGAGGCGAGCGAGCCCGACAGCGCGGACGTGGCAGGCGGGGCGGAGGTGGCGGTGGCTGTGGAGGCAGAGAAGGACGCGCCCGACAATGCTGACGGGACCGACGGAACCGGCGCGGCTGGGGCCAGGCCCAACTCCCAAGCCACCGACATCACCGAGGGGGCGAAAGGCGCAACGCCCGGCCCGGCAACAGCAGGATCCCCGACTTGCGGGCTCACACCTTTCGCAGCCACCGACGCCTTCACGACGGCCGCCGGAGGTACAGGAACGAACGGGACAGCGGGATGCGACTTGCGGACTCGCTTGCGTGCATCCCGCCGGACCATCTAGCTCCTCCGCGTTCTCCCTCGGCCATCTCCACGACTGGTTCCCCAGGCGCCAGAAGCACCCGAACCCCCACGGCCGTCCGAGGACCGGCCCCCACGCTTCCCCGCCGACCGCGCCGGCGTGGGGCGCTGCCGATCGGGAACCACGTGCCGTTCCTTCACGATCTCCACCACCGTTGTCGGCGGTTCGATCAACCCTGTGCCACACAGCCGGATCGCCGGCTCACCACCACCGAGTGCGCTGATCGCCTCAGCGTGTTCGGCGATCTCGTCGGCAGCGGACGAACCCTTCATCGCGAGCAGCCGGCCACCGACTGCGGCCAGCGGCAGGCACCAGCCGGCAAGTTTGTCGAGTGCCGCAACGGCCCGGGCGGTGACCACGTCGGCGCCGGGCAGATGCCCGGCGACTTCCTCGGCCCGCCCGCGCACGACGGTGACGTTGTCCAGGCCGAGGGTGGTGACCGCTTCTTCGAGGAAGACGGTTCGTCGTGCCAGTGGTTCGACCAGGGTGATGACAAGATCCGGCCGGGCCACCGCGAGCACAATACCGGGCAAACCTGCACCAGAGCCCACGTCAATCACCGAAGCGCCGAGAGGAAAAATCTCGGACATAACGCCACAGTTGACGAGATGGCGTTCCCAGAGCCGGGGAGCCTCACGCGGGCCGATCAGCCCGCGCACGACGCCCTCGGTCGCGAGTAACTCGGCATAGCGGCTGGCAAGCGCAAGCCGCTCCCCGAAGAGCGCGACGGCGGTAGCAGGCGGTTCACCGAGCTCAAGCAAGACCGACTCCGGCGAAGGCGACTGCGACGCAGTCACTGCCGAAGCCGCAGTCGACTCAGGCGAGACGTCCTCCGCCGAAGCCGGCCTGCGCGCAGCACCCTCGGAGGAAGCAGCCGCCGGGGAAGTCCTCCGCGAAAACGGCGACTTGGGGGAGGACGAAGACGCCTCGGAAGAGGACGTCTCAGGGAAGAACGCGGGGAAAGACTCCGGCCCGGGCGAAGCAACGCCCGGGCCGGAGTCACCCGCGCCGTAGCGGGGCTCAGTCACGATCAGTCCGCCACACGCACCACGATGCGGCGGCTGGGCTCGACGCCCTCGGACTCGCTCTGCACGCCGGGGATCGCGTTCACCACGTCGTGCACGCACTTGCGCTCGAAGGCCGACATCGGCTCCAGGCGGACCGGCTCGCCGTGCTCCTTGACCTTCTCGACCGCGTTACGGGCAACCGCGGCCAGTTCCTTGCGCCGGGAGGCGCGGTAGCCGCCGATGTCCAGCAGCAGCCGGCTCGGCGAGCCGGTGGCCCGGAAGATCGCCAGGCGGGTGAGCTCCTGCAGCGCCTCGAGCGTGGCGCCGCGCTGGCCGACGAGCGGCTGGAGACGGCCACCGACCACCTCGACCATCGGACGGCCCGTCGAGACGAGCTCGTCGATGTCACCGTCGTAGTCGAGGATGTCCAGCAGACCCTCGACATAGTCCGCGGCGATTTCGCTCTGGCGGAACAGGTCGCTGTCCGAGGCGACGCTCTCCGACTTCTTGGCCTCTTCTGTGCCGGCCGGCTCGGCAGCGGTGACCTCTGCTGTCGAGTCGGCGGAAGGGGGAGTGCTGGTGTCGGTCACGGTCTCATCTCCGTTGTCATTCGGGCCGGACCGAAGTCGGTCCGCTGTTTCCCGCGCGGGATGCGTACCCACCGGCGCGGGAAGGGTCTTTGGGCCAAGGGGAGCGCTCGGGCCAGCCGCAAGAAGCGAGGAACCCGAGCCGCGATCATCCCTTGGGTTTGTTCGCCGGTCGGGTGCCCTTCTTCGGATTCACCGGTTTGGCACCCGGCTTGGGGGCCAGCGCCTTGGTGTCGACCACCGGGCTCGCCGGCTCCGGGGTGGACTTGCGACCGAAGAGGCCGCCCGTGCGGGCGGGCTGGACTGGGCTCTTCAGGCCGGACGACATCTTGGTGCCGGGAGCCGGACGGGCCGTGCTGCCACCCTTGTTCGCCATCTGCGGCGGCGGGAACTTGCGGAGCACCCACTGCTGCTGCGCCAGGGTGAACAGGTTGTTGGTGACCCAGTAGAGAACGACACCGATGGGGAACAGCGCGCCGGAGATCAGCAGCGAGAAGGGGATGCCGTAGAGCATCAGCCGCTGGATCATGAGCTGCTGCGGGTCCTCGGCCCAGCCGGTCTTGAGGATCATCTGGCGCTGGGTGAGGAACGTGGTGGCCATCATGACCAGCACCAGGACTCCGGCCAGGACCTTGACGGTGGTGCTGTCGGCGCCGAGGGCGGCCAGCTCGGACGCGGACGAGCCGAACTTGGCACTCACCGGAGCGTTGAAGAGGTGCGCGTCGGCGGCGCTGATGAATTTGTCCAGCGGCCAGCCGTAGATCTGCTTCAGGTGGTCGGGAAGGTTCGGCTTCAGGTGCTGAAGCACGTGGAAGAGGCCGAAGAAGACGGGGATCTGCAGGAACATCGGAAGGCAGCCCATCAGGGGGTTGGCCTTCTCGACGCGGTACAGCTCCATCATTTCTTTCTGGAGCGTCTCGCGGTCACCCTTGTGCTTCTCCTGCAGCGCCTTGACCTTGGGCTGGAGCGCTTGGATCGCGCGCTGGCTCTTGATCTGCTTGACGAAGACCGGGAAGAGGATGACGCGCAGCGTCACCACCAGGAAGAAGATCGACAGGATCCAGGCCCAGTTGGTACCCAGCACCCGACCGTCGGGTACGCCGACGGCATCCCAGAGGGAATGCCATCGCAGAAGGATCCACGAGATGGCGTAGTAGATCGGGTCGAGACTCAATCTAAGCTCCAGTCACATCGGCAGGACGGTGACGGATCGGCTGAGGCACCGGGTCATACCCGCCAGGGTGGAAGGGATGGCATTTCAGGAGCCGCCAGATCGCCAGGCCCGTACCCCGAATCGCACCGTGCCGCGCCAGCGCCTCCTGGGCGTACGCGCTGCACGAGGGATAGAACCGACAGCGGGCCGGCAACGCCGGACTCAAGTATCGACGGTACGCGACGACCACAGCCGTCAGGAGCCGGGCGGCCAGGCTCATCGTGCCCGCCGGGGTCTGCGGGCGGCCGCGAGCGCACCTTCCAAGTCCGTGGCCAGAGTGGCGAAAGTGGCGCCGGCTGCCGGTGGCAGTGCCCGAACAACCAGAGAGGCTCCCGCCGGGAGCTCGCTGAGCAACGGCCGGACGAGATGCCGCAGGCGACGCTGCACCTTGTTGCGGACGACCGCGTTGCCCACTGCTTTGGACACGACGAAGCCGGCGCGCGCCGTGGAGGCACACGCCGGCTCGTCGATGAGAAAATGAACGACCAGGGTGCCGCGGGCGGCTCGACGGCCGCCACGGATCGCAGCGGCGAAGTCCGCGCTACGCCGCAGTCGTTGCGCCGCGGCTAACACGACTACCTGGGCATTCCGACCCGACTAGCGGTCGGCTCAGGCCGACAGCTTGTCGCGGCCCTTGCCGCGGCGAGCAGCAAGGATGGAACGGCCGGCACGGGTGCGCATGCGCAGCCGGAAGCCGTGGGTCTTGGCACGCCGGCGGTTGTTCGGCTGGTAGGTGCGCTTGCTCACGTCACTACTCCGTCTTCGTACTACGACTCTGGGGGCTTCAGCTGCAAGACGCCACTTTAGCAGAGCGCGGCGGAGCAACCGCCCAACCCTACGCACGCCCCCTGGGACGGTCAACCATATCCTGGGTCGGCACGCCGACATGGGCGGGCGGCCCGGGTCTACCAGGTCTTTCCGTGCACAAAGTGAATCTTTTCCCGCAACCGGACAGGGGATGGCCCGGACGGCGGTTGTAGTCCACCTCTCGCCGCTGTTAGCGTGCGCGGTTGCTGGTCTCACCGGCCGTTCGCAGCCCGCGAAGCGGCGGCCAAAACCGGACAAGCAGGTGGATCGTTCGCCACGGTGAGCCTGTTTACCGCCCGCGCCACTACAGGCTCCGGTAGATCTGCCGACCGTCCGGCCGGGAGCGGCCACCGGCACCACCGCAGGTTGTGGATAACCTGTGGATAGCCAGTGGCGCCGTGCGTGTTCAGCACGTTGACTGTGCTGGGTCGGGGGGAGCCCATCGGTTGCCCGCACGGGCGCCGACAGGCAGACAAGGCACACCGGGGGTCGGTGGCGATGGGGGTGGCGCGGCGGTGGCCGATCAGGTCGACCTGGGCACATTGTGGCGTGACACGCTGGACGAGTTGTCCGACGAGATCGCGTCACGACAGCAGCGCGCCTATCTGCAGTTCACCCGCTTGCGAGCCATCGTGGAGGACACGGCGCTCCTATCGGTTCCGGACACGTACACCCGAGACATCATCGAGTCCCGGTTGCGCCCGGCAATCACCGAGGCTCTGACCCGGCGACTCAACCGGCCCATACAGGTCGCTGTCACGGTCCGTCCTCCGGAGGACGGCTCCGGCATGCCGGGCACCGTCTACGGCACCCCGGCCGAGCAGGCGCCGCCACCGGTGGCGGACCCGCCGCCGCGGCACTACGCCGAGCCCGGCGCCTACCAGCCCGAACTGCCCGGTTACAACGGGCCGCAGCGGATGCCCGAACCGCCCTACCAGCAGTCGGCCTACGGTCCCGCCGAGCACGCTCCCGAGCCGTACCCGACCGGTTCCGCTCAGCACTCGTCGCCGCAGGCGCCGTACTCACGTGGGGTGCCCACCGCCCGCGACGGCCAGGAGGCGCTGTTCGCCGACCCGTTGCCGCAGGCGCCGCCGCCGGCGAACCGGTCGACGTCCGCGCACCCGGCCGAGAGAGGCCCGGAGGCACCGAACGACACGGTCGCGCACCGGATGGCCGCCGACGCTGCCCAGCGGCGGGACAACCAGCGGCAGGATCGCCGCGACGAGGTCACGCCCACCCGTGTCGGTGACAACGGTCCCGGGCGCCAACCGCTCGACCTGCGCGGGCCGGGGACCTCTCCGCGGCCCGGTGGCCAGGACGGCAACCGGCTCAACCCGAAGTACATGTTCGAGACGTTCGTGATCGGCTCGTCCAACCGCTTCGCGCACGCGGCGTCGGTGGCGGTCGCGGAGTCTCCGGCGAAGGCGTACAACCCGCTGTTCATCTACGGCAGCTCCGGGCTGGGCAAGACCCACCTCCTGCACGCGATCGGCCATTACGCCACCACCCTGGGCCACGCGAGGTCGGTGCGCTACGTGTCGACCGAGGAGTTCACCAACGATTTCATCAACAGCCTGCGAGACGACAAGACGCAGGCGTTCCAGCGGCGCTACCGCGACGTCGACATCCTTCTGATCGACGACATCCAGTTCCTGGAGAACCGCGAGCGCACGCAGGAGGAGTTCTTCCACACGTTCAACACGCTCCACAACGCGAACAAGCAGATCGTGATCAGCTCGGACCGCTCGCCGCGGCAGCTGGCCACGCTGGAAGACCGGATGCGGACCCGCTTCGAGTGGGGCCTGCTCGCCGACATCCAGCCGCCGGACCTGGAGACGCGTATCGCGATCCTTCAGAAGAAGGCCGCGCAGGAGCGCATGTACGCCCCCGACGACGTGCTGGAGTTCATCGCGTCGCGGGTCTCCAACTCGATCCGCGAGCTCGAAGGCGCACTCATCCGGGTGACGGCGTTCGCCAGCCTGACCCGTTCCCAGGTTCAGCTCTCGCTGGCCGAGGAGGTGCTGCGCGACTTCATGCCCGACGGCGCCGGCCCGGAGATCACCGCGGATCAGATCATGGTGTCCACCGCCGACTACTTCGGCGTCAGCCTGGAGGACCTGCGCGGCCACTCCCGCAGCCGGGTGCTGGTCAACGCACGTCAGGTTGCCATGTACCTCTGCCGCGAGCTCACCGATCTGTCGCTGCCGCGCATCGGCCAGGCCTTCGGCGGCCGCGACCACACCACCGTCATGCACGCCGACCGCAAGATCCGGCAACACATGGCGGAGCGCCGGTCGCTCTACAACCAGATCGCTGAACTCACCAACAGGATCAAACAGAACACCTGAGGGGTACGCCCCCACGGCCCCCGACCGCACCACGGGGCCCTCGCCGCGCGTTCCCGGCCGTGCGCCGGGTGCGGCACGCTTCGACGCATCCGGACTGCTGCCCACTCACCGGCGCGCCCGTCCCGCCGTCGTCCGGCACCCTCGTCACGCCCGCGCCTGTGCCCGAAGCCGGGCGAACGAGTACCGCCGGTGTGGACCCACGACCCGCCGCCGGTGACCATCGGCCCCGCCCGCCGGCCGCGGTACGGCCCAGAGCGGCCGGCGCCTCGCGTGGAACCGCCACGGGAGGGGTAAAAATCTCAGCGGCCGGTCCCCGTACCCGATGAAGGTCTGCGCCTCCGGGACGGCGGGGGAAGCCGCGGCCACCGCCTCGGCTCGCGGGTTTTCCGCCAGTCCACAGGGACGTGCACGCAGGGACGCCCGTCGACGGCTCTGACCGCGGAATGACGGTTACCCACAGGCCTTACACGATCGGGTGAATGGCGCTTGACCTGGGGTTTCTCCGAATTTCTTGAGTTATCCACCGGTTCTGCACGGGGTTGTCCACAGGTTGTACCCAGATCATCTACAGCCGCGCCTTGCATCGAGCTCCATCGCTACGTACTTCCGAGGGCGGAGAACAGTAAGTTGTCAACGTCGGAACGTGACAGTTTCGTGCCAACGTTGTCCACAGCTATCCACAGGCGTCCACAGGCCTTATCCCCAGACGGTGGAAATCTCCCGACAGCCAACCCCACAGATGTGGACCAACCCTGGGGATATCGATGTGGACAGACACAGAGAGTGACAAAAGATCTCACAGCCTGTGGACGCCTGTGGATTACCTGTTGAAGGTTCTGGGGACGACGTGTCGGTAGCGTTCCTGCGTTATGCACAGCGCAGGGGATAAAACCGGTGGACAACCGGTGGATAGCCTGTGGACGACGGTGGACAACGCTCGCGAACTCCAGGACTGTGGACGAAGACCCCTGGTTATACCCCGGTTTCCCACATGTGAATCACCGGTGGATAACTCGCTGACCAGGCCAAACGCGGGTTTTCCACAGAATGCACAGGACCTATGAAGACGACTAGTTATCTCTTCTAAGAAAACAAAAACCAATAATCAGCGTTGTGGAAGGTGTGGATGGTCAGGTTCCGGCCCAAGGAGAGCCAGGCTTGAGAAGCACCGGAAGCAGGGCTCAGGTCTCCCGCTCCCAGCGGTAGCGGGAGCCAGACCGGGGCCGGGCACGCACCAGCACCGCCGGAGCCATAGAGTTCAGTGGGGTCCATGCCCCTGTATGAGGACGCATCGCGGAGGACAGCATGAAGTTCCGGGTTGAGCGAGACGCGCTCGCCGACGCCGTGGCGTGGACAGCCAAGAGCCTGCCCAGCCGCCCCTCGGTGCCGGTGCTCGCCGGTGTCCTGCTGCGGGTCACCGACGGCCGGCTCCAGGTGTCGGGCTTCGACTACGAGGTCTCCAGCCAGGTCACCGTCGAGGTTCAGGCCGACGCGGACGGCGCGGCTCTGGTCTCCGGGCGCCTGCTCGCCGAGATCACCAAGGCGCTCCCCGGCAAGCCGGTGGACATCGCCGCTGTCGGCGCGCATTTGGAGCTGGTCTGCGGCAGCGCCCGATTCACCCTGCCGACCATGCCGGTCGAGGACTACCCGACCCTGCCGGAGATGCCGTCCAGCGCCGGCACCGTCGAAGCGGCCGTCTTCGCCTCCGCCGTTTCCCAGGTGGCGATTGCCGCAGGTCGGGACGAGACCCTGCCGATGATGACGGGTGTGCGACTGGAGCTGAACGGTTCGACCATGGCGCTGCTGGCCACCGACCGGTACAGGCTCGCCATGCGCGAGATCGAGTGGAACCCGGACGACCCGGAGATCAGCATCAACGCGCTGGTCCCGGCGAAGACGCTGAACGACACCGCCAAGGCGCTCGGCCCGATCGGCGGCTCGGTGACGCTGGCGATGGCGCAGGGCAGCGCGGGCGAGGGCATGATCGGGTTCGCTGGTGGCGCCCGCCGCACGACCAGCCGCCTGCTCGACGGCGCGAACTATCCGCCGGTGCGGTCGCTCTTCCCGACCTCGCACAACGCTGAGGCGCGGGTTGCGGTGTCCGCGCTGGTCGAGGTGGTCCGACGGGTCGCCCTGGTCGCCGAGCGCACCACCCCGGTGCTGCTGAGCTTCAGCGAGGACGGGCTCGTGGTCGAGGCCGGCGGCACCGAGGAGGCCCGGGCCAGCGAGGCCATGGAGGCCGAGTTCACCGGTGAGGCGCTGACGATCGGCTTCAACCCGCAGTACCTCATCGACGGCCTGCAGAACCTCGGCGCTCCGACCGCGATGCTCTCGTTCGTCGACGCGTTCAAGCCCGCTGTGATCTCGCCCGCTGGCGAAAGCGGCGAAATCATCCCGGGTTACCGCTATCTGATCATGCCGATCCGGGTCACTCGCTGATACTGAGCTTGAACCAATCGCTCATCTAGGGAGATCACCATGCAACTCGGCCTGATCGGTCTCGGCCGCATGGGTGGCAACATGCGGGAACGACTGCGTGCAGCGGGGCACGAAGTCGTCGGATACGACCAGAACCTGGAAGTAAGCGACGCTGCCAGCCTGGCTGAACTGGCCGAGAAGCTGGCCGCGCCGCGGGTCGTGTGGACCATGGTGCCGTCCGGCAAGATCACCGAGGACACGATCAACCAGCTCGCCGAGGTCCTCGAAGCCGGCGACATCATCATCGACGGTGGCAACTCGAAGTTCACCGACGACGCCCCGCGTGCCGAGCGCCTGGCGGTCAAGGGCATCCACTACCTCGACGTCGGTGTCTCCGGCGGTGTGTGGGGCATCAAGAACGGCTATGCGCTGATGGTCGGTGGTGACGCCGCCCAGGTGGAGCACTGCAAGCCGATCTTCGAGGCGCTCAAGCCGATCGGTGAGTTCGGCTTCGCGCACGCCGGCACCCACGGCGCCGGGCACTACGCCAAGATGGTGCACAACGGCATCGAGTACGGCCTGATGCACGCGTACGCCGAGGGCTACGAGATCCTCAAGGCCTCCGAGTACGTGCACGACGTGCCCGCCGTGATCAAGAGCTGGCGGGAGGGCAGCGTCGTCAAGTCCTGGCTGCTCGACCTGCTGGACCGGGCTCTCGACGAAGACCCGGAACTCGACGCGCTCAAGGGCTACGCGGACGACACCGGTGAGGGCCGCTGGACCGTCGACGAGGCCGTGCGCCTCGCAGTGCCGGCCCACGTCATCGCCGCGTCGCTGTTCGCCCGGTTCCAGTCCCGCCAGGAGGACTCTCCGGCCATGAAGGCCGTCGCCGCGCTGCGTCAGCAGTTCGGTGGCCACGCCGTCAAGCGCTGATTCATGCACGTACGCCGGGTCGAGCTCACCGACTTCCGTTCCTATGAGCGGGTGGCGGTCGATCTCGACCCCGGCGTGTCCGTGTTCGTCGGGCGCAACGGCACGGGCAAGACCAACCTGATCGAGGCGCTCGGCTATGTGGCCACTCTGGACAGTCACCGGGTGGCCACCGACGCTCCGCTGGTCCGCGCCGGCGCCGCCTCGGCGGTGATCCGTACCGCGATCGTCCATGAGGGACGTGAGCTGCTGGTCGAGCTGGAGCTGGTGCCGGGCCGGGCGAACCGGGCCCGGCTGAACCGTTCGCCGGTGCGCCGCCCGCGCGAGGTGCTCGGCGCCCTGCGCATGGTGCTGTTCGCTCCGGAGGACCTGGAACTGGTCCGGGGTGACCCGTCCGAGCGCCGCCGCTATCTCGACGACCTGCTGGTCGCCCGCCAGCCCCGGTTCGCCGGGGTGCGTGCCGACTACGACCGGGTGGTGAAACAGCGCAACGCCCTGCTGCGGACGGCGTACCTGACCCGCAAGGTCGGCGGCAACCGCGGGCAGGACCTCTCGACGCTGGAGGTCTGGGACCAGCACCTCGCCCATCACGGCGCCGAGTTGCTGGCCGGGCGGCTGGAGCTGGTGGCCGCGCTCGGGCCACACCTGACCAAGGCCTACGACGCGGTGGCTGCCGGGCGGACGGCGGCCGCGATCTCGTACGCCTCCCGGCTCGGTGATCCGCTGCCGGCGGAGCGGCCCGCGCTGCGGGAGGCGATCCTGGAACGGCTGGGCGAGCGCCGGCCGGCGGAGATCGAGCGGGGGACGACCCTGGTCGGCCCGCATCGCGACGATCTCGCCCTGCAACTGGGCGACCTGCCCGTCAAGGGTTACGCGAGCCACGGCGAGTCCTCGACGTTCGCGCTGGCGCTGCGGCTGGCCGCCTATGACCTGCTGCGTTCCGACGGCATCGAACCGGTGCTGGTGCTCGACGACGTGTTCGCCGAGTTGGACGCCGGCCGCCGCGACCGGCTCGCCGGCCTGGTGTCGGACGCGGCCCAGCTCCTGGTGACGTGTGCCGTCGCCGAGGACGTGCCCCCGAGCCTGAGCGGCGCCCGCTTCGACGTGGTGACAGGAACGGTGACCCGTGTCTCGTGAGTCTGATCGCGATCGGTCGTCCGGCGGAGAGTCGCCGGGGCCGCAGGAGCGGCCTCAGCGCCTCACTGAGGCCCTGGGGGATCTTTGGGCAGGGGTGGATGAGGACCGGGAACTCCGGGGCTCGTCGCGCGACTCTGGGGGCAGTTCGCGTCCACGGGAGGCCGACGGTGGGGCGGGCGGTCCCCGTACCCCCGGAAAAGGGGCCGCCGACCCGGCGCCTTCTCCACAACCTGTGGACAAGGGGGATCTCGCCGGGCCGGACCTGGCCCGCGCGGTGCTCGACGCCGCGCTGGCGCGGCGCCGCGAGGCCGCGCAGAAACCACGCCGCCGGACCGGCACCGGACCGGGCAGTGGCCGGCGGCTGCGCGGCTATTCCGGGCCGGGGCCGGACCCCCGCGATCCACAGCTGTTCGGCGCGATGCTGGAGCGCCTGGTCAAGGCGCGCGGCTGGGAGAAACCGAAAGCCGAGGCCACCGTGTTCGGCGCCTGGGAGAAGGTGGTCGGCCCGGACATCGCCGCGCACAGCCGCCCGGTACGGCTCGAGGGCGGCGTGCTGACCGTCGAGGCCGAGTCGACCGCCTGGGCGACGCAACTGCGCCTGCTCGCCGCCACCCTCCTGCGGCAGATCGCCGGCGAGGTCGGCAACAACGTGGTGACCCGGCTCAACATCCATGGGCCGGCGGCGCCGTCGTGGAACCGTGGCCCACGGCGCGTGCAGGGGCGCGGCCCGCGCGACACCTACGGCTGAAACCGATCCGGGCCGCCCCGCGTCAGAGCCGTATGACCTTGCATCTGCGCCGCGCCCTTGTTCTCCTGCTGCTCGTGCTGGCGCCTGTTCCGATCGCCGCTCAGCCCGCCTGGGCGTGTTCGTGTGCCACCGGCTTCGATCCGGTCGAGCGGTCCGACACGGCGTTCGTCGGGGTGGCCGACGACGTGGACGCCGGCTGGCTCGGCAACGAGGTCAAGGTCGAGTTCGCCGTCGAGTCGGTCCTCAAGGGCGAGGCGGGCAAGACGGTGACGCTCGTCACCATGAAGAGCAGTGCGTCCTGTGGATACAAGTTCGTCGAGGGCGGCCGGTACCGCGTGTTCGCGACCGACGGCGAGACCAACTCGTGCGACGGCAACGAACTGCTGTCAGCCGGACACGGCACGGGCGGAGACCGTACCCGGATGATCTTCTGGGGTGGGACGACTCTGGTCCTGATGGCTGTCGCCGGTGGCGTGACCTGGCTGGTCCGCCGGTCCTAGAAGCCGTCGCGACGGCTCCGTCGCCGGACTCGCTCGGTGCGCCGCTCAGTGGCCGGTCGCTCAGTAGTCGGTCGCTCAGTAGTCGGCGAAGATCGCGAAGCCGCGTTCGGCGCAGCGGCGGTAGAAGCCGGCCAGCACCGCCAGTTCGGTGCGCGCGAAACTCCAGTGCGGCGAGTTTCCGGCGTCGTCGCGCAGCGCCGCGAGCCGCTGGTCCAGCCAGCGCAACTGCTGGTCGGCGAGGCGGCCCGCGGAAATGGCCGTCTTCAGCACCTCGGTGACGGTGTCGAAGGTGACCAGGTCGCCGAACTTCTCGTGCCCCTCGACGAAACGCTCCAGGCCGCCGGCGATCCACGCGCAGCCGTCCGGGTCGATGACCGGGTCCTCGTCCTCGGCGGCGGCGTCGGTGGCGTAGAGAACCCCCTCCAGCCCGAGGAGAAGATCGACGAGTTCGGTGTACGCGGTGGCGCGCACCGTGCCGGTCTTGGCGATGTGCAGCGCGAGGGCGCCGGTGGGGGCCGCGATCTCAGGCCGGTCCGCGATCGTTCCGAAGTCGACGAACTCGGCGGGAGCCACCGGGTCGTAGTACTGATTGGTCCGCGGCCAGTGCACCGCGACGTTGTCCAGGCCCTTGTCGTGCGCCATCCGGGGCCACCCCTCCTCGACCTGCCCTGCGACCACCCGGCCATCACCGGCCCGCGCGGGCGAGGTTACGACACAGGCGCGGGACGTTGTCGAGCAGTGTCGCAGTGTGTGTGGGCGGGGCATCGCAGGCGCGCCAGACCACCGAAACTGCCGCAGCGTTTGCCGTTGCGCGGGGCGGCTGTGCCGTGTAGGGGATTACGTGGGTAGCGCCTCGAATCGCGCTACGGGACTCTCAGGCACCCTGAAGGGGTGCCGGACCCTCGCCGATTCGTTCCGGCGGAGTAGAATCGACAGCGACCGGGAAAACTGTGCTTGACGCTGCGTTCGGCCACCATCCGAGCAACATCGTCACGCTATGCGGTTTTTCCAGCCGATCACGATCCGCGGGCCGTCCGCGGCGACCGGCGCGCATGGTTCCACCGGTGGTCCGCTCACTTTCCGCGGTGTCATCTCTGGTCTCCTGACGCGTGCCCGGGCCGCCGCTGGTGGGCCCGCCAACCCCGTTGCGGGGCCTTCCGGGCCCGGCGCGAGAAAGTGGCCGATGGTGTCAGAGAATCAGCAGGAGTACGGTGCCGGCTCCATCACCGTGCTCGAAGGCCTCGAAGCGGTCCGCAAGCGTCCCGGTATGTACATCGGCTCCACCGGTGAGCGCGGTCTGCATCACCTGGTCTGGGAGGTCGTGGACAACGCCGTCGACGAGGCGCTGGCCGGTTACTGCGACACCATCGACGTGGTCCTGCTCCCCGACGGTGGCGTCTCGGTCACCGACAACGGTCGTGGTTTCCCGGTCGACCTCCACCCGACGCTGAAGAAGCCGGGTGTCGAGGTCGCGCTGACCGTGCTGCACGCGGGCGGCAAGTTCGACGGTCAGGCTTACAAGGTCTCCGGCGGTCTGCACGGTGTCGGCGTCTCCGTGGTGAACGCGCTCTCAACGAGGATGGCCGTCGAGATCCAGAAGGACGGCTTCTGGTGGCGGCAGAAGTACGACTACTCCGTTCCCGGCGAACTGGTGAAGGGCGAGCCGACCGACAAGCTCGGCTCGACCGTGCAGTTCTGGCCGGACCCGGACATCTTCGAGACCACCGACTTCGACTACCAGACCATCTATCGCCGTCTCCAGGAGATGGCGTTCCTCAACAAAGCCCTCACCATCAACTACACCGACCAGCGGCCTGACCAGGTCGATGAGAACGGTGAGCCTCGTAGCGTCACGTTCATGTACGAGGACGGCATCGCCGACTTCGTCCGGCACCTCAACGCCACCAAGAGCGCCATCCACAAGACCGTGATCCAGTTCGAGGCCGACGCCCCCGAGGAGGGCATGGCCGTCGAGATCGCGATGCAGTGGAACGAGTCGTACGGCGAGTCGGTCTACACCTTCGCCAACCGCATCAACACGCACGAGGGTGGCACCCACGAGGAGGGCTTCCGCTCCGCGCTGACGACCATCGTCAACAAGTACGGCGTCGAGAAGAAGTTCCTCAAGGCCGACCAGAAACTGTCCGGTGAGGACATTCGTGAGGGTCTGGCCGCGATCATCTCGGTGACCTTGGCGAACCCGCAGTTCGAGGGCCAGACCAAGACCAAGCTCGGCAACACCGACATGAAGAGCTTCGTGCAGAAGGTCTGCAACGAGCAGCTGGCCGACTGGTTCGACCGCAACCCGGCCGACGCGAAGCTGATCATCACGAAGGCGGACCAGGCGGCCCGCGCCCGGATCGCCGCTCAGCAGGCCCGCAAGCTGGCCCGCCGCAAGTCGCTGCTGGAATCCGGCTCGATGCCCGGCAAGCTGGCCGACTGCCAGTCGACCGACCCGCGCGAGACCGAGCTGTTCATCGTCGAGGGCGACTCGGCCGGCGGTTCGGCCAAGTCCGGCCGGGAGAGCCGCATCCAGGCGATCCTCCCGATTCGCGGCAAGATCCTCAACGTGGAGAAGGCCCGGATCGACCGGGTGCTGAAGAACAACGAGGTCCAGGCGCTGATTACGGCGATGGGCACCGGCATCCACGACGAGTTCGACATCACGAAACTGCGGTACCACAAGATCATCCTGATGGCCGACGCCGACGTCGACGGCCAGCACATCCAGACGCTGCTGCTCACCCTGCTGTTCCGCTTCGTGCGGCCGCTGGTCGAGCACGGGCACGTCTACCTGGCCTCCCCGCCGCTCTACAAGCTCAAGTGGAACAAGCGCGGTGACGACGCCCAGTACGCGTACTCGGACCGTGAGCGGGACGGGCTGATCGCGCTGCGCCAGCAGAAGAAGGCGAACGCGAAGCCGGACGACATCCAGCGGTTCAAGGGCCTCGGCGAGATGAACTTCCACGAGCTGTGGGACACCACGATGAACCCGGACACCCGCACCCTGCGCCAGGTGACGCTCGACGACGCCGCTGTGGCGGACGAGCTCTTCAGCGTCCTGATGGGTGAGGACGTGGAGGCTCGGCGGTCGTTCATTCAACGCAACGCTAAGGACGTCAGGTTCCTGGACATCTAGGTCCAGGAAGCCGTATCCACAGCGTGCGCCCACTTTCCACAGTGTTATCCACAGCCATATGCCCGTTCTGGCCGCATTTGCCTGGCATCACCTTGAGTAAGGGTTAAAAGTGACTGACACTCCTGAGCCCCCCGACGGCGACGAGATCCTAGGCGACATCGGCGGCGGTGTGAGCCAGCGCGTCGAGCCGGTCGGCCTCGAGGTCGAGATGCAGCGCTCGTACCTCGACTACGCGATGAGCGTCATCGTCGGCCGCGCGTTGCCCGACGTCCGCGACGGCCTCAAGCCGGTGCACCGCAAGATCCTCTACGCGATGTACGACGCCGGCTTCCGCCCCGACCGCGGCTACGTCAAGTGCGCCCGTGTCGTCGGCGACGTGATGGGCAACTACCACCCGCACGGCGACTCGTCGATCTACGACGCCCTGGTCCGGATGGGCCAGATCTGGTCGCTGCGTTACCCGCTGATCGACGGCAACGGCAACTTCGGTTCGCCGGGTAACGACCCGCCGGCCGCCATGCGGTACACCGAGTCGAAGCTGTCCCCGCTGGCGATGGAGATGCTGCGGGACATCGACGAAGACACCGTCAACATGCAGGACAACTACGACGGCCGCACCAAAGAGCCGACGATCCTGCCGGCCCGCTTCCCGAACCTGCTGGTCAACGGGTCCGAGGGCATCGCCGTCGGCATGGCCACGAAGATCCCGCCGCACAACCTGCGCGAGATCGCCACGGCCGTGCAGTGGTGCCTGGACAACCCGGAGGTCGACGAGGCCACCACCCTCGAGGCGCTGCTCGAGTTCGTCAAGGGCCCGGACTTCCCGACCAAGGGCCTGATCGTCGGACAGCAGGCGATCCAGGACGCGTACCGGACCGGTCGTGGGTCGATCCGGATGCGCGCGGTGGTCGAGGTCGAGGAGGACGCGCGAGGCCGGCCGTGTCTCGTGGTGACCGAGCTGCCGTACCAGGTGAACCCGGACAACCTCGCCGAGCGGATCGCCGAGCTGGTCAAGGAAGGCAAGCTCACCGGCATCGCGGACATCCGGGACGAGTCTTCCGGCCGTACCGGCATGCGCCTGATCCTCGTGCTCAAGCGTGACGCGGTCGCCAAGGTGGTGCTGAACAACCTCTACAAGCACACCCAGCTGCAGGAGACGTTCGGCGCCAACATGCTGGCGCTGGTCGACGGCGTGCCCCGCACGCTGAACCTGGCCCAGTTCATCCGCTACTACGTCGAGCACCAGATCGAGGTCATCCAGCGGCGGACCGCGTACCGCCTGCGTAAGGCCGAAGAGCGGGCCCACATCCTGCGCGGTCTGGGCAAGGCGCTGGACATGCTGGACGAGGTCATCGCCCTCATCCGGCGCTCGCCCACGGTGGAGGACTCGCGTCAGGGCCTGATGACGCTGCTCGACGTCGACGAGATCCAGGCCACCGCGATCCTCGACATGCAGCTGCGCCGCCTGGCCGCCCTGGAGCGGCAGCGGATCATCGACGAGCTGGTCAAGATCGAGCTTGAGATCGCCGACTTCAAGGACATCCTGGCGAAACCGGAGCGGCAGCGGACGATCGTCTCCGAGGAACTGGCCGAGATCGTCCAGAAGTTCGGTGACGACCGGCGCACCCAGATCATCCCGTTCGACGGCGAGGTCTCGATGGAAGACCTCATCGTCCGGGAAGACGTTGTGGTGACGATCACACGAACCGGTTATGCCAAGCGCACCAAGACCGATCTGTACCGGTCGCAGAAGCGTGGCGGCAAGGGAGTGAGCGGCGCCACACTGCGCCAGGACGACATCGTGTCGCACTTCTTCGTCATCTCGACGCACGACTGGATGCTGTTCTTCACGAACAAGGGCCGGGTTTACCGGGCAAAAGCCTACGAACTGCCCGAAGCAAGCCGGGTGGCGAAGGGTCAGCACGTCGCGAACCTGCTCGCGTTCCAGCCGGATGAGCACATCGCGCAGGTCATCCAGATCCCGAACTACCAGGTCGCGCCCTACCTTGTGCTCGCCACCAAGAATGGGCTCGTGAAGAAGACGCGCCTGGA
The DNA here is from genome assembly GCF_030009775.1 of Actinoplanes sandaracinus. Lineage (GTDB taxonomy): Bacteria > Actinomycetota > Actinomycetes > Mycobacteriales > Micromonosporaceae > Actinoplanes > Actinoplanes sandaracinus. Next base: position 73,783 of record NZ_JASCTH010000006.1, on the reverse strand, counting down.
GGAATTTGACTCCAACCGCAGCGGTGGCATCATCGCCATCAACTTGCGGGAGGATGACGAATTGGTGGGCGCGGCGCTGGCGGCTTCGGAGGAGGACCTGCTGTTGGTCTCCAAGAAAGCCCAGGCCATCCGATTCAACGCCACCGACGAGGCGCTGCGCCCGATGGGCCGCGCGACGTCCGGTGTGATCGGCATGCGCTTCGGCGACAACGACGAGCTTCTCGCGATGGAAGTCGTTCGCGAGGGCATGGATGTGTTGGTCGCCACCAACGGTGGGTATGCGAAGCGCACGCCCATCGAGGAGTATCCCGTACAGGGACGTGGCGGTAAGGGGGTGCTGACCGCCAAGATCACTGAGCGTCGTGGTGGACTAGTCGGCGCTCTGGTGATCAGCCCGGAGGATGAACTGTTTGCCATCACCAGCAATGGTGGTGTCATCCGGACTCCCGTGAAGCCTGTACGGCGCACACGGGATCGGAACACAATGGGGGTCAAGCTGATGGACCTCCCAGAAGGTGTAACCATCGTGGCGCTTGCTCGCAATGCCGACGAGCCTGACGAACAGGACTAGTTGATGCCGGAGACACAGGCGAAGTCGGGGGGCCCGGGGACCTCAGCGACTCCGGACGATGCGGCGAAGAAAGACGCTGCCGCACCGAACGGTCGCGAGACCACAGGGCGTGCCGCTGTCCCCGCCGACGCCCCGTCCCCGCCGAAGTTCACTCGGGCGCCGGGCATGGCCCCGCCCCCGGGTGAACCGGCCGCCGGCACCGACGGCGCCGAGGCGAAGCGTCCCAGTGTGCAGCCCCCGGTGAAGGGCTCGGCCTCCGTGCCGGTCGTCACCAAGGGCAAGGGTGCGGCGCCGGGTGCGACCTCTGGTCGTACCCCCGTCAGTGCTCCCGCCGCGACGACGCAGGGGACCGCGCCGCGTCCGACCACCTCGCCGGCGGCGCCGGCGACCGCACCCGGTGCGGCCAAGCAGCGCGCCGGCTCCGCGCCGGCTCCGGCCGGCGGTGCGGCCGCGGTCGGGGCGGCCCGTGTCTCCGAGGCTGTGCGGTCCGCCCGCTCCACGGTGTCGTCGGCCGCGGCGCGGGGCCCGCGCCGTGCCCGGCTGAACCTGAAGCGGATCGACCCCTGGTCGGTCATGAAGTTCGCGTTCGCCGTGTCGATCGTGCTCTTCATCGTGGTGGTCGTCGCGACGTCGGTGCTCTACCTCGCCCTCGACACGATGGGCGTGTGGAGCTCGGTCAACGGCAACCTTCAGGACCTGGTCACCGCCAGCGGCGGCACCGAGGGAAGCTCCAGCGGCACCTTCCGGATCACCGCTTGGGGCGTCATCGGCACGTCGATGCTCATCGGTGCCGTCAACGTGGTTCTCTTCACCGCGCTGGCCACTCTGAGCGCCTTCATTTACAACGTTTGCGCCGACCTTGTCGGCGGTATCGAGCTCACTCTGGCCGAGCGCGACTGACGATCCGCATCACCGGGTTGCGGGTACCCCCGCTTGGAGGCCCGCAACCCGATGCGGTAACGTTCTCTTCGCAGTTGAGGGGCTATAGCTCAGTCGGTTAGAGCGCAGAGCTGATAACTCTGAGGTCGATGGTTCGATTCCATCTAGCCCCACGAGTGACAGGTGGCCCTTGTCCGCGGAGTGCGCGGACCGGGGTCACTCGTCATTTCTGCTCCGGGGGCCGAGCCCCCGGAAACCCCGCGTTACGGTGGGTGCGGTGGCTGGTTCGAGTCGCTCAGGTTCCTTCTTGCGGCTTCAACTTCCACCAACCATGTTTGTACGCGGACCTGTTCTTTCCGGGCAGCGGGTAAGGGGTGGCAGTTCAGTGTTGAAGAAGCTCCTCATCATTGCTGGTGTCGTCGGGGTGGCGGCTCTGGTGGTCAAGAAGGTCAAGGCCTCCAGTGACGAGCGCGCGCTCTGGCACGAGGCGACCACGGCGCCCGATCTGCGGTGACGGCGGTTACGGGGCCCTAGCTCAACTGGCAGAGCACCGCCTTTGCAAGGCGGGGGTTAGGGGTTCGAGTCCCCTGGGCTCCACGACTGACGAGTGGCCCTCGTCCGCGGACAGCGCGGACCCGGGGCCACTCGTCATTTCTGCTTCCGGGGCCGAGCCCCGCACCCGCGCCTCATGGCGATCGAGTGATGGATCCCGTCGTCGGCTCGGGCGGTCGACAGGCACCGTTCACTGAGGACTCGTCGGCGCCTTCGGGGCTGCTGCGGGTCCCGTACTCGATTCGGCAGGGCTGAATCGGACGACCAAGCTATGTGGAGCGAGCGATAGCGGGGGCGCCGGCGGGCATGTGGCAGCCCTCAGATCCGCGGTGACGGCCGATCCCGGGGAAGCCCTATTGCGGGGTGTCGGCAGCCGAGCTCACGAGGCGAGACGACCTCTCAGCCGTTTTCAGTGCAGGCGGCTTCGCTCACCTTGCGCCGCTCGGCTGGCCGGGCACTCAGGGGTGACTGTTTTATAACGATATGGGGACGCCACATAGTGGCCGTCCTTGATGTCGATGCCGCACTGCGGCACGGGCGGGTCGCCCCGGCGAGGTGGGATTCCTGCACCGGGGCACGCGACGCCGGTTGGCCAATTGGCCTTAACCATGCCGGGGACGGTACGGAGCCACGATCTTTGATCTACTAGACCGGTGAGACGCCGTTCCGCTCTACTTCTGCTGACGCTCGTGCCCCTCGCCGGGTGCGGCGCGTCCGGTTCCGCCGAACCGCTCGCCTCCGCCGGGACGTCGGCGGACTACGCCTGGCCGGCCCGGAACGCCGACCTCACCAGCGGGTTCTGCTTCACCCTGGTGCGGGGTCTCACCGAGCATCAAATCACCAAACGACTCGGTGGCGACGATCTCGAGCGGGTGGACTGGAACCGGGTCGTCCGGCCTGGTGACGGTGAGGCCGGCGCCCGGAAACGGTTCTTCATGGGCATCGGCCGGGTCGGTAACTGGTCGGTCATCGTGGAGGACAACGGGACGCTCGGCGTCACCCGGGAGCTCGTGAAGTCGCTTTCGAAGAACCGCGGCGAGGTCTTGGCGTACCGAGGTGGCGGCGGCGAACCGGGGCGTCTGGTGGTCTTCCGCAACGGGGATCTCGCATTGGATCTCGACACCTCGGCGCCGGACCGGCTCGGCGGTAACAAGCCGGACCAGTTCCGCCCGACCCTGCAGGCGACCGGTCTTCTCGGGGGTCCAGCCGTGACCGATCCCACGGCGTCGGCGCTCGCGTTCATGGCCGCCCGGAGCGGCGTCACGCTCACCGCGCAGGTGATGCAGCAGCTGGAGTACCTGCTCGTCGAGGTTCCGCAGGCGTAGGCACGCATTTGCCCGTTCCAGCGAACGTGCCGGGTTATCCACAGAGGAATGAATGAGCCCTGCGGGGCGCAGTTCGTGCGGCTAGCCTGCAGGGCGTGGATGAGCGAAGACGGGCCGCCGCCGTGATCGTGCGGGACGGCCGTGTGCTGATGATGCACGAGCGCAGCCGGCGATTCGGTGGCGGCGAGTGGTGGACGCTTCCCGGCGGCGGCCTGCGCCCCGGCGAGACGGCCGAGGAGGCACTGCGGCGCGAGGTGTTCGAGGAAACCGGCCTGATCGTCAGCGACGCCCGCTACGTGCTGGAGATGCCCTACCCGTCGGGCATGACGTCGGTCTTCACGGTGACCGTCGCCGACGGCGAGCCACGACTCGGGCGAGACGACGGTTCCGGGCCGGAACAGATCGGGATCGACTGGCTACCGGTTCCTGAACTGCCGATCGAGACGAGCGGCGTGCCGGTGCCACCGTTGATGGTGGTGCTGCCGACGCCGGGCGGTCAGGCCGACGCGGAATCGGTCACCGGGTCGCTCTCGGGCACCACGGCCGGCGAGGAGACCGCGACGAACGGGGATGTGACGGCGCGCCGGCGCTCCACGACGAAGTAGATCGAGGCGGCGGTGTAACCCGCGGCCAGCAGGCCGCCCAGGCCGCGCACCTGTAGGGACGCGAACGGCGCCATGGTGATGGCAGCCGCGATCAGCGCCCAGCACGCCAGCAGGATGGTGTTGACCGTGTCGGTGCGGTACCACGCGGTCTGTGACCGGCGGCGCGCCTGGCGCTGGATCTCGACGACGAGGGCGTGTGTCAGCACCATCGCCAGCAGGCCGAGCAGCAGGACGGCGAAGACCGAGTGACGGCCGCCGGAGACGGCGACCAGCGCCGTAGCGCCGACCATCAACGCGAGGCCACTGACGGTCCCGACGCGTGCTTTCCGGCGCTCCTCCACATCATCTGACGGTCGGCATGATCGCTTTGAACCTGAGAGTTTTCCGCCGGCCGCCCGCTCACGATTGCCGATTCATCAGCGTATGCGGTGGTTAAGGTCTATTGTCCGTCCGAGGTCGGGTGCGATGGTGGACGTGCCGTGATCGCCGGGGTGGGTGAGGATGGCGGGATGATGGGAAGCCTGCCGACCGAACCCGCCCAGTCGCGCCCCGACCTGCTCGCCCCGCCGGTGGCCAAGGCCCTGGCGGTCTGGCCGACCGAAGGAGTGATCGACGCCGACCAGGTTCTGGTGGCGCCGATCGATCCCGGGCTGGCGGACACGGCGGCCTTCTGCGAGGCGTACGGCATCAGCCTGGCCGAGTCCGCCAACTGCGTGATCGTGGCCGGCAGCCGGGGTGGGGTCACGCGGTACGCGGCCTGCATCGTGCTCGCCACCACCCGCGCCGACGTGAACGGCGTGGTCCGCCGACACCTCGATGTGCGCAAGGCCAGTTTCGCGCCGACCGACGACGCGGTCGCGCTGACCGGAATGGAGTACGGCGGCATCACCCCGATCGGGCTACCCGTCTCCTGGCCGATTCTGGTCGATTCGCGTGTGGTGGCCACCCCGCACGTGATCATCGGATCCGGCGTGCGGCACAGCAAGATCGCCATCGCCGGACCCGCCCTCGGCGCCCTGCCCGGCGCCGAGGTGATCGACGGTCTGGCACGCGAGGCATCCTGACAATCGTCTATGTCGTTTCACGTGAAACGTCATAGACCGGCGTTGGCACTCTCCCGGCGTGAGATCTCCTGGAAGGCGGCGAGCAGAGTGCTCGGCTCCTGAGCGCCCTGGACCTTGTACTTCCCGTCGATGACGAAGGTCGGCACGCTGGTGATCGCAAGGGCTCGCGCCTCGTCGAGGTCGGTGCGGACCGCGGTGGTGCCGGCCTCGGACTCCAGGTAGGTGAGCGCGGCGGCGGCGTCCAGCCCCATCGTGCCGGCGACGGTCGCGAGGGCGGGCAGGGACCCGATGTCGATGCCGTCGGTGAAGTGCGCTCGCTGCAGGGCGTCCAGCATGTCCGCCTGGCGGTCTTGCGTTGCCGCCCAGGCGATCAGCCGGTGCGACGCGAAGGTGTTGGCCGCGATCGCCCGGTCGAAGTCGAGTGTCAATCCCTCACTCGCGCCGATGGCGGCCACCTGCGTGAACATCTGCTCCGCACGGGCCGGGCCACCGAACTTCTCCGCCATCACCTGCTTGATCGGCAAGGGCTCCGGCGCTGGGGAGGCGTCCAGCTGGTACGCCCGGTAGGTGACCGTCACCGTGCCGTCGAAGGCCTCCAGTGCCTTCTCGAGTCGCACCTTGCCGATGTAGCACCACGGGCAGATCACATCGGACCAGACCTGAATATCCACGTCACTCCGTCTTGAGGGGGGTCGCCTGCTCGGTGATCTGACGCTTGAGCCGCGCCAGGATCGCCGTCCCACCACGCACCCGCAGTGGGCTGATCGTCTGGGAGAGACCCATCCGAGCATAAAGATCATCGGGCACGGCCAGAATCTCCGCCGCGGTCGCCCCGGCCAGGCCCTCGGCCAGGATGCCGGCGAACGCCCGGGTGGTCGGCGCCTCGGGCGGGCAGTCGAAGTGCGTCACCACGGTCTCGTCCGGCTGCACGACCGCCTTGAGGAAGAACGCGGTCTGGCACTCGGGGACCTGTTCCATGCCCTCGTGCCCGGCCAGGTCGGCGGGCAGCGCCGGCACGGCGTCGGCGAACTCCAGCAGCATCTCCAGCACGACCTCGCGGGGCGCGGAGGCGAAGTCGTCGACGATCTCGGCCAGCTTCGGCGGCATGTCACTCACGACCTCGACCCTACGCGTCGATCACCGTGACGGCCGCTGCTGTGGATGCGGTGTGCGCCACGGTGGAAAGGGCGGGTGCAGTCGATGCCCGTTCGGGGCGTGGGCGGAGCTGCCGCAGGCGGGACGTCACCCCCGGGCGGCCGGCCGGCGATCCGGCGGGGCGGCCGGGCAGTGATCACGCCGTCGGTAGGCGGGCGGCTTGTCGGCCGTGGTCAGGCCGAGACCGGTGGAGCGGTGGTCAGGCGGCGGCGGACGAGGTGGGCAGAAGGGCGACGTCGCTGAGACTGAGGATGCCGACCAGTTGACGGTCGGCGTCGCAGACCAGGAGACGGCGGACGCCCCGCTCGCGCATCGCCTGCACGGCCTCCTCCACCGTGGCGCTCTGCTCAACCATGAGCAGCTCACGGGTGGCGATCGCGCCGAGCGTCACGACCGCCGGGTCCAGCTTCTCGGCGATGGCCCGGACCACGATGTCGCGATCGGTGACGATGCCGGCCATCGTCGGGCCCTGGGTCACCACCACGTCACCGATGCCCTGGTCGCGCATGACCTGAGCGGCCTCGTCGAGGGGGGTGTCCTCGGGCAGGTAGACGACCTTCCGGGTCATAGCGTCCGCGACCAGCCTGATCATGCTTCTGCCTCTCCACCGCCGTTGTGTCACGGTTACCCGAGCTCCGCGGCGATTACACCAGCCATGTCCACAAGGGGCACTTCCGTGCGCTCGCGCGTGCGGCGGTCGCGTAGTTCCGCGAACCCCTCGGCCAGGCGGCGGCCGACCACGACGCACCGGGGGATGCCGATGAGCTCGGCATCGGTGAATTTGACGCCCGCCGAAACGTTGGGCCGGTCGTCGACGAGCACCCGGAGCCCGGCCCGGGACAGAGTGGCGGCGAGAGCGAGGGCGGCCTCGACCTGGCCGTCCTTGCCGGCCGCTACCACGTGCACGTCGGCCGGGGCGATCGCCGCCGGCCAGACCAGGCCCTGCTCGTCGTGATGCTGCTCGGCGATCGCCGCGACCGCACGGGACAGGCCGATGCCGTAGCAGCCCATGGTGGGCCGGACCGGCTTGCCGTCGGCGCCGAGCACGTCAACCTTGAAAGCGTCCGTGTAGCGGCGGCCGAGCTGGAAGATGTGGCCGATCTCGATGCCACGCCGCATCGTCAGCGTGCCGTCGCCGCAGGCCGGGCAGGGATCACCGGGCCGGACCACGGCCGCCTCGATGGTGCCGTCGGGGTTGAAGTCACGGCCGGCGACCACGTCGGTGGCGTGCTTGCCGGGCTCGTTCGCGCCGGTCAGCCATGCGGTGCCGGGCGCGACACGTGGATCGGCGAGGTAGGGAATCGTGATGCCCTGGGGGCCGATGTAGCCCTTGACCAGATCGGGGCGGGACTCGAAGTCGTCGAAGAGGACCGCGGTGGCCGGGGCCAGGGCGGCGTTGAGCCGCTTGAGATCGACCTCACGATCGCCGGGCAGACCGATCGCCAGAAGCTCCGGTCCATGACCGGGGTGGAGCACGGTGACCACGACGTTCTTGAGGGTGTCGGCCGCGGTCCAGTCGGTGCGCCCGCCGAGGCCACGCTCGTTCGCCAGCTCCACCAGCGAGGCGATGGTCGGCGTCTCGGGAGTGTCGTGCACCTCCATGGTCGGTGCGGTCACCTCCCGCGCGGGCGGCGCCGGGGTGCTCACGGCCTCGGTGTTGGCGGCGTAGTCGCAGTCGGTGCAGCCCACGAACGTGTCCTCGCCGACCTCGGCCGCGGCCAGGAACTCCTCGGACACGGAGCCGCCCATCGCACCGGACACGGCCGAGACGATCGCGTGGTCCAGCCCGAGCCTGGTGAAGATTCGCTGGTATGCGGCGCGCATCCGCTCGTACGCCTCGATCAGTCCGTTCTCGGTGAGGTCGTAGGAGTAGGCGTCCTTCATCAGGAACTCGCGGCCGCGCAGCAGGCCGCCCCGCGGCCGTGCCTCGTCGCGGAACTTGGTCTGGATCTGGAAGAGCAGGAGAGGGAAGTCCCGGTAGGAGCCGGTCATGTCCTGCACCAGCAGGGTCGCCATCTCCTCGTGCGTCGGTGCGAGCAGGTGATCGGCGCCGCGACGGTCCTTGACGGTGAAGAGATCGTCGCCGTACTCGGTCCAGCGGCCGCTCGTCTCGTAAGGCTCGCGGGGCAGCAGCGCGGGGAACGAGATCTCCTGCCCGCCGGCCGCGTGCATCTCCTCCCGGACCACGGCGGTGACCCGGTCGAGGACCAGCTTCCCGAGTGGCAACCAGGTGTAGCCGCCCGGGGCCGCGCGACGGATGAACCCGGCGCGCACGAGGAGGCGGTGACTCGGCACCTCCGCGTCCGCCGGCTCCTCACGCAGGGTTCTGAGCAGCAGACTGGACATCCGGAGCAGCATGGTGACCGAGCTTAGGGACCGGGTACGACGAATTCATCCGGTTATCCCGTTGTCACCAGGGTCACGTCCGGTGTGCTCCCCGGAGAGCTAGCGTGACAGGCATGTCCGTTCCGAACGATCCGGCGCAGGCGCTACAGGCGTACGCGCACCCTGACAAACTGGTCACCACCGAGTGGCTCGCCGCGAATCTGGATACCCCCGGCCTGGTCGTCGTCGAGTCGGACGAGGACGTGCTTCTCTACGACACCGGCCACATCCCCGGCGCGGTCAAGGTCGACTGGCACCTGGAACTGAACGACCAGGTCAGCCGGGACTACCTCGACCCGGCCGCGTTCGCCGCACTGTGCGCGGCCAAGGGCATCGGCCGTGACGACACGATCGTGTTCTACGGCGACAACTTCAACTGGTGGGCGGCGTACGCCCTCTGGGTCTTCAGCCTCTTCGGCCACCGCGACGTGCGGCTGCTCGACGGCGGCCGGCAGAAGTGGGCCGCCGAGGGGCGCTCGCTGACCAGGGAGAAGACCGTCCGCCCCGCCGCTGAATACCCCGTCCCGGTTCGCAACGACGCGGAGATCCGGGCCTTCCGCGACCAGGTGATGGGCCACATCTCCAGCGGGCGGCCGCTGGTCGACGTGCGGTCTCCGCAGGAGTACTCCGGTGAGCTGACCCACATGGAGGCGTACCCCCAGGAGGGCGCGTTGCGTGGCGGGCACATCCCGGGCGCGGTCAGCAAGCCGTGGAAGTCCGCGGCGAACGAGGACGGCTCCTTCAAACCGCACGACGAACTCATCAAGATCTACCGCGATGAGCTGGGCCTGGAGCCCGCGGACGACATCGTCGCCTACTGCCGGATCGGTGAACGGTCCAGCCACACCTGGTTCGTGCTGCGGTACCTGCTGGGCTATCCGCAGGTCCGCAACTACGACGGCTCCTGGACCGAGTGGGGCAACCTGGTGCGGGCGCCGATCGCCAAGGGCACCGAGCCCGGCGGACTCAGCTGATCCTCAACGGCCTTCCAGACGGCGCCGCCCTTCGCCGGTGGCGCCGTCTTTCGATGAACCGAGCCCGGGAGTCCGGCCTCGTCGGCAACCGAATCCGTGCCTCCGGCCGTGTGGGAACCGAATCCGGGGCTCGGTCTTGTCGGTGAACCGGATCGGGGACCGCCGGCGATAGTCCAGATGTGCGACGGAAAAGACCGCAGCCGGTGCCGCCGGCCAGTGAGCAGAGCAGCGACGCCGAGCTGCTGCGCGCCATCGCCGCCGGGCAGACAGCGGCGTTGCGCCTGCTGCATCACCGGCATGCCGGCTGGCTGCGCGCCCGCCTCCGCCGGCGCTGCGCCGACCCCGACGTGGTCGACGCCGCAATTCAGGACACGTTCGTCGCGGTCTGGAAAGACGCCCATCGGTATGAGGTGACGGCGGCCGACGCCGCGGCATGGCTCTGGACCATCGCCGTCCGCCGCCTCCTCTCCGCCCTGCGCGGGCCGGCCCACCGCTGGCTGAGCGGTCCCGCCGCCGAGCTGCCCGACGTCGCCACCACGCCGTCCGCCGAAGAGCTGGTGCTGCTCGGCGTCGAGCACGGCGCCCTGGGTCCGGCGCTCGACCGGCTCTCCCCCGAACTGCGCCACCTGATCGAGGCGACCGCGCTCGACGGCCTCTCGGTGCGTGAGGCCGCGAAACTGCTCGGCATCCCCGAGGGCACGGCGAAGACCCGGCTGATGCGCGCCCGGACGAGGTTGAGGGAGCTGCTGGCATGACCGACTCATGGCACATCGACACCGCACTGCTCAGCGACTACGAAGAGGGCACTCTCAGCCCGAGCCGGGTCATGGCGGTCGAGGCGCACATGCTGGCCTGCGCGGGCTGCCGCACGCGGGTGCCGGTCGACTACACCTGGCTGACCGGCAACTTCTCCGTCATCTACGACAACGTCCACGCTCCCCGGGTCGGCCCGCTGCAGCGACTGCTGACCCGGTTGGGCCTGCCCGAGCACCGGCTGCGCCTGCTCACCGCCACCCCGGCGTTGCGCTGGTCGTGGCTGGCCGCCACGGCAGCGGTCCTCGGGCTCGCGGTGGCCGTGTCGTGGCTCGACTGGTCCGGCGCCGCCGCGATGAGCACCGTCTTCCTGGCTCTCGCCCCGATCCTGCCGGTGGCGACCGTCGCGACCGCCTACGGCCCGTCGGCCGACCCGATGCGCGAGATCACCGGCACCACACCGGCGGCCGGTCCCGCCCTGGTGTTGTGGCGGGCCGTCGCGGTGGTCGGCGTCGCCGTGGTGATGGCCGCGGTCGCCGGTCTCCTGCTGCCCGGCCCCGGGTGGTTCGCGGCGGCGTGGCTGCTGCCCGCACTGCTGCTCTGCACCGGGACGCTCGCCCTGGCCACCAGCCTGTCGCTGCCGGTTGCGGCCGGCACCCTGGGCGGCCTCTGGCTCACCGGGCTGTATGCCGTCGTCCGGGTGGTCCGTGACGACGTCTTCGTGCCGCTGGTGTTCGGCCCGCCGGCGCAATTCGGTTACCTCGCGGCGGCCGCGGCCGCCGCGGCAGTCCTGACCCTGCGGCGACGCCGCTTCGACCTGGGAGAGAGCCGATGACCACGGTGACCGCCTGTCCAAACGGTATGGATCGACGGTCGCGCTCGACGCCGTCGACCTGACGATCGGGGTCGGCGTGACCGGTCTGCTCGGCCCCAACGGGGCGGGTAAGAGCACCCTGCTGCGATGCCTGGCCACCGCGCTCGGTCCGGACGCTGGTTCGATCCGGGTGCACGGCTTCGACCCGGCGGTCCCGGCGCAACGGACCGAGGTGCGGCGGCGGATCGGCTACCTCCCGCAGAACCCCGGGCTCTACCCCCACTTCACGGCGTACGACCTGCTCGACTACGTCGCCGTGCTGAAGGAGATGACCGACACCCAGCGGCGGCGGGCCGAGGTGCGGCGGGTGCTCGACGAGGTCGAACTCACCGACCGGGCGAAGACCAAGGTCCGCAAACTCTCCGGCGGCATGCGTCAGCGACTCGGTCTCGCGCAGGCACTGCTCGGCGACCCGGAGCTGGTGATCCTCGACGAGCCGACGGTCGGCCTCGACCCGGAGCAGCGCATGTCGTTCCGGGCGTTGATCTCGCGGATCGGCGAGCGGCGGACCGTGCTGCTCTCCACACACCAGACCGAGGACGTCGGAGCGCTGTGTGAGCGCGTCGTGGTGATGAGCGGCGGCCGGGTGGTCTTCGAGGGCGGCCCCAAGGAACTGGCCGGCGTCGCCGAGGGCCAGGTGTGGCTCTCCGAGTCGCCTCCCGTGCGAAACACGGCCTACTGGCGGAACGCGGACGGGCTGTACCGCACCGTCGGCCCGCGGCCGGACGGGGCGGAGGCGACCCGGCCGTCCATCGAGGACGGCTATCTGCTGCTGCTCGGCACCGCGGTGGCGACCGGGGCGGTCCGGTGACGGCGATGCTGATCGAGGCCGACCGCCCGCGCGTGTCGGTTCCCGCGGCGACCATGGCTCTGGCCCGGGTCGAGACCCGGCATCTCCTGCGTGGCGCGTTCTTCTGGGGTGGTCTGATCCTTTCGGTCGCGCTCGGCGTCGTGTGGTCCTGGACCCGCATGCCGTCCTGGGACACGTTCTCCCAGAACGCCGGGATGAGTTCTCTCGTGCTGGCCACCTCGCTGCTGATCGGCGCTCACCTGGCCACCGGCCGGGACCATCGGGCCGGCGCCGACGAGACCACCCGCACCATGCCGGCCGGGCGCCGGCGGCGAGGCGTCGCGATGCTGGTGGTGGTTCCGGTCGCCGCGGTGAGCGGAGTGGTGCTCTATCTCATCGAGTTGCTCCTGCTGATGCCGACCTGGCCGGTCGGGCGTTTCGACCCCTGGGCCGCAGCGGTCGTCGTCGTGATTCCAGCGATCGGCGCGGTCGTCGGCGTCCTGGCCGGCCGCCTCATGCCCGCGGTCGCGGCCGGTCCGCTCAGTGCGGTCGCATTCACCGTCCTGCTGATCGGGCTGCGGGTCCTGCCATCCTCCCCAGGCGGTTACGGCGAGGCCGTCTGGCTGGTGCCGAACCAGCCGTGGGAGGTCGGAGCGTCCCGGCCGACCGGATGGCACCTGCTCTATCTGCTCGGTGTGCTGGTCGCGATCACCGCGGTGGCCGCCTGGCGGGCCTGGCCGAAGATTTCGGCGGCGGTCCTGATCGCGGCGGTGGCCTCCGCGGGACTGGCCGTCGACCGTCAGTCCAGCGCTTCCGTCATCGAGATCCATTACCCGGAGGACACCGAGCCGCTCACCGGGGTCGCCGTTCTGAGCTGCCAGGCCGACCGGGAGGTCCGCTACTGCGCGCTGCCCCACCACGAGGGCTGGATCGGGCTGTGGCGAGAGGCGGTGGAACCGGTCATCGCTCATCTGCCGCCCGGAGCCGTCCGGCCCGCAGTCCGGCAGGTCGGCAACTCCCACAATCTTCAACCGATGACACCGGGCATGCCGGAGATCATCACCGCCGCCTCCTGGGGCCGCATCGGAGCGTGGGCCGACGACTCACGCGGCAGGATGACCCGTGACTACGTGGTGGCCGCGATCGGTGTGCGACGGCAGGCGCTCTTCTACGACAGCTGCGAGGGCGCCGGGCAGCACCGAACCGTGGCTGCCCTGTGGTTGCTGGCTCAGGCGACGCCGGGTGATGTCGCGCGCCTGCGGAGCGGCGAACTGCGGTTGCCCCGCGTGAACTACGGAGACGCTGAACTGCGGGCCGCCGTCGCGCTGTTGGACCGGCCCTATGCCGAGGTCGCCGGGCACCTGTCGGCGCACTGGGCGGAGTTGCTCGATCCGTCGTCGACTGCGCTGGCCGGAATCGGCGTCACTCTCACACCGCCGCCGGTTCCGGCCACCCCTGAGCCGGAGGAACCCGGCGCCGGGGGCGGGATCTGCCGGTGACCAGGCTCCTGATTCCACTGACCGGGCACCTCGCCCGCGCGGTCTCGTGGTGGCCGCTCGGGGTGGCGATCCCGCTGGCGGTCCTGGCTCAGGCGCCGGTGTTGGCGACCGAGCCGTCGCTCCGGGCGGTCCTGACCGGGTTGTGGCTGGCCGCCGGAGTGCTGGGGGCCGGCGCCGGCTTCGCGCTGCCCGATCTCATGGCGGCCACGGTGGTCACGCCGGTGCCCCGGTGGGTCCGGCAGTGGCTCCGGATCGGGTTGGTCCTGGCGCCGGCGGTGCTGATCTGGGCGGTGCTCCACGCCGTCGTGCGGTGGGCCGTCGCGCCCGAAGTCACCTGGCCCGGCGGCTTCATGATCCTCCAAGCCGCGGTGTGCGGCCTGCTGCCGATGGCGGCCGCGGCGATCGGGGCGCGCCACCGCGGCACCGCGACCGGCGCCCTCCTCGGGCCGGCGGCGCAGGGTCTCGTCCTGGTCGTGACCTTGTTCTTCGCCGAGCGCAGCTCGCCCTGGTCGATGCCGTCCGCGGACGGGTGGACGACCGCGCATCGGGTCTGGCCCGTGGCGCTGATCGTGGTCGTGCTCAGCTTGCTGCTCGCCAACCGCGAAGCGGCAGGACCACACGGCGCCTGATCGGAACGGTCTGCCAGGCATTCGCCCAACGCGGCGATGGGCCACGCAACAGGTCACGCAACGGGCTGCGCGGCAACGGGCTGCGCGGCAACGGGCTGCGCGGCGGCGGACTGGGTGGCGCCATGATCGCGACGGTGGATCCGCGGGAGCGCGGGTCCAACGGGGGCCGTCGGGATCATGGCGTCTTCCTCAGCTCGCGGAGTGATATCGGTCTGATTTTGTCGGTGGTACCCGGTACCGTGCCGCACCGTGAGCAACACGTTCCAGGTCGACCTGCGGGGCATCGTCGATCTGCTCAGTCACCACCTTTACGCGAGCCCCCGCGTCTACGTCCGCGAGCTGCTGCAGAACGCCGTCGACGCGATCACCGCGCTCGGCCCCGAGCACGCCGGCGTGGTGACCGTCGCTTCCTCCGACAGCACCGGCGACGGCACGCTGCGGATCGACGACAACGGCATCGGCCTGACCGAAGCTCAGGTGCACGAACTGCTGGCCACCATCGGCCGCAGCTCCAAGCGTGACGAGCTGGGCTTCGCGCGGCACGAGTTCCTCGGCCAGTTCGGCATCGGACTGCTCTCCTGCTTCCTGGTCGCCGACGAGATCCGGGTGCACACCCGGCGGGCGGGCGCCGACCCGGTGCTGTGGACCGGCTTCTCGGACGGCCGCTATGCCGTTCGTCCCGGGGCCGAGCGTGAGCCCGGCACCACGGTCACTCTGCTGCCGCGCCGCGGCGCCGAGGAGTTCCTGACCGGGGTGACGGTGACCGAGTTGGCCCGCACCTACGGTTCGCTGCTTCCGGTCGCGGTGTCGGTCGACGACCAGCGGATCACCACCGGCACCCTGCCGTGGCAGCTTCCACCCCAGTCCCGCCTGGCCTACGCCGAGCGGACGTTCGGCTTCAAGCCGTTCGACGTGATCGAGCTCAACGTGCCCGCGGCCGGTCTCACCGGCGCCGCGTTCGTGCTGCCCACCCCGGTCAACCCGGCGAACCGGGGCGGCCACCGGGTCTACCTGAAGCGGATGCTGCTCTCCGACAGCATCGAGGGCCTGCTGCCCGAGTGGGCGTTCTTCGCCCGCTGCGTCGTCGACAGCACCGAGTTGCGTCCCACCGCGAGCCGGGAAGCGCTCTACGACGACGGCCTGCTCGCCGAGACCCGGGACGCCATCGCCGACCAACTCCGTGGGTGGCTGGTGCGGCTGGCGGCGAGTGACCCGCGTCGTCTCCGCGACTTCCTGCGCATCCACCATCTCGGTGTGAAGGCTCTGGCCCTGCACGACGACGAGATGCTGCGCCTGGTCGAGCAGTGGTACCCGATGCAGACCAACATGGGTGAGGTCACCCTCGCCGAGTTCCGTGCCCGTCACGGCGTCCTCCGATATGTGGCCACCGCCGACGAGTTTCAGCAGCTCTCGGGAGTCGCCGCCGCCCAGGACGTGGGGTTGATCAACGGCGGCTACTTCTACGACGCCGAGCTGATCGAGCGGTTGGCCCTGATCGATGCGGAGGTGCGGGCCGAGCGGCTCGACCCGACCGATCTGACCACCCGGTTCACCGCTCTGGACGCCGATGTCGAACTGCAGTTGCGCCCGTTCCTCTCGGCCGCTCAGCGCCGGCTGGACCGGCTCGGCTGCGAGGTGGTGGTGCGCGCCTTCGACCCGGTCGCCCTGCCGGCTCTCTATCTGGTCAGCCGGGCGGCGGCATATCACGACGAGTTCACCGCGAGTCGTGATCAGGCCGACGACCTGTGGGGCGGGGTTCTCGACGCGCTCTCCCGGACGGTGCCGACCGACCGACCGCAGCTCGTGCTGAACCATCGCAATCCGCTGGTTCGCCGGGTGGCCACTCTCGGCGACCCTGAGCTGGCCGGTCTGGCCGTCGAGTCGCTGTACGGCCAGGCCCTGCTCCTCGGCCACCACCCGATCCGCCCGTCCGACGCCGCCCTGCTCACCACCTCGTTCCTGGGCCTGCTCGAGAGGGCCGTCCCGAGCGAGCGGAACGACGAGGAGACTCGATGAAGACCGCTGACGAGCTCTGGCAGTTGCTCGGCGAGGCGCAGGAGATGCCGTACGGCGCCACCCAGATCGCCCTGGTCGACCAGGTGCTCCGGCACGTGGACGCGACCGACGACCCCGCGCTCAAGTTCTCGGCCCGGCTGTTCGCGACCACCGCCTACATCTACGGCGGCGAGCAGGTGAAGGCGTTCCCGTCCTTCTCATGGTGCGTGGCCGATTTCGACCGCAACCCCAGCCCGTACCACGAACGCTGGATGCACAACCTGTTGTGGCTGTTCAAGAACATGGTCAGTTCGATGACCAAGTTTCCCGAGGTGCCGCTGGGCCGCACCTATGCCGTGCTCGACGACATGGAGCGGCGGTACAGGGAGAGCGGTCACGGCATGCAGCCGGTCTACAAGCACCGATACCTGGTCGCCGAGCATGTCGGGCAGACCGAGGAGGCGGCGGAGTGGTTCAGGCGGTGGCAGGCCGAGCCCCGCAACCGGCTCTCCGACTGTTCCGGCTGTGACCCGACCACCCTGGTGAACCACCTCGCCCGTGCGGAGCGCTTCGAGGAGGCCGCCGAACTGGCCGCACCGGTGCTCGCCGGTGACCTGTCCTGCAACGAGCAGCCGCAGAGCATTCTCGGCGAGCTGATGGTGGTCTATCTGAAGACGGGCCGCCTGCGAGAGGCGGCGGACGCGCACCGCCGGTCCTATCTGGTCATGCGCAACAACCTGGCCGATCTGTGGGAGATCTCAGAGCACATCCAGTTCTGTGCCCGGACCGGCAACGAGCATCGTGGTCTGGAGATCCTTCAGCGCCACATCGACTGGCTGGAGCGGGCGCCCTCACCGGCCGCCGCGATGAACTTCGCCGCGGGCTCGGTCCTGCTGCTGCGTCGGCTCACGGAGCTCGGGCACGGTGACACCCTGATCCGCCGCGGCGGCCGCGACGACATCACCGCCGCAGCCCTGGCCGAGGAGCTGACCACCTTCGCCACCGGGTTGGCCGCCCGTTTCGACGCCCGCAACGGCACCGATCATCAGAGCACCGTGATCACCGGCGTGATGACGGCCGAGCCCTACGGCGTCAAGGTGCCGCTCTCGGCCACCGCGAGGCGCGTCCCGGTCACGGCGGGAGCGGGCACCGAGCAGGCGGGAGCGGTCACCGGGAGGCCCGTCCCGGTGGTGGAGCCGGAACCGCCGATCGAGGTGCCGTCCTCGGCGACCGCCGCCGATCTGATCGAGCTCGCCGAGCAGTACTCGAAGGGATCCCGGGAGGATGCCGCTCGTACCGTGATGGAGGCTTTCGACGCGCGTTTCGAGGTGCCCGAGGAGCCGGCGCTCGCCGCCCGGCTGTGGGCGCTGCGTGGTTTCCTGCTGCCGGCCGACGCGCATGAGGAGACGGTGGCCGCCTGGGACCGGGGGGTGGATCTCTTCACCCGTGCCGGTGAGGTGGGTGAGGCGAACATGTTGCGTGCCCGCGTCGCCCTGGAGCGGGCTCAGTCCGAGGGCCCGAGCGAGGAACTGCTGGCCATCGTCCAGTCGAACGCGGATTACCAGGACGAGCACGGCGATCCGGCGATCCGGGCCGCCGCGTGGATGCGGGTGTCCCAGATGTTGCGGTTGCTGGACCGTCCCGGCGACGCCAACGAGGCCGGCGACCGCTCGGACCGGTGTGCGGAGGAGGCCGGCG
The DNA here is from genome assembly GCF_030009775.1 of Actinoplanes sandaracinus. GTDB lineage: Bacteria > Actinomycetota > Actinomycetes > Mycobacteriales > Micromonosporaceae > Actinoplanes > Actinoplanes sandaracinus. The sequence goes on along the minus strand of NZ_JASCTH010000006.1, from coordinate 56,035 downwards.
ACCAGCGGCAACTGGCCTATCACGCGTTGGTCCGTGCGCAGAACCGCGAGGCGGCGCACCAGCACGAGGAGGCCGTCGCGGCGGCCCGGGCCGCCTGGGACTTCTATCGGGAGCACGGGCCGGCCGGGCAGAGCGCCGAGGCGGCGATGGTCTTCGGCCAGCTCACCGATGATCCCGAGCAGGCCGTGGAGGCGCTGACCGAAACCTTGGCGGCGGGCCTGCCGGCTCCGGCGCTGGCCGCCCGGATCCACCGTGGCCGTGCGCTGGTGCGACTGGACCGGGCGGAGGAGGCGATCGACGACTTCGTCGAGGCGATCGCGCTCTGTGCCGAGGGCGCCGCGGGTGAGGGCTCGGATCGGGCCGGTCTGTTCGCCCGGCACGAGCTGGCGCAGGCCTATCACCACGCGGGCCGCCCGGCGGAGGCGGCCGAGGTGGGTGAGGAGGCGCTGCTCGGGTTCGACCGGCTGGGCTTCGAAGAGCCGGCCGGCGACACTCGGTTGCTGCTCGCCACGGTCTACCGTGATCTGGGCGACACCGATCGGGCACTGAGCATCTACCGGCACCTGATCGAGTGGTTGGAGGGCAATCCGGCCGGGCGGGGCCAAGTCGGCGAGCAGGCCGGTCAGCTCCTCTATGACATGGACCGTGACAGTGAGGCGGCGCTGACCTTCCGGGCAGCCGCCGAGTCGTTGCACGAGGCCGGCGATCTGGCCGCCGAGCTGCGCGTGCTGCGCCGCCGCCTGATGGCGCTGAACTTCGCCGACGAGGTCGCCGAGGCCGAAGAGGTCATCCGGTTGGCCACCCGCCGATATGAGGAACTGCCTGCTGAGCTGGCCACTCAGCCCGGGGTGCTCTGGGGCAGGTCGATATTCGCCTTCGAGGTCGGGAACCTGCTGATGCGACGCGGCCGCTATGCGGAGGCGCTGCCGCACCTGCGGGACGCTCCGGAGCGGCTGCGCGGCATCGGCGCGGCGGACGACGCCGACCGGGTGGAGGGCATGCTCGCTGAGGCGTTGCTGCGGTCCGGCTCGGCCCACGAGGCGGAGCGGATCCTGGGCGCGCTGCTGAAGCGGATGCGTCCGGACGCGCCCACCCGGGAACTCGCCGTCGACCTCTACGACGCGGCCCTGGAGGCCGTGAATCGGCTGAACGACCGTTAAGTGAAGGCTTGACATCGGGTTACAGTTGCGAGGTGACGACGGTAGATCAGCGGCATCGGACCACCCCGCCGGCGCCGAGGCGGCGGTCCCGCCGCGACGAGATTCTGGAAATCGCGGTGGGCCTGTTCGCGTCCCGCGGCTATCACGGTGTGTCGATGGACGACATCGGCTCGGCAGCCGGCGTCACCGGTCCGGCGCTGTACCACCATTTCGCCGGCAAGGAGGCGATGCTGGTCGCCGCGCTCATCCCGGTGAGCGAGAGTCTGCTGGAGGGCGGTAAGAAGCGTGTCGCCCGGCATCCGGAGGACGCGAAGGCCGCGCTCGCCGATCTGATCGACTTCCACGTCGAGTTCGCGCTGGCCAACCCCGCGGTGATCGCCCTGCACCTGCACGAGCTGGACCGTCTGCCGGAGGACCCGCGCCGCCAGATCCGCCGGCTCCAGCGGCTCTATGTCGAGGAGTGGGTGGCCGTGCTGTCCCGGGTTCGCCCCGAACTGCCCGCCCCCGAGGCCCGGGTGCTCGCGCACGCGGCGTTCGGCCTGATGAACTCGACACCGTTCCTGGGCGGCGAGGTCGATCGAGTGCGCCGTGCCGCCCTGCTGCGCGACGCGACGGTCCACGCGCTGATCGGCCACTGAGAAACCGGTCGGCCAGAACGAGTCACCGAGAAAGCCGTCCGGAAAGCTGGTCGGCTGATAAAGATTTAAAAAGGCATAAATCTACATAGGGATAAGCGCCCACAAGGCAGTCTGAACCCACGGAGAGAGGGCTCATGATCGAGTCACTGCTCATTGCCAACCGCGGCGAGATCGCTCGGCGGATCATCCGTACCGCCAAGCGACTCGGCATCCGCACCATCGCCGTCCACTCCGACGTGGACGCTGACATGCCGTTCGTGCTGGAGGCTGACGAGGCGGTCTGCGTCGGCCCGGCCAACCCGGCCCAGAGCTACCGCAACACCGAGGCGATCCTGGCCGCCGCCAAGTCGACCGGCGCGCAGGCTGTTCACCCCGGCTATGGCTTCCTCAGCGAGAACGCCGACTTCGCCCGTACCGTCGAAGCCAACGGCCTGGTGTGGGTCGGGCCCGGCGCCGATGCGATAACCGCGATGGGCGACAAGATCAATGCTCGGAATCTGATGGCCGCGGCCGGCGTGCCGGTCGCGCCGGGGTCGCCGGACCCCGCCGTGACCGTCGAGGCCGCGCTGGAAGCGGCCGAGGCGATCGGCTTCCCGGTGATGGTGAAAGCGGCTGCCGGTGGCGGCGGAATGGGCATGGCCGTCGCCGAGAACGCGGACGACCTCAAGAAGGAGTACGAGAAGGTCCGCACCTTCGCCGAGCGCATGTTCGGCGCCGGTGATGTGCTGATCGAGCGCTACTTCCCCCGGGTCCGTCACGTCGAGGTGCAGATCCTCGGCCTGGCCGACAGCCGGGTGATCGCCCTCTCCGAGCGCGAGTGCTCGGTGCAGCGCCGCAATCAGAAGCTGGTCGAGGAGGCCCCGTCGCCGGCGGTCGGTCCCGAGCTGCGGGCGCGTCTGCTGCAGGCCGCGGTCAAGGCCGGCGAAGCGGTCGGCTATCGCAACGCGGGCACAGTGGAGTGTCTGCTCGATCCGGCGACCGGCGAGTTCTTCTTCCTGGAGATGAACACGCGTCTGCAGGTCGAACACCCGATCACCGAGCTGATCCACGGCATCGACCTGGTGGAGCTGCAGCTGCGAATCGCCTCCGGCGAGGACGTCACGATCGAAGACGGGCAGAGCGGCCACGCGATCGAGCTGCGGGTCAACGCCGAGGACCCGAAACGTTTCTTCCCCGGCCCCGGCAAGATCACCACCTGGGTCGAGCCGAGTGGCGAAGGAACGCGAGTCGACTCCGGCTACACCGAGGGGAACACGGTCAGCCAGAACTACGACTCGCTGATGGCGAAGCTGATCGTCTTCGGTCTCGACCGGGACGACGCGATCGCGAAGGCCCGTGCCGCGGTGGCGGGTTTCCAGATCGCCGGCCCGAAGAACAACCTGCCCTTCTTCGCCGAGCTGCTGGAGAACCAGGAGTTCCTCTCCGGCGACTACGACACCGGCATCGTCGGAAGGATGCGGTGACCATGGTCTCCATCCGTGAGGTCGCTCCGCGCGACGGTCTGCAGAACGAGGACCCCATTCCCGCCGCCGCCAAGGTCGAGTTGCTCGACGCGCTGAGCCGGACCGGTGTGCGCCGGATCGAGGCGGTCTCGTTCGTCCACCCGAAGGCCATCCCGCAGATGGCCGACGCCGACGAGGTCTGGGCGAAGGCCTGGCACAACCCGGACGTGCGATATTCCGCGCTGATCCCGAACACCCGCGGCGCCCACCGTGCGCTCGCCGCCGGTTTCCGGGAGATAGAGGTGGTGGTGTCGGCGAGCGACACCCACAACCGCCGCAATCTGAACCGGTCCACCGAGGACTCGCTGGACGACATCGCGCAGCTGATCCCGCTGGTGCACGAGGCCGGCGCGACGCTCGAAGTGATCGTCGCGACGAGTTTCGGCTGCCCGTTCGAGGGCGACATCGACCCGGACCGGGTGGCGGGCATCGTGGCCCGGGTCCGCGCCGACGGTGCGGACCGCATCGCCTTCGGCGACACGACCGGCATGGCGACTCCGCGGCGGGTCCGTGACCTTCTCTCCGCGGTCCGCCCCGACCTGCTGCACTTCCACGACACCAGGGGTACGGGTCTCGCGAACATCCTGACCGCCCTGGACCTGGGGATCACCGAGTTTGACGCGAGCGCGGGCGGGCTGGGCGGCTGCCCGTACGCTCCGGGCGCTTCCGGGAACGTCGCCACCGAGGAGGTGGTGCACATGCTTCACGACATGGGCATCGACACCGGAATAGACCTGGACAGTCTGCTGGAAGCGGCGGCTCTGGCGGAGCGTCTGGTCGGGCGCACCTTGTCCTCGGGTGTTCTGCGAGCGGGGCCACGCACGCGTCTGGTGTGATTTTCTGCGCTTTCCCCGCGGTCAGTTTTCCGATTTGTCCGCGTGACTTCCCGCTCGCCCCCGTCGTTACCAATACCGAGTGACCAATACCGCCCTGTTCTGGAAGTTCCTGACGAACAGGTTTAATCGGTCACCGATCGACGACGAGGGGTAGATCATGACGGGTCGGGAGGTCGAGCGCGACGAGCGCACGGCAAGCCGGTCCTCGGCGATCACCCGCGGCGGCTCCCCGCTCATGCCGTCCCACAGCCAGGGGGCGGAGCGGCGGCCGGAGCGCCGCGCGGGACACACCGGATCCCGGTGGCTCCTGCGTGCACTCGTCATCGGTGGGCTGGCCGGGGTGGCGTGGCTGCTCACCGGCTCCGCCGCACACGCCGCGGACCAGGGTGACGAGCCGTCCGGCTCGCTGCTCGGGCCTGTGCCGCAGTTCGCGACGGAGACCGAACTCCTCGAAGCGGCCGTCCAGCCGCCGGAGTCCACACCCAAGAACCACCGGCCCCATGCCGTGACGTCGATTCTCACGGCACCGGAACAGGTGCTGTCCGGGCCGGTGGCGATGCTCGACGAGGTTCTGCTCGACGAGGTCGCGCACGACGGCTCCGCGATCGACGCGAAGACCGCCGGTGTGCCGCGGCGTACGGCGACCCCTTCCCCGCGCGCCAGCGGTGGAACGGCGGACGACGGGACGCTGCCCGTGTCGGCGGGAACCGTTGCGGAGCCCGTGTTCGAGCTACCGGCGGAGATCTCACCCGAGATCCCGGTAGCCGACGATGTCACCACGCCCGCCGGGACGGAGCTGGAACAGCCGGAAGAACCGGCTGTCACGCCCGCTCGGGTGGCGAAGGTGGCAGCGAGGGCCGGCGTGACGCCGGCCCGCAAAGCCAAGATCCAGTCCCGGTCCCGGGTTCACCGGCACATTCCGGCCGCCCGGCCGGCGTCGGAGACCGCCCGTGACGACGTGCCCGGCGACGACGGGCCCGTGTCGCGGCGCATGAACCTCGGAGCAGTCAGCGGTATCCCGGCCGGTGGGCCGGGAGCGTCTGCGGAGGCCGGCCCGATGGCCGTTCTTCCGGCCCGGCTCGCGAACGGTGCGGTGGACGACCACCGGCTTCCGCTCGCGGCTGGTGTCGCGGCTCGGCGAAACGACGCCGAGGCCCCGACCGTCTCACCTGACTGAGGGTCATCACCACCTGTCGCCGGCGCTTCGTAGAGCGTCCATGCCCCGCGATTCCTCAACCGTTTGCGCACAGGCGGCGAGTCGTCCGAGGGAACACCACTGAACCGCGATCCGAAGCGCCAACCATGGCGCGCGTCGACAGGCGGAGTCAGGGCCGGATAAATCGCGCCAGGGCACCGCTGCGCCCGAAAGCGGGCTCCGGAAGTACCAACTGAATACGCGTGTAGATCATTTCTGACCATTTGCGAAAGGCATCCCTTTTCTCATGAAGAAGACTTGGGTTCGTAAGACTCTGAGTGTCGGTGTCCTCGCCGCCGGCGCCCTGCTGCTCGCTCCGGCAGCCTCCGCGCTGGCCGACACCGACCAGGTCACCACGGGCAACTTCGGCACCCTCAACGGCACCCAGGTGGCCATCCCGGTCACCGTGCCGGTGAACGTCGTCGGCAACTCCGCCGGCGTCCTGGGCGCGGCACAGAGCTTCGGCGTCGGCGCCAACCAGGTCGAGAGCGGCCGTAACGGCGGCGGGACCCGCCAGGCCTCGTTCCAGAACCGTGGCTTCCTGAATGGCACCCAGGTCGCGGTTCCGGTCACCGTTCCGGTCAACGTGTCCGGCAACGCCGCGGCGGTGGCCGGCAAGGCGAGCGCCACCGGCGTCTCCGCCAACCGGGTCGAGAGCGCCAAGGCCACCGAGCACGGCTGGAGTGGCCTCGGCGGCTTCGGCGGTGGCAACACCGACCAGGTCAGCTTCGGCAACTACGGCACGCTGAACGGCACCCAGGTGGCCATGCCGGTCACCATCCCGGTCAACGCGTGCGGCAACTCGCTCGCGCTGCTCGGCTCCGCCAGCTCCACCGGCATCTGCGCCAACCAGGTCGGCGGCGGCTTCGCCCGCAAGGCGGCGCACCCGCTGGAGAGCAAGTCCGCCAAGGCTGCCAAGCGCACCGAGAGCGGCCCGTGCATTGCGTACGTTCCGTCAGGTCCGTGCGGCCCGCAGGGCTCCTGGGTGTGGCCGGCGGCCGCGGCCAACCAGGCCAGCTTCGGCAACTACGGCACGTTCAACGGCACCCAGTTCGCGGCGCCGATCACCGTTCCGGTCAACGCGTGCGGCAACTCGCTGGGTGTGCTCGGCTACGCCAGCGCACACGGCGTCTGCGCCAACAACGTCGGTGGCGGCTACGCCCGCCCGCACCAGTGGGTCAAGCCGCTGGTCCCGGTCTACCAGCCCGGTTACGTCCTCGGCGAGGACGACTGCGACGAGTGGAACAACGAGCCGGTCGCGGACGACTGCGGCAAGGACGACAACGGCGGCGTCCGTGGCGACAACGACGGCTACCCCCAGGGTGACGTCCGTGGCGACAACGACGGCTACGACAAGGGCGACGTTCGTGGCGACAACGGCTACAACGACGTGGCTCCCGACAACGCCGGCTACGACAAGGGCGGCAACCGTGACAACGCGGGCGAAGCACCCGTCGTCGCGGACGACAAGGGCAAGGCCCCGCACGACGCCGGCTACGTGAGCCCGGACAAGTACGGCAACAAGGCCGGCGGCCGCAGCGCCGAGAAGTCCGCGGTCAGCGGCCTGACCAACAACGTCGGTGGCCTGGGCGGTCTGGACCTGCTCGGCAGCCTGCGCTGATCTGGCGCGGTGACAGGCCGGGTCGCGCCGGTCCCGGGCGTGACCCGCGTCGGCTCCTGACGGTGCCGATGACCGCCGGCGCTACTCCACAGTGCCGGTAGCAGTGAAAACGGACGGGAGCCCCCCGCAACGGGGGCTCCCGTCCGGCATTGCCGCAGTCCACGCAGTGAGATAACCTAACGCTCGTTAAGCTTGCATCGTCCAGTGCGGATGCGGGCGACGATGCACAGTTGCGGAGGCGGCATGGACGGGGAGGCTCTGGCCGGAGCGCGTAAGCGTGTACTGGCCGGCGGTGCGGAGCGTTACCACGCCGCCAACGCCGCCAAGGGCAAACTCTTCGCCCGCGAGCGGATCGCGCTCCTGGTCGACGAGGACTCGTTCGTCGAGGACGGCCTCTTCGCCAACAGTCTCGCTGACGGACTGCCCGCGGATGGTGTGATCACCGGAGCTGCCCGGATCGACGGCCGGGACGTCTGCCTGATGGCGAACGACTCCACGGTCAAGGCCGGCTCCTGGGGCGCCCGCACGGTCGAGAAGATCATCCGGATCATCGAGCGGGCCTACGAGCGCGGCGTGCCGATGGTCTACCTCGTCGACTCGGCCGGCGCCCGGATCACCGATCAGGTCGACCTCTTCCCCGGCCGCCGCGGCGCCGGGAAGATCTTCCACACCCAGGTCAAGGCTTCGGGGGCGATCCCGCAGGTCTGCGCGCTGTTCGGCCCGTCGGCGGCCGGTGGGGCGTACATTCCGGCGTTCTGCGACGTGGTGGCCATGGTCGACGGCAACGCGAGCATGTACCTGGGATCCGACCGGATGGTCGAGATGGTCACCGGTGAGAAGACCACGCTGGAGGCGATGGGCGGCGCCCGGGTGCACTGCACCGAGTCCGGCGTCGGGCACTTCCTCTGCAAGACCGAGCGTGAGGCGCTCGACGTGGTCCGCACCTACCTGTCGTACCTCCCCTCCAACTGGACCGCGCAGCCGCCGGCGGCCGCCGCCGCCAACCCCGCCGGCATCGACCTCGCCGCCCTGGTCCCGGCCAGCGAGCGGCAGGCCTTCGACATGCGGCGGTACGTCAAAGGCCTGGTCGACGAGAACTCGTACTTCGAGATCTGGGCGCTCTGGGCTCGTGAACTGACCGTCGGATTCGCCCGCCTGAACGGCGAGGTGGTCGGCGTGGTCGGCAACAACTCGATGTTCAAGGGCGGCGTGCTCTTCGTCGACTCGGCCGACAAGGCGAGCCGGTTCGTGCAACTCTGCGACGCCTTCAACGTGCCGCTGCTGTTCCTCACCGATGTGCCGGGCTTCATGGTCGGCACCGCGGTGGAGAAGCAGGGCATCATCCGGCACGGCGCCAAGATGATCACCGCCATCTCCGAGGCCACCGTGCCGAAGATCTGCGTGGTGGTCCGCAAGGCGTATGGCGCCGGGCTCTACGCGATGGCCGGCCCCGGGTTCGATCCGGACGCCACCATCGCCCTGCCCACCGCCAAGATCGCGGTAATGGGCGCCGAGGCGGCGGTCAACGCCGTCTATGCCAACAAGATCGCGGCGATCGAGGACCCGGACGACCGGGCCGCGTTCGTCGCCGAGCGCCGCGCGGAGTACGAGCGCGACATCGACATCATGCGCCTGGCCAGCGAACTCGTGGTGGACGCCGTGGCCGAGCCGGGCGATCTGCGGGTTGAGCTGGTGCGGCGATTCTCCGCCGCGCGCGGTCGGGACCGCTCCTTCTCCCGGCGACGGCACGGCGTCACTCCTGTGTAGAGAGGGGCATCCGGTGGTCGACTTCCGCCTGGGTAAGGAGTACGAGGACCTGCGTGCCAGCGTGCGGCAGTTCGCCCGCGAACAACTGGCCCCGGTCATCGCCGAGCACTACGAGAACAAGACCTTCCCGTACGACATCGTGCGCAAGATGGGTGCGATGGGCCTTTTCGGGCTGCCGTTCCCGGAGGAGTACGGCGGGATGGGCGGCGACTACTTCGCGCTCTGTCTCACGCTGGAGGAACTGGCCAGAGTGGACAGTTCGGTGGCGATCACCCTGGAGGCCGCGGTCTCACTGGGCGCCATGCCGATCCACCGGTTCGGCACCGAGGAGCAGCGGCAGCGCTGGCTTCCCCGGCTGACCAGCGGGGAAGCGCTGGCCGCGTTCGGCCTGACCGAGCCGGACACCGGCTCGGACGCGTCCGGCACCACCACCCGCGCTGTTCTCGACGAGAGCACCGACGAGTGGGTGATCAACGGGACGAAGGCGTTCATCACCAACTCCGGCACGGACATCACCTGCCTGGTCACGGTGATGGCGGTGACGGGCACGAACCCGGACGGCAGCAAAGAGCTGTCGACGATCATCGTGCCGTCCGGGACGCCCGGTTTCACGGTGGCGCCCGGGTACTCCAAGGTCGGCTGGTGCGCGTCGGACACCCACGAGTTGTCCTTCGACGACGTGCGGGTGCCGGCGGCCAACCTGCTCGGCGAGCGGGGCCGCGGTTATGCCCAGTTCCTGCGCATCCTGGACGAGGGCCGCATCGCCATCGCCGCGCTCTCGGTCGGCCTGGCGCAGGGCTGCGTCGACGAGTCGGTGACGTACGCCCAGCAGCGCAGCGCCTTCGGCCGCCCGATCGGCAAACACCAGGCCGTGCAGTTCCTCATCGCCGACATGGACATGCGCGCCCATGTGGCCCGTCTCGGCTATTACGACGCCGCGGCCCGGATGCTGGCCGGCGACGACTTCAAGCGGCACGCGGCCATCGCGAAGCTCAACGCCAGCAACGCCGCCATGGAGAACAGCCGGTACGCGACCCAGGTGCACGGCGGGTACGGCTTCATGAACGAGTCCGCGGTGGGCCGGTTCTACCGGGACGCCAAGATCCTTGAAGTCGGCGAGGGCACGTCCGAGGTGCAGCGCATGCTCATCGCCCGAGGTCTGGGGCTGTAACTCTCCGCCCTCGGGCGTACCGCGAATATCGTCAGGCGGGCAGTGCGGTCTCCGCGCTGCCCGCCGTCGCGCAGGGGTTGACCGCGTCGCGGATGGTGCGCAGCGAGTCGAGCAGTTCCGTCAGTCTCTGTTCGGGCAGAAGCCCGACATACCACCGCTGGACCAGCTCGAGGTGCCCTGGGAGCACCTCGGCGAGCCGCGTCATGCCCTCGTCGGTGATCACCGCGTAGGAGCTGCGGCGGTCGCTCGGGCACGCCTCGCGGCGGACCAGGCCGGTGCGCTCCATGCGGTCGACGACGCGGGTGACGCCGCTGGTGGAGAGGGTGGTCTGGCCGGCCAGGTCGGTCATCCTCAGGTGGTTGCCCGGGGACCGGGCCAGGCGCATCAGCACCTCGAACTCCACCTGCGAGAGTCGGTGCTCCTCGAACTGTGCGGCGAGCCGGTTCATCAAGCCCGTGTACGCCTCGGCGAGCAGTCCGACTGCAGTGAGGCGAGGGTCGTCCAGGTCCTTGTTCACGTGACGAACTGTACCAGGCACTTGACAGGAGGAATATTGCTGAGCATATAGTTGCTCCGTCAGACAAGCATTCCCGCAGAGCTTCGAAAGAAGGCAGTGTCATGACCGTCAGCACCCGTGAGTTCGAAGGTCTTCAGATCCCCGCCGCCGGCACCTACGAGCTCGACGCGGCGCACAAGCAGGTCGGCTTCATGGTGAAGCACCTCATGGTCAGCAAGGTCCGTGGGCAGTTCGCCGAGGCCAGCGCCACGATCGTGGTCGGCGAGAACCCGCTGGACTCCTCGGTCACCGCCTCGATCAAGACGGCCAGCGTCGAGACCGGCCAGATCGACCGTGACAACCACCTGCGCACCGGCGACTTCTTCGAGGCCGAGAAGTACCCGACGATGGAGTACCGCAGCACCGGCGTGAAGTCGCACGCGGGCGCCGAGTTCGTGCTGTCGGGCGAGCTCACCATCAAGGGCGTCACCAACCCCGTCGAGCTGGTCGTCGAGTTCGAGGGCGCCACCACCAGCCCCTACGGGCAGCACGTCTTCGGTTTCAGCGCGCACACCGAGATCGACCGCGAGGACTGGGGCCTGACCTACAACATGGCCCTGGAGGCCGGCGGCGTGATGATCGGCAAGAAGATCAAGATTGAGATCGAGGGCGAAGCCATCCTCCAGCAGGGCTGACCGTGCCCGATCGAGAAGCGCCGCCCGTTTCCGCCAGCGGCGCTTCTCCTGTCGCTGGCGGTCCTCCTCCCGGGATGGCAGGGTGAACCGAGCGCAAGCGTTCGTTCACAGAGCGGTGATCGACGTTGGTTCGTCCTTGGCCGTCCTGGGAGGGCACATGGGCAAAGAACTGGGCACCGCCGTCTTCTCGCCGCATGACCGGGTCCTGTTCCGGCGGAAGGTGCGCTGCTGCGTCGATGTTCTGACCGGCATGCTGGCGAGCGAGCCGTTCGGTTCCGGCGGCCCCACCACCGGCCTGGAAATCGAGATCAACCTGGTCGACGCGGAGGCCGCCCCGGCGATGCGCAACGCCGAGATCCTCGCCGACCTCGGTGATCCGCGCTTCCAGCCCGAACTCAGCCGGTTCAACCTCGAACTGAACGTCCCGCCCCGGCTGGTCTCCGGCGACGGCCTAGGCGACTACGAACAGGACATCCTGGACGCTCTCCGGGCGGCGTCCGAGTGCGCCGGCAAAGGCGAGAGCCGCCTCGCCCTGATCGGCATGCTCCCCACCGTCCGGCCCGGCCACCTGGTCCTGGCCAACCTCTCCGACAACGAGCGGTTCCGGGCGCTGGACCGCGAGATCGCCGGAGCCCGCGGCGACGACTTCCGGATCGACATCGATGGCACCGAGCATTTGGTGGCCAGCAGCGACACGATCGCGCCGGAAGGCGCCTGCACGAGCACCCAGTTCCACATCCAGGTCGCGCCGGCCGACTTCGCGCGGTACTGGAACGCCTCCCAGGCGATCGCCGGCGTGCAGCTCGCGCTCGGCGCCAACTCGCCCTACCTCTACGGGCGCAGGCTCTGGGCGGAGACCCGGATCCCGTTCTTCGAACAGGCCACCGACGCGCGCCCGGACGAGTTCAGCGCGCAAGGCGTCCGGCCCCGGGTCTGGTTCGGTGACCGCTGGATCGACTCGGTCCTCGACCTCTACGAGGAGAACCTCCGATATTTCCCGCCGCTGCTGCCCGAGCTGAGCGAGGAGGACCCGGTCGCGGTCCGCGCCTGCGGAAACATTCCCCATCTGTACGAGCTACGCATGCACAACGGCACCGTCTATCGCTGGAACCGGCCGGTCTACGACGTCTCCGACGGACGGCCCCACCTGCGGGTGGAGAACCGGGTCCTGCCCTCCGGCCCCTCGGTGGCGGACCTGGTCGCGAACGCCGCGTTCTACTTCGGACTGGTCCGGCAGCTCGTTGAGGAGGACCCGCCGATCTGGGCCCGCCTCGCCTTTGCCACGGCCGAGGCGAATTTCCGGGCCGGCGCCCGGGACGGCATCGAGGCTGACCTGACCTGGCCGGGACGGGGCGAGGTGGCGGTGACCGATCTGGTCCGTGACGTGCTGCTGCCACGGGCGCGCACCGGCTTGGACCTGCTGGGAGTGCGTCCGGCCCAGCGGGACCGGCTGCTCGGGATCATCGCGGACCGGTGCCGGACCGGCCGCAACGGGGCGACCTGGCAGACGGCGGCGGTCGGGGCCGCCGAGGCGCGTGGCCTGTCCCGGGCCGCGGCCCTGTGCGAGATGACGCAGCGCTACCTGGAGTACCAACGATCCAACGAGCCGGTCCACACCTGGCCGATCTGACGACCTCTACGGGCGCTTTTCTGGTTCGTCCGGATTGATCCGGGCGACCGTCGGGCTCGCCGGGGGCGGGGTGATCGTCGAGCGCGTCGTCTCGCCGTTGCCGTTCCGGCGTTTCGCGGGCGCGCGGCCGGTCTGCCGGGCAGCCGCGGCGATCTCCGGATCCACCACGGCCGGTTTCGTGGGCTTGTCCGGCACCGTCGCACGCGGGGTGGCGGGGGTCGCCCGGCCGGTCGCGGTCGCCTTCACCGGTAGCGCGTCCTTGACCGCGGGCGTCTCGCCCGCCGGCGGCGCCTCCTTGACCGGTGGCCTCTCGCCCGCAGGCGAGGCGTCCACCGGCTCCGGGACGGCCGCTCGCGGCCGATCGAGACGGCCGTGCCGGCCCTGGGCGATCCCCACCGCGAGCGCGGAGCCCCCCAGACCGGCGAGGGCGGCGTACGGCGCGATGAGGTACGCCGACTCCAGCGGGCCCATCACCTCGGTCAGCTGTGGAGCCAGAGTCAGGAAGGAGAAGGCGACCAGCAGCGGCCCGACCGCTCCGGAGATCGCCGTGCCCAGCCCCACCTCGCCCCGCCATGCCGCCGGAGCCGCCGCCACCGAGCCGATGATGAACGCCGCAACCAAGGTCAACAAGGCGCTCGGCCAGTAGATCCCGCCGTACTGCACCGGACTGACCGACTCGGCGAACTGCCAACTGGTCAGGTACGTCTCGAAGTCACGTCCACTGGCCAGCTCGGCAACCACGCCGGCGACCGCCAGCGCCCACAGCCAGAGCGCGGTCCCGATCAGGTTGGCCGCGACCGGGCCGGAGGACACCGCCCAGAAGGCGACCACGAGCCCGGCGAGCAGGCCGGCTAGCGCGTAACCGCCGGCGACGAGTTGCGGGGAGACCGTGTCGGCGCGCACCGCGGCGCGGGCCGGCAACGCCACCAGGGCGAGAGACACCAGCGCACCCAGCGCCGAGGCGAGCGCCAGCGCGAACCGCCAGAGCCCACGCCACCGGTCCGCGCGCTCGGGGCGCAGCCGCCCGGCGATCACCGCGCCGAGAACGGTCGCGCTCGCCGTGATCCAGGTGGCCCAGCCGAGACTGCCCAGCCACGCGCTGTCACCCTCGATGGCGGTCACCGGCCAGGCGATGACGCCCAAGCCGTACCCGAGGCCCAGTTGTGCGGCCCCGGTGCCGGCGGCGATTCCGGCCGCCGTGGCGGCTTGTGCTGTCCAGCCCTTCTCGGCCATGCCGCGCACTGTACTGGCCCGCGCCGATGTCTGGGAAATGGTCGCCCCGGTTGCTTTCCCCTGGTGGAAACCACACTCGTCGCGCAAGATTCGATACCTTGACGCTGCACTGGAGCGGATGTACGGAGCGGAAGGACGCGGCGATGGCCGAGGAGCGCGATCCGGACCCTGTGGACGATCGTCCCGAATCGGACGACCGCGACGTCTGGACCGGCCGGGCCGGAGTGCGGCCCTACGGCGCTGTCCCCCGGAACCCGTACGACGAGGACAGCGACTGGACCGACCCCGGACAGGCTGAACCGTCGGGCCGGTGGTGGGCGCCGATCGCGGTCGGCACCGTCGCGCTGGTGCTGGTCGGCCTGCTCGCCGTCGGGATCGCGGTGATCGTTCGGAACACCGGCGGAGACGCGGAGACACCCGGGGACACGCCGCCCGCCACCCGTCTGACGAACGGCCCGGACCCGGGAGTCACCACGCCGGGCACCGGCGCGACGGCCACGACGCCGACCACCGAACCCTCCGACCAGGAGGTGAACGTCCCCGCGCTGCGGGGAATGCCCCTCGCGGACGCACAGGCGGCGCTGGCTCGCAGCGGCCTGAAGTGGCGGGTGATCCGCCGCGAGAGCGACGCCGAGCCGGACACGGTGATCAACTGTGACCCCGCCGAGGGCCAGCAGGTGCCGTCGGACACCCGCGTGACCCTCATCGTCGCCGTCGCACGGCAGGGCACACCGACCACTCCGCCGGCCGCCGTGCCGTCGGCCAGCGCTTCCGGTTAGCGGTTGGTGGTGCGGGCCGTCCGCGCGGGGAGGACTCCCGGGCGGGTGGCTGGCTGACGGCCGTTGCGGGCTCGCGGATCGGGCGCCTTCCCGACCTGACGAAGCCCGTTGACCTGCACAAAGATGGAACGGCGCTCGACCGCGTCACCGGCCGAGTTCAGTTCGTAGCCATCCAGCCAGACCCAGCCTTCATACGTCGGCCAGTCGTGGACCCGGATGACCCGGAAAAGCATCGGTGATGCGAATTGGACGCTGGCCGCCTTCGTCACGTGGATGACATCACCGGACCGAGGTAGAACCACGTCATCTCCTGCCCTGAGACCCGTGTGGAGTGTGGACTTTGGTGACTGGTGCATCAGTTTGCCGCCTGAATGCACTTTTGCAAGCCTTCGGGGGAATTGACCATCGAAGGTGGTTGCGGAACGTCACTATCGCCGAACAGCCCCACCCGTGTCGGGGCGAAAGTCCAACTCGGACTTCCGATGGCTCGGCGCCCCGTGATGGACGTCGTTTTGTTCCGTTTCGCCAGTTCTGGCCGCCTCGCTCAAGAACGTTGAGTGATGCAAGCCATACGGAAAGATTGCACCACCAGTGTCGTCGATGCAAGTTGCATGTCACGCTTCCGTGATTCTCCGTGATCATCCACTGTGCTTGGATGATCAAGACCGGACCCGGAGACCGACCGTGTGAATCAACGCCGCAGTCCCGCCCCGCGACGGCGCCGCCTCGGTGTGGAACTGCGCAGACTTCGCGAGGAGGCCGGCGCGGCCATCGATGTGGTGGTGGAACGGCTGGGTTGTTCGCCGTCCAAGATAACGCGTATCGAAACCGGGCATACCGACGCGCAGGCGGCAGGCGTAAGCGATATGACGCACTTTATGGCGCAAATGCTGACATAATGAAAGGGTGAGTCGGAATTGCTCAACCTGCCCGCCGGGAAGGCTGGTGGCATCCCTGCTCGACCGTCCTGAACAGCACTTATGCCGGCTTTAAGGTGGAAGCTAGATCATTCCGGACGCCTGAGCATCCGGTCATTCCGGGCCTTTTGTACACCGAAGCGCACGCAATGGCTTTCATCGGATCCGCCCAATGGGATGACACTGATCAGAGAATCACGCGGCGCGTCCACGTCCGAAGGCAACGGTGGTCGTTGTTGATTCAGGACGATCCAATCGATCTCGGGGTGGTGCTCGATGAAGTGGTGGTCAGCCGACCCGCGACCTCCCCTCCGCCGGCGACCCCGACGCGGTGCTCGCGGCGAACGGGGCCGGTGTGCTCTTCCTGCGCAGGGCGGCGATCGCCGCATGTGCCGCGAGGTCCTCGACACCATTTGGGCGGCCGCCCTGGATCCGGAAGCGTCCAGCGGGATGATCGAGATGCCGGTAGAGGAGCCATTGTGGAAATCCAGGCCAAGGGCCTTCGGGTCGATCTCAACCAGGCTCAGTGGGTCAAGAGCACACGAAGTGGCCCCAACGGCGACAACTGTGTCGAGGTCGCCTTCGTCGGTGAAGCGATCGCGGTCCGTGACTCCAAGAACCCGACAGGACCCGCACTGATCTTCACGGCGGCCGAGTGGGACGCGTTCGTGGGCGGTGCCAAGGACGGCGAGTTCGACCACTGAGGACGCGGGAACGGCCGGCGCGGCGAGCGGATCGCCCGGGTCGGCCGTTGCTATTTGCCCGATTTTGCCGTCGCTGTGTGCGACTCGCCTCGTTGAAAGTCTCAAGCGCGGACCGGACCGCGCTGATGGGCCGGGACACATCACCGAACGAGGCAAGGCAGACAGATGACGATTGGTTCCGAGAACCTCAGCAACGGTTCATCGACGACGGCGCAGGACCGGTTCAGCGGTGGCGTCAGCGCGTACCGGCAGGGCCGGCGCGAGGCGCTCTCCTCCGACAACAGTGACGGCGAGCTGATGTCGCGCAGTGGATCCGGGCTTCCGACCCGGTCTCCGGGCCGGTCGCACAGCATCGAGCCGACCAGCGCGCTGGACCGGGCCGCGAAGCTGCCGTCCCTGGACCTGCCGAGCCTGAGTGAGCCGGTCTTCGGTTCGTCCAGCTGGTCCGACTCCTCATCGAGCCAGTCGATGGCGGACCACCCGCTGCTGCGCGGCCTGCTGCTGGAGCTTCCGGCCCGAGGCACGTTGCCGCCGTCGGAGTGGCTGGACCGCTGGTTCGAGGCGGCGCGCTCCATTCTGGAGCTGCTTTACGTGCAGGAAGCGAAGAAGCAGTAGGGCGGTCGGCCCGTCTAGCGCACACCCACCGGGGTCGGTCGCTCGCGGTCCCGGTCGAGCGACGCCAGCCCCAGCGGGGCCAGGCGGTTGTGGCGCAGCGCCGCCCGGATCCCGATCACGGCGACCGCCAGCACGATCGCGATGACCGCGATGCCCGCCATCGCGGTCGCCTCGCCACCGGGCAGCTCCACCACGCCCGCAGCGATCGGCAAGCCGACCAGCGCGGCGAGACCGGTGACCTGCAGTGGCGCGGCCAGCAGCGGGTGGGCCGCCGCAGCCCGCAGGCCAGGCGGCACCGGCGTGAGCGGTGCGGTGGCGAACGCTCCCGCACCCCGCCGGACCCAACCGAGGCGGCGCACGGTCGCGGTGAGCACGAGCAGGGCCGGTACGGCT
Organism: Actinoplanes sandaracinus; assembly: GCF_030009775.1. GTDB lineage: Bacteria > Actinomycetota > Actinomycetes > Mycobacteriales > Micromonosporaceae > Actinoplanes > Actinoplanes sandaracinus. The sequence continues at coordinate 38,683 of NZ_JASCTH010000006.1, read as the reverse complement.
GGGAGCAGCGCGGCCGCGGGGGCCGCCGAAACGCCCGGCACCAGTTCGGTGATGAGCGGAACCGCGGCGAACACCGCGACCCCGGCACCGACCAGAGCGGAGAGGAACCCGGCCCGGCGCCGGAGCTGGCGCGCGGAACCGGCGGCGGGCATGCCGTCCGCCAGCAGCCCGGCGGTGAGCCAGACGGCGGCGAGGGTGCCGATCAGGATGACGTCCACAGCGGTGTCCACATCGACAGCGTTCACCGTTTGTGCAAGCCGCGAAACCGGGATATGCCCCGAAGAGCTACCCGTAGGGGTCAAAAACCACCGCGTGTAAACGGACCGTCGCTGTCAGTCGAGAATGTTGCCGACTATGTGGACAAGCCGCACATTCAAAGAGTGACCTGTACCGCACTGTCCGATACAAGATCAGCTCAGCTCAGACCGCGAACTCCCGCACCGGGTCGGTCGCCGGGGCCGGCGGGGTCGCCTTCCACACGCCGAGCTTCTGCGCGCCGAGCCGGCTCAGGTACGCCGGGTTCAGCAGGATGTACCGCTTCCACAGACGCTTGGGCTCCAAGCCGAGGCGCCACAGCCACTCCAGCGCGTACCTCTGCATCCACACGGGCGGGTTCCTCAACAGGCCGGCGTGGTAGTCGAAGGCGGCGCCCACGGCCAGCAGGGGCATGTCCAGCAGCGGCCGCATCGCGTAGGTGAAGATCTCCTGTCGGGGGCACCCGAGCCCGACCAGCACGATCCGGGCGCCGGACGCCTTGATCCGCTCGGCGATCGCCTCCGGCTCGCCCGGCTGCGACTTGCGGAACTTGGACGCCTCCACCCCGGCGATCTTCAGCGCCGGGAACATTCCCTGCAGCGCCGGGACCAACTTCTCCAGGACCGGCTCGGTGGAGCCGTACAGGTAGACGGGGAGTCCCTCGGCGGCGGCCTGCTCGACCACCTTCAGGGTGAGCGACGGGCCGTAGACGCGATCGGTGAGCCCGGCCCCGTGCAACAGGTTCAGTGCCCACCGCACCGGCTGGCCGTCCGGAGTCACCAGATCGAAGGAGTTCAGCCGGGCATTGTGCGCCCGGTCCTCGACTCCGGTCATGACGCCGTGCACCGCCAGGGCCGTCACCGCGAACCCGCGCTGTTCCCGGGCGGCCTCCATGATCTGTGCCGTGGCGGTCGCGTAGTCAGTCGCATCCACCAGCACGCCGAGCACGTTGCGCTTGCCCTGCCCGACACCCGCACCAGTCGCCGTCACGACCGAACTCCACCCTGAAGACCGAATAAAGCGGCGAGCATAACGCCCCCGCAGACATCACCCGAAAGTTGACGCAGCCCCTCGCCGTACCCCCCGAAGGGCTTGATCTTGAGCCGCGAGGGTGAGATGCCCGCCACGTAACGCACCGTGATGCGGGGCTTCCGGGGGCTCGGCCCCCGGAGAAGAAATGACGAGAGGGCCCCCGTCCGCGCGTTCCGCGGACAGAGGCCCCCGCCATCTCGTGGGGATGGGGGGAGTTGAACCCCCACGTCCTTTCGGACACACGGACCTGAACCGTGCGCGTCTGCCATTCCGCCACATCCCCATGTGACTTCCTCGGAGATCATACTTCTGACCTCTTCGGCGGAAGCGGCCTGGTCGGGCCTGCTTCTTGTTACTGGCTGCGACAGACTACGCTGTCGCACGTCACCTAGCGAGTTGATACCGCCCCGGCAACGGAGGAAACATTAGCACGGCGTTGCGGGGCGCCATACGAGGGTCAGAAGTGCCGGCAGCTCTTGGGCTACAGATGCGCAAGCGGTCGCCGGATACCATCATGTCCTCGGAACCCGAGGAGGAGCCGGTGAGCGTGCTGCAGCGCTTTGAGAAGCGATTGGAAGGCCTGGTCGAAGGGGCCTTCGCCAAGGTCTTCAAGGGTGTCGTGCACCCTGTGGAGATTCTGAATGCCATGCAGCGGGAGGCCGAGGCGCACAAGGCCATCCTTGCCGGTGGCCGCACCCTTGTGCCCAACCGCTACGTGATTGATCTGTCGCCATACGACCACAGTCGTCTGGCGCCCTATGCGGCCGCGCTGGCCCAGGAACTCGCCCAGTCACAGGCCGAGTTCATCGGCGAGCAGGCCTGGACCGTCTACGGCGACGTGATCGTCGAGATCGAGCGTGGCGACGGCCTGGACACGGGCATGTTCCGGGTCACGGCGGAGGTCTACACCGGTGGCGAGGTCGCCCCGGTGCAGCAGCCCGCCTACGACGCCGGCCCGCAGTACTCGCCCTACGACCAGCAGGGCGGTTACCCGCCGCACGGTGGTCACGGCGGCCCGCGCAGCGTCGGCCTGGTCTCCGGCGACGGCCGGACCTACCCGCTCCAGATGGGCTCGACCGTGATCGGCCGCGGCGACCAGGCGAACCTTCGCCTGCCCGACGTCGGCATCTCGCGGCGCCACGCCCGGCTGGACTACGACGGCAACCAGGTCGTGCTGACCGATCTGGGCTCGACGAACGGCACCATGGTCAACGGCCAGCGGGTGTCCGCCGTCGCGCTCAACCCGGGCGACATGATCCAGTTGGGCACGACGACGCTGACCTTCCGAGTGGACGGCTAGCCACCTTGCCCGAATTCGTTCTCACCGTCGCCCGGTTCGGGTTCCTGATCCTGCTGTGGATCTTCGTGTTCACGGTGGTCGGAGTGATCCGACGGGACCTCTTCACCGGTGGCCGGTCCAAGAGCATCGTCGCCAGCCCTCGGGGGGTGGGTGGCGCGGTGCTGCAGGGCCGGCCGGCGAAGGTGAAACGCGGCAAGGCGGCGCGTCAGTTGGTCGTGACAGCCGGTAATCTCGCCGGCACGCGAATCACTCTCGGTGAGGCTCCGATCACGATCGGGCGAGCCGAGGATTCGACGCTCGTCATCACCGACGACTTCGCCTCCGCCCGGCACGCCCGGTTGGTCGCCCGTGACGGCCAGTGGTTCGTCGAGGACCTCGGCTCGACCAACGGCACCTACCTTGATCGCGGTAAGGTCTCCGGACCCACTCCAGTCCCCCTTGGCGTTCCGATCCGGATCGGGCGCACTTCTCTCGAGTTACGGCCATGACCCTGACCCTGCGCTATGCCGCTCAGAGCGACCGCGGTCTGATCCGAGACCTCAACCAGGACTCCGTCTACGCCGGGCCGCGGCTTCTCGCTGTCGCGGACGGCATGGGCGGCATGGCCGCCGGTGACGTCGCGTCCAACATCGTCATCGCCGCCATGGCGCCACTCGACGACGACGTCCCCGGGGACGCCATGGTCGACGCCCTGCGGCACGCCGTCGGAACCGCCAACCAGCAGCTCCGGGACACGGTCGACGCCAACCCTCAGCTGGAGGGGATGGGGACCACGCTGACCGCGGTCCTCTTCTCCGGCAGCAAGTTCGGCATGGTGCACATCGGCGACTCGCGGGCCTACCTGCTCCGCAAGGGCGAGTTCGCGCAGATCACCAAGGACGACACCTACGTCCAGATGCTGGTCGACGAGGGCCGGGTCAGCCCGGAGGAGGCGAGCAGCCACCCGCAGCGGTCGCTGCTCACCCGGGCGCTGGACGGCCGCGACATCGACCCGGAGTACTCGGTCCGCCAAGTGCTCAAGGGCGACCGCTACCTGATCTGCAGCGACGGCCTCTCCGGCGTGGTCAGTGGCGAGACCATCGGGCAGACCATGCGCGAGATCAGCGACCCCAAGGCGTGCGTCGAGCGGCTGGTGCAGCTGGCACTACGTGGCGGCGGGCCCGACAACATCACGGTCATCATCGCGGACGCCATCGACAAGGACATCGTCGAGCAGGCGCCGATCGTGGGTGGCGCGGCGTCACTCGACCGTGGCAACACCACGGTCGCCGACAGCTCCACCCCGGCGGCGCGGGCTTCCGCGTTGAAGCCGCCGCCCCGGCCGGCCCAGCCGGAACCGGCGAACGAGTACGACCGCGACCCGGAACCGGCCGGGCATCCGGTGCGGACCACGCTGATGGTGCTGCTCCTGCTCGGTGTGCTCGGTGGTGGCCTGTGGGCCGGCTGGCGGTACACCCAGGACCAGTACTACGTCGGTGCGACGGAGAAGGGCGAACTCGCCATCTTCCAGGGCGTGCCCGGCCAGATCGGCGGACTCGACCTGTCGACGGTGAGCGAGACGAGCACGGTTCGCCTCGACGACCTGACCGCGGCCGCGCAGGAGCGGGTCAAGAAGGGCATCCACGCTCCCGACCAGGCCGCTGCCCGGACCGCGCTGGCAGCCCTGACCGTCGACGAGCCGACGAACGCGAACCTCAAACCGATCTGCACCGCCGCAGGCACGGCGCCGACGGCCGCGGCTACTCCCGCCACCGATGCGAGCGTTGCACCGAACCGGAGCACGCCCGCCTCCGCTCCGACCACCGCCGCTTCCGAAAGCGCTCCGCCGACGGTCGACCCGGTCGGGTGCCGGACCGTCGGCTGAGCACGGCCAACACGTCTGGGGAAATTCTTGACCGCGTCCGCCGTACCGGCTCCCACGCCCGCCTCCACGGGCGAGATGTCGCGTATCCGGGGATTGAAGACTCGCCGCAACGCCGAGCTCGGTCTGCTGGTGTTCGCCATGCTGCTCGTCGCCGCGTTCGGCGCGACGGTGGAGGCCAATCAGTTCGACGAGATCCGACCGAACTTCTGGGTGCCGGCCGCGCTGATCGGTCTTCTCTTCTTCGGCCTGCACATGGTGGTCCGGTTCACCGCACCGTTCGCCGACCCGGTGCTGCTGCCGTCGGTGGCGCTCCTCAACGGCATCGGAGTGGCGTTCCTGCGCCGTCTCGACCTCGAGAACGCGATCGCCAACAAACTGGCCGTGCCCGGATTCTTCGCCGAGACCAGCGGCCGCCAGCTGGCCTGGACGCTGCTGTCGCTAATCCTGGCGGCGGTGCTGCTCCTGCTGCTGCGCGACCACCGGGTGGTCTCGCGATACGCGTACACCCTGGGCCTTGTCGGCATCGTGCTGATGATGATTCCGGCGGTGCTGCCCGCCAGCATCTCCGAGGTGAACGGCGCGAAGCTGTGGATCCGGCTCGGTTCGGTCTCGATCCAGCCGGGTGAATTCGCCAAGCTCGCGCTGGTGTCGTTCTTCGCCTACTACCTGGTCCGCAAGCGTGAGGTGCTGTCGCTGGCCAGCCACCGGGTCCTCGGCATCGACTTCCCGCGTGGCCGCGACCTGGGCCCCGTTCTGACGGTGTGGCTGTTCAGCCTCCTGGTGCTGGTCTTCGAGAAGGACCTCGGCACCGCGCTGCTCTACTTCGGCCTCTTCGTCGTCACCCTTTATGTCGCCACCGAGCGGTCCAGCTGGCTGATCATCGGCCTGATCCTGTTCTTCGGCGGTGTCTACGTCGCATATCTGCTCGGTGACCTGGTCGGTGGTCCGTTCGCGAACTTCTACGACCGGGCCGAGGTCTGGCTCGACCCGTTCTCTCAGGCGAACTACGAGCGAAAGAGCGGAAACAGCTTCCAGCTGGTCCAGGGTCTGCTCGGACTGGGCACCGGTGGCCTGTTCGGCACCGGGCCGGGAGCCGGCTCGCCGTTCAAGGTGCCCGAGGTCCGCACCGACTTCATCTTCGCCGGCCTCGGTGAGGAGATCGGCCTGTTCGGCCTCTCCGCCCTGCTGATCGTCTACCTGCTGATCGTGGAGCGCGGCCTGCACGCGGCGCTGGCGGTCCGTGACTCGTTCGGCAAGCTGGTCGCCGGCGGCCTGGCCTTCACGCTCGGCCTGCAGGTCTTCGTCATCCTCGGCGGCATCACCGGCCTGATCCCGCTGACCGGCCAGACCACCCCGTTCCTTTCCGCCGGTGGTTCGTCACTGATGGCGAACTGGCTGCTCATCGCCATGCTTCTCCGGATCTCGGACGCCGCCCGCCGCCCCGCGACCAGCGGGCCGGAACGGGCCGGCGGCGGGCCGAAGAAGGCACCCACCCAGTTGCACGGCGCCATGACGGAGGTGATCAAGCCGTGAACGCCCCCCTCCGACGCTCCGGCGTCGTCATCCTCGTCCTGTTCGGCATGCTCTTCGCCAATCTCAACTGGATTCAGGCCTACAAGGCCGACGAGTACCGCACCGACCCGCGTAACAACCGGGTCCAGGTCGCCGAGTACGAACGTCCCCGCGGCAAGATCGAAGCGGGCACCGAGACGCTGGCCTCGAACACCGAGACCGACGGGGAGTTGAAGTACCAGCGGATCTATCCGAAGAAGGAGATCTACGCGCCGGTGCTCGGCTACAAGCCGGTCGTGGGCGCCGAGGTCGGCATCGAGGCGGCCGAGAACGACATCCTCTCCGGCTCCAGCGACAAGCTGTTCGCGGACCGGCTCAGCGACATGTTCACCGGCAACAACACCGGTGGCGGAAACATCATCATGTCGCTGAACCCCGCCGCGCAGGAGGTCGCCTGGAAGCAGATGACCAAGAACGAGCGCGGCGTGACCAAGGGCGCGGCGGTCGCGATCGACCCGACCACCGGGGCCGTCCAGGCGCTGGTGTCGATGCCCAGTTACGACCCGAACCCGCTGGCCAGCCACGACGGGAAAGTGGCCACGGACGCGTACAAGAAGCTCATCGCCGACAAGGATCAGCCGCTGCTGAACCGGGGCGTCGCCAACACCCTGCCGCCCGGCTCGGTGATGAAGGTGATCATCTCGGCGGCCGCGCTCCAGGCGGGGTACAACCTCGACACCTCCATCCCTGCGGGCAGCGTCTATCAAGAGGGCGGCGCGACGATCCGCAACTCCGAGGACGAGGTCTGCCCCGGCAATCAGATCACTCTCAAGGACGCGCTGACCACGAGCTGTAACACCGGCTTCTCCAAGCTCGGCGTGAAGCTCGGCCGTGATGTGGTGATGAACACAGCGAAGGCGTTCGGCTTCGAGGACGAGTCGCTCCGGGTCGGTGACCTGGAGGCGACCGACCGGGGCCTGGCGGTCGCGGCCAGCCGCACCGGCGCCATCGCCAACGAGGACGGCAGCGTCGACAAGTCGGCGCTCGCGCAGTCGTCGCTCGGCCAGCGCGACGTCCGGATGACGCCGTTGCTGGGTGCGATGATCGCCGCCTCGGTGGCGAACGACGGCAAGCAGATGCGGCCCTACCTGGTGCAACAGCAGCTCGACTCGGATCGGCGGACGATCTACACGGCCAAGCCGAAGGTTCTGCGCGAGCCGATCGACGCGGCCGTCGCGGGCAACCTGCGCGACATGATGGTCAGCGTCGTCCAGAGTGGCACCGGCAAGAACGCGAAGATCAGCGGCTTCAAGGTCGGCGGCAAGACCGGTACCGCGCAGAACGCCGAAGGCGCCGACCCGCACGGGTGGTTCATCGGCTTCGCGTACGACGAGAACGGCAAAGCGGTTTCTGCGGTGTGCGTCATGCTGGAGAACGTGCCCGGCGGACACGCCAGCGCCGAGGCTGCCCGGATCGCCGGGCTCATCATGAAGGCCGCCGCGAATCGGGGAGGGAACTGACATGATCCGCCCGGGGGTCATGCTCGGTGGGCGATACCGCTTGGAGGAGCGGATCGCCGGCGGCGGCATGGGTGATGTCTGGCGTGGCACGGACGACGTGCTGGGCCGGACGGTCGCCGTCAAGATCCTGCTGCCCGCTCTGCTCGACGAGCCGGGCTTCGCCGAACGGTTCCGTGGCGAGGCGCGGACCATGGCGACCATCAACCACCCGGGCGTCGTCGACGTCTACGACTACGGCAGTGACCAGCAGATCGCTTTCCTGGTCATGGAGTACGTCGAGGGTGACGCCCTGTCCCGCACGCTGAGCCGGGTCGGCCGGCTGACGCCGGCGCGGACCATGGCGCTGGTGGCGCAGGCCGCCGACGCGCTGCAGGCGGCACACGGCAACGGCATCGTGCACCGCGACGTCAAACCCGGCAACCTTCTGGTACGCCCGAACGGCACGCTGGTCCTGACCGACTTCGGTATCGCCCGCTCAGCACTGGTCGGGCAGCTCACCGTGGCCGGGGCGGTGCTTGGCACGGCGTCGTACATCTCGCCGGAGCAGGCCGCCGGTGACGTCGCCACGGCCGCCTCCGATGTGTACGCCCTCGGTGTTGTCGCCTACCAGTGCCTCTCCGGTCATCGCCCGTTCGACGGGGCCACCCCGATCGAGATCGCGATGAAGCACGTCCGGGAGACCCCGCGGCCGCTTCCCGCGGACATCCCGCCCGCGGTCCGTGCCATCGTGGAACGCGCCATGGCCAAGGACCCGGCTGCCCGCTGGCCGAGCGCCTCGGCGATGGCCGCGGTGGCCCGGCAGGCGGCCTCCTCACTGACGACCGCGCAGCAGCCGGCCGGGCAGCCGATGCAGAACTCGCGGCCGACCAGCTCACCGCCGAACCGTCCGCAGTCCGGGGTGCCCACGTCGGGCGCCGCCCGGGCGTCGGTGCCGCGCCCGGTGTCGGGCGCCCGGGGCGCGGCCTCCGTGCCGTCCCCACCGCCGATGGCCCGGCCCATGTCGCCGGCGCCCCCGCCGTACCGCCCGCAGTCGGGTCCGCCGGTCAACAACGCTTATCATTCGGCGCCTGCTCATCCGGCCTCCGCGAAGCCGGAGGGTTCGCTCGGGCGACAGGTGCTCGTGGTTCTGGCCGTGGTTTTGGCGTTGCTGGTGCTGCTCTGCGCCGGGGTCATCTCTTTCCTGTTACGAAGCGGCAACGGCAATCCCGTCTCAGGCAGCGTGCTGGGTCATCACAGCAGCTCTGGGGCTATCCTCCGCTCGGGCGTGGCCGCTGACCCTCTGTCGGTGGCGTCGTACCGTCTTATGCAGGCCGATGCCCAGCTCGGCTGGTTCCGACCGAACGAAGGACGACAGACGTTATGACGGCGCAGGCCCGCCTGCTCGGTGGCAGGTACCAGGTCGGCGAGCTGCTCGGCTACGGCGGCATGGCCGAGGTGCACAAGGGTCGTGACCTGCGCCTTGGCCGGGATGTCGCGATCAAGATGCTGCGCACCGACCTAGCCCGTGACGCCACGTTCCAGGAGCGGTTCCGTCGTGAGGCACAGAACTCGGCGGCTCTGAACCACCCGGCGATCGTCGCTGTCTACGACACCGGCGAGGAGATCTCGGACGCCGGTGAGAAACACCCGTTCATCGTCATGGAGTTCGTCAACGGCCGGACCCTCAAGGAGGTCCTCGCCCAGGAGCAGCGGTTGCAGCCACGCCGCGCTCTGGAGATCATCGCCGATATCTGCGCGGCGCTGGAGTTCAGCCACCGGCACGGGATCATCCACCGGGACATCAAGCCCGGCAACGTGATGATCACGCAGAACGGCCAGGTCAAGGTGATGGACTTCGGTATCGCCCGGGCCCTGGCCAGCGGCGCCACCACGATGACGCAGACCAGCGCGGTCATCGGTACCGCCCAATACCTCTCACCCGAGCAGGCGCGCGGCGAGTCGGTCGACGCCCGTTCCGATGTGTACGCGGCCGGCTGCGTCCTCTTCGAGCTGGTCATCGGGCACCCGCCGTTTGTGGGCGACAGCCCGGTCAGCGTGGCGTACCAGCACGTGCGTGAGGAACCGCGTGTCCCCAGTTCGGTCAACCGCGATGTCCCGCCGGACATCGACGCGATCGTCCTGAAGGCGCTCGCCAAGAACCCGCTCAACCGTTACCAGAGCGCGCAGGAGATGCGCGCCGACGCGCTGCGTGCCGTCTCCGGCCGCCCGGTGATGGCGACCCCGGTGATGAGCCAGGCCGAGACCATGGCGATGACCGGCGGGGCCGGCCAGTGGCAGCCGCAGGGCGCCACCACGGTGCAGCGGCCGGTTCAGCCCGCGATGGCGGGCCCCGACAAGCCGGAGAGCCGCTCCTCCTGGGTGATGGCCGTGGTGGCGGGCCTGGCGGTGCTGGTCGTCGTGGTCCTCGGCGTCGCTCTGGCGATGTCCAAGGGCAACGAGAAGGACAAACCCACCGGTCCCACCACGGTGGCCATGCCCCGGCTGGAAGGACTGACGCCGGAAGACGCGGAGGCCGAACTCAACCGGCTCGGGTTGACCAACACCAAGGTGTCGGCCGAGACGAAGAAGGACTGCACCGGCACGGTGTCGCTGCAGAACCCGAAGCCCGGCGCGAACGTGACGGCCGCCGATGTGATCACCTACAAGGTCTGCAACCCGCTGGCCGCCGTGACGGTGCCGAGTGATCTGAAGGGCGTCAGCGCCAGCACCGCCGAGAGGCGGCTCGCCGGGCTCGGGCTCGTTCCCAAGATCCAGCGGGTGAACAGCACCGACGAGAAGGACCGGGTGCTCGACGTCGAGAAGGCCGGCGAGAGTGTCGACCAAGGCACCACGATCACGGTCAAGGTCTCCAACAACGCCCTGGTGAAAGTGCCCGATGTCGAGAACAAATCGTTCGATGCCGCCCAGGCCCTACTGGAGATCAACGATCTGATCGCCGAACCGATCGAGGTGCAGGCCGACGGTGTCCCCGGCACTGTGATCAAGCAGCTCACCGAGGCCGACAGAGAAGTCAAGCGGAACTCAAAGGTCCAGCTCCAGGTGATCGCCGCCACGGGCGCCCCGGACCCGAGCGCCAGCGCGTCGGGCGGCGCCGGGACCGGCGAGAACGACAACTAGTCACCGACGACGGCTAGTCACCGACGACGGGCGAAGGCCGGTGATCCCTGTCGGGGGTCACCGGCCTTTCTCGTGTTCCGGGGTTGATCAGGCGGCGGCGAAGGCGGAGCGGCGTCGGCTCTCCACCTCGGCGGCGAGCGGGGGCGCCTTCTCCAGAGCCGACGGCAGGCCACAGAAGGCGAGCCAGTTCGCCAGCATGGTGTGACCGCCTTCGGTCAGCACCGACTCGGGGTGGAACTGCACACCCTCGATCGGCAACTCCCGGTGCCGCATCGCCATGACCACGCCGGACTCGGTCGTCCCGGTCACCTCGATCTCGTCCGGCAGGGTCTCCGGCAGGACGGCGAGCGAGTGGTACCGGGTCGCGGTGAACGGGTCGGGCAGCCCGGTGAGCACGCCGACGCCCTGGTGGCGCACCTCGGAGGTCTTGCCGTGCAGCAACTCGGGCGCGCGGGTCACGGTGGCCCCGAAGGCCGCACCGATCGCCTGGTGGCCGAGGCACACGCCGAACATCGGGATCTTCCCGGCGTACTCCTTGATCACATCCATCATGATCCCGGCGCGGGTCGGCTCCCCCGGGCCCGGTGAGAGCAGGATGCCGGCCGCGCCGAACTTGTTTACGTCGGCGACCGAGATCTCGTCGTTGCGGCGCACCTCGCACTCCGCACCGAGTTGACCGAGGTATTGCACCAGGTTGAAGACGAAGGAGTCGTAGTTGTCGATCACCAGAATGCGCACGTCATCACCTACGGGGACTGGGCGAAGGCTGATTGGAGGTGGTGCTGTAGGGCAGTTCGTCGGGACCCTCGTCACCGGGAACGACCGTGTCCGAGCCGGGCTCGCCCGTTCCGGCTTCGACCTGGACGTCGTCGAAGGGCAGCAGCGGGGTGGCCCACGGGAAGATCACATACCAGAGCAGGCTGCCGACCGCCGCGACCAGCACGAGCGAGAAGGTCAGCTTGCTCCAGGTGCCACCGGGGAACCGGTGCCAGATCCACGCGTACACGGCCTCACGCCTTCATCTCGGCCGGCATGCCGGCGTCCGTCAGGGCCTGATCCCGGGGGACCGTCTTGACCAGTTCGGCGTGGATGATCAGGCGCTCGTAGTTGTTGAATTTCGGGTTGCACGTGGTCAGGGTGAGCAGCGCCTTGGTCGCCTTGCTCTTGGGCTTGCCCGGCACCGGGGCGACCACCTCGACCTGGTTCGGCTTCACGACCTGCTGCTGGTAGACGCGGTAGACATACCAGCTCTCCCGGGTCTCGACGCCGATCACGTCGCCGTCCAGGAGTTCGTCCAGCCGCCAGAAGATCTTCCGGACCCGGTGGCCGGCTACCGAGAAGTTGCCGACCTGGCCGGGCTTCGCGGTCTCCGGGTAGTGGCCCGGCGCGTATCGGATGTCGTCGGGCTGGACGCCGTCGACGACCACCCACTTCTTGTCGAGCTTCGGGATGTAGAGGCGGCCGACCAGGTTGGCGCCGGGTGCGGCCGGGCCCTGCTTGGCCGGCGTATTCGCGGTCGGGGCGACCGTCGGGTCGGCCCAGGCCTGGTCCAGTTCCTCGGTCAGGCTGTCCTGCTCGGAGTCGACCGCGGCCGAGTTGCCGAAGACCTGATAGCCGGCGAAGAGCAGGACCACCAGACCGAAAGTGATCATCAGCTCGCCGGAGGTGCGGATGCCGGTGCGGATCCGTGACCCGATCGTCGGGCGGGTCAGCTCGGAGTAGACGCTCTTGTAGCCGGCCTCGGTCTGCTCGGGCCGCAGCTGGACCACCCGCTCACCACGCTTCGGCTTGGCGGGTTCCGCCGGGCCGGACTCCGCGTCGGCCACGCCGCTCTCGGAGCGCGCTCCCGTCACGGCGGGCACCGGTGCGGCGCCGAGAGCGACCTCCGGGCCGGCGGCCTCGCGGGCGGCCTGTGCCGCGCTGACCGCCGGACGGGGCGCGGGGGTGGGCCGGCCCGGCGGGGAGCCACCGGGCGGAACGGCGGGGAGCAGGCCGGTCGGGGCGTCGATGGTGCGGAGGACCGTCGTCGCGCTCGGATCACGGGTCGTCCCGGCCGTCCACGCCGTCTCGCCGCCCGCCACCGGGTCCTTCGCGGGCAGCCAGTCGGCGGCGCCGTCGGCGGCCCCGGGCCGCTCCGGCGGCGGCCAGGCGGCTTCGGCGCGGGAGGGAACCGGCGGGGCCGGCGAGGGCGGACTCTGCTGAGCCGGCTGGAGGTGGGCCTGCGAGGGCGGGCCCTGTGGTGCGAGGCCCGGCTGTCCGGTGGCGGGCGCCCAGGCGGTCGTCGTGCCGTCGTAGGAGCTCGCCGGCGACCCGGCCGGAAGGTCGATCCGCGCGGTCGCGGACGGGTCCCACGCCGTGTTTCCGGGCGGTGGGGCGGGCTCGGGCCGTGGCGCCGGCCGGCGGACGTCGAAGGCGGCCGCCGCCGGGGCGCCTTGCGGGCCGCTGAGCGGCTCGCTGAGCGGCGCAACCCACTGCGGTGTGGTCTCGGAGACCAACGGGACGGTGGAACCGCCCCGTTGGTCTCCGAGGGTCACCGGCGGCGCCGGAGGCTGGAGTGAGCGCCGCCGCGGGTCGGCCGCTGCGGCGTTGATCTCGTCGAGTCCCGGGGCCGCGGACGCCCGGGGTGTCGCGGACCGCGGCGGCCGCGGGTCGACGTTGCCGCCGAGGCCGACCGGCGGCGCGAGCGGCCCGCCGGGGACGCCGTCCGGCGACGCGTCGGTGATGCGCGGGATGTAAGCGGTCTGCGCGTCGGCGTCCGGCGCGCGGTGACGGCCCGAGCCCGGCGGGTTCGCGGGGTACTCCGGGGGCGCCATCACCGGGCAGCCTGCGCCGATCGGAGATCGGTCGATCCGTCGTACGCCTGCACTCTCACGTCCTTCTCCACCTTTTCCGTGTAACCGAGCCCGAAGTCGGTCACGGCTTCCCGGAACTCCCTGACTCCCTCTGCCGACTCCAACGCACGACTCAGCGCTGTGGGTTCGCCGATCGCTGTGATCTTGAAGGGTGGTGAGAAGACCTGGCCGTGGAGGAGCAGCGTGTTGCCGACACAGCGTACCGCGCTGGTGGAGATCACCCGGACATCCATGATCGTCATAGCCTCGGCCCCACCTGCCCAGAGTGCGTTAACGACGGCCTGCACATCGCCCTGGTGCACGACCAGATCGTCGTTGTTGGGAGCGTTGTCGCCGAAGTCGGACCCGCGGCGGGGCGAGTCGTTGAGGGTGACCGTCATCCCCGGGCCGTGCAGTGCGGAGAACCCGGCCGACTGGCGCAGGGCGTCGGCCTGGTCCCGGGCCGGCTGGTCGAGCTCCGCCAGGCGGCCCGTCTCCCGGTCGACCTCGGCGAGCAGGTCGGCGGCGTCCCGCTCGTTCGCCTCCAGCCGCTCGCGCTTCTCGGCGATCAACTGATTCAGCTGCGGGCGCCGGTCGTCGCGCAGTGCCGTACCGTCGGCGATGGTCGCTGACGTGGTGAAGAGCAGGCCCGCCGCCAGCGCGATCAGCGGGACCCCGGCGGACCAGACGGACCGGCGGTGACCGCGCCGGGGCCGGAGGCCGCGGGCGACACGCCGCACCACGAGGCGCCAGGAGGCTCCAGCGGCGCTGTTTTTCACGTCGCCTCCCTCTCGAAAAGCCACCCCGCCCCCTCAAGAACAGACGCTCGGGGTATTTTCTCGCCCCGGCGGGTGCCTGTCTGCGTACCGCCTTGACTACGCTAGCGGTCGAACAGTATTCGCCACGGGCAGCATTCGGGAGTTCCGGAGCCGCTCAGCGGTGGGTTGTTCACCACTTGTTGCCCTCAGGAGAGCACCGTGCCGAAGTCACAGGTTCGCAAGAAGAAGGTCTACACCCCGCCGTCGGACGTCAGCCCGGCGGTGAAAGGTGCGTCCAACAAGCCGAGTCCCACGTGGCTGCCGGTCACCGCGGTGACCCTGATCGTCGTGGGCATCGGCTGGCTCGTCGTGTACTACCTCTCGGATGCTCAGCAGTACCCGGTGGGATCATGGGGCTACTGGAACCTCGCCGTTGGGTTCGGCTGCATGGTGAGCTCGTTGGGCCTCCTGTCGCGCTGGCGCTGACCACGCCTGTTATCCGTTACTGCGGATACGTGAAAATCCTCGAAAGTGAGCGCACCCCCGCCCGGCGTGGGGTGCGCTTTCGACTGGGGGGCGCACTGGATTGACCTGCGGCGCGCGCCCGTCTATTACTCGTGGGTAACATGGGTTGGCGCACCGCCGACCGAGGAGGCACCAGATGGGCATCGCGCAGATCATCGCCACCGTCTTAGCGGGGGTAATCACGGCGGTGGCCGTCTACTTGGCGGTCCGAGCGGTGATGACCATCACCGCGGTGATCCGCCAGGGCCAGCCGGACCCGGCCCGGTTCGAGGATCCGAAGACCCGGACGAAGACCATGCTGGTGGAGACCGTCGGTCACACCAGGATGCTCAAGTGGAGCGCGATCGGCGCCGCCCACTGGCTCGTCATGGTCTCGTTCGTCATCCTGTCGTTGCTCGTGCTCGAGGCGTACTTCGAGGTGGTCAACCCGAAGCTGGGCCTGCCCGTCATCGGTCATTGGGTGGTTTTCGGCCTGGTCACCGAGTGGATCGGCATCCTCGGCATGATCGGGATTCTCTACCTGGTCTTCGTCCGCCAGCGGCAGAAGCCGGGCGCGGTGAAGCGGAGCCGGTTCCTCGGTTCGACCATGTGGCAGGCGTACTTCGTCGAGGCGATCATCATCGGCGTCCTGATCTTCGGGTTCCTGATCCGGGGCTTCAAGGTCGCCACCGACCACTTCGAGTACCCGCTGTGGGCCGCCCCGCTCAGCCACGCCATCGGCTCCGTGCTCCCGGACTGGGAGGACGGCGCCACCTGGATGGCGCTCATCAAGATCATGATCTCGATGACCTGGCTGATCACCATCTCGCTGAACCCGACGATGGGTGTCGCCTGGCACCGCTTCCTGGCGTTCTTCAACATCTACTTCAAGCGCAGCCCGGAGAAGCCGGCCGGTTCCGGCCTCGGCGCGCTGAAGCCGATGATGAGCGAGGGCAAGCCGCTCGACTTCGAGGAGGCCGACCCGGAGAAGGACCTCTTCGGCGTCAACCAGGTCGAGCAGTTCACCTGGAAGGGTCTGCTCGACTTCTCCACCTGCACCGAGTGTGGCCGCTGCCAGTCGCAGTGCCCGGCCTGGAACACGGCCAAGCCGCTGTCGCCGAAACTGCTGGTCCTGTCGCTGCGTGACCACGCCTACGCCAAGGCGCCGTACCTGCTGGCCGGCGGCGGCAAGGACCTGATGGGCGAGGAGAAGGCCACCGAGGCCCAGCTCGCGCACATGGACGTCCTGGCGCTCGCCGAGGGCAACCGTCCGCTGGTCGGCACCGCCGAGGAGCAGGGCATCATCGACCCGGACGTCCTGTGGTCCTGCACCACCTGCGGCGCCTGTGTCGAGCAGTGCCCGGTCGACATCGAGCACATCGACCACATCGTCGACATGCGCCGTTACCAGGTGCTGATCGAGTCGAGCTTCCCCTCCGAAGCCGGCGTCATGCTCCGCAACCTGGAGAACAAGGGCAACCCGTGGGGCGCCCCGCAGAACACCCGCGAAGACTGGACCAAGGGCCTCGACTTCGAGGTGCCGCGGGTCGGCGAGGTCGAGGAGTTCGACTACCTCTTCTGGGTCGGCTGCGCCGGCGCGTTCGAGGACCGGGCCAAGAAGACCACCCGCGCGGTCGCCACGCTCCTGCACGAGGCGGGCGTCAACTACGCCATCCTCGGTGAGGGCGAGACCTGCACCGGCGACCCGGCCCGCCGCATCGGCAACGAGTTCATCTTCCAGATGCTGGGTCAGCAGAACGTCGAGACGCTGAACGAGGCCTTCGGCGACCAGAAGGTCAAGCGGATCGTCGCGACCTGCCCGCACTGCTTCAACACCCTCGGCAACGAGTACGAGCAGCTCGGCCTCAAGGTCGAGGTGGTCCACCACACCCAGCTGCTGGCCCACCTGGTCAAGGAGGGCAAGCTCACGCCGGTCCAGCCGATCGAGGGCGACGTGACCTACCACGACCCCTGCTACCTGGGCCGCCACAACCGGGTCTTCGATGCTCCCCGCGAGGTTCTGGGTGAGGCCGCCAACGTGGTCGAGATGCCCCGCAACCAGGAGCGCTCCTTCTGCTGCGGCGCCGGCGGCGCCCGGATGTGGATGGAGGAGAAGATCGGCAAGCGGATCAACGTGGAGCGCACCGAGGAGGCACTGGCGACCGGCGCCAAGACCATCGCCGTGGGCTGCCCGTTCTGCTACACGATGATCGGCGACGGGGTGACCGGCAAGGGCAAGCAGGAAGAGGTCGAGGTGGTCGACGTGGCCACGGTCCTGCTCCGCTCGCTCAAGCAGGACGTCTGATCCTGGAGCTTCTGACGATGGCCGGTCGCGATGGCGCCCGGCCATCGGCCGTTTCAGGACCCGCCGCCACCGCCGCCCCCATCGCCGCCACCGCCACCGCCGTCACCACTACCGCCGTCACCCCCGCCGCCGGTCACCACCGCGGCCGCCACGGCCACCTGCACGTCACGGATGACCTTGCGTACCGCCTCGGCCGCCCAGTCGCCCTCGCCGATCTCCGCCAGCCGCGCCCGGACCTGCTTGCGGTCCATATCCGGGAAGACCTTCCGGTCCATCTCCGTCGCGGCGATCAGGGCACAGAGCGCGCCGGTACGAGGTTCGACCGTCCCCACCCGCTCCACCGCGGCACGCAGCCGGCCGCGCACCGCGGTCTCCGCCACCGGTTCGGTCCCGTGCGCCGACGGGTACCGGGTGCGCGGGAACACGCCGAGGACCCTGCTGTGCTCGGCGCGCAAGACCTCGGAGGTGACCAGGCGATCGAGCACACGCTGCCGGACGCCCTTGGGGGGCCTGCGCACCCAGTGGCTCGGCTTGCGCTCCCGGCTCTCGCCGGCGATGTGGGTCAGCGTCTCGTCGGCGAGTGTCTCGCCGACGGGTGTGGCGTCCAGCACCACGACCTTCCTGTTCGACATCCCGATGCGCTCGGCCAGCGCCAGCTCCACCAGCAGTGCCCCACCCAGCGCATAGTCCAGCCGGGTGCCGTCGATGATCCGGCGGCCTTCGTCGTCGTGCGCGAGAAGTGTGAACTCTTCCAGGAGGTTCATGTCCCGACGGTAAGACAGGCTGTCACCGGCGCGGTTAGTGGTGGATGGTCCCGGTCCGGCACAATGAGGTCCGAGGTGAAGCGATCATGGACGGCCTGTTCCTGACCGCGGTGCTCCCGTTGGCGGCGTTTGCGCTGCTCACGGTTGGCAACGCGTTCTTTGTGGCAGCCGAGTTCGGGTTGGTCACCGTCGATCGGGTCGAGATCGACGTGCGCGCCACAGCGGGTGACCGCCAGGCCGCCCGGGTGCGCACCGCCCTGCATGAGCTCTCCTTCCAGCTCTCCGGGGCGCAGCTGGGCATCACGCTCACCGCGCTGCTCACCGGATACCTCGCCGCACCGGCCCTCTCCAAGATCTTCGCCCCGCTGGTGGAGCCGCTGGCCGGCTCGTCCACCGACACCGTCACGCGCGTGGTCTCCCTGATCGCGGCGACCCTGATCTCGATGCTCTTCGGCGAGTTGGTGCCCAAGAACGCCGCCCTGGCCCGCCCGATGGGCATCGCGCTGCGCACCGCCGCACCGCTGCGTGGCTTCTCGATCGTCTTCAAATGGCTGATCGCCGCCCTCAACGGCACCGCGAACTGGCTGGTCCGCCGTCTCGGCATCGAACCCCAGGAGGAGCTGGCCAGCGCCCGCTCACCGGAGGAACTCGGTCTGCTCGCCGCGATCAGCGCCTCGGCCGGCGCGCTCCCCACCGAGACGGCCGTCCTGCTGCGCCGGACCATCCGGTTCGGCGAGAAACGCGCGGCGAAGGCGATGACGCCGCGCGTCGACGTGGTCGGGCTCAAAACCACCGCGAGCGTCGCCGACCTCATCACGGTCGCGCGCGAGACCGGGCACACCCGCTTTCCGGTGTACGAGAACACGCTCGACGCGGTCACCGGGGTGGTCGGCGTGAACGACGCCCTCGGAGTGCCACCCGAGCGCCGGGCCGTGATCCGTGTCTCCGCCCTCGCGCGGGAACCGGTCTACGTGCCGGAGAGCCTGAGCCTCGACAAGGTGCTGACCGCCTTGCGCGCGGCCGGCGCCGACCTGGCCATCGTGGTCGACGAGTACGGCGGCACCGACGGCGTGGTCACCGTCGAGGACCTGATCGAGGAACTGGTCGGGGAGATCGCCGACGAGCACGACACCGACCTCGGCGAGACCGGCACGAGTGAGCTGACCGCCCCCGGCGGGGAGAAGACGTTCGTGGTCGACGGCCTGCTCCGGGAGGACGAGGTGCACGAGCAGACCGGCTTCCGGTTGCCCGAGGGGCCGTACGAGACGCTCGCCGGTTTCCTCCTGGCCCGCCTCGGCCACATCCCGATCGCCGGCGAATCGCTGGAGGAGAACGGCTGGGAGTTCACCGTGCTGGAAGTCGACCGGCACCGGATCGAGCAGGTCCGCGTGGTCGTGCCGCCGGAGCCCGTCGATGAGTGAGTTCGCGGCATGAGTGAGCTGTTGTTCGTGGCGATCCTGCTGGTCGGCAACGGCCTCTTCGTGGGCGGCGAGTTCGCCCTGATCGCGTCCCGGCGCACCGCCCTGGAACCGCTCGCCGAGACCTCGCAGGCGGCGCGCTGGGCGCTCTCCGCGATGAGCCAGATCCCCCTGATGATCGCCGGAGCGCAGCTCGGCATCACGATCTGCACGCTGGTGCTCGGCGCGATCGCCGAACCCACCGTCGCGCATCTGCTGGAGGACCCGTTCCGTGCGGTCGGCCTGCCGGAGAACGCCGTACACCCGATCGCCTTCGTGCTCGCGCTGATGATCGTGACCTTCCTGCACACGGTGGTGGGCGAGATGGTGCCGAAGAACATCACCCTGGCCGGCCCGGAGAAGTCCGCGCTCATCCTCGGCCCGTTCATGCTGGCCTTCTGCAACGCCACCAAGCCGCTGCTCAACGCGATGCGCTGGGCGTCCAAGATGATCCTGAAGATCTGGAAGATCGAGACGACGGACGCGGTCAAGACCGTCTTCACCGCCGAGGAACTCGCCGGCATGGTCACCCAGGCCCGCAGCGAGGGCCTGCTCGGCTCCGAGCAGTACGCCCGCATCCACGCCGCCCTCGGCCTCAGCAGCCTGACCGCCGCGGACACGCTGCTGCCGTGGTCGCGGGTCACCACGGTGGCCGCCGACGTGTCCCCGGCGACGCTGGAGGCGGTGGCGACCCGCAGCGGCCGCTCACGGTTCCCGGTGGTCCAGCGCGACACCCGGCGGGTGCTGGGATTCGTGCACGTCAAAGACATCCTCGGGTACGGCGGAGCACAGCGCCGCCTGCCGATCCCGGCTGAGGTGATCCGGCCCCTGGCCGTGGTGCCGCCCGATCGGAGCCTCGCCGACCTGCTGCTCACCATGCGGCGGGACCGGCTGCACATCGTGCTGGTCAGCGACGGGCGGCGGCCCCTCGGCGTGATCACGCTGGACGACGTGCTGCACGCGGTGATCGGAGAACCGGCCGGGGCGGCACATCCGGTGTCACGGATACGGTGATCTGCGTTACCCCGGATCGGCTTCGGTGGTTCGGGCGAACCCTTTCGAGTGCTTTTGCCGCGAGCCGGTGCGCCGGACCATCACGCAGGTGGTAATCGGGACAATAGCCTCATGCTTCACACTCGACGGCGTGCCGTACCGATCGGCGCCCTGTCAGCGGCACTCGTCCTGGCCGGGGCCTCCCTCCTCGTCACCCACACCCCGTCCGTCGCCGGACCACCCGCCACGTCATCCGTCCGCAGTCAGACCCCGGCAGCCTCCTCCGGCCGGACCGCTTTCTCGCCGGGCCCCGCCCGTACCCCGCTCCCGCCCCTGTCCCTCCCAGGCTCCGCTTCGCCCGCGACCGTTCGGGGCACCCTTCCACCCGTCGCCCCGGGCGCGGGCAGGCCCGGAACCGTGCAGGCGGTGCCACCGGCCCGGCCCGGCTTCCTCAGCAATGTCAGCACCTTCTCGGCACCCCTCCCGCCTGGGCGGATCCGGGTCGCGGACGGGCCGTTCGCGGTGCACTACGACTTCAACGGCGGGGTAGGCCGGCCGATCTCCGATTCCCGGGGCGGACACGAGTTGCGGCCGCTCGGACAGAACGGGGGAGCGCTCCGGCTCGTACCCCAAGGGTCCGGTCTTGCCGTCGCCTATCCGGACCGCTGCACCCTGCCGCGGGAGTGGGCCTGCCCCCGGGCGATTCTCGAAGGCCTGCGCGACGACAGCCTCAACCCCGGCCGCCGCCCGCTGCGCTACGGCGCCTCCATCCGGATGACCCACGCCGACCTGGCCGACGGCGCCAACGTGCTGCAGAAGGGTTACTCGGTCGGTGGTGTCAGCCAGTACAAGCTCCAGGTCGACCACCGTCAGGGCCATCCGAGCTGCGTGATCGCCAGCCAGCGTGCGCACATCTACCGTGCCGAGCCCTGGGTCGACGTGGCCGACGGGACCTGGCACGACCTGGAATGCCGCCGCACCCCCACCCGCCTGATCATGCTGGTCGACGGCACCCCGCGCGCCTGGGTTCCGGTGCCGCCCCAGCTGACGATCGCCAACGCGGAACCACTTCGGGTCGGCGGCAAGGGGCCCGCCCCCGGCAACGACCAGTTCGCCGGCGCCATCGACGACGTCTTCATCGCCATCGGCGACTGACCGAGCCGCCGTCGGCGACTGACGAAGTCGCCGACGGCGATGAGCAATGCTTGCGGACCGCTTCAGTTGGCCTGCATGCGTTCGTAGAGGGCTCGCACCTCCGCGCCGCCGGCCTGCCGGCGGGACCGGTCCAGCAGCGTTCGGATGGTCTCCGCCAGCTCGGCCGACGTACGCACGTGCTGAGGGGCGATCCGCTCCGCGGTCAGCAGGAAACGGATCGCCTCACGATCCCGTCCGCCGATGCGGGTCAGAGCCCGGGCGGTGTCGGCGTAGTAGAAGACCTGCCGCACGCCGGCCGGGATAGCCGCCGGATCGGTACGCCGGGCGATCTCCACGACCCGGAGCGGGTCGCCGTCGTCGGCTTCGATGCTCATCCGCCAGATGTCCACGTTGGTGGGTCCGAAGAACATGCCCATCACGTTGGTCTCGCCGGTGCGGCGGGCCATCCGGGCCGCCTCGGTCAGCCAGTCCATGCTGTCGTCGAGTCGCTGCCGGCACCGGCTGGCCAGCGCGGCCACCAGATGCAGTGAGCCGAGCACCTCCGGTCCGCCGGGCCGGCTCAGGTGCCCGCTCAGGTCGTCCACCGCCCGCTCGGCGAGCGTCTGCCCCCGCTGGTAGGAACCGCAGGCGACGGCGGCCCTGGCCAGCGCGTACGCCGCATGCCCTCGAAGCACCGGGTCGCCGGTCGCGTCCGCCGCGTCGCGGCATCGCTCCGCGCCCAGCCAGGCGTCCGCGGGATGCCCGAGGCTGCGCAGCACCGTGGAGGCGATGTGGGTCGCGTCGCAGAGCAGCCGCAGCGCCTCGAGATGATCCGGTCCGGCCGTCTCGGTGTGCAGGTCGCGCAGCAGGTCCGGGAGCAGGCGGGCGGCGCCGGCGTAGTCGCACGCCTGATGCAGGGCGTCGGCCAGGGCGGCGCTCCGCCGCAGTTCGGACATCGACGGTGCGGGCCCGGCAGGTGGCTCGGTCAGGTCGATGTCGACCAGTGCCCGGCGCAGGCCGAGCACCCCGGCTCGGGCCGCCGCGGTCGCCCGGTCGGGGGCCGGAACCCCGGCGCCGGCCAGATCGGCCGGCGCGCATTCCAGCGCCCCGGCGATGCCCGCCAGCATGAATCGGTTGTCGGCTGTCTGCAGCCCCCGTTCGATACGACTCCAGGTGGCATGTGAGACACCGGCCCTGCTGGCGGCGTACCGGACGCTCCACCCGCGAAGCAGGCGGCGCGCACGGATCTGATCGCCGACCGCGGGGTCGGCGCTCCGTCGTAGGGTCATGCCGCCGACGTTAACGCCGCCTTCCGGCCGAGTGGTTCATCTCTGTACCACCGCGTGCGACCCGGTGGTGATCGGGTGTCCGGCACAACGATTTTGCCCCGTTTGGCTCGGTCTGGAATGGTGCGTCGTGCACTTGGCGGTATCAACACGGGGCAATATAGGAATGAGTCGAAGAAATTCGACGCGGTTGCGGCTGGCCGTCACCGGCGTCGCCACCGTCGTGACCGGCGCGGGTGTCGCGTTGGTCATTGCCGGGACGCACGGGCCCGGGACATCCGCGCAGGACTCCGCCGCTTGGAAGGCGGGAACGTCGTCGTCCGCCCGGCCCGCGGCGTCGTCATCCGCGGAGGTTCCCGGTACAGGTGCGACAACCGGCAGCGGACGCTCCCAGCCGGACCAGCCGGACCAGCCGAGCCCGGCGCAGGGCAGACCGAGCCCGAAGAAGGCGGCCACGCAGGCGAAGGAGATCGTCGTCGGTGACCGCGCGCTCGTGCGCGGTGTCGCGGCGGAGGATTACCAGTCGAGTTCCGCGCTGGTGGAGAAGGACGGCAGCCGGCACGTCCGCTTCGATCGCACCTACCGGGGGTTGGAGGTGCTCGGCGGTGACTTCATCGTGCACTCCGGCCCCGACGGCCGGCTCCGGGACACGACGCTGACTCAGAGCGCGACGATCTCGGTGTCGACCACACCCGACGTGACCGCGGCGAGAGCGGCCAAGGTGGCCGAGGCGAAGTTCACCGGCAAGGAGCCTCGGACCACCCCGACACTGGTCGTCGACGCCGGTGACGGCGCGCCGCGGCTGGCCTGGCGGGTGCTCGTCGAAGGGCTCGACGCGAGCGCGATGACCGTCGTGGTCGACGCGACGACCGGCGCCGTTCGCCGCGCCTACGACAACGAGCGCACGGAAGCCGGGAGCGGGCACGGCCAGCACTCCGGGAAGGTGTCGCGGAGCACCACCCGCCGTGCCGACGGCACGTTCGAGCTGATCGACCCCGACCGGGGCGGCAGCGAGGTCCGCGATGCCCGCGGCATGGACCTCGATCGACACGGTGGCGCATGAGATGGCGCACGGAATCACCTCCGCCACCGCGGACCTGATCTACGCCGGTGAGTCCGGCAGCCTCAACGAGGCGGCCAGCGACATCTTCGGCGCGCTTGTCGAGTTCCACGCCGACAACCCCGCCGACCCGCCGGACTACCTGCAGAGTGAGCAGCGGAACGGCGCCGACAAACCGCTGCGCTTCATGGATGACCCGGCCAAGGACGGCGAGTCGCTGTCGTGCTGGACGCCGGCGCTCAAGAGCCTGGACGTTCACCACGGCTCCGGCGTAGGGAACAAGTTCTTCTACACCCTCGCCGTGGGCAGCGGTAAGTCGAAGTGGGGCGACAGCCCGACGTGCGGCGGAGCCCCGGCGGTCACCGGCATCGGCAACGACAAAGCCGGCAAGATCTGGTACCGGGCTCTGACCACGTACATGGTGTCCTACACCAACTACTCCGCCGCCCGCGAGGCCACGCTGAAGGCCGCCGCCGATCTGTACGGCGCCGACAGCAGCGAGCGCAAGGCCGTGGACGCGGCATGGAAGGCTGTCGCCGTCGACGGATCCGATCCGGTCGCGACGGGCCCCCAGCCGACGGATCCCAAGCCCGGGACGCCGCCGCAGCGTCCCGCGATCGAACAGCTTCCCCCGGTGTACGGCGTGGCAGGCAAGCCGGTCACGTTCACCGTCAAGGCGTACGACCCGCAGGACGACCCGGTGACCTACAGCGCCACCGGACTGCCTGCCGGGCTGACGCTGGATCCCGCGACCGGCCGCGTCACAGGCGTGGTGGCCGAGCCGACGACGGCCGTTCCAGAGGTCACGGCCAAGGACCCGGCCGGGAACTCCGCCATGACAAAGCCATCGATCTACATCTTGCCGCCTCTGACGGTGAACAGCCCGGGGCAACGGATCGGAATCGTCGGATCGACGGAGTTCGTGAAGCTGAAAAGCAGCCACGACGAGGTCAAGTACACCGCCACGGGACTGCCACCCGGATTGACGCTCCGACCCGGGGAATCCTTCATCTCCGGGTCTCCCACCACCGCCGGTACCTCGACGGTGGTCGTCACCGCCACCGATCCGGCGGGGCAGCGTGCCTCGGTGACCTTCGAATGGCGGGTGTACGCCAAGGTCTCGGACATTCCGCGGCCGCCGCGCCCCTCGAGCGGGCCGAGCGCCTCCTCCAGCCCGTCCGCTCCGCCCGGTTCCGGGTCGAGTCCGAAACCCGCTGCTCCGTCGGCTTCCCGTTCGTCATCGGGGCCGGCTGCCGGAGGTCCGTCCACCTCGCCGGCAAGCTCGCCCGCCACCGAGCCGACAGCCGCGGCGGACGGCCCGCTGGCGTTGACCGGTGCGAATGTGGCCGGGCTCGCCGGCATCGGCGCACTCTTCGTCGTGGTGGGTGTGCTGCTGGTGACCGTGCGACGACGGCGATCCGAGGCTCCGCGGGCCTGACGGCTGCTGACGCGACCGGACAGTGGGCCACGCCGAGCGTGACCCGCTGTCCGGTGTCCGCACCTCCACGACAGCCCGGCAAGGTGATGACAGCGGGTTGCCGAGGGCGAGGGACCGGCCGTCGCGGTGAGCCGATGGCCGGGCCGATGGTCGAGCCCTTTTTCGGCATGGCCTAGAACGACGGAAGCCCTGGCGGGACATATGTCCTGACCAGGGCTTCCGTATGTGGAGCGGGTGACGGGAATCGAACACGCGCTGTCAGATTGGGAACCGTACAAGGCCCCTGGTGATCACCCTGGATCACAGCTCAGCGGGAGATCGAGTGGCCTGGAATGCCCTCAAGTAGCCCGCCGTAATGGCCCGTATCTTGGATGAGGGGCAGGCGGTCGGCGTGGCCAGGCGGGAGGCACTTTCTCCCGACTGCCCCACCGTTTACGCAGCTCAGGTCACATCGGGGGCACGGGGGGGGACAGGGCCAACTTCGGTATTTCGCTCGGGCGTCATTCCATAGTCATTATTCGATGACGGCGATTCGTTTGGTTGATGGCGAGATCGCTGTCCAGGAATCGGATCTGGGTCCGGGCGAACAGGTCGATGCCGGTCATGGCGAGTGGGAGCCAGGCTTGATTGATCGCGGACCGAGCTGGTCGCGGTCCGCATCGCTTCTCGGACCGGTTCGGTGGTCGCGGCGATACTGAATCGGATGTCGAGGTGCCTGTCGCACCCGCCCTGCTGCTGCCGCAGTCCGGCCAATACTTGGCTGAACGCGCTGGTCAAACCGGTCGCATCGGGCGAGTAGCCGGGTGCCGGCGGCGTGACCGACCAGCAAGTGCCTTCCGCGACGGGTTACCGGGGCTCTTAACAAGCCTATTTCTCCTGATCAGAAGGCATTCTGCATTTCCGGCCCCTTTTTAGGATAGCCCTTAATGAAAAGCCGAGGCTAGGGCGGAAAATTCACCTGACGCAACTATTAGATCCATGATATCTACTGGATCTCTCTGCGTGCAACCTATATATTGACACACCAATATTGGGAGTGAGATTGATCACATAGTGGAGTTGCTCAATGTGTGTACATCGGCATCACGAACTGTTAACGTCGATCTTGCTCGATTGATCGCGCTGATCAATCAAACACACGGGAGGAAACGAATGAAGCAGGCTATCACTCGTACGGCTATCGTCTCGATTCTAGGGACGATTGCCGTCGGTGTCGGTGCAACTCCTGCATTCGCGGCCACCACAGCCCCCAGCTGTATCGGGCGCACTATTCACAATGCTGACTCGGACACCAACCCCGTGGGAGTCACCCTCAAGAATAACTGCGGCTCCACTAAGAAGGTGCGAATCATTCTGGACTGGGGCACCGATTCACCGTGCATCACCCTTGCGGCAGGGGCCACGAAGACCTGGTACTCGCTGAGTGTCCTCGCGGACTACGACAAGACGGTCCTCTGCTGATCAGGAAAGATCGCCAGCTATAGGTGAAGTTGCGGTACGGGCTATTGCTCGTACCGCAACTTTATTTTGCGGCGATTGTCAAACCGTACGAGACCCCCTGGTGATCACCCTGGATCACAGTTCAGCGGGAGATCGAGTGGCCTGGAGCGACCTCAAGTAGCCTGCTGCATTAGCCCGCTAGTGGCTTGGATCTTGAATGAGGGGCACGCCAGCCGGGAGGCCGATCACGGGATCGCCGACGCGATGGACCGGGCGGTAATGGCGGCCCCGGCGCAAGCCGAGCAAGCGCAAAGGCGAAGTGGGTTGTCGATGGCGGCGAACGGCCCGCCGAGGCGGGCTAAGGCCCGTTAATGGCCCATCCCCGGTTCAGCATGGCCTAGAACGACGGAAGCCCTGGCGGGACATATGTCCTGACCAGGGCTTCCGTATGTGGAGCGGGTGACGGGAATCGAACCCGCGCTGTCAGCTTGGGAAGCTGATGTTCTGCCATTGAACTACACCCGCAAGCTGCTCCACTGTACCTGATTCTCCGTTGTGGTGAAGGCGCGGCCCCGGGATCTGTGGTGGTTGAGTGGCAGAGGTGGCGAGGCCGTTTCGCGGACGGTGGGTGGCTTCGCGGGTCAGCTGGCGACGGCGAGCGGGCGTAAGGGACGCGGGGCGTGCCAGGTCTGGGCGTAGGCCGGAAGAAACGGCGTGGCGGCCAGCGGCAGGGCGCCCGCCGGACCGTGCCGGCGGAGCATGGCGGTCTCGACCGTGAGCTCGAAGAGCCGCCAGTCGACGTCGGGTGAGGCGTGCAGGGTGCCGGCCAGGTGGGTGACGACCCGTGGGTCGCGGACGGGCAGGGCATGGCCGGTGAGGCAGGCCTCGTCGTCGTTGTCCTCGGGCGGGTAGGCGTGGAGGGCGTATCGCCCGTCGCGCTCCAGGTCGCGGCGTTTCGGCGAGTCGACGACGAAGCAATAGAGGCCGCCGTCGGTGAAGACCGGCGAGATGGGGTGGACCCGCGGGCCGCCGTCGGGACGGATGGTCGCCAGATAGCCCATGCCGGGCCCGTACTGCTGGAGGAGCGCTCGGATGCCGTCGGCGAGCGCCGGCTCGGCGACGGCGAAATCGGACCAGGAAGCCATGCGGCCATTCTATCGAACATACGTTCGACCCGGCCACCAAACACGCCGATCCGGGCAGGTCGGTATGGTGTTGCGATGCTGCTCTCCGACCGTGACCTGGTCTCCGAAATCAAGTCCGGAGGCTTCTCGCTGGAGCCCTTCGAGCCGTCGCTCATGCAGCCGTCCAGCATCGACGTGCGGTTGGACCGCTTCTTCCGGGTGTTCAACAACCACCTCTACACCCACATCGACCCGGCGGAGCAGCAGGACGACCTGACCGCGCCGGTCGAGGTGGAGGACGGTCAGCCGTTCGTGTTGCATCCGGGCGAGTTCGTCCTGGCGTCCACGCTAGAGGTGATCACTCTCGGACAGGATCTGGCCGCGCGGCTGGAGGGGAAGAGCAGCCTGGGCCGTCTCGGCCTGCTCACCCACTCGACCGCCGGCTTCATCGACCCGGGCTTCTCCGGGCACGTCACGCTGGAGCTCTCCAACGTGGCCAACCTGCCCATCAAGCTCTGGCCAGGGATGAAAATCGGTCAGCTGTGCATCTTCCGGCTGTCCAGCCCGGCCGAGCACCCCTACGGTTCCGCGGTCTACGGGTCGCGTTACCAGGGGCAGCGCGGTCCCACGGCGAGCCGCTCGGCACAGAACTTCCGCACCTGGTCCACCCACTGACCGACGTCGGCCGTACCCCGATCGAGTGTTCGGGCGTACCCCGACCGGGTCTTTCAGTGAGCCAATAGCCGGCGGACCCGGAGCCCGCCGGCCGAGGCCGCGCCGAGGACCTGTTCGATCTCGGCCGCGCTGAGCCCGGCTGTCGGCACGGGCAGGAAGCGGGCGCCTCGCATGCTGAAGAGCAACTGCCCGGACAACTGCTCGACGGACCGGAAGGCGCGCCAGGCGTACGCGTGCCGGCTCACCGCGTCGGAGCTGGCGACGCCGCCCTCGCTGATCTCGTAGGTGGTCAGGCGTGCGGCCCGCAGGCTCTGCGCGGTCCGGTTGAGCAGGACCACGGGAACCAGCACGGCGAGGGCCGCTCCGGTGGCCGTCAGCGCCGGGTCGAGGTCGCCGGTGGTGACCAGCAGAAGCACCGCGAGCAGCAGGAACGCCCATCCGGCAAGCCGGGCCGTCAGCACCGGCCGTCGCAGGCCGTGCCGGGCGGCGGCCGCGATCAGCGCCGGATCGGAAACCGCGGTGATCTGAATCTGCACCCCGGAAAGGTAGCTGTCACCAGGGCGAATCAGTACCAGCCGGACGGCCGAGGGCCGGGGTGGCACAGTCGGCGGATCTACGATGGCGGCGTGTATCTCATGATTTCGACCTACCTGAAGCCGCTCACCGAGGTGGACGCGGCGCGTGCGGACCACCTGGCCTTCATCGCCGACCTGGAGAAGGGCGGTTACGCGGTCACGGCCGGCCGGATCGACCCACCGACCGGGGGCATCATCCTGCTGGACGTCGACACCGAGGCGGAGGCGCAGGAGCTGATCGCCGCGGACCCGTACGTGCGGCAGGGCCTGGCCACCTACACCGCGACGGGCTGGCACCCGACCCGGGGCGCTCTCGCCGGATATCAGCGGACCCGCGACTGAGAAGCCGCCCGGCGCGCCCGGGAAACGCGGGCCTCCGTGCCGGTCAGGGGCCGGCCGCCGAAGGTCCGGTGGACGGCGTGGTCCACGTTGGTGAGCGCCGGGAGTGCCTTACGGGTCGAGGTCCATTCCGGTCAGCAGACTCCTGATGGCCAGCTCGGCGGAGATCGCGGGCGGGCACTCGTCGACGATCACCGCCACGCCCAGGTACCGCGTTCCGAGGAGTTCGCGCAGGCCGCGGGCCTGGGCGCCGGTGGCGGCCCAGTCGTCGACGACGAGAACGCGGTCGTCCGGCCCGACGAGGTCGCGCCGGATCCCGAGTCGCTGCACGTCGCCGCGGTGATCGGCGGGAACGTCGGCCCAGATCATCGGTTCGGCGATGGCCCGGCGGGCTCCGGCCCGGTACGCCTCGACGAACCCCACCCCGAGGGCCCGCGCCACCAGCGGTCCGACCATGAACCCGGTGACCTCGGGCGCGACCACCACGGTCGGCCGTTCCGCCTGGAAGAGGGCGGCCAGAGCCGGGCCGAGCCCGTCCAGGATCTTCGGGTCACGCCACCAGCCGGAGCGATCGCTCACCATGTAGTCATGGCTGGGGCCGAGGTCGGTCCAGCGGAAAGCCGAGCGGAGAAGGTCACGGAGATCGTCGGTCACGGGGACATCCTGTCACCGGCTGTCGCCCTTCTTTGGACCGACCGAATGACAACCAAAGCGACGGTGGGTCAGAACCTGCTCAGCCTAGGGGTCAAGTTGATGCCCGACGTCAGGTCGATCGGGCATGCTGTTCCGCGGAACCATGCGTACTTTCATGGCGGGACGACGCCCGCTGAGCCCAGGGAACCGCGCCGGCCTCGGCGCGGCCCTCGTGCTGCTCGCCGTCGTGTCCGCCGTGGAACTGGCCGACGGCCCCTCGGCGCACTTCGTCGGCCTGCTCGCGGCGGTTCCCTTCCTCGCCGCGGTCTTCGCGGTCTGGCAGCTGGTGCTCGGGGCGGGCGTGTTCACGACCGTGGTCGGGGCGGTCTTCGTCGGCGTGTCCGACCCTCAGCAGGGCATGGCCGGCCTGGTCAACCTGATGGGGATCGTGCTGGCGACCGGTGTGGCGGCCGCCGGGGCCACCGTCCGGGAGCGGCAGTCCGAGAAGATCGCCGAGCTGTTGCGCCTGGCGGCGGTAGCGCAGCAGGCGGTGCTGCGGCCGATCGGTCCGCAGGTGGGGGCCCTCGCGGTGGCCGGGCGGTACATCTCGGCGACGGCGGCGGCGGACATCGGCGGCGACCTGTACGAGGCTCTCAACACGCCGTACGGGGTGCGGATCATCATCGGGGACGTACGCGGGAAGGGCCTGGACGCGGTCCGGCTCGCGAGCATCGTGCTCGGGTCGTACCGGCATGTCGCGTACGAGCGAGCCGATCTGAAGTCGATCGTGCAGGACCTGGACCGGGCGGTGGCCCGCAGCGTCGGCGATGAGGACTTCGTGACCGCGGCCCTGGTCGAGGAGCGTGGCGGCACGCTCACCATCGTCAACTGTGGACATCCGGCGCCGTTGTTGCTGCGCCGTGGGCAGGTCATTCCGCTGGAGCCACCGGCGCCGGCCCCGCCGCTCGGGTTCATGCCGGAGGTGAAGGCGCGGGTGGAGCGGCTGGAGCCGGGCGACCGGCTGCTGTTGTTCACCGACGGCCTCGGCGAGGCCCGCCGGGAGGGTGAGTTCTTCCCGACGGCCGACCGGGCGTGGCGCCTGCTGGGCCATGGCACGGTCGGGGACGGTCTGGCGTCGTTGGAGACCGCTCTGACCGACTGGGTCTACGGGCGGCTCGAGGACGACATCGCGCTGGTACTGCTGGAGTACGCCGGCCCGGACGGCGGCACTGCCGTTCCGGTGCCGAGCTGGGAAGTCGGAGCTGCGGGCAGCTGACTCAGGCCGCGTGGTCCTCGGGTTCGGCCGGCGCGGCCGGTGAGGTCGGCGCCGGTCCCGGCGGAAGCGGATCGGGCTGCCGATGCCGCCCGACGTAGTTTCGTGGCTGGCTGGCCTGACGCGGCTCCGGAATCAGGCCCTTGAGCGTTGCGAACATGGCGTCCCCCTGTTCGTAGCTGTCTATCCGGTGAAACGAGCCGTCTCCGCGGGCGATACGTGGGACGCGTGTCGAAGTAGGCAAATGGCCGAACGGCTGTATCCGCTGCCACCTGATCGGCGACGTTTGGCCCACGAACCGACGGACAAGCCACCCCTACCGGTGAGTTCGACCGGAAACCCTGCCCGGGTTGTCGTTGGCTACCGATGAGTAATACAGTGGGGTTACTGACGGGTAACTCGCGTCCGGAGAGCGGGGCCAAGCACCATGACGCACTACAAGAGCAACCTTCGTGACCTCCAGTTCAACCTGTTTGAGGTGTTCGGAGCAGAGAAGGCGTTCGGCCAGGCGCCGTTCGACGAGATCGACGTGGAGACTGCCCGCGACATCCTCGCGGAGGTCAACCGGCTGGCTCGGGAGGATCTCGGGGCCAGCTACGTCGACAGTGACCGCAACCCTCCGGTCTTCGACCCCGCGACGCACACCGCGCCGCTGCCGGAGTCGTTCAAGAAGTCCTACGAGACGTTCATGGCTTCCGAGTTCTGGCGGCTCGACCTGCCGGCCGGCATCGGTGGCACCTCCGCTCCGCGGAGCTTCTACTGGGCCATCGCCGAGCAGATCCTGGGTGCCAACGCCCCCATCTGGATGTACGCGTCGGGTCCTGCCTTCGCCAACGTCATCTGGCACGAGGGCACCGAGGAGCAGAAGGAGTGGGCCAAGCTCTTCGTTGAGAAGCAGTGGGGCTCGACCATGGTCCTCACCGAGCCGGACGCCGGCTCGGACGTCGGCGCCGGCCGCGCCCGCGCCATCCCGCAGCCGGACGGCTCGTGGCACATCGAGGGCGTGAAGCGCTTCATCACCTCGGGTGAGCACGACCTGACCGACAACATCATCCACTACGTGCTGGCTCGCCCGGTGGGCGTCGAGGGCGTCGGCGGTCCGGGCACCAAGGGCCTCTCGCTCTTCATCGTGCCGAAGTACCACTTCGACCCGGCGACCGGCGAGCTCGGTGAGCGCAACGGCGTCTACGCCACCAACGTCGAGCACAAGATGGGCCTCAAGGTCTCGAACACGTGCGAGATGACCTTCGGCGAGCACGGCACCCCGGCCAAGGGCTGGCTGCTGGGTGAGCAGCACGAAGGCATCCGGCAGATGTTCATGATCATTGAGAACGCCCGGATGATGGTCGGCACCAAGGCGATCGCCACCCTGTCGACCGGCTACCTGAACGCGCTGGAGTACGCGAAGAACCGCGTACAGGGCGCCGACCTGGTGCAGAACGGCGACAAGGCGGCCCCGCGGGTCACCATCACCCATCACCCCGACGTGCGCCGGTCGCTGATGACCCAGAAGTCGTACGCCGAGGCGCTGCGTGCCCTGGTGATCTACACCGCGACCTGGCAGGACAAGATCGCGATCGCGGAGGCCGCCGGCGACGAGAAGGCCGCCAAGATCGCCAGCAAGATCAACGACTTCCTGCTTCCGCTGGTCAAGGGCGTCGGTTCCGAGCGGGCGTACGAGCTGCTGGGCGCCGAGTCGCTGCAGACCTTCGGTGGTTCCGGCTTCCTCCAGGACTACCCGCTGGAGCAGTACGTCCGGGACGCGAAGATCGACACCCTGTACGAGGGCACGACCGCGATCCAGAGCCTCGACCTGATCTTCCGCAAGATCGTCAAGGACAACGGCCGGGCGCTCGGCACCATCGCCGGCGAGATTCAGGGCTTCATCGAGAGTGAGGCCGGCAACGGCCAGCTCAAGGACGAGCGGCTCGCCCTCGGCAAGGCGCTCGGCGAGATGCAGAGCATCCTCGGCACCACGCTGGGCTGGCTCCAGGCCGTCCAGGGCGGTGAGTCCCGTGAGCTGTACAAGATCGGCCTGAGCTCTCGCCGGATCCTGCTCGCCCTCGGCGACGTGGTCCTCGCCTGGCTGCTGCTGCGCCAGGCCGAGGTGGCGCTCAACGCGCTGAACGGCGAGGTCTCCGAGCCGGACAAGAAGTTCTACACCGGCAAGGTGGCCGCGGCCCGGTTCTTCGTCCGCGAGATCCTGCCGCGGATCGGTGCCGACCGCCGGATCATCGAGAACACCACCCTCGACCTGATGGACCTGGACGAGGACGCGTTCTGATCTTCTGAAGCTTTTCCCACTCTCCTGAAAAAGACGTAGGCCGGCGGACAACGAAGTCCGCCGGCCTACGTCTTTTCGGCCATTTTCGACGCTACGCAACCGTACCGTCGTGCGTTATGATGATCATCATTTTTATGCTGATCACTGGCGCGGGGGCCATCGGTGCGCATCGTCTCCACATCTCTTGCCGCTCTTCTCCTGACCGGGCTCACCGCCGTTCCGGTGTCGGCCGCTGACACCACCACCCGCCTCGTCGTCGGGCTCACCGACAGCGCCGACCCGGCCGTCGTGGTGGCCGCGCTCGGCGGGCGAGCATCCGAGCCGCAGGCTGTGCCCGGATTGAAAGCGATCACCGTCACCGTGCCGACGGCCGAGCGGGCGGCCGCGCTCTCCACCCTGGCCGCCGACGCCTCGGTGCGGTACGCGGAGGCGGACGGCACCGTCGTCGCCGACGCCGACCCGGACGAGGCGTCGAACCGGCGATCCGGATGGAACAACCAGATCCCGTTCTCCTGGACCTGGAGCACCGGCAGCCCGTCGGTGACGGTGGCGGTCGTCGACAGCGGCGTCTCCCCGACCGACGACCTGAAAGGTCCCCGGCTGCTTCCCGGCCGCGACCTCGTGGACGGCGACGCCGACCCGGCCGACGACGACAACCACGGCACCATGGTGGCCAACACCATCGCGGCCCAGCACGGCAACGGGGCCGGCGGGACCGGCGTCTGCGGCAGGTGCTCGATCCTCCCGGTCCGGGTGCTGAGCCGGCAGTCCGGGATCGCGAAGGGATACACCTCGACCGTCGCGGCCGGCATCGTGTGGGCCGCCCAGCAGGATGCGCGGGTCATCAACCTGTCACTGAGCACGCCCACCCGCAGCCGCCTCCTCGAGGAGGCCGTGGAGACAGCGACTGCCGCCGGCTCCCTCGTCGTCGCCTCGGCCGGTGACGACTCCAGCCTCGCGCCGTACTATCCGGCGGCGATCGAATCGGTGCTGGCCGTGGGCTCGGCCGGAGCCGGCGGGCGCCCGGCGAACGCCTCCAACCGCAACGGCCACGAGTCCACCCCGTGGGTCGACATCGCGGCCGACCGGCACTACGAGGCACTGAACGCCCGGTCGCAGTCCCAGGTGATGCTCGGCACCTCGGTGTCGGCGGCCCTGGTGTCCGGTGTCGCGGCGCTCGGCCTCTCGGTGAAGCCGAATCTGGACGGCGCCGCCCTGCGTGCCGCGATTCTCGCCTCGGCGGGCCGGGGCGGCCGGATGGAGGCCGAGGACGCGCCGGTCCTCGACGCGGCCGGTCTGCTGCACGACCTGGGCGCCGCCGACGACGTCGCGCCGCAGATCACCTCCGTTTCCCCGGCCGACCAGCTGTTGCCGGGGCGGCAGTTCGCGGTGACTCCCAAGATCGTCGAGGATCATGCGATCCAGCGCTACGAGGTGGAGTCCGAAGGCCGGATCGTCCGGCGGAACCACATCTGGGAGAACTCGCTGGTGGTGACGCCGCCGGCGGACCGGAACGGGCCGCTCACCTACACCGTGCGGGTCTGGGACTACGCCGGGCAGATGGCCGAGCGCACCGCCACCGTGCAGGTCGACTCGACGCCGCCGACCGGAACGATCGACGCCCCGGCCCAGGGCATGGCCGTGCCTGCCGGGCCGGTCGACGTCGTCTTCACCTCCGCGACGGCCGAGAATCTGACCTTGGTGCGGGCCAACGACGTCGCGCTGACGCAGGACGGCCCGCGGCGCTGGATCGGGCGTATCACCCCGAACGGGCTCGGCCAGATCCACCTCAACGTGTTCGACGCAGCGGGCAACATGACCGACCTCAGCCGTACCGTCGTGGTGGACGATGTCGCACCCGGCGGCGTGATCGAGACGCCCTACGCCGGTGAGCGGATCCACGGGCCGGTGCGAGTCGTCTACACCGTGGCTACCACGGAGCAGATGCGCTCGGTGACGGCCAACGGGACGGCGATGACCCGGATCGGGTCGACTCGCTCGTGGGAGGCCACCATCGTGCCGCCCGCGACCGGCGACATCCGGGTGATCGCCGAGGACCTGGTCGGCAACCGGACCGAGCTGACCCACCAGGTCGTCGTCGACCTCGCCGGCCCGGTGGCGACCGCGATGAGCCCGGCGGACGCGGCACGGGTCCGCGGCACCTTCACCAGCACCCTGAGCGGCGTCAGTGACGTCTCCGGTGTAAGCAAGGCCGAGCTTTCGGTCAACGGCCTCTACGTCGGCACGGACACCACGGCGCCGTACGCGCTAGCGGTGCGGACCGGCACGTACAACGGCAACGTCGATCTTGCCTGGACACTGACGGACGGCTTCGGCAACACCCGGACCTACACCCGCCGGGTGACAGCGGACAACGCGGGGCCGGCGGTGTCGATCAGCAAGGGCCCGAGGAACAAGGCCCGGCTCAAGGGCACGACCAAGGTGTACGTGAAGGCCTCCGACGCCGGTGGTGTCGCCCGGGTCGAGTTGGTCGTGAACGGAAAGGTGGTGGCTCGGGACGTGAAGGCCGGTTACCTGCTGAGTTTCAACGCGTCGAAGCAGAAGCGGACGATGAAGGTGCTGGTCCGGGCGTACGACAAGCTCGGTAACGTGAAGTCCACGACCACCCGGACCTGGTACCGCAAGTAAGGTCTCTCAGCCGCGGGCGGTGTGCGAGCGGGTCAGGCGCATCGCCCCGGGCTGGGCCTCGGCCCACGGCTTCTCCCCGGTGTGGACGGCGATGCCGGAGGTCCGCATCTCCACCACCGTGCCGGAGTACTGGTCGTCGGGCAGCAGCAGAGCAGACACTTCGGACATCGTCGGGTTGTGGCCGACGACCAGGACCGTGCGAATATTGTCCGGCAGGGCCTGGAGCAGCGCGAACACCTCGCCACCGCGGCCCAGGTAGAGCGACTCCTCATAGTGGACCTCGGGCGCCGGGCGAGCCGACCGGCCCTGGAAGAGGGCGATCGCCGCGTTCTGCCACGTCTGCCGGGTGCGCTTCGCGGGGGAGCAGAGGACCAGGTCGGGGTGCAGGCGCTCGTCGGCGAGCCAGGCGCCGGCCGCGTCGGCGTCGGAGCCGCCCCGCTCGGTGAGGGCGCGGTCGAAGTCGTCGAAGTCGCCGGGCGTCTCGGCCTTGGCGTGGCGCAGCAGGATCAGCGTCCGCGTGGTCATCGGTACAGCTTGCCTGATTGGAACTTGAGGCGTGCGGGTAAACGCTCGATCGACGCATTCATCACGGTCGAGCGGGATCGCCCGGCCGGGCGGACATCCCCCGAGGAGGCTCCGATGGGCATCGGCGCAAGCATTTTCCTGCTCGCTCTGGGCGCGATCCTGGCGTTCGCCGTGGAGGCGGACATCAGTGGGCTCGACATCGGCGTGATCGGCTGGATCCTCATGCTGGCCGGACTCGCCGGCCTGGTCATCACGTTGGCGTTCTGGAGTAACCGTCGCCGCACCGTGGTGACCCGGACGCAGCAGCCGGCCACCGGGGCGGGTTACACGGAGTACCGCGAGGTTCGTCGCGACGACGTCCCGCCGCCCCCGCCGTCCTACTCCTGACGCACGAACGGCTCGGGCTTCGACGAAGCCCGAGCCGTTGTCGTCACGGTGCCGCCTAGGCGTACAGAGCGAAGTAGACAGCGATGTGGTGGCAGATCGCCGCCACCAGCGTGCACGCGTGGAAGAACTCGTGGTGCCCGAAGACGGTGGGCCACGGGTTGGGCCGGCGCAGCGCGTAGAAGACCGCGCCGACGGTGTAGATGACGCCGCCGACGGCGAGCAGGACCAGGCAGGTGACTCCGCCGACTTTCAGGACGTCCGGGACGATCGCGACGGCGACCCACCCGAGCGCGACGTAGAGCGGGGCGCCCACCCATCGCGGCAGGTGCGGCCAGATCACCTTGAGCGCGACACCGCCGAGCGCGCCGCCCCACACCAGGCTGAGCATGATGGCCTGCATCGCGTCGTCCAGCAGCAGGATGCAGAACGGCGTGTAGGTGCCGGCGATGAAGATGAAGATCATCGAATGGTCGGCCCGGCGCATGATCTGATAGCCGCGCTCGCTCCAGACGCGCCGGTGGTAGAGGGCGCTGGTGCCGAAGAGCCCACAGACGGTGATGCTGTAGAGCAAGCAGCTCAGGAACGGCGCGATGCCGGGCCGGCTCAACGCGATCGAGCTGAGCACGATGCCGCAGACCAGCGCGACGAAGAACGCGTACTGATGCAACCGGCCGCGGAGTCGCGGCTTGCCGAGGTCGGTCGGCTTCATCCGAAACGGGGCTGAGGTCGTCACGATCTCCAGGTTACGGCACCGTAGGTTACTGGTAGGTAGTGATGCCGGATACGGTTGCCGCTCGCGAGTGATTTCCGCATGAAGATACGACGGGCAAACGGTTGATCGTCCGTTTTGCCCGTATCGTACGGGGGAATTTATGGCACTCGCCCGGGTGTCTTCACGCTGCTCGGGTGGTGGCTACGCCGCTCGGATGGGTGCTTTTACGCCGCTCAAGTGGGTGCGCTCGGGGACTACCGTTGGCTTCCGTGAGTGCGATCGACCTGAACGCCGACCTCGGTGAGGGCTTCGGAGCCTGGCGCCTGGGTGACGACGACGCCTTGCTCAACGTGGTGACCTCGGCCAACGTGGCCTGCGGCTTCCATGCCGGCGACCCTTCGACGATGTACCGCGTGTGCCGGCTGGCCGTCGACAAGGGCGTGGCCGTCGGCGCTCAGGTCGGCTATCGGGACCTCGCCGGATTCGGCCGCCGCCGCATCGACTACGACCACGACGAGCTGCGAGACGACATTCTCTATCAGATCGGGGCGTTGGAGGCGTTCTGCAAGGTCGCCGGTGACCGTGTCCGCTATGTGAAGCCCCACGGCGCCCTATACAACACCGCCGCGGTCGACGAAGGCCAGGCCTCTGCGGTGGTGGCGGCCGTCCTGGCTTATGACCCGGCACTGCCGGTGCTCTGCCAGCCGGGATCGGTGCTGGCCCGGCACGCCGCGCAGAAGGGCCTGACCGTCGTCGGAGAGGGCTTCGCCGACCGCGGCTACCTTCCGGACGGTCGCCTGGTGCCGCGCTCGCGGCCGGACGCGCTGGTGCACGACCCGGACGAGGTGGTCACCCGGGTCCGGCGGATGGCCGTCGACGGCGCGGTGGTCGCCGTCGACGGCTCGGTCATCGCCTGCCCGGTCCGGTCGATCTGCCT
>NZ_JASCTH010000059.1 GCF_030009775.1 Actinoplanes sandaracinus | reverse complement strand
GATCCTGCGTGCTGCGAGCAGCTATTTCGCGTCGGAGCTCGGCCCGACCCGGCGACGGTCATGAGGTTCATCGACGAACACCGTGACCGCTTCGCGGTCGCGCTCCTGCTACGGGTTCTGAACATCGGCTGGGATGGCTCGGCAGCCGCCGAGTCGGCTCAGGTGACGGCGGCGCGCCTGTTCCCGGGCCGGCCGGTGGTGCCGGTGTCGGTCAAGGACGGACACAAGCCCGGGGATCGGACGACCTCCGCTCTGGTGGAGGTGCCGCTCGTCGACGGGCATCTGGAGCGTGGGCGCGCCATCGCCGCGGCGTTGACCGCGAAGGCTCGTGCCGAGCATGCCGCGTTGATGGCGGTGGGGTCGCACGGACGTTCGGCGCTGCACGAGATCCTGCTCGGCAGTGTCGCCATGGCGACTCTGCACCACGCCCACCGGCCGGTGCTGGTGGTGCCGTGCAGCGCCGCTGCCGGCGAGTGAGGTCGCGAACATATCTGCACCACGCCCACCGGCCGGTGCTGGTGGTGCCGTGCAGCGCCGCTGCCGGCGAGTGAGGTCGCGAACATATCGAAGCGAGCAGTTGCCGTCGGAATCCCGACGGCAACAGATTCCTCAACAGAACCGAACGGCGGGATGGCTGTCATGAAGCATCAATCCGATACCGCCCTCCAGCAACTCCTCACGCGCTGCGTGCGGGCCGCCGGCTCGGCGCCGTCGCTGCACAACAGTCAGCCCTGGTGGTTTCGGATCGACGGTGACACGGTCGAGGTGCACGCCGACCCCGCTCGCCGGCTGGAGGTCCTCGACCCGTCCGGGCGGGAGCTGATGATCAGCGTGGGCGCCGCCGTGTTCACCCTCCGGGCGGCGATCCGCGGCGCGGGCCGGATACCCGACTTCGACGTCTTCCCGGACCCGGAACTGCCGAACCTGGTCGCCCGGGTCCGGCTGGGCATGCCGTCGCCGCCGTCGGCCATGGCACGCGCACTAGCCGACGCGATCCCACTGCGGCACACCAACCGGCGGCCGTTCCATGCCGCTGTGGTGCCGGCCGATGACCTCGCCCGGCTGCGCGAGGCAGCCGCTTTCGAAGGGGCGATCCTGACCGTCGCCGGCGCCGCCGGCCGTACGATCATCGTCGGCCTCGGGCAGGCCGCGGAGCAGCGGCTGCGCAGCCACACCGGCTACCGCGCCGAGCTGAGCCATTGGACACGCCCCGTCACGGGCCGCCGCGACGGAATCCCGGCGACGGCGATCGGCCCCTGGGACGCGCTGGAACGCATGCCGGTCCGCGACTTCGGTCTGGTCAACGCGCCTCCGGTCCGGCGTTCCGAGCCATTCGAGGCGTACCCCACGATCATGATCCTCGCGACCGGTGGCGACCGGCCGCACGACTGGGTGTGCGCGGGCCAGGCTCTGCAACGAGTCCTGCTGACCGCCACCCGAGCTCATCTGGCCACCACCCCGATCAGCCAACCGGTAGAGGTCCCGGCCATCCGCGAACTCCTGTCCGGCCCCGGCTCCGCCCACCATGCCCAGATGATCATTCGGCTGGGCTACGGGGAGCCGGCGCCCGTGACTCCCCGCCGCCCGCTTGCCGAGGTCCTTCACGAAGACCAGCCTCGATGAGCGCGGCCGTTCCACCGGCGCGTCCGAGCTCTCCCTCGACGCCTAGGCCCGGTGCCAGGTCGTACGGTGCGGGATGTCGAGCGCCGCTGGGAGTCATCGCCGGGCGATCATGACCGGGCAGCCTGCGTGGTGGAGCAGTTGCATGCCGATCGAGCCCGTCCAGGGATGGGAGCCGCGGTTTCCGACGACCACCAGTTGTGCCTGGTGGGAGGCGTCGACGAGCATTTGGGCTGCGGAGCCCGGGACGAGCCTGGCCTCGACCGGGACAGCGGGAAACTCCCGGCGCAACGGAGCCAGTAGCTCGTCGATTTCGTCGGCTGCGCTGGTCTCCAGTGCGGAGGTCGCGGCCGGCAGCATGATCGGAAGTCCGGGTACCACCGGTGGCAGAGGATCACGATAGGCGTGTACGGCCAGCAGGGCGGAATGCCGGAGGGCGGCCACGGCGAACGCGTCCTCAAGAGCGATCCGGCCGGCCGGCGAACTGTCCACGCCGACCACCACCGGATCGCCGGACGCCGTCGCGCGCCCGCGGACCACGACGGCGCTGTGCGGCGCTTGAGTGGCGACGTGCCCGCTGACCGAGCCGAGGAGGAGGCTGGTGAGTCCGCCCCGGCCGCGATGACCGACCACGACCATGGTGGCAGTGGCGGCGTGCTGCAGCAGAACGGCGGCCGGATCACCGGGGACGGTCATGACGTGGACGGTGACCGTCGGGGCGGTCGTCTGGACGATGATGCGTGCCTGGGCCGCTAGCTCCTCGGCCTGCTCCTCGGCGGTGGGAGCCGGAACTCGCCGGGACAGGCCGGGCATGGTGGGCCACGTCTCGTCGTACGTGTGCAAGACGGTCAGTGGCAGGCCACGTCGCTGCGCCTCGACGGCGGCCCACCGGACCGCGGCCTGAGCCGAGCTGGAACCATCGGTGCCGACCAGAATCGGGTGTGGACTGGTCATGATCCCTCCAGCGGTGCGGAAGCCTGCTAGAAGTCCGCAGGTGGGGCTGTGCCGTCGCTAGGTGTGGGTGATCGCCGTGCGAGGCGCCGGTCAGCGGAAAGGCAGTGGGCCACGTCGCCAGGCGGGCCCGGTGGTTGGCGCACACCGTCGAGATGGTTGTTGTGCCCGCAGGATAGCCCGGTCACGCGGTCACGTTCTCTCCTCGAGAGCGGTGGCGCGTTCCAGGCTTCCGGTGTCTCTCCGCAGGGGGTAGGGACCTTCGGCCCCCACCCAGGTGCCGGTGGACGGTACCCGGCGCGGGCAGTCCTGAGTAACGGTGAGGATGTCCCCATCAGACGTGGGACGCCTATTCGGATGGGGCCCAGGCCCGTCCGCGATCCCTGCAGCGCGGGGACCAAGGAGATCACGATGATGTACTACGGCAACGGCATGGGTGGCGGGGGCATGTTCCTCATGATCGTGAACAGCCTGCTGCTCTGGGCGCTGGTGATCGCCGGCATCGTCGCCCTCGTCCGCTACACCCGCCGGGATGCGCAGCGCGGTGACGCGGTGAGGCAGGCGCCTGTGCCGCAGCGGATGCTCGCCGAACGGTACGCCCGTGGTGACATCGACGAAGAGGAGTACATGCGGCGTCTGCAGGTTCTCGACACGACGACCCCGATACACCGGTCCGGCGGCTGATGGGCATGTCGGCGCCTCTTCAGGACGGGGCGGTGATCGTCACGACCCGTCGGTCCCGAGCCGAATCGGGAAACCCCGGGTCGTTCGGCCCTGAACATCGTCGCTGCAGCGAGATGTGATGGAACGAGAACGAGTCGGAAAGGAGGACCTGGGATGACCGCACTGCTGCCACGCCTGTTCGGCGACATGACCGACTGGCTGGAAGTCGACTTCCCACGTCCGCTGCCGGCGATCCGCGTCGAGGACCGAATCACCGACAAGGAGTACGTCTTGCGCGCCGAGCTGCCGGGACTGGACCCTGAGAAGGACGTCCAGATCACCGCGCTGAACGGAGTGCTGACCCTCAAGGCGGAACGGCGGGAGGAGACGGAGGCCCTGAACCGCACCGAGTTCCGGTACGGCATGCTGCACCGGGCGCTGCGGCTGCCGGCAAACGCCGACGAGGCCGCGATCACCGCGACCTACGACAAGGGCATCCTGGAGATCATGGTGCCTCTGACCGCGCCGGAAGTCACCGGCAGGCAGATCACCGTCGCCACGAAGTAACCGGCCCCTACCCGTACCGGCCGGCGCTGTGCACCGGCCGGTACGGCGTTGCTGGACGCTCTCGGGTGCCCGGCGATGCGGGACCAACGGCCGGCTGCTGCTCGGCGGCATCGTGTCGAAGGCATCGTGTTCGAGCTGGTGTTCGCCGCCGCACTGATCTACTTGCCGCCGCTGCGGGCGGCCTGCGGCGCCGCCGCCCTCTCCGTCGCCGAGCTGGCCTTCCTGGCGCCGTTACCGGCGCTGGTATGGGGCGCCGACGAGATCTACCGCGCTCGGCTACGCCGCCCAGCCGCATCGCGGTCACCAGACCCGATGGTGGACACGACAAGATCCCTGCCTCTCCGGGTCCAAAGACTCTGCTGCTCAGGACGCCACGGGCGTGCAATGGAGGCACAAGCACCGGTGACCGCACCGGCGTTTCTGGATTCTCGGAG
The DNA here is from genome assembly GCF_030009775.1 of Actinoplanes sandaracinus. Classification (GTDB taxonomy): domain Bacteria; phylum Actinomycetota; class Actinomycetes; order Mycobacteriales; family Micromonosporaceae; genus Actinoplanes; species Actinoplanes sandaracinus. Next base: position 16,170 of record NZ_JASCTH010000059.1, on the reverse strand, counting down.
GTGCCGTCATGACGAACATCGACACGGCCAGGGCGGAAACCGAAGCACGGCGGCACACTGCCGACCTCCGGCGACCGACCCGCTTCGGCGAAGCGATCAACCGTTACCTCGGCGCGGTCGGATACCCCGACCCGTATACCGCCCCGCCGGCCGCCGTCGGAGCTACCGGTGCGGTGAGCAGGGCGGAACGGCTACCGGCCGCTGGTGTGGTCGTGGTCGGTGTCGACGACGATCCGATCAGCTGCATCGCGGTCGACCACGCCGCGATCGAGGCCGAACTGCACGGTTGGGCACTGCGCATCGTGAACGTCCGGCGCAGTGGCAAGGACGGGGCCGGGGAGCGGCTGCTACGCCGGCTCACCGACCGCGTGCACGCCAGCGCGCCGTCCACTCCAGTGACCAGCCGGCTCGCCGTCGGCCCGGATCCGGCGCAACACCTGCTCACCGAAGCCGCGGATGCCGGCCTGCTCGTGGTGGGTCACCGCCGTGGGGCCGCCGCGACCGCGTTCGGCCGCAGCGTCGCCGACCGGGTCGGCCGCCAGCACACCGGGCCGGTCATGGTCGTCCGGATGCCCGGCTGGCCGGTCGGTCCGGAATGGGGCACACGCCCGATCGTGGTGGCCGTGGACGATTCCGAGCCGTCACGGGCGGCTGTGGAGTTCGCGCTCGCCGAGGCCCAGGTCCGCGGCTGCGACGTCACCCTGCTGCATATCGCCGGCGACGGCGCGAATCTCGCCCACCGCCTCGACACACGCACGAACGTGCCGGTCCATCACGAGATCATCTCCGGTGATCCGGTGACGGCACTGCTCGAAGCCTCCGACAAAGCGGCCGCCGTCGTGATCGGCCGTGACGGGCACGGCGTCCTGCCGGGGCCCCTGCTGATCGCGGCCAGCCACGTGCTGCCGCATCGCGCACACTGCCCGGTGTTCCAGGTGGGATGACCACGGCGCCGGCAACACCTGCCATGCTCTTCCACGAACCGGAACAGGAGCCGGCCATGGACGTTCTACTCGTGATCATTGTGGTTCTGCTGACCATGCGGCTGGTCGGTGCCGTCGCTCTGTTCCTCGTCGATCGGGACTGGCGGCGCCCGCCGACGCCGACGGCTGACCCGTGCCTGTCGCCGGTATGGGCACTCCCTCCGACGCCGGTGGCCGACCCGGAGCAGTCGCTACTGCGCCGGCTGCGTTCTGGCGAGATCGACCAGGAACGGTACCGGTCGGAGATCGCCGGCATCGCGCACAGGGACGCGGCGGCGTCACCGCTGCGAGCACCGGTGCGCTGAGCCGGCCTCGAGCCCTCCCAGTTATCACTGGTGTGCCTCAGCATGCGCGGTAGGAAGCGGTGTGCGATGACAACATCATCCAAGCCCACCAACCGCCACCGCGGCGGCGTTGCCTCGCGGACAGGGCTGGACCGCTGCCTCCTCGGCGAGCCGGGTGCCAGGCGCGGCCGGCGTTCCCGTCCGGAGAATGCGAGGAGGCGGCCGCCGATGGCAGCCAGGATCGTCGTCGGTGTCGTCGGCACGGCACCCGCGGAGCAGGCCCTTCGACACGCTTTCGCCGAGGCGGAACGGCGGGGTTGGGCCGTGACCGTGGTCGCGGCCGGCCCCGCCACCGAGCCGGAGGACCTGCTGATCCAGGATCTGATCCGACGGTGGGCGGACAAGCATCACGCCGTCGAGTCGACGTTGCCGGTCTGCCGGACCGTGGACGCGGTGGTCACGCTGGCCGCCGCGAGCCGCGATGCCGATGCTCTGGTCGTGCAGGGCGGCACGGACGTCCGCAGCGCGGCCATGATCGCCGCGCTCGCCCGCCGGGCACACTGCCCTCTCGTGATCACCGGCGACGAGTCCGCGGACGACAGCCCGGCACCCGGCCGCCGTGATCAGGCCGGCGAGCATGTCAGGCCAGGTCGCTGACGGGTATCCGGGCCCGCGCCTCGCCGGCGCGTCTCGGCGCCCACGCGTGGGATGAGGGCCGGACGTCCCGCTAGTGGTGTCCTCCGGCTCTGCCCGGGGCCGGTGCGCCGGGCGTGTGCTGGAGAAAATAGGGAGGTGCCATGGATCGCTACCCGTTGCGAGTCGAAGCGCACCGCGACGAACCTTTGAGCCGCTGGCTCTGGCTGGTCAAATGGTTGCTGCTCGTCCCGCACTACCTCGCTCTGCTGGTGCTCTGGACCGGTCTGGTGGTGCTCACTCTGGTGGCCTACCTGGCCGTGTTGATCACCGGCCGCTATCCGGCTTCAATCCGTTCCTACAACCTCGGCGTGCTGCGCTGGACGTGGCGGGTCGGCTACTACGGCTATCAGGCGCTCGGTACGGACGCCTATCCGCCGTTCACCCTCGCCGACGTCCCGGACTACCCGGCTCGCTTGAGTCTGGCTCCGGCGGAACCGGTACCGCGTTGGCTGCCCCTGGTGGCATGGCTGTTCGCGGTGCCCCACCTGATCATTCTGGGTGCGTTGAACGGTGCGGTCGACTGGACCGCCGGCAACGACGGCACCGTGACGTCCGGCTCGATGAGTGTGATCGCGGCACTCGTGCTCACCGCCGCCGTCGCGCTGCTGTTCACCGGTCACCACCTGCGTGGTCTGTACGACCTGCTGATCGGTGTGGCCCGCTGGAACCTGCGGGTGGCCGCCTATCTCTGCCTGCTCACGCCACGCTACCCGCCGCTGCGCCTGGACCAGGGCGAGTCCGAACCCGACGGACCACCGGATCCTCCGGCGGCCCTTGCGCCTCCCGGTCGGTCCCGGCCTCGGTCGGCCACCGGATCGGTCGTCGCCCTGGTGGCGGGCGTATTGCTGCTCGCCCCCGCGACCGCCGCCGGCATCGGAGGTGGCACGCTGCTGGCGCTCGACGCCAGACGCGACAGCACGGGCTACGTGACGACCCCGGACGTGCGACTGGAGACCGCCACCTCGGCGATCACCGCGGAGCATGTGACCATCACCGACACCGACGTCTGGTCGCGCCGGCTCGGGAACATCGGCGATCTGCGGGTCACCGCGACGTCACCCACCGGCGGAGCGGTCTTCGCGGGTATCGCGCCGCAATCGGCGGTGGGCGCCTGGCTCGCCGGCACCGCACACGACGAACTGATCGGCATGGAACCGGACCAGGCCCGCTACGATCGGGCTCCCGGAATCCTCCGGCCGGCCGCCGAACCCGCCGTTCAGGACTTCTGGCTCGTACAGGACAGCGGCTCCGGTTCCGTCACGCTGCCGTGGGAAACCCGTGACGGCGAGTACGCCGTGGTCATCGCGAACCCGGACGGATCACCCGGAGTCACCGCGGACGTCAACGGGGCGATCCGTGTTCCCGCTCTGGCGGGGCTGGGCGCCGGGCTGCTCATCACCGGCCTGCTGCTGTTGTTCGCGGCCATCGCGTTGATCGTCCTCGGCGGCACCGGGCTGGGCCACCGGCACTTCGGCGAACCACCGTCGGCCGGACCGCCGGGGCCTCCGGCGCCCGTGGTGTCCACTCCGCCGGTCGCCGCCAGTTCCTGACGACCACGTGGACCGCTCGGTCCGGCCGACACTGCCCGGACCGAGCGTGGACCCGGCGGTCCCCCGGCTCGGCACCGAGACTCCGACAAGGAGGCCACAGTGATACGGCACGCCGACCTCAGCGCCGAAGATGTGCTCAACCTGACCGTCGAGACGCCCGGCACGCCCATCAACGTGGCGGCCGTGGCGATCCTCGACGGTGAGGCGCTGCTCGACGACACCGGGCGGCTGCGTACGGCCGAGATCCGCTCCGCAGTCGCTGCCCGCCTTCCCGCCGTGCCGCGGCTGCGTCAGACGCCGTACCTTCCCGGCTTGTTCGCCGGGCGGCCCCGATGGCGGGACGCGTCACGGTTCCGCATCGAGGACCACGTCCAGGTGGCCGAGCTCGCGGAGCCAGGTGGAGAGGAAGCGTTGCTACGCCTGGCCGGACGGCTGATCACGCGGCCGTTCGATCGTTCCCGCCCGCTGTGGCGCCTCTGGCTGGTGCCCGATCTTCCGGGCCGGCGGGTCGGCCTGATATTCGTGCTGCACCACGTCGTCGCCGACGGCATGGCCACGATCCAGATGATCACCACGTTGTTCGGCGCCGCGCCGCAGCCGATGGCCGTATCCCCGCCCCGGCCCCGAACGCCGCCCGGCAACCGTAGCCGGCATGCGACCGGCGGCCTCCGGATGTTCACCCGTTCCTGGCGGGCCCCGCGAAGTTCACTGAACGCGCCCGTGGGGTCACGCCGCCACCTGGCGAGTCTGCACTTCGATCTCGCCGCCGTGAAGGCTGTCGCCCACCGGCACGGCGGCACGGTCAACGACGTGGTGCTCGCTCTCGCCGCCGGCGGGGTTCGCGCGCTGCTCCACAGCCGGGGCGAGCCGCTGGCCGCGCTGCACGTCACCACCTCGGTCGCGGTCTCTCTCCGTGCGCCCGGCACGCAGGCGCGGGCCGGAAACCGGACCGGGGGATTCCTGATCCGGCTACCGCTCGCCGAGCCCGGTCCGGCCGAGCGGCTGCGCCACCTCGCCGCGTCGACCGCTGAAGCGAAACGCGAGCAGTCGGTCACGGCGGGAAACCGGATTCTGGTCGCCCTGGCCCGGATCGGCGCGGCCCGGTGGCTGAGCCGCCATCAGCACCTGACCCAGGTCATGGAAAGCAACATGGCCGGACCGGCCACCCCCGTGACGATGCTCGGTGCGCCGGTGCTGGATGTCGTGGCGATCGGCAACCTCGCCGGCAACGTGGCGCTCTCCGTCGTCGCGCTCTCCTACGCCGGCCGGCTCAACATCACCGTCCACGCGGACGCCGGCGCCTTTCCCGACCTGCCGGTCCTGCTCGCCGGAATCCGTCATGACTGGGCGATCCTCGCCGTCGACCCGCGGACCGGCCCCTGACACCCTCGCCGCTCTGAAAGACGCCGATCCAGCCATACCGCGCGGTATGGCTGGATCGGCGTGCCCGGATCTGGCGTCGACCCGAGCGGTGCTCCGACTGCCTGGTGCCCGACGGAGTTCACGCCCGGGCCGCCGGCCTCAGTGCTCTACGGGCGTCTTGTGGACGACGGCGATGGTGCACGCGGAGTGGCGCAGCAGGTGCTGGCTGACCGACCCGAGCAACATGCCGCGCACCGCGCCGCGTCCCCGGCTGCCGACCACCAGCAGTTGTGCCGTGGTGCTGGCCAGCGCCAGTGCGGCCGCCGGGTGTTCCACGCTCCCTTCGGCCTCGATCATGAGGCCGGGGAACGTGTCGCGGATGCCGGTCACCAGCGTGTCGAAGGGTTCCCGCTCCTCGGCCGTCACCGTGCGCGTGGCCATGGGTGTCTCCTCCCACAGCCCGGTCACCGGTGTCCAGGTCCGGATCACCCGCAGCGGCACGTTGCGGGCCGTCGCCTGCTGGGCCGCGAAGCGGAGCACGGCGGGGGCCAGCGCGGACCCGTCGATGCCGGCGACGACCGGGGCGGTGCCGGCGGGTTCACCGCGGACCACCACGACCGGGCAGCGGGCGTGGGCGCTGACGGCGGAGCTGACCGAGCCGAGCAGCCCGGCGACGGCGCTGTGCCCGCGCGCGCCGACGACGACGAGCCGGGCCTCGGTGGACCGGCCGATCAGGGTCGCCGATGCGTACGCCCGGACGGTGGTGGCGGTGACGTGCACCGTGGGATGGGTCTCCTTCGCCGTGGTGACGGCGGTGTCGAGCATTCCCGTGATGACGTGCTCGACGTAGCTGTCCGGGCGGATCGCCACGGTCGGAGCCATGCTCGCGGCGGGCGCCCAGAGCGGCCATTCGTCGGCGTAGACGATCTCCGCCGGTGCGGCGGTCCGGGCTGCCTCGTCCAGGGCCCACGTCAGAGCGGTGTGAGCGTCGGGTGATCCGTCATATCCGATGACGATGGTGTTGTTCACGGTACGGCCCTCCTTTCCGGTTCCGTGCGTCGCGCGGGGAGCGCGTCGCGCGGGCCGACCGTTCTCTTCCTTATTCGACATCAGTCGATGCATTTGCGGGCAGGGCATCTGGACCCGGTGGGACGGGCCGGACGGCCCGGGTCCAGTGCCGCCGGTCGGCGAGCCGCAGGGCAAGGCCCGGGATCACCGCGACGCCGAAGCACGCCAGGATGGTCGCGGCGGTGAGCGGATCGGTGCCCAGCAAGGTCTGCAACGGGCCGGCCAGCACTCCGGCCAACTGCAGGAGCACGCACACCGCCACCGCGCCGATCAGCGACCAGTTCCGGCTTGTTCCGGCGGCCGGCCTGGCGCGGACGGCGAGGGCGACGCCGAGCTGGGCCAGACCGAGGACCAGGAACATCACCGACTGCCACGGCAGTCCCATACCGTTGGCGGTGACTCCGGCGGCCAGGGTGACGGTGGCGACGATGGTTCCACCGACGAGGATGTCGCGCAGCAGGCCGGCGCCGAGCACCGATTCCTGCGGCGACCGCGGAGGCCGGCGAAGGACGTCGGTCTCTGCCGGTTCGGCGCCGAGCGCGACACCGGGAACCCCGTGGGTGAGCAGGTTGATCCACAGGAGCTGGGCGGGCAGCAGGGCCAGTGGCATACCCATCAGCGGTCCGGCCAGCATGACGATGAGCTCGGCGACCCCGCCGGACAGGCCGTAGCGCAGGAACCGGCGGATGTTGTCGTAGATCCGCCGTCCCTCGCCGATCGCCTTCGCGACGGTGGCCAGGTTGTCGTCGACCAGTACCAGTTCGGCGGCCTGCCGGGCGACCTCCGTGCCGCTGCCCATGGCGACGCCGATGTCGGCGCGGCGCAGCGCGGGCGCGTCGTTGACGCCGTCGCCGGTCATGGCCACGACCTCGCCGCGTTCCTGAAGGGCGGCGATGATGTCGAGTTTCTGTTCCGGTTGAGTGCGGGCGTACACCCGGGCGTGCGCGATCGTCTCACCGGTCAGCGGGCCGGTGTCGCCCCGGGCGACGGTGTCGCCCGGGCCGAGAAGGCCGAGCTGTCTGCCGATGGCGGTCGCGGTTCCCGGGTGATCGCCGGTGATCAACAGCAGGCGTACGCCGGAACGCTCGAATGCCGCCGCGGTGTCGCGTGCCGTGGCGCGCAGCGGGTCTCCGATACCCACCAGTCCGGCGGCGTGCAGCGGGGGAGGAGCTGCCGGGTCGGGAATCTCCGCGCTGACCGCGGTGGCGACGGCGAGCACGCGCAGCCCGTCGGCGGCCAGGTCTGTCGCGGCGCTCAGCAGAGCCGGGTCGGACTCGGCGTCGAGCACGGATTCCGGGGCTCCCTTGCAGATGGTCAGATAGCCGCCGGAGGGGAGCCGGTGGACCGTGGTCATCCGGCGGCGGGTCTGATCGAAGGGATGTTCCGCCACCCGGGCGGCGGCGGCACGTTCACCCGCCGGATCCAGGCCACACCGCCCGGCGAAGGCGAGCAGCGCCGCCTCCATCGGGTCGCCGGCCGCAGCCCACTGCGTACGCTCACCGTCCGGTGGCAGCAGGCCGGCGTCGTTGCACAGCGCCCCGCCGCGGGCCAGGTCCCACAAGGCAAGGGGAACGGTCGCCAGGACACCGTCCGGGCCGCTGATCTCGCCGTCGGGGGCGTACCCGGCCCCGGAGACCGTAAAGCGGGTGCCGTCGGCCGTGACCGCCTGCTGCACGGACATCCGGTTCTCGGTGAGCGTTCCGGTCTTGTCGGAGGCGATCACGGTGACCGAGCCGAGGGTCTCCACCGCGTGCAGGCGGCGTGGGATGGCACGGGTGCTGGCCATCCGCCGGGCGCCGAGGGCCAGGGCCAGGGTCACGACGGCCGGCAGGCTCTCCGGCACCGCCGCCACCACCAGGCTCACCGCGGTGATCGCCATGCGTACCAGCGGCTGACCGGCAAGCAGACCGAGGGCGAACACCACCGCCGACACCGCGACAGCCGCCAGGCCGAGCGTCCGGCCGAGCGCGGCGATGCGCCGCTGCAACGGCGTCGGACCCGGCCGGGTACGGGCCACCAGCTCGGCGATCCGGCCGAGTGCGCTCGCTGCCCCGGTCCGTGCCACGGTGCCGGCGGCCCGGCCGCTGGTCAGTACGGTGCCCGCACCGGCCGTCTCGGCCACACCCCGATGCACCGGGACGGACTCGCCGGTCAGCGAGGACTCGTCGAACGTGGCGCGCTGTGCCTCGGTGAGCTCCAGGTCGGCGGGGACGATGTCGCCGGCTTCCAGGCGCACGTGGTCGCCGCGCACCAGTTCGGCGGCCGGCACGATCTGGTCACGTCCGTCGCGGATCACCCGTGCCACCGGTGCGGCGAGCTGGTCCAGTGCGGCGATCGCGGCGTCCGCCCGCACCTCCTGCACCACCCCGATGAGGGTGTTCACCGCGACCACCAGAACGATGATGACGGTGTCCGGGAGATCCCGGAGCACAGCGGTCACGGTCCCGGCGATCAGCAGCAGCGCGACGAGCGGGTCGGCGAGCTGTCGTCCCACCCGGGCGAGAATGCCACGACGTGGGGGAGCGGCGACGATGTTGGGGCCGTCCGCGGCGAGGCGTTCGGCGGCCTCACCGCTCGAGAGCCCGGTCAGGGTGGGAACAGCCGTTTGGACTCTGCTCGTCATCGTCATCATTGCCCTTCCGGCAACCACATACCGGTATGCCGCATCTCCACCATGCGCGGGCGGTGTCCGCGAACGGTAGGGCCGACGGCCCTGAGTGCGACCACAAATCACCATGCCGACGAGGCGACAGATGGTGCTGGAATCGCTGGTGCCGGCGTCCACCGGGCCGATGCCGTGCCTGGCGCCGGCTGGTGCCCGTCTTGGCGACGGTGGGCCTGGTGGCTCGACGGCCACGCCTTTCGCCCGGCCGGCGTGGCTTCCGGCTCGGCCGGTGGACGCCTGGGACAAAGCGTTGCGCGGTCCTTCCCGAGGGAACAGGGCCGTAGGTCCTGATCGACTCAGCGTGACCGGCGTCTCCAGGGGCCCAACGGACCGTCATGCGGTGCCTTGCGGCCGTGCCGCGGCCGGTTCCGGGCGGCTTAGCGTTCACCTATGAACAGGGTCGTGTCGGTTCAGGAGAAGCTGCCCGTGGTGATTGGCGTCGATGGGACACCGGCGGCGTCGCATGTCGTCGATCTTGCCGCTGCGGAAGCCGCGTACCGCGGCGCGCCGTTGGTGGTCGTGCATGCCTGGCCGGGCCGGCATTTCGGGTTGCCGCGGCCTCGGGCGACCGTACCGGACCGGGCCGAGGGTGAACACCTGCTCGACCTCGCCGCACGCCGAGCCCGGCAGGTCGAACCGCAGCTGAAGGTCACCACCGCGTTGATGGACGAAGGCCCGGCGGAAGCGCTGCTTCGGTGGTCCTCCCAGGCCTGTTTGCTGGTGGTCGGGCATCGCGACGAGAGGCTGGCCCATCACGGGTGGGGGCCGACCGCCGCCTATCTGGCTCACCACAGCATCTGCCCACTGCTCGTGAACCGGGGACCGGCTCCCTCCCGGGGACCGGTGATCGTGGCCGTATCCGGCCGGCACACGACGACCCTGCGACAGGCCTACGAAGCAGCGGCGCACACGGGCAGCACACTCACCGCCGTTCACGTCACGGCCTCCGGACGGGGCGCAACCACCCGTGACACCGGGCGCGCCACGGCCGAACACCGACTCGACGCGGCGCTGAGCGCGTGCGGCGCCTCCTGGCCGGACGTTCCGGTCACACGGATGCTCATCGGCGAGAACGACATCGCGTACACGCTGGAGCGTGCGGCCTGGCGTGGCTGTTTGCTCGTGGCTGGTATGGGACACAAGGGCTGGGTGGTCGAGGCGCTGTACCGTTCCGGCGGCGTCACGTCGACCGGCCGCCGTCTCTGCCCTGTCCTCCTCGTGCCGCCCGCCCGGCCGAACGTGGCCCTGCCACCGCGGACGGCGGCGGCGCGCCGCGCGACCCTGACCGGGTAGGCGAAACAGAGCCCGCCCGGGCTCCCGGCCGAGCGTTTCCGCCCTGACCCACCGAGGCTCAGCGGCCGGGCCACCTTGCTTCAGCCGACGGGAAACCCGGGCTGCGGCTGGCCTTGTACACCGCAACACGGTCCGGCAGCCCCGCACCGACCGCGGCTGCGGCGCTCTTCCGTGAGCGGATCACCGTGCTGCTTCCCCGGCGCGCACCTCGCATCGAGTGGGACCTGCGTGAGATCGGCTTCTGCGATGCCGCAGGTGTCCGGGAGGTGGTCACACTGCGTGACCACCTGGAGCAGCAGGACGCCGAGGTGGTGTTGGTGGCGGCCAGCCCCACGGTGCGGTTGGTGCTGCATCTGCTCGGCATGGCCGGCTGGGCGTGGTGGCATTCGCCGATGACGACGGACGGTTGAACCCGCCCTTACCGGCGCCGGTCGAGCAGCCCATGACGATCGCCTGCCATGACGCCACGACGCCGTGGCTGCGGGAACACCTCCCTCCTCTATCCGCTGATAGGGGCCCGCCAGGTCAGCACCGTGCCGGAGCCGTGCGGGGCGGGGCCGATCTCGAAGGCGCCACCGATGTCGTGGGCACGTTCGCCCATGTTGACGATGCCACCGCGGGCTCGGCTCGGGTCGAATCCGACGCCATCGTCCTCGATGTGGAGCACGACCTCGCCGTCAGCGGCACGCACGGACACACGAGCGCTGCTGGCGCGGGCATGCCGGGCGATGTTCGACAGCGCCTCGCGTAGCACTGCCAGGATCTCGGGTTTGATGTCGTCGGGAATCGCGCTGTCCACCGGGCCGGAGGTGTCCAGCTCCGGCCGGAAGCCCAGCGTCTCGGCGGCGGCCTCGACCGTCTCGCCGAGCTCGGCACGCAGCGAAGGGCCGATCGGGGTACGCAGCTCGAAGATCGAGCGGCGGATGTCGCGGATGGTCGCGTCCAGGTCGTCGACCGCGGCGTTGATCCGCTTGATCGCTTCCGGCTTGGCGGCATGCGGGACGGCGCCCTGCAGTTGCATGCCCGTGGCGAACAGCCGCTGGATGACCACGTCGTGCAGGTCCCGGGCGATACGCTCACGGTCCTCCAGGACCACGAGCAGTTCGCGTTCCTCCTGCGCGCGGGCGCGTTCGAGGGCCAGAGCGGCGTGCCCGGCGAAGGTCGACAGTTGTACCGCGTCATCGTCGTCGGACGGCTGCCCGGCGGGCCGGGTCACGATGAGCACACCGTGCAGCGTGTCGGCTCCCGCCAGGGGAACGGCCATCGCGGGGCTGTCCGGCACCGGACCGGGCCACTCGGCGACCGTGCGCAGGTTGTCGACGGCCCGGTATTTCTCCCGCCCGAGCTTCTCGGCCGCGGCCGGGTCCAGAGCAACGAATTTGCCGGCCAGGTCGCCGCATGACGGGCTCGTGCCGTCGGCGGCCTCGATGGTGTAGCGGCTGTTCTCCTCGTCGTACAGCATGATCAAAACCAGTTCGGCGCCGGCCACCTCGCGGGCGCGGCGGGCGATCAGCCGCAGTGCCTCGGTGCGGCGGACGGTGCCGACGAGCATGCCGGTGATCTCCGCAGTGGCGGCGAGCCACCGCTCGCGCCGCTGAGCGAGCGTGAACAGGCGGGCGTTGTCGATGGCGACGCCGGCCGCGGCGGCGAGGGCCACGACGATCTCCTCGTCGTCGTCGCTGAATTCGGCGGCGCCCTGTTTCTCGGCGAGGTAGAGGTTGCCGAAGATCTGGTCCCGGGTGCGTACCGGTACGCCGAGGAAGCTGTGCATCGGGGGATGGTTCGGCGGGAAGCCGTAGGACTGCGGGTGCCGGGTGATGTCCGGCAGGCGGACCGGCCGGGGTTCGGTGATGAGCAGGCCGAGGACGCCGCGGCCGTGTGGCAGGTCGCCGATGCGGGCGTGGGTCTGCGGGTCGATGCCGTGGGTGATGAAGTCGGACAGTTCGGTGCGATCGTTGCCGATCACGCCGAGAGCGCCGTAGCGGGCGCCGACGAGGGCGCAGGCGGACTCGACGATGCGTTGCAGCGTGCTGCGCAGGTCCAGATCGGTGCCGATGCCGACCACGGCGCTCAGCAGCGCCCGCAGGCGTTCCCGGCTGGTCATCACCTCGCCGACGCGGTCCAGCATCTCCTGCAGCAGTTCGTCGAGACGAACCCGGGAGAGCGGACGCAGCCCCAGCGTGATCGGTTCAGCCTCGTCGTCCGAGAAGAGATCTGCCATGGAAGACAGACTATTGCCGAAGGGCCTGCTCTACGAAACGGGCGACATGGGCCCTTTCGTGCAGAGCTCGTCCGTCGGACACAGCATGACGAGGACTCGTACCGTCCTGCGGCCACGCCCTCGGGCACGAGCGCTGTTCGCGGTGCCGGTGTGCCCCGCGGGACGAGCGCGGCCGACCACGCCGCTCGGGCATGGTTCAGCGGCTGTCGGTGTGGCGGCACTCGTGCGCGTCTGGCAGGTCTTCCCGTTCCAGTTCAGCACCGAGCCGTTGGTGTGGGCCCTGGTGGCGCGGTCCGTTCTGGGGTTCGCTCTCGTTGCCGGTGTCGTCGCGATCGTGGTCCAACTCGTGCGGTTGCCGCATGCCGTGACAGACCGGGAGCACTGATCCACTCGATGGTCGGGACCTTGGTCCCGGCCGGGCGGGTCGCTGGGCACCCGCGCGAGGCGGGCGTGAACGCGACGATGGACCCGTGCCCGGACGACAGCTCCCGGCACTGACGATCGGAGTGATCCACATGACCGCCGTAGCCGTGACCACCGCCCTGCCCGGCGAGACCGGCGCCGCCATCGACACCCTGGTCGGCAACGGCTCCAAGGCCCTGGACGAGTACGCCGGCTTCGACCAGGAGCGCATCGACCGGATCGTCGCGAAGGCGTCGGTGGCCGCGCTGAGCCGGCACGGCGACCTGGCACGGCTCGCGGTCGCCGAGACCGGCCGGGGTGTCTTCGAGGACAAGGCCGTCAAGAACATCTTCGCGTGCGAGCACGTCACCAACCACATGGCAGGCCTGAAGACGGTGGGGGTCATCGCCCGCGACGAGATCAACGGCATCGTCGAGATCGCTGAGCCGGTCGGTGTGGTCTGCGCCGTCACGCCGGTCACCAATCCGACGTCGACCACCATCTTCAAGGCCCTGCTCGGGCTCAAGACGCGTAACCCGATCATCTTCGCCTTCCACCCCGCCGCGCAGCTGTGCAGCGCCGAGGCGGCCCGGATCGTCCGGGACGCCGCCGTCGCCGCCGGTGCTCCGGAACACTGCATCCAGTGGATCGAGCAGCCGTCGATCGAGGCCACCGGCGCGCTGATGCATCACCCGGGGGTGTCGACGATCCTCGCGACCGGCGGCAACGGCATGGTGCGGGCGGCCTACTCGGCCGGGAAGCCGGCCCTCGGCGTCGGTGCCGGCAACGTGCCGGCCTACGTCCATCGTGGGGCGAAGCTGCGCCGGGCCGTGCACGACATCGTGCTGTCGAAGTCGTTCGACAACGGCATGATCTGTGCCTCCGAGCAGGCTGCCATCATCGACACCGCGGTGTACGAGGCGGCGCTGACCGAGTTCCGGAACCTGCACGCCCACGTGGTCACCACCGACGAGAAACGCCGGCTCGAGGAGTTCATCTTCGGCACCGAGGCCGGAGGCGCGGGCTGCTCCGGCGCACGCCTCAACCCCGACGTCGTCGGGCAGAGCGCGGCCTGGATCGCCGAGCGGGCCGGCTTCACCGTGCCGGCCGGAACGTCGCTGCTTCTCGTGGAGGTCGACCACGTCGGCCCCGCCGAGCCGCTCACCCGGGAGAAACTCTGCCCGGTCCTCGCGGTGCTGCGTGCGGCGACGACCGAGGACGGCATCCGCTACGCCGAGCAGATGGTCGAGTTCGACGGCCTCGGTCACAGCGCCGTGATCCACACGGAGGACGAAAAGCTGGCCGAGGAGTTCGGGCGGCGGGTCAAGGCGGTGCGCGTCATCTGGAACGCCCCGGCGTCACAGGGTGGCATCGGTGACATGTACAACGCGTTCCTGCCGTCGCTGACGCTGGGATGCGGCAGCTACGGCCACAACTCGGTGTCGAACAACGTCACCGCGGTGGATCTCATCAACGTCAAGCGGATCGGCCGGCGCGCCAACAATCTGCAGTGGTTCAAGGTGCCCTCGAAGATCTACTTCGAGCCCAACGCCATCCGTTACCTGGCCGACATGCCGGACGTGCACCGGGTCACCGTGGTCACCGATCACACCATGACGAAGCTGGGGTACGTCGACCGGCTCATCACCGTTCTGCAGCGGCGGCCCGAGCGGGTGGCGCTGCAGGTCATCGACGACGTCGAACCGGAACCCAGCGTGGACACCGTCGACCGGGGCGCGGAGCTGATGCGCTCGTTCCAGCCCGACACGATCATCGCGCTGGGTGGCGGCTCGGCCATGGACGCCGCCAAGGTGATGTGGCTGCGCTACGAGCACCCGGAGGTGGTGTTCGCCGACATGCGGGAGAAGTTCTTCGACATCCGCAAGCGGGCGTTCAAGTTCCCGGCTCTCGGCGAGCGGGCCCAGCTGGTCTGCATCCCCACCACGTCGGGCACCGGCGCCGAGGTGACACCGTTCGCCGTCATCACCGACACCGCGAGTGGAAAGAAGTTTCCCCTGGCCGACTACGCCCTGACCCCGAGCGTCGCGATCGTCGACCCGGTGCTCGCGGCCGATCTGCCGCCCGCCATCACGGCCGACAGCGGCTTCGACGCGCTGACCCACGCCACCGAGTCGTACGTGTCCGTCTATGCCAACGACTTCACCGACGGGCTCGCGCTGCAGGCCATCAAGCTCATCTTCGCCAACCTCGAGCGGGCCGTGCACCACGGCGGAGCCGACCCCGAGGCACGGGAGAGGATGCACAATGCCGGAACCATCGCCGGCATGGCGTTCGGCAGCGCCTTCCTGGGCATCGTGCACGCCATGTCGCACACCCTGGGCGCGACCTTCCACGTGGCACACGGACGGACCAACGCGATCCTGCTGCCGCACGTCATCCGCTACAACGGTTCCGCGCCGGCCAAGCTGACCGGCTGGCCCAAGTACGAGTGCTACCGGGCGCCGGAGCGCTTCCAGGACATCGCCCGCATGCTCGGCCTCCCGGCGGCCACCCCGCAGGAGGGCGTCGAGTCCTACGCCGCGGCGGTGGAAAGGCTCCGCGACGCGGTCGGCATCGAGCCGTCCTTCAAGTCCGTAGGCGTCGACGAGGAGGACTTCCTGGAAGCGCTGCCGCAGCAGGCGGTCAACGCCTACGAGGACCAGTGCGCCCCGGCCAACCCGCGCATGCCGATGCTCGACGACATGCAGCAACTCATGCGGGCCGCCTACTACGGTTCCTAGCCCTGGCCCGGCGGTTCGCCGCCGATAGCTGATCGGGCGGAACTCCCGTGGCCGTTCGGCCCTTGCTCACCCGCACGGGTGGGGCCGATCGGCACTGTCCCGGCAGGGCCACGCCTGGATAGTGTTCGTTCAGCTTGTTCCGGCGGTGAGAGAGCGGCGCCGCGCTCGCGCCGCCCTCCGGCAGCGGGAGGCGCCGCTCGGTCCCGCCGGCAGACCTGACCCCAATCCTCATGGAAGAGAACGGCGCATGTCGGCTCGCCGCAACGTGACACGAGAACACCCCGCCGTGGCCGTGTCCGGCCCGGTCACCGCCGAGGAATCGGCGTACGCCCAGCGCGTCATCGGCGATGTCCTCGCCACCGTCGACCACGCGGCCGAACACCTCAGGGCACGCCTGAGCCCGTACGGCGGGTACGACACCACTGCGTTCACGGTGGTGGCGCAGGTGAACGTGGCCGTCCGGGCCCGGATGATCAGGGTGCAGACGGCCGCGCCCACGGTCCGGGAGTCGATCGATCAGGCCGCCGCCGGGCTGTTGCTGCGACTGCACCGCCTCGACCAGCACCTGGCCGCCGAGCGTTCCGGCGACGTCGGTTTCGTGGCGGGCGAGTGGTGTTCGCCGTACCCGCAGAGCCCGATCGGCCTGGCCGGTCCGCGGACGGCGGCCGGGCGCATCGTGCGGATGAAGGACTACCACCTGGCCGTGCAGACCCCGGACTCGGCGGCGTTCGCGATGGACCTGCGTGACTATCCGTTCCATCTGTTCGTCGACGACGCCACCGGCGGGGACGCGCTGGTCCACCGGGACGGCGCCACCGGCTACAGCCTGCACCGGTCGGTGCCCGCGCCGGCGCCCGCCGGCCTCACCGTGCCGTTGACGATCCAGCGATGGCCGGCGGTGCCGA
>NZ_JASCTH010000058.1 GCF_030009775.1 Actinoplanes sandaracinus | reverse complement strand
CGCACCGAAGCCGCCACCACCACCCAGGCCCCCGACACCCGGCACCAACCGGCCGGCACCCTCGCACACCACCCCGCCAAGACCGCCAAGACCCTGCCCGCCCATGTCACACGAGCAGCCTGACGGGGTTCGTCGTCTGGTTCAGCGATCGCGCGAGATCTCTCCGTGCCTAGGCCGGGTCGTCCCCGAGCGCTCGCAGGGCCAGGTGCCAGGGGAACGCCGCGACGTCGTCGCCCGGCCCGGGAAGCACCCGGACGCCCTCGGCCCGCAACTGTTCCACGCTGCGGCGCCACGGCGCCCGGGACGCCAGCGCGGCGTTGACGTAGGGCAGGACCACGACCGGGATGCCGAGGCCGGGCGCTTCGGCGAGCAGGCCCAGCACATAGGTGTCGGCGATGCCCAGGGCGAACTTGTTGATCGTGTTGTAGGTGGCCGGGGCGAGGATGACGGCGTCCGGCCGGGGTGGGCGGGGCTCGGACGGGGAGCGGTAACGGCTGCGGACCGGCCGCCCGGTCTGCTCCCCCAGCGCCGCGGCGTCGATGAAGGCGAGCGCCGACGGCGTGGCGACCACCTGCACGGTCCAGCCGTCGGCCTGCGCGAGTTCCACCAGGCGGCCGACCCCGGAAGCGGGGCCGGCCGCGCACACCAGCAGGTAGAGGAGCCCATCACCAGCGATCATGGCTCAGCAGTATGCCGCGGCCGCGCCGCGCCGCCGGGACGGGTCAGGGATTCATGGCCTGCCAGATGCGGTCGGCGGTGTAGGGCAGATCGGTGAGGCGCACGCCGATGGCGTCGCGGAGGGCGTTTCCCAGGGCGGGAGACACCGGGTTGTACGGGGATTCGCTCATCGATTTCGCGCCGAGCGGGCCGATCGCGTCGGTGGTGTCGGCGAAGTGCACCTCGGTGTACGGGATGTCGGCGAACGTGGGCAGGTGGTATTGGCGGAAGGCGGCCGTGGTGACCTGGCCGGTCTCGTCGACGTCGACGTGTTCGGCGAGGGTGGCGCCGATGGCCTGGGCCACGCCGCCCTCGATCTGACCGCGGAGTTGCAGCGGGTTCATCACGGTGCCGGCGTCGGCGCTGTGCACCGAGCGGAGGATGCGCAGCTCGCCGGTGTCCGGCTCGACGGCTATCCGGAAGAACTGAGCGTTGAAGGCCACCGACCGCGGGGTGCCGTCGAAATGTCCGCTCGCCGAGAGCGGTGCCAGGCTCGCGAGCTCGATGCCGGCCACCGATGACGCGGTGAGAGCCTGGACTTCGCCGGGGGTGCGGCCGGCCGCGGCGAGGATCCGGGAGCGCAGGTCCCGAGCGGCGCGCAGGACCGCCTGGCCGGCGACGACGACGCCGGTGGAGGCGAAGGCGCCGGTGTCGTGGCCGACCACGTCGGTGTCGGACTGTCTGATCACGATCCGGTCGGGCGTGGTGTGCAGCTCGTCGGCGACGATCTGCGCGTGCACCGTGGTGCTGCCGTTGCCGAATTCGGCGGTGCCGACGGCCAGCTCGTAACGGCCGTCGGGCAGCAGGGTGACGGTGGCGTCGGCGAAGTGGCCGCCGGGCGGGCCGGCCGCGATCATCGCGATCGCCATGCCCTCGCCGACCAGCCAGCCGGGCGGCGCCTCGTCAGCCGTGGCGGCGGCCTGGCGCATCCGGGCCAGGCACTGGTCCAGGCCGTAACTGGCGATGCCGAGGTCGGGGACGTGGGCGCCGGGCGCGGTCAGGTCATCGCCGGGCCGGACCACGTTGATCTCGCGGAACGTGACCGGGTCCATGCCGATCATGCGGGCCACCTCGTCGAGCACCTGCTCGACGGCGAAGGTGACCTGTCCGAGGCCGTAGCCACGGAACGCCCCGGCCGGCACGGTGTTCGTGTAGACGGAGTGGGCATCGGTCCGGATGTTCGCGCACTGATAGACGGCGACCGTCTCGTGGCAGGCGTGGTGCATCACCGACGGGCCGTGATTGCCGTAGGCGCCGGTGTTGGCCAGCACGGTGAGCTGGAGGGCCGTGATCGTGCCGTCGACCCGCGCGCCGGCCTTGACGGTGATCTCAAACGGGTGCCGGGTGGTGGCGGCGGTGAACTGTTCGGCGCGGGTGAACTCCCACTTGACCGGGCTGCCGGTGCGCAGCACGGCCAGCGCCACCAGGTCCTCGACCAGCATCTCCTGCTTGCCGCCGAATCCGCCGCCGACCCGCCCGGCGACCACGCGCACCTCGTCGAGACCGAGGCCGAACAGCCGCGAGACGGCCCGCCGAGTGAGGAACGGCGTCTGCGTGCTCGACCGGATGACCAGTCGATCGTTCTCGTCGAGCCAGCCGACGGCCCCGTGCGTCTCCAGGCTGGCGTGCTGCACCCGGGGGGTCCGGAAGGTCGCCTCATAGACGGCGTCGGCGGCGGCGAAACCGGCGTCGACGTCGCCGATCCCGGCGTGCAGCTCCCCCACCACGTTGGCGTTCGCCCGGACGATGCCCTGCGCGATCCCCTTGTCCCCGTGCACCAGCGGGGCGCCGGGCCGCATCGCGAGCGCCGGATCGATCACGGCCGGCAGCACCTCGTACTCGACGCGGAGCCGCCGCACCCCTTCCTCGGCGGCCGCCTCCGAGTCGGCGACCACCGCCGCGACCCGCTGGCCGACGAACCGCACGACCTCGTCAAGGAGCCGGGTGTCGTACGGGTCCTCGGCCTCGATCTCGTGCTGCCCGGTGGAGAAGAGCGGGTCCGGGGCGTCCTTGTGGGTCAGGACGGCCTCGACGCCTTCGACGGCGAGGGCGGCCGACGTGTCGATGGACAGGATGCGGGCGTGGGCGTGCGGCGAGCGCAGCACCTTGAGGTGCAGCATGCCGGGCACGTCGAGGTCGAACGTGTAGCGGGCGGCGCCGGTGACCACCTGTGGTCCGGCGGGCGCGCCGAGGCTCGATCCGACAGCCGAGCCGGCCGGCGGGCTGACGGCCGCGGGCCGTCCCTCGATGGCGTCGGTGATGGCGCGATAGCCCGTACACCGGCAGAGGTTGCCTTTGAGGGACCGCGGCAGGTCCTCGCGCTGGCCGTCGGTGAGCGCCGCCGTCGTCATGATCATGCCGGCGGTGCAGAAGCCGCACTGGAATCCCTGCGCGTCGAGGAAGCACTGTTGCACCGGGTGCAGGCCGTCGGGTCCGGCCAGGCCCTCGATGGTGGTGACGGTGCGTCCCTGTGCCCGGAAGGCCGGGTAGACGCAACTGTGCACCGGTGTGCCGTCCACGTGCACCGTGCACGCTCCGCAGTCGCCGGCGTCGCAGCCCTTCTTGACGCCGAAGCAGCCCTCCTCGCGCAGATAGGTGCGCAGGCACTGGCCGGGGCGGGGTGCGCGGTCGTGCGGTGTCCCGTTGATCTCGATGGTCATGCGGTTGCCTTCCTGCCGGCCGCGGGGTGCGGCCGGAAGTCCTGCGGTCGGTGTTCAGGGTGCTAGTTCGGCCCGGATCTGGGTCGCGTAGTGCCGGGTCAGATGCCGCCGCCAGACGGGGCGGCCGTGCACGTCGTCGACGTACTGGGCGGCCGGGATGGTGTCGAGCGCGGCGTCCAGGTCGGCCGGTGACGGCGGTGCGGGGAAGCGGAGGACATGGGGGCGGCGGGTCGCGGCGGTCACCGTCAGTGACATGCCTCCGGCGGGCTCCGCCCTGCCGATCAGCAGCACGGCCGAGCGGCCATGGCGGTGCAGCGACCCTCGGCGGTACGCCGTACGCGCGCCGAGCGCGGCCGAGGGCAGGTGGACGGCCCGCAGGAACTCGCCGTCGCGCAGCACGGTCGTGCCCTCACCGGTGACGAACTCGGCCGCCGGCACCCGGCGCTCGGCGCCGTCCGGCCCGATCAGCACGCACGTCCCGTCCAGGGCGACGCTCAGCGAGATCATCGGCCCGGCCGGGAGGGCGGCGCAGAGGTTGCCGCCGACGGTGGCCACGTTCCAGACCTTGAAGGAGGCGAGGAACGCGTGACAGCACTGGAGCACGATGCCGTGCCGGCCCAGCCTGTCGGCGAGTTCGGCGATGGTGCAGGTGGCCGCGATCTCGACGCCGTCGTCGTGGACGGTGAGTGGCGGCCAGCCGGCGGCCGCGAGGTCGAGCAGCCGGGTGATGTGCGGGCGGGGCTCGCCGAGCAGGGCGGTGCCCCCGCCCATCCAGGCGTCGCCGGGCCGCCACTGGCCGGGCGAGGCTGGGCTGATCACTTCGGTGACGGTGTGCAGATCCACATAAGCACGCTACGCGCTTCATGTTTCGGATCCCGGCGATCCCCGGAGGCCCTCGAAGAACCGGCCGGATAGTGCTCCCCCGCCTCGTTCCGGGTGAAGTTCCTGGTCAGGCGGCGTACGGCGGCGTGGCGGGGCACTTTGTGGCGGCAGCGCGGCATAACCACGGTGTACCGCTTGATCGTCATTCCGGTAACGATCGTCCGGCTCACACGTGAGCCGGCGATTTCGGCTCGGCGGGCACCACGACGGGTGGGAGCACCGGCGCGGATGCGGAGGCGGCCGGAAGGGTCACCGTGAACGTGCTGCCGCGCCCGACCACCGACTGCACGGTGATGGTGCCGCCGTGGTCGCGGACGATGTCGCGGACGATGGCCAGCCCGAGACCGGGCCCCTGGACGGCCTGGTCCACCGCGTTGCCGGCCCGGTGGAACGGGGTGAACAGGCCGCGCACGTCCTCGGCCGGGATGCCGATGCCGGTGTCGGTGACGGCGACCGCGACGGTCCGGGCGTCCGCGGTCACCCGGCACTCGACGCTCCCGCCGGCCGGGGTGAACTTGATCGCGTTGTCCAGCAGTCTGCTCAGGGCCCGTTGCAGCTGGGTGCGGTCGCCCCGGACCCATCCCTCGTCGGCGTCGACGGTGACGGTGAGGTTCTTCGCCCCGGCCGCGTTGCCGAGTTCGCCGCGGACCATCCGGGCGACGTCCGCCAGGTCCAGGGTCTCGGTGTGCAGCGCGGCGCCGCGATCCGGGCGGTCCAGCAGGACCAGGTCGCCGATCGTGTCGTGCAGCCGGTGGGAGTTGCGCAGGATGGCGTCCAGGGCGCGCTGCTGGATCGCGGTGAGTTCGCCCTCGTCGTCCGCGATCATCTCGGCGTAACCGAGGATGCTGGTCAGCGGCGTGCGCAGTTCGTGCGTGACGGTCTGGATGAAGACGTCCTTGCGCTGGTCGAGCATCCGCAGTTCGGTGATCAGGCGGGCCTGCTGGTGCTGCACGGTGAGCTGGCGTACCGCCCGTTCGATCTCCCGGCCGACCCCGGCGAGCAGGCGCTGCTCGGCCTCGGTCCAGACCGGGGCGCTGGGCCGGACGGCGTAGAGGTATCCGGGCGCGCAGTCGTCGCCACCGATGGCCAGCCAGATGCTCCCGTCGGGGCGCACCCGCAGCTGGCCGGGCTTCCCGGCGAGCATCTCGGCGGTGAGCCCGGCGGCCAGCCCGCGGGCGTCGGACGGCCAGGCGACGTGCACGGTCCCGGTGCCGGGGAAGACCATCTCGCAGTGCACGGCGCCGGCGCAGACCGCGGCGCCGATCAGTTCGGCGATGCGGTGCGCGCACGCCGTCGGGTCGGTCATCTCCTGCATCTCGGCGGCGACGGCCTGCCGCAGGCCGGCCCGCGCGGCGCGGGCCTGCTCGGCGGCGAGCAGGGTCTCGGTCTGCGCGGCCAGATCGTTGACGGCTTGGACGACGGTACGCAGTTCCGCCGCGCCCCCCGGTTCGGCCCGGGTCGCGAGGTTCCCGCCGGCCAGGCTGCGGATGGTCCTGCCGAGGTCGCCGAGCGGGACCAGGAGCTGCCGCCGGGCGGTCCGGGCGACGGCGTAGCTCACCAGCAGGATCGCCGCGACGAGACCGGCCGAGAAGAGGTCGAGCAGCCGGCGTTCGGAGAGTTCGGCGGCGATCAGGTTGCGGCGCTCGGCGGCGAGGACCCGGTCGAGCACCTCACCGACCATGCGGATCTCGTCGAACAGCCGCTTGCCCTCGACCGCGCGGGCGCCGTCGTTGTCGGGCACGCCGGCCGTGACGATCGGCAGGGCGTACCCGTCCAGCCACGCGCGGACGGCCTCGCGCTCGCGGCCGAGCAGTTGTTCGACCTGCGGGGCGAAGCCGTTGTTCGCGATCTCGTCGAGGCCGGCGAGAGCGCCGGTCCAGCCCTCCTCGTACGGCTCCAGGAAGGCCGGGTCCCCGGTGAGCTGGAAGCCGCGAACCCCGGTCTCGGCGTCGGTCATCCGCTGGAGGACCTGGTCGTTGGCGGCCGCGGCGCGGTCGGCGCGGGCGATGTCGCCGTCGTACTGCGTGCGCAGGCGCGGACCGGCGACGAACTGCACCGCCAGGAGGACGACGAACAGGAGCAACACGAGGAAGGACCCCACGTTGAGCCGACGCTGCACACTCATCGGCGGCGGTCCTCGCGGGCGTTCATGCCCCTCAGTTCGGCAGGTTGGGGCCGAGACGTAAGTCACCACGCGCCAAAATCACTTCGTTACCGATCCGCAATAAACCAGGCCTTGCGTACCCCGGGTAACGGGTAAATGGCCGCGCGGCTTCCAAATATCGGAAATTTCGGACACCTGCGTGGTGAAGATCACCGTCAGTCATGTTGATCAAGTGACCTGGGTTACTGACCGGTAAATCAAGCCCTTGTTATCCCCGCCCCGCAGCGGCAACATTTCCGGCACATTACGGCCGCGACCATCGACGTGTCTCGCTGCGCGGGTCGCCGGTCGCACCATCCTTGAGGAGGTTCCGTGGAGGATGAGCAAAGCGCTCCGGCGTACGGGCGCACCAACTGGCGCCGGTTCGCCGTTGCGGTGGGCCTGCCGACAGTGGTCGCCGGTGGGCTGGTCCTCGCCCTGGCCGAGGGCGCCCTGGCCGCGAACTTCACCGTGTCCGGCAAGCAGTTCAAGCTCTCCGCCGACAAACTGGTCGGGAAAGGCTTCACCCAGTACAGCGGCCAGCTGGCCTCGAACGACCCGTCGGCGGACAAGGGCAGGATCACGGCGGCCATGTCCGGCATCCGTGAGGCCGACCTGTGGAATCTCTGCCAGTCGGTGGCGGTCGGTCCGGTGACCCTGCGTATCGAGGCCGGTGGCGACGAGAAGCGCCCGGTGCACGCCGAGAACCTGCTCATCGGCATGTCCGAACTCGGCGGCGACGCCACCTTCGAGGACATCCAGATCGGCCTGGACGGCTCCACCCTGAACCGGGACGAGGCGGAGAGCCACGGCGCCGCGCTCTCCTTCGGCCAGCAGTCCAGGACCGTCACGATCCAGAACCTCCGGCAGCAGGCGTACTACACCTCGGCCTCGACCTTCGTCCTCAACGGCATGAGCCTGAAGCTGCACCTCAGCGGCGAACACGAGTGCTACTGACCACTGTTCACTCCGGCTCGCGGGGCATTCCTCCGCGGGCCCGTCATTCTGCTGGGACGTTCGTAGGAGGACCCGTGGCGACGGAGAACATCTGGGGCAGGTTCCGGCGGTGGCGGCGGGTCCGGCCGTTCTGGGGCGGGCTCCTCCTGGTGCTGTCGGGGCTGGAGATGCTCGGTAGCGCGAACATGGAACTGGACAACATCAAGATCCATATCGGGCCGCAGGGATTCTTCTCCTACCTGCTGCCCGTCATGCTGATCACCGCCGGCGTGCTGACCTGGTTCTCCCCGGCGCAGCGGCTGTTCTACGGCGTGATCGCCATCCTCACCGCGCTCTACTCCTTCATCGGCCTCAACCTCGGCGGCTGGATCGCCGGCATGATGCTCGGCATCGTGGGTGGCGCGCTGGTCATCGCCTGGGGGCCGCCCGCGAATCCGCGGGCGCCGGGCGCCGGCGAGCCGTCGAGCGAGCCCACCGACCAGTTCGCCGGCGACCCGGCCGGCGAGGAACCGACCCGGTTCCTCGGCGAGCGGACGGCCCCGCTCGCGGGCGAGCGGCAGGCTCCGCTCGCGGGTGAGCGGCCGGCCCCGCTCGCCGGTGAGCGGCCGACCCAGGAGATCGGCCCGGTGGGCGAGAAGCCCGCCACACCCCTGCCCCGGCCGGGGTCGCTGCACCGCAAGGCGCTGATCATCATGGCCCCGGTGCTGGTCGCGGCCACGGTGACAGCCGCCGGGCACCGGCCCGCCGAGGCCGCGGAATGCCCGGAGGGCCTGCCCTCGCGCAAGGCGTCGGTCTCCCCCAGCGCGAGCACCGCCAAGCCCGGCCCCTCCGCGACGAGGACCGGCTCCAGCGGTTCACCGAGCTCCACGTCCCCGTCCTCCTCACCGTCACCGTCGCCGTCCGCGACGCAGACCGAGCAGGAGAGCGACCACCCGATCCTGGACGGCATCAACGACTTCTGGGAAGGCGTCGGCGACCTGATCGGCATCGGCGGCCAGAAGCAGGCTCCGGCGTCGCCGTCGGCCGCCCCCTCGGTGGCCCCCTCCGCCACCGCGACGACGCCGTCGGCGAAGCCGAGCACGAGCACGAGCCCGTCGGCGCCGGTGTCAGCGCCGGTGTCGCCGTCGGCGCCGGCGACTGCCAAGCCGGAGGAGATCCCCTGCCTCGGCGCCCGGCAGATGAACGTGCGGGCCCAGGACGGCGGTCTCCCCCTCGCCGGGGCGAAACCCGGCGTCGTGAGGGTCGCGTCACTGACCATGTACGAGTCGTCCTACGACGGCGTGGCCGAGGTGCCCACCGGGAACGGGCCGATCCGGTCGCTCAAGTTCACCATGGACAAGGTGGTGAACAAGCCGTTCAGCCTCACCATCGACGAGCCCGGCGACGCCACCACGGTCATCGAGAGCGGTGAGCTGATCCTCGACGGCAACGTGGAGTTCTACAGCCCCACGTTCAAGGGCAAGCTGTTCGGGTTGATCCCGGTCACCTTCACCCCGGAGCAGCCGCCGCCGCTGACACTGCCGGTGCTCTGGTTCACCGACGTGACCCTGGACCTGGCGTACGTGCGCTCGGACGTTCTCACCGCCAAGCCCCTCGACATCACCGAGCAGCGCGCCTAGGAACCGCCGGACCGGCGGCTCCGCAGCTTGATCGAGAGGGATGAGCACGGCGCGGCAGCGCTCCGGCGGCACAGCGGCGCTGATGGCGGGACCCGTCGGATCGACGGTCCCACCGGCCGGGTCCTAGTCTGGACGGGTCCGCGAGCCGCCCGTCCGAAGGGATCCGACCGTGTGCCGGAGCATCCACCAGCTGCACAACTTCGAGCCGCCGGCCACGCCGGACGAGATCCAGGCCGCGGCGCTCCAGTACGTCCGGAAGATCGCCGGGAGCACCCGGCCGTCGCAGGCCAATCAGGCCGCCTTCGATCAGGCCGTCGCGGCGGTCGCGGCCGCCACCGCGGAGCTGCTGGCCAATCTGGTCACCACCGCCGCGCCCCGCGACCGTGATGTGGAGGCGGCGAAGGCCAAGGCCCGCGCCGAGAAGCGTTACGCCTCCTGATCAGCGCTGGCATCGCCATCGCCCTGGCACCGCCGGCCGGGCGCCGACCGGTCAGGCCGTGGGCCTCGGCCGGTGCGGCACCTGCGTCTGGGGCGCGATCTGCACGGTCCAGGTGCGGGCCGCGCCGACGACCGCGATGGCCTGGTAAAGCAGCTCGCAGCCCAGCTCGGGGCTGCCTTCGGCGAAGCCGCGGTTGATGAGGCTGACGGCCCGCGCGTGGTCGCCGGCGGCGAGAGCGTCCTCGATCCCGGCGGCCAGGACCCCGGCGAGGGCGGCGTGGAACCTGTCCGTCGCCTTCTCCCGAAGGGTCTTGGTGGGCTCGCGCCACGAGAACGGGGTGATCGTGGGCGTGGCAGACGCTGACGTCATGTTTGCTCCGGGGTATTCGGTGGCACTCGGGCAGTTCAGTCAGCGCTGATCAGAAATGAACGCCGGGGATGGGCGTCACCGGGCCTGGGGGGCAGGGTTCATGAACGGCCGCTGAAGGGGTTCAAACCCACTGTACGCACACGACGGGCGACCGTGCGAGTGCCGCCTCGGCGGGCCGGCGCCTTCATCACCGCCCGGACATCGCGGATTCCGCGCTGTGACGGAACCCGCGTGGAGGAACCGGGCATCTGCCGACGAAATTCGTGATACGGTTTGCCGAGTTGCAGTTTTGATTTCCGTAGACGTTTTCAAGCGCCTGATGGGTTATCTCTGAGCCCACAGGCGCTTTTCGTTTGTCGTGTCGGTTCGACGCGGGTGATCAACGCAGCGGCGTGGGAGTTCGCACAGTGCGGCCTCCAACAGCCTGCGAAGGAGCAGACATGGCTACAGGTACCGTGAAGTGGTTCAACGGCGAAAAGGGCTTCGGCTTCATCAGCCAGGACGACGGTGGCGCTGACGTCTTCGCCCACTACTCGGCGATCGCTGCGGACGGTTTCCGCAACCTCGAGGAGAACCAGCGCGTCGAGTTCGACGTCACCCAGGGCCAGAAGGGCCCGCAGGCGGCGAACATCCGCCCGCTCTGATCCCATGATTTCCGCCGACGGCGGCCCGACTGATTCAGCGGGCCGCCGTTCGGCGATTCACCGACTCCGTACACCGACAGGTTCGTTTCTTGCGATGTTCCGTGGCCCCTGGGCCACGCCTTCCCGGCGACGTACCGTTCGAGGAAGGCCTCACATGACTCCGATCAACCCGCGCCGCATGACGCAGTTCCTGGCTCCGCCCACGCCCGACGAGACGCCCGCGCCTCGCTCGTCCGACCGGGGCGAGGTGGCGATGCACCGGTTGCGCAACCCGTTCGCCGTCACCACCGCACAGGTCGCCGCGGCCCGCCGGGACGTCTGACACACCCGAACACCACGCCTGCCACCGGCGGACGACGCGCCGGGCGGGCAGCCGATCGATCGTCCGTGAGCGTCCCTGCCGGGTCACCGGCGAGCCGGGGACCCGGACGCGGTCGCCGCTGGCGAGACTCGCACCGGCGCCATAGCCTCGACGAGTGACTCACATCGATCTGGAACGGCTCGGCGGGCTGAGGAACGAGATCGAGAAGGCCGCCGGCACCATGGAGAAGCGGACCACCGCCACGCCACC
This sequence comes from Actinoplanes sandaracinus, assembly GCF_030009775.1. Classification (GTDB taxonomy): domain Bacteria; phylum Actinomycetota; class Actinomycetes; order Mycobacteriales; family Micromonosporaceae; genus Actinoplanes; species Actinoplanes sandaracinus. Next base: position 9,477 of record NZ_JASCTH010000058.1, on the reverse strand, counting down.
CCTGGGCGGCCTCTCCTACCCGGCCTTCGGCAACACCCCGGGCAGCGCCCTGTGTCACGAGATCTGGCGCGACACCATGACAGAGGCCCAGACCGCGTTCGAGCATCTGCGGTTCTCCGTCGAGGCCGACGTGGGCCGGCTGGACGCGATCATGCACACGTTCTCCCGGGTCGACGCCGAGGCGGCGGACGACCTCTGTGCCGCGGCGATGCGGTCGAACTCGCTCGCCGTCCACAACACCCACGTCGCCTCGGGTGCGGGCCGGGAGGCCGAGAACGTCCGCCGCGCCCAGGTCGGCCGCGCGGTCGACCACATCGAGGCCGGCGCCGGTGGCCCCGCTGTCTTCGCCGGCGACTTCAACACCGCCGAACCGCCGGAGGTCAGCCGTCTCCAGGCGCAGGGCTGGACCGACGCCTCGACGAACGCCGGCGGCGGCCCGGTGGGCACGCACCACGGCCGGCCGATCGACAAGGTCTACGCCGGCCCGGGCGTCGCGGTCACCGGCCCCGCCCGGCCGATCGACGGTGGGCCGTCGGACCATGACGGTCTCGTCGTCGACGTGGGCGTCGCGCCGGCCTGGCCGTGACGGTCGCCGGCGCGGGCCGTCCCCGCGTCACTGTTCGAGCGGCACCTCGGTGTTCTGCAGCACCCGCTCCTCCTCACCGAAGACCCACGAGTCCTGGATCCGGACCGCGGGCTGCTGGGTGGGATCGCCGACGTCGCCGCCGCCGCGGACCAGCACGACGTTGCCGAAGTCCCGGACCTCGGAGTCCGGCCCGAACGGGTTCGTGTTGGCGTCCCACTGGTATTTCGTGGTGGCCCGCTCGAAGTGCATCTCCCATCCACCGCCGGCGTTCGCGTTGAGCCAGGCCATGAGCCGCTCCGCGTCCTCTCGGAACATCTCCTGCAGGGCGACCACGTTGGCGCCGCTGCCCGCGATGACCCGGCCGGCGTCGGGGATGTCGCCCGCGTCGGTGCCGCCCTCGCTTCCGGGCATGAACCACGGCTCGTTCTGATATCCCTGACCGACGTTGTAGGTCAGCACCCGCACATCGCGAGGCTTCCACTGATCACTGACGGTGCGCAGGGACGGGGGCCCGGAATGGGTCGGGTCGTACTGGCTCCAGCCGTACCGGACCCCGCGCAGCCGCCCGGCCTGCGTCGCCAACTGCTCGTCGACGTCGCCGCGGATCTCCTGCGCCGCCGCGATGGCCGACGAGACCAGCGCGTGCTCCGCCGGGTCCCGCGGTTCGAACGTCAGCGTCGAGACGGCCGGCTCGCCCGGCTCGGGCGACCGGACCGGGGCCACGGTCACGGCGACCCCCGCCAGCCGGTCCCTCTGGTCGTCCAGCATCGCCTGCCCGGCGCGCAGGACTCCGGCGATGTCGGCCAGGGCGCCGGCGGCGCGGGCGGCCGCGTCCCCGACCACGCCGAGATCGGCGGTCAGCCGGCGGCGATGCGTCTGGAACGAGTCCGCGGTATCGCCCTCCCACGCGTTGTCGACCTCGATCCGGCCGGCGGCGGCGTCCACGAGGGTCCGCGCGGTGGACGCCTGCCCGCCCGTTGTTCGCACGGCCTCGGCCGCCCGCTCCAGGGCCGCGGGATCGGCGCCGAGGTCGAACGTCGTCGACGACGTCACGATGGGATCAGGCAGCGGGACGGTCGGAGGGCCACCTTCCGGCGGGTGCATGTCGCCTCCCCGGGGCGCGGTCCACTCTTGTTCGCGATGACACGCCTACGAGCGAGGGTAGTCGTGTCCTTCGATGTTCTGGCGTAAGAGGTTCGTAAGCCGCCGTGCCTGGTGTTGGCGGCCGAACCCGGGTTGACTCGAAGCGTGATCCGCAGACTCCTCACCACACCGGTCACCTGGGCCGTCGTGACTCTCCTCGGACTGGCCGGCGCCGGGGCGCTCTTCTGGTTCCAGCCCTGGCGGCTGTTCACCGACACCACGGTGACGGACACCATCTCGGTGGTCGCGTCCGCCGGCCCGGTGGTGTCGGGCTCCCCGGGGCAGCCGGGTTCGTCCGCCGGCCCGGCGGCATCGGGCTCCCCCGCGCGTCCGGGCGCGGCGTCGCCGGTGGTGGTCGCGGAGGGCTCCTTCGTGACGCACGAGCACGACACCACCGGCTCGGCCCGGGTGATCCGCAACGCCGACGGCAGCCACCAACTGGAACTGGTCGGCCTGGACACCAGTGACGGCCCCGACCTGCGGGTCCTGCTGTCCGACCAGCCGGTGCGCCCGGGCGTCGACGGTTGGCGCGTCTTCGACGACGGCGTGCACACGGAACTCGGCCGGCTCAAGGGCAACCACGGCGACCAGGTGTACCCGTTCCGGGCCGGCGTCGACCCGGCGGCGTTCCGCAGCGTCAGCATCTGGTGCGAGCGCTTCTCGGTGTCCTTCGGCGCCGCCTCGCTCGCCTGAACGGGCATGCCGGACCGTGCGGGACGCGTCCGGCCCCACCAGACACTCCGGCGGACCCGCGTCACCGGTAGCCGGGACAGCGTGGAAAGCGGGCGTCCGCGCACCTAGCCTGGGGGCATGTCGTACGTCGCCGCCCGTGACGGCCGCAAGAATCGCAGCGCCGCAACCCGGGCCCCCGCTGTCCCTGACCGGATCGACAACCTGCACGGAAACAGCCTCGGCGTTCTCGAACTGCCCCATCACATGGCCTGCGGACACGCCAGCCGCCGCCGCTACGACCTGGAGGACCCCATCCAGGTGCGGCACGCCTATGAACAGGTCCTGTGCGAGGCCGCCGGCTGCGGCGAGGTGGAGGATCTGATCAACCCGGCGACGCTGCGCAAGGTCTGGCGGGACCTGCACCTGCCGTCCCGGGTCCGCGAGGCCTGGGAGACCCGGCATCCGGGTCTGCGCCGCACCGTCAACCGCACCACGCCGGGCACCGGAATCGCCGCCGACGAAACCGTCGGCAGGTCCGGGAGCACCCGTCCCGCCGCCCGTGGCTTCGCCCGCCGGGGCCGGATCCAGATCGACCGGTCCGGCGCGCTGGCCGGGCCCGGCCGCTGAGCCACGACCGCCGCCTCGGCGCCGGCGACGCCCGCCACGTCCCGGCGAGGCGACCGCGACGGTGCCGGGGCGAGGGCGGCGGCGGAGACGCCGCTGCCGGTGACCCCGCCGCCGGCGCCTCGCCGCCGCTGGTCAGAGGAAGCTGACGTTCTGGGCCAGGGCCAGCGTGCTGGTGTAGTTGACCGTATTGGTGGCGCGCCGCATGTAGGCGCGCCATGAGTCCGAGCCGGACTCGCGCCCGCCGCCGGTCTCCTTCTCGCCGCCGAAGGCGCCGCCGATCTCGGCGCCCGACGTGCCGATGTTGACGTTGGCGATGCCGCAGTCGGAGCCGTCGGCGGCGAGGAAGCGTTCGGCCTCCTGCTGGTCCCGGGTGAAGATCGACGACGACAGGCCCTGCGGTACGTCGTTGTGCAGCGCCACCGCCTCCTCGAACGAGTCATAGGTGAGCACGTACAGGATCGGCGCGAACGTCTCCTCCCGCACGATGCCGGTCTGCTTGGGCATCCGTACGACCGCGGGCTCGACATAGGCCCCGCCGCCGGCGCCGAGCCGGCGGCCACCGCTGATGATCTTGCCGCCCTCGGCCTGGGCGCGGTCCAGCGCGGCGGCCATGGCGTCGGCGGCCGCGTCGGTGATGAGCGGCCCGACCAGGGTGGCCTCGTCGAACGGGTCACCGATGGGAAGCCGCCCGTAGACGGCGGCCAGCCTCTCGACGAGCTGGTCGGCGACGTCCCGGTGGACGATCAGGCGGCGCAGCGTGGTGCAGCGCTGGCCGGCGGTTCCGGCCGCGGCGAACACGATGCCCTGCACGGCGAGGTCGAGGTCCGCGGACGGCGCCACGACCGTCGCGTTGTTGCCGCCGAGTTCGAGCAGCACGCGGCCGAACCGGGCGGCGACGCGCGGGCCGACCTCGCGGCCCATCCGGGTGGAGCCGGTGGCGCTGACGAGCGCGACCCGGGGATCGTCGACCAGGGTCTCGCCCACCGCGCGGTCACCGAGCAGCAGGCGGTGCAGCGCGCGGGGCGCGCCGGTCCGTTCCAGTGCGCGGTCGAGGAGACGGCTCGAGGCCAGGGAGACCAGCGGGGTCAGCTCGCTGGGCTTCCACACCACCGCGTCGCCGCAGACCAGGGCGATGGCGGTGTTCCACGACCAGACCGCGGCGGGGAAGTTGAAGGCGGAGATGACACCGACCACACCGAGGGGATGCCAGGTCTCGGCGAGCCGGTGGCCGGGCCGCTCGGAGGCGATGGTACGGCCGTAGAGCTGGCGGGAGAGGCCGACGGCGAAGTCACAGATGTCGATCATCTCCTGGACCTCGCCGAGGGCCTCGGAGCGGATCTTGCCGGCTTCGATGGTGATCAGGTCGGCGAGGTCGGACTTGTGGGCGCGCAGCAGGTCACCGAGGGTGCGTACGAGCTCGCCACGCACCGGCGCCGGCGTCGTGCGCCACGCGCGGAACGCCTGGTCGGCCTCGGCGATCGCCTGCCGTGCCTCGTCGTCGGTGGTCGCCCGCAGACCGAACAGATCCTCGCCGGTGATCGGGGACCGCGCCGACAGGCCGGAGCCCTCCACCACGGCGACGCCGATCCGGTCGAGGCTGGCCCGGGCACGCTCGCGCAGCTGCTGGGTGGTCGGCAGAGAGCTCATGACACGTCCTTCAGGGTCGGTAGGTTCAGGTGCGCGGCGACCGCCTCGACCGAGGCGGCCTGCTCCCCCGCGTACAAATCGAAGGGGTTGTGAATGTCTCTGCCGATCGCCCCGGAGAGCCAGGCCTGGTCGTAGCCGACGCCCTGGACCGTGGTGTTGCGGCTGCCCTCGCCGCTGAGGTTGGACTGGAAGATCCCGGCGGCGGAGCGGGGCAGGAAATCCTCGTAGACGATCGGAGTGGCGGTGACCCAGCCCTGGTCGACGAGGGCGTCGAGGGTGCCGGGTGGCGTTGTCCGCGGGTGGTCGGGGCGCGGGGTGTAGGTGAAGTAGGCGAGGCCCTGTTCACGCAGGCCGCGCTCGGTGTCGGGCAGGCCCTGCTCCCACACCTCGACGGCCACGTCGGCGCGGGTGCGGCCGGTGGTCTCGGCCAGCCGCCGGTCGACCTCGGTGAGCAGCGTGTCGTACCGTGACCGGCCGGCCGGTGTCAGCGCGATGCCGCGTGCCTCCACCTCGCCGAACCGCACCCGCAGGGTCCCCTCGGCGATCGTGCCGTCCGCCTCGCGGAACGTCCGCGGCTCGGCGAGCGCCCGGAACGACGTCTGGCGCAGCAGGACGTCCGGGCCGCGCCAGCGGGGCGGCCCCTGGATGGCGTCGATCATCTCGATGCCGCGGTCGGTCATCCGCCGGTACAGCTCGTCGATGTCCAGCACTCGCGGGGTCAGGTGGTTGATGTGGGTGCTGCGCACGCCGCCGATGTCGGCGGCGACGGCCGACACCGCCTCCAGTTCCGCGTACCAGGCCCGGTCCACCGGTTCGGCGGAGAGTTCGAAGGCGCCCACCGCCAGTTCGAGGAAGCGGGCGGCGGCCGGCTCGGGCAGCCCCCGCTCCTGTTCCGCCCGGTCGGCGAGGTCCAGCAGCTCCGGGCCGAACAGTTGCCGGCCGGCCAGGAACGTCTCCAGTCGCGCACGCAGGCCGGGGCTGAAGAACCGCTGGTCGGCGGGGGTCAGCATCGAGGTGAACACCCGGAACGGGTTGAGCGCCAGTTCGTCGGCGTCGACCGGCCGGAACGCCGTGGAGATCACCGGCACGGCGCTGCGGGCGGCCTCGCGCAGGTCGTAGAAGCCGACCGGGCGCATCCCGAGAGCGCCGAAGACGCGGGCCACCTGGCCGAGTTCGGCCGGGGTGCCGACCCGGATGGCTCCGTGCCGTTCCGCGGTGATCCGCTCGATCGACCCCAGCCGCTGCGCCCCGGCGCCGTCACGGTGCACGACGTCGCGGTTGACCTCTTCGGAGACCTGCACGAGGGTGTTGTAGGCGGGCACCTCGTAGCCGTACATCGTGGAGAGATCGCGGGCGAAGGCCGCCCGCAGCCGCCAGGTGGGGATCGTGGTCATGTCGTCGGCTCCTGAAGGTCAGACGATGTGCGTCTCGGGCCGGCCGGTCGCGTCGGCGACGAAGCGGTCGGCGGTCAGCGGGGACACGTCCACCACCGGAGTCCGCTCCAGATAGAGGTCGCGGACGACCTCGCCGACCGCCGGCGCCTGCAGGAAACCATGCCCGGAGAAGCCGGTGGCGTACAAGAAATTCGTGGTGGCCGCCGAGCGGCCGATGATCGCGTTGTGGTCCGGGGTCACCTCGTAGAGGCCGGCCCAGCCGTCGCGCAGGCCGACGTCGAGCAGGCGCGGGGCGCGGGCCGCGATGGCGGCGCCCAGCCGGGGCAGCCAGCCGGTGGAGTAGCCGTGGTGGAAACCGGGCTCCTGCAGCGGGTCCGACATGCCCATCAGCAGGCCGCGGCCCTCCCGGTGGAAGTAGAGAGTGGAGGAGAAGTCGATGGTGAAGGGCACCGGGCCGGTCAGGTCCGGCATCGGCTCGGTGAAGATGATCTGCCGGCGTAGCGGGGTGACCGGGAGAGCGGTGCCGGCCATCTCACCGATCGCGGCGGACCAGGCTCCCGCCGCGCAGATCACCGCGCCGGCGGTGATCGGGCCGCGATCGGTGTGCACGGTACGGGCCCGGTCGCCGGTCACGTCGATGCCGGTGACCGTGACCCGGGTGTGCAGGGTGGCGCCGTGCCGGCGGGCGGCGCCGGCGTAACCCAGCACCACGGACTCCGGGGTACAGTGGCCGTCGTCGGGCGACCAGGCCGCGGCCAGCAGGCCCTCGGTGGTGATCAGCGGCGACAGCGCCGCGGCCTCGGCGACGTCGATCATCCGGCTGCTGATGCCGAGTTCGTTCTGCAGCGCGACGTCACGCTCGAAGGACTCGACGTCCTCGGCGGTGGACAGCAGGAACAGGTAGCCGACCCGGTGCAGGTCGATCTCCTGGCCGGGGCGCCGGCCGAAGCGCGCGAACGCCTCCAGGCTGCGGGCGCCCAGCTCGATGTTGATCCGGTCGGAGAACTGCGCACGGACACCGCCGGCGGCCTTGCAGGTCGAGCCGCTGCCGAGTTCGCCGCGTTCGAGGAGCACGACGTCGCGGACGCCCGCCTCGGCGAGGTGGAAGGCGATGCTGGTGCCGATCGCGCCGCCGCCGATGACGACGACCTCGGCGTTCGAGGGCAGGGACGGTGCGGGAGACGCTGCGGCCACGGCTCATGATGGGTCGGCCGGCGCGGTGACGTCCATCGCGGATTTGTCGGCGTGAGGCTTTAGCTTCTCTAAATCCTTCGAGTGTCGGGCGGAGATGGCATGGACTGGTCGAACGTGCAGTTGCGGTCGCTGGTCGAGCTGCACCGGCGGGGCACCGTCACGGCGGTGGCCACCGCGCTCGGCTACACGCCGGGGGCGGTCTCCCAGCAGCTCAGCGCCTTGGAGCGGGCGGCGGGGGTACCGCTGCTGCGGCGGGTGGGGCGGCACGTCGAGCTGACCGACGCGGGGCTAGCGCTCGCGGGGCACGCCCAGCGGATCCTCGACATCGAGGCCGCGGCGACGGCCGAGCTGGAGCGCAGCGCCGGACGGGTCGCCGGTGAGCTCCGGATCGCCCTGTTCGCCACCGCTGCCGCGGAGCTGCTGCCGCTGATGCTGGCCCGGATCGGGCGTCTGCATCCGGATCTGGTGGTCCGCAGCCGGGAGCTGGTCGTCGACGACGTCGCCCACGCGGTCGCCTCCGGCACGGTCGATCTGGCGGTCGGCCTGGAGTATCCCGACGTTCCGATCCGGCGGGACCCGTCGCTGCGGGTGGTCCTGCTCTTTCGCGAGCGGTTCTCGCTCGCGGTGCCGGCCGGGTCGATGTCCGGCGCCGGCCCGGTCAGCCTGGCCGACACCGGCCCGCCGCTCGGCTGGATCCTGCCGCCGGAGAACACCCACTACGGGCTGGCCATCCGGACGGTCTGCCGCCGCGCCCGGGTCGAACCGGAGCTGCGGCACGAGGTGGTCGACACCGCGGTGTCCCTCGCCCTGGTCGAGGCGGGGATCGGGGTGAGCACGGTGACCGATCTGATGCTGCGGCTGCGGCCCTCCCGGTTCGACGTGCTGCCGCTGGCGGAGACCTTCGAGAGGCACATCGTCGCCGTGGTCCGGTCTTCGGCGCAGCAGCGGCCGAACGTCGCTGCGCTCATCCAGGTGCTGCGCGACCTGGCCCGCGACGACTAGCCACCGCATCGATGGTCATCGACCGTATACGGCCCGGCCCTCTCCGCGCGCGTCGACCCGGGGCGTGACCTCGACGACGTCGGCCACAACCGGCTGTGGAAGCACGCCAACCGCGGCCCCCGTGCGGGCTGACCGCGGGTTCTTGCGCGGGCTGACTGTGTGGGGAGGCCGGGTGGAGCGGCGGGCGCGGCGCGGGTAAGATCGTCGGCAGCGTCGCGTGCCGGTGGCAGACCGTGTCAGGCATGGAGGCGCCGAACCGAAGGAGACCGACGTTGTCGTCGTACCCTTCGTCTTCGCGTGTCTGAGCGCGAGACGACCAGGCTGGTGGCCTGGAGCCGAGAAATGCGCGAGGTGCACCGGCGCCTGCGCGAGGCGCTGCGCCTCACCCGGAAATCCCTCGCCGAGGCGGACACCGACGCCACGGCGCTGCACGACCTGCTGCTGTACTGCCGTGGCTTCTGTGCCGCCCTCGACGGCCATCACCGGGGTGAGGACCGCACCCTGTTCCCGGCCATCGCCGCCGCCCATCCGCACCTGCGGCCGGTGTTGCGGAGCCTGGAGCAGGACCATTCCATGATCGCTCACCTGCTCGGCGGCCTGCAGGCCGCCGTGGACCGGTCCGAGCCGGCCGCCCGGCTCAGCGAGCATCTGGACGGCATCGGCGCGATCATGGAGAACCATTTCCGGTACGAGGAACGGCAGCTCCTGACCGTGCTGGAGTCCCTGGATCTGCGCGCCGACCCCGCCGACGCGCTGGGACCGTTGTGACCGGCGGCATCTGGCCGGCCGGCAGGCGTACTCTGGGGGCCGTCGCTCCGGACCTCGGCGGCTCCGCCGCCGGCGAGCGATCTCAAGAGAGCAGAAATGACCATTTCGAAGGCAGTCGTCATCGCCGTCCTCCGTGAACGCGGCCAGCACGTCCGGGCCGAGTTCGTCGACCGGGAACTACCCGAGCGCATCGACACTCTCCGGCATGGTGGCCTGCTGGCCATGCTCCACCTGGATCTCGCCGAGCTGGCCGATCCCGAGTAACGGCCGGTCCCCCGGCCGACGGCGTGGCGGATCCGCCGCGTGTGCACGCGGCGACTGACACGGATCCGCTCACCGCACGATTCGCATCCTCGGCACGGCCGGCCCGTTCCGGGCCGGCCCGTCGCCCGCCACACACGCTGGCAGGTCGGCGCCGTCACCGCGTGAGGTCTGCCGGCGTGT
>NZ_JASCTH010000057.1 GCF_030009775.1 Actinoplanes sandaracinus | reverse complement strand
AAAAATGTTGCCAAAGGAATCCCTAACCTGCCCACAGTATTACTACCGTTAAGACAAGCCGGGGTATTGCCATAATTGGCACTGGCTTATCAAGCACCCTGTTGAGTTCTCAAAGAACAACCGCACATCGAAGATGAGCCTGTTAAGGCCCGCCGTCGAGGCAACCGCTCAATAGTACCCGGTCGTTTTCGCCGCCCAGGACCGGGGTCCTGTCGGCAACGCCCAAGTGTTTCCCCGCGATGCGGGAAGTAGCTCTAGCAGACCGGCCTTCGATCACCTTTGAGGTTAACTCAGTAGCGATCTCTCAGCCCGGCTCCCTGCCGGCTTCGTTACTCTACCCGGTCGGCTTCGCGGCCGCAAATCCGTCTGGGTTGTTCAAACCCTCGTGGATCTCCTACCCGCACCACCCGGTGTCGAACTCGAGCATAACTCGCTCTCGACTGCCTCCGGGCCACCTTCCAGATTGTCACTTTCGTGGCGCTCCGTACCGGTTTCCCGCTTGCAGAGAGAAAGTTACGCGACGGGGGCCGGAGACTGCAAATCGATGTCCTTGCCCGTCCAGGGCGGCGAGGCGGCACAAGACGCAGCCAACCCATGACAGAGTGGCTTCATGGCCACTCCCCCAACGCTGGCGGCCGATGCGGTTCTAGGCCTGCTCGTCCCGCTGTGGCAGTGGGCGATCGGCCTACTTGTGCTGGTCACGGTCGTGCTGTCAGCGCGCAAGCTGCTGATGCGCGGTCCGTCGCGCATGGGCGGGGCCCTTCTGCTCGTCGGTGGCGCGGTGGTCGCGCTGACTGCTCTGAGCTACCTCCTCGACAGTTTGTGACGCCGGATACAACTCGCGCCCTAGCCGGTTCGCGGTCCTACTTCCCAGCTCACAGTCCCCGGGCGGTGGCACTCGGAAGCCGTGCCGGCCTCGATCACCATGGCGTTCCCGCCGGCCCGCACACGGATGTCCCGAAATCCCCGCGCAGGGCTGTCCAGTCCTGACAGCCGCGCCGCCGACCCCGTGTTCCGCGGTCTCGTCAGGCCCGTGTCGCACGCGGGCGGGCTTTCCGGGCAGGGCCCAGCATGGCTCCCGTCCGAGCCCTGACGCGGTCCAGGACTTCGTACTGCGGATCAGGTGGTACGCGACGTTTGAATGTCTGCACGGTCTGACAGGCGGTGCGGAAGCGGGATCGCTGGCGCACCTGCTGGCTCCGGGATGTCTCGGCAGTTCCGGAGAAGCCCGTTGCGGATGTCAGCTCAGGCCGGCATGAGCCGCTGCGGAGACATGCAGGCGCGTCAGACAGTCTCGGCTCGGCACGAGCCGACTTCAGGTGGCTTCAAAGCCGGCGGTTGGCGAGGCTCGGCACCTCGGTCCGGATTTTTTCGAGACGGTCCAGGTCCAGATCGGCGACGGTCACGCCGACGGTGTCCGGCGCCTGGGCGATCACGGTCCCCCACGGGTCGATGATCATGCTGCGGCCGAAGCAGGTCCGGTCCGGATCATGGTCGCCGATCTGTCCCGCCGCGAGCACGTAGCACTGGTTCTCGATCGCGCGGGCCCGCAGCAGCACCTCCCAGTGATCCCGGCCGGTGTGCAGCATGAACGCGGCCGGCACCACGAGCACCTTCGCGCCGGCGATGGCGAGACGCCGGTACAGCTCGGGGAAGCGCAGGTCGTAGCAGATGCTGAGGCCGGTGGGCACCCCGTCGACCTCGGCGACGACGGTGTTCTCCCCGGGGGCCACGGTGCGGGACTCCTGGTAGGAGACCCTGCCGGCGATCTCTACGTCGTACAGATGGATCTTGCGGTAGGTCGCCGCCCGCTCGCCGTCGGGGGCGAAGATCAGCGACGTGTTGTACGTCCGGTCGGCGTCCGGGCCGGTCTCGTGAAACGAGCCGGCATGCACCCAGATGCCGAGCTCGCGCGCGGCGGTCGCGAAGAACTCGGCGAACTCCCCGTCGACCGGCTCGGGCTTCGGGGCCTCGGCGGAGCGCCCGAGGAAGTCGACATATTCCGGGAGGACCGCGAACGTCGCGCCGGCGGCGGCAGCGCGCCCAAGCAGTTCACGAGCAACGACGAGATTGTGGGCACGGTCTTCCCGTGAGTTCAGCTGGCAGACGGCGACGCGCATGAATTCGAGGGTACGACCCGCGAGCGCCCCGTGACCCTCCCGCGCCGCGTCACACAGCCCGGGAAACGCAGAACCGCCGCTGCCCGTGACGGGCAGCGGCGGTGACGAACGGGAAGCCGGACGGTCAGGCCGACTTCTCCTCACGGTCGGGACGGCGACGCCGGCCGACGAACTCACGCGGGACGATCGTCGGGATCACGTTCTCGACGACGACCTCACGTGTGATCAGGACGCGAGCGGCATCAGGGTTGCTGGGAACCTCGAACATCACGTTCTGGAGGACTTCCTCCATGATCGCGCGGAGGCCCCGGGCGCCGGTGCCGCGGAGCATGGCCTGGTCAGCGATCGCCTCCAGCGCACCCTCGTCGAACTCCAGCTCGACACCATCGAGCTCGAAGAGACGCTGGTACTGCTTCACGTAGGCGTTCCGCGGCTCGGTGAGGATCTTGATGAGAGCCTCACGGTCGAGGTTGCGAACCGTCGTGATGACCGGGAGACGGCCGATAAACTCAGGGATCAGGCCGAACTTGAGCATGTCCTCCGGCATCACTCTGCTGAAGATGTCGTCGGTGTTCCGCTCGGAGACCGACCGGAGGCGGGCGCCGAACCCCACACCACTCTGCCCGACCCGCTGCTCGATGATCCGGTCCAGACCGGCGAAGGCGCCGCCCACGATGAACAACACGTTCGTCGTGTCGATCTGTATAAACTCCTGGTGCGGGTGCTTGCGGCCGCCCTGGGGCGGAACGTTCGCCACCGTACCCTCGAGGATCTTGAGCAGTGCCTGCTGCACGCCCTCACCGGAGACGTCACGGGTGATCGACGGGTTCTCGCTCTTGCGGGCGATCTTGTCGACCTCGTCGATGTAGATGATGCCCTGCTCGGCGCGTTTGACGTCGTAGTCAGCCGCCTGGATCAGCTTGAGCAGGATGTTCTCGACGTCCTCGCCGACATAGCCGGCCTCGGTGAGCGCCGTGGCGTCCGCGATGGCGAACGGCACGTTGAGCATCCGGGCCAGAGTCTGCGCCAGGTGCGTCTTACCGCACCCGGTGGGGCCGATGAGCATGATGTTGGACTTGGCCACCTCGACATCGCTGCCCCCGCCGGGGGCGCCGTTCGACTCGGCCTGGATCCGCTTGTAGTGGTTGTAGACCGCGACAGATAGTGCCTTCTTCGCCTGCTCCTGACCAACAACGTAGGTGTCCAGGAATTGGCAGATCTCCATCGGCTTGGGAAGCTCTTCCCACTTCACCTCGCCGGTCTCAGCCAGCTCTTCTTCGATGATCTCGTTGCAGAGGTCGATGCACTCGTCGCAGATGTAGACCCCAGGGCCTGCGATGAGCTTCTTGACCTGCTTCTGCGACTTCCCACAGAAGGAGCATTTGAGTAGGTCGCCACCGTCGCCGATCCGTGCCACCTACGTTCTCCCTGCGTTCATTGGCCGGCCGTCGACCGGTCCTTGTCCGAGGACTGATTGCCTCGTTGCCATCTATCGTCCGCCGAACCGCGTACCTGAGGCTGCAGACCTGACGTTACCCGCAATGGGGCTGTTCTCCGACCCCCCAAAACGGGCGTGTCAGGGGTCGGCCAGTCTACGCTTGCCGGCCGGCCCCTGACTCCGCGCGGTCAGGCTCAGACGCCGGACGTCTGCAGGCTCTTCTTACGGGTCGCCAGGACGACGTCGACCAGGCCGTACTCCTTGGCCTCGTCGGCCGTCATGATCTTGTCACGGTCGATGTCCTTGCGGACCTGCTCGATCGGCCGGGTGGAGTGATGTGAAATCAGCTCCTCCAGCTGGGTCCGCATCCGCATGATCTCGCGCGCCTGGATCTCGATGTCCGACCCCTGGCCGTAACCACCCTCGGTGGCCGGCTGGTGGATGATGATCCGCGAGTGCGGAAGCGCCATCCGCTTGCCCGGGGTGCCACCGGCGAGCAGGACCGCCGCGGCGCTGGCCGCCTGGCCCAGGCAGACCGTGCTGATGTCGGGACGCACGTACTGCATGGTGTCGTAGATGGCGGTCATCGCGGTGAACGAGCCACCGGGCGAGTTGATGTACATCAGGATGTCGCGGTCCGGGTCGGTGCTCTCCAGCGTCAGCAGCTGGGCCATCACGTCGTTGGCCGACGCGTCGTCCACCTGGACGCCGAGGAAGATGATCCGGTCCTCGAACATCTTGTTGTAGGGGTTGGACTCCTTGATGCCCCACGAGGTGCGCTCGGAGAACGAGGGCAGCACATAGCGGTTGTGCACCGGAGCGAACCCGGGAGGCATGGAAAGGTTGGTCATGGTTCAGCTCCTCAGTTCAGCGTTCCGGCACCGTCGGGAACCTGCGTGGCCCCGGTGATCACCTTGTCGATGAAGCCATAGTCCTTAGCCTCGTCGGCCGTGAACCAGCGGTCCCGGTCGAAGTCAGCCGCGATCTGCTCCTGCGTCTGGCCCGTGTGGTGGGCGATCCGCTCCTGGAACATGCGCTTCGTGTAAAGCATCTGCTCGGCCTGGATGGCGATGTCGGCGGCGGTACCACCCATGCCGCCGGACGGCTGGTGCATCATGATGCGCGCGTGCGGCAGGGCGTAGCGCTTGCCCGGGGTGCCGGCGCAGAGCAGGAACTGCCCCATCGAGGCTGCCATGCCCATCGCGACCGTGGACACGTCGTTGTCGATGAACTGCATCGTGTCGTAGATCGCCATACCGGAGTAGACAGAACCACCCGGCGAGTTGATCCAGAGGTGGATGTCGAGCTCGGGGTCCTCGGCGGAAAGCAGCAGCAGCTGCGCGCAGATGCGGTTGGCGACCGCATCGGACACTTCGCTGCCGAGGAAGATGATGCGCTCACGCAGCAGGCGGTTGAAGACCGAGTCATCAAGGTTGCCACTGAGGGTGTCACCGCCGCGCCGCAGGGCAGGGCCGGCGGGGATGTGGAGATCGGTCATGGCAGCCCTTCACAGCTTGCTGTGTCGGCCGAGAAACCGGCCGGCAGGTTGTCCGTCGTACGACCAACCTAACTGGTCGGATGCGCATCAGCTTCCCGCTCGGGCAGGTGTTCGCTGAGAGCGCATAGGCGTAGCCGTACCCCGGAAAACACGGCGGCCACCGCGCACCGTTAGCGGTGCGCGGTGGCCGGCCAGGCAGCTCAGATCAGTGATTGTGCCCGGCGTGCTCGTCTTCCTCGGTGCGCAGGTCGTCCAGGGAGAGTGTGTTGCCCTCGCTGTCCTTCATCGTGACCTGCTCCATCACGGAGGCGAGCGCCTTGCCCCGGCGCACGTCGCCGAAGACGGCGGCCGCGGCGCCCGAGCGGACGAGCTGGTCGTAGTACTGCTGGGGCTGCATCTGGGCGCGCTGCGCCCGGTGCACGATCTCGTGGCCGAACTCGTCGTCGGTGACCTGGACGTCCTCGGCGTCGGCGATGGTGTCGAGCAGCAGCTGGATCCGGACGCCCTCCTGAGCGGCCTCGGTCAGCTCCTGGTCGATCTGCTCCTCGGTCTTCTCCTCCGAGGCCAGGTAGTCGGCCAGGGAAGCGCCGATCCGCTCCAGCTGGTCGGTCATCGCCTGCTTGCGGCCCTCGACCTCGTCCTTGACGACGCCTTCCGGAGCCGGGATCGCCGCAGCCTCGACGAGTTGCTTGAGCGCCTCGTCCCGCGCCGCGTAGATCTGCTCGACCTTCTTCACCTTGGTGAGCCGGGTGCGCAGGTCGTCACGGAGCTCTTCGAGGGTGTCGAACTCGCTCGCCAGCTGGGCGAACTCCTCGTCGACCTCGGGGAGCTGCTTGTCCTTGACGGTGCGCACGACGACCTTCACCTCAGCGTCGCGGCCGGCGAAGTCGCCGCCGACGAGCTGGGTGGTGAAGGTGGCCTCCTCGCCGGCGGACAGGCCGACGAGCACCTCGTCGAGGCCGGGAAGCAGCTGCTTGCTGCCGACCTCGTGGGAGATGTTGGTGGCCGAGCCGCCCGGAACGTCCTCGCCGTCGACGGTCGCGTTCAGGTCGAGCTGAACGTAGTCGCCCTCCGCAGCCGCGCGCTCCACGGTCTTCAGGGTGGCGAAGCGCTCACGCAGGCCGTTGATCTGCTCGTCGATCTCGCTGTCGCCGATCTCGACGGCCGGAACCTCCACAGAGATGCCGGCGAGGTCGGGGATGGTGATCTCCGGGCGGACGTCGACCTCGGCCGTGAACTTCAGCGGCGCGTTGTCGGCGAACTCGGTGATCTCCACCTCGGGGCGGCCGAGGGTCTTGACCTCGTGCTCCTGGACGGCGGCGAGGATCTGCTGCGGGATCGCCTCCTGGACCGCCTCGTTGAGCACCGCGCCGCGGCCGACCCGCTGGTCGATCACCGCCGCCGGAACCTTGCCCTTGCGGAAGCCCGGCACCTGGACCTGCGCGCCGATCTCCCGGTACGCCTTCTGCAGGCTCGGCTTGAGCTCCTCGAACGGCACCTCGATGGCGAGCTTCACCCGAGTCGGGCTCAGAGTCTCGACGGTGCTCTTCACAGGCGTACTCCTTGTTGCTGCGGATGTTGGTATCAGTCGGGGTGGCGGGATTTGAACCCACGGCCCCTCGCTCCCAAAGCGAGTGCGCTACCAAGCTGCGCCACACCCCGTGGCGTCGGCCAGTGTATGCGGTCGACTTGCCCGCGTGTGCGCTGGAGTCACCTGCAGGGGAATCCGGTTCGCGCAGACGGGAGATGATTCAGTAGGATGTGCACGAGCCCCGAGGTGATCGGGGGTCATGCGGGCGTAGCTCAATGGTAGAGCCTCAGTCTTCCAAACTGATTACGCGAGTTCGATTCTCGTCGCCCGCTCAAGTTTGCGCTGCTCAGCGCCTTATTACATCGTTCACTGTCGATTAAGCAAGATCTTTTGGTAGGGATCTTGGCAGGATCTGGGACTCCACCATCACGGGAGGCTTGGACCGCGCCGCCGACGCGGCCAAGCACCGTCACCCACATCACACCTGGTCAGACCAGATTTCCATCGACCGCGACGCACTGACGTCGCCGCCGCACTGGCGTGTCGTCAGGGTGGGAAACTGATGACACCTGTTTTGATGACTTGTCGCTAGATTTCCGCACGTCAACACCACTGCGTCGCTGCTCCAGTGGTGGAGACGGTGTGACGATGCGCTTCCGTCGCAGGCCGGCCGAAGCTGGATGCTCCGGATGACTGCGCCTGCCGCGAAGTTCGAACACACGACGATCCGCGTGCCGGCTCCGGATGAGTGCACCGACGAGGCGCCGCACCGACCGGAGAAAAGTTCCGCAACGATGTCTCCGATGCGCCCACTTGTCGCCGTAGGGCACGGCCATGCCGCCGCAGCCGCCCCGCCCGGCCGACGCCTGCGTAATGTCAACAGCGGCACCGTGGACTTCTTCGTCGCGACGTTCGAAGACGGCGGGCTTGACCTGTCCATCCCGCGGGAGTGGAGCCGCCCGCCCCTGGGTATCGACGAAACGACGGCGGGCGTGTGGTGGCCGTCGGCTGAGCACCTCCGTAGTCTCAACCCATAACCGACAGGCGGCGGGAGCACTTCAGCGGCGACGTCGACCGGACCGCGCACCATTGAGATCAAGCCGGTCGGCTGCGCAGCGCTATTTGCTCCAGCAGAGCGCCTTCGAATCAAGCTCCTGGAGTCGCTTGACTCGAAGGTAAGCATCTTCGTACGGCGGTCCGCCGGGTCGAGGCCAACGCTGGGCAGGCTGGCGGTGAGTAAGTCGACGATCTAGGGATGCCTACTCGCGATGAGTCCGAGAGCTGATATTCGCCACCTCAGCACCCCGAAACGCTGATACGGGCCTCGTCCCAGGTGAAGGTCAGCGTTTGAGTTGGTCGGCGACAGTGCGACAGGCCTCTACGGGACACCATCGCAGATTTCCGGCGTGGTTCTCGTCGTGATCCCGCTCCACCTGCGCGACCAGGAGCGCCAACTTGCGTTCAGCCCTGTACTTCTCGTTGAGGAGTTCGTGCCACGCCGTGTCGTTGTCGATGTCGCTGTAAGCCATTCCCTCCGCCTCTTCGGGATGGTCCCGCTTCACCGCCGCACATACGGCCGGGCGGCCTTGCCGTTCGAGCTGCATGACATTGCGCGTCGTCACTTCAGGCCGCGCGATCGAGCGGGAGGTCGGCACTGCTTACTGCGTCGTCCCACGTTCCTCCCGGCGAGCACCGCAGCAGATGCAGCGGGCGAAGCGCCGATTGAGGCACGAAATATGCGGGTGGCCGGCCACCGTAGTCGTGGAGCCAGCACGCCCGCTTTGCTTGCTGACCCCAGGCATACCCATGAATCCGGAAGCGAGGCGCCCGCCCGGTGACGAGGATGAACACGTCTCCGTCGCGATCGCAGGGTCGCACGATGAGGTCGCTGTTGTGCCGGGACCGGGTGCGGACCTGGAGAGCGCCGACGTCACCGCCTTGCTTGAACGTGTTCACCGGCATGCCCCAGTAGCGGTCCAGTGTCTTCGCTACGGCCATCTCGCCGGCGGCACCCTCGATGTTGAGCGTCCAGCCGTTCTCCGAATCCGCTCCGAATCGATCTTTCACCCCGAGCCGCGTGGACTCGATCTGACGCCACGCGCCGAGCATGGCTGCATGCTGCATCTCCACAATCGTCAAGGTGACTTCTACGGTCACGAAGCTGCGCCTCCCGTGGCGACGAGTTCAGGAAACTGCGAGGTCCGGCTCAGGACCGGCGAGCGACTGCACGGATCGGAAGGGAACCGGAACCTTGACTCCCTTCTGGAGTGGGCGGCCACTCCGAAGTAGTGTAGCCTCTGCTTTGGAGTGGCTGCCAACTCCGTTTTGGAGTTTTAGAGAGGTGACCGAAAATGCCGATCTGGGATGAGAGCCGAGTGGCGGAACACTTCGCCATCAACCTGCGACGTGCGCGGGAGGCGCGCGGTCTGTCACAGGCTGAACTGGCCGAAAAAGTCAAGGAATTCGGGCAGTCCTACACCCAGGCGACGATCTGGAAGCTCGAGCAGGGCCACCGCGAACCGAAGATCAGTGAACTCCCAGCCATCGGACAGGCGCTCGGCCTGATGCGCTGGACTGACTTGACCAACAAGCCGCAGGCTTTCGAGCTCGAACTGACCGTCGAGCAAACCCGCCGGCGCGTGTACCACCTCGCCGAACAAACCCGCGCCGCCGCCGGCAGCCTCCTCGCGGCACTGACCGATCTGGCGTTCGTTGTCCGCCAGGCCCAGGACGCCGGGATGTCGGAGCGGTGGGCGGAGTTCAGCGCGAGGGGCTGGCTGGAGCTCAGCCCCGAGGCGACGGTGCTGCGCGAGGCCCTGGCCGCCCGAGTCGCCTGGGAATCTGAGGACGAGGAGGCCGAACGTCGGATGGCCAAGGAGGAGCAGCTGCAGCAGCAGCTCCTACGCGCCCTGGAGAACTCCGGTCTGCCGCTGGTCATCAACCCGGCAGAGATCGAATTCGATGGCCCCGATGCGGACGGTCCGGAGGTGGCCGGCTCTCCACCCGCCGAACCAGCGGAGGATGAAGGAGCGACCACACCGAGGCCTGCGTCGCCCAGTGAGCAGGAGATGGACGAACGCTGACGGCACAGAGGACCGCCGCGGTACTGATCCCGAATGGCGGATGCGTAACCGGCTGACTCGTTTGGCGGCCCGGATGAGCGGAAAGCACGTCGATCGACTGGCCGACACCCTCGAAGCGCTACCAACCAGGATCGGCACTCCGATCCTGACCGCGTGGAACGCGAAGGAGGACCTGCTCGACCTACTCGCGACCGCCCGCACCCGCCCCAACCGCGAACTCGTCCACCGGCTGCTGCGCCGCTTCTACACCCGCTGCGCCGATTCCGACCTACCCGAACTCCACCGGCTCGCCACCACGATCGAGACCTGGTGGCCGCAAATCCTCGCGTTCCTGACCACCGGCATCACTAACGCCGGCTCCGAAGGCACCGGGCGCCTTATCAAAACCGTCGCCCGCGACGCCTACGGCTTCCGCAACCCCGAAAACCAGCGACTACGCACCCGCACCACGACCACCCGACGCCACCGCGGACACCTCAATCCCGCTTAATTTCGAAGAGCCCCCATACCGCCGCACACGTGCCCACTCGCCCGCCAGCATGCATACCACCGTATGACCGTCACCCAACTTAGAGATGATCATCAATACAATAGAACGCTGAACCACGGCAATCACCGCCCAAATCGGGTTCCCGGCACTGGGCGGGTCTGTCAATTTAAAGGCTGATCTGTGGTTATTTGTGGTGGTCAGTGGTTGGCAGGGTCGAGGCGGCCTTCGAAGGCGATCTGGAAGGCGTTCAGCGGTGCCTTCCAGCGCATCGTCCAGCGGCGGCGGCCGGCGCCGGTCGGGTCAAGGCTCATCAGCGCCATGTAGACGCATTTCAGGGCGGCGGTCTCGTTCGGGAAATGGCCGCGGGCCCGGACGGCCTTGCGGATGCGAGCGTTGACGCTCTCGATGGCGTTCGTGGAGCAGATGACCTTGCGGATCTCCACGTCGAAGGCGAGGAACGGCACGAACTCGGTCCAGGCGTCCGACCACAGCTTCACGATCGCCGGGTATTTCTTGCCCCAGAGCTCGGCGAACTCCATGAACCGTTCGGTCGCGGCGTCTTCGGTCGCCGCGGTGTAGACCGGTTTCAAGGCTCGGGCGATCTTCTCGTAGTCCTGCCGGGCCGCGTATTTGAAGGAATTGCGCAGCAGGTGGACCACACAGGTCTGCACGATGGTCTTGGACCAGACGGTCGTGACCGCGTCGGGCAGGCCCTTGAGCCCGTCGCAGACCAGCATCAGCACGTCCTGCACCCCGCGGTTGCGCAGTTCCGTCAGTACGTGCAGCCAGTACTTTGCCCCCCTCGCCGCCGTCGCCGGCCCAGATCCCGAGGATGTCGCGGTGCCCGTCTGCGGTGACCGCGAGGGCGACGTAGATCGGCCGGTTCGCGACGTGACCGTCTCTGATCTTGGTTCTGTCGCCGGTTGTGTGAAGTTCAGTGCGCGAGCAGGACGCGTTTGCGTAGCAGTTCGAGGCCGGCACGGCCGAACATCTGCCGCTTGATCATCTTGAGGCGGTTGATGCTGCCTTCGACCGGGCCTGAGCTGTGCGGCAGGGTCAAGCCGTTGCGGATGGCATCGAGGTCCCGCCGCAGATTGCGGGCGAAGCCGGCCAGGGGTGTGAGGGTGTCGCCTTCGACCGTGGTGATCCATTCGTCGAGGCGGTCGCCGTGTCGGCCGGTCAGCATGACTGCGAAGGACCGCACGTGTTTGACGAGCCGGTTGATGTCACGGTCACGGCTGCGAAGCTCGCGCAGCTTGGCCGCGTCGCGTGGATCAAGACGATCGGGGTGAGTCATGATCCACGAGGTGACCTGGCGAACCGACGGCGGTCTTGGGCCGGGGTGTGGGGCGTGTCCGAGACCTTTGCGGAAGCGGCGCAGGTAACGCTGGACCGCGAGTTCGCCGCCTGGATAGCCCTGCTCTTTGATCTCGCGGAACAATTGGGTGGCGTTACGTTCTCCCTCGTTCCAGCGCTGGTGCAAGTAGGCGACGTAGTCGTCGACCACGTGTGCGCGTTGCTCGGACACCGCGGTCAACTCCGCAGCGGTGGCAGCGCTGAGGTATTTGCGGACGGTGGCGTGGTGCAGGCCGAGTTTGCGGCCGATCGCCGACTTGGTCCACCCTTGAGCGGCCAGTTCGTGGACAGCGGCGTGGTGCTCACGAAGACGAGTAACGATCTTGAGTTCGGGCAGCTTGCGCACCTGAACAGGCATGGTGTCGTCTGCCGGCGGTGGAGCCGGCGCGGCAAGCCGCGAACGATGCGCGTTGACAGTTTTCTCGACCGCCTGGCCCAGGTTCTGCCAGAGGTGAAACCGGTCCGCGACCTGCACCGCTTCCGGCGCACCCAGGCGGGCGCCTTCGCCATAACCGCCGGCACGGTCCCGGCAGGTCACCTCGATCTCGGGATGCTGCCGCAACCAGTCAGCGAGGCTGTCACCATCGCGGCCGTCGAACATATCGACCGGCCGGTGACTGGCCATGTCGATCAACACCGTGCCGTAGTGACGCCCTCGCCGGAACGCGAAATCATCCACGCCGAGCATCGTGATCGACGTCCGCGGCGGATCCGGCAAAGCTTTGACCAGGCGCAACAACGTGTCACGGCCTGCAGCAGACCCAATCATCACGGCCAGCCGAGAGCCGGCCCGACCGGCCAACGCGAGACCGATCTGCGTCAGCTGAACCTTCAAGCCACCCGTAAACCGCGCATGCGGCGTGGTCAGTCCTCCGATCTGTTCAGCGAACGTCCTCGCCGAGCAGCCGATGTTGTCGCAGCGAAACCGCCGGATCTGCACCTGCAGCACCAGCGCCATCCCCGCCACGGCAACGTCACGCAGTCGCCGCTGATACCGCCCATGAACCCGACTCGACGGCTGCCGGCACCGGCCGCACCGTGCGGTCGCCGCCCTGACCTGGCCAAACAAAACCAGCACGCCGTCACGCTGCTCAACAGCCTCGATCAACAGATCCGACAGATGCGGCAGTAACCGCTCAACAAACGAACACGCCGGACATGATCGACGAAAGCGCCGCGCCGGTGACGGACCCGTCCACATCACAAGATCGGCGACAGAACCCTGATCTTGACGTTGATGGCATCGACGAATAAAACCGGGTAAACCCGGTCCAGAGGACGGTTCTGCCACTCGGCCATCCCGTCCGTGACCTTGTCGGTGATCGTGGAGATCGTCTGCTTCGACACCTCCGTGCCATACACCTCGGCCAGGTGAGCGGCGATCTCCCCATGTGTCAGCCCTTTAGCCGACAACGACAGCACCAACTCGTCGACACCGGTCAGCCGACGCTGCCGCTTACGCACGATCTGCGGCTCGAACGAACCCGCCACGTCACGGGGCACCCGGACCTCGACCGGACCGACATCGGTGATCACCGTCTTGGACCGGTGACCGTTACGAGTGTTCTCCCGCCTGTTCGTCGCCTTGCCATGCTTGTCGAACCCGACATGATCGGTGATCTCGCCCTCGAGCGCGGACTCCAGCACCCGCTTGGTGAGCTGCTGCAACAGCCCACCCTCACCGGTCAGCTTCAGGTCGTTGCCACGAGCCCGGTCGACCAGCATCGCGACGAGCTGGTCATCCGAGATCTCCGTCGATGTGACTCCGGCCGGTTCCCGGTCAGGGTGTTCGGTTGTCATCTGAGCGTCTCCCTAAATATCGAGATCCGCCGATAAATTTACAGTCCCCTTCCACGCCGCACGCACCGCCGACGACCGCAACGCCGCCCTCAATGACCTACTCCGGCACGCCGACGCCCACGGCCAGCTCATCGACGACGTGATCAAGTACCACGCCGACCACGGCAACTACGCCAAGCAGCCCGCGCACCTCATCCGCGACGACGTCCCGAGCGCCACAGCAGACGAGGCGACCGCCGAACCTCCGCAGACGGGCAAGAAGACCCGCCGCCCCCGCAAGCCGACGACCTGACCACGGGGCGGCGCTGGTCCAAAACTGCTTCACGTAATCAAGAAGGCGGCCCGGCCAAAGCCGGGCCCCGCGCACGCGCTACAGGCCTACGGCCCCGCGCGCACGACCGCCAACGCCAAGCCTCCAGCCATAGACAAGAGTGACGGTAAAGTGCCGCCGCGCGACGAGAGAGCTGCGCGTGTGGCGCCTTACAGTACTGGCGTACACCATGACGCACCGCTCACCCCCAACTCGCGCCAAACCTCAGCTCATCGATAATCTTAGATTAGTAGACCTCGTTGACGGCAGCCGTGACGGCAACGCAAGCCGACAACTGCGCACCCCAACACACGACGGCGGACGAGTCACTACAAAGCGTGACCCGCCCGCCGCCCGTGATAAGCCTTGAGGATCAGACCGCCGAGCCATCCGACCTTCATACGCACCGATGCAGCTAGTGGGATTCCACAAGAATCCTGAACTCTTCAACCACTTCTTGAAGCGAAAGCGGATCACAGCTTGCTTCGAATGAGATGCCTGTGGACTCGAAAGTAATCCACTTTCCATTGCCAATTTCTCGTCTGCTCATTTTTAGGATCCTCCCCTCGGCAGAGGTCCCCACCAGGTCAATGCTGATACTCCAGCCGGGATTATCCAGAGTTTCAATTCGGATCCCAAACTCGTGTTCCCATTCGCCGTCACACTGGGCGGCGTACCAGTTCACAAGATAGCCAAAATCGCCGTCAGCAACTCGGTCGCGCAACACCACTCCCCGGAATTTCCCATGGCTGAGCCGGACGTGCGTCGCCCCCATTGGGCAAATTGATATGCGGTGTAGGAACTTTAGTTCCGTCCCTATTGGTATGCGCCGGACCCTGCAAATCGAATCGCTCCACCATCTCCCAGGGCGCTGGATTACGAGGGTTCGTTTGCGGAATCCAAGTCGCCCATTTCTTGATCTGCCCGGTTCCCCTGTCGCGGAGGAACGTGGTATGCGGGCCTTCCGCATTGTAGTCAGGCCGTAGCTTGTCCCCACCAGCGTTGTGCACAAGCACCGGCGTGTTTCCGGCGAGCACATAGTACGTGTGGATGTTGTCGACGGTGAGGTTGTAGACGGTGGTCTGCGGGTCGGTCCAGCGTTCGATGGCGGTGATCTGGACGCGTGTGCCGGCGCTGGTCTGTAGCCACTGGTCGGTCTGCAGGTCGGTGGCGTCTACCCAGTCGCTGAGTTCGGGGACCCAGAAGGGGTGTTCGTCGGTTGCGGTGATCTCGGCTGTGCCGGACTTGGTGTCGCCGGGGGTCTCGACGGTTATCTTCACCAGGTGTTTGACGCCGCTGCCGACGATGAGCGCGGTGACTTGCTCCGCTCGGGTTTCACCGGATACCGGGTCTGTGGCGAGGACTACGTCGCCAACGACGACGTCCTCGATGGCCTTGGTAAGGCCGCCCGCGAGCAGCACCAACGTGCCTGCCGTGAAACTGTTCAGGCAGCTTTCGCCAGCTCTGGCGGCCCTGCTTCCTATACTCGATTTGCTGGCCGCTGTGGTGGCTTTGCTGGCTGCGCCGGCGCCTTTTGAGCCTACGACAACTTCGCCGACCATGACGACTCCGCGGCCGACGGCTTCGTCTTGTTGGCCGCTGTCCCAGTCATCGAGGACTGGGCCGACCAGGCCTTCCCATACGCCGTTGACGGTGGCCCCGGGGTCGTGTATAGCGTTGAGCAGCAGGGGACCGCCCGGTTGTATACACATCGGCTGGTAGTAGGTCGTGACGCAGTCGTACATGCCTTCGGCGATGTTGAGCGGCGTCTTGGCGATGTCGACGAGCTGCTCGCCTACGCCCTTAAAGAAGCCGGTGACATCGTTTCCGCCGTCTCCAGCCGACTCGCCGTTGCCGCCGCCGTTGCTGCCACCGCTGTTGCCGCCACCGTTGCCACCGCTGTTGCCGCCACCGCTGTTACCGCTGTTACCGCCACCGCTGTTACCGCTGTTACCGCCACCGTTGCCACCGCTGTTACCGCCGGTCGCGGGTGTAGAGGTGGTTACGCCATTGGGATGAGCTGGGTAGTCTCCGCAGGGTGTGTCGTGCCCAACTCCGCAGGCTGCTCGGAGTCCGGTGGGGTCGCTCTTGGTGATGGGGCTGTTGTTGGCGTAGTTGTAGCCGTTCCATTGTTGCGGGTCGGTCAGGTCCATCAATGGGTCAACGGAGATGAAGCGGCCGAGTGCGGTGTCGTAGCGGCGGGCACCGATGTTGATCAGTCCGGTGGGATCGATATCGCCGCCCACGAAACTCTTCTTGTTCACCCACATCGGGTTGGTTCCGCGTTCGCCGCCGTAGGGGGTCTGGCGGCGGGTGGTGACGGCTTGGGTGCCAGCGTTGATGCTGATCTGCTGGGTTCCCTGGTGATCACTGAAGAGCCAGGTCAGATCGGTGATAGCTGACGATGCCGTGCGGGAGGCAAAGGTGGTGCCGGCGAAGCTGTAGTAGCGGGTGCCGGTGTTGGTGGTGCCTTCGCGGCGGATCTCTTGGCCGGGTAGGTAGAGGGTGGTGCCGGTGGCGTCGCGGCGGATGAGTCGTCCGCCGTCGGCGTCGTAGACGCTGGCCTCGACGGTGTTTGCGGCGACGGTGACCGTTGCCAGTTTCCCCTCGGGGTTCCAGTCGAGGGTTTGGCTGTTGGTGTTGGTGTCGCAGTCGTTGTTGGTGCTGCCTGCGGTGGGGCGGCAGGTCATGTTGCCGTTAGCGTCGTAGCGGTACTGGGTGGTGGTGGGCGGCTGGCTGCCGGCGGTGGTGGTCATGCTGGTGACCGCATGCGGGCGGATGACGTTCGGCCCGCCGTTGGGCATGGTGTAGTCACGGACGGTGTTGCCGGCTGCGGCGTGGGTGGTTTCGGTTTTGCGGGAGCCGGTGTTGGTGAAGGTCCAGTCCTGCCAGTAGGCGGCTGGTCCGGCGAGGTCGCCCAGGGTGGGGTCGGTGGTGCAGGGCAGCTCGGGCTTCGGGGTCCAGGCGGTGGCCAGGCGGCCGAGGGTGTCGGTGCGGAAGCATTGCTTCTCGCCGGCGCCGACGGCGGGTTTCTCCTCGATGGAGAGGATGTTGCCGGCTTCGTCGTAGTCGTAGTTGCGGTCGGAGACCGTTCCCGCGACCGTCTGGCGTTCGACGACGGTGCGGCTGATCCGCCGGGTGCCTTCGTCGCGGTAGATCGTGTCCTGGGCGAATTGACCACCGGGCATCTGGTAGTTGGAGCCGGTGCGTTCGCCGTAGGCGGTGAAGTTGGTGGTGGCCATGGTGCCGTCCGAGCCGGTCAGGCTGGTGGCGAGGCGGGCAGGCATGCCGGTGGCGGGGTTGTAGTGGGTGGTCAGTTGCTCGGTGACGAGACCGCCACCGGCCGGGTAGGAGAGCGTCGTGGGTTCGCCGGTGGCTCCGGCGTAGCCGTAGCCGACGATGTAGGTGCCGTCCAGGCCGGTCTCGGCGGTGGGGATGACGTAGTTGACGCCGGTGGGCTGGTAGCGGCCATTGAAGCTGCGGACCTGCCATTTGTAGGCGTTGGCGGAACCGGCCGGTTCGTAGCGGATGCTCTGGGTGAGCTGTCCACGAGCAACGCTGATGCCATCTGACAAGGCGTCATATTTCCAGGCGGTGCGCAGTGGCCCGGTGGCCGAGTCGTCGCGAACCGCAAGTTTGCGGCCGAGGTCGTCGTAGACGTACCAGAGTTTCTCGCCGCGGGCATCGGTAGTACTTTCCAGCTCGTCGTAGTCGGTGTACGTGCGGCTGGTGTTGCCCTTGTCGGGATCGGTGCTGTGGACGAGCCGGCCCTTGAGGTCGTAGGTGTTGGTCCACTCGTTCTTGTCGCTGTCGGTGACCTTGGTCTGCTGGCCCTTGCGGTTGAACGTGTAGGTCGTCTCGGTGTAGGCGCCGTTGACCCCGGCAGGGGTCGTGTGTTGCCGCAGGGCGGTCACCCGGCCATCGATGTCGGTCAGGGTGGTGGTCGGGGTACTGCCTCGGGGCGGGGTGACCTTGGTCAAATCACCCTCGTAGGCGGTGGTGGTGCGCCACTTCTCGACGAGGTTGTCGATGTTGTTGCCGCTGAGGAAGATCGAGGTAGTGGGTCGGGAGGCGCGGTCGAAGACGGTCTTGGTGACTGTCGGCACGGACCATTCCGGTTCCCACCAGAGCACTCCGGATGGGGCACCGTGTTCGGCGTGGGCGCCGTAGGTGGTGGCGGCCCGGCCGAATTCGTCGTAGATGGTGTCGGTGACGACTCGGTGGCCGCTGCCGCCCTTGGACAGGGTCTGGGTCTGTCGTGGTCGTAGCAGGGCGTCTGTGATCTGGTAGGAGGTGATGTAGTTGGCGGCGGCGTTCAGCGTCTGTGACCGGACGTAGGGGTAGGCGTCGCGGTTGGCCGCGAACTTGTACTCGTACTGCGCCGACGGCTTGGTGGTGTTGGCGGCGCGGGTCCAGCCCAATTCCCACACCCGCGCTACGCGGCCGAACGCGTCGTAGTCGACGTCGGCGGTGATCTGGCCGTTCGGGTCGGTCTGTTTCGTGACCGAACCCCAGTACGGGTTGGTGTCGACGGTCGAGCGCCAGCCGAGCGAGTTCTTGGTGACGACCTTGGTCACCGGCCCGCCCACCGCGGGCGTGTAGGTGCTCTCGCTGACCTTGTTCTTGATGTCGGTGGTGGTCTTCGCCCGGCCCACGGAGTCGTAGGTGGCCTCGGAGACCGTCTGCCAAACCGTGCCGGTCCCCGGGGTCCAGTCCCTGAGTTGCTCGACCTTGGTCGCCGAACCGTAGGCCGGAGCCGTGGTGAGGCTGGTCGCGCCGTCGAAATAGGTCCGGCTGTCGGCGATGACGTCGTCGCTGCTGGCCGGTGCCGTGCCGCAGGTCAGGGCGGTGCTCAAGGTCCGGCTGACCGTGCCGGTCAGGTTCTTGGCGGTGTTGCGGTTATAGGTGTAGGAGACACACTTCTCGTCGCCGGTCTTACTGATGTCGCCGTCGTTCTGCGACCAGTTGACGGTTCCGTAGGTGTGGTCGAAGTCGCTGCGGCTGCTGGTGGTACGCCAGCCACGGCTGCCGTCCACGCCCAGCGCGGTTGCCGCATAGGTGGTCTGCGTGTTGACATAGCGGGCTTCGACGGTATCGCCGTTGATGGTGCGGCTGGCTGTGGGGTTGGAGCGCCACGGAACATTGACGGTCTTCGACACCGGCTTGGAGACGACGCCGTTGAAGGTGGCCTGTTCGCGGATTTTGCCGGCGAACTGGTCGTGGTCGTAGACCGTCTCGGAGCCGATCGAGGCGGGAACGGTGACAGGCCGGGTTCCGCCGGAAGGTGCCGCCCGGTCGCCGTGCATGCCGCGCAGGAACTTGGTGACGGTCAGTGTGCGGGTGTCGGCCTCGTCACCGACGCTGGTGCGGACCTCGGCGTAGCCGCGCCATTGGTCCCAGGTCTTGCGGTTGGCTTGGACCAGACCGTCGTCGTCGGCGTAGTGCCAAGCCGGAGCGCCGACGTACTCATAGTGGGTGTGCTTGGACGGCGCCGGATGATCATTCGATATCTGGAGGTCGTCTTCGGCGACGTGGGTGACGAGGTATTTGTGCCACCATTCCTCGACCATGAGGTCGCCGCCGGGGTCGGCGTTGCTCGGGACCTTCACCGGATAGCAGCGGCGGGTGTTGGTGTGTGCCTTCAGCGAGCCGATGATCGCCTCGGTGCAGTCCGGTTCGGTGTAGTCGACCTTGATCCGGGCGCCGGTCTCGGTGACGATGCTGGAGATCCGCAGCCAGTTGTTGGTCGAGGTGTTCTCGGTCAGCACCCGGTTGGGCATCGACTTCGCTTCGAAGGTCACCGGCGGCAGGTTCACCTGCCCACCGACCAGACCGGCATGGTCGATCTTCTCAAGCCAGAGGCCGGTGTGGGTGGTGTCGGCGGTGGCCGAGAACGTGTGGGTGAGTGTCCACGAGTCCACGTCCTGCCACTTCGGCGTCGCGACGGTGGTGTCCCACACCCGGGTCGTGACCGTCTTGAGCCGCTTGGTGGTCCAGAACGTCGGCGAGAACTGTTTCGGGCACGACGTCGCGGAGGCTTTGCAGTCCTGGTCCCAGGGAGTGTCTTTCCAGTTCGCGGTCGTCGGGGACGCCTCGGTGCCGCAGTTGGTGAAACACCGGCCGTCGGTCGTGAACTCGATTTGGGCGTGCGGGTTGGTGTTGCGTTCGGTGACACCGTGGACGGCCTGGGTCCGGTCGTAGGTGCCGTAGTCGATCCGGGTCAGGTAGCCGGCCCTGTCGTAGGCGGCGGTGGCGGAGTCGGTGGCGTTCTGCGCGTACTTGTTAGTCTCCTTGCCGTACCAGTACGACATGGTGTTACCGCGCACGTCGACGACATAGTCCAGGTTCCAGCGGTAGGCCTGCACACAGTCGGAAGCCATGAAGCCGCTCTGGTGGCAAGGCTCGCCGGAGTGGTTGCCGAAGACCGGAACGTTCAGCGTCGAGTTCGTGGGATCGGTTTCGCCGGGCAGGTCGTCGAGGCCGAAGTAGTACTGGGTGCCGTCAGCGGTGGTGATCCGCCAGTGTTCTCCCACGCCGTCCTTGGCCGCGTCACCGGTGTCGCCGTTACCGGCACCGGTCAGCTTCTCGATCTTGGAGCCGTCCTCCGTGCGGCTGTGCCAACCCTTACCCGCCTGATAGACCAGCTCGCGGCTAGAACCGCCAAGACTCATCGTGGCGTTGTCGGATCGCCAGCACAGGTCGCCGACAAACTTGGTGCTGTTGGCGCCGTCCTTGGAATCCTGCGCGCACGGCACATAGCGGCGCTCAATGAAGCCGGGCGTGTAGTCGAAGCCCTCACCGACCCAGGACGGCTGGTTGTTGGTCACCTTCGAACGGCCGTCCACCGCCGCCGAGGAATAAGCCAACGAGATGTCAGGAGAAAGCCCGATCGCCGGCGGTACCCGCATCGGATAGTTCCAGGTGAACTCACCGGAGTTGCCGCCCGCCGACCACGTCGAGGACGGCGCGAGGCTGGTGGCGGTGAAGTCGCCGCTGTCACCGGACGGCGCGGCCGCCAGCGCCACGAAGGAACCGGTGGCCGCGGCCGCAGTGGTCCTGGCCGCGGCGGTGGTGTTGACGGCGCCGGTGGCGCCCGAGTCGACGGCTACCGTCGCCGACACCGTGCCCGCGGACTTGTCGACGGTCGAGGGCAGTGCCACCGAGCGGCAGTCTGCCGCCGCGGGGGTGTCGAGTGCGCAGCGCGGCACCTGCCACAGCTTCAGACGCGACGCCCAGTCCGCGCCGTATGCCTTCTGAAACTGTCGGTAGTCGACCGAGAGCCGGGTCTTTCCCGTGCCGGCGCCCTGTGGTGCGGTCATCCGTAGCACCATGCCGTCGCGCCAGGCCGCGGGGACGGTGGCACGGTCGACCACCTGCACGTCAAGGCGAGACAACCGCGAGCCGCCGCCGTCGGGGGCATCGGCCACCCAGACGGGCAGGTTGCCTACCTTGACCTTGCGGTCGGCGGTCGCCGCACGGGCACTAGCGGCCGTAGCGGCCGGCAGGTCGACCCGGGCCGTCGTCGGCTGCGGCCACACCGGTGCGGGCGCCGGCGTGTCACGGACCTGTTGTTGGGTCCAGGCTCGCCCTTTGACGGGGCCGCCGTCGTTGTCGAGTTTCTCGACCGGCGGCGGCGACGGCTCTCGCGACGGCGTGGTCGGGGCCCCCGCGAAGGCGGGAACAGCCAAACCTGATATGACCATGACATTAGCGAGCGAACCGACGAACAGCCGATTCCAGCGGC
>NZ_JASCTH010000056.1:23882-26943 GCF_030009775.1 Actinoplanes sandaracinus | reverse complement strand
AAAAATGTTGCCAAAGGAATCCCTAACCTGCCCACAGTATTACTACCGTTAAGACAAGCCGGGGTATTGCCATAATTGGCACTGGCTTATCAAGCACCCTGTTGAGTTCTCAAAGAACAACCGCACACCATCAAACCGTTCCGCATTCCGCGGCCCGTTCTCCGGGGCACTCGCTCTACTTTACCCGCCGTTTCCGCAGTGTCAAATCCGCGTTTCGCAACCGGATTCAGCAAAACAGAAACTGCACAGGCACCCCAAGAACTCGCACGACCGTTGATCGTGCGATCTTTCTAGAGGTTTTCCGTCAGGACGGCCGCGCCGGGCCCCAGCTTCAGGTCCCGCTCGCTCGCCCGTCTCCCTGGCGGCTCGGACAACATTACTAGCCCCTCCCAGCAACGCCAAATCGGGGTCCCGCGACGCCGATCACACCGAAATAACGGGCGAAATCCTCAAGGTGGACAGAAGAACGAGTCCAGCCGTAGCCCCCACGCGTATCGCCGGCCGTTCAACCTGCCCCCGCTACGGCTGACCGCTCTGGCCGTTGCCCCGACGCTGGTCACCGCGTCGACGGACCCTGAACGCGCGCGCCCCATGAACACGATGCGGCGCGCGCGGAAGGTGCGGCACCAGAACAAGGCAGCGTGCGGAAGACGCGGCGCCCCCGGCACTGCGGCGGGCCCGCGAGGCGCGGCTCTCGAGCATGGCGGGACGGAGGACGGCGCGGGGTGCGCGGAGGGCATATAACCGACCCATGCGCACTGATGAGCTCGCCGACCTGATCGGCGAGGTTCCCGGAACCCAGGTGACAGCGGCCCCAGGCATCGTCACGGTGCATGTGCCGGCGATCGGTGACACGGCGCGGCTGCTGTTCCGGGATGTGCTCGACGCCTATGAGGTGGCGGTGCCGACCGGGGCGCCCGCGGTGCAGGTCGACATCAAGCGCCGCCGGGAGTCATTGCCGCTGATCTTCACGGTTGACGATGTCGTGTTCAGCCCGGCGTACGCCGACGACATGGTCGATCCGGAGGACGAGTTGCTGGTGCCGGCCATGCCCGGGATGCTCGGCTATGCGGAGATGCACCGCGACGTGCGCGCCCTCGGTAAGGCGATCGACGACCCGCACCTGGAGCTGGACCCGGCCATGCTCGCGGCCACGGTGCTGGCACACCGGTGTTTCATCGCCGGGGCGATCCGGGTCGGGCTGTGGCCGGTACGGGTGGCCGCCTGGTGGGAATACACCTCGGCCCGCGCGGCGACGCGGGTCCGGTTGGCCCGCTTCCGGCCGGACGAGCAGTGGGACAAGTTGATGGCGGACGTGACCGAGGCCCGTCGCCAGAGCGCCCCCGCCGAACTCTGACGCTCGCCACGGGGCCCCGGGCGGATCGTCAGGCGGCGCCCGTCCGCACCACGCCCGGCTCACCGGCCACGATGACCGGCCGGGGCACCCGGACGGCGCAGAGCAGCGCTCCCCCCAGCGCCGCCGCATAGAGCAGCAGCACCGTCACATAGGACGACTCCCCCGGCGACCAGGTCAGCACGGAGCCGCCGACCGCTGCTCCGAGGCTGCCGCCGACCGTACGCATGACGGTGTTGACGGCCGCGGAGACGCCGGTCTGTTCGCTCGGGACCGCCTCGACCACCAGGGCGCCGACCGCGCTGAACGCCAGCCCGATGCCGGCGCCCATGACCAGGATGCCGAGGCAGACCTGCGCCGGCGTCTGGTGCCAGATCGCCAGAGCGAGATAGGACAGACCGGCGGTGGCGATGCCGGCGGCGAGCGCGGCGCGCGGCCCCTGGCGGGCGGTGAGCCGCCGGTGGATCGGCATGATCAGCAGGTTGCCGATCGCGGTGGGGAGCATCGCCAGGCCGACCACGGTGGGGCTCGCCGCGAACCGGTCGACGATCATCAGCGGGATCACCATCCACGAGCCGAACATGCCGAAGCCGAGCAACAGCGTGGCCGCGTTGGTGGCGCGGACCGTCGGCAGGGCCAGGGTGCGCAGGTCGACGAGGGGCTGCGGGGCACGCCGCTGGCTGCGCCACCAGACCGGGGCCAGCAGGGCGGCGCCGGTCAGCGGCCACACCCCGCCCGGCGAGGGGAACCGGCTGATGCCGAACAGCAGGAGCCCGAGCCAGGTGGCGAGCAGCGCGGCCCCGTACCAGTCGATCCTGGTGTTGATCGTCGCCCGCTTGCCGGGCGGCAGCAGCAGGGCGACCGGAATCATCGCCAGCGCGGAGATGACGGCGGGGATCAGAAACAGCCAGCGCGAGGACAGGACGCTCAGGATCGGGCCGGCGGTGATGGTTCCGGCGGCGCCACCGACGCTCATCACCGTCGATATCATGACGAAGGCGCGGGGTCGCTGCGGAACCGGTAGGTGGTCTCTGACCAGCGCGAAGCAGAGCGGGAAGACGGCGCCCCCGAGGCCTTGAACGACTCGTCCGGCGACCATGACCGGGAGCGCGCTGGCGATGGCGGAGATGAGGGCGCCGAGACTCATCGCGGTCAGGACGGCGAGCAGGATGCGGCGTTTGCCGTGCACGTCGGCGAGCCGGCCGAGCACCGGCGTGGAGATCGAGGCGCTCAGCAGGAAGGCGGTGAGCAGCCATGCCGCGCCCGACGGCGTGGTGTCGAGCTGCCGCTGGAACACGCCGAGCGCGGGCACGACCAGCGATTGGAGGACCGAGTAGGCGGCGGTGGCGAGGCAGAGTCCACCGAGTGCGGCCGTGCCGGCGCGTTTCAAAGATCAACCCTTCAAGATCAAGATCGCTTTCCGGTACGGCCACTGCCACCACAACCGCACGACGCCGGTCCCGCCGGCCCGCGTCCTTCGTGACCTCCCACGGTGCAAGCGCAGCCCGCCCCAGCCGGCTACCACCACCTCGCCGCGATCTTGAAGAGTTGACCGGCGACGGGGCGAAAGAACTCCACAAGATCTTGCCGATGGAGGAACAGCGAGACGAGGCGGAGATGGAACAGTGGCCGGCGACGGACGGGCAGGCGGGATGCCTGTGCGTCGGCGGCCCCAGCGGGCGGGGGCTGCGGGAGACGGCGGGTGGG
>NZ_JASCTH010000056.1:0-23872 GCF_030009775.1 Actinoplanes sandaracinus | reverse complement strand
GCGCGGGCCGGGCGGGGGTTTTGAGTGCCCGACCCCCGCCACTGCGGGCGCTGTCAGCGGAAGACGGCGTCTGCGGTAGCGGCGGTGGTGTTGCGGTTGGCTGGACGCGGCAGGCCGAAGTGTTCGCGCAGCGTGCGGCCGGTGTACTCGGTG
The DNA here is from genome assembly GCF_030009775.1 of Actinoplanes sandaracinus. GTDB lineage: Bacteria > Actinomycetota > Actinomycetes > Mycobacteriales > Micromonosporaceae > Actinoplanes > Actinoplanes sandaracinus. Next base: position 23,719 of record NZ_JASCTH010000056.1, on the reverse strand, counting down.
CGGAACCGGCCCCGCTCCTGGAGGATCGGCACCACCTGGTCGACGAATGCCGTGAGGCCCGACGGCAGGACCGGCGCCATGATGTTGAAGCCGTCGGCGGCGCCGGACTCGTACCACGTCTCGATCTTGTCGGCGACCTGGACGGCCGTGCCGCTGAAGGTGAGGTGACCGCGGCCGCCGCCGAGGCGGCCGATCAGCTCGCGGACCGTGAGGTTCTCGCGGCGCCCGAGGTTGACGACCAGGGTGCGGCGGCTCTTGGCGCCCTCGATCTGTTCCTCCTCCGGCAGGTGGGCCGGCAGCGGCGCGTCGAGGGACAGTTCCGACGCCTCGATGCCGAGCAGGCCGGCGAGCTGGGCGAGGGCGTACTCGGGGCGGATCAGCCGCTCCAGTTCGGCCTCCAGCGCGCGGGCCTCGGCCGGGGTGGCGCCGATGATCGGCACGATCCCGGGCAGGACCTTGATGTGGTCGGGGTCGCGCCCGAATTCGACGGCACGCCGCTTGAGGTCGTCGTAGAACTCCTGCGCGTCGGTCAGGGTCTGGTGTGCGGTGAAGACGGCTTCGGCGTACCGGGCGGCGAAGTTGCGGCCGTTCTCCGACGAGCCGGCCTGGACCAGCACCGGGTGTCCCTGCGCGGAGCGCGGGACGTTGAGCGCCCCGGCGACCGAGTAGTAGCGGCCCTGGTGCGCCGGCGGGTAGATCCTGGTGTCGTCGCCCCAGACGCCGGTCTCCTTGTCGGCGACGATGACGTCGTCGTCCCACGAGTCCCACAGCTTGAGGGACACGTCGACGAACTCGGCGGCCCGCTCGTACCGCTCCTTGTGTGCCGGCAGGTGGTCGAGGTTGAAGTTGCGGGCGGCGTCGAGCCCAGCGGTGGTGACGATGTTCCAGCCGGCCCGGCCGCCGCTGACGACGTCGAGCGAGGCGAACCGGCGGGCCAGGTTGTACGGCTCGTTGTAGGTGGTCGACGCGGTGGCGATCAGACCGATCCGTGACGTCGCCCCAGCGAGGGCGGTGAGCAGCACGGTCGGTTCGAGGACGCCGGAGGGCCTGCGGCCGACCTGGTCCCAGAGGACCGGCCCGTCGGCGAGGAACAGCGAGTCGAGCTTGCCGCGTTCGGCGATCCGGGCCAGGTTCTTGAAGTGCTCGACGTCGAGGTCGGCGTAGGGGTCGCTCTCGGGAAGCCGCCAGGCGGCCTCGTGGTGGCCGACGCTCATCAGGAACGCGTTGAGGTGGAGCCGGCCGGGACGCTTCTCGGAAGAGGACATCACTGCACCTGCGGGGTGTAGTGGGTGGCCTCGTCGCCTTCGAGGAGGTAGCTCTTGGCGCCGTCCAGGCTGACCGGGACGTCGCCGGCCACGGTCACCCGGTGCAGCTTGCGGGCCTGGTCGCCGTAGTCGTCGGCGGCGTAGTGCTGGGTGCTGCGGTTGTCCCAGACGACGACGTCGCCCACCTGCCACCGGTGGCGCAGGGTGTTCTCCGGCCGGGTCACGTAGTGCTGGAGCAGCCGCAGGACGTCGCGGGACTCGGTCTTCGACAGACCGAGGACGCCGGTGACGAAGTTGCCGATGAACAGGTTCGGCACGCCGGTGTCCGGGTTGACGCGGACCACCGGGTGGGCGGTGCGGTAGCGGGTGGAGACGAAGACCTTGTGGTAGTCGTCGACCTCGGCGGAGCGGAACTGCGGGTGTTCGGCGTAGTCGTAGGAGTTGGAGTGCTCGGCCCAGGCCCGGTCGGCGAACAGGCGCAGGTGCTCGGGCAGGTCAGCGTAGGCGGCGGCGGTGTCGGCGAACAGGGTGTCGCCACCGTGGGAAGGGATGACCAGGCTGCGCAGGGTGGTGGCCTTGGGCGGGGCGACCACGAACGTGACGTCGGTGTGCCAGGCGTTGGCCCGGGCGCCCTCGGCGCCGGCGACTTCGAGGACGTTGGCCTGACCGTCGACGGAGGGCACGGTCGGGTGGGCGAGGGTCAGCGGGCCGAAGATCGAGGCGAAACGCTGGTGCTGCTCGTCGTCGAGGTGCTGGCCGCGGAAGACGAGCACCTTGTGCTCGACCAGGGCGTCGTGGATCTCTTTGGCGGTGACGTCGTCGATGTCCTGCTTGAGGTCGACGCCGGAGATCTCCGCTCCGATCCGGCCACCGATGCGACTGACAGTGAGGCTCATGGGAGGGTCCCTTTCTAGTTGGCGGTGCGCCAGGTCGAGAAGCGGCGTTCGGTGACGACGAGGAGTTGGTTCACCAGCAGGCCGATCGCGGAGATGGTGATGATTCCGGCGTACATGTCGGGGACGGCGAAGTTGTACTGGGCGTAGTTGATGAGGTAGCCGAGGCCGGCTTTGGCGCCGACCATCTCGGCGGCGATCAGGATCAGGATCGAGGCGGAGCCGGCCAGCCGGATGCCGGTGAAGATCGTCGGTACGGCGGCCGGGAGCACCACCTTCTGGAAGAGGCGGACCGGGCCGAGCCCGAGCGAGCGGGCCGATTTGATCAGCAGCGGGTCGACGGTACGGACGCCGCTGACCGTGTTGAGCAGGATCGGCCAGGTGCAGCCGTAGAAGATGATCGCGACCTTGGAGGTCTCGCCGAGACCGAGGATCAGCACGAAGACCGGCAGGATGGCGAGGGCGGCGGTGTTGCGGAACACCTCCAGCAGCGGGTTGAGCAGGTTCGCCACCGGCGTGTACCAGCCGATCAGCAGGCCCAGCGGCACGGCGGCGGCGATCGCGAGCCCGAAGCCGGCCGCCGACCGGGCGAGGCTGGCCGACGTGTGGTTCCCGAGTTCGCCGCTGACCAGCAGGTCCTTCCAGGCGGCGAGCACTTCGGTCAGCGGGGGCAGGAAGACCGGGTTGACCAGTTCGAGCCGGGGGAACACCTCCCAGATCACGGCCAGCGCGGCGATCGCGACGATCCGGGTGAGCACGGCGCCGGTGATGCGCCCGATGCGCCGGCCCAGGCCGCGCGGTGGCGAGGCCGGCACGGCCGGGACCGCGATCCGGCGGGCCGGGGCGGTTCGCACCGCGGGCGGAGTCTCGGTGAGGCTAGACATGGGTGCCCTCCAACTCTTCGCTGCGCGCCCTCTTGACCTCGTCGCGCAGCAGCGTCCAGATCTCGTGCCGGTAGTGGGCGAATCGCGGGTCGGAGCGCAGGTCCTCGGTGGCCGAGCGGGCGTCGATGCCGACGTCGACGATCTGCTTGATCCGTCCCGGCCGGGAGGTCATCACGGCCACCCGCTGACCGAGGTAGACGGCCTCCTCGATGCCGTGGGTGATGAAGATGATCGTCTTGCCGGTCTTCTCCCAGATCCGCAGCAGCTCGTCCTGCAGTCCGTCGCGGGTCTGCGCGTCGAGGGCGGCGAACGGCTCGTCCATCAGCAGCACGTCCGGGTCGAAGGCGAGGCTGCGGGCGATCGCCACCCGCTGTTTCATGCCGCCGGAGAGCTCGTGCGGGTACCGGTCCTGGAACCCGGTGAGGCCGACCAGGTCGAGGTATTCGCGGGCCTTCGCGGCACGTTCGCGCCGTGGCACGTTCTTGGCCTCGAGTCCGAACTCGATGTTGCCCTGCGCGGTCCGCCAGGGCAGCAGGGCGTACTGCTGGAAGACGATGCCGCGGTCCAGGCCGGGGCCGGTGACCGGCTTGTCGTCGACCAGGATCCGGCCGCTGGTCTGCTCGGCGAGGCCGCCGGCCAGGTCGAGCAGGGTGGACTTGCCGCAACCGCTGGGCCCGACGATGACCAGGAACTCGCCGGCCCGTACGTCGAGGTTGATGTCCCGCAGCGCGGTGACCGTGGCGCCGCGGGCCCGGAAGGTCTTGCCGACGTTCTCGAACCGGATCTTCGGCGTGCTCATCCGGCGGCACCGCCCTTGGCCAGGTCGTTGTAGTCGTTGGTGTAGAGGTCGGCCGGCTTCAGGTCGTTCTTCTTCAGCTCGCCGGTGCCGTTCAGCCAGTCGATCCAGACGCTGAAGTCGGTGTCGGCGATCTTGCCGCCCGGGCTCACGACGCCGTAGCTCTTCCAGAACTTGACCTGCTTGGTGTCCTCGTTGCGGCCGCGCTTGGCGATGATCTCCTCGAACTTGGCGCGGACCGTCTCGACCGGCTGGTCCCGGGACCAGTCGACGGCCTTGGCCACCGCGGTGGTGAACCGGCGTACCGTGTCCGGGTTCTTCTTGATGAAGTCGTCGCGCAGCACGTAGCTGCCGCCGTTGAAGTCGCCGAGCAGGTCGACGTCGGTGTAGAGCGGGCGGATGCCGCCGTGCTCGATGGCGACGTCACGCAAGGTGCCGCTGAGCGCCGCCACGTCGATCTGCCCGGCCCGCAGCGACTGCTCGGTGTTGACCGGCGGCACCACGATCAGCTCGACCTGCTTGATCTCCTCGGGCGTGAGGCCGGCCCGGGTCAGGTAGGTCTTGGTGATCGCCTCGGAGTGCGCGCCCAGCGTGTTGACGCCGATCTTCTTGCCGATCAGGTCCCTGGCCGACTTGACCGGGCTGTTCTCCAGCACGAAGAAGCCGCTGTAGTTGCCCTTGTCGGAGCCGTAGTAGCTGACCACCGCGGTGATCGGGGCCTTCGACACCTTGAGCTTCACGATCGCGCCGTTGAACGCGCCGCCGAAGTCGGTGTCGCCGGTGGTCGCGGCCTGGATGTCCTGCGGACCGCTGATCGTGTTGCCGATCCACTTGAGTTTGACGTCGCCGAGGTAGCCGAGGCTCTCGGCGAGTTCCGCCGGCGTGACGGCACCCACCCAGCCCTGGTAGCGCAGTTCCTTCACCTGTTCGCCGCTCGCGGCGGCGCTCCCGGGGCCGCCGCAAGCGGCGAGTGTGGTGAGGGTCAGTAAGGCTGCTATCGCGGATCTGCGGGTTGTCATCGGGAGACTCCTTCGGTGGCCGGTGTCATCGACCGTGCGGGGGTACGTGTCATCGGCCGGGCGGCCGGGTGTGGCCGTCGGCGTTCACAGGCAGGGTTCAGCGCGCCGGCGGAACGCCGCCGGCGACGGTTTTTCGAGAGGACCGGGCGACGATGTCCGGTGGTGGCTACTGAAGAGGGCGGCGGGACTTCGCCGTCTGACTCAACAGGCGCAGGTGCACACCCGGAGATAGTCGACGAAGCGGCGCCGCGTCAGGCGCTTGCTTCGGTTCATGTCAGCAACGTAAGTCGCCGGGCACTCCACGTCAGCCATTTTGTGAGCCAGGTCACATACATTTCCCATAGAGTGAGTGGGAAATAAGGAAGGAAAAAGGGGCGAGGGCCACCGCCCTCGCCCCTGTGATCAGGAGTTTTACTCCTCGAAGCCCTCGAAGGCGTCGCCGACCTCGTCGATCGCCTCACCGGCCAGGTAACCGGCCGCCAGACCGCCCGCGACACCCATCGCGGCGCCGCCCATGCCCGAGCCGTGGTGACCGCGCCGGTAGTGGCCGTGGTGGCCGTGACCCTGCTGCGGGTGCCCATAGCCGTAACCGGCCGGAGCGCCGAAGCCGGGCGCCGACTTGCGGCGGTCGACCGCCTGGCGCACCCAGCCCTCGACGACCTGACGCCAGTCGGTGGTGTCGGCGTCGGCGTGCGAGACGGTGTAGCGCCCGTAGGTGTCGTGCCCCTGGGTGAACAGTCCGCCGCGCTTGTCGAACTCGAGCACCACCTCGACCTGGTGCGGGCTGGTCACGAAGGTCAGCTCGACCTCGTTGATGCCGGCCGCCGCGTACTGCTGCGGCGGGAAGTACTCGATCTCCTGGTAGAACGGGAGAGTCTGGTGGACGCCGTAGATCTGCCCGTACTCCAGGTCGGCCGACTTGAACCGGAAGCCGAGCTGGGCGAACGCGTCCAGGATGCGCTGCTGGATGGGCAGCGGGTGCACGTGCACCGCGTCCAGGTCGCCCTTGTCGATCGCCCGGGCGATCGCCAGCTCGGTGCGCACGCCCATCACCATGCCACGCAGCGTCTGCCCGTAGACCGTGGTGATCGGCGTCTCCCACGGCATGTCGATCCGGAACGGGATCGACAACTGCTGGCCGGCGGCGAGACGCATCGGGCCGGTCACCGGGATGCGGAGGAAATCGCTGACGGCCGAGTAGTCGCCGCCGCCGCCCTCCACCTCCATCCGGGTGACGAGGCCGAGGGTGATGTGCTCGATGGCCGCGTCCTGCGTGCCGCCGACCAGGTTGACCTGACCGGTCAGGGGGGCACCCGGATAGGTGCTGGGGTTGGACAGCACAGTGTCCACGCTCGGGCCGCCCACACCGAGGGCACCGAGCAGTTTCTTGAAGACCACGATGTTTCTCCCGCTTCGAAAACGTGCCTGGCGAAAACTAGCAACGCCCGCTGAACGAACGCTGAGAAACCGCTGGTACACGCGATGGCGCCCACGACGGTACGGCTATCGTGCAAGGTCGTGGGACCGGTCGCCGAGTCTGTCCCGGCATTCCGCCTGAACGAGATCGTAGTGCCGCCAGAGGGACCGCGGGGCGCCACTCGCTGATCGCCACCGAGCCACATAGGACGGGCGCGGTCTTTTCCCCGGGTCCCCCTCCGGCATATCCTGCCCGGGCCATGGCCACCATCGCGCCGCCCTATCAGCCCTTCTCGCCCGGGTTCCCGCCGGTCGATACGTCGCGCCGTGACGGCGGCTCGGCGATCGCGGTGACCATGCGGTACGCGCCGTTCGCCTTCCTGCTGCGGCTCTACACCCCGGTGCTGGAGATCGACGGGCAGGGTGTCCCGGCGTACTGGGGGCGGGTGGTGCAGTCGGTGGCGCTGGGCGAGCACCACGTGCACGTCCACGTGCCCTACCTGCTCCCGTCCCGGATCGGCGCGGCCGACACCACCGTGATCGCGGTGCCGGGCCACACCGTGGAACTGGAGTACCGCGCCCCGCTGCTGTCGTTCCTGCGCGGGGCCATCGGCGCTCCCCCGCAGCGCTATCCGGGCGCGGCGGCCGCGGCGGCGCTGCTGGTGCTGGCGGTGGCCCTAGTGGTCTGCGGCTGCGTCGGGCTGGTCCTCAGCGGCGGCTGAGAAGCGAGGCGGCGGCTGAGAAGCGAGGCGGCGGCTGAGAAGCGAGGCGGCGGCTGAGAAGCGAGGGTGTGGCTGAGAAGCGAGAGTGTGGCGATACGTGCCGGAGGATCCTCAGGGCTTGGCCCGGAGTTCGTCGTGCAGGGCGCGCATCAGCTCGGCACTGGTGAAGGGCTTCTCCAGCAGGTGCACGTCGGCGGAGAGGGTGCCGTGGGTGGTGAGGACCGGCTGGGCGTACCCCGACATGAAGAGGACCTTGGTGCCCGGCCACCGTGAGCGGACCGCCTCGGCCAGGTCCCGGCCCAGCATGTTGGGCATGATCACATCGGTGAGCAGCACGTCGACGGGGTTCTCGGCGGCCAGCCGCAGCGCCTCGTCCCCGCCGTCCGCCGCCAGGACGGTGTAGCCGCCCCGCGTGAGGATCCGGCAGGTCACCTCGCGCAGCGCGCTCTCGTCCTCGACCACCAGCACGGTCGCGCCGTGCCCGGTGAGCCCCGCCGCGGTGTCCTCCGGCGCGTTCGCGGTGGCCTCCACGTCGGTGGCCGGCAGCAGGATCGTGAACGTGGTGCCGACGCCCGGCTCGGAGTAGATCTGCACGGTCCCGCCGGCCTGGGTGATGATGCCGTAGACGGTGGCCAGCCCGAGCCCGGTGCCCTGGCCGCTGGGCTTGGTGGTGAAGAACGGCTCGAACGCCTTGGCGATCACCTCCCGGGGCATGCCCGTGCCGGTGTCGGAGACACGCAGCCGCACGTAACGGCCGGCGCTGAGGCCGGACCGGGCGGCGGCGTGCTCGGCGTCGACGTCCACCAGCGCGGTGTCGATGGTCAGCCGGCCGCCGGTGGGCATCGCGTCGCGGGCGTTGACCGCCAGGTTGACCAGGACCTGTTCCAGTTGGCCGGGGTCGGCCATCACCGACGGCAGCCCGGCGGTGGTCAGGACGGTCAGCGCGATGTGCTCGCCCAGCGACCGCATCAGCATCTGGTGCACCTCGGTGACCACGGTGTTCAGGTTGAGCGGGCGGGGCCGGATCACCTCCCGGCGGGCGAAGGCGAGCAGTTGATGGGTGAGGTCGCTGCCGCGCCGGGCGGCCCGGGCGATCTGCTCGGCGTCCACCGCGGGCGGCGTGCCGGCGGCGTCCTCGACGATGAACGACGCGTAGTTGAGGATCACCGCGAGCAGGTTGTTGAAGTCGTGGGCGATGCCGCCGGCGAGCTGGCCCAGGCTCTCCAGCCGCTGTGCCTGCTGGATCCGGGCCTCCAGGCGCTGCCGGTCGGCCTCCTCGTGCAGGCGGCGGCGTTCCTCCTCGGCGGCGAGACGTTCGGTGACGTCCCGGACCACGGCCACGACCACCACCCCGCTGTCGGTGTGCAGGGCACTGCAGGCGATGTCGACCGGGATCTCCCGGCCGCCCCGGCCCACCGCCCGGCGGGTGGCCCAGCGCTGGTCGGGCTCGTCCTGACTGCGCTGGGAGTCCAGCGGCGTGCTGTCCCCGCCGGTGCGCAGCACCGCCGAGACCGCGGGCAGGCCGTCCAGCAGCAGCGACTTCACCGACATGTGCAGCAGGTCGTGGCGGGGCAGGCCGAACAGCCGCTCGGCCTCGGCGTTGACCAGCACCACCTCCCCGGACTCGGCGACGCCGAGGACCGCGTCCGGAGCGGCGTCGAGGATCGCCTGCACCCGCGCCTCGGCCCGCTCCCGGTCGCTGATGTCGCGGGTGATGCTGGTGGTCCCGACGATCGTGCCGCGCTCGTCGAGCAACGGCGAGACCAGTGTGGAGACCGCGATGATGTCGTCCGCGGCGGTCCGGCGGGTGCTGCGGTAACGATCCACCCGGCCACCGAGCCGGACCATCCTCCGCAACTGTTCCTCGTCGCTGCGCCGCTCCTCCGGGATGATGCCGTCGATCGACCGGCCGATCATGTCGGCGGCCGGGTGCCCGTAGAGGGCTTCGGCGCCCGGGTTCCAGGACAGCACCCGGCCGTCGAGGTCGGTGGTGACGATCGCGTCGTGCGACGACTGCACGATCGAGGCGAGCAGCGACCTGGTACGGGCGGCCTCCCGCTGCACCGTGTCGTCGCGCAGCACCGCGGTCACGTACATCTCGCCGTCGGGCGCGGCCACCGCGGACAGCGAGACCTCGACGGGGAAGACGGTGCCGTCGCGGCGGAGACCCCGCAGCGGCAGACGGCGCAGCGGGGGATGGGCGCCGGAGAGGTACGCGTGACGCTGTCCTGGATGCCCGGGCCGCTCCTCCTCCGGAACCAGGTCCTCGATGACGCGCCCGAGCAGGTGCTCGGCGGGGTAGCCGAACATGTCGTGGGCCCGGCGGTTGGCCATGGTGATGATGCCGTCCGAGCGGCTCACGATGATCGCGTCCGGGGCGGTGTCGAGCAGAAGCCCCGGGATGCCGGTTGACTCCACCGATGCCTCCCCACCCTTAAGCTACTTCTATCGTGATATTTCGGTATGAGGTTGTGGATTTAGGGAAAGCACTGGCGTGAGCACTCCGCAGCCCCCGATCGATCCGAACCGGCCGAGCGCGGCCCGCATCTACGACGTCTACCTGGGCGGCGGCCACAATTTCGCCTCCGACCGGGCCGTCGCCGCCCGTGCCGTCGAGTTGCTGCCCGAGACGCCGTCGGTCGCCCGCGCCAACCGCGCCTTCCTGCGGCGCGCCGTCCGGTACGCGACCGCCCGCGGCATCCGGCAGTTCCTCGACCTCGGCTCCGGCATCCCCGCCGGGGACAACGTGCACCAGGTGGCCCGGTCCACGGCGGAGGACTGCCGGGTGGCCTATGCCGACATCGACCCCACCGCCGTCCTCTACACCCGGCACCTGCTCGACGGCGACCCGCGGACCGTGGTGATCCAGGGCGACCTCCAGCGGCCCGCGATGATCCTGCACCAGCCCGCGGTCCGCGACCTGCTCGATCTGAGCCGGCCGGTGGGCATCCTGATGCTCGCCGTGCTGCACTACCTGCCGGACGGCCCGGCCCTGGACGCGGCCATGGACGCCTACCGGGAGGCGGCGCCGCCCGGCAGCGTGCTGGCGATCTCGCACCTCACCTTCGGCGACGACCCGGCGCTGGTGGACCGGGTGGCCGACCTCTACAACCGCACCGGCACCCCGCTGGTGCCGCGCGACGCCGACCGGGTGGGACGGTTCTTCGAGGGCTGGCGGCTGGTCGAACCCGGTCTGGTCCACAGCCCGCGGTGGCGCCCGGACGACGGCGACGAGCCGGTCAGCGACGCGGCACAGCGCCTGACCCTGGCCGGCGTCGCCGAGCGATAGCGATCCCGGAGTCGGCGGGACGGTCGTATCCGTCGCAGCTGTCCTCCGGCTCCATCTCGATCAGATCGAGCAGGTCGGGCCCGGAGTGCCCGGTGTCGACCGTGCCGCCGATCAGGCCCAGCAGGGCGGCGCAGTTGCGCCCGTAACCCTGCACCATGCGGTCGACCCGGGTGGGGTGACCGCACCGGCGGCACGGGCGCATCCGGTCCGGTAGAGAGTGATCCGGCACCTGCCCAGTATCGGTGTCCCGGTCAGGATTCGCCGACCGCGTCGGCCAGTTCCTGCTTGTTCATCCGGGACCGGCCGGGAATCTCCTGCTCCCTGGCCTTGTCGTAGAGCTCCTTGCGGGTGGTCGCGTGGTCCTCGCCGGACGGCGACGGCCACGATCCGGTGGTCGCCTCGATGAAGCGGCGGCCCATCTCCGCGCGCTCGGCCTCGCCGAGACGCTCGGTGAGGATCGGGAGGAGCTCCTCCTCCTCTTCCTGCACGTGGTGGCGCAGCTCACCGGCGATGGCCGCGACGGTGCCGTCGTAACCGGGGTCGTCCGCGCTGCCGCGCAGCAGGTTCTGCAGCATCTCCTCGACCTGGTGGTGCTCCGCGACACCGTCCTTGATCTCGTCGCCCTGCCGCTCGGCGAGATCGCGAATCGCCGGATAGACGAAACTCTCCTCGGCCTCGGAGTGCGGCAGCAGCAGCCGGGCGACCTCCTGCATGAGGGCCGCGCTGTCGGCGTCCCCCTGCTCGGCCCGGGTCAGCAGCTCGTCGACCTGGCGGTGCTGCTCCTTGATGATCTCCACGATGTCCGGCACGGCTCCCCCTCGGATTCCGGCTGGGGGCCGGCGGGGGCCCCCAGCCCGCGGGACGGCGCCCGCGCCCCCCCTCTTTGCCGGGCGGGGCCCGTCCCCCGCCCCCCGCCCGCCGCCCCCCCCCCCCCCCCCAGCCGGGTGTTGATGCGACCAGGGCGAGATACCCGATAAAGGCCTGATTATCCTTCCGGATCGGCTGTCAGGAAACGTTCATCTTCCGGGTCGTACGCTGCCCGGGAGCACTGTGAGAGGAGAACAAGGGTGCACCCGTACCGGATCTTCAGGATCACCGCGATCGCCGAGGCCTTCTCGTGGACCGGCCTGCTCGTGGGCATGTTCCTGAAGTACGTCACGGAGACCACCGAGGCCGGCGTCTGGCTGTTCGGCCGCCTGCACGGCGCCCTGTTCATCGCCTACCTGATCGCGACACTCTGGGTCGCGCGGGCCGAGCGCTGGTCGCTGTGGCGGGTGCTGTTCGGCCTCGCCGCGTCGGTCCCCCCGCTCACCACGCTGATCTTCGAACGCTGGGTGGCCAAGCGCCGCCCGGCAGCGGAGCCGGTGGCCGCCACCACCTGAGTTCCGCGGAGGTGGGGGCGTGTCCACGGACACGCCCCCACCTCTCATTTCACGGCGATCGGGTTGACCGGCGAGCCGACCGCGCCGGTGATCGGCAGCGGGGCCGCGGTCAGCCAGAACTCGTGGACGCCGTCGGCAGCGCAGTCGGCAGCCAGGGCGTCGAGGTCCCACATCTCGCCCAGGAACAGCCCGATGTGCGGAATCGCGACCTGGCGCAGCGGCTGGAAGGCGTCGTCGAACTCGTTCGGCCGCACCTCGAAGCCCCAGGTGTCGGTGGCGATCGCGGCGATCTCGGTGCGGTGCAGCCAGTCGGCCGTGGTGAACGACAGCCCGGGGGCCGGTCCTCCAGCGTAATCGCCCCAGCCGTCGCGCCGTGCCCGGGCGAGCTGGCCGGTGCGTACCAGGACGATGTCGCCTCGGCCCACGGACAATCCGTGAGCGTCGATCCTCTCCTCGAGATGAGCGGAAGTGATGGCGAAGCCGTCCGGGAGGTCCCCGAAGTCCAGCAGCACCCCGCGCCCGGCGATCACGTCGGCGACCGTCTCGATGCCGGTCACGGCGTCGCCGAGGCTGGTGACCACCTCGCCGGCGGGGCGGCCGTTCCAGGCGACGCCGTGATCGAAGATGTGGCCCAGCCCGTCCCATTGCGTCGAGCACTGCAACGGCATGGCGATGACGTCGTCGGCGCCGCCGATGCCGTGCGGGAAGCCCTGCACTCCGGCGGCCGCGTCGGTGCCGGTGTCGAGCATGGTGTGCACCGGGTTGGTGCGCCGGCGCCAGCCCTTCTGCGGCCCGTTCGCGTCGAACGACTGCGACAACGAGAACGAGACGCCGCGGCGCACCAGCGCCGCCGCCTGCCTGCGCTTCTCGTCGGTCAGGAAGTTCATGGTGCCGCGTACGTCGTCGGCGCCCCATCGCCCCCAGTTGGAGCAGCGTTTCGCGGCCGCCGCGATCGCGCCCTCCGGGTCACTTCTGGAGAACATCGAGGACCCAGTCGGCGATGTACGTCTGGACGTGCGCGAAGTGGTCGAGCCCGATGTGCTCGGCGCCGCCCTCGGCCGCGGTGAAGACGCGCAACTCCCGGCGGGGACTACGCACGGCCTGCTGGTACGAGCGGTGTGCGTACTCCAGCGGGATCTGCCGGTCGTTCTCGCCGTGGCAGATCAGGAACGGCACCGTGATCCGCTCGGCCACGCCGTCGAGGTTGACCCCCTCGGCCTTCTTGACGAACGTGTCCAGGTCGTTCTCGCCCCACACCCAGAGCACGTGGTCCCAGTAGTGCGGGACCGGGTTCTCGCCCTCGCGCTCCAGCCGGCGCTTCTGCACCGCGCCCCAGTCGTGGTTGGCGCCCCACGCCACGCAGAGCGCGAGCCGTTTCTCGAACGCGGCGGCCCGGGGCGCGTAGTAGCCGCCCAGCGACCACCCGATCAGGCCGATCCTCGCGGGGTCGACGTCGTCCCGGGCCAGCAGGTGGTCGACGCACGCGGCGGCCCAGTCCTCGGTCTCGATCCGGCTGGTCAGGCCGAGGAACCGCAGCGCCTCGCCGCTGCCGGGGCAGTCGACCATCAGCGTGTGGATGCCGCGGGCGGCCAGCTCGTGCGCGAAGCCGGAGGCGTACATGTGCTCCTTGGTCGAGTCGAGCCCGTTCCACAGGATGATCGTCGGCGCCGGCCCGTCGACCGGGGCCTTCTTGAAGTACGCCGGCAGCAGCGCCCCCTCGAAGGTGATCTCCACCCGCGTCGTCGCCGGGTCGATCAGGTCGAACGCCTTCTGCTGAAGGTCGAGAAGCCGCTGGTAGAACGCCCGCCGATCGGGCGACTTCGCGCTCTGCATGCGCTCGGCCTGTGCCAGGTAGTTGGTGGCCCGCTGGTACTTCTGCCCGGCGGTCCGCGTGTTACCGGCCGCCTCGTCGGCCGCCGCCTGGGTGGCCAGGTCCTCGGCGACGCGAGCCCAGGACGCCATGAACTCGGCGGTGCCGACGTCCGAGCCCCGCGCGGCCAGCTCCTTGATCGGCCGGCAGGCGCGGTCCACCTCGTCGATCAGGCCGCCGCTGTTCAGGGTCGCGACGACGCCCAGGTTCCAGACGTAGTTGCCGGGAAAGTACTCGAACATCTCTACCGCTGCCTTTCGTTGCGGGCCGCCGCCGGGTCACGGCGGCGGACACGCGGGAGTTCGCTGGTCTCCGGGGCGGACACCACCCGGTTGGTGAGGCTGCCGATGCCCTCGACGGTCAGGGTGACCACGTCGCCGTCACGCAGGGGCGGCGGATCCTGGCGGCCGTTGCGGCCCCAGAGCTCGGCCAGGCAGCCGCCGTTGCCGACGGTGCCGGAGCCGAGCACGTCGCCGGCCACGACCCGGCTGTCCCGGGCGGCGTAGGCGATCATGGTCTCGAAGGTCCATCCCATGTTGCTGAGCAGGTCACGGCCGACCTCGGCGCCGTTGACGGTCACGTCACACCACAGATCGAGGAAGCCGTCGCCGTCCCTGCGGTCCTCCAGTTCGTCGGCGGTGACGATCCAGGGGCCGAGGCTGCTGGCGAAGTCCTTGCCCTTGGCCGGACCCAGGTTCACTTGCATCTCACGTTTCTGCAGGTCACGGGCGGACCAGTCGTTGAGGACGGTGTAGCCGAAGACGGTGGCGCCGGGGCCGGCGATCGCGGCCACCTCCAGCTCGAAGTCCCGGTTCACCGACCTCGCCGGGAACGGGACGTCGTCGTCCGGCCCGTAGATCCGGTGCGGGTTGGTGAAGTAGAACGTCGGGGCGTCGTACCACGCGTCCGGCACGCCGCCGGAGCCGTCGATGCTGCGCCGAACCCCGTCGACGTGCTCCTCGAACGCGACGAAGTCGCGCAGAGACCTCGGCCGCAGCGGCGCGAGAAGCCGAACCTCCTTCAGCGGTACGGGCTCCGCGCTCGCCTCCGGGACGCCACCGGAGATGATCTCCAGCATGGTGGGCTCCCCCGCGAACGGGCGCACCTGCTCGCCGTCGATCCGGCCCGTCCGGTCCCGGCCCTGGTGCCGGAAGGTCGCCAGCCTCATACCGGCGGGGCGACGAAGACGCCGCGGTCGACGTGGTTGAAGGACTGCCTGGCGACGAACTCGGTCATCGGATTCGCGGTCCCCCACCGATCGCTGACCGCCGGGTCGGAGAAGTCGTAGAGGTGCGGGTGCCAGGTGTCCTCGTCGAGTTCCTCCAGCTCGGTGGTGTACTCGACGGTGTTGCCGTGCGGGTCGAGGAAGTAGCTGAAGGTGTTGTTCCCGGCCATGTGCCGGCCCGGGCCCCACACCTTCTCGACGCCGCCACGAAGCAGCCGGCCGGTGCCGCGCATGTACTCGTCGATGCCGCGCATCTCGAACGACGCGTGGTGCAGCGAGACGTGCGGGCCGCGGGCGATCGCGAGGCTGTGGTGCCAGCGGTTGGTCCGCAGGAACCACATCATCGAGCCCATCCGCGGGTGCATCAGGGTGTCCGAGAGCCCGAAGTTCAGGTGCCGCTCGTAGAAGGCGACGGTCGCCTCCGGGTTCGGCGAGTTGATCACCACGTGTGAGAGCTTGACCGGGACGGACTCGCCCTCCTCCAGCTTGCGGTGCTGCCGGACGGCCACGTCGCAGGACACCTCGACGGTACGGCCGTCGAGGTCGAAGAAGCGGAAGCCGTACCCGCCGCCCGGGGTCCTCAGCCTGTCCGGCTCGCTGATCAGCGTGATGCCGGCCCGGCCGAGACGTTCGGCGAGCGCGTTCACGCCGGCCTCGTCCGCCGCGCCGAACGCGATCAGGTCGAGCCGCTTCTCGGCGGCCTTGCGCAGCCGTACCGAGTACTGCTCGGGCGAGCCGGCCGCGGCGAGGAACGCGATGCCGTCGTCGGTGGTCTCGGCGTCCAGGCCCCACATGGTGGTGTAGAAGTCGAGCTGCCGGCCGTAGTCCGGCACGGCAAGGTCGACGTGCCGCAGGTGGGTGATCAGTCGTTCGTCGTTCATCGGGTTTCCTTTCACGCCGGCGTCTCGACCAGGTGGGCGACGAGGGCCATCAGGCCGGGGACGTCGCCGCGCTCGTGGGCGAGCTGCCAGCGGGTCAGTTGCAGGGACGCCTCGACGACCGTCCTGACCCGGTCCAGGCGGCGGCCGGTGAACTCCTGCCACAGGTCGTCGGTGAGCGCGTCCTCGCGCAGCAGCAGCTCGGCCAGCACGGACGCGTCCTCCAGGGCCTGGGCGGCGCCCTGGGCCAGGGTGGGCGGGCAGCTGTGCGCGGCGTCGCCGATCAGCACGACGCCGCCGCGGTTCCAGGGGCCGTCGACGAGATGGCTCTCGAAGGCGGTGTAGTTGACCCGGGCGGGGTCGGTCAGGCTCTCCCGGATCTCGTCCCACGGCCCGTGGTAGGCCCCGGCGAGCTCCCGCATCGTCGCGAGCGCCTCGTCCGGCGTCAGACCGGACCGGTCGCGCACGTCCTCGACCAGATAGGCGTAGAGCGTGTCCGGGCCGGTCGGGCAGTAACCCGCGATGTAGGCGGGCCCGCCGTAGTAGAGGTCGGTCCGGGTGACGCTCGCCGGCCGTGCGGTGAAGGCGCGCCAGATGCCCATGCCGACCGGCTGCGGCTCGACGTCGATGCCGATCCGCCGCCTGGTCCACGACCGGAGGCCGTCGGCGCCGATGATCAGGTCGTAAGTCTCGGTGGAGCCGTCGTCGAAGGTGACGGTCGTACCGTCCAGGGCCACCGGTTCGACCCCGAAACGGATCTTCACGCCGCTGCGGAGAGCCCGGTCGATCAGGATCCGGGCGAGCGCGGGCCGGTACATGCCGAGCGTGGCGGGCAGGTCCGGGCCGCCGGTGCGGATGTCGGTGAGCTCGGCGATCAGGCCGCCGGCCGGGTCGGGCGCCCGCAGCCCGAGCGTGTCGAACCCGTAGCCCTCGGCCTTCACCTGGTCCCAGACGCCGAGCTGCCGCAGCACCCGCAGCGCGTTGCCCTGCAGCGTGATGCCGGAGCCGAGCGCGGCCACGTCGGGTTTGAGGTCGACGAGGTCGACCGATACGCCGCCCTCGGCGAGCAGGATCGCCGCAGCGGCGCCGGCGGCGCCGCCACCGACGACCAGAACATGACGAACTGCTGGCACGGCGGTTTCCTCTCTGTTACCCCTGTGACTGGGACCACTGTCTCGCCCGGCCGGGCCATCAGGGAAGCTCAAGTTGGTGATCGCCGCCATAGCCGTGGCTTATAGTGGGCGGCATGGCAGTCGACCGGGCGCTGGCGAATCTCGACCTGAACCTGCTCGTCACCCTCGACACCCTGCTGCGGGAGCGGAACGTGACCCGCACCGCGGAGCGGCTCGGCGTCAGCCAGCCCGCGATCAGTGGGGCGCTCGGGCGACTGCGGCGCCACTTCGACGACTCCCTGCTGGTCCGGATCGGCAACCGTTACGACCTGACCCCCCTCGCCGCCCGGGTGGCCGTGCTCACCGGGCCCGCCCTGGCCGGGGTGCGGCGAGTCTTCGACTCCACGGCCGAGTTCGACCCCTCCGGGCTGGAGCGCGAGTTCACCATCGTCAGCTCCGACTACGCGTCGACCGTCCTGGGGCCGCTGATCGCCCGCCGGATCACCGAGCGCGCGCCCGGCGCCCGGCTGCGGCTGGAGCAGACCACGCCGTACAACGTCGACCACGCCGCCGACACCCTGCGCAGCGCCGACGGCCTGCTCATCCCGCACGGTTTCGTCACCGGCCTGCCCTACCTGGACCTCTACACCGATCGCTGGGTGTGCATCGTCTCCGCCGACAACCCCGCCGTCGGCGACGCGCTCACCATGGATCTGCTCGCCGAACTGCCGTGGGTGGTCATCTTCGACCGGCCCACCGCGTTCGCCCCGGCGTCGCGCCAGTTGCGAATGCTCGGCATCGAAGCCCGGGTGGAGCTGGTCGTCGACGGGTTCGTGCAGATGCCGTTCCTGGTCGCCGGGACCAGGCGGGTGGCGCTGCTGCAGGAACGGCTGGCCCGGCTGCTGGCGCCCGTCTCCGGGGTGCGGATCCTGGACTGCCCGTTCGAGGTGGTCCCGGTCGCCGAGGCCTTCTGGTGGAACCCGATGTACCGCAACGACCCGGCTCACCTGTGGCTGCGAGAGATCCTGGCCGAGGCCGCCGCCGAGTTGCGCCCACCCCACCGGCCGTAGCTCACCGGTCTCATCTCCGCCGCCGTCACGCGCGCCGGCTACGGCTCATCGGCCGGGGTTATGGCTGCCATCAGTGGATGCGTCTTCCGCTGATGGCGGGCCGCCGCACATAGTCAGGGCCACCGCGTGTGACCTGGACCACCCGGCCTCCCCGACTTCTCCGGCTTTCCGGCTTCACTCAGAAGGGCCCTTCCATGCCCGAGACCGCCACGCCCGTACGGCAGGCCGGCCCGGCGCAGCTGGCGCTGCTGCTGGCCGGCAGTTGCCTCTCCGTCCTCGGCGCCGTGCTCATCGCCCCGGTTCTCCCCCAGATGACCGGCCACTTCGCCGGCGTGCCCGGCGCCGCCACCCTGGTGCCGATCGTCCTCACCGTGCCGGCCCTGATCATCGGCCTGACCGCGCCGTTCGCCGGCGTCATCGCGGACGCCATCGACCGCAAACGGGTGCTGATCATCGCGATGGCCGGTTACACCGTCTTCGGTACGGCGCCGCTCTACCTGAACTCGCTCGGCGCGATCATCGGCAGCCGGGTCCTGGTCGGGCTCTGCGAGGCCGCGATCATGACCTGCTGCACCACGCTGATCGCCGACTACTGGTCGGGACCGCGGCGCAGCCGGTACCTCGGTCTGCAGACACTGCTCGCCTCGGTGTCGGCGACCGTCTTCCTCGGACTCGGCGGGGCGCTCGGCTCGTCCGGCTGGCGCACCCCGTTCTGGCTCTACCTCGTGGCGGCGCTGCTGGCCGTACCGATGGCGCTCCTGATCTGGCAGCCCGCCCGCACCGCCACCGGTGTCGCGCTGCCGCCGGTCCCCTGGCGACGGCTGCGGGTTCCGTGCCTGGTCACGCTGGCCGGCGGCGTGATCTTCTACGCGCTCATCGTGGAGCTCTCGTTCGTGCTCGACGAGGCCGGCGTCACCGCCACCGCCACCATCGGCGCGCTCAGCGCGCTCATGTCGCTGGCCACCGCGATCGCCGCCGGCTCCTTCGCCCGGCTCTCCGGCCGTACGCCGCGCGAGTTGCTGCCCGTCGCCTTCGGACTGGCCGCCGCCGGCTTCCTGACCATCGGGGCCGGCGGCGGCTCGGTGCCGGTGATCACGGTGGGCGCGGTGCTCACCGGGGCGGGCACCGGCCTGCTCCTGCCGGTCCTGCTGACCTGGGCCACCAACGGGCTGACCTTCGCCGAGCGCGGCCGGGGCACCGGTCTCTTCACCGGCACCCTGTTCATCGGGCAGTTCCTCTCCCCGATGCTGATCATGGGGATGGCCGGGGTGGTCGGCGGGCTCCGGCCGGCGCTGGGCGTGCTCGGCGTCGCCTCCGCGATCCTCGCGGTCGCCATGCTCGCACTGGTCCCCCGCACCGCGCCCGCCCTCGACGTCACCCACGACTGACCATCACCGGCCACCGCGATCGGGCGGCGCACCCCGGCTCCACCCGATCGCGGTTCGGCACACGGCCCCCACGCGTGACGCTTCAGCCCACTGTGCTGCCTCAGCCCACCGCTGCCTCAACCCGCTGTGGCGCTCAGGTGTCACCGCCTCGCTAGGCGTTGCTCAGGGTGGGGAGCGGGCGGGCCGAGCCGTAGGAGGTGCCGGCGCGGTCGCGCTCCAGCCAGCCGGCCTCGACCAGCATGCGGCGGACCGCGGCCACGTCGTCGGCGGCCGGCGCGATGCGGTCGTTGACCTCCGCCTCGGTGAGAACGCCGTCGACCGCGATGAAGCGGGCGAACAACTCGGCGATCTGCTGCGAGCGCTCGCTGAGCGTGGGCGGCAGGCTGGTCAGCCGGCCGTGCGAGAAGAACGACTTGAGCTGCGGGTACTCCGCCAGCAGCGGGGCGATCGGCTGGGTTCGGCCGAGCGCCTGGGCCGCCTCGCGCAGCACGCCGTCGCGGGCGCGGTAATAGCCGTCGCCGGTGCCGGTCGCCACCCCCGCGCCGACCAGGCGGCCGAGCAGGTCGGCGACCTCGGGTCTCGGCAGATCGAGGTGGATGGACATCTCGAAGATGGTGACGCCGTCCTTCCCATGCCGAACCAGTTCGGCGAACGCCCGCAACCGGGCCGGGTGGGACAACAGCGTCAGTAGGCCGGCGGCGTGCGCGGCTTCGCGGGACATCCCCACACCGTAGGCACGGCCGAATCCGGCGGCACCTCATTTTCGCATTGACTTGCCTCGATCAATGGGCGAGGCTGTGGCCAGCACTGCCGCCGGAGCCACGCGGCGCGCGGAAGCCCGGGCAGCTTCCACGCCGTCCACCGCAGGCGGCCGTCGCGTTTCCGCGTGACGGTCCCGAGCTCCGGAGTGCTGAGTTCAGATGCTTTCACCCGTACGCTTCAGACCTCTGATCACTGGCCTGGTCGCCGCCCTGGCCGCGACCTTCGCCGTCCTCGTCGTGCACAGCGGCCCGGCTGCCGCGCACGGCAACGTCGTCAGCCCCGCCTCCCGCAACTACGGCTGCTTCGAACGCTGGGGTTCCCGGTTCCAGGACCCGGCGATGGCGACCGAGGACCCGATGTGCTGGCGGGCCTGGCAGGCCAACCCGAACGCCATGTGGAACTGGAACGGCCTGTTCCGGGAAGGCGTGGCCGGGCGGCACGAGACCGTCATCCCGGACGGACAGTTGTGCAGCGCCGGGCGTACCGAGAGCGGCCGCTACAACGCCATGGACGCGGCCGGCAACTGGAAGACCACGTCGATCGGCGGCTCGTTCACGGTGTCGCTGTTCGACGGCGCCCGCCACGGCGCCGACTACATCCGGGTCTACGTCACGAAACCGGGCTACGACCCGGTGACCTCGCCACTCACGTGGTCGGACCTGGAGCTGATCAAGACGGTGCCGAACACACCCGCCGCACAGTGGACCCGGCAACTGTCCAACGGTGTGCAGATCGACATCCCGGCGAGCGCGGCCGGCCGCTCCGGACGGGCCATGGTCTACACGATCTGGCAGGCCAGCCACTCGGACCAGTCGTACTACTTCTGCAGCGACGTCAACTTCGGCGGCGTGACCGAGCCGACCACTCCCCCGCCGTCCTCGCCCTCCACTTCGGTGTCACCGAGCACCTCGACACCGCCGGTGGCCGGCTCCTGCGTCGCCACCCACACGGTCACGTCGCAGTGGCAGGGCGGATTCCAGGGCGAGATCAAGGTGACTGCCGGCAGCGCGGCGATCAAGGGCTGGACGGTGTCGCTCACCTACCCCGGCACGCCGCCGATCCAGCAGGCCTGGAACGCCGGCCTCACCGTCAACGGCAACACGGTCCAGGCCACGAACGTCTCCTACAACGGCGGCCTGGCGGCGAGCGGCAGCACGAGTTTCGGCTTCCTCGCCTCGGGCGGCCCGGCCGCGCCCACGATCACCTGCGCGGCCACCTCCTGACCCTGCCCTGCGCCGTTCATCTTTGTTACAGTGCGGTGAAGTGGGAGCGCTCCCACTTGCAGGTTCACAGCGCCGTCCCCCATCGCAGAACGGAGGCCCCCGCAACCCGACCGCGTGGCACGGCTCCGTCCACGCAGTGCTGAAGTGTCGCACGGGGAACGAGGCGGCCCCACCTCGTTCCCGTCGCCGGCCGCGGTCACCCCGCCCGGCCGGCCTCGACAGCGGCACCGGACCCGCCTCACGGCAGCCCGGTGCCGCTGCACGTCGCCCCAGCACCCGCCAGGACACGGCGGACACCGTTTCGGGACACCGCCGCCACGCTCCACGCATCAGAATGCGCCTATGAGCACACACGGGGAGATCAGGAACACGGCGGTGATCATCAACGAGCCCGAGGTTCCGCCGCCGTCGCGGCGGGCGGTGCGGGCGGCCGGGGTGGCCGCGCTGGCGGCGACGGCCGGGTTCATGCCGCTGCACGGGATCTGGGCGGCCGGGGTTCCCCTGTTCGCCGACGCCGGGCGGTTCGCGGCGTGGCACGCCGGCGGGGGCGGCGCCTACCTGTGGACGCTGACCGCGCTGGCGCTGCTGCCGGCGGTGCTGGCGTTCGCCCTGATCCGGCCCTGGGGGCGGATCTTCCCGCGGTGGGCGCCGGGACTCGCGGGCCGGCGGGTGCCGCGGCTGCTGCTCATCGTGCCGGGGTACGGGCTGGCGGTGGCGCTGGCGGGCTACACCCTGCTCGCGTTGGTCCTGTCGTTCGCGCAGTGGGACGCCCCGGAGGCGATCTTCAGCCCCTGGACCGGCGTGTACGGCATCGCCCAGTTCACCGCCTGGGCCACGGCCCTGGCCGTCGCGACCCGCTCGTATGCCGTCCGCACCCGCGAGTGACGGCGCGGCCGGCGAACCAGGATCTCCCGGCTCGACGTCGACAGCCTCCTCGTCCCACCTTGTTCTTTATCCCGTGCGGCGCGGTTTGGTGCCCTTCTTGTGGTGGGCCGGTCGTTGATGGGCCTGTCCGGTTACCAGCATGAGTCCCACGTCGTAGCGGGTAGCGGTGTGCCGGTTGCGGGAGCCGGGCGGGCGTCCGGGACCGGGCTTGCCCGGTTTGGGCGCACGCGCTGGCGAGGCGTTGGTCGTGCGCAGGTTCCGAAACCCCCGTCGTACCCGGGCCGGGGTGAGCCGCTCCGGTGGCACGGGGGCGTTCCCACGGCCGGCGTAGGTCCTGGGCGAGCGGTCGAGCCAGGCGCAGTTGAGTATGCGCAGCCAAGACCAGCCATGTCCACCGGTCCGCCGCGGCCGGGTCGCGCAGCTTCGGCGCGGTCCAGCCCAAGGTCTGCTTGATCATGCGGAAGGTGTGTTCGATATCGAAGCGGCGCAAGAACGCTTGCCAGCACCGGTCCACGTCAGCGGCGGTGGCGTCGACCTTGGACCACCACAGCCACACCGGCTTGGGTTCGCCCCGGCTGGGTAGGTGCTCGACGGTGAGCCGGATGACCGTGCCCGCGATGATTGGTAGCGGCTCGTGGTGGCCGACCCAGGCCGCCCGGCGGGTCAGTCGCGGGTGCAGCCGGTCCCACGCTTGCGCCCGGGCCTGGCCGTAGAGCCGGGTGTCGGTGTGCGTGACTGCCTGCTCGGTTTCCCAGGTGGCGGGGTCGCCGAAGACGAACTCGCCGCCGTGTTTGGCGGGCCGGCCGCCCTCGGGGCTGTAGACGCGTGGCGGGGTCGCTCGGCGCAGCACCCGGTCGGAGCGCATCCGGCCGAGGATCTCGACCGGTAGGTCACGCAGCAGCCAGGCGATACGCGGGGCCTCGTAGCCTGCGTCGAGCACGATCAGGATGTCGCGGTCTCCGGGCTGCCACTGCCCGGCGGCGGTGAGCCGGTCGACGAACTGGCGGATCTGCGCGCAGGTGATCGCGGTGACGTCCGCGCCCGGCGGTAGCCGGACCGCGTCGAGCAGGGCGGTCCAGGAGGTCCGGCCGGTTTCCAGAGCGGCGATGATCGAGTACGGCCAGCCCGGGATCATCCGGTGTTCGTCCTTGCCGCGCCCGTAGGTGTGGCAGAACGACCGCTGCGGACAGCAGTTACCGTCCGGGCGCAACCACGGCGAGACATCCACTGCGAGGACAAGGCGGCCGTCCGCTGCTCGCGGCAGCGGCAACCCGACCAGCGACTTGACCGGCCCCTCGGTGCACAGCAGCGCCTCGGTCAGCTCGAGCAAGGCATCCGCCCGCCGTTCAAAGCACCCGTAGAACTGCTCGCGGAACCCCGCCAACACATCGAACGCTTCCGCCCTGTCCGTCACGACCGCCACAACGAGCGTCGATAGGTGCCCGATGCGCCCTCCTCACCGGATGACGCTCGGTCACCGTCGGCCAGGCCGAAGGTGGGCCCTACAAACGCGCTTACCTGCATGAGTGTTGGTCGTCCAGCGTAATTTTTGTAGCTGTTGGAGTTGTTCTGGCAGTAGTGGATCGGCTCGCGGCGTAAACGCTGAGCGAGCGTGGTTGGTGGGGCTTCGGATTGTCCTG
>NZ_JASCTH010000055.1 GCF_030009775.1 Actinoplanes sandaracinus | reverse complement strand
CTGGTCTGGTCCGGTCTCGCCCATCCCGGCCTGGTCTGGTCTGGTCTGGTCCGGTCTCGCCCATCCCGGCCTGGTCTCGCCCATCCCGCCCATCCCGGCCTGGTCTCGCCCATCCCGCGCATCCCGCGCATCCCGCCCATCCCGCCCAACTCAGCCATGCCGACCCAGCCCGGCCCGTGCCACTCCGTCGGGCCCGTACCGTCCGGCCGACCCCAGCTCGGCCTCGCCCAGCCCCGTGCAGCCCCGGCCAGCCGGTCTCGGCCCACCTTGACCAGCCGCCCATTTCACTCTGGTGGGCCCCGCCCCGCCCCGCCCCGCCGCGCCCCGCCGCGCCCCGCCGCGCCCCGCCGCGCCCCGCCCGGCCGGCTTTGGCCAGCCCTGGCTCGGTAGCCCGGGCCCAGCCGGCTTCTGCCCGGCTGCACCAAGCTGGCCCTGGCCCTGGGCCTGGCCCGGTCAGGTTCGCGTTGCCCGATTCGGCCGGATTCTGACCGCGGTGCCCGACACCGGCCAGCTCGGGTCGGCTGGAGGAATAGTTGATGCGGGTTTTTGACTCACCACCTCCCCAAAAACTCACACCCGTTGTGGGTGTGGGGTACACCCACAACGGGTGTCGAGTTTTCGGACGACATCATCGTTGAGGGTCTGCTGGGTCTGCTGGGTCTGCTGGGTCTGCTGGGTCTGCTGGGTCTGCTGGGTCTGCTGGGTCTGCTGGGTCTGCTGGGTCTGCTGGGTCTGCTGGGTCTGCTGGGTCTGCTCGGCCTGCTCGGCCTGCTCGGCCTGCGAGCTAAGACTGCAGCCCGGCGTGCTCATATCGGCTTCGCTGAATTATTGCCACACTCGGGGCGCCCTGAGGTTGTGAACCAGCGGGGCGGATCGCGTTTCGCGCTCTATCTGGCGGCCGCGGAGGAGGTTCGCGGAATCCCGATGGCGGCGGAGAGGGCGCGGAGATGGAGGTGCGGCGTGTGCTCGAAGTTCACATGCTGCGGCTGCCGTTGGCCCGCTTCTTGACCTTGGGTTTGCTGGCCGTCGCCGCCACCACCGTCGCCCGTCTGCGCCACCGCCCACCGCCCACCGCCACCGCCCACCGCCACCGCCCACCGCCACCGCCACCGCCACCGCCGTTGTCGCCGTCGCGCTTGTCGCCGTCGCGCTTGTCGGCGCTGCAGCTCTTGTCGTCTGCGGCTGCCGCTGTCGTCGCTGCTGTCAGTTGCCCGCCGGGTCTGTGGTCGTCACGGCGTGCCGTCGGTGAGGGGTATGGATGTTCGGGGGCGGAGCACGCCGAAACGTCCTTGGCTTGTCAGTCGCCGAAGGCGCGGGCGATGAAACGCTGCCTGTCCAGGACGATGCGTTCGATGCGGACTTCGGCGGCCAGGACGTCGCCGTCCTGAACGGTCACCTCGAAGAACAGCTTGCGCCCGTCCACCTTGGTCAGGGTCGCCTGGGCGGTGACCCGGCGGCCGAGCGGTGTGGGCGACCGGTGTTCGATCTCGGCCCGGGTGCCCACCGTGGTGACGCCGCCGGGAATCTGGCGGGCGGTCGCGGCGACCGTCGCCGCTTCGGCGAGGGCGAGCACTCGCGGGGTTGCGAGCACCGGCACGTCGCCGGAGCCGAGGGACTGGGCGGTGTCGGCGTCGGTGACCGTCAACTCGACCCGGGCGCTGAGACCGGGCGCGAACTCCGGAAGCTCCATCGCCAAAGCTTACGGCTGTTCGGGCCGCTGCCAGTACGTCTCGTCCACCGGTTCGGCCGCATCCGGTGGCACCGGCCTGGACGGTAAAGGACCAGGCGACACAAATCCGGCCGATCCCACTCCGCCGGGAGCGGCCGACCCCACAGCCGTCCCAGGCGCAGCGGCCCCCGGCGGGAAGACGGCGGGCGGGGTGGTCTGAGGCGCGGTGGTTCCGGGTGTCGTGTTGCCGGACGGGGTGGGGCCGGGTGGGGTGGTCCACGATGCCGCGGACGGGGGTGGAGGCGTGCTGGGCGGGAAGACGGCGGGCGGGGTGGTTTGAGGCGCGGCGGTTTCGGGTGTCGTGTTGCCGGACGGGATGGGGCCGGGCGCGGTCCACGGGACGGTGGCCGCCGGCGGGGCGATCCACGGCGTGGGAGCCCCGGGCGGGACTGTCCACGGCGCGGTGACGCCGGGCTGGACTGCCCAAGGCGTGGTGACTCCTGGTGGGAGGGCGCCGTGCGGAACCGTCCAAGGCGCGGCGGCCGGGGGTGGAAACGTGCCGGGTGGGACAAGCCCAGGTGGGACAACTCCAGGTGGGGCAGCGGTGGGTGGGGCAACGCCGGAAGGGGCGGTAGTGGGCGGTGCGAAGCCTGACGGGGGCGCGGCCGGCGGCGTCGGGGCGGCGGACGGCGTGTAAGGAGAAGGGGTGGGCGGGGTGGTGCGGGCCTGGCGCGCGCGGACCGCGAGTTGGTCGGCGATCGCGTATGCCTCGGCCAGGTCACGGTCGCGGGCCTCTCCGGCCCGTCCGCCGGCGGTGTCGGCGTAGACGGTGGCCAGCCCGAGCCGCCGCTGCAGCGGCCCCTGCACGATCCGCACGCTCTGGAGCCTCGCGTAGGGAACGAGGGTCATCTCTCTGGTGACCCGCCCTGAGCGGCTCACGAAGACTTCACCGGCTAGTCCGGCGCCGAGGAACCGCAGGCCGAACGGGTGCAGCCAGCGGGCCCGCAGCGGTGGTGGCGAGGTGGCGAGGGCGGTCAGGTCGACTCCGGGCAGTGCGGCGTCGACCAGCGCGCGGGCCGTGGCCAGGTCGCCGACGGGCATGAGACGGTCGGAGCTCTTGTCGTCGCCGGATTCGGGCTGGGACAAGCCGGCGATGTCGAGGCTCAGGTGCAGCCATCGTTTGGCCCGCCAGAGGAACGGCCAGGTGATCCGGACGGTCTGCACCCGGTGCGGCGGCACGACCTGGTTGCGGGTTTCGACGAGCCCGTAGTGCAGGGTGAGCCGTTCGCCGCGGATCAGCCGGAAGTTCCAGTCGCGCAGGACCCGCCGGATCGGCTGGAGGAGGACGCCGGCCATCGCGGTCATCGTGCTGGCGATGCCGATGAACGTCCACGAACCTTCCATGACGAACTGGGTGATCACCCAGGCCACGCCGAACGGCAGGAAGAACGCCTGCGGGGTGAGTAGCTGGCTGATCAGCAGATCCTGGTTGTGCACCTGGTAGAGCGGCGGCTCCTCGACCGGAGTAGTGGTCGCCGCTGAGGCCGGCGCGGCCGGCGAGCCCGAGACGGGAACGGGGGCGCGTCCGGAGAGCGCGAGCAGCCGAGCCCGCAGTTCGGAGGCGTCGCGGACGGTGAGGTATGCCAGCGGCGCCTCGGTCTTGCTGCCGCCGACCACTTCGAGCCGGAGTTCGGCGAGGCCGGTGAGCTGGGCGAGCAGGGGCCGCCGCACCTCGACGGCTTGGAGCCGGTCGAGCGGGATGGCCCGGTTGCGCCGCCAGACCAGTCCTTCGGCGATCCGCAGTTCGCGTCCGACGACGTGGTAGCCGGTGTTCCACCACCCGATCGCCGAGAAGATCACCACGGCGACCGCGAGAGCCAGCACGATCAGCGCGAAGTCGGTCGCCCCGAGCTGCCCGAGGGTCTGCCAGGACAGCGCCGCGACGATCACGACGATGCTCTTGGCGCCTTTCAGTAGCGGGCTCAGCGGATGCAGCCGTTGACGCGGCTCCCCCTCGGGCGCTGGCGCGAGGGAGGTCTCCGCTCGCGGCCCGGCCGCGGCCCCCGTTTCCCCGTGATTCTCCAGACCCCCGCCGGGTACGCCCGTAGCGGGCGCTCCGGGCGAGCCGAACCCCGGCTGTGGTGTCGCGGGGTGTGCGGGGGCGGGCTGTGGTGTGGCGGGCGGTGCGGGGGCGGGCTGTGGTGTTGCGGGGTGTGCGGAGCCGGGCTGAGGTGCGGCGGGCGGTGCGGGGGCGGGCTGTGGTGTTGCGGGCGGTGCGGGGGCGGGCTGTGGTGTCGCGGGGTGTGCGGGGGCGGGCTGAGGCGCGGCGGGCGGTGCGGAGTCCGGCTGCGGGGGCGTGGGGTGGGGGAGCCCGGCGCTGGTCACAGGCCCTCGGCCCGGTCCTCGCCGAGGGCGGTCAGCCGGTCCCGGAGACGGGACGCCTCGTCCGGTGGGAGCCCGGGCACGCGGGCGTTGCTGGCCGCGGCGGCGGTGTGCAACTGGACGGTGGCCAGCCCGAACGCCCGCTCCAGCGGCCCGGCGGTGACGTCCACGTACTGCATTCGCGCGTACGGGACGATGGACAGGTGCCGGACCAGCAGGCCGTGCCGGACGAGCAGGTCCTTGTCGCGCTCGGCGTATCCCCAGGCGCGCACTGCGCGGGAAGCGATCACGGCCCGCCAGATGCCGAGCAGCACGACCGGGGCCATGCCGTAGAGCCAGGCGGTGTGCTGACTCAGGACGAAGCCGGTGACGAGGCCGGCGAGCAGCACCACGGTCGACGTGGCGATCCCGATCAGGTGGACGATGATCAGCCGGCTGGAGACCGGTCGCCACACGACGGTGCCGGGCCAGGGTTCGAGGGCATCGACGATGGTTGGCGCGGACGGCTCGGTCACACCTGAAGCCTAGGAGACGACCGCATCTCCCGACGAGGCGAAGGGAGTGACCTCACGCAGGAATCCGCGCGCTTCGAGGAACGTGCCGAGGGTCGGGCGGTGCTCCGCGCAGGCCAGCCACGTCTTGCGGCGGTCCGGAGTGTGGATTTTCGGATTGTTCCAATGGAGCTGCCACACGGCCGAGGCGCGGCAATTCTTTGCGGAGCATTGCGGCGGGATCTGGGCGGAGCATTGCGGCGGGATCTGCGCCGAGTCTTCAGGCTGGATCTGCGCGGAGTTTTCCGGCTGGAAGTTTTCCGGCTGGACCTGTGCGGAGCGTTGCGGAGCAATCTCCGAGGAATCCTCGACCATGCCGTAACACTACGGACGGGAGGGAGAAGTTTGAGCGCCGGGCGGCCACGGGGGAAGCCGCCCGGCGACGAGGCAAATGCTACACGCTTCGCAAGGTCGCGTAAGTACCCGGTGATGGTGCCCGATCCGGCGTATCGCGCAGAAAGATCGACACTATCGGCCTATGGTGCCCCGGGCTGCGGGAACGTTCGCCGTCCGGCGATGATGACGTCCGGGTGACGACGGCGGTTCCTATGCTGCCGGACAGGCGGCTGGTTCGGCTCTTAGGAACCTCTCAGCCGTGTGTTGTTGGATGTCGTGTAAGTCTTGAGCGTCGGCACCGCTGTGCCGGCATCTCGACCGTTGTGGAGGACCGGTGGCGCAGCCGAGCACGCCCGAGACCGATACCAGCGCCGATGCCGGTGCGCCGGTGCCGCCGGCGCAGGACGCGTCGCAACTCGAGCGCGCCATGTTCGAGGTCAAGCGGGTCATCGTGGGCCAGGACCGGATGGTCGAGCGGATGTTCGTGGCCCTGCTGGCGCGCGGTCACTGCCTGCTCGAGGGTGTGCCCGGTGTGGCCAAGACCCTCGCGGTGGAGACCTTGGCCAAGGTGGTCGGCGGCACGTTCTCCCGGGTGCAGTTCACGCCGGACCTGGTGCCCTCCGACATCGTGGGCACCCGGATCTACCGGCAGTCGACCGAGCAGTTCGACGTCGAGCTCGGCCCGGTCTTCGTGAACTTCCTGCTCGCCGACGAGATCAACCGGGCTCCGGCCAAGGTGCAGTCGGCGCTGCTGGAGGTGATGGCCGAGCACCAGGTGTCGATCGGCGGCAAGAGCTACGACGTGCCCGACCCGTTCCTGGTGATGGCCACGCAGAACCCGATCGAGCAGGAGGGCGTCTACCCGCTGCCCGAGGCGCAGCGCGACCGCTTCCTGATGAAGATCCTGGTGGGTTACCCGACCGACGTCGAGGAGCGGGAGATCGTCTACCGGATGGGGGTGAGCGCCCCCGAGCCGAAGCCGATCTTCACCCCGGCCGAGCTGCTGGCTCTTCAGCGCCGTGCCGACCAGGTGTTCGTGCACAACGCGCTGGTCGACTACACGGTCCGGCTGGTGCTGGCGACCCGCGCCCCGGCGCAGCACGGCATACCCGACGTGGCCCAGCTCATTCAGTACGGCGCGAGCCCGCGTGCCTCGCTCGGCATCGTCCGGGCCACCCGGGCGCTGGCGCTGCTGCGCGGCCGTGACTACGCCCTTCCGCAGGATGTGCAGGACATCGCGCCGGACATTCTGCGGCACCGGCTGGTGCTCAGCTATGACGCGCTGGCCGACGACATTCCGGCCGACCACATCGTCGCCCGGATCATGCAGGCGGTTCCGCCGCCCCAGGTCTCCTCCCGCCAGGGCTCGCCCAACGGCCAGTCGGCGCAGCCGGGCCACCAGGGCCAGCCGGGACAGTTCGGGCCGGCCCAGCCCGCTCCACCGGGGCAGTTCGGGCCGCCCGGTCAGTTCGGCCAGCCGGTCCACCCCGGCCCGCTGAGCCCGGTCGCCTCCGGCCAGCCACAGCCCGCGCAGTACGTGGCCGGTCCCGCCGGGCCGCAGTCGGCCGGTGACGTTCCCGCCACGTCTTACGAGAACGGCCGCTCCCAACCGCAGGGTGGCGGCGCCTGGCCCGGCCAGTCATGACCGCGCCGGGCACCTCGATGCCCGTCGCCCCGGCGGCCTCGGCCCGGGCCGAGGCCGTCCTCGGCCGGCTGCAACTGCTCGTCACCCGCAAACTCGACGGCCTGCTGCAGGGCGACTACGCGGGCCTGCTGCCCGGCCCGGGCAGCGAGGCCGGCGAGTCGCGGGAGTACCGGCCGGGCGACGACGTGCGCCGGATGGACTGGCCGGTGACGGCCCGGACCACACAGCCGCACGTGCGCCGGACGGTGGCCGACCGGGAACTGGAGACCTGGCTGGCGGTGGACCTGTCGGCGAGTCTCGACTTCGGCACCGCCAAGTGGCTGAAACGGGACCTGGTGGTCGCGGCCGCGACCGCGATGGCCCATCTCACCGTCCGGGGCGGCAACCGGATCGGCGCCGTGGTGGGCACCGGCTCCGGCGTACCGGAACGGGAGGTGAGGCAGGGGTGGTGGCGCCGGAAGGCGGCGGCGGACCGTGAGCCGCAGCCGTCGGCCCCGGTGTTGCGCCTGCCCGCCCGGCCCGGCCGCAAGGAGGCGCAGGGCATGCTCAGGGCGATCGCGGGAACGCGGATCCAGCCCGGGCGCACCGACCTGGGCGCGCTGATCGACATGCTGAACCGGCCGCCGCGGCGGCGCGGCGTGGCCGTGGTGATCTCCGATTTCCTGGCGCCGGTGGAGAGCTGGTCGCGGCCGGTGAAGAAACTCGGCGTGCGGCACGACGTGGTGGCCATCGAGGTGGTCGACCCGCGTGAGCTGGAGTTGCCCGACGTGGGGGTGCTGACCCTCGCCGACCCGGAGTCCGGGGTGCTGCACGAGGTGCAGACGTCCGATCCGAAACTGCGCCAGAGGTATGCGGAGGCCGCGGGCGAGCAGCGTGCCGCGATCGCCCGCGCGCTGCGTGCGGCCGGTGCGTCCCACCTGCGGCTGCGCACCGACACCGACTGGCTGCTCGACATGGTCCGCTTCGTGGCCGCTCAGCGCCACGCCCGTACCCGAGGGACCACACGATGATCCGTTTCCTGGAGCCTTGGTGGCTGCTGACGCTGCTGCCGGTCCTGGCCATGGCCGGGGCCTATGTCTGGCGGCAGTTCCGCAAACGGCAGTACGCGATGCGTTTCACCAACGTCGACCTGCTCCGCACACTCGCGCCGAAGGGCCTGGGCTGGCGCCGGCACGTCTCGGCGGCGGCGTTCCTGCTGATGCTGGGCGCGCTGGCGGCGGCGACCGCCCGCCCGTCGGTCGACACCGAGCAGCCGCTGGAGCGGGCCACCGTGATGCTGGCCATCGACGTGTCGTTGTCGATGCAGGCCGAGGACGTGGCGCCGAGCCGGATCGAGGCGGCGCAGGAGGCGGCGAAGGCGTTCGTCAACGAGCTGCCGCCGAGTTACAACCTGGGCCTGGTGTCGTTCGCGAAGGCGGCGAACGTGCTGGTCGCCCCGACGAAGGACAGGTCCGCGGTGGTCGCCGCGATCGACGGGCTGACCCTGGCCGAGGCGACCGCGACCGGCGAGGCGGTCTTCACGTCGCTGGACGCGATCCGGACCGTTCCGGCGGACGGGGCGGACGGCGCGCCACCGGCCCGGATCGTCCTGCTGTCCGACGGGTACCGCACGTCGGGCCGGTCGATGGAGGACGCGGCGACCGCTGCCACGCAGGCCAACGTGCCGGTGTCGACGATCGCGTTCGGCACCGACACCGGGGTGGTCGACATCCGCGGCGACATGAAGCTGGTGCCGGTGGACCGGCTCTCGTTGCAGCAGTTGGCCGAGGGCACCGACGGCTTCTTCTACGAGGCGGCGTCGGTGGGCGAGCTGAAGAACGTCTACAAGGACATGGGCAGCTCGATCGGCCACCGGGTGGAATCGCAGGAGGTGACCCGGTGGTACGCCGGGGCGGGCCTGCTCCTCGGGCTGCTGGGAGCTTCGATGAGCCTGCTGTGGACGTCCCGCCTGCCGTGACAGGTCAGGGTGTGTTGTGCGCGAGCACGAAGAGCACGACCACCCATGCCGAGAGCAGGGTGAAACCGATGGGCGCGACAAGGTTCTTCATGATGGAAACCGACTTCCGCTGGTGACTGAGCGAGCATGAGGCGCTTGGGTCACTTCGCGGCCGGAACCACCCGCACAACACGGAGCCGACCTGGATGAGGCCGGTGGTGTGCGGATGAGGAGTCTGGTCAGCGGTCAGAAACGCTGACGAGCGTCCCGGCCACGACTAGGAGGATCGCTATCTCGCACAGCGATCACCTCCGTCAGTCGTCGGGCCTGGAACCGGTTGGCAGCGTACTCCTTAATCGCAACTTAAGAAAATCGGCCCCGCACTGAACGGGGTGTAAGTCGGCGGGACCGTCCCTCGGCCGTGGGACGGTGGGCCGATAGTCTCCCTTCTCGGAGGGCCCTGGTGGCCCTGTGTGAACTCGTGATGGCTCGTCGAAGTCGAAGGAGTGTGTTGTGGCTCGCACCGTTCTGGTGACCGGAGGAAACCGCGGCATCGGCCTGGCCATCGCGAGAGCGTTCGCGAAGCAGGGCGACCGGGTGGCCGTCACCCATCGTGGCTCGGGCGCTCCCGAGGGCCTGTTCGGCGTGCAGTGCGACATCACCGACTCGGCGGCGGTCGACGCGGCGTTCAGCACTGTGGAGGCTGAGCTCGGCCCGGTCGAGGTGCTGGTCGCGAACGCCGGCATCACCGACGACACGCTGCTGCTGCGGATGAGCGAGGAGCAGTTCGAGCGGGTCATCGACACCAACCTGACCGGCGCGTTCCGGTGCGCGAAGCGGGCCAGCTCCAAGATGCTGCGCGCCAAATGGGGCCGCATCGTCTTCATCTCGTCGGTCGTCGGCCTGTACGGCGGACCCGGCCAGGTGAACTACGCCGCGAGCAAGGCCGGCCTGATCGGCATGGCCCGTAGCATCACGCGGGAGCTGGGCAGCCGCAACATCACCGCGAACGTGGTGGCGCCCGGGTTCATCGAGACGGAGATGACCGCGGTCCTGACGGAGTCCCGTAAGGCCGAGATCATCAAGGCCGTGCCGGCCGGTCGTCTCGCCGCTACCGACGAGGTCGCCGCGGCGGTGACCTTCCTGGCCAGCGACAGCGCGGCTTACATCTCGGGCGCCGTGCTGCCGGTCGACGGTGGTCTCGGAATGGGCCACTGAAGTCCCGGGGAACTTTTTCAGGAGAGATTTGTGTCTGGACTTCTGGCCGGTAAACGGCTGCTCATCACCGGCGTGATCACCGACGCCTCGATCGCCTTCTCGGCGGCGAAGCTCGCCCAGGAGCAGGGGGCGACGGTCGTGCTGACCGGCTTCGGCCGGCTTTCCCTGGTGGAGCGGATCGCCAAGCGGCTGCCGACGCCGCCGCCGGTCATCGAACTGGACGTGACGAACGCCGACCACCTCGCCGGGCTGGCCGACAAGGTTCGCGAGCACGTCGACGGGCTGGACGGCGTGGTCCACTCCATCGGCTTCGCTCCGCAGAGCTGTCTCGGCGGCGGTTTCCTGGAGGCTCCGTGGGACGACGTCGCCACCGCGCTGAAGGTGTCGACGTACTCGTACAAGTCGCTCGCCACGGCCTGCCTGCCGCTGATGACGTCCGGCGGCAGCATCGTCGGCCTGACCTTCGACGCGACGAGCGCGTGGCCGGTCTACGACTGGATGGGCGTGGCGAAGGCCGGTCTCGAGTCCGCTTCCCGTTACCTCGCCCTGCACCTGGGCAAGCAGGGCATCCGCAGCAACCTGGTCGCGGCCGGCCCGCTGCGGACCATGGCGGCGAAGTCGATCCCCGGCTTCGAACAGTTCGAGGAGGCCTGGTCGGGGCGGGCGCCGCTCGGCTGGGACCTGTACGACACCACGGCGGCCGGCAAGGCGATCTGCGCTCTGCTGTCCGACTGGTTCCCGGCCACCACGGGTGAGATCGTGCACGTCGACGGGGGTTACCACGCCGTAGGGGCCTGACCCTCCGCGCCGGCGGCAGGTTCCGCACGCTGGTGAGAAAGGTCGCAGGCGAGCGCTGGAAGGGCCGGCTGAAGCCGGTACGGCCCGACCCGGTGGCAGGATGGGCGGGTGGTTTACGACGCGTTCGTCCTGCTCTCCTTCGGCGGCCCTGAGAAGCCCGATGACGTGATGCCGTTCCTGCGGAACGTGGTCCGCGGGCGCGGTGTCCCGGACGAGCGCCTCGCCGAGGTCGCAGAGCACTACATGCACTTCGGCGGGGTGTCCCCGATCAACCAGCAGTGCCGTGATCTGCTGGCCGCGGTCGAGACCGAGTTCGCGGCGCACGACGTGCGCCTGCCGGCGTACTGGGGCAACCGCAACTGGTACCCGATGCTCGCCGACACCGTGGCGACGATGCGCGACGACGGCGTCGAGCATGCCCTCGGCTTCGCCACCAGCGCGTACGGCGGATATTCGTCCTGCAAGCAGTACTGGGAGGACATCGCCGCGGCTCGCGCGCACGTCGGCCCGCGCGCCCCGCGGATCGCCAAGCTGCGCCAGTTCCACGACGATCCCGGCTTCGTCGGTCCGCACGCCGAGGCCGTACGGGAAGCGCTGGGAAAGCTGGAACCGGCCCGCCGCGCCACCACCCGCCTGGTCTTCACCGCCCATTCCATCCCGGTCAGCATGGCGGAGACCGCGGGGCCCACCGGCGGCCGCTACAACGCCCAGCTGGAGGAGACCGCCCGCCTGGTGCACGCGGACGCGGCCGCCGACCTCGGCTACGACCTGGTCTGGCAGAGCCGCTCCGGCCCGCCGCAGGTTCCGTGGCTGGAGCCGGACATCAACGACCACCTGGAAGCCTTGGCCGAGAAGGGCGTCACCGACGTGGTGGTCAGCCCGATCGGATTCGTCTCCGACCACCTCGAGGTCATCTGGGACCTGGACAACGAGGCCAAGGAGACCGCCGACCGGCTCGGGCTCGGGTACGTCCGTGCCTCGACGCCCGGTGTTCACCCGGACTTCGTGTCGATGATTCGCCGCCTGGTCCAGGAACGGACCGATGATCAACCCAAGGCCGCACTCGGTACGCTGCCGACCTGGGACGTGTGCCCCACCGCATGTTGCCCCCCACCCGCGCGACGAGGAGCCCCCCGATGAAGGAGCGCAAGGCGATCGAGAGCTGGCTCACCGACATGGACGGTGTTCTCGTCCACGAGGGAGAGCCGGTGCCGGGCGCACCGGACTTCGTCAACCGGATGAAAGAGTCGGGCAAGCCGTTCCTCATCCTCACCAACAACTCCATCTACACACCGCGTGACCTGCAGGCCCGTCTCTACCGGATGGGCTTCGACGTCGACGAGCAGTCGATCTGGACGGCGGCTCTGGCCACCGCGCAGTTCCTCGCCGACCAGCGTCCGGGCGGCACCGCCTATGTGATCGGCGAGGCCGGCCTGACCACCGCCATGCACGCGGCCGGTTACATCCTCACCGAGTTCGAGCCGGACTACGTGGTGCTCGGCGAGACCCGCACCTACAGCTTCGAGGCGATCACCAAGGCGATCCGGCTGATCAGCGGCGGCGCCCGGTTCATCTGTACGAACCCGGACGCCACCGGCCCGTCCAACGAGGGCCTGCTGCCGGCCGCCGGTTCGGTCGCCGCCATGATCTCCAAGGCGACCGGCGTCAAGCCGTACTTCGTCGGCAAGCCGAACCCGATGATGATGCGGTCGGCGCTGAACGCGATCGGCGCGCACAGCGAGACCACCGCGATGATCGGCGACCGGATGGACACCGACGTGCTGTGCGGCCTGGAGGCGGGGCTGGAGACGATCCTGGTGATGACCGGCATCAGCAGCCGCATGGAGGCCGAGACCTACCCGTACCGGCCGTCCCGCATCATCAACTCGGTCGCCGACCTGATCGACGAGATCTAGTCAGCAACGCGCCCGTGCCGAGGAGCGCGACCGCCGTGACGACCACGCGCGGATAGTCGCCCTCGATCCACCACACCACCGGCAACCCGATGTACGGCACCCGCCACCGCCCCACCCCGGTGACCGCCTCCGACGGCACCGGGGTGCGGTCCGCGGTCGCGTTCGCGTCGCCTTTCGTGATCAGCAGGCCGTCGTCGGTGACCTCGACGATGCGGTGCAACACGGCCCGTCCCGGCCGGCCGGGGACGTGGAAGCGGATCACCGAGCCGCCCCGGATCCGGTCCGCCCGCAGGGGCGAGGTGACGACGACGTCGCCGGGCTCCACGGCCGGGCGCATCGACCCGGTCAGCACGATCGACGACGACCACCCGAACAGGACCGGGACGACGGTCGCGAGCATCAGTCCTCCGGCCGCGCAGAGCACGGCGGCCGCCACGGCGCGGAGCGAAACGGTCACAGGATTCCGATCGGTGGCCCGGGGGAGCGCCTGAGCCGGCGGTCCCGTGCGCCGGCCGGGTGTGGCGCTGCGATAGCGTCCGGGGCGTGCCGTGGGAAGAGTCGTACCTGGGGAAGCTGCGGGAGATGACCGGGACCGAACCGGTCCTGATGACGATCGGGGCGCGGGCCGTGCTCCGTGACCCCGAGGGCCGGGTCCTGCTGATCCAGCGCAACGACAACGGCCGCTGGGCGCTGCCGGCCGGCACCATGGAGCTCGGCCAGACGCTGCGGGACTGCGCGATCCGCGAGGTGTGGGAGGAGACCGGGCTGTCCGCGCACGCGGTCACCCCGTTCGCGCTGTACTCCGGCGAGCATCTGCACACCAACGCGTTCGGCGCCACGTACCAGCACGTCTCGCTGGCGGTACGGGTCGACTCCTGGTCCGGCGACCTGGTCCGGGTCACCGACGAGACCCTGGACGCGGCGTTCTACCCGGTCGGCGCGCTGCCGGAGGACTTGTCCGGCGCGGTCCGCCCGACGCTGGCCGACCTGGCCCGGTTCGAGGCCGGCGACCCGTTCCGGCTGGCATGACGGCGCCGGCGGTGGTCCTCGCGGCGGCCTGGGTCTGTGTCCGTGACCGGCGGGTCCTGGTGGTCCGGGCGCAGGGGTCGGACGCCTTCTACCTTCCCGGCGGCAAACCCGAGCCCGGCGAGTCCGACGCCGAAGCCGCCGCTCGAGAGGCGCTGGAGGAGGTCGGCCTGCCCGTCGATCCGGCGGCGCTGCGGCTGTTCACCACCATCGACGCGCCCGCCCACAACCGCCCGCCGGGCACCCGCGTCCGCCTCGTCTGCTTCCTCAGTGACCGGCCGGAGGCTGGCGACCCGGCACCCGCCAACGAGATCGTCGAACTGGCCTGGTTCACCTCGGCCGACAGTGGCCGCTGCGCCCCCGCCATCCGGCTCCTGGTGGACGAACTCGTCGACGCCGACCTGATCGACTGACTCCGCCGACAGCTGTCCGCAACAGCGCGAACCGGCCCAGGCGTCATGCGGCCGCGGTAGAACGCGCCGTCCCCCACCCCGGGCACCCCAACGACCCGCCCCGACCACGACGGACAGACCTGGACACGTCGTAGCAGGCCCGATCCCATTGCAACGCACCGACGCCAAAACCTTCGCCCTCGCCCTGCACCAGCCTCGCAACCAGAACGACGGCGGGTCTCGCGACCGCCCGGACGTCACCACCTCAGCGGGATGAACGACGCTCCGCAGCCACCAGCACGGCGAGGCCCAACCCTCGGCGAGTACACGAAACAGCCAATGGGAAACCGCGCGGAACGCGCACGCAACTCCATTTATACGGCCAATTTTGCGGCGAATCCAGCCAGCCGAAGGACCGGCCCGCAACACTCACAGAGAAGGCATATGACAGCCCTGCGGAAAACAAAATCGATCTGAATTTCCCCGTCCACCGCACGGTGATTGTCGCGGAGTCGCGCGAATCCAGCATCGCCGATTGCTTCCTTGCCCGCCATCCTGCAGCGACCACCCGAATCCATAAAAGGCCCACGGCAGCCCGAACGAGGTAGAGCTGTCTCTCGCCGCCCGATCCAGGCCCGGGTCGCAGGCAGCGGTCCCATAACGATGCCCAGGCCATGGTGCATGCGGGTGGTTTCCCGTGTGGCGGGGGAGCTGCACAGGGCGGTGTCTGGGCGGTAGCGCATGCCGGCGCCCCCGAACGGTGCCCGGACCACAGCGCATCCCGTGATCCATGCCCGCCCACGACGAGGTCAGAGCCGCGATCGCCTTTCCTGCCGACGGCGATCTGAGAGCTGCTGCCAGCGGTTTCCCCACCTGCGGCGAATGCGGAGGCGCTGTCTGGGCCTCCCCCTGTGCTGCCCCTTGTCGACGGCTCGCCGAACATCGAGTCGCCGGCTGCGGCGCGCCAGTCGACGGCTGCGCCGCCGGCGCAGCCCGCCGCACAGCGGAGACCACCGCCAAGGGCGCGGGCTCGGTCTCAGCACTGCCGGTGGCAGGCGCTGTCAGCGGTGTGGGCCGACTCTGCCGGGCCCGCCGAAGCTTCTCGGCATGGCGGCGCTGCAGACCCCATGCGCGATGCCTCTCATGCTCGCGGCGAAATTCGTCACGAGCGGCAGAGTAATTGCGAGAAGCGGTCCGATCGCGCATCGCCGACATTTCGTTCCTGTTGAACAATGACGCCTGCCCCATGCATCAATTTTTGCCCGCAACCGATCCGAAGTGTAAGCCTTTGATCATGCCAAATATCATCTCTCCGGATAGGGCTAAGCCGTCACGGAGGCAACCGGTCAGATGGGGATGGAAAGACGCGACCGGCTTCCGCCTGTGATCCACTCCGGGGTGACAAAGAAGGCGGCTGTGGCCAGGGGGTGTCCCTATGGGTTCTGTCAGGCGGCGCGGGCGTGGTCTGTGGGTCGTGGCTGGTAGGGCTTGCGGTCGCCGAGCATGGCGAACAGGACGTCGTCGCGGCGGCGGGCCAGGCAGATCAGAGCGGCGTTGTGGCGTTTGCCGGCAGTGCGTTCGCGGTCGTAGTAGGCCCTTGACGGCGGGTGGGTGAGGGAGGCGAAGGCGGCGAGGAAGAACGCTCGTTTCAGCTGTTTGTCGCCGCCTTTGGGTGGGTGTTCGCCGCGGATGCTGATGTCGGAACGGCGGGTGACCGGTGCCAGCCCGGCATAGGCCGCGAACGCCCTGGGGTGGGGAAGGCGGTGCCGTCACCGACTTCGAGCAGGATCCGGGCTGCGGTCTTGACCCCGGCAAGAGGGTGAGCATCAAGGGTCCCCTCGACCTCGGCGGCGAGTTCGTAGCGTTGGCGGAGCACCTCGCGAAGGGTGTCGGCCAGTTTCGGCAGGATCTTCTCTGCCGCACTGGTGCCGGGGACGGTCACGGTTTGCTCTTGCGGGGCGGTGAAGATCTGCTCGACGAGACGTTCG
Source organism: Actinoplanes sandaracinus (assembly GCF_030009775.1). Lineage (GTDB taxonomy): Bacteria > Actinomycetota > Actinomycetes > Mycobacteriales > Micromonosporaceae > Actinoplanes > Actinoplanes sandaracinus. Next base: position 15,407 of record NZ_JASCTH010000055.1, on the reverse strand, counting down.
CCCATCCGCGGCGCGTTCTCGCGGGCGATCTCCAAGGATTTCGACCGGCCGGCGCGTCGCAGTCCGGCCGGGCCGCCGCAGCGCGAGAGGAGTTCCAGGACGGCCTTGTGCTGTACCTTCGGGCCCAGGACACGTTCCAGGGCGGGGTGGATCTGGGTGAGCAGACCACGGATCCGGTTGCTGGCCCGGGTCGCTCAGCCGGCGAGGTCGTCGTCGAAGCCGACCAGGATCTCCAGGTCGGCCAAGGCCTCGTCGCCGATGTCGACCCGGCGCAGCGTGTGAGGCAGGGTGCGGGCGGCGTCGGCGATCACGTAGGCGTCACGGGCGTCGGTCTTCGCCGCACCGGGGTACAGGTCGGCGATACGGCGCCTGGCTAGACCGGGCGGGTAGGCAACCTGTAGACCGGCGGCTCGCGCGACCACGATGGGCAAAGCACCGATCGAGGCCGGCTGGTCCACCACGACCAGGACCGGACCGTGTTTGGCGAGTTTGTCGAACACCTGCCGCAGCTTGGCCTCGGTGTTGACCAGGGCGGCGTCGTGCAGCCGCTTGCCGTCCCGGTTCACCGCGACGGCGTGGTGACCATCCTTGCCGACATCGAGACCGAGGAACACCTGGTAGCCGCCGTGCACCGCATCGCCTCCCCGCGACATCACCTGCCGTCTCGGTCGCCAGTCCGGCGTCGCCTGCCGGCCGCCACGTTACGAAGAGACCCACCCCAACCGGGCGGGTGGTCGTGTCCCTGTCAGCGGTCCGTCGACGCCACCCGGGCCGGCGACAACACCCCCGGATCATCCGTACGACAGACCTCCGATAGCGATAGCTGTCAAGCGCCGGCGGGATGCTATGGATTAGGCCGGCTGGTCGGGGCTCCAGGGCGACGACTGTTCACCTCGGTAGGGGATCCAGACATAACCGGGCGCGAACCGTGTGAAGCCGAAACCTTGGAGTTCCTGGTGGATCTCCTCGGCGAGCGTCAGGCCGGGTAGTCGACCAGTGGCCAGCTCATCGCTCCAGTCGGATCGGAGCTCGTCGAGGTCGACTCGGCCTTCGGGGTCCCAACCGACCTGGGCTGCGTGGTAGCCGGTGAGCTGCCGCAGCAGGCCGTAGAGGCCATGGCCGAGCTCGCTGAGCTCCTCAGCGGTGAGCTCGATGATTCGGCGTCCGTGGTCCATCGCGCCGCCGATCCCGACACCGACCGGGAGAACCGCCATCTCGAGGTACTCGTTGCCGTCTTTGGAGCGAGTCGTCATGAGTCGTGGTTCGTGGAGTGGGATCTGGTGCTCGCCTGCCTGGAGGCGAGGGTGATTGAGGACGGTCGCATGCGCCTGCTCGGCGGCGGCATGGTTTGCGCCGAAGTTCACTACGAGCTCGAACAGTACCGCCACCTGTTCTCCTTCAATGTGTTTAGGCTGCTGTTAGAGGATCACCGAAAGCCTTGGTGGGATCGTAGAACTGGCCGGTTCGCAGGCAGTGATGGAGTTGGCCCAACAGTCGGTTGAACAGGTGCCGCAGGGCACCCGGGTGTCGGTCGCCGCGGTCGCGTCGTTGGTCGTAGTGGGCCCGCGCTGGTGGATGGTTTGTGATGGACATGAAGCTCCAGACGAAGCCGGCAGCGGCCAGCCGGTCGTTCTTGATCCGGCGATGGGTGATCGAGATACTGCGGCCCGATGCCCTGGTGAGGGGTGCGGAACCGGAGTAAGCCTTCAACGCGCGCGCGTCGCTGAACCGGGCCCGGTCGTCACCGATTTCCGCCAGTACTCGGGCGGCGCCCGTTTCACTGAGCCCGGGAAAGCTGACAAGGATCTGGTAGTCGGGGTGCTGCTGGAGTGCCGCCGTGACTGCTTCGGCGAGCCGGTCGACGTTGTCGCATGCGGTGTTCACGACGGCGAGCAGCGCCAGGGCTTGAACACCCATGGCTTGCTCGACCCGCGGCGGCTGTCGGAGCTGAGGCTGCCGGAGCTGAGGCTGCCGGAGAGCCTGCTTCAGGTCGGTAGCCGCCGTATCGATACCGCGTCGTCGGCCGGCTCGGCGCAGCGCGGCCGCGATCTGAGCCTTCGTCAGCCGGGCGCCGTCGGCCGGCGTCGACGCGATTGCCAACACCGCTCGGGCGGACGGCGTCGCCAGGTTGGTAGTGCTGCCTGCGAACGCTTCGAGAAACGACGGGTAGCACTCCCGCAGGACAGAGCGCAGTTCCTGGACGGCTCTGGTCCGCTGCCAGGTCGCATCCTGGTGCGCGCGGGCCAGGACAGCGATGGCGCGGGCCAGCTCGCTGTCGGCCGGCAGCACCCGGTGCACGTGACGGTCGGTGCGCAGGATGTTTGCCAGGACCATCGCATCAGCGTGATCCGACTTCGCCCTCGACACCGAGTGACGTTCGCGGTAACGGGCTACCGCCATGGGGTTGATCGCGAACACCGGTCGTCCGGTTTCCCGCAGGGCTGCAACCACCAGGCCACGAGGCGTTTCGATGCCGACAGGGATCGGCGCGTCTGCGCTGTCACCTGCTGCGGCCAGCAGCTCGACAAGCGTGAATCCTTCGACGCTCTCCTTGATCCGCTTCTTGGCGACCAGTTGTCCGGCCTCGTCGACCAAGGCCACGTCATGATGCCCTTCGGCCCAATCGATGCCGCAAAACACCTGTACCAGCGGCCCTCCTCCCCAGAGGGATGAGCTGTCCGAGGGCGGCGTTCCGACCGGAAAGAGACAGGCGAAGCGGTATCTGGTGCGGTGTGAGGCAGCCGGCCGGTTCGCCGGAGGTCTGCTGGTGCCGTAGATCGCGAGCCGCCTGCGGGTGTCGCGGACCGCGGTGGCGTGCCGCTGCGAACCGGCCCTGGTGTCGAGAGTTCGCCCGCAAGCCGGTGCGGGCCAACGCCCGGCAGCGCATGGCGCCGCTACGGCAAACAGTGAACGGATGTGGCGGTGGCGACGGGACGCGCGGCGAGGAAACGAGAGCGGCGACGCGACACGCGGCGTGGGAATGCGGGCGGTGCCGGGACGGGTGGCGAGGAACCGAGGGCGGCGACGCGACACCTGGTGACGGAACCAGGGCCGCACCGGCCGAGGGCCGGCTAGGTGTTACGGGTCTCGGCGAAATAGCGGGTGGCGATCGCCGTGTGGATGCTGAACCCGAGTTCCGTCGGGCCGTGGAGCACCTCCCGGTTCTGGATCTCCGCGCTGGACGGAGGCAACGGCAACTCGGCCGGAGTGGCCAGCGGTGGCAGCAGGCCGAAGACCAGGATCGTCCCGTCGGGGGCACTGATGGTGTCGTAGAGGCGCACGCCGGCAGGGTCGGCTTTAACGCCGGTCTCCTCGAACAGCTCCCGGACAGCGGCGGCCTGCCACGTCTCCCCGACGTCGATGAAACCGCCCGGCAGGGCGAGCCGGCCCCGGGCCGGTGCGATGCCCCGCCGCACCGCCAGCAGGCCGGAGCCGACCGGCTGGATCGCGACGGCGACCGGGCTGGGGTTGAGGTAGCTGGTCTCCCCGCACGCCGCGCAGCGGCGCGGCCAGGGCTGACCGAGCACGAACCGGGCGCCGCAGAACGTGCAGTGCGCGTATCGGTCGGGCGCGGTCACGGCTGCAGCGGCGAGTTGCAGGCGGCGACCAGCGCCTGGCGGCAGGCGGCGGTGAGCGGGCGGAGAGCCTCGTCGCGTTGCTGCGCCTCATAGCCGTTGACGGCGCCACCCGGCGCGTTCGTGCCGGCTAGGGCGAGCACCTGGTCGAGGACGCTGGCGCGGGCGAACAGCCGCCGCGAACGCGGGTCGAAGCCGGGCGGCAGCGTCTCGGTGCTCTCCGGACGGCGCAGCGCCTGCAGCGCGCCGGCCAGCTCGGGTTTCCACTGCGCCACGTCGAGCCGGGTGAGCCGGGCGGTGGCCTCACCGAGCGCGGCGGTCAGCTCGGCCTCGGCCTCGGCGGCGCCCATCTGGAACACCGGGCGGTGCTCGGGGGCCGGGCGCACCCGCCACAGGACGGTGGAGAACTCCACACCGGAACCCGAGATGTGCTGCCGGACCTCGGGCACCACACCGAAAGACGGGGTCATCACCGCCTCGCCGGCCAGCAGGGCCGCGCTGGTCAGCTCACCGGGACCGGGCAGCCCGCGCGGATCGCCGGGAGCCGGCAGCACCAGTCGGATCTCGTCCGGATGCAGTTTCGCGAAGATCGGCAGACCCTGGCCGAGCGGCACGTCGGTCCAGGTGCCCGGGGCGTCGGCGACGAGGTGTTCCTCGTCCGCCGCGATCTCGTCGGCCAACTCGTCGAACGGGACGAGACCGGCGCGCCAGGCACGGATCCAGGCCACGAACCGGGTGGACCGGCGTGCGGTACGGGTGGCCGCATCGGCTGCGGGTGACATGCGAGCAAGGGTACGTGCCGGTGCGGAGAGTTGTCTCGACTCGGAGCGTCACCAACGGTGTGTCCGTGATCGCGGGCTACCGTGCGATCCATGTATGGGGAGGATGTGCTCGCGGGAAACTGGCGCCGCCGCAAGGTGATACCGGAAGTGGACGCCGAACCGGACCTCGTGGTGGAGGACGCCGACTCCGGGTTCTGCGGAGCGGTGGTCGGCTTCGAACTCGGCGCGGTGGTCCTGGAGGACCGGCACGGGAAGCGCCGCAACTTCCCGCTTACCCCGGCCGCGTTCCTGCTCGACGGCGAGCCGGTCACGCTGCGGCGCCCGGTGTCCGCGAAGCGGGCCCAGCGGCGGATCACCGCCTCCGGATCGATCGCGGTCGGCACCGTGAAGGCGCAGGTGGCGAAGGCGAGCCGGATCTGGGTCGAGGGCATCCACGACGCCGCCCTGGTGGAGCGGATCTGGGGCGACGACCTGCGGATCGAAGGCATCGTCGTGGAGCCGCTGGACGGCATCGACTTCCTGAAGGAGGCGGTCGCGGAGTTCCGGCCGAGCAGGGAGCGGCGGATCGGCGTGCTCGTCGACCATCTGGTCCCGGGCTCCAAGGAGAGCCGCATCGTGGCCGCCGTGAAGGACCCGAACGTGCTGGTCACCGGCCATCCCTACGTGGACGTCTGGCAGGCGGTGAAGCCGGAACGGGTGGGTCTGCGCGCCTGGCCGGTCATCCCGCCGGGCCGGCCGTGGAAGGAGGGCGTCTGCGAGGCCGCCGGCATCCGTGAGCCGGCCGACATGTGGCGGCGCATCCTCGCCTCGGTCAGCTCCTACAGGGACGTCGAGACGCCCCTGATCAACTCGATGGAGCGGCTCATCGACTTCGTCACGGTCCTCCCGGAGGACTGAGAGCGCGGCCGATGCGGCGGGCGGCCTCGGCGAGACGGTCCGGCGGGTGCGCGGCGTAGCCGATCACCAGGCCCGGCGGCCCGGGCCGACGCCGATGCCAGGTCAGCGGCTGCACCAGCACGCCGGCCGCCGCGATCCGGCCGGCCAGGAGCACGTCGTCGGCCGTGCCGGGCAGCAGCACCAGCACGTGCAGCCCGGCCGCGACGCCGGCGACGCGGGCCTCCGGCAGATGCGCGCGCAACCCGGCGAGCAGGGCGTCACGGCGAGACCTCTGCCGGGTACGGACGGCGCGCAGGTGCCGCTCGTGGTCCCCGGAGGCCAGCAGTTCCGCCAGCACCAGCTGCGGCAACGCCGGATTGCCCAGGTCGGAGGCGTGCTTGGCGGCGAGCAGCTCGGCCTGCATGCCGCGCGGCGCGATCAGCCAGCCCATCCGCATGGCCGGGGCGAGCGATTTGGACACGCTGCCCAGATAGGCGACCCGGTCCGGCGCGGACCCCTGGAACGCGGCCACCGGCGCCCGGTCGTAGCGGTGTTCGGCGTCGTAGTCGTCCTCGATGACGAGGCCGCCCGCGTCCGCCCAGCCGAGCAGTTCCCGGCGGCGTTCCGGGGACAGCACCACCCCGGTCGGGAACTGGTGCGCCGGAGTGAGGACGGCCGCGCACACCCCGGTCGCGGCCAGCTCGGTGATCCGCATCCCGTGTTCGTCGACCGGCACCGCGGCCTGCCGCATCCCCCAGAACGCCAGTTGGTCGCCGGCGCCGCGCGACCCCGGGTCCTCGACCGCGACGGCTTCGGTCCCGCGGCCGCGCAACACGTGCGCGAGGAGGGCGAGCCCTTGCGCGACCCCCGCGGTGACGACGACGTCGTCCGCTTCACACCGCACTCCCCGGGTACGCGCCAGCCAGGCCACCACCTCGGCCCGCAGCCGTGGCGCCCCGCCCGGGTCGCCGTATCCGAGGTCGGCGGCGGTGACCCGGTCCAGGACGGCGCGTTCGGCCCGCAGCCACGCCGACCGTGGGAACGCCGACAGGTCGGGCACGCCGGGCGACAGGTCCAGGTCGACGCCGTCCGGCGTGGACAGCGGCAGCCGTAGCTCGTCGAGGGTCCGCCGCCGGTCGCCGGCCGGCCGTGCCGCCTGTTCCACGCCGCGTCCGGTCACCACCGTGCCGGACCCGGTCCGCGCCTCGGCCAGGCCCTCGTCGACCAGCCGTTGGTAGGCCTGCACCACCACGCCCCGGGAGACGGCCAGCTCGGCGGCGAGCAGCCGGGTGGCGGGCAGCCGCGAGCCGGGCACCAGCCGGCCGGCCGCGATCGCCGACCGCAGCCCGACGGCCAGCCAGCCGGTCAGCCCCTTCGCCGGAGCGTCCTCCGGGCGCAGCAGCAGGAAGTCCGAACCGGGCACGGGCTCACCTCGTCCACGCTCGCCGGTTGCCGTCACCGATCCGGATCGGTCGCGGCACCCCTGATTGGTCCTCTTCATCGTGCCCGGATTGGTCCTCGAACCGGACCATGTTCCGGGTGAGCATCAAACCATGAAAGCTCTGCCCGTACTCGCCGGAGCGGCCGGAATGGTCTTCGTCGGCGGCAGCGTCGCCGTCTCCGGACACCTCGCCGACGCGCCCGCCCTCACCGTCCAGGCTCTCCGGTACGCCGTCGCCTGCCTCCTCCTGCTCGCCTGGGCCCACCGCTCCCGCATCGTCGGCCACCTCGTCCCCGCCCACGGCCGGACGCCGGCCGTGGTGCGACGGCCGCGCGGAAGCGAGTGGCTGTGGCTGCTCGGCGTCACCGTGACCGGACTGGTGATCTTCAACGTCGCCCTGGTGCAGGGCTCCCGGCACGCCGAACCGGCGGTCATCGGCGTCGCCGTCGCCTGTGTGCCGATCGTGCTCGCCGCGGCCGGTCCGTTCCTGGAGGGCCGCCGCCCGGCGGCCCAGGTGCTGACGGCCGCCGTCGTGGTCACCGCCGGCGCCGCCCTGGTGCAGGGCCTGGGCCGGACCGACGCGGCCGGGGTGTTCTGGGCGGCTGTCACGTTCGGGTGCGAGGCCGCGTTCACCCTGCTGGCCATGCCGGTGCTGGGCCGTCACGGTCCGCTCGGCGTCTCGGTGCACGCGACCTGGCTCGGCGCCGCCATGTTCGCCGTGCTCGGCCTGGCCGTCGAGGGCCCCGCCGCGATCACCCGTCTGCGCGCCGACGACCTGCTGGCCGGCGCCTACCTCGCGGTGCTGGTCACGGCGGTGGCGTTCCTGCTCTGGTACACGTGCGTGGCCCGGATCGGCGCGGGCCGGGCCGGGCTCCTCACCGGCATCGCCCCGATCGCCGCCGCGGTCACCGGCGTCGCCCTCGGCGGCCCGCCTCCGGCGCCGCTGGTCTGGCTCGGCATCGCCACGGTCGCGGCCGGGCTGGCCCTCGGCCTCCCCGCGCCCAGCCCGCGCCCCGCCGCCGTCCCGGCCCCATCGGGCGTGTGACCGTCGAACGCGCTGTACACCCGGGCTCCTGCCGTTGCGGTGGCCACGGGTGCGGCCCGAAAGGGGCGCCGGGGCCGGGAGCAGGCCGGGCGTCGCGAGGGGAGTCACGGGACGGGTGGGTGCGGTTGGGGGGTGGTGGCCGTACGAGATGAGGGTTGTCAGGCGAGATGTCCGGGATCGCGGCTGAAGATGAACGTGGCGATGTCCAGGCGGTCGACCGTGCCCTCGGGCGTGCGGAGGATGCGCAGGATCTCGCCCTCGTTGGGGCCGCTGAGGCCGCGCCAGCGGTCCGGCGCCTCGCGGGCGAACCGCGTCTCGTGGACCGGGCCGTCCATGAGCAGGGCGTCGCCGTCACCGACGATCGAGTATTCGCGGCCCATCCACCACCAACGGCCGCAGATCTCGGCGGCCTCACCCCGCGGGGCGGCCGGCGGGCGCCAGGCCGCGACGGGTTCGGGCTCGCTGTCCAGGGCGGCGGTGAGGGCGTCCAGGCTGACCTGCTGGATGGTGGTGCCGTCGAGGCCGTAGGCGTTGGCGAAGGCGACCACGCCCATCCGGCTGCGGCGGTGGACGGCGAGGTGCGCGACATATCCCGGCATCGAACCGCCGTGTCCGACGTAGACACGCTCGCCGACCCGGAACAACTGCGGGCCCAGACCGTGGCCGGCGGTCCAGGACTCCAGGTCGCTGATCACCACGGGTGCGCACATCTCGTCGACGGTCTCCCGGGCCAGCACCGCCGGGGCGGGATCGGCCAGGAAACCGGCCCACTTCGCCATGTCGGTGACGGTGGACCAGAGCTGGCCGGCCGGGGCCATCGCGCCGGTGTCGGGACGGGGCTCCTCATGCAGGGCCCCGCCGAGAGCGTGCACGACATAACCTCGGGCGTACGGCTCGACCGGCGATCCGGTGGTGCGCTTCATGCCGAGCGGGTCGAGGACCCGTTTGCCGACGAGCTCGGTCCAGCCCATCCCGGTGACCCGTTCCAGGACCGCGCCGAGCAGCCCGTAGGCCAGGTTGGAGTACCGGTACCGCCGGTACGGCGCCCCGGCCAGCTTCTCGTAGGTGAGTTCGGCCAGCAGCTTCTCCACGTCACCGCCGGGGTGGCGTTCCCACCACGGGCCGTCCGGCTCGCGCTGCAGGCCGGAGACGTGCCCGAGGAGCTGCCGCAGAGTCACCCCGCCGATCGGAGTGCCCGGCAGGTGCCGGTAGAGCAGATCGTCGAGGGCGAAGAAGCCCTCGTCGCGCAACTGCATCACCAGCGTCGCGGTGATGGTCTTGGTGATCGAGCCGAGCCGGTACTGCGTCTTCGGATCGGGCCGGGGCTGCTCGCCGGCGCCCGTGAAGTGCAGGACCGCGCGGTCGCGGACGATGGCGAGGGCGAGTGACGGCACCCGGCCGGTGGCCTGTGCCCGGGCGGCGATCTCATCGATCCGGCGGCAGGACTCCGGAAGCAGCGACACGGTGGGGCCCTCTCCTGTAGGGAACTCATGGGTCTAACTGTTTCAAACGTGTTCGGCTACTGCCCGTACGTGCGTGGGCGTGCCACGATCGAGGAGTGGAAGCAGTGCTCTGGATCGTTCTCGCCGTCGCGCTGGCCATCGGTGAGGCCTTCACCGCGACGATTCTCGTCATCTTCTTCGCCGCCGGCGCGCTGGCGGCGGCCGGTGCGGCGGCTCTCGGCTTCGGCATGCTCGTGCAGGTGATCGTCTTCGCCGCCGTGTCCGGCCTCTCGGTGGCGGCGCTCCGGCCGATCATCCTGCGGCATGCCCGATCCGCGCTGGAGACGGGGGAGCAGGCGTTCGGCATCGAGGCGATCGAGGGTTCCCACGGCACGGTGGTGGACGAGGTGACCGGCGATCACGGCATGATCAAGATTGACGGGGAGCTGTGGCAGGCTCGCTCGTTCGACGGCAAGGACACCTTCGCGCCGGGTGACCGCGTCCGGGTCGTCAAGCTGCGCGGCGCGACGGTTCTGGTGTGGCACGACGACCTGCCCAACGTCTAGGAGACGGCATGGAAGCGTTATTGGCAGTCCTCGGAATAGTGATCGTTCTCTTCGCGGTGATCACCCTGGTCAAGTCGGTGCGGATCGTTCCGCAGCAGCGGATGGACGTGATCGAGCGACTCGGGAAGTACAAGCGCACCCTGTCGCCCGGGCTCAACATCCTGGTGCCGTTCGTCGACGCGGTCCGGACCAAGGTCGACATGCGGGAGCAGGTGGTCTCCTTCCCTCCGCAGCCGGTGATCACCTCTGACAACCTGGTCGTCTCGATCGACACGGTGCTCTACTTCAAGGTCGTCGACCCGGTGCGGGCCACCTACGAGATCTCGCACTTCCTGCAGGCGATCGAGCAGCTCACCGTCACCACGCTGCGCAACGTGATCGGCTCGCTAGACCTGGAACGGGCACTGACCAGCCGCGACCAGATCAACAAGCACCTGTCCAGCGTGCTCGACGAGACCACCGGCCGGTGGGGCATCAAGGTCACCCGCGTCGAGCTCAAGGCGATCGAGCCGCCGCCCAGCATCCGCGACTCGATGGAGAAGCAGATGCGCGCCGAGCGGGAGCGCCGCGCCACGATCCTCAACGCCGAAGGCCACAAGCAGGCCGCGATCCTGACCGCCGAGGGCGAGAAGCAGTCGCAGGTGCTGCGCGCCGACGGTGACCGGCAGGCCCGGATCCTGCAGGCCGAGGGCCAAGCCAAGGCGATCCGGACCGTCTTCGACGCCATCCACCAGGCGAACCCGTCGCAGAAGGTGCTGGCCTACCAATATCTGCAGTCGCTGCCGCAGATCGCCAACGGCACGGCGAACAAGGTGTGGATCCTGCCGACCGAGCTGACCAAGGCCCTGGAGGGTCTCGGCGGCGCGCTGGGCGGACTGGGCAACATGGTCGGCGACATGCCGAGATCGAGCGTCGACTCGGGCGAGGTCGAGCGTGAGGCCGAGGCCGCCGCCCAGGCCGCGGCCGCCGAGGCACGGAAGGTCGACGCCGAGGTGCGGCAGGCCGAGGTCGACGCGACCGGCGGCCAGCCGGGCCTGCCCGCTCCGGACGCCATGCCGCCGACGGCGGCACTGGGCGGAGCCGACTACGACGGGGCCCAGTACATCGAGAAACGCTGACCCCGTGCACCAGCGCCGACACGTCCACAACCGGGCCGCCCCTCCGGCGGCCCGGTTGTTTTTTGTGAGATCCGCCGCACTCTCCACCGGCGATGCGGCATGCTTCCCAGCAGGATTCCCGACCGGTGCCCCCGGCCGCTCGGCTTGTTGCCCCAGCTAGCGAGGCGGAGCCATGAGCATCAGCCACCATCAGACGGCGAGCGGACGGCCCTTGCGGGTCTCTCCGGCCTGGGTCGGCGCCCCGACACCGGTGGACTCGGAGAGCCATCTCCTCCCGGTGCGCGACGCCCTCTGGATCTGGTCGGTCCGCAGATACGCACGCCTGGCCCTGTGGGCGCTGCCGCTGTCGGCGGTCCTCTACGGCTGGCTGACCCTGGGCGTGCAGGGGCCACCGGGGCCGCTCGCCGTCGGGCTGCTCGCCGGCTGGCTGGCCGTCATCGCCCTGATCGCGTTGGCGGGCCTGCTCGCCGGATCCCGGACCCGGCGATGCGCCCTGGCCGGGCTGCTCGTCACCCTGGCCGGCGTCACCATGCTGATGCCGCTCGCCGGGCTGCCCGAGAACGCCGTGGTGGAAAGCGCGCCGATGGCCGCCGGGCACGTCACCGACCTGCTCACCACCGCCGTGGCGATCTCGGCGGCCGGGATGCTGCTGCTCGGCTGGGCGGTCTTCCGGTCGAAGCTGGTCAACCCGGCCGACGGGGTGCTGCTGATGCTCGCCGCCGTGGCGATGGCGGCCGGCACGACGATGGCGCAACCCGTTCCCACCGTCGGCGCGCTGCTGCTGCTCGCCGCCGGGATGGGGCTGGCCTGGACCGGCGGGCGCCTGGTCCCGTACTCCTGACCAGCCTGCCCTGCGGTCCTGACCAGCCGGTCCCGCGCTGGTGAGCCTTTAAGCCCGGTCTCCCGCTCCCAGTTCGTAGAAGGCGACCGCGGCAGCGGTGGCCACGTTCAGCGAGTCGACGCCGTTGAACATCGGGATGACCACCCGCACGTCACTCGCCGCCAGCGCCTCCCGGGTCAGCCCCGGCCCCTCGGCGCCCAACAGCAGCGCCGGCCGCTCCCGCTGCTTCTCGTCGAGGCTCCGCAACGCCACCGCGTCCGGGGCGGGCGTCATCGCCAGCAGGGTGAACCCGGCCTCCCGGATCGCCCGCAGAGTGCCCGGCCAGTCGTCCGACTTCGCGTACGGAATGGCGAACACCTCACCCATGCTGACCCGGACCGCCCGGCGGTAGAGCGGGTCCGCGCAGTTCGGCGACAGCACCACCGCGTCGATGCCGAGCGCGGCCGCGCTGCGGAACAGCGCTCCCAGATTGGTGTGGGTGTTCAGCCCCTCCAGGACGGCCAGCCGTCTCGCCCCGGCCAGCAACTCGCCCATCGCGGGAAGCGGGCGACGGTGGAACGACGCCAGGATGCCCCGGTGCACGTGAAAACCGGTGATCGACTCCAGCAGCGCGGGTGGGGCCGTGTAGAGCGGCGCGTCCGCCGGCAGCCCGGTCAACTGGCCGGCCCGTTTCTCGTCGACCAGCGCCGATCGCATCCGGTAGCCGGCCCGCAGCGCCCGCTCGATGACGAGTTCGCCCTCGGCGATGAACAGCCCGTTGGGCGGCTCCCACCGGGTTCGCAGTTCGACGTCGGTGAGGGCGCGGTAGTCACCGATCCGCGGATCGTCGGGGCTGGTGATGGTCTGTGCTGGCACAACGGCATTATTCGCGGGGTGGTGGCGAGGGCTTGCGGGTAGGGTTGATTTTGTCGAGTGCACCGGGGGTGTCAGTGTCTTCTGGTTCGGGACCGGCGTCAGACCCGCATCTGCTCGGCCTGCTGCGAGCCATCCGACTGCGCCAGAACGCTCCCGACGCCACGGCCGCGGGCGAGGCCGACACCGCCGCGGCCCTCTCCGACATCACGGCCCGCAAGAAGAAGACGGAGGACCAGGAGACGGGCGAGAAGAAGCCGGCTTCCGACACGCCGTACTTCAGCGGCCGGACCCCGTCATCGGCCGCCGGCAAACAACCGCAGCGCAACCCTGGAGCCAATCCGGGGCTGCTGTGGCGCGGCGACCCCCGTGCGACCCTGGGCCGTTCCGGGCTGCAGGCGCGCGGAGCGGTGCCACCGATCGGAGGCATCACCCCGTCCGGGCCGACGACTCCCGTGCCCAACATTCCACCGGTGTCCGGCGGCCGCTCGATCGGCGAGTCCGGCACCGATTTCCCGCCCGGGCAGTTCCCCTCGGCGCCGTCGGTCCCGTCCGTGCCCCGCCGGAGCCCGTTCACCGCGGGCAAGGGGGGGCCGAACCGTGACGGCATGGACCCGGCCGACGACGCCTCGCTCCGCGAGACCCAGCGCCTCCTCAGCAACAGCCTGACCTTCGCCGGCGGCACCGAGGACGTCGCCGTGCGTCTCTGGCAGGCGCTGCGACAGGCCCAGCCGGCGCTGTTCGAGGCGCTGCCCGGCAGCCCGGAGACGCAGCAGGCTCAGCTCGCCCGCGCGCTCACCTGGCTCGTCCACCAGCTGAACGAGCCGCCCGCCCTGGTCTCCGGCTGCACCCATCTCGGTGCGGCCCTCACCGAGTGCGGCATCCAGTGGAACCAGCTGCACCTGGTCGGCGCCGCCCTGGTCGAGGCGACCCGTGCCGGCATGAGCCCCAGCGCCTGGCGGCAGGACTTCGACCAAGCCTGGCGCTGGACGTGGCAGCACATCTTCGAGTGGATCGTGCACGGCGGCACGCTCACGGCCTACCAGCCGACGATCTGGGACACCGAGGTGGTCGAGCACGACCTGCGCCGCGCCGACCTGGCGGTGCTGCGGTTGCGGCCCGACCTCCCGATGCCGTACCGCCCCGGCCAGTACGCCCGCTTCGAGTTGCCCGCCGTGCCCGGGGTGTGGCGCCCGTACTCCCCGGCCAGCGCCCCGCACCGCGACGACCTCATCGAGTTGCACGTGCGCGCCAAGACCCAGAACGGCGTCAGCGGCACCCTGGTCCACCGCACCCGCCCCGGCGACCGCATCCGCGTCACCCGCGCCGAGGGCGACATGACCCTGCCCGCCCAGCAGGGCCGCGGCATCCTCATGATCGCCGGAGACACCGGCGTAGCCCCGATGAAGGCGATGCTCGCCGAGCTGGCGGCCACCGGCGACACCCGCCAGGCGGTCCTCTTCTGGGGCGTCCGCGACTTGACCGAGCTCTACGACATCGACGCCCTCAACGCCCTGGCCGCCCAGATCCCCCGCGCCACGGTGGTCCCGATAGTCGCCGAGGGCGATCCCGGCCCCTATCTCTCCGGCCTGGTCACCGACGCGGTAGCCGCCTACGGCGAATGGTCCCGCCACGAGATCTACCTCGCCGGCCCCCCACTCATGATCGCCAGCACCGCGGCCGCCCTCGAACACCTGGGCATCCCCGCCGCCCAAATCCACCATGACCCACCCGAGTAGCCCACCCTCCCCACCGACCTGTCGCACCACCTCCCCACGGGCCTGTCGCACCACCTCCCCACGGGCCTGTCGTACCCGCCCCCCCACGGGCCTGTCGCGCCACCTCCCCTGGGTTACCGCACTGGCTCTCCGCGGGCCTGTCGTGCCCACCTCCTGGGCTGTCGTGCCACCTCCCCGAGTTGGTGTCGCACCACCTCCCCGTAGGTTTGTGTCGCACCGCCCTGTTCCGGTGGCCTGTCGCGGCACCCCTCTTGCGGGCCTGTCGCCCCGGCCATTCCCGCGGGCACGTCGCGCTTCGCTTCGTGCCGGCCCCTTAAAGTCCGCCTGTCACTCCCAATCCGAGGCAGCCGTGCGGGTAGGCGCGCTGCTCGTCCGTCTTACGGCCCCCGTGCCGCTCACCCGGTCTTGCGGTAGCTGCGCTGTGCGTCCGGCTTGCGGTAGCTGCGCCGCTCACCCTTGCCCCTTCGTAGAGACCCTTGCCGGTACGGGTCCGACAGCTCTCGACCACACCAACCCCGTGCAGCATCTGTCGGGCGACACAGACCCTCCCCAACCGCATCCCGGCTTAGGGTGAGGCCCCGTCCACAGCTGATGACCTGGCTGGTGTTGGTTCGCTGTTGCCAGGAGTGTCCGTCTACGGGTGCGCGGTGGGCGAGCCGCCTACGGGCGCGGTGGGCGAGCCGAGCCGTCCACGGGCGCGGTGGGCGAGCCGAGCCGTCCACGGGCGCGGTGGGCGAGCCGTCCACGGGTGCACGGTGGGCGAGCCGGCCGCCGATGGCCGGCCATGAGCGCGGTCCCGAGCGGATCGAGGCTGTACTTACCACCAACCCAGTCAGCCGCCAGAACCGGCCAAGATCTACCCCTCCGGGCGCTTCCCCGGGATCGCGATCCTTCTCGCCAGTTGTTGACCTGCTAGCTGTGCGAATCCGCGGTCAAAACGGACACGAAACAGCGCTTCCGCACGGCCAGTAGATCAGCCCACCCGCGAAGCCAACAGGCGCGATGTTCCGCCCCGGGTTTGATGGAGACATCGAAACCTGGGAGAAGATTTAGCTATGCCGGCACCGAAGAAGTACAACGATGAGCTGCGTGAGCGTGCGACCCGGTTGGCGGTCGAGGCTCGCCGGGAT
>NZ_JASCTH010000054.1 GCF_030009775.1 Actinoplanes sandaracinus | reverse complement strand
GGGGGGGGGGGGGGGGGGGGGGGCTGTGCCGGAGGTCGGCCGCGATGGGCCGAGGCTGGCCGGATCAAGGTGGGCCGAGGGTGGGATGGGCGAGGGCCGGACAAGAGCGGGGCGGGGTGGACGAGGTTGGGCGGGGCGGGGCGGCCGAAACCGCCCGTGGCGGGCTGGCCGGAACATGGGTGCGCCCAGACGTGGGGGCGGCTCAGAGGTGGGGGCGGCTCAGAGGTGGGGGCGGCTCAGAGGTGGGGGCGGCGCTGTGGACGGCGGTGGCCAGGGGGCGTGTTCCGTGGTTGCGCTGCGGTGCGGGGTGGCGGCTGCCTTGCGGGGAGTCAGGGGGCGCTGCGTAGCCGTACTGGAAAGGGGTGTTGATTTTTGGCTTTGAGGCTGGGGTCGGCGCTTGTGGGAGGGGGTCGCTCAGAAGGAGCCCCAGCGGGCCTTGAGGTCGGCGGGTGTGGGCATGGCGGTGGCGCCGCCCTGGCGTTCGCAGACGAGGCCCGCGACCGAGAGGGCGAAGCTGACGTGGCGCACCCAGCCGGGCAGGTCTCCGGGGCGGCCTTCGGCGAGGAGCCGGCTGATCAGGGCGGCCATCACCGAGTCGCCTGCGCCGGTGGCGTCGATGGCGTCGACCACCGGGGCCGGGAGCGTGGTGGCGCCGTCGTGGGTGGCTACGTGGGCTCCCTTGGCGCCGCAGGTGACCACCACCGTTGCCGCGCCCAGGTCGCGAATGCGGGCTGCGGCGGCCGCCGGGTCGGACTCGCCGTAGAGGATCACGGCGTCGGCGGCGCTCAATTTGACCAGGTCGGCGGTGGCGAAGAATTCCTCGACGAGTTCGCGGAGGGCGTTCACCGCGGCGGTGTCGGGCAGCAGGGTGGGCCGCACGTTCGGGTCGAAGACTCGCAGCGGTGCCGGCCCGGGGGCCGCCGAACCCGCAGACCCTGAAGCGGCCGTCCCCGACACGGCGGCCGTGCCCGACATGGCAGAGCCCAAAGCGGCCGTCCCCGAACCGGCGGCCGTCCCCGAACCGGCGGCCGTTCCCGAGCCCGCGGCCGTCGCGGGCGCGGCGGAGCCGAGAGCGGCCGTTTCGGGAGCGGCGGCCGTTCGCGGCGGGGTGGGGTCGGCAGGGACGGAGTCGGAGGCTGCGACGGGGAGGGTGGACCAGGCGGCTCGCGCGGCGGTGAGGAACGGCTCGCGGAGCAGACAGATCGAGCCGGTGTAGAGGACGGATGCGGCCGCGATCTCGGCCGGGTCCAGGTCGGCGGGGCCGAGGAGCGCGTAGGACGGCGGTTCGCCGTAGAAGGTGAACGTCGGCTCGGCGCCCTCGAAGGTGGTGACGGCGAGAGTGGTGGGGACGGGGACGCGGCGCACCGAGCGGTCGCCGACGCCCGCGGCGCGGAGGAAGGCGGCGATGCGGTCGCCGAGGACGTCGTCGCTGAGGGTTCCGGCGTAGCGGGCGTCGCCGCCGAGGCGGGCGACGCCGACGGCGACGTTGAGCGGCGCGCCGCCGATCGCCTGCCGGTAGACCCGCTCACCGCCGACGTCGGCTTCGAGCAGGTCGATCAGTGCCTCGCCCATCACCATCGCGTAACCCACGAGGTCAGCCTCTCACTCTTGCCGACAGGTCCCCAACGGTCCGGGCACTCCAGGGCCACCCGGGCCTGAACTGAGGGATGATATAGGTGAATTTGGGATGATTAAGCGATGAAGACGAGACTGTTGGCCATCGTCGCTCCGCTGATGCTCACGGCGGCGGCGCCCGCGCCCGCGGCGAGTCCCGGGGCGGATTCCGAGGGCACCTTCAAGACCTGGCGCACGGGCGCCCGAGCGGTCACCTACGACACCGCCGCGGTTCCGGCCGGCGCACGGGCCCGGGTCATGATCACCAAGACCGACGACGGGGTACGGGTGAGCCTGCTCGCCACCGGGCTGAAGCCGGACCGGGCGTACGGCGCTCACCTGCACACCAGCCCGTGCGGCAAGGACCCGGCCGCCGCCGGCCCGCACTACCAGCACCGCCTCGACCCCGCCGCCGGCCCGGGGAAACCGTCGGTGGACCCGGCCTACGCGAACCCGGACAACGAGGTCTGGCTCGACTTCGTGACGAACACGCACGGTGTCGGCCGGGTCCGCGCCAGGCAGGACTGGAATCTGGACGAATCCCGGCAGCCCTGGTCGCTGGTGTTGCACGCCGAGCACACCCACACCACGCCGGGCGTGGCCGGCACCGCCGGCGCCCGGCTGGCGTGCCTGACCCGTGACACGGTGACGCGCTGAGGCCCGCCCGGGCCCGGGCCTGCCGGGCCCGGCGGCGCAGCGGTAACGTCGGTGGCACCGAGAACGGAGGCACCCACGATGGCCGATAACAGCGGCAAGAGCCAGCCCGCGCCGAAGACGGAGTCGCACGACCCCGACTTCCCGGAGGCGTTCCTGAGCTTCATGCGCCAGGGTTGGCGGGAGGATCCGCTGGCCGTCGCGCCCCTGCCCGAGGTGCCCAACTACGCGAAGCGGCGTAACGCGCTCTCCGAGGCGTTCACCGGCGAGACGCTGATCATCCCGAGCGGCAACGAGAAGGTGCGTGCCAACGACACCGACTACCACTTCCGCCCGGGCAGCGACTTCTTCTACCTGACCGGCGACCGCGACCCGGACAGCGTTCTCGTCCTGCACCCGAGCGGCTCGGGGCACGACGCGGTGCTCTACACCCGGCAGCGCAACTCCAAGGACACCGACCGGTTCTTCCGGGACCGCAACGGCGAGCTGTGGGTCGGCCGGACTCACACGCTGGCCGAGAAGTCGACCGAGCTGGGCCTGGCCACGGCGCCGCTCGGTGACCTGGGCGCGGCGCTGGCCGGTTCGGCGCCGGGCCGCACCCGGGTGCTGCGCGGCCTGGACGCGAACGTGGACCGGGCCGTGCTGGCCTACGAGCCGGACCGGTCGAAACCCCGCGACCGTCAGCTGGCCGGGGTCATCTCCGAGCTCAAGCTGGTCAAGGACGAGTGGGAGATCGCCCAGTTGCAGGCCGCGATCGACGCGACCGTCCTCGGCTTCGAGGACGTGGCCCGCGTCCTGCCGGCCGACCGGAGCGTCAAGGAGCGGCTGCTGGAGGGCGTCTTCGGCCTGCGTGCCCGGCACGACGGCAACGACGTCGGCTACACCTCGATCGTCGGCGCCGGCGCGCACGCGACGATCCTGCACTGGGTGCGCAACACCGGTGTGACGAAACCGGGCGAACTACTGCTGATGGACATGGGCGTCGAGGGGAACAACCTCTACACCGCCGACGTGACCCGGACCGTGCCGGTCAACGGCACGTTCACGCCGCTGCAGCGGCAGGTCTACGACATCGTGTACGCGTCCCAGCAGGCCGGCATGGACGCGATCAAGCCGGGTGTGGTCTTCCGGGACGTGCACAAGGTGTGCATGCGGGTGCTCGCCGAGGGCCTCGACGATCTGGGCCTGCTGCCGGTCAGCGTGGACCAGGCGATGAGCGACGACAGTACGGTCTACCGGCGTTGGACGCTGCACGGGTTCGGACACATGCTCGGCATCGACGTGCACGACTGCCAGGCGGCGCGCACCGAGACGTACCGTGAGGGCCCGCTCCAGGAGGGCTATGTGCTGACCGTCGAGCCGGGCCTCTACTTCCAGCCCGAGGACGAGCTGGTGCCCGAGGAGCTGCGCGGCCTCGGTGTCCGCATCGAGGACGACGTGCTGGTGACCGCGGACGGCTGCCGTAACCTGTCGGCCGGGCTGCCGCGCGCCGCCGGCGAGGTCGAGCAGTGGCTGGCGTCACAGCGTGAGGCCGGTCCGCGCCTGCCCGGCTAAGTGTGATCTTCACAGCGGTCGCGCAGCGTGACGACAGCCCGGTCCGCCGGGCAGGATCGGCGTATGAGCAACACCGAGCCCGCCGTGCGGCTGAGGTCCTACGGCGGGCTGCGGATGTGGCGTGCCGGCGTCGAGGTGGACATCGCGGCGCCTCGCCTGCGGACCCTTCTCGCGGTGCTGCTCGCGGCCCGCGGTGGGGTCGTCGGGGTGGCCGAGCTGGTCGATCTGATCTGGGGTGCGGAGCCGTCGCCGAGCGCGGTCAATCAGCTGCACCGGCTGGTCGGTCAGGTGCGCCGCCTGTTCGAGCCGGACCTGCCGAGCCGGGCGCCCGGTCGGTGGGTTCAGCCCGCCGGGCAGGGTTACCGCCTGGTCGCCGATGCCCGCGCCTGTGACCTGGTCGCGGTCCGGGAACTGACCGAGGCGGCGCGGGCCGCGGTCGCCGCCGGGCAGGTGCGGGAGGCGGCACAGGCGTGGGCGCAGGCACTCGAACGCGTCCAGGAACCGGTCTTCGCCGGCCTGGACGCGGAGGTTCTCGACGATCCGGCTTTCGTAGCCCTGCGCCACGAGCGGGTCCAGATCGCGGTCGAGGCCGCTGACCTCGCCCTCGCCGAACCGGCCGTGATGCGCGGCGTCCCCCAGATGCAGCGGATCGCCGCGTCGGCGCGGCTGCACGAGCCCCTGCAGGCCCGGATGGTGCGGCTGCTCACGGCCGCCGGCCGCCGTGCCGAGGCGCTGGTGCTCTTCGACGAGGTTCGGCGGCTGCTCGCCGACGAGTTGGGCGCTGATCCCGGCCCGGAGCTGCGGGCCGCGCATCTGATCGCGCTGGCCGGGGACGAGCCGGGCGGCGCGGACCCCGCCGGCCCGCCGCGCCCGGTCCAGTTGCCTCGCCGGGTCGCCGGGTTCGTCGCCCGCGGCGATCTGTCGGAGATCCTGGAGGCCCGCTCGGGTGGGACGATCCTGGTGCTCAGTGGCATGGGCGGGATCGGCAAGACGTCGCTGGCCGTCGACTGGGCGCACCGGCTGGCGCCCGGTTTCCCCGACGGCCAGCTCTATCTGAACCTGCGCGGGTTCGACCCGAGCGGCCGGGTGGTGTCCCCGCTGGAGGCGCTGAACACGCTGCTGGAGTCGGTCGGGGTCAGCCCCGCCGCGCTGGGCGGTGCGGGGATCGACGCCCGCGCCGCACGGTTCCGTTCGGCGGTCGCCGACCGCCGCATGATCGTGCTGCTGGACAACGCCCGCGACTCCGACCAGGTCCGCCCGCTGCTGCCCGGCGCGCCCGGCTGCCTGGTCGTGGTGACCAGCCGCAACCGGATGACCGGTCTGGTCGCGCATGAGGGCGCACGGCCCGTCCCGGTCGGCCGGCTCGGTGACGCGGCGGCACGCGAGTTGCTGGCCAAGCGGATCGGCGCGCCCCGGCTCTCGGCCGAGCCGGAGGCGACCACGGCCCTGGTCCGGTTCTGCGCGGGCCTGCCGCTGGCGTTGTCGATCGCGGCGGCTCACGCGGCGGTGCGGCCGGAGATGAGACTGGCCGACATCGTCGGTGAGCTGACCTCGCAGGCCCGGCTGGACGCACTGACCACCGGCGAGGCCCACGACGACGTCCGTTCGGCGCTGTCCTGGTCCTACACGGCGTTGAGCCCGGCGGCGGCCCGCCTGTTCCGGCTCCTCGCCGTGCACACCGGGCCGGAGATCCCGTTCGAGGCGGCCGCCAGCATCGCCGGGCTCGGCGCGGCCGTACGGGGCGCGCTGGCCGAGTTGTGCGCCGCCAACATGCTGACCGAGGTGGGCGTTCAGCGGTTCGCCCTGCACGACCTTCTGCGGGCCTACGCCGGAGAGCTGCTCGATTCCAGCGGCGCCTCGGAACGCGGCGATGCGCAGCGCCGGCTCATCGAGCATTACGTGCGGGCGGCCCGCGCGGCCCATCTGGCGTTCGGCCGCCCGCCGGTCGTGCCTCTCGGCCCGCCGTCGCCGGAGGTGACCCCGCCGATCCTGCCGGACATCGCCTCCGCCCTGCGCTGGTACGTGCGGGAGCGCCCGGTCCTGGTGTGCGTCATCGACCTCGTGCTGGCTCTCGGCCGGGTGCGCGAGGCCGTGCTCATGGTGCTGGACCTGCGGACGGTGCGTTCCTCCCGCGTCGAGGCCGCCGTCGAATCACGGGAGCAGACACTGCGCGTCCTGGCGCTCGCCGGTGACCTCGGCGAGCCGGTGCTGGAGGCCGCGATCCTGCGGGAGGCGTCGATCGTCCAGCGCCCGGCCGATCGGGCCGCGGCCGAGGCCCACCTGCGACAGGCCCTGGCCATCACCGAACGCTCCGGTGACCTGACCGGCCGGGCTCACGTGCTGCGCAACCTGGGTATCACGGTCGCGGAAGCGGACCGGCATCGCGGCATCGCGTACCTGCGGCAGGCGGCCGAGGTGGCCCGGGAGATCGGTGAGCCGACAGTCCTCGGGTTCTGTTTCGACGCCCTCGTCCTGCAGTTGGAGGAGGACGGTCAGCTGCCTGAGGCGATCGCGGTCGCCCGCGAGGCCTTCGACCTGGCCGTCACGGCCGGTAACAGCGATCTGCACTGCATGTTCGCGGCCCGGCTCGCCGAGTTGTCCCTGATGACCGGTGATCCGTCCAGGGCCGCCGAGATGGCCGAGTGGGCGGTGGCGCGGATGGCGCCCGGCGAGATTCACACGCAGCTCCCGGCGTACGTCTTCCTCGCCGAGGCCTGCGCCGCGCTGGGTGACCGGGATCGTGCTCTCGCGGCGTGCGAGGCGATCCACGATCTGCTGCGCCGCCACGGCATCGCCTACCGCGAGACGTTCGGTGAGGCGAAGATCGCGGACTATGCCGCCAGGATCGGACGGATCTCCCGGACGCTCGTGAGTGCATCGCCCGTGCACTGATCGTGCACTGCCGTCCGGTTACCTGATCCTCGATCCGATCTTCGAGGAGAATCCCCATGAGCTATCCCAAGCCCGTTCTCGAGCCGGCCGCGCAGGCCTTCGTCGAGGCGACCGCGAACCCGCCGTACCTGTTCGACCTGGGTCCGGAGGAGGGCCGTAAGGCCGTCGAGTCGGTGCAGGACGGCGCCGGTGTCGAGACGCCCGCCGCCGACGTGCGGGACCTGACGTTCGCGGGCGGCCCGACCGGCCAGGTCAAGGTCCGTGTCCTGCGCCCGGCCGGCGTGTCCGGCCCGCTGCCGGTGCTGATCTACACGCACGGCGCCGGGTGGGTCTTCGGCGACGCGAACACCCACGACCGGCTGGTCCGCGAGCTGACCGTGCGCGGGAACGCCGCCACCGTCTTCGTCGAGTACGACCGCTCCCCCGAGGCCCGCTATCCGATCGCGGTCGAGCAGGTCTACGCCGCCCTGGAGTGGGTCGCCACCCACGGCGCCGAGCACGACCTGGACGCGACCCGCATCGCGGTCGCCGGCGACTCGGTCGGCGGCAACATGACCGCCGCCCTGACCATCCTGGCGAAGCAGCGCTCCGGCCCGGCGATCGCCGCGCAGCTGCTGTTCTACCCGGTGACCGACGCCGCGTTCGACACCGACGCGTACCACCAGTTCGCCGAGGGCTACTTCCTGCGCCGCGACGGCATGCAGTGGTTCTGGGACCAGTACACGACCAGCGAGGCGGAACGGGCGGAGATCACCGCGTCGCCGCTGCGGGCCACCACCGAAGACCTGGCCGGCCTGCCGAAGGCGCTGGTCATCGTCGCCGAGGCGGACGTGCTGCGGGACGAGGGCGAGGCGTACGCGGCGAAGCTGCGCGCCGCGGGCGTCGACGTCACGGCCGTCCGGTACCAGGGCATCATCCACGACTTCGTGCTGCTGAACGCGCTCAAGGACACCCACGCCGCGAAGGCGGCCACCCGTCAGGGCGGCGACTTCCTGCGCGAGGCACTGCACCCGTGACCGCTCCCACGGTGGTCCTCGTGCACGGCGCGCTCGCGGACGTGTTCAGTTTCGTCCCGGGTTCTGGCGGTTTCGCAGCGCCCGCTCGCCGCGGCCGATCTGATCCGCACCGCGATCGCGGCGACGACCGACTGATCGCCGAGGGGCCCGGCCGGGTTCCTCCCCGGCCGGGCCCCTCGCACGTCACGTGCTCGGCTTGTAGTCGCTGACCGACCAGCACTCGGCGCCGTCGGGCGTCTCGGCCACGTTGATGGTGACCTTGACCGGATGCCCGTCGGTGCGGTCGAACTCGGTCGACACCTCGGCGCCGTCCTCGCTGGCGGTCTGCGCCATCGTGACGAGCTCGCCGAGCGTCGGCACCTCGATCTCCTCGCCTTCCTGGCCGGTCACCGGACCGAGATCCACCTCGGACGACGGCGCCGGCGACGCGGCGGACGCGCCGACCCGGGTGGCGCCGGTCACCGCACCGGCCGCCACTGTGGCCTGGTAGCGCCCCAGCGGCTTGGCGGCGTCACAGCCACGGGTCAGCGTGTAGGTGTAGGCGCCCGGTTCGGTCCACGCCGGCGGGGAGCCGCCGGACTCGGTGGCCGCGGATTTCGCCGGGTCCACGACGGCCGGCTTCGCCTCGCCCTCGTCGCCGGAGGAGGAAGTGCACCCTCCCACGAGCCCGACCAGGATCAACGCGCACAGGGCACGCTCGAACCGCACCGCAACCTCCGTTTCCGTGAGCCTCGCGCACCGGGGCTCGTGCGGCGCAATCTAGCGCAGCCGCGCTCGCCGCGGTCAGGCGATGTCGTCCACGAAGACGGCGACCGACCGGGCCGGCACCTCGGACGGGGTCGCCGTGCGCAGGACCGGGTCGGCCGACGACATCATCTCCGGGTGTGGGCGCAGGCCGTCCGGTTCCGGGATCGCCGGGTCGACCGGGGCGTCGGTGGCGTTGAAGACCACCACGACCCGCGCCCAGCGGGGGTCGAGGCCGGTGCCGTCCAGGCACATCACGATCACCCCGGGTTGCTCGCCCGGCCCGCCCAGCGGGAATGACAGCCGCCGCTGCACCTCTTCGGCGTCCGGCAGCCCGAAGACCGGCGATGACCGGCGGATCCGCAGCAGTTCCCGGTAGCGCTCGGCGGTCAGGTCGATCAAGTCGGGCGCCGGAACCAGCGCCGGGTCGCCGAGCAGCGGCCGCGCGTAGTCCCACTTGTCGCCGTTGTCGGGTTCCGGTGGCAGGCCGATCCCGAACCCGTTGCCGAGTCCCGGGTCCCAGCGGATCTGGTTGAACCAGTCGCCGGAGTTGAACGAGTTCCGGTCGAGGGATTTCGACCGGAGCCGCTCGGTGCCGAGAGCGACGAACCCGGCGCCCTGGCTGAGCAGGACGAGGGCCAGGGCCAGGATCTGCATCCTGGCCCGGTCCGGCGGGGAGGTGCCGGACGGCAGTTTGAACGCCATGGCGTCGTAGAGGATCTCGTTGTCGTGGGCGTCCACGTAGTTGACGACCTCGCCGGGGGCGTGCGCGTAACCGGCGGGTGAGCCGTTGTAGCCGATCTGCGCGCCGCTGTGCTCGACCCCGTCGTGGGCGACGAACCGGTATGTCGCGAGGGCGCCGGAGAGCCCCACCTTGATCTGGTCGTGCAGCCACAGCGGGACCGCTGAGCCGAGCCCGGTCGCGAAGCCACGCACCCCCGGGTCGTCGCCGAAGGCGCCACCGCCGCGGATCGCGTCGCGCAGCCGGTCGTTGAACGTGCCGATCCCGGTGCCGGCCATGTTGACCTGGGTGGCCTGGGCGAACCGTGCGTCGTACGCCACCTCGCCGAAGTTCCAGCCCTCCCCGTAGAGGGCGATGTCGCCGCCCAGCCTGTCCAGGGCGGTCCGCGCCTGCAGGATGTTGGCCCGCGGGTGGTGGCCCATCAGGTCGAACCGGAAGCCGTCGATCTTGTACTCCCGGGCCCAGGTGACCAGCGAGTCGACGATCAGACGGCCCATCATGGCGTGCTCGGGCGCGGTGTTCGGGCAGCAGGTGGACTCGGCGGTGCTGCCGTCCTCGAGCAGCCGGTGGTAGTAGCCGGGGACGATCCGGTCGAGGACGCTGAACCGGTCGAGGCCGTCGCCCATGGTGTGGTTGTAGACCACGTCGAGGACCACCCGCAGCCCGGCCGCGTTGAGCGCCGCCACCGCCGTGCGCATCTGGAGGATGCGGGCCGCGCCGGCCGGGTCGGTGGCGAAACTGCCCTCCGGTGTCGTCCAGTGCCACGGGTCGTAACCCCAGTTGAAGCCGTCGGAGTCGGCCACCGCCATGACGGCGCGCTGCTGCTCGGGCGAGTCGGGCGGGAAGGACGCCAGGTCGCACGCGGGCACCGCCTGGTCGGCCCGCCGGTCCGGCACGGTGGCGAAGTCGTTGACCGGCAGCAGGTGCACGTGGGTGAGGCCGGCCTCGGCGAGGGAACGCAGATGGCGCATCCCGGCTGAGCCGGCGTGGGTGAAGGCCAGGAAGGTGCCGCGCTCGGCGGGCGGCACGGTGGTGTCGAGGATGGAGAAGTCGCGAACCGAGAACTCGCTGATCTGCATGCGGGCGGGGGCCACCGGGGCCGGCTTGACCAGCGTCTCCCAGCCGGGCGGGCACAACTCGGGGTCGGCCAGGTCGACGAGCTGGCTGTGGGTGGAGTCGGTGGCCAGCGATGTCGAGTACGGATCGGTGACGCTGGTCGTGACCACCCGCTGGGCGGCCGGATGCCACACCTCGACCCGGTAGCGGTAGTAGCGGCCGAGCCATTTGCGCTTGCCGGCGATGGACCAGACGCCGGTCACGTCGTCGCGCTCCATCGGCAGCACCCGCGGCTCCTCGCCGGGCTCCCGGAAGAGTTCCAGTGCCACGGTGCGGGCGGTGGGCGCCCACACCGAGAGCCGTGGCTGGCCGTCGTCGATCACCGGGCCGAGCTCGGCGTCGACGGCGTCGGCATAGCGGTCGTCGAGGACCCCGGCGAGCTGGACGGCGGTGAGCGCGACCACCTCGTTCGAGGTGTCGCGCCCGATGACCAGGAGCCGGTCTCGCAACAGCTCGCTCAGGGCCGCGTCGCCGAGCTCACGCACGGCGAACGCCCGATAGGCGCGCAGGTGCGGGAAGCGACGGCTCTGCGCCTGGAACAGGCCGCCGGGCCGCGGCACCAGGGGAAGCGAGTTCAGGGTGAAGGTGGCGGCCCGGGAGGCGAACCACTCGGGCAACGCGACGGTTCCCCGGTCGATGAAGACGGCGTGGGCCCGGGCCGCGTCGAGCTCGGGCCCGAGCGTGCCGAGGTCGGGGCGGACCGGTGCCCGCACCCCCGCGGTCAGCCACACCTCGCGCGTGACGGTGAGGTCGAGCCGCTGGTCGTCGGGCAGGTCCTTCTCCTCGCCGCGGTGCAGCACGTAACACAGGCCGACGGCGTCGGGCCGCACCCGCACCTCGAAGACCGCGCCGAAGGAGTCGAAGCGGGTGGGCATGTGCGGCAGACCCCACCGGGTCTTCTCCGTGACCGGGACGCCCTCCCAGCAGTGCAGGCCCCAGCCGGCGTAGTCGCCGTCGGGCCGCCGGTAGTGGATCACGACATCGGCGGGCTGTGGCGCGGTCACCGGCGGGACGGCGGAGACACGGCGATCGCCTGCTGTGACCCAGATCTCACTGGCATCACGCAGAGTGACCCAGCGGTCGATCTCGACATCCTTGGCGCCGCGGCGGTTGAGGACCAGGAAGCCGATCTCCTGCGCCTTGTCGGCGACGCGGACCCAGGCGAAACGGCCCCACGCGTCCTCGCCGGCGAACGGCACACCGTCGGGATAATCCAGGTCGGCGCCCGGCGCGAGATCGCCCCAGGCATGCAGCACCCAGTCGGTGTAGTCACCGTCGGAGCGCTGATAGTGCACGATCAGCCATTGCGGACGCGTCCCGCGTTTTTCGTCCAGCGCGTCCGCAGTGATCTCGATCGTCGTCACCGGCACATCATCGCAGCGGGATACGACATTTTCCGGGCCTCCCGACGACAGGCTGCAAGACTCGGCCGGTGGGACCCGCCTTGCAGGTTCTAGCAAGACGGACGTACGGTTTACCGAAGACGCAACCGAGAGTTAGGCATACCTAACCAAGAGGTCGCCCTTTCGGTGCGAAAGACTTGACTTCCAGTCGCTGGGTGTGAAGGAGATGACGGTGGCCAGCCTCGACACCTTTGGTGCGAAGAGCGAGCTGCGCGTCGGAGACGCGAGCTACGAGATTTTCACGATCGACAAGGTGAAGGGGCATGATCGTCTGCCCTACTCCTTGAAGATCCTCCTGGAGAACCTGCTGCGCACTGAGGACGGCGCGAACATCACCGCCGACCACATCAACGCGCTCGGCAGCTGGGACCAGAACGCCGACCCGAGTGTCGAGATCCAGTTCACCCCGGCACGGGTGCTGATGCAGGACTTCACCGGCGTTCCCTGCGTGGTCGACCTGGCCACCATGCGTGAGGCCGTGAAGGACCTGGGGGGCGACCCCACCAAGGTCAACCCCCTCGCGCCGGCTGAGCTGGTCATCGACCACTCGGTCATCGCCGACCTGTTCGGCCGTGCGGACGCCTTCGAGCGCAACGTCGAGCTGGAGTACCAGCGCAACCGTGAGCGCTACCAGTTCCTGCGCTGGGGCCAGACCGCGTTCAACGAGTTCAAGGTCGTCCCGCCGGGCACCGGCATCGTGCACCAGGTCAACATCGAGTACCTGGCCCGCACCATCATGGAGCGCAACGGCCAGGCCTACCCGGACACCGTGGTCGGCACCGACTCGCACACCACCATGGTCAACGGCCTGGGCGTGCTGGGCTGGGGCGTCGGCGGCATCGAGGCCGAGGCCGCGATGCTCGGCCAGCCGGTCAGCATGCTGATCCCGCGGGTCGTCGGTTTCAAGCTGTCCGGCGAGGCGCCGGCCGGCACCACTGCCACCGACCTGGTGCTCACCATCACCGAGATGCTGCGCAAGCACGGTGTGGTCAGCAAGTTCGTCGAGTTCTACGGCCCCGGCGTGAGCGCCGTCCCGCTGGCGAACCGGGCCACCATCGGCAACATGTCGCCGGAGTACGGCTCGACCGTCGCGATCTTCCCGATCGACGAGCAGACCATCGACTACCTCAAGCTGACCGGCCGCACCGAGCAGCAGGTCGCGCTGGTCGAGGCGTACGCGAAGCGCCAGGGCCTGTGGCTGGACCCGAACGCCGAGCCGAACTACTCGGAGAAGCTCGAGCTCGACCTGTCGACGATCGTCCCGTCGCTGGCCGGCCCGAAGCGCCCGCAGGACCGCGTCCCGCTGAACGCCGCGAAGTCGATGTTCCGCGACGCGCTCACGAACTACGTGCAGCCGCAGGGCCACGCCGACGAGGCCAGCGAGGAGTCCTTCCCGGCCAGCGACTCGCCGGCCAACGGGGTCGACGACCCGGCCGACAAGCCGCACGTCTTCAGCGCCGCCCTCGGCGCCACCGGCCGCACCTCCAAGCCCACCCGGGTCAAGGGCGACGACGGCGTGGAGTACGAACTGGACCACGGCGCGGTCGTCATCGCCGCCATCACGTCCTGCACGAACACGTCGAACCCGCAGGTCATGATCGGTGCGGCGCTGCTGGCCAAGAAGGCCGTCGAGCGTGGCCTGACCCGCAAGCCGTGGGTCAAGACCACCCTCGCCCCGGGCTCCAAGGTCGTCTCCGACTACTACGACCGGTCCGGCCTCACGCCGTACCTGGACAAGGTCGGTTTCAACCTGGTCGGCTACGGCTGCACCACCTGCATCGGCAACTCGGGCCCGCTGCCCGAGGAGATCTCGGCCGCCATCAACGAGGCCGACCTGACCGCGGTCAGCGTCCTGAGCGGCAACCGGAACTTCGAGGGCCGGATCAGCCCGGACGTCAAGATGAACTACCTGGCGTCCCCGCCGCTGGTGGTGGCGTACGCCCTGGCCGGCTCGATGGACATCGACATCACCACCGAGCCGCTCGGCATCGGCTCCGACGGCAAGCCGGTCTTCCTCAACGAGATCTGGCCGACCGCGAAGGAGATCGACGACGTCATCGCGCAGGCGATCGGCGCCGACGGCTTCAGCACCGCCTACCAGGACGTCTTCGCCGGCGACGAGAAGTGGCAGTCGCTGCCCACCCCGGCCGGCAAGACGTTCGAGTGGTCCGAGGACTCCACCTACGTCCGCAAGCCCCCGTACTTCGAGGGCATGTCGGCCGACCCGAGCCCGGTGAACGACATCTCCGGCGCCCGCGTCCTGGCCAAGCTGG
Organism: Actinoplanes sandaracinus; assembly: GCF_030009775.1. Taxonomy (GTDB): domain Bacteria; phylum Actinomycetota; class Actinomycetes; order Mycobacteriales; family Micromonosporaceae; genus Actinoplanes; species Actinoplanes sandaracinus. The sequence continues at coordinate 17,874 of NZ_JASCTH010000054.1, read as the reverse complement.
GCGACTCGGTCACCACCGACCACATCTCCCCGGCCAGCTCGATCAAGCCGGACTCGCCCGCCGGCAAGTACCTCGCGGAGCACGGCGTCCCGCGCGCCGAGTTCAACAGCTACGGCTCGCGCCGCGGCAACCACGAGGTCATGATCCGTGGCACCTTCGCCAACATCCGGCTGCGCAACCAGCTGCTGAACGATGTCGAGGGCGGCTTCACGCTCAACCACCTGACCGGCGAGCAGACCACCATCTTCGACGCCTCCACCGCCTACCAGGAAGCCGGCATCCCGCTGGTCATCCTCGCCGGCAAGGAGTACGGCTCGGGCTCGTCCCGTGACTGGGCCGCCAAGGGCACCATGCTCCTGGGCGTCCGCGCCGTCATCGCCGAGAGCTACGAGCGCATCCACCGCTCGAACCTGATCGGCATGGGCGTGCTGCCGCTGCAGTTCCCGCAGGGTCAGAACGCCGAGTCGCTCGGCCTCACCGGCACCGAGACCTTCTCGTTCACCGGCGTCACCGAGCTCAACAACGGCACCACGCCGCGCACGGTCAAGGTCACCACGGACACCGGCGTCGAGTTCGACGCCGTCGTCCGGATCGACACCCCCGGCGAGGCCGACTACTACCGCAACGGCGGCATCCTGCAGTACGTCCTGCGCAAGATGCTCCGCAGCTGATCTGGCTGGTCACGGCCCGCTTCCCTCTCACGGGAGGCGGGCCGTCCGCTTTCCAAGACCTTCATCTCGTACGGCCACCCGCCCCGCCCCACGCAAAAGGCATCCACCCGCCCTCACGGCCGCCACTCAACGCGCCGACCTTGCGAATTCTCGTCGCACCGTCATCGGCCAACTCACCACCATCGACAGCAACGGCCGGCGCAACGCTGCGAACACCCCTCTCCCCCCGCCGATCTTGCAGACTTTCGCCGCACCGTTGCCGGGCAACTCCACAAGATCGCGGGAGGTCAGGCAGTGGGCGGCGGCGGTGGGCGGCGGCGACGACTAGGGGTGCCAGCCTGTGCGGTCGGCGTCGGTTATGTCGCGTAGGACGCGCGCCGGGACGCCGGCGGCGATGACCCCGGCCGGGATCGAGCGGGTCACCACGCTGCCGGAGCCGATGACCGCGCCGTCGCCGATGGTCACGCCCTGGTTGACGGTGACGCCGCCGCCGATCCAGACGTTGTTCCCGATCGTCACCGGCTTGGCGTAGCACGCTCCCGCGGCCCGCTCGGCGGGGTCGATGGCGTGGTTCGAGGTGTAGATCCCGACGCGCGGCCCGAACAGCACGTGGTCGCCGATGGTGATCTCGCCACCGTCGAGCATCACGCAGTCGAAGTTGGCATAGAAGCTGTCGCCGACGCTGATGTTGAAGCCGAACTCGCAGCGGAACATCGGCTCGAAATGGCAGTCCCGGCCCACCGCCCGGAGCAGCCGCCGCAGGATCGCCTCCCGCTCGGCCTGCGGCTTTCCGAAACTGGCGTTGTAGTCGTCGGTCAGCAGCACGGTCCGCTGCCGGGCCTGGACCAGCTCATCGGTCAGGTCGTTGTACATCCGGCCGGAGAGAATGTGCTCCCGCTGAGCGTCAAGCGTCACTGACCGACCCTAACTTGGCTAAGGTCGGTCGATGCCCACACCTGATCAGATGGTCGTCGCCGCGGCCCAGGCGGAACTGCGTCCTCTCGGGCTGCAGCGCCACAAGCGCACCCGGCTGTGGGTCGAGGACCGTGGCTGGTGGCTGCTGCTCGCCGGCTTCGAGCGGGCCCGCAGCGGGGACACCCAGCTGATGGTCGGCGCCAAGTTCCTGTGGGGACCGATGACCGAGCTCACCTACGACTACGGCGGCAGACTGCACTGGCGGGAGGAGACCGGTGACTTCGCCACCGACCGGCCCCACGACGGCCATGTCTGGGTGGACGGCATCCGGCACGTCGGCGACGACCGGTTCGCCGCCGACCTGAAACAGGTCACCGGCATCGCCCGGCAACGGGTGGTCCAGTTGCGGCAGGAGTTCGCGACGCCGGCGGACGTCGCGCGCCTGCTGTCCGCCCCGCAGAGCCGGGTCGGCGCCACATCCTGGTGGCACACCTTCCACACCGGCGCCGCCGCCGGCCTGAGCGGTGACGCCGAGCTGGCGCGCAAGCACTTCGACCGGATCCGCCCGGACCGTCTGGCCGTGGAGTGGGAACGCGAGCTGGGCCGCCGCGCGGCGGCGCTGAGCGCGCTCACCGAGGATCGGCCGGCGCTGTTCCGGCGGCTGTGCAACGACATCGCCGACACCCGGTCACGGCTCGGCATGCCGGACACACCACTCGATATCCCACCGGAGCCGGTGTGGTGAACGGACGCGAACTGAATAGGCTTCAACAATGGATGACAAGATTGTGTTGGGCCGGATCAGCGAACTGGTCGACGAGGAGCACAAGCTTCGCCGCCAGTTGAGTGCGGGCAGCATCTCCTCCGACGAGGAGCACAGCCGCCTCAAGGATCTGGAAGAGTCCCTCGACCAGTGCTGGGACCTGCTGCGCCGGCGCCGTGCGGCCCGCGACGCCGGGCACGACCCCGACGCCGAGCAGGCCCACGACACCGCCGAGGTGGAGAACTACATTCAGTGACCCGGCCCCGGTCGCGGCCACCGCGGACGCGGCGGCCGCGGACCGGGCCTGGTGCACCTCAGCGCTTCCGGAGGAGAAGCCGGCGCCTTCGAGGAGGTCAGCGCAGCCCCGCCTCGTAGAGCAAGCGCTCGATCAGCGCCTCCTCGTCGATCGCCAGGCCGCGAGACCTGAACCAACTCGCCACGTTGCGCACGTCACGGGCGATGAACTCGCCGCCGCGCGGGTTGGCGACCACGTCGACGATCTGCGGCAGGTCGATCATGATGAGCCGGCCGTCGTGCACCATCGTGTTGTACGGCGACAGGTCACCGTGTGCCACCTGTGCCCGCGCCAGCACCGACAACGCGTCGGTCATCTGCCGCCACAGGTCGGCCAGCTCGTCGGCGTCCGCCCGCACCTGGGCGAGGCGCGGCGCGGCCTCGCCGGTCTCCCAGTCGCCGATGAACTCCATCATCACCTCGGTGCCGATGAGCTGCACCGGGTAGGGCACACAGACCAGTCCACCCTCCTGCCCGATCTGCCACAGCCGGCCGAGCGCGTCGAACTCGGCGGCCGCCCACTGCCCGGCGATCAGCTCCTTACCGAACGCGGTGCGGTTGGTCATCGCCCGCATCTCCCGGGACCGGCGGACCCGGCGCCCTTCGAGATAGCCGGCGTCGCGGTGGAACAGCCGGTGGTCGCCGTCGCGATAGCGCTTAGCGGCCAGCATGCTGACCTTGTCAGTGTCGGGAACGGCACGCTGGACCAGGAAGACATCGGCTTCCTTGCCGGTCTTGAGCATGCCGAGTTCGGTGTCGACCGCGCCGTGCTCGGTGCGCACCCAGTCGGGCCGGGGCTCGGGACCGTGCAGGGCACCGTCCCAGGTGGACCAGCGGTCGCCCTCGTCGGGCAGATCCGGGTCCTCCTTCAGGGCCGGCGTCAGCCGGCCACCCTTCAGAAAGTCGGGCTCGTCGTCGTCGAACTTGTTGCGTTTGCCGCGCATGGTGGTGGAACCGTAAGAATCGTGCTCGCGCACTGGAGAGTCTCCTCGGAGAAAGAACCATCTGGGGAAGCGGGGACAGCAGGCATCACAAAGACGGCCATGAGGTCCACCCCCTTCTCTTTCTCGTCGGGTCTCACGGTGCGCGACGGCTCAGCCGACGGCGCGCGGATGACTCTCGCGGATCACCGCCGCACGCGCAACCTATTTACGCCAGGTCAGTCTCTGGCGGCCATGATCGCCGAAATACCCTGGATCACGTTCCCCACCGCGTGGGTCGGCGCGAACCGGTTGTCCACCCAGTCCCGCCCGCGATGCACCCACACGCTCGGCAGCCCGAGCGCCGCCGCGCCGCCGATGTCGGCCTCCGGGCTGTCGCCGAGCACCCAGGCCCCGGCCAGCCGCATCCGCACCCGCTGGGCGGCCAGCGCGAAGATCCGCGGGTTCGGCTTGCTGACCCCGCACTCCTCGGAGATCACCCAGTCGGCGACGTACCGGTCCAGGCCGGTCCGCCGGATCCGCGCGTCTTGCTGCTCGGTCGGGCCGTTGGTGACCACCACCGGGACGAGCCCGGCCTCGCCGGCGATCTCCAGCGCGCAGCCGACCAACGGGTCCAGCCGCTCGTAGGTGAGTGGGCCACCGTTCAGCTCGTCGACCATGTCGATCGAGGAGACCCGCAGCCGGTACCGATCACGGATCAGGTCGGCGAGGTCCCAGCGGGAGGTGAGCCCGTCCGCGTCGACCGCGACCAGCCATTCCAGATCATCTTGCGGTGCCGAGATCTCGTCCAGGAAGCCTTTGGCCCACAACCGGAACGCACCGCTGCGATCGAGCAGGGTGTCGTCCAGCGCGAGGAAGACTAGAGGCACGCGGGCACTTTACGTGAGCGCCCGCGGAACCGAACAGTCCAGGAGTGTTAACAAACCGTAGGGGGCATGACGCAATTCGCGTCATCCGGTCGAGGGACTCGGAGTTCTAGTAAGCCGTACGTACGGATTGCAAGAGGGTCGCAGCCCATGACACGATCAGCGATGTGCCCAGGGTGAGTCAGGACCAGCTAGATGCGCGCCGCCACGAGATCCTCAGCGCGGCCCGCAACTGTTTCGCCCGGTTCGGTTACGGCGGCGCCACCGTCCGCCGCCTCGAAGAGGCCACCGGCATGTCCCGCGGCGCGATTTTTCACCATTTCCGTGACAAGGAGCACCTGTTCCTCGCCGTCGCCGAGGACGACGCGGCCAGCATGGCCGAGACGGTCGCCCGCAACGGCCTTGTCCAGGTGATGCGCGAGCTGCTGGAACGCGCCGGCACCGGGGAGAGCGAGGGCGACACCGCCGGCTGGCTCGGCACCCAGCTCGAGGTCGCCCACCGGCGCCGCACCGACCCCGCCTTCGCCAAACGCTGGGCACAGCGCTCCGCCGCGATCGCCGACGCCACCCGCGAACGGCTGCAGCGCCAGCGCGACGCCGGTGTCCTCCGCGAGGACGTCCCGGTCGAGGTGCTCACCCAGTTCCTCGAACTCGCCTATGACGGCCTCGTGCTCCACCTGGCCACCGGCCGCCCGGCCGGCGAGCTGGCCCGGGTGCTCGACGTCGTCGAGGCCGCGGTCCGCAAACCCTGAGCGCCCTTTCACCATCTGCTCCACGAGTCCGGAGCCGCGCTTCACCATCTGCGAAGTGACCCTGGTGTAGGGATCTACCAGGCGGTCAGTTCTCTAACCATGTGGTTAGCCAAGCGACGTACTCCGCTGATCGCCATCGCCGTGACCGTGATCCTGACCGCGGTGGCCTGGTTCTCCGTGCGGGCGCCCTCCGCCCCGGTGGGCTACTTCACCTCCGCGGCCGGGCGTGACCGTTTCGGCTCGGCGTACGCCGAAGCCATGGGTGCGATGCCGCGGCCGGAAGCGACCCTCGACATCCGAACCGGCTACGGCATCGTGCGGGTCTATCGCTTCGCCGGCGCCGAGCCGGAGAAGCCTCCCCTGCTCCTGCTGCCCGGCTGGGGATCGGCCTCCCCGGTGTGGGCCGACAACCTGCCCTCTCTGCTGAGTCTCCGGACCGTCTACACCGTCGACCTGCTCGGCGAGCCCGGCGCGAGCGTCCAGGATCGCCCGATCGAGACCTCCGACGACCAGGCGAACTGGCTGCACGAGACGCTCACCGCGCTGCCGGAGCCGCGGCTGGTGCTGGTCGGCCTGTCGATCGGCGGCTGGACCGCGATGAATCTCGCCGTGCGGCGGCCGGAGAAGGTGGCCGGGACGATCCTGCTGGACCCGGTGTTCACCTTCACCGCAATCTCCACCGGGGCGGTGATACGCACCATCCCCCTGGCGGTCCGGTGGGCGCCGCGAAGCTGGCGGGACTCCTTCAACAGCTGGACCGCGAACGGAGCGCCCGTGGAGGACGTCCCGGTGGCCGACATGATCGAGTCGGGGATGCGGGACTACGTCCGCCGGCTGCCCGCGCCCGACCGGTTCTCCACCCGACAGCTCGGCGAGGTGCGGGCGCCGGTCCTCGTGATCTTCGCGGGCGCGACCGTCATGCACGATCCCGTCGAAGGCGCACGGGTCGCGCGCGAATCACTGCCCCAGGCCACGGTCCTGACATATGAGGGAGCGTCACACGCCGTCAACGGCGAGGCCGCCGATAGAATCGCCACCGATGCCGGCCGATTCCTCAGCACCATCGGGTGACCCGCGACGCGGGCCGACGTTCACCGAGCGGGCGCGCCGGGCACAGCTGGTCGCCGTCACCGTCGACCTGATCGCGCGGCACGGCTACCAGAGGTGCTCGCTGCAGCGCATCGCCGATGCCGCCGGGATCACCAAGGCCGCGGTCATCTACCACTTCACCAGCAAGGACGCGGTGATCCGGGCGGCGTACTCCTCGGTGATCGCATCGCTCACCGAACAGGTGGGCGCGGCCGTCGAGTCGGCGCGGACACCGGCGGCGGCCGTGGAGGCATACCTGCGGGCCATGCTCGGCCACATGGCGGCCAACCCCTCGCATGTCCGGGTCATCGTCGAAGCGCTTGACGGACAGAACGACACCGGTATCGAGGACCGGCGATCGCCGGCCCGCTGGCAGCCGCTCGCCGCACTGATCGACGCGGCCGCCGCGGCCGGCGAGTACCGGCCCGACGTGGACAGCCGCGTGCTCGCGATCATCCTCGGCGGCGCGGTCGACGCGGTCGTCGCGGAGACGCTCGCCGATCCCACCTTCGATCTCGTCGCCGCCACCGGCGCCGTGCTCGCGATCGCCGACACGGCCCGGCCCCAATGATCGGCCGGCGGAACACCGCCCGGCCGTGGCGGCGGGCCCGGTGAACGGGTGGCAGGATCGATGGCATGGACCTTGGGCTCGCTGATCGCGTCTTCCTTCTCACCGGAGCCTCACGCGGGCTCGGGTTCGCCACCGCGCAGGCGCTCGTCGCCGACGGCGCGCGGGTGGTGATCTCCTCGCGGGACGCCGACCGGGTCGACGACGCCGTGGCCGAACTGGGCGGGCCGGAACACGCCCTCGGGGTGACGGCCGACCTCGCCGATCCGAGCACCCCCCGGGAACTGGTGCACGTGGCGCAGGAGCGTTTCGGGCGGCTCGACGGGGCGCTGATCTCGGTGGGCGGCCCCGCGCCGGGAACCGCGGCGAGCATGAGCGACGACCAGTGGACCAGCGCGTTCGAAACGGTGTTCCTCGGCTCGGTGCGGGCGGCCCGCACCTTCGCGTCGGCGCTGCCGGAAGGCGGCGCGATCGCGATGGTGCTGTCCACCTCGGCGAAGACACCGCTGACCGGCCTGGGCCTGTCGAACGGTTTCCGGCCTGGCCTGGCGATGGTGGCGAAGGACATGGCCGACGAGTTCGCGCCTCGTGGGGTGCGGGTGCTGAGCGTGCTTCCCGGCCGGTTCATGACCGACCGCAACAAGGAACTGTTCGCGGCCAGCGACGACCCGGTGGAGGCCGCGGAGAGGGCGGCCTCGGCCATCCCGCTGCGCCGGATCGGCGAGCCGTCGGAGTTCGGGCGGGTCGCGGCCTTCCTGCTGTCACCGGCGGCGAGTTACGTGACCGGGGTCGCTGTCGCGGTCGACGGCGGCGCCATGCGCGCCCTGTGACCCGCCGCGCTCACCCCGCCCGCACGAACCCGGCGGCGACGCCGCGTCCCAGCCCCGCCGAGATGGCGGCCGCGGCTGGGCGGACCATTCCCGATGTGGCGGCGCCGGATCTGATGGTGCTGTTCTCCGGCATCAATCCCAGCCTCTACTCGGCGGCGACCGGCCATCATTTCGCGCGGCCGGGCAACCGGTTCTGGCCGGCGCTGCACGGAGCCGGCTTCACGGACCGGCTGCTGCACCCGTCGGAGCAGCATCTGTTGCCGGCGCTCGGGCTCGGCATCACCAACGTGGTGGCCCGGGCCACCGCCCGCGCCGACGAACTCGCGCCGGAGGAGTTCATCGCCGGCGGCGTCCTGCTGGCTGAGCGCGTGGGCCGCTTACGGCCCCGCTTCCTGGCGGTGCTCGGGGTGACCGCCTACCGGGCGGCGTTCGGACGGCCTCGGGCTCGCATGGGCCGGCAGGCGGAGACGATCTCCGGCGTGCCGGTATGGGTGCTGCCCAACCCGAGCGGCCTGAACGCCCACTTCCAGCTTCCCGCCCTGATCACCGAGTTCGCGGCGCTGCGAACCGCGGCCGCGGCGACGGCCGGCCACTGATCCGGCCTCGCCCGCGGGCGCTCGGCCCGCGGGACGATCTCCCCATCGATGAGCCAGTCGCGCTCCAGACTCTGGACCACGATCGCGGTGGCCGGGACGACCCGGCCACCGAGCGCGGCCACGTTCTCCCGAGCGCGGCCACTCGCGCCGCCGCGTCTCCCGCACGGACACCCACGCCGCCACGTCCTCCCCGCACGGGCACCCACGCCGCCGCGTGCTGCCGAGCGCGGCCACTCGCGCCGCCGGGTTCTTCGCCGCGCGGACGGAGCACGATGGACGGTCCCGGTCGTCGCCGGGCCGCGGTGGCAGGACCCGCTGCTCGTGCACCGCGGTCTCGCGGCGGAACCGGTCAGCCGACGGATGCCAGGCCTCGTCGATCGGCCCCATCAGGCCGCCGCCGATCCCCCTGCGGCGAGCCCAGAGAGCGAACCGCATCAGCCCGGCGCAGATCACCGCCAGCACCGCGAACGTGATCAGGAAACCCATCAGATCACCGCCTCGGTGAACTGGGTCCGGTAGAGACTCGCGTAGAGCCCACCGGTGAGGATCAGCTCCTCGTGCCGCCCGCGCTCGACGATCCGGCCCTCGTCGAGCACCAGGATCTGGTCGGCCTCCCGGATCGTGGAGAGCCGGTGTGCGATCACCAGCGCGGTCCGGCCGCGCAGCGCCTCGGCGAGGGCCCGCTGCACCGCCGCCTCGGACTCGCTGTCCAGGTGGGCGGTCGCCTCGTCGAGGATGACGATAGACGGCTGCTTGAGCAGCAGCCGCGCGATGGCGAGGCGCTGTTTCTCGCCGCCGGAGAAGCGGTACCCCCGCTCCCCCACGACCGTTTCCAGCCCGTCCGGCAGGGCCCGGACCAGGGCGGCGATGCGGGCCCCGGTCAGGGCGTCCCACATCTGGTCCTCGGTCGCGTCGGGCCGGGCGTAACGCAGGTTCTCGGCGATCGTCTCGTGGAACAGGTGCGAGTCCTGGGTGACCACGCCGACCGTGTCGCGCAGCGACTCCAGGGTGGCATCGCGGACGTCCACCCCACCGACCAGGACCGCGCCGCCGGTGACGTCGTAGACCCGGGAGACCAGCATCGACGTGGTCGACTTGCCGGCGCCGGACGGCCCGACCAGCGCGACCATCTGCCCCGGCTCAACGGTGAAGTCGAGACCGGTGAGAACCTCCGCCTGCTCGGTGCGGTCGAGGGCGCTGACGTCCTCCAGCGTGGCGAGCGACACCTGGTCGGCGCTGGGATAGCGGAACCGCACATCGCGGAACTCGATCCGCCCCGATCCGGCCGGGACGGGCACGGCACCGGGTTTCTCGGCGATGCCGGGTGACAGGTCGAGCACCTCGAAGACCCGGTCGAAGGAGACCAGCGCGCTCATCACGTCGACCCGGACGTTGCTGAGCGCGGTGAGCGGGCCGTAGAGGCGGGTGAGCAGCAGGGCCAGGGTGACGACGGTGCCGGCCGAGACACTGCCGCGGACGGCGAGCCAGCCGCCGAGCCCGTAGGTGAGGGCCTGCGCGAGCGAGGCGACCAGCAGCATCGCCACGAAGAAGGTGCGTGAGTACATCGCCTGTTGGACACCGATGTCACGAACCCGGGACGCGCGCTCACCGAACCGGGCGGCCTCGGTGTCGGGCCGGCCGAAGAGCTTGACCAGCAGAGCGCCGGAGACGTTGAACCGCTCGGTCATCGTCGCGTTCATCTTGGCGTCGAGGTTGTAGGACTCCCGGGTGATCTCGGCGAGCCGCTTGCCGACCCGGCGGGCGGGCACGATGAAGACCGGCAGCAGGATCAGCGACAGCGCGGTGATCTGCCAGGACAGGGTGAACATCACGGCGGCAGTGAGCACCAGCTGGATGACGTTGCTGACCACGCCCGACAGCGTCGAGGTGAACGCCCGCTGCGCGCCGACGACGTCGTTGTTGAGCCGGCTGACCAGGGCGCCGGTCTGGGTGCGCGCGAAGAACTGCAACGGCATGCGCTGCACGTGGTCGTAGACCTTGGTGCGCAGGTCGAGGATGATGCCCTCACCGATGCGGGCCGAGTACCACCTCTGGGCGAGCGAGAGCAGCGCGTCGGCGACCGCGAGCCCGGCGATCACCAGCGCCAGCCGGATCACGGTGGAGGCCGCGCCGGAGCCACCGGCGGTGATCGCGTTGATCACGTGGCCGGCGAGGAGCGGGGTGGCCACCCCGATGCCGGCCGCGAGCACCACCGTCAGCAGGAAGATCGTGATGTCGCGGCGGTAGGGCCCGGCGAAACGCAGGATCCGCCTGGCGGTGCCCTGACGGACCCGGTGCTGGTCGACCTTGTCGGCGTTCTGGATCGAACGCAGAACACTCCAGCTGTTCATGTCACCTCCCGGGTGTCGTTCGACGGGCAGAACACAGTCTGCCTCGTGGGTACGACAAACCCGGGAGGTGATCTACTCCCCGGAGCCCAGCAGGTCGCTGAGCCGTCGTGTCTGGGCCTCACGTTCGGCCCGGTCCTGCTCCGCGTACGACCGCAGGGGCGCACCCGCGAGCAGGGCCTTGATCTCGGCGACCGCACCCCGGTCCGCCGCCAGCACCGCGGCGGCCAGGTCGGACACCGCCGGATCGAGTTCGGATCGGGGAACCACGGCCGTCGCCAGGCCGATCCGGTCCGCCTCGTCCGCCGCGATCCGCCGGCCGGTCACGCAGATCTCCAGCGCCCGGGAGGGTCCGAGCAGCTCGGTGAGCCGCCTCGTGCCGCCCAGGTCGGGCACCAGGCCGAGCGTCACCTCGGCCATGGAGAACCGCGCGTCGTCGGCGAGGACACGCATGTCGCAGTTCAGCGCCAACTGGAAGCCGGCGCCGATGGCGTGTCCCTGCACCGCGGCAATCGTCACAATGGACGGACTGCGTAACCAGGTGAACGCGGTCTGGAACCCGGCAATGCGATCCGCGCACTCGGACGCGGACAACTGCGCCAGGCGGACCAGCGAAGAATCGCCGTCGCCCTTCGCGACCGACAGATCCAGGCCCGCGGAAAACGCGCGCCCCTCGGCCCGGACAATGACGACCCGTACGTCACCCGGCAATTTACGGGAAATGTTGCCGAGTTCCGTCCACATGGCCGGAGTCTGGGCATTGAGAACGTCGGGCCGGCACAACGTCACCGTCGCGACCGGCCCGTCCTGTTCGTAGCGAACGCCTGCCTCGTCGGTGCCCGGTCCGGCGTTGCCGGCCGTCACGCCTTCTTGCGGCGCCGAGCGCCACCACGCTGGCGCAACTGCACGCCCGACTCGGTGAGCACGCGGTGCACGAATCCGTAGGAACGGCCGGTGGAGGCGGCCAGCGCACGGATGCTCTCGCCGGAGGTGTAACGCTTCACCAGGTCCTTGGCGAGCGACTGCCGCTCGCTACCGACGATTCGACGACCCTTCTCAGTACTGGTAGCAGTGCCAGTGGCTGCCATCTTGAATCCTCACGTCGCAGACAGTGCGGTCAGATACGGTCCCACCCATTACACCGTCTCGGACGATCATGCGCCAGGTATCTAGCCCTCGTGAACGTGCCCATTTATTACTGTCAGGAACTTGACGGTTACCACGGGCATCAATGTCAGACAGTTTGGCGGACGCTCGGTGGCACCCATTTCCGGGTCGGCGGGTCGTCGCCCAAGACCATCGATCACCTGCGAAAACACTCGATCGAGGGGATGCCCTCGATCGCTCCGGAGAGTGCTGTGATCGCTCCATGGCGTGACACTCGACCTTGCAGCGTACCGGTCGCCGGGTGCCCGTCCTGGTGGGAAACGCCCGAACATCGCACTGTCTGTGTGGGCACCAGTTGACAACTGACGATCGGCGATGATCGGGGGGTCAGGCGAGTTCGACGAGCTCCAGCAGGTCGTCGCTCCACGCGTCCTCGTCGCCGTCGGGCAGCAGGATGGCCCGGTCCGGCTTGAGCGCCTGCACACAGCCGGCGTCGTGGGTGACCAGCACGATCGCCCCGGGGTAATTGGCGATGGCGTCGAGCACCTGCTCGCGGCTCACCGGGTCGAGGTTGTTCGTCGGCTCGTCGAGCAGGAGCACGTTGGCCCCGGAACAGACCAGGGTCGCCAGAGCAAGACGGGTCTTCTCGCCACCGGAGAGCACACCGGCCGGCTTGTCCACGTCATCGCCGGAGAAGAGGAAGGCGCCCAGGATCTTCCGCAGTTCGGTGTCGGTCTGCTCGGAGCCGGCGCTGCGCATGTGGTCCAGAATCGTCCGGTCCACGTCGAGCGTCTCGTGCTCCTGGGCGTAGTAGCCCAGCCGCAGCCCGTGCCCCGCGCGCACCTCACCGGTGTCCGGCTCGAGCAGGCCGCCGAGCATCCGCAGCAGGGTCGTCTTGCCGGCGCCGTTCAACCCCAGGATGGCGACCCGGGAGCCGCGGTCCACCGCCACGTTGACGTCGGTGAAGATCTCCAGCGAGCCGTACGACTTGGAGAGGCCGGAGGCGGTCAGCGGAGTCTTGCCGCACGGGGCGGGACTCGGGAACCGGACCTTCGCCACCTTGTCGGAGCTGCGCACCTCTTCCAGCCCACCGAGCAGCTTCTCGGCACGACGGGCCATGTTCTGCGCGGCGACCGTCTTGGTGGCCTTGGCCCGCATCTTGTCGGCCTGCGCCATCAGGGCGCCGGCTTTCTTCTCCGCGTTCGCCCGCTCGCGGCGGCGACGGCGCTCGTCGGTCTCCCGGGCCTCCAGGTACGTCTTCCAGCCCATGTTGTACATGTCGACGACCGCCCGGTTGGCGTCGAGGTACCACACCTTGTTGACCGCGGCGTCGAGCAGCTCGACGTCGTGGCTGATCACGATGAGGCCGCCCTTGTGCTGCGCCATGTAACCGCGCAGCCAGGCGATGGAGTCGTGGTCGAGGTGGTTGGTGGGCTCGTCCAGCAGCAGGATGCCCTTGCCGTTCTGCCCCGAGTTGGCGAACAGGATGCGGGCCAGCTCGATCCGGCGGCGCTGGCCGCCGGAGAGGGTGCCGATCGTCTGGGCCAGCGCGCGCTCGGGCAGGCCCAGGTTCGCGCAGATCCGGGCGGCCTCGGCCTCGGCGCCGTACCCACCGAGAGCGGAGAACTGGTCCTCCAGGTTGCCGTACCGCCGGACCAGCTTCTCGTCGGAGCTCTCCTCGAGCTGCACCTCGAGTTTCTGCATCTCGGTGAGGATGGCGTCCAGACCGCGGGCGGACAGGACCCGGTCGCGACCGGTCACGTTCAGATCGCCGGTGCGCGGGTCCTGCGGGAGGTAACCGATCTCACTCGTCCGCTCGACGGCGCCCGCGTAGGGGATGCCCTCGCCGGCCAGCACCTTCAGCGTGGTGGTCTTACCCGCGCCGTTGCGGCCGACCAGGCCGATCCGGTCGCCGGGCTGCACCCGCAGCGTGGTCGGGGAGATCAGAATGCGCGCGCCGGCGCGAAGTTCAAGTCCGGTGGCGGTAATCATGAAGTTTCTCGCTCTCGGTGATCGGGCTGACTCAGGGCGCAATAAAGCGCCGGCCACCAGATGAGGCGGTCGGCGCGGGGCAGGTCAGCCTTCGCAGAGCAGCACGCGGCCATACTACCGGGCCGCCACCGGCACCTCCCACTCGATTAATTCACAGTGCCACCGGGTATTCGCCGGGCAACCGTGGCGAAGGTGGGACTAGATGGAACTCAACGAACGCGCCGACATCGATACCAGTCAGATCGAGGACGGACGCGGATCGGGCGGCTCGGGCGGCGGCATCGGCGGGCTCCCGATCGGCGGCGGCGGGCTCGCCGGGATCGTGGTCACCCTGGTCATCGCACTGGTCGGCGGTTACTTCGGCATCAACACTCTCGGCGGCGGCGGCAGCAGCGAGCCGACCGGCACGCCACTGACCCGGTGCGGCGCCGACCAACAGCAGAGACTCCAGGTGCTGGAGTGCCGCAACGGGCTGTTCGTGACGTCGATCCAGAACTACTGGCGCGACCAGTTCCCGAAGTCCTTCGGCGAACAGTATGTGCCGGCCAAGACCCACATCTTCCAGAACGCCGTCAACACCGCCTGCGGCTCCGCCGACTCGGGTGTCGGCCCGTTCTACTGCCCCGCCGACGACAAGATCTACATCGATCTCTCCTTCTACCAGGTGCTGTCGAAGCAGCTCGGCGCGCCGGGCGAGTTCGCGCAGCCCTACGTGCTGGCCCACGAGTACGGCCACCACGTGCAGGACGTGCTCGGCACCGAGGCGGAGATGCGCCGCCGTCAGGAACGCGACCCGGACTCGGCCAACGCGGAGTCGGTGAAACTGGAACTCCAGGCCGACTGTTACGCCGGGGCCTGGGCGCACTCGGCCGCGAACACCACCGACAAGGACGGCGACAAGATCTTCGTCAGCCTCACCGACACCGACATCCAGGAAGGCATCCAGGCCGCCGGTCAAATCGGTGACGACACGCTGCAGAAGCGCGGCGGCGGCGACATCAATCCGGAACAGTTCACCCACGGCTCGTCCGAGCAGCGCCAGAAGTGGTTCCGGGTCGGCTGGGAGTCCGGCGACCCGAAGCAGTGCGACACGTTCAAGGCCGGGGTGGTTCTGTAACCGGCTCCCGGATCAGGATCGGCACGGCGCGAGCCGCGGCCACCGCGGACACCAGGACCGCGTGCCGCGGCTCCGGCACATCCAGCAGCCTTCCGGTACGCAACGCGGCCACCGCCGCCAGCTGCGGCGCGGCCAGGATCGCGTCCACGGCGGAACGGTCGCCACCAGCCACGAGCGCGGCGAGTGAGCGCACCTCCGGAAGAAGAATGCGCCCAGCGATGCCGACGGCGTCGCTGGCCGCCGCCTTCGCCTGATTGTCGCGGCGGCGCGCGAAGCGCTGCTGCGACCAGCCGCCCGCCGCGGTCCGCCCCTGCACATAGTTGCGGTCCACCTTGGACACCACCAGCTCGTCGCCATCAGCGATGCCGACGGCGACCGCGCCCTTGCGGGCCAGCAGCAACCCCAGCCGCCGCGGTGCCCGCGCCTGAACGATCAACTCGGCCACCGTCAGAGCCGGGCCTGCACCCGGCGGCGACTGCAGCGTCGCCGACGCGCCGTCAGCGCCGATCACGGTCAATCCGTCTTCGGTGTACGCGCCGTGACGCGCCCCGAAATTCTCCAGCCACCGCGGCAGCCGCTCAGGCGCGACGTCGACCCACTTACCGCCGCCGGCGGCCGCTCGTTCCACCATCCCGCCAGCCTACGGTGCCCCTGCCCATCGTGACCTGCACGCTCCACGGACCCTCCCCCGCCACTCACATGCTCCGCGGACCCCTCGCCGCCTGCTCCGCCGCCTGCTCCGCGGACCCCTCGCCGTGACCTGCGCGCTCCGCGGACCCCTCGCCCCACCCACACACTCCGCGGACCCCTCGCCCCACCCACACACTCCGCGGACTCCTCGCCGTGACCAGCACACTCCGCGGACCCCTCGCCGTGACCTGCACGCTCAGGGAAGATGTCGGACCCCGGTGGCAGGATGCGGGGCATGGGCGACCTCGTGGCAGTTCTCACCGACCGGCTCGCCGGCGCGTTCGAGGAGGTCCGCGACCCGGAGCGGGCCGTCGGCATGGCCGCCTACATGCGTGGCCGGTTCCCGTTCCTCGGCCTGCCCAGCGCGGTCCGGCGCGCCCAGGCCCGCCTCTCCCTGGCCGGCCTGCCGAAACCCACCGAGACCGAGCTGCGCGACGTGGCCATGGCCTGCTGGTCCCGGGCCGAGCGTGAGTTCCAGCAGTTCGCCTGTGACTATCTGACCGCCCACGTCAAGATCCCCGGCCCGGCGTTCCTCGATACCGTCGCCGAGTTGGTCACGACGAAATCCTGGTGGGACACAGTGGACCCCCTGGCAACCCACGTCACCGCCGGCCTGGTCCGGCGTCATCCGGCTCTCACCGCACGGATGGACCAGTGGGCCGAAGCCGACGACATGTGGCTGGTCCGCACCGCGATCCTGCACCAGCTGCACTATCGCGAGGCCACCGACACTGAGCGCCTGTTCGGCTACTGCGCCCGCCAAGCCACCCACGGCGACTTCTTCGTCCGCAAGGCGATCGGCTGGGCCCTGCGCCAGTACGCCCGCACCGATCCCGCAGCCGTCCGCACCTTCCTCTCCGACCACGCGGACAGCCTGTCCCCGCTCTCCATCCGCGAGGCGGCAAAGCACCTATGACCACCCCGCAACAACGACAGCCCAGCGCCGGTCCCGGAGCCGTTCCGGTTCCGATGCCGTTACCGTGCGGTTGCGGTTCCGATGCCGTTCCGGTGCCGGAGCCGGAGCCGGTGCCGTTTCGATGCCGTTCCCGTGCCGACGCCCTTTCGATGCCGTTCCCGTGCCGACGCCCTTTCGATGCCGTTCCCGTGCCGACGCCCTTTCGATCCCGGTCCCGTGCCGACGCCCTTTCGATCCCGGTCCCGTGCCGACGCCCTTTCGATCCCGGTCCCGGTCCGGTGCCGGCTGGGCCGAGCTGAAGTCGTACAGGTGCGAGGCGGAGCCGCTCCTGACACCTGCACGATGGGCTCGCGCTGCCGAAAGTAGGACGCACCGGGAACGAGGTGATTGCGATGGCAGCTCCCTCTCCCAGTGCTGCGGCGCGTCCACAACCAGCACAGCGATCACCTCTGGCGCCGTGAGAGGGCGACGGATTCCGTCCTCAGCGCATATTTACAACCGTGAAGTGCCTCTATCAGAACAGCGATATCCGGGAATGTGAGCGGGCCGTTCGGCTCGACCCGGCCAGCTCGGCCACCGCGTTGCCACGCCCGCAGCCGCGTAAGAAAAGTCCGCCCTACCAAGCGCGCACGAAAGCCGAGCCCATCAAGCGCTTCACGCTCGGCCACCGGCCATCAAGCACTACACGCTCGGCCACCGGCCATCAAGCACTACACGCTCGGCCACCGGCCCATCGGACGTCTGGTCCTCTTCAGAGAAGGTGCGCCCCGCCGAGCGGTCATGGAAGCTGCCCACCAACGTGTCATGGCAGCCCGCCCGTCGAGGCAGTCATGCCAGCCCTCCGCCGGCCAAGCAGTCATGGCAGCCGGCCAGCCAAGCACCGACGCCGGCCAGCCAGGCACCGACGACCAAGGACCGCTGCCGCCGCGCCAAGCGCCGCCGTCCAGGAACGCGCTGCCACCTAAGGCGCGCCGCCGTCCAGGAAGCGCTGCCACCTAAGGCGCGCCGCCGTCCAGGAACGCGCTGTTGTTTAGAACGAACGCGCTGTTGTTTAGAACGAACGCGCTGTTGTTTAGAACGAACGCGCTGTTATTTGAAGCGCGCTGCCGTCCAGGGACGTCATCGTCACCACCTTCGTCCTTGTGCTGGCAGAGCGGCCCTCGATCGCTCCGGCTATATGCATCTCCAAAAATCTGACACCCGTTGTGGGTGTAGCCCACACCCACAACGGGTGTCAAAGTTTGCCGGGTGAGTTCCCCCCGCTTCAACGGAGCTTCTCAAACATGATCGACTGATCATGGGAAGGAAGCATCTGTGGCAGCACCGAAGAAGTACCCCG
Organism: Actinoplanes sandaracinus; assembly: GCF_030009775.1. Classification (GTDB taxonomy): domain Bacteria; phylum Actinomycetota; class Actinomycetes; order Mycobacteriales; family Micromonosporaceae; genus Actinoplanes; species Actinoplanes sandaracinus. The sequence continues at coordinate 80 of NZ_JASCTH010000054.1, read as the reverse complement.
ACGAACTGCGGGCGCGTGCCGTGCGCCTGTATCGCGAGTCGGACCCCAAACCGACGATCCGGCGGCTGGCCGAGCAGTTG
>NZ_JASCTH010000053.1 GCF_030009775.1 Actinoplanes sandaracinus | reverse complement strand
GCCGGGTCCAGCTCGACATCCCGGCCGCCCTGGCGTACGGCGACAAGCCGAGCGGCGGGCAGCCGGCCGGCGCGCTGCGTTTCGTCGTCGATGTCCTGTCGGCGGCCTGACCCCGGTCACCGGCCGGAAACGACGGGCCCGCGAGGGCCGCACGAGCGCGCCGAGCCGGTCGCTGCGCGTGGTCAGGCGGTCCGGTACCAGTCGTCGAGGTCAGCGGCGTAGCTTTCGGCGTCGTAGGACTCCTCCAACTCGGCGATGTCGGCGAGGATCTCCTGGGCCTCATCGGTGCCCAGCGCCGTGAGGTACTGCTTCGTCCGGGGCGATGCGCAGGCCGTGGGCGGCCAGGTACTCGTCGGCGTCTCGTTCGTGCTGGCCGTAGACGTCCATCTCCATACGCCCGTTGTAGCAGGGCCGGCCAGGCCGGGCCTGCCGGGCGCTGTTCGGGCACCCCCGCGGTGTCGTTGTGGGACCCGGCTGCCCCGGCGATCGGCTATGCCGAGGTCGGCACGTCGCCGACCGGAAGTCGTACGCAGACGACGGTGCCGGTCGGCTCGTTGTCGGTGAGGCGGATGGTGCCCTGATGCAACGCGATGATGGTCCGGGCGAGGCTGAGCCCGAGGCCGCTGCCGGTGGTGCCGTGGTGGCGCACGTTGCTGCCGCGGAAGAAACGGTCGAAGACCCGGGCGCGTTCCGTCGTGGGTGTGCCGATGCCGGTGTCGGCGACACACACCTGCACGGTGTCGTCGTCGAGGGTCAGGCTGACGTGCACGTCACCGCCGGACGGGCTGTATTTGACCGCGTTGGACAGCAGGTCGTCGAGGACCTGCCGCAACCGCGGGGCGTCGCCGCGCAGAAGCGCCCGGGAAGGCAACTCGGCGCATAGTCGCACGCCGGTGTCGGCGGCGTGGGGCTGTGCGGCGGCGATTGCCGCGGTAACGGTCTCGACCAGGTCGAACACCTCGGTGGTCAGGGCCACGTGCCCGGACTCCAGGCCGGCCAGGTCGAGCAGGGTCTCGACGATCTTCTGCAGCAGCCCGGTGTTGCGGGCGATGGTCTGCACCATCTGCCGGTGGTCGTCGTCCAGGCTGTCGCTGTCTTCGGCGAGGATGCCGGCGTTGGCCGCGATCGAGGTCAGTGGCGTACGCATCTCGTGACCGACGAGGGCGATGAAGTCGTCCTGGGCGCGGGTGAGTTGCCGGGCGAGTTCCTCGGCGTGGCGCAGCGCGACGTAGACGCCGATCTGTGCGGCGACACCGTCGAGCAGGACGGTGAGCAGATCCTCGTGCCGTTCCGGGGCATCGGCGTAACAGGTGAGGACCCCGAGCAGGGTGCCACCGTCGCGGACCGGGACCGCGAGCACCGTGCGGATGCCGTTGCGCACGCAGACCTCGACGCGGGACTCCTCGTAGGCGCTGGTCAGTTGCGGGCTGTGGGCGATATCGGGCACCCACATCGCCTGGCCGGTCGCCCAGACGCGGCCGGTGATGCCGGTGCCGTATCGGGGGGTGTGGCCGAAGAACCCGTCGGGGTCGATGCCCGTCGTGTGCCAGTGCCCGACCGGGCGGAGGGTGTCGGTCAGTTCGTCGATCAGGAACAGCTCGGCACACGGCCAGTTCAGCGCGGTGGTGACCGCTTCGAGGATGGCAGGGGCCGCCTCGGTCGCTGACCGGGCGGCTTTCAGGGCCTCATCGACAGCGCGGTGGCAGGCCCGGAACCGCTCGGTACGGCGCAGACTGGTGACTTCGTGAGCGACCGCGACCGCACCGAGGCGCTGGCCGCCGTTGCCGGTGATCAGTTGTGCGGTGCAGGCGAACGTGCGCAGCCGGTGACCCGGACGGCGAACGACCACGTCCGCGCCCTCGACGTGTTCGCCGTGCCAGGCCCGCATCAGCGGCGTCCGCTCCCAGGGCAGCGGCCGCAGGTCGGTGTCGAGCAGCGCGTTCGCCGCGGACGCGGGCAGATCCTCCGGGATGTCGCCGTCCAGCGGCAGGCCCCGCACCTTTCGGATCGCCTTGTTCATCACCACGACGCGGCCCGTGGTGTCGCAGGCGATCACCCCGACGTCGAGGCTCTCCAGCAGGGCGGCCAGGAAGTTCTGGTGGCGTTCGGCAGTGGCCTCGGCGGCCGCCTGTGCCGACAGATCGGTGAGGAAAGCGCAGGCCAGGGCACCGGAGGCGCCCCGTACCACCGATAGGGAGACGTTCGCCGGCAGGCGGTGGCCGTCGCGGTGACACAGGTTGACCTGCCGGGTGACCGGTCGGTCCGGGGCCGCGGCGAACAGCCGGTCGATGGCCGCGCTGATCGGCTGGCCGTCGTAATCGGGCAGCAACTGGTCCTGCAGGGGCCGGCCACAGACCTCGGCGGCGGTGAAGCCGAGCAGGTCCCGGGCGGCGCGGTTGAAGCCGACGACCACCCCGTCGGGGTTCACCGCCAGGAACGCTTCCTGCACGCTGTCCAGCAGGGCCGCGCTGTCGAGTCCCTCGACGCCGGGTGTGGTCGCCGCGGTGGGGGGCGGCCGCAGCACCTCGGCGATCTCCAGCAGGGCGGTGAGCTGGTCGTCGTTCCACTGCCGGACGACGGTGTCGACGACCGTCAGCGAACCCACCGGCCGGCCCGCGTTGTCGCGCACCGGCACGGCGAGGAAGGCCCGGACGCCGAACTCGGTGGTCAACAGGTGCTCGCACAACTCGGCGGAGTCGCGCCGCATATCGCCGGACGATATCGGGTGGTCCTGGCTGACGACGTATTTGCACAGCGAGTACGCCAGCGGGGCCCGCCGCGGCTCCCGGAACGGCTCGGGAAGCCCGTGGACGCCGACGAAGTACTCCTCCTGGTCGTCCACCAGGGTCACCGTCGCTATCGGCGCGCTGGTCAGACGAGCCGCCATCTGGGCGATCGCATCCAACGGGATCGCCTGGGCAGGCAGGACACGGCGGGCACGCGCTACCGCCGCCAACCGCTCCGGGTCACTGAGAACTGCCTCGTTGAGAAATGCCATGACTCGCCGTCTTCGTTAACGCGACAAGAGTGTAGTTCTCGCCTGATTGATGGAAGATCATCCAGATTGGATCCGTTATGAGCAAGTATGACGCGGCGATTTCCGGAAAGGATTCTGTCCTACGCTCCGACAGAGTGAGGCCGGAATACGCAGGGACCAGCTTCAGCATGCGCTTCGGCGCTCAGCCGTGAGATCTGTTTCCGGGGCCACGTCACGTGGCCACCGCGCGGCCGGACGGGCCTATCGGGGTGGCGGCGCGGTGCTCGCCCGCCGGACCAGAGAAGGAGCGACCAGCACGGTGCCCGGCCCGGACGGGCCACCCCGGATGTCGCCGAGCAACAGTTCCACACAGCGCCTGCCGACCTCGGAGAAGTTCTGATGCATCGTCGTGAGCGGTGGCAGGAACGCGGCGGCGTCGGGGATGTCGTCGAAACCGACGACGCTCACGTCGTGCGGCACTCGCCGGCCGCGTTCGTGCAGCGCCCGCAGCACGCCCAGCGCCATCTGGTCGTTGGCGGCGAAGACGGCCGTGCAGCCCGGCTCGTCCGCGAGGCGCCGGCCGGCCTGGTAACCGGACAGCGTCGACCAGTCGCCGCGTTCGGCGGGCGGCGGCATGATGCCGGCCTCTCTCATCACGTCCCGCCAGGCCCGGGTGCGAAGTTCGCCGGCGTACGACTCGGCCGGGCCGGTCACGTGCCACACCGTCCGGTGGCCGAGGTCCAGCAGATGGCGGACCGCCTGCGTGGCCCCGCCACGCTGATCCGTGTCGATGACGGGGTAGTCGGCGTCGCTGCGGGACCCGACGGACACCACCCGCGTTCCCCGCGGCAGCGTGAGGTTCGCGGCGTCGAAGCGGGGCGCGTCCATGATGACGATGCCGTCGACCGCGAGCTCGTCGAGCGTGGCCGCCGCCACCGGGATCAAGGTGACGGAGTATCCCTCCAGCGCCGCCTCCTCCGCGATCGCCTCGGCCGTGCGGCTGTTGGCGAAGGTGGTGAGCGTGGGCATGACGACACCGATGGCGTGGAACCTGCCGCGTCTGAGCGCGCGAGCCGCGATGTTCGGCCGGTACCCGAGATCGTGCATGGCGTCGAGAACTTGCCGGCGTGTCGACGCGGCGACGCCGGGGTGACCGGTGGAGACCCGGGAGACGGTCTGCGAGGAGACTCCGGCGCGCCGCGCCACATCGGCCATCGAGACGCCGCCCGGCAGGCGGTCCCGGCGGGCGGCCTCGGTCATCGGTGTCGCCTGACGCGCGCCGCTCCCGGCCGGGTGAGCGCCCCCGGAACCTCCCGGCGCCCGGCGGATCGAGCGCCCGGCCATGCTGGACGGTGGCAGCGGAGACTCGTAGGACCGGATTTCAACGCGGACTCCAGCGGCTCATCGGGGCGGATTGCGTCGGCGGGCGGCGGCACGGACCCCATCATGTCATCGACCGACATCGAGGCGCCTCTGTCGTGGTCACGACAGCGGACCACCCGCGCGGGTCGTAACACGGTTCGACGCTCACCGAATGACGGGACGCGGCCGTACGCTCGGATCCGTCCCCGACGACCTCGCCCGTGTGGAGATGCCGATGAGCGTTCTGAAGGCCCTGTGAAGGCAACCCGTGCTCCGCACGTCCGCGCCGGCGAGACCCCTGTGCACCACTCACCCGCCGACCACACCGGCGCCAACCCCGATCCTGGCGTACGGGTGGAGCGAACGAGCCGTCAGGTGAGCGACCGGACCGTCGCCGACGTGGTCGGTGAAACGCTCGCCAATCTCGGCGCGGACCTGGTGTTCGGGGTCGTGGGCAGGGGAAACTTCCACGTCACCAATGCTCTGGTCGCGCACGGGGCGCGGTTCGTGGCCACCCGGCACGAGGGTGGCGCGGCCACCGCGGCCGACGCCTACGCAAGGGTCAGCGGCAAGCCCGGGGTGGTCACGGTGCATCAGGGTGGTGGCCTGACCAATGCGATGACCGGCATCGCGGAGGCGGCGAAGAGCCGTACCCCGATGATCGTTCTGGCGGCCGAGCCGGCGGCCGCGCCGCGCTCGAACGTCCGCGTCGACCAGGACGCGCTGGCCCGCGCGGTCGGTGCGGTCGCCGAGCGGGTGCACGGCCCGGCGACGGCCGTCGCCGACACCGCCCGCGCGTGGCGGACCGCGGTGGGCGAGAGGCGCACCGTCGTGCTCCATCTGCCGGTGGACGTGCAGGCCGCGATCGCCGAGCCGGCCGATCTACCGCCAGCGCCGGCGGTGCAGCCGCCGCGCGCCTCCGACGACGCCGTGACCGCTCTGGCTCATCTGCTGAAGGGCGCGGAGCGGCCGGTGTTCATCGCCGGCCGCGGCGCGCTGGCGGCCCGCGCGGAGCTCATCGAACTGGCGGAGGCGTGCGGCGCGCTCCTGGCGACGTCGGCCGCGGCCAAGGGCCTGTTCGCTGGCAGCGACTGGAACCTGGACGTTTCCGGCGGTTTCGCCACCCCGCTGGCCGCCGAGCTGATCCGCGCCGCGGACGTGGTGATCGCCTGGGGCGCCTCGCTGAACATGTGGACGAGCCGGCACGGCCGGTTGATCGCCCCCGAGGCGGCCGTGGCACAGGTCGACCTCGAGGCGTCCGCCCTCGGCGCCCAGCACCGCGTCGACCTGGGCATCTGCGGCGATGTGCGGCTCACCGCGGTCGCCGTCACCGCCGCCCTCACGGCCGGCGGCACCGGCGCCGACACGGGCGCGCGGACCGACGGGGTCCGCGCGAAACTGCGCGACCGGGGCCGCTGGCGCGACGTCGCCTACTCCGACGACGGCGACGGCGACGACACCCGCATCGACCCGCGCACCCTGAGCATCGCCCTGGACGATCTGCTGCCGGCGCAGCGGGTGGTAGCGGTCGACTCGGGCAACTTCATGGGCTACCCGTCGATGTTCCTGTCCGTTCCTGATCATCAGGGCTTCTGTTTCACCCAGGCGTTCCAGGCGGTCGGGCTGGGTCTGGCCAGCGCCCTGGGCGCCGCGCTCGCGAGCCCCGGCCGGCTGGCGGTGGCGGCGTGCGGCGACGGTGGCTTCCTGATGGGCATCGCCGAACTGGACACCATTCGCCGCGTGAGTCCCGGCACGCTCATCGTGATCTACAACGACGAGGCGTACGGCGCGGAGGTGCACCATTTCGGCCCGTCCGGGCACCCGCTGTCCACGGTGACCTTTCCGCAGACGGATCTCGCCGCGATCGCCCGGGGCCACGGCTGCGCGGCGGTCACCGTGCGCGGGCCCGAAGACCTGGGCCCGGTCCGGGCGTGGCTGGCCGGCCCCCGGGACACCCCGATGGTCATCGACGCGAAGGTCACCACCGGACGCCCGTCCTGGTGGCTGGAGGAGGCGTTCCGCTGACACCGACGGTGGCCGTCGCCGCCCTCTTCACACTCCGGCCGTAGGCCGCCGGCTTCGCAGTATTGCGAATACCGCCGCGCCGCGCCCGCGAGCAGCCTCGTGAGTACAAGTCCGGCCGCCCGGCAGAGGGCGCCGGTTCGATCTCACGAGGGAGAAGAGGAAGTGCCCGAGCAACCATTGGACCCGGAGGGTCTGCGGCGGCTGGCCCGCAATCTGCTCAACGTTCCGGCCGACTTCACCAGTCAGAAGACGAAGGGCCCGGTCAACCCGATTCGGGTGCCGGCCGAGACCCGCACCCTGCTGGAGGCGGCCCGCACCGCCCTGTTGCGGCGCATCGTCGATTCGCCGGACTACGCCCGCGAGTTCAACGAGGCTGTGCAGCGGATGGACCGCGGCGCGCTGCTCACACTCGGCGAGAGCGCCGCGCGCTCCTCGGACGACGTGGAGGTGAAGGTCGTCGACATCGACAATGACTTCTGGTGCGTCTTCAGCTTCTGCGCGTTCGGTTTCTGCGCCAGCATCGGATTCGGGTGGTGACGGCCATGCGTGCAGCCAAGGCAACGGCCGTCCTCACGGCCGGCGTGCTGTCGCTTGCCCTGGCCGGCGCTCCGGCCGCCGCGGCGGGCCACGACCCGGCGCAGCGCCCGGAGACCGCCTCGGTGTCGGTGGCGCCGGAAGCACAGTGGCACTACGTCAACACGTACTTCTCGTTCGACAAGTGCGTGACCGCTCGCGATGACTTCCGTGAGGTGGGCATCTGGGCCGAGTGCTTCCTGCGGAACGACGGCGCCAGGTACGAACTGTGGACCTGGTGGTGACCGGCAGGGCCTGACCGGTGTGCCGTCCGCTGCCCCACCGGCGGCGGACGGCACGTCACATGGGCGACACAACCGCCGCTCAGTCACGTAGAGGACTGCGCCGCCGGCCTTCGCGCGGTCCGATGGCCGCATGAATTCGCCTACCAACGCGGATCTGCGCCGGCTGCTGGACCTGTCCACGGCGTTCCACGACTGCGCGCCGGAACAGCCCGGCGAACTGCCCGCGCCGCTCCTCGCCGGAATGGGCGCCCTGCTGGGCGGCGAGGCCGCGTCCTGGGTCAGGGTGGATCAGGTCGAGGCGCGGCTGCTGCACTCCACCACCGTCCCGAGCGAGTCGAACCTCATCGGTGTCCCGTCGTTCCATCAGGTCTTCACCCAGCACCCGGGCTTCGCGGCGTTCCGCGACGGCCGCCTGCGGCCCCGCGAGCCCCTCTCCTGGTCGGACGTCATCAGCTCGCGCGAATTGCGGCGTCTGCCGCTGTACGCCGACTTCTTCCACGCCCGCGGCACCCGCGATCAACTGCTCTGCATCGTTCAGCTGAACCGGCGGCACGGCACCCTGCTGGCCTTCAACCGGTCACGGCGCGGGTTCACCGACCGGGATCGCACGGTCGCGCGCCTGCTGGCGGCCCAGCTCGCCCCCACCCTGCGGTACCGGGCGGAGATCGCCCGGCTGCACGGCGCCCTGCACGCGGCCGGCCGTCACACCGACCGGCTCCAGCAGGCCGCGGGAAGACTGCGGCTGCTGACCCCGCGCGAACGTCAGGTCGTCACCCATCTGGTGGCGGGGCTGAGCGACCGCGACATCGCTCGCCGGCTGTCGGTGAGCGAGCGGACCGTGCACAAGCACCTGGAACAGGTCTACCGGAAGTTGGGTGTGCACGCCCGTACCCAGGTCATGGCCATGCTCGGATAGATCTCGCCGGAGTTGGAAGAAGTCCGCGGGCGTCGGCCTGACTACGATGAGATCGTGTCACCGGATGATCATTTGAACGCGCGGGCCCGTTACCTCGACGAGCGGGCACGGGAATTGGACAGCCGGGAACGACTGCTGGACGCGCGAGAGCGACGGTTGGCCGAACGCGAAGCCGACCTGACCACTCGCGCACAGGCGGTCCAGGCGCACGAGCGCACCATCGTCGAGTTGCAGGTCGCCGCCCAGGAGCGCGAGCGCATCGCCGACGAGCGGGAGGCGATCGCCGACTCCCGCGAGGCGAACGCCGGCATCCGGGAGCGATCGCTCAACGAACGTGACGCGCGGCGCGACTATGAGCTGCGCGAGCGTGACCCGGTCGAGCAGATCGAGGGCGCTTTCGGGCGTGAGGTCGCCCGGCTCGACCGCAGTGACGCCTTCCTGGAGCGGTCCCGCGCGGCGGTCCAGCGCGCCCAGTCCCGCCTCGACGTACTGCGTGCCGCACGTCAGCCACAGCAGCCGTCACCGCCGACGCGGCCGCCGTCACCGCCGCAGCCGCCGTCGCCGCCGCAGCCGTCGCCGTCGCCGTCGCCGTCTGATGAGGATGACGGGCCGCCAGCCCGCTGACATGGTCGGCGGGCCGGCGGGCTCGAACGGACGTCACGAGGCGAAGGCTTTCACCTCCAGCAGTCCGACGGAGGCGGCGCCGCTGGTCAGCGCGACCCGTAGCCGGGTGGTGCTGACCGGTCCGAAGGTGACCGTGTTGTACTGGTTCGCCGCGAGCGGATAGCCGCTCGCGGACGGCACGTCGACGTAGGCGGCGCCGTTCCAGTACTGGATCTTCCACGACGCCGGCATATCGATGCCCTGGCCGTCGTCGAAGAAGTAGACCTGGACGGACCGCGGGCTCTGCGCCGACGGCCAGGTCAGCTCGGCCCACTGCTGGCCCTGGTTGGGCCAGGTCCCCCAGCGTGGGTTGACCGTGTCGTTGGACGATGGCGGGTCGATGGCGTCGTTGAGCGCCGCGACGCTCTCCCACGCCGAGGTGTAGGAGGCGCTCGGCGTGGCCGAGGTGGCCAGGTTCGGGTTCGGGTCGGGTGGCACGGTGCCCTGGCCGTAGAGCTTCACCTCGGTCAGCCCGGTCTTCCCCGCCCCGGACGGCTGGGTGAACTGGATCCGCAGCCGCGCGGTGCTGACCGGGGTGAAGGTGACCCGGTTGACGTTGGACTGCGGTGTGCCCGGCGACTTGACCTGGGAGGCGGCGTTGACCCAGGCCGAGCCGTTCCAGTACTGCACGGTGTAGGCCGTCGGCGGCCGGTACCGGTTGCCGGCCCGGTCGTTGCGGAAGTAGATCCAGGCCTCGCCGACCGTACGGGTGGAGCCGAGGTTGACCTCGAACCAGTCGGTGGCGTTGGGGCTGCCGAAGCTGCCCCACAGCGGCGCGTTGGTGGGCAGCCCGTCGACGGCACCGGCCGCCGACGTGCCGGAGGTGGTGTACGACGCCGACGCCGTCGCGCCCGCGGCCAGGTTGGGGCGGGTCGAGGTCAGATCGACGCCGGCCTTGGCGAAGACGTCCGCCACCCGGGCGCTGTTCTGCGTCACGTTCTGCGGCGCCTGCAGCGAGCCGAACGCGGTGCTGGCGGCGACCGTGCCGGTGGTGGTGACCGCCCCGGTCGCCGGGTTGTAGGTGAACGGCACGAGCTGGTTGACGGTCGCCACCCGTGTCCCGTTCAGGAAGATCGAGTAGCCCTGCGGCACCCCGGCGTACCGGGTCACGCCGTCGGCCGGGTCGTCCCAGACCACGGACAGGTCGGCGTTGCGGTAGCGCAGGTTGTTGACCGCGAAGTGGGACCAGCCGATGTTGATCGGCGACAGTTCGATCTGGGTGTCGTTGCGCGGCCGCAGCCCGGCGACGTCCTCGATGACGGTCCAGTTGCTGCTGCCGAGGATGTTGTGGTGGATCCATGACCGGTAGGTGATGGCGCTGCCGTTCCAGTCGGCCCAGAACTCGTTGGCGTCCGGCCAGGCCGTGTTGCCGTCGACGTACTGCGCGTAGGCGTTCCAGTAGAGCAGCTTCTTGTAGTCCTCGTTGTTCATCCACGAGTTGGGGTAGTTGCGCAGCACCTGGGAGTAGAGCCGGAACTGCACCGTCGAGTTGATCGTGGAGAAGTTGTTGCTGCCCGGGTTCCCGGCAGCGGCCGCGGCGGCCTTGTCGCGCTGGTTGGCGGTGTAGAACGGGAAGATCGGATAGTCGGCCGGGTCGGCGAACAGCCGCAGCGCCTCCCGGTGCTGCGCGGTGTTCGGCATCATCCCGACCGCGTACGGGTAGTAGTTGTTGATCTCCTTCCATGGCACGTGCGTGTTGGTCGACACGTGCTTGTGCTCCAGCAGCTGGCGAGACGGGTTCCACAGGGTGTTGACGACGCCGTTGCGGATCCGGTCGGCCAGCGTCTGCATCTCGGTGGCCTTCGCCGTGTTGCCGAGCAGCGTGTAGGCGTCGCGGGCGGCGTTGGCGGCACTCCACACGTACGCGGTCTCGGCCCGGTCCAGGTTGCCGGCCCGCCAGTGGAACGACACGGCGTCGGCGTCGTTGCCGGTCATCGCGCCCCAGTCGTACTCGATGACGCCGTTGTTGTTGGTGTCGTAGGTGGCGAGCTGGCCCTTGGCGTCACCCTCGGCGTAGCGGGCGAAGTTGGTCAGCATGGCCGGCTGCCCGCCGTGGATCTGGTAGGCCCGCCACGCCGCCTCGGCGATGTACTGGGTGTACGAGTTCGACCAGTTCTCCGGGTCGCCGGGGTTGTCGACGAAGCGGCCGTTCGCCGAGTACTGCCCGACCGCCAGGTACGGCGCGTAGGAGTACTCCGCGCCACGCAGATACTTCAGGTCGTCGATGTGCATCGGCTGGGTGAGCGCGATCGCGTTGTTGTAGCCGGTCACGCCCTCGATCGACTGCGGGAACTGGAAATCCTGGCCGGGGATGTCGGCGTCGAGGTGGTTGAACCGCATCAGCCACCAGCGGTAGTAGATGTTCTTCTTGATCGCCGCGTCCGGCACGTCGATGTAGGGCACGTTGTCGGCCCACCACCGGTTGTAGTCGCGGACGTGCGTGGCGAACGCGTCGGCGGCGCTGCGGGCACGGTAGGCGTCGTACTCGGCACGCGACGCGGGGATCTCCTCGGTCACCATGCCGAGCTGGACCTTGACGGTGACCGTCTGCCCGGCCGCGACCGTGACCGATCGGCTGAGGCCACCGCTCGCGGCGGTGAACCCGTCGCCGGAGAGCCGCGGGTAGAGTGTCGTCAGGTTGTTCTTGACCGCCCGCGTCCCGGTCAGCTCGGCGCCGCTGACGGTGGTCGCGTAGGGCGACGTGGCGTTCAGCGTGAGCGTCGTGGACGAGGCGCCGGTGTTGACGACCGCGACGTTGGTGACCAGCACATTGTTGTGGGTGATGAACTTGGTGACGTCGAGCCGGACCGCTCCGCCGGTGTGCACGCTGCGCCAGTGGCTCGGCGTCTGCCGGCGCTGCGCGGGCTGCTCGGTGAAGGCACCCGAGGACGCCGTGATCGCGTAGGCGTTCTGGCTGGAGATGTTGTCCCAGTAGGCCGCGTTGCCGCCGAAACCGATCACCGCCGGGTTGTGCGTGTACATGAACGCCGCGCGCCCGCGCGACATCAGCCACGGGCCGGCCGGGTCGTTGCCGGCGCGGGCGAGCAGCCGGTCCATCCAGAAGTCGGTGCCGGACGCCTCCGCGTCGTAGATGGCCCGCATCGTGTCCCCGGTCGAGTAACCGACCGGCGGCGCGGGGATCGAGCCGGCGCCGGTGAAGGTGGGGTAGCCGATGGGTTGCGCCGCGAGCGCCGGCTTCGCCGGGCCCAGGAACCCCAGAATCAAGATCAAAACGGTGAGGTACGCCAGGCGCCGCCTCATGACCGGCTTCACGGAGCTCCCGAACGCCCGGAACAACGTCACCCTCGCCGAGTCGGCCGCGCGCCGGTAGGGCCCGCGCTGGTAGGCCCCGCGCAGGTAGGCCCCGCGCAGGTAGGCCCCGCGCTGGTCGCCCCCGCGCTGGTCGCCCCCGCGCTGGTCGCCCCCGCGCTGGTCGCCCCCGCGCTGGTCGCCCTCGCGCTGGTAGTGCCCGCCGCTCCGCCTCATGACTGGAAGGCCTTCCACTCGAGGACACCGGTGGAATTGCCGCTGCGTGACGTGATCCGCAGCCGCAGCCGCGTCGTGTTGATTGGCGTGTTGAACGTATTGACGTTGTCAACATTGACGTTGACGCCACATGTTGACTGCACTGGAGCGGGTACATATGTACTGCCGTTCCAGTACTGCAGTTGACATGACGCCGGCAAGTCGATGCCCTGGTTGTCGTCGAACCAGTACACCGAACTGCTGTTGATCGACCGTGCCGTCGGCCATGTGTACTCGATCCACTGGACGCCCTGCTGCGGCCAGTTGCCGTAGGCGAGATTCGACCGGTCCTGTGAGTTGACCGGCGTCCCGCCGTTGTTGACCGCCGACAGGTTCTCCCACGGCGACACGTATGAGGTCGACACAGTCGCGGACGGTGCGATGTTGGCGCCACCGCCGCCACCGCCCGGATTCGGCGGCGGCCCGGTGGTCGTCTGAACGACCGGCCGGATCGTTCCGTCAGCGTTGAAGTAAAGCCGGTCCACCGCCACCGACCTGCGGAAATTACCGCCGCCGGGCGCGTTCGCGTTGTGGTAGACGATGTACCACTGCCCGTTGAACTCGACGATCCCGGCGTGGTTGGTGGTCGACGACACCTGTCCCAGCACGACGCCCCGGTGCGTCCACGGGCCGAGCGGGCTGGTCGCGGTCGCGTACCGCTGGCAGGCGTAGTTGGAGTTGGTGACGCAGCCATTGGTGTCGTTGGCGGCGTACATCATGTAGTAGAGGCCGTTGCGTTTGAACATCCACGGGGCCTCCCAGAAATCGGTGAGCCCCGTCGGGGTGACGACCGCGCCGACCGTGTCGATCATGTTGCTGGCCAGCCGGACGGCCCGCGGCCCCCAGTAGCCGCCCCAGTACATGTAGGCCTGGCCGTCGTCGTCGACGAACACGGTCGGGTCGATGTTGAGCCCGGACGAGTTCGGCGTGCTGTCGCTGATCAGCGGGCCGCCCTTGGCGTCGGTGAACGGGCCGAGCGGGCTGTCGCCGACGGCGACGCCGATGTTCATCCAGCCCGGGCCGTTGCCGTTGACCGACGTGTACCAGTAGTACTTCCCGTTGCGCGGCTCGACCTCGCCAGCCCAGGCGTCGGCGCCGGCCCACGGGAACGTGGCGATGTCGGCGCGGGCGCCGTGGTGGGTCCAGTTCGCCGCGTCGGTCGAGGAGAGCACGTGCCACTCGCGCATCGCGAAGTTGCCGCCCCCGGTGGGGGCCTCGTCCCGGCCCGCGTAGACGTACAGGGTGCTACCGACGACGAGCGGCGCCGGGTCCGCGGTGTAGATGCTGATGATGATCGGGTTCGCGGCCTGCGCCGGTGCGGCGACCGCTATGGCGGCGACAGCGGTGACCAGCGCGGAGAACATCGCGGTGGACCGTCTTCTCGTGGACATCTGACTCCTTCCTTCGTGGAAACAGGGGCCTTGCCGGAGTGAGAACAGGGGCCGTGCCGGAACAGGACCCCACCGGAGCGAGGCCCCCGGCACGGGCCGAGCCGGAACGGGAACGGGACAGGGCTGGAACGGAGCAGGACTTTCCGGAACACGGGCCCCGCGAGAACCGGTGCCCTACTGGCCGGTGGCGTGCAACTGCGCGATCTCGGCCGCGGACAGCGCCCGCCCGTGGACCCGGAAGCTGTCGACGGCCGCGGCCAGATAGGGATCACCGGCGTACTGGGAACGGCCGATCCAGTTCTGGCCGGTGACACCGAGCGCGGACGGCCGTACCGTCAGCGCGGTGTTGCGGGCGACCTCGGAGCCGTTGACGTAGAGCACCCCGAGGTTGCCGGTGTGGGTGACGGCGACGTGCGTCCACGCGCCGGCCGGCAGCGCGGCGGGGGCGTCGATGCGCTGCTCGGCCCCGGCTCCGCCGCTGGTGATGGCGTACCGCGCGGTGCCGGAGCCGCTGCGCGGGGTGAGGAACATGTTGGCCCCGGTGCCGCTGCCGAAGTCGAAGATCCGGGTCCAGGTGGTGGCGGCGTCGAGACGCACCCAGGTGGCGATCGTGAACGCGGTGGCGCCGGCCAGGATGCCGGCGGGCAGGCTGACATACCCGCTGCCGCCGTTGAGCAGGACCGCGCTGCCGTTGCGCCCCGCGGTGCGGGTGGCCCCGCCGGCGAGGACGCCGTTCCAGCCGTTGCCGGTGGCGTCGATCGCCACCGTCCCGGACGGCTCGTCGAACGGGTAACGGGCCTCGGTCGCGACGGTGGCGGCGACGTTCCAGTAGACGGAGTACCGCTGGCCGTGGGTCTTGTAGAACGGCCGGAGCAGCACCGATCCGGCCGTGTACTCCAGCGGTGTGGTCGTCGCCCACAGCGAGGACGGGTCGAGGGTGGGCAGGGCGCTGAGGTTGGTGGCGCCGAACTGGCCGGCCAGCACGATCGGCCCGTGCCGGACCGCGCGGACGGCCGGGTTGTCGGGCGCCGGTTCCAGGCTCAGTGCCATCGGCAGGCTGATGTCGACGGTGTCACCACCGGCCCAGGTGCGGTTGATCGTCAGATAGCTGCCGGGCGCGGGTGTGCCGGTGAGGATGCCGTTGACCTTGATCTGGGCCCCGCTGGTCCAGGCCGGGATGCGGATCCGCAGGTCGATGGCCCCGGAGCCGGTGATGGTCAGCCGCGAGGTGCTGGTCTCCGGATAGGCGGTGTCCTGGCGGACGGTGATGCCCCGGCCGGGCCAGGTCAAGGTGGACGCGACGAACAGGTTGACGTACAACGTGGTGCCGTTGTGGAAGTAGATGCTGTCGCCGAACTTGGTGCCGGTCTCCATGCCGGTGCCGTGACAGCAGGTGAAGTTGTCGTAGTCGTTGCTGTATGTCTTGATGCCGCCGGCCCGCAGCGGCACGTAGTAGCAGTGATGGCCGTGCGCCGAGTTCGGGTTCTGCGCCCCGAGCAGGTGGTTGTAGAGCGCCTTCTCGTAGAAGTCCATGAGTTCGGCGGCGCGGCCCGGGTCGGTGAAGAACAACTGCCGGGTCAACTTCACCATGTTGTACGAGTTACAGCACTCGCAGGTGGTGTCGGAGAGTTCGCTCGCGATCCGGTTCGGGGCCTGGAAGTACTCGCCGTTGGAGTTGCCGCCGATCGCGTACGAGTGCTGGCGTGTCACGAAGTTCCAGAAGTTGACCGCGATGTCGCGGTACCGGGTGTCGCCGGTGGCGTGGAACCCGCGGATCGCCCCGATCGCCTTCGGGATCTGCGTGTTGGCGTGGAACCCGGCCAGCGCGTCCACGTTGCTCGCCAGCGGGTCGAGCACCTGGGCGTGGTCGAAGTACTGGGCGGTGAACAGGTGCACCGGGTCTTCGGTGAGCTGGTACAGGTTGAACAGCGTCTCGCCGATGCCGCCGAACTCGACCCGCAACAGTTGCTGGCGTTGCGTGTGGGTGAGCCGGCCGTTGCGGGCCTGCACCCAGGCGGCCTTGCGCAGCAGAACGGTGAGCGCCTGGTTGTTGCCGGTGAGCTGGTGCCAGTCGAGCAGGCCCTGCACGATCTTGTGAAGTGTGTAGTAGGGCGCCCACACCTGCTGGCCGGTCTCCAGCCGGTCGATGAAGCTCTCCGGGTACGCCGACAGGTATCCGTTCGGCCGCTGACAGAGCGCGAGCTGAGCGACCAGGTGGTCGCCCTTGGTCTTGAACGCCGCCTCTCCGGTGCTCGCCCATGCCTGGGCCAGCGCGGTGAGGACGTGGCCGAGGGAGTGGCCGCGCAGTTCGGTGGACGGTGACTCCCAGCCGCCGCACGGTGTCGCCGACGACGGCAGACCGGCGGTCACCCGGAACATGTGCAGCAGCCGGTCGGGGTCGAGGAACCGCAGGTAGGCGTGGGTTCGGGCGGCGTTGTCGGCGAACGGGCCGGCGCCCAGGCGGACAGCGGCGAGGGGGAACGCGTACGCCGTGACGCCGATGTCCGGGCGGGCGGCGTGGACCGCGCCGCCCGGCACGACAGCGCCCACGGCACCGGCGGCGCCGGCGATCAGGACGGTACGACGGTGGAAACGCATGGAGACACCTCCGCGATCGACATACCTCGATGCTTGAGCGGAGACCACACCCGGAGTAAATCTCTGTTTCGTGAGCGTGTGGCCATCCGGGGCACTCCCCGCACGTCTACCCCCGTGGTGCGGCTCGCCTGCGGGCCACGCTGCCTTACGAAAACGTTTTCGGCAAGATGTTGAACTCGTTACGAACAGATTGCCGGACGTCGGGTTTCTTAGATGAAATTTAAGATCCTCTATCAGGGTGGCATCTAATGTGGATTGCCAGGAAAGCCCAATTCCACGCAGAGGAGCATCTATTGTCTTCCCCCCGTATCGCCCGCATCGTCTGGCCGATGTTCCGCGTCGTCATCGGCCTGCTGTTCGCCTGCCACGGGCTCGCCGGCCTGTTCGGCCTCCTCGGCGGCAGCCGGGGCACCGGCGAGCCGATCCCCGTCGGCACTTGGCCCGGCTGGTACGCCGCCCTCATCCAGCTCGCCTGCGGAGCTCTCGTCCTGCTCGGCCTCGCCACCCGCCCGGCCGCGATCCTCGCCTCCGGATCGATGGCCTACGCCTACTTCGTCGTCCACCAGCCGGACGGCCTGACGCCGCTCGAGAACGGCGGCGTGAGCGCGGCCCTGTACGCCTGGGCGTTCCTGCTCATCGCCGCGGTCGGCGCCGGCCCCTGGTCGCTCGACGCGCTGATCAGCGGCCGCCGGCCGGGCTCCGCAGCGGTGACCACCGGCGACCGGATCAGCGAGCCGGCCGCCAGCAAGGTATGAGAGAAGTCCCGGCCACACAGGTGGCCGGGACTTGTCACGCCGCGACGCCCACCTCGCCCCGGGAAAGTGAAGCGCACCTCGGGAAGTGAGGCGACGCCCAGCGGTCACCCGGGAAGAGCCTCACGCCGCGACGTCCTCCTCCGCCCGGACCAGCGCGAGGATCTGCTCCGGCGCGACCGGGCGGGAGAACAGATAGCCCTGCCCCCGCTCTGAGCCCAGGTCGAGCAGTTCGGCCGCCTGCCGTTCGGTTTCGATGCCCTCGGCGACGGTGGTCAGCCGCAGGATCTGCGCCAGCCGGATGACGGCCTCGGCGATGGCCGCGCCCTCGGCGGTGCCGTCGAGCTGCGCGACGAAACTCCGGTCGATCTTCAGGACGTCCACCGGAAGGCGCGTCAGGTACTGCAACGACGAGTACCCGGTTCCGAAGTCGTCGATGGCGATGCGCACCCCCTCCGCCCGGAGCCGCCGCAACGCCGCGATCTCGACGGCCTCGTCGACCATCGCCGACTCGGTCACCTCGACCACCAGGCTCTCCGGCGGCGCACCGGCGCGCGCGAGCACGGCGAGCACGTCCCGGGCCAGTTGCGGCTCCCGCAGTTGCCGCGGCGAGACGTTGACCGTCACCGACAGCGGGAGGCCGGCCCGGCGCCACCGGGCCACCTCGTCGACCGCCTGCTCCAGCACCCAGCGGCCGATGCCGACGATCTCGCCGGAGCGTTCGGCGACCGGGATGAACGTGGCCGGTGGCACCGCCCCGAGCAGCGGGTGGTTCCAGCGCAACAGTGCCTCGGCCGCCACCACCCGCCCGCTCGCGAGGTCGACGATGGGCTGGTAGAGCACGGTGAACTCGGCACGCTGGAGCGCGCCCTCCAGAGCTTCGGCCAGGGCCGCGTCCGCCGCCCGCCGGTCGTTCATCGACGGCTCGTGGACGACGAAGGTCGCCGTCGCCGCGCGCGCCGCATGGTTCATGGCGATCTCGGCGTTGCGCAGCACCGTCTTGGCCGGCTCGCCGACGCGGGCCACGGCCACCCCGACACCGCACCGGACCTCCGCGTCCCCGGCCGCGGCGAGGATGCGCTGCGCCGCGACGGTCGCCTCGGCGGCCGTGCCCGCCTCACTCAGCAGCACCCCGAACGTGTCCGGGCCCAGCCGGGCGACGACGTCCTCGGACCGGACGCCGGCCCGGAGCAGCGCGGCCACGGCATGGGACGCGGCCGGGTCCGTGGCCACCGGCCCGGCCACCGAGATCGCCAGCACCGCGAACGGATCCCGCTCGCGGACCACCCGCGCCAGCGCCTCCTTCATGCCCGCCCGGTTGGCGAGCCCGGTCACCGGGTCCCGGCCGGCCAGCGCCCGGCTCGCGCGCAACGCCAGCCACTGCCGGAAGGCCACCGCGATGATCATGACCACGGTGGCGACAACGAGGCCGCTCCACCGCAGCCAGCCCGACACCGTCACGATCACCACGAGCAACAGGGCGACCCCGGTCACCAGGGCGGCCAGCGGCAGGTACGCCACCCAGCCGGGCGGGCCGGCGCGCCGCGCCCGGTCGGTGGTGCTGCCGACGCCGGAGGCCGACATCAGCGGCGACAGGGTGAGCAGCAGATGCGCCGACACCACGAGGACGCCGCCGAACGGACCGACCAGGCTCGCCGTCCCGCCGGGCAGGCCGACCGCCCAGTTGGTGTCGGCCAGGATCGCGAGCGCCATGCCGGCGACCAGAATCGTGATCGGATCCCGCCAGTGTCCGACCACACCGCGCAGCAGCATCGCGGCGATCGCCATGGCCAGCATCAGGTCGGCGATCGGCAGGCCGATCAGGATGAGCCACTCCTTGCCGGAACCGTCGCGCAGCAGGTCGGGGTCGAGGCCGACGAACCAGATCAGCATCACGGCGGCGGCGCCGATCGCCACCATCTCGGCCACGAACGCCTGCCGGTGCGGTCCGCTCAGGCGGAGCAGCGGGCCGATCAGCGTGGCCAGTCCGAGCAGGGCCATCCCACTGATGTGCGTCGCGACGGCGATCCACCACAGGAACGTGGGCCCACCCGCCAGCCAGCCCATGAGCGACACCGCGTTGCACACGCCGACGCCGCGCGCGACCGCCCCGATCCGGCAGGGCACCGCGTTGAGACCGAGGCGGGCCACCCGGGTCAGGTAGTACGCCCCGGCTCCGTCCAGGACCGCCAGCGACAGTCCGAGGATCACCGGGTACCAACCCGGATGCGCCCATGCCGCGACCTGCAGCGGCAGGAACGCGACGAGCGGCAGTAACACACGGCGAGGAACCCTCACTCTTCCACAGTCGGCCCGTGGCGGGGCGATGTGAGGCCGGCCGGCCCGCGACGCGGCGACGGCGTCGCACGGATCGAGAAACAGCTATTGCCCTGCGCGGCGCGAACCGCCAAGCTGATCGCAATTGTTACCGGCGGGTAAACGCCGGCCTCACGGGACGAAGTGTTCGCCGAGCGTTGATCCCCGCGCAGCCCGGCCGACGCTCCACACCCCGGCGGCCGTGCGGAGATCTGCCGGTAACGATCACCCCCGATCGATCCGGCGAAGGAGCCTGATGTCCCTCCGATCCCATCTCCGCAGGCGGGCGCTGCGCTCGGCGTTCGTCGCCGGCGCCGCCCTGGCCGTCGTCGCCGCCACGGCCACCCCCGCCCTCGCCGCTCCCCCGGCCGCGCTGCCCGGCAACGCCGACGCCGTCGAGACCAGATGGCAGCCGGCGTACGACTACGACACCGACGGCTGCTACCCCACCGCGGCCATCGGCCCGACCGGCGTCGTCAACGGCGGTCTCAAGCCGTCCGGGTCGCTCAGCGGCGGTTGCCGCGACGCCTCCGACCTGGACAACACCAACGGCTACGCCCGCCACAAATGCAACAACGGGTGGTGTGCCATCGCGTACGGCCTCTACTTCGAGAAGGACCAGGCGCTGCCGGGCACGTCGATCGGCGGCCACCGCCACGACTGGGAACACGTCGTCGTCTGGGTGCAGAACGGCGTCGCCCGATATGTCGCCACCTCGGCGCACGGCGACTTCGCCATCGCCCCCGCGAGCAGTGTGCGGTGGAGCGGCGACCACCCGAAGATCGTCTACCACAAGGACGGCATCCGCACGCACGCCTTCCGGCTCGCCAACTCCAACGACGAACCGCCGGAGAACGCGCACCGGACGTGGCAGCACCCGTCGCTGGTCGGCTGGAACGGCTTCCCGTCCACCAGCATCCGCAACACCCTGACCAGCCACAACTTCGGAAGCGCGCACTTCGGGCTCAAGGACGGCAGCTTCGTCAACCTGATCACCGAGGCGATGCCGTCCGGCATCGCCTTCAACCCCTCCGCATAACCCCTTCAGACCCGGCGGGGTACGGCCGCCGCGCTCGCTGGTGAGCGCGGCGGCCGGACCGCTCGGGCGGCGCTCGTCAGCTCTGGTGAAAATCAGGCCCTAGTGGGGATCCGGCGGCGGTAAGGATCGGGCGGGGGGTGAGGATCAGGCCGGGGTCAGGACCAGCCAGCCGAAACCGACGACTCCCCGGTAACCGGTGAGGTAACCGATCCGGCGCTGGTCGGCGAACGCCCGGGCCTCCGGGGTGCCGAGGTCTTCGATGTGGGCGCGCCAGTCGGACTCGAAGTCGTCCCACTCGGCCAGGGTCGACTCGGCGATGTGCAGGGGCCGGAATCCGGCGTCGACCGCCGACTGCGCGAGCGAGGCCAGGTCGGGCAGGTCGCCGAAGGTCTCGCGGAGACGGTCGCCGGGGTCGGTCTGGTAGAAGGCGTCGGCGAACAGCAGCCTGCCGCCCGGCTTGGTGAGACGGTGCAGCGCGGCGAGAGCGTCGCCGGTGTCACCCCAGACGTAACCGGCGCCGACGTTGACGACGAGTTCGGCGGGCTCGTCCCAGTCGGCCGCGTTCCCGGTGTGGAAGGTGACCTTCTCGGCGAGCCCGAGCTCCGTCGCGCGTTTCCGGGCACGTTCACCGTCGTCGGGGTCACGCTCGACACCGACGCCGGCGATGTCGTAGGACCGGGCCAGCCGCATCAGCATTTCGCCGTTGCCGCAGCCCAGATCCAGGGCCCGCCAGCCGGCCCCGGTGGGGGTCAGCCGCCGGACCAGATCGGTCACTCGGCCCTCGCCCAGCGGGGAGTTGTAGCGCAGACCGGCCGCTGCCGCGGCGAAGTACATTCCGGAATCGTCGTCGGCCATCGGCACACAGTACGGCAGACCGAACGGGACGTCCTACGTGGACTGTCCGCACCGGGCGGCAGCCCGTCCCGCCCGGGCGGGACGGGCTGCCATGACAACGACCACCCACCCCGCCCGATACTCACACCCCCGCCCAGACGGGACGAGCGGCCATGACAACGACCACCCACCCCGCCCGGTGGTCGCGCCGCGGCCCGGAGTGGGCCGGGCCTCGCGCGGTAGGCCGGGGACTCTTCGTAGCCGTACGGAATCGGTGGAATTTGATCTGGGGTTGGGGCGCCGGTCAGCCGGGCGCTTTGTCGATGGGGAACTGGACCTCGGTGAGCAACTCGTCGGGGGTGACCGTCTGCGGGTCGTTGAGGTAGACCTCGCGCGGGGCGCCCGCCGGTTTCACGCCCTGCTGCTCGATCCAGCCGGTGACCACGTGATAGGCGGGGCTGATCTCCTGGTAGGGGCCGCGGTGCACGGTGGCGGCGATC
Organism: Actinoplanes sandaracinus; assembly: GCF_030009775.1. Taxonomy (GTDB): domain Bacteria; phylum Actinomycetota; class Actinomycetes; order Mycobacteriales; family Micromonosporaceae; genus Actinoplanes; species Actinoplanes sandaracinus. Next base: position 10,447 of record NZ_JASCTH010000053.1, on the reverse strand, counting down.
GGGCCGCCGGGGACTTCGCGGTAGCGGACCGGGCCGTCGGGCAGGGCGGTGCCGGCCGGGACCGGGACGCAGATCTCGATGTCTCCGGCGGTCTGCTCGTCGATGACGTCGTGATAGACGACGAACGGCGCCCCGGCGGGCTCGGCGCCGGCGACGCCGATGGCACTGACGACCGTGCCGAAGCCGCGGCCCATGTCGGCGCCGATCGCGGCGAGGCTGGTGCGCAGGGTCAGGCTCGCCACCGTGACGGCGGCGACCTCCTTGACGGTGACTTCGTAGGGCATGACACGTCCTCCTCGATCGATGAGACCTTCGAGGAACCGCAGCATCCGCTCCTGCTCGGCGAGCCGGGCCCGCAGCCGCTCCCGGTGCGCGGTGAGGCGCTTGCCGGTCAGCTCCGGGTCGTCGTCGGCGAGCAGGTCGCGAATCTCTCCGACCGGCATGTCGATCGTGCGCAGCACCCGGATCGCCTCGGCCCGCCCGGCCTGGGCCCGCCGGTAGTAGCGGTAGCCCGACACCGGGTCGACCCAGGCCGGGGCGAGCAGGCCCTGCTCGTCGTAGAAGCGCAGGGCCTTGACCGACAGCCGGCTCATCCGGGAGAAGCGCCCGATCGGGATCAGGTCGTCCATGCTGGGTTCCTCCGTTCCCCATCGATGCTCGAGTCTCCCCTGGCAGGAGAGTCAAGCCGGGGACGGCGGCTGGGCGAGTCGGCCCGTTCCGGCGGCCGTTCGGCCCGCTCTCTCAGGACCGGCCGGCCGGCAGCGCCGACCCGTCGGAGCGCGGCGACGGGATCGCGTGACCACGCCCGTGCGGCGCTGGCGCGCGCTCGGCGGCCGCGAGCCCGCACGACGTCAGAGTGCGCGGGCGCAACAGCATCGACGTCGGCACCGGCGCGATCTCCCGCCACGCGAAGCACTCCCGGATGATCTGCGCGTTGTCCCCGCCGGTGATCTCCCGGTCGGCCCGCAGGATCGCCCGCAGCATGCCGTGGTAGGTGAGGAAGTCCGGCGAGATGTCGCTCCAGGTGACCGCGAGCAGCCGGCCCAGGTAGTCGCGGGCCCGCAGCAGCGACTCCTTGAACGCGGCCTCGTTGCCGGTGTACGAGGAGGTGAACTGGGCCTGGATCTCGGTCAGGTCGTGCACCGAGCCGGGCAGGTTCGTCGACCGCACCCGCAGGTCGTCGGTGATCAGCTTCTTCGCGACCAGGTCGTGCTGGAACACCTCGACCATGGTGTCGAAGACGGCCCCGGTCAACGGCAGTGACCGGTCGTGCGGCTCGTCGCCGACGTCGGACATGCGCAGCGGGTTGAGCGCGACCCGGATCTCCCGGCTGTCCGACAGCTCACCCACCCGGTCCAGGCCGTTGACGGTGAGCAGGTTGCCCTTGGTGGCCTCCAGCAGATGGTCGACGACCGAGTGGAAGTGCAGTGACGCCACGATCGCGACCAGGTCGCCGGCCGACTCGTGCATGCCGCCGTAGTCGATGCCCTCGTCGAGCGGGCTGGCCGGCACACCGACCTCGGCGAAGATGATGCTGTGGCCGAGCTCGTGGGCGAGGACGTCGAAGTTCTCGCAGAACGGCCGGGTGTGATCGGTCGTGCCGTTCGGGGAGCGGCCGAACCCGAACTCCAGGAAACCGTAACCGGACTGGGCGTTGTTCCACTCGATCAACGGAATCAGTTCGAGACGATCAAAATCAGACTCGAAATGCCATTGAATCGTACGCCCGAAATAGTCCTCCCAGATGTCGAGGACTCGCCGGACGGTCGCATACATGGTGGCCGCCGAGAATTCCCGGCTCGCCGGGTCGAGGTGATCGAAATGGCCGTCGCCGCCCGGCTGGACGGGTGGCCGGGCCGCACCCCGATAGGGTGGCCGGAAGAAGTTGTTGTAGGGCATCTTGCCGATGGCGTCGATCACGAACATCCGGTCGTCGCCGGGCCCGGGCCGCATCGCGGCCGGTTCGACGGAGACGATGACCTGCTCAGGCTCGGCGAAGAGAGGCCCGGACCCGTCCGCCTTCTGCAGAAACCGGGGTTGCGGGAAGATCCGGAATCGAGTGCCGACGTCCGCGAGTCTGCGATCGAGTTCAAGGGACATGGGAGCCTCCGCCCGCTGTTGATTCATTTGAGGCCTCCAGCGGATTCCTCCGCCGCGGCAAAGTCAACGACACTGTCCAAGAACCATCCCAAAGACCAACCTCAGGGTGCGGAAAACGGCTGACGAACAGGGTTTTCGCCCGTCCGGACCCGCAGCGGTGAGGGCGAGCGGAGGACCGGCCGCGCGGCGATGCACTTGTTTGCCACTGGGAGTGAACAACGCGCCCGTAGTTTCGCTGCCGTTGATACATCCACGGGAGGTAGTCATGTCCGAGAAGCCGGTAGTCGTCCTGGTGCACGGCGCGTTCGCCGAGTCGGCCAGCTGGAACGGGGTCATCGAGCGGCTCACCGAACAGGGCGTGACCGCTCTGGCGGTGGCGAACCCGCTGCGCAGCCTCTCCGGTGACGCCGCCTACGTCCGCGACGTGGTGACCTCGCTGGGCCGGCCGGTGATCCTGGTCGGTCACTCGTATGGCGGCCAGGTGATCACCGCCGCGGCGGCCGGCCTCGACGCCGTCACGGCGCTGGTCTATGTGGCCGCGTTCACCCCGGACGCCGGCGAGAGCGCGCTGGAGCTGTCCGGCAAGTTCGAGGGCAGCACGCTGGGCGGAGCGGTCGTACCGCGTACCCTGACCGGCGGCGGCGTCGAGTTGTCGATCGAGGCGGAGAAGTTCCCGCAGCAGTTCGCCGCCGACGTCGACCCGCGTGTCGCGGCGCTGATGGCGGTCACCCAGCGGCCGGTCACCGAGGCCGCGCTCACCGAGGGCCTGGCCGAGGGCGAGCCGGCATGGCGTGGCCTGCCCGGCTTCTTCGTGTGGGGCAGCGCCGACCGCAACATCCCGGCCGAGGCGATGCGGTTCATGGCCGAGCGGGCCGAGGGCCGGGTCCGGCGGGAGATCGACGGCGCCGGCCACGCTTTGCCGGTCTCGCAGCCGGCCGCCGTCGCCGAGACGATCCTGGAGGCTGTCGCGCTGGCCGGCTGATCACGGGCCATCGACCGCGGCCCGCATAATGACGGGCATGACGGAGACGCTCGGCACGCCGGCTCCCGACCAGGCTCCCTCCGGACGCCGTCCCCACCCGGCCCGGGTGGCCCTGGCATGGCTGGCCGGCAACCTGATCATCGGCTACTTCGTGATCATGCCGCTGGCGGTGATCGACAACCTCACCTACTACGTCCGCGCGGTGCGCTACAACGATGTCGTCGCGCCGTACGGACCGGCAGGGGCCAAGTTCGCCGTCGCCGAGATCATCTTCTGGACCGCGGTTCTGCTGACGGCTTCCGTCCTGCTGAACCGGCGCCAGTGGCGCCGGTTCCGGGACGCCCGGCCGTACCCGCCGCGAATGGCCGCCGCCACCGTGACGGCGATGATCGCGGGGATCGCCGTCGTCCAGCTCCTGCCATACCTGCTCTTCATGACCGCCACGGACCTGACCTTCCCGCCGCTGTTCCCGGACGCGTGGTCCTGACCATGTCTCGCCGACGCCGCGGGCGCGCTCCCGGCCGGGCGCTGACTCGTGTTCAGCCTTTGGTCCGGCTTGACGGTCCGCGCGCATCCGATCTGCGCCTCAGTGGTTGATCGGAGCGGAACGCCGCCCGGTCATCACGTCTACGGGGTGCGGATCTTGTCGAGCAAAGCTGGAAGATCTCGCATGTCGTCGAAGACGGTCGTGCCGGGGCCTTCGAGCCGGTCGACGGCGGTGAGTCCGCCCGCATAGGCCAAGCACCGCATGCCCGCGGCACGAGCCGCCTGAACCCCGTACTGGCTGTCCTCCACCACCACGCATGCCCGCGGTCGCACGCCGATCCTTGCTGCGGCGTGCAGGAACAGGTCGGGGGCGGGCTTGCCGCGGGGCACGTCGGTGGAGCTGAAGATCCGGCCGGCGAAGTGCGGGTACAAGCCGGTACGGCCCAGGGTGTGCCGCAACTTCTCATGCGTACCGCTGGACGCCACGCAGGTCGGCACGGTGATCCGGCTCAACGCCTCCACGACGCCGTCCACCGCGACCAACTCGGCGTCCACAGCCTGACGGAGCTCGGCTTCGAACCGCTCGGTCCAGGTCGCTGCCGCCTCATCACCGAGCCGGGCGGCGATGATTTCAGCGATGGACGCGTGGGAACGGCCGATGAAGCGATCGATGACCTCGGCCGCCGTCAGTGGCCAGCCCAGTTGCGCCGCGATAGCCACGTTGACGCGCACCGCGATCCGTTCGCTGTCGACCAGCACTCCGTCGCAATCGAAGATGACGAGACCCACGTCGTTGATCATCGCGTCAGCGTAATGACAGGCATCAACGCGCTTCCGTACGCAGTGACGGCACCATCACCGACGCACCCCAGGGTCCGCTCAGGCCGTGGCGTCTCCGCTTCGGGCCAGGGCCGACAGCACCTCGAGCCTTACGTGCGGGTCGGGGTCATCTCGGTTCACGGCGATGGCCTGCCCTGTCACTGGATGATCGAAGGCGTGGGCACGCAGGACTCTGACCGCGCTCGCGCGTACGCGCACGTCATGGTCTCTGGCCAGGGTGGCCAGGAGGTCCGCGCCTTCCGACACCGAGCCGGGACTCATCAACGCGGAACACAGTTCTTCCGCGACCTGCTCGCGTACCCGTGGATCGGGGTGTTCGGCATGCGCCACGATCTGGCAGATAGATGCTTCACATTGGCTCGCATCAGAACGGACCCGTGAACGGGCTGCCCTGGATCGCAGATCAGCAGAAGCGGGACGCACTGATGCCTCCGCCGATAACGCGCGCTCCGTCCGTCTCCGCCCCGCACCGTACTCAGTCGTGTGGCAGCAGCATGTCGTTGTTCTCGGGCTGACCGGAGAAGCCGCCGTACACGCGGTTGGGGCCGGTGACAAGTGGACCGACGCCGGTCTTGGTCAGCTTGCGGACGGTCGTACCGTTGCCGAAGCTGTTCTGGACGCAGCCGGCGTAGCGCATCGTGATCTCTCCTGTGCCGGTCGCGGACCGCACCAGAAGCAGATGATCTGGTCGCCGTGCGCCAGACATCCCCGGTTTCCGCTCAGGCGATCTCCGAACAGAGCAGAGGCGAAGCAACGCGAAGGATTTGAGCAGGCCATTCTCATCCGCTGACCGGGCCTGATCATGGACGCTCAACGGAGCGTCCATGATCAGGTCATTCGAACGGAAACTGCCGCTAACGGGATGTGATCCACGGGAAGGCGTCAGATGATCTCGGCTTAGTCGTCATGATTCATCAGCTGATCGCCTCTGACCAGCATATAGGCGCTTCTCGTACCGTCACGGACATGATCGCCAGGATGCTCGACGCCACGGCGCGTCACCGTCGACCGATCCTGCTCGGGGGTGTCGTCGTCGCCGTCATTGAGGCGACACTGACCACCCTGAACCCGTTCAGCGATGTCAGGCTGACTTGGCTGATCGTGGTCCCGGTGCTGCTGTTGGTCCTGGCCGGGAAGAGTTTCCGTCAAGCCCGCCCGACCGCGTTCGTCGTGCGACCGGACCTGACAGCGTTCGTCGCACCGGCGGCCGCGGGACCGGTCTGCACGGCCCTGTGTTTCCTGCTCATTGCTGCGGACCGAGTAGGGCAGGTGGCCGCTTCGGTGCGCACGGACGGCGTGTCGTCCTTCGACATCGGCACGGTGGCGCTGCAAGTCATCGTGTCGTCTTTGCTGTACGTGCAGGCATGGGTCGGTTTCGACATCTCCCTGCGCCCGGACGGCCTTTACGACCGGCGCGCCGTCGGCACGGTGTTCGTGCCCTGGCAAGCAACGCCTGCGGCCCATGTTGCCCGCCGAGCTGACGGGACGAAGACCGTGGTGATCCCGCCGGGTGTGATCCCGGTCCAAGACGCCAACGCAGCGAGTGGACGACCGACCGAGGTACGGATGCTCTATGGACGTCCCGAACTCGTGCGCACGGGAGGCCTGACCCGCAACGCAAACCGGATCACCCCCCATCATGTCGACGCGTCGTTCCTGGCCGCCGCCATCGCCTTCTACGCGAGCCACCCCGATGACCGTGCCGGTATCGGCACAGTCCACGGCCTCCGACACCTGCAGCAGGCACTGACCCCAACCGAGGAATAGCCCGAACGGCACAGGTCCCGGCAGCGCCGAGCAGGCAGAGCCACGGGAACCAGGCTTTATGGCGGTCGCCATCGGTCCCTCAGCAGTACGTTGTCGATACGGCTGTCCTGCCTCTCCTTGAAGCTAACGCCCGGCGCGCTTCCGTGGACGTTTGGACAGGCATCACCGTGACGGTGATGTGAATACCAAGGACACAGCTCCGTGTCCCGGGGCGGCGCAGCATTTGGTCAGGATTCGGCGACTGTCCACTGCGCCGTACGCGCCACCAGGTCGATCACGACGGTTCCCGCCGGAGTGCTCGGCTCCTGCGGAGATGGCGGCGGGCGGTACAGCGTGAAGGTCAGCAACCGGGCGCCGTCCGGCACCGGCCACGGCCCGCACGTGCCGTGGGTGCGGTCCCCGCCGGCGTACGACTCGATTCCGGCCGGCCCGAAACCGCTGTGGCCCGCGGTCGTCCAGGGCAGTTCCACATCCGCGTGATAGCTGGCCGGGATCAGGAACTGCTCGTCGAAGCCGTCCACGACCTCCTCCGGCTTCACCCCCGGCACCAGGTCATACTCCAGCGACGCCATCGCGCAGGCGATCGCCCGCGCGCGGGACGTCAGATCGCTGCGGGACCGGCCACTGCCCGACAACCCGGTCACATACACCCGGTGCGCCGGTGCGCCGGTGCGCCGGTGCGCCGGTGCGCCGGTGCCAGCATCCCGCAATCAACCTCGAACGCCATCAGCAGTGCGGAGGATTCCCGCAGATTCTGCTCGTCGTTCGTCGAATCAGGCATATGCCATGACTCGCGTGAGAACTCGCCACCACCTCGCCGTGCTCGCCAGTTCAGCATGTCCTCGGTGATGACGGCGCCGAGCGCCCGCCCGGCGGGTCAGTGGCGGTGAGATGCCGGTAGACCGGTAGACCGGCCGTCCCTCGAACCAGGCGCCCCATGACACCGGCCCCCGCCCCGCCCACGCGCTGTCGCACCTCGTCCGGCCGGGCCGTCCCACCCCCTCGATCAGCCCAGGAGCGCCTTGCGCAGCTCAGCCGGCATCTCGCGCACCTTGTCCCTGCTCGGTGCCTCGACCGTGATCGGGGCGCCGAAGTCCGAGTACCGCACTTTCATCGCGCTCCCGGCGGCACCCTGGGCGTCGGACGCGGACGGCTCGATGACCAATTCGGTGAGCCGCCCTTGGTCGTCGACCTGGGCGGTGAAGGGCATCGCGTCGGCCTCCGCAGCGGGCGAGGCCGACGCCCCGGGGTCCGCGGCCGGTGAGGTCACCGGGTCGAGCAAGCCCTTGAAGGTGCCGGCCCCGACCTTCTCCACCTTCCTCACACCGTCGATGAAGACCTGAGCATCGATGAACTTGTCAGGATTGAGCACGTTGTCGGCCGGGAGCTCCGACGCGTCGGACCGCATCCACAACCCGTCAACGCCGGTACGGACCCCTAGCGGCCCCTTGATCTGCAGGTAGAAGTCGGTACCGACCAGGAGCACCCTCAGCTCCCGGCTGTCGCCGCCCTTGGCACCCGTCATGGTCAGATCGGCCCTGTTGTTCTTCGCGTCGGCGACACCGGAGACGTTCATCGCGCCGGGCACGGTCATCGCCACCCGGAGCGACTGCTCCTCCAGCTTCTTCGCCGCGGCGGTCAGCTCGGCCGACGGGTCGATCGAGGCGGTCGGGGCCGGGGGCGATCCCTGGCCGGCACCCTCGTCACCGGCCCCGCTACACCCGCCCGCAGCGATTACGGTAGCGAGCGCCAGGCCGGCGACGGCAGATCGACGCGTTCTCATATATCGGCTCCAAGATCATGGCAATCGGGCGCATCACCATAGCGAGCAGGTGTGACGCTGTCCGCCCCGTCTCACCTCCCTTTCACCGCCTCCCTGTAGTGAGCCATTTCATCCTGGGTGGCTCGCTTCACCGTGGTGCAGGACGAGGGCGGCCCGCACGAGCGCGGTCGCACGGCGCGGGCAGCAGCGCAGCTTGATCAGGGTCTTCCCGGTCTTGAGGGTGGCGATGACTCGTTCACCGCGAGCACGGATTTTCGCGTGCGCTCGGTGCACGGCCTCCTGCCGTCGTGACAACTTCGGCCGGAAACGGCGCCGCTTGAACGGCGTACGCACGCTGCCGCCGGCACCCGGCCTTGCCTGGCGCGGACCACCGCCGGGCCCGGCGGTCGGCGCGGTGAGCGCCGACCCGGCAGCCGCCGTCACCCCGGACGTGGGTGCGCGGGGAGGGGCAGGGGGTGACGCGGGCGAGCCTGAGAAGCGGACCACGGATGTGCGGGCGCGGCTGACCAAGCGGACCACGCGGCCCGGGAGCGGTCGGGGCTGCGGGAGATGGATGCGTGGGTGCTCGGGTGTGGGCGATGGTGTCAACCAGACGCATCATCGCCGCGCAGTGTGCCCGCGGCCCCATGGGGGATGGGACATTGCTACCGCGCCGGTCGAGTCACGCGCTGCAGCCGGGGCTTCGCTCCCGCCGACGTCCGGCTTTACCGGGGAGCGGATGTCGGTCGCACCACTGGCCACGCCAGCGGCAGCCTGAGTGGCGTGCCGCTACTTCGTGGGTGGCCGGGGTTTGGTCGGGGAGTCAGCTCCGTGGCGGGACTCGCTCAATGAACGGGGTGAGGATGCCTGGCATGGCTTCCTCGGCGGTGGCGAGGCCGTGTGACTGGGAGACGTCTCGGATCTTGTACATGCCTTCCCCGGCGGCGGTGATCGCGCCTAAGGTGATCAACCCGCTGCGCCGCTGCAGGAAGGACCGGGAGACGCTCCAGCCCATGATGGCTTGCCGTTCCAGGGCGACGGCGCGACGGGCGAATAGGCCGGAGCTGATGACGAGATAGCGGTCCCGGATGCGATGGCCCAGGGTGCGATAGGCGTCGTAGGCCAGCAGCACCGCGATCGGCGCCAACGCCAGAGCGCTGATCCAGCCGATACGTACGAGGGTCGGGCTGAGCCAGAGCCCGAGCCCCACCGGGACAGCAGCGATGAGCGCGACGGTGGTCAGACCTCGGTTGATCCGGCGCCAGAGCGCGAGGCGGGGGTGGGCGGTCAGGCCCCGTCTGGCGATCAGTGAGGAGTCCTGCCCGATGATCTCGGTGGCCACGCGCAGGGCTTCTTCTCTCGGCACCGGCGGGGTCAGCGCACGCCGCCGGCGGTTGTCCTCGACGCTGCCCAGGCCGGTGGCAACAGCATTGAGCTTGGCGGCGTCGGCCCACCGCAGGGGCATCGGTTCGACCAGTTCCACACCCCGCAGGCGCTGCCGCTGAATGCCGACGGCCCGGGTCACCAGCAGCCCGCGGCGGCTCTCGATCCGATCGTCCTGCCGGCGTAGTTGGTACCCGGACCAGCTCTCGATGTAGCCGGCAGTGGAACAGAGGACGCCCAGTGCCAGGACGATCACCGTGGCGGTCAGCAACCCGAACCACAAGGGGACAGCGCCGAAACGGTCGATGATCGCCTTGACGATGCCGAGTTGCAGCGGATCGACCTTCATCTCGTGCAGGATCCGGTACGCGGTGCCGAACCCGGCGAAGACACTGCCGACGCCCCACACGGTCAGCGGCGCGTACCGCAGCCAACGCCAGTCGAGCTGGCTGATCACGTCGTCCCCGGCCGTGCCGGTGCCGGTGGCGTCGCGTCGCTCGACGATCCGGCGACGCAGCGCTTCGGCGTCCGCCCTGGCGATACCGTCCAGCCGCAGCCGCCCGGCGGCTGAACTCTGCTCGCCCGTGTCGATCCGCAGTGTCGTAAGGCCGAAGACGCGGTGCATCGGATTGGCGATCAGGTCGACGCTGCGGACCCGGCCGACCGGAATAGACCGGCGGCTGCGGAACAGTAGACCGGAGTGCAGCTCGATGCGCTCCTGGGTGATGCGGTACCGCGTGGTGAAGTAGCGCATCAGGCTGATGCCGCAGACGACAAGGAAGATGAGGAGAAGCGACGCCAGAATGATCAGGGCCTGAAGGTTCAGCCGGCCGCCCGTGACGAGCAGGCTGGTCAGGAGCAAGGCCACCGGAGCGGCCAGAACACCGAGATTGACCAGGATCAGCCGGGCGTTCAACCTGCCCCACGGGGCATCGACGGGGGCTGGACGGTGGTGCCGGGCGTCATGTCGCGTCCGCCGGGGTGGCCTCGGTCGACTTCGTCTCATGGCACCCCTCTGTGTCAAGAGGCCGCGGCGGGGTCTGCTCTAAGGTGGGTTTCGGCGGGTCCGGGAAGTGACTTCTCCGAAGTGTCGGCCTTGGGGTTTGGGTCGGCCGCGCTGGATTGCA
>NZ_JASCTH010000052.1 GCF_030009775.1 Actinoplanes sandaracinus | reverse complement strand
TCGTCACCGGAGTCGCCGGGAGCGGCGAGCAGCCGGGGGGCCGCGGTAGCCGGCGTCGGAGCGACGGCCAGTCCGCACGCGGTGACGAGCAGCGCCATCAACGCCGCTAATCGCCGCGCAGTGTTCTGCTGCACAGGCATTTCCTTCCGTCGGCCGCCGGCCGGGTTAGCTGACGGGTTCGGGACGAAGGAAATCCCTACCGCTAGGCGCGGATTCACCCCGGAGGAAATGTGGATCCCCGGCTCGCCATTGACGGCGATTAGGCGGCGGTTCCCGTACGGGAACCGCAACGACCATACCCACTCGATTCAAGAATCGACAGTTCTCGCACGCACGGCATTCGCCCCGACACGAACAGTGACACCATTAACCCAACGTGATTGCCCAGTAACACGATCTGCCTACTCGACCTGTTCCGCAGCGCTATTTGACGATGGGTCACGCGATCACATCGGTGGGCCGCCGGGCAGGTTCGATGACGACCGCGCGCAGCAACCGACGTTAGTTCCGGGGCGGCTCCTGAACTGTGGCGTGCACGCGGCGAACACAGCTGACCAGCGGATTGCGGCGGGTCAGGACCTCGTAATCCGAAGGTGCAAAGCCTTTACGCCCTGTCCATTGCCATGGACCTCAGGGCCATGAACAGCCTCCGTCGACAGCGTCGAAGATCACATCACGCCACGTAGGCGTCGTGGGTTCCGTCTACCAGTTGACAGGTTGATACATCGTTGCTGTCTGATATCGGAGCCATTATTGGGGGACGGCTTGACGAAGACCGCGAAGCGTCGCGCACCATTGTGGGCGCGGATCAGTGCTGTCGTCGGCTGCCTGCTGATGGTCACCAGCGGCGCCACCCTGGTCACCGGTAAGGCGCTGGTCGCGAAATACACCGGCGGCATCACCAACGAGGACCTGCTCGACACGGGCGGGGCCCAGACGGCGCCTACGAAGAAGGACCTCAAGGGCCCACTGAACATTTTGCTCGTCGGCATCGACCCGCGGAAGGAGACGACTCCGCCGCTGTCGGACTCGATCATCATCGCGCACATTCCGGCCGATATGAGCACGGCGTACCTCTTCTCCATGCCCCGCGACCTCTACGTCGAGATCCCGGCGGACGCGAAGTCGAACACCAGGGCGCGCCGGGCGAAAATCAACTCCGCGATGGCGGACGGCAGCCAGGTCAACGGCAAGATCGATGTCACCAACGGCTTCAAGGTGCTGTCGAAGACCGTCAGTGGTGTCACTGGTATCAAGGAGTTCGACGCGGCGGCGATCATCAACTTCGGCGGCTTCAAGGACATCGTCGAGGCCCTGGGCGGCGTCTCCATGGTCATCGACATGGACGTGAAGTCCGAGCACCTGACGCCGGAGGGCAAGCAGCGCCCGCGGCTGCCGAACTGCCCGGTCACCAGCAAGTGTGAACACCCGTACACCGGCCCGCAGGCGTACTACAAGAAGAGCACCAAACCGGTCCGGCTCCAGCCGTGGCAGGCTCTGGACTACGTCCGGCAGCGCTACGAGTTCAAGGGCGGTCCCACGATGACCGACTACGACCGGCAGCGGCACCAGCAGCAGTTCATCAAGGCGATGGCCAAGGAGGCGATGAGCAAGGACATCGTCACCGACGTCGGCAAGATGACGAAGATCCTGGACGCGGCCGGTAAGTCGCTGACCTTCGACGGTGGCGGCAACGGCCCGATCGAGTGGGCGCTGGCGCTCAAGGACCTCAACGTCGACGACATGGTCACGGTCAAGCTACCCGGCGGCGGAATCTACGAAGGCCCCGACTACATCGCTGAGGAGTTCCGTCCCGCCCTGGTCGCCAACGAGTTCTTCCAAGCGGTCAAGGAGGACCGGGTCGCCCCGTTCCTGCTCGACCACCCACAGCTCGTGAACATGGACAGTTGAGTAGGGCTCGGGAGTTCTGCCGCGACATCAGCGGAGCGGGTGACAACCGCGTCGTTGCTGGCGACTTCCCCGCCGAGCCGGCCGTGCGCAAAGGGCTACCCCAAGCGCACACCTGCATGTGTTGATCGCGGCTGACCAGAATGCGCGCGACCCGCTGCTCCCTGGCTTGATCGCCGGCCTGGTTCGCTACTGACCGTTTCCTCGGCGATCGGACCCGTGGCCCGATCGCCGGGACGGGGGCAGAATTCCTCACCACCGAGCCTGCCTGCCTCGTCACCCGTACGCCGGCCCCGCCTCAAGACCGCACCGAAGTTTCGCAACGCCTCGTCGCCGGCGGCGTGCCCATACACGTCGTTCAGGGCCTTGAAATGGTCCAGGTCGGCGGCAATCACCGCTACGGTGCCGCCCTGTCGCACAGCGTCCAGCGTGGCGGCGGTCGCAACCTCAAAAAAGCCACGCCGGTTCAGTACGCCGGTCAGCCCGTCTAAGCGGATCAGCAGGCTGTGCCGGCCGTTGTCGTCGGGTTCGCCGTCGGCGCCGACGTCGGGCAGTCAGGCCCACTCGTAGAACCATGGTCCTTTCGAGCCGTTGCGGCGCTGCGCCGGGCCCACGCCGTAGCGGGCAGCTTCTCGGCCAGTTGGTCGGCGCGGCAGCGGGTCTTACCGCCATCGATCGGTACGAGCGCGTCAGGCGGCCGGGCCCGGCGAGGGCGCCGCTATGGTTGGTCGCGTGGAACTCGGATCGCAGCGGCAGACCATGCGGGACGTCGCGCGGCTCGCCGGCGTTTCGGTGACTACTGTCGGTAATGTCCTCAATCGCCCCCATGTGGTGGCCGCCGATACGCGCACGCGCGTCGAGCAGGCCATGGCGCAGGCGAACTTCGTGCGCAGTAGCCTGGCACGCCAGTTGAAGGGATCCCCCAGCCCGGTGGTCGGGGTGGTCATCCTGGACATGCGGAACCCGTTCTACTCGGAGCTGAGCAGGGCGGTGGAGGATCATGTGTTCCAGGTCGGATGCACGCTCATGGTGTGCAGCACCGACGGTCAGTTCGAGCGGGAGCGCCGGGTGCTGGCGGCTCTGGAGGAGCAGGCCGTTCGCGGGATCATCGTGACGCCCGGGGACCGGGACCTGTCCCACATCGAGGCGCTCGGATCCCGGGGCACGCCCGTGGTCCTCGCCGACTACGCAAGCCCTGATGCCGATCTGTGCTCGGTCTCCGTGGATCATCACCTCGGCGGGCGGTTGGTCGCGGAGCACCTGCTCGAGCTCGGGCATCGCAGGCTGGCATTCATCCAGTCGGAGGTGCCGATGCAATCGACCAGGGAGCGCTATCGCGGCTTCCGGGAGACCTTACGGGCCGCCGGGCTGGACCCGAACCGGTCCTTGTTCGACGTGTCGGTGGAGGCCCTTCCGTCCGTGGGCTTCGACGAGGGCGTGATCGACGCGATTGTGTCGTGTGACGACGTGCCGACGGCCGTCGTCTGCATGAACGACGTCGTGGCCAGAGGTGTGTTGAGCCGGTTGACCTCGCGAGGGATCAGGGTTCCGGAAGACATGAGCGTCATCGGGTACGACGACACTCCGTTCATCAGCCACCTGTCGCCGAGCCTGACCACCGTACGGCAACCCACGTCGCAGGTCGGCCACGAGGCCGCGGAGCTGTTGCTGAGTGAGAGAGAGCCGAACCACGCGCACCGGCAGATCCAGTTCCGGCCGACGCTGGTCGTCCGCGGCTCCACCGGGGCTCCGCGCTCCCGGTGACGCCCGGTGGCGGCTGGACCGGGTGAATCCGCTGTCCCGGCTCACACAATCACCGGCGAAACGTCTTTATTGGTCTTGGCGCGATAAAACGGACTAACAGCCCGTAGCTTCGCGCGCCCCTTATCCTCGTCTGGGTGCTGCGGCGCCCAGACGCTTGTGTCTGGCATCGGACATACCCAGTTTACCTGCATCAACGCGCCAGTATGCCGACCTCCTTCGCCTCGAAGCGGTTGCCGGGTGCGGTGCGGCAGAGCGTAATGCTGATGGCGCTGCGAAGATTCTCGATTGTAACGTTGAAATCGAGCCGTGCCGTGGTTAGTCTATGAACGCGAACATGCGGCGGCTTCGATGCCTACCGCAGTGTTCCCGGCCGGGCCGGGGGTGCCGGTCGACCGTCGGTTCGATGGCTGACCGGCTCCTGCGAGCCAGCGCGTCGGTCGGTGCCGGTTCTGCGACGAATGCAAGGCGACAGTCGTGCGTCATGCCGTTCCGGCGCGCCCTGTGAGCGTTAACCGTCCCTGTGCGTCGGCGTTTCTCTATCTCCTGGGCAGGAACTCATGCACCTTTCCGCGGTGGTGTCCCGTAGCGTCCGAGGTTGGTCGGCGGCGTTGCTGATGACTGTGACGGCCGCTACGGGTGCCGACCCTCCATGGCCACTCCTCCACATCGGCACGGCGGGCGGCGAGCCCTCAAACGGAAACGTCGCGCCGCCCGCGACGGCGGCGTACGTGATGGCCTCCTTCACCGAGTCACCCTCAGGTATCGGAAACGACTACGGCCTGCATCTGTCGGTGAGCCCGGACGGCCTCAGCTGGATGCCGCTGAACCAGAACAACCCGATCATGACTCCGGCAGCGGGTGCACGCGGTCTGCGGGACCCTTTCATCCTTCGCAAACAGGACGGCACGTTCGAGATCATCGCCACCGACCAGCGCGGCCAGGTCTTCAGCGACCGCAGCCAGTACGTCCATGTCTGGGACTCGCCGGACCTGCGCACGTTCACCTACCGGCATCTCAAGCTGCACGAGTTCGCGACGCACACGTGGGCGCCGGAGGCGTTCTGGGACTCGTCGCGACGCCAGTACGCCATCATGTACTCGGCCAACGTCAATGGACGGGACGCGTTCTACGTCAACTACACCACCGACTTCGTCAACGTCAGTGCGCCCCAGCTGTTCTTCGATCCCGGGTTCAACGTGCTCGACGGCACGATGCACCTCGGGAAGGACATGAACTACCTGTACTACAAGAGTTTCGCGGACGGCCGGCTCTACGGCGCCCGGTCCGCCACGCTCGAGCCGGGCAGCTTCGACCGGGGGACGTACACCAGCGGGCTCATCCAGGGCGGGGCGATCGAGGCGCCGATCGTGAACAAGGCCGACAACAGCAGCACCTGGTACCTCTGGGGCGACTCGTTCGTTCCCGTCAACGGCGAATTCTACGTGTGGCGCTCGAACGACATCGGCGGCGACAACTGGACGCCGCTGAGCAAGAAGGACTACAACCAGCCGCTGAATTCCAAACACTCCAGCATCGCCTCGATCACCGCCACCGAGATGACCCAGCTCATCAATCGGTGGGGAACGCCGGCGTGGAACCGGATCAAGTCCTACAACCTGCCGGACAGTTACATCCGGCACGCCAACCATGTCGGGCGCATCGATCCGTACCCGTTCGACCCGTATCCCGACTCGCAGTGGCGCCTAGTACCCGGCCTGGCCGACCCGAACGCGGTCTCGTTCCAGTCGGTGAACTTCCCGAACCAGTACCTGCGTAGCAGAGGCGGTCCGGTGGTTCTGGCGGTCGACGACAACTCCGCCGCGTTCAAGGCCGACGCCACGTTCGCCAGGGTGCCCGGTCTTGCCGACAGCGGCTGGACCTCGTTCCGGTCGATCGTGGACCCGGCCCGCTACCTGCGGCATGTCAACAACATCCTGCGTGTCGACCCGATCGGCGGCGGCGTCACCGAGCGGCAGGACGCCACCTTCAGCATCGTGTACTGACCGGATGCCGGCCGGTGCCGGGCCGTCGGGCCCGCGGTGCGGCAGGCAATTAGACCAGAATAAACCGAATCGTTCGGAGGATTGAGTATGTCATCAGAGGTGTCGATGGAGCAGCGGATGCTCGGCAGGACCGGCCGGGAGGTGGGCGTCATCGGGCTCGGCACGTGGCAGCTCGGTGCCGACTGGGGCGACGTGAGCGAACCGGAGGCGCTGGCGACGCTCGCCGCCGCGGCCGACAGCGGAGTGACGCTGTTCGACACCGCAGATGCGTACGGTGACGGGCTCAGTGAACAGCTCATCGGCAGGTTCCTGAAGGAGCGACCGGACGCGGGCATCGTCGTCGCGACGAAGGTCGGCCGTCGCGTCATGCCGCAGCATCCGGAGTTGTACCGGATGGAGAATCTGCGGGAGTGGGTGGACCGGTCGCGATCCAATCTGGGAGTCGACAGGCTGGATCTGGTGCAGCTGCACTGCCCGCCGACGGCGGTGTACTCCACGGATGCGGTTTTCGACGCGCTGGACACCCTGGTGGAGGAGGAACGGATCGCCGCGTACGGCGTCAGTGTCGAAACCCGCCAGGAGGCGTTGGCGGCAATCGCGCGGCCCGGAGTGGCCAGCGTGCAACTGGTGCTGAACATGTTGCGGCAGGCGCCTCTCCAGCAGGTGTTGCCGGCGGCACGCGCGGCCGGGGTGGCGATCATCGCTCGAGTGCCGCTCGCGAGCGGGTTGCTGTCGGGCCGTTACGACCTCACCACGACGTTCGCCGAGCATGACCACCGTCACTACAACCGGGACGGTGCGGCGTTCGACATCGGTGAGACGTTCGCCGGCGTGCCCTACGAGATTGGCCTGGAAGCAGTGCGGCGCCTGGCGCCGCTGGCACCCGCGGGGGCCACGATGGCGCAGTTCGCGTTGCGGTGGGTCATCGACCAGCCCGGTGTCAGCGCCGTGATTCCGGGGGCTCGTACGGCGCGGCAGGCACAGGGCAACGCGGCTTCGGCGTGCTTGCCGCCGTTGTCGGCCGAGGTGCAGGAGGCGGTGCGCCACGTCTACGACGAGGTCGTCGCACCGAGCGTCGCGGATCGCTGGTAGGCGATGACGATGCTGGAGGGCATCTCGTCCGACGGCCTCACCGTGCGAGTGGGGCACCGGCGGAATCCGTATGCGTACCTCTTCGACGGCGACCAGTTCGATGAGCTGTTGTTGCGGCTCGGGCGTCGGCGGGCGGACAGCATCTGGCGTCACCACCGCAGCGGTGAGGACCGGGCACCACACGGCCGGTACGGGCGGCCGTGCATGGCGTTCGTCGTGATGGACGCGACGGCCGGCGCCTGGGTGCCCGACACGGAGGCGGTGCTGGCCGCGATCACGATCGGTACCGACGGCGAACGGTTCCTGCCGAACGCCGCGGGTAAGGCATGCGGACACCGGCGGCTCGGCGCCAACTACGGTGAAGCCGTGCTGGTCGACTCACACCGGTGTCACAGTGGGGGGTTCCGGTACGGGCACTCCGCCGAGATCCGGGGGCAGATCGTCGGAGCCAGTTCCCAAACCACCGACCAGGACCTCTACGAGGCGGGCCACCTTGCGGCGGATCTTGTCGCGGCCGTGAACCACGCGCAGGTGGAGTGGAAGGAACGGGCCGGCCCCGGCGAGTGGTTCAACGACGGCGACGTCCCGGGCGAGGAATGCCTGGCCGCGGTGTCGTGGTTCAACCCGACGGTTTCAGCGACCGCCGGGACAGCCCAGGGTTGAAGCGCCCAACGACGGTGCCCGGCTGAGTCAGTGGACGCGGAACGACGGGGCATGGCAGCAGTGGCGGTTCGTGGATGCCGGTGATGGCTACTACCGGTTGCGGTCGCGGCACAGCGGCAAGGTGGTCGACGTCGCCGGTGCGTCGACCACCGAGCGGGCGGGAATCGTGCAGTGGGCTGAGGCGAACGGCGCCCATCAGCAGTTCCGCCTGGCGGACTTCCGCCGACGGGTTCGTGCGGTTGGTCAGTCGCCACAGCGGCAAGGCCGTCGACCTGCTGGGCTTCTCCACCGAGGACGGCGCCGAGCTCGTGCAGTACACCGATCGCGGTGGGGCCAACCAGCAGTGGCAACTCATCCGCATCGGCGCGGGCGGCGAGGCCGGGTCCTTCGCCAACCCGATCAAGCGCAACGGGCCCGATCCGTGGCTGCAGTACCACGACGGCTATTACTACCTGGCCACCACGACCTGGAACTCGACCGTCACCATGCGCCGGTCCCGCACGCTGGCCGGTCTGGCCGACGCCACCGACAGCGTGGTGTTCGACCTTTCCGGTCGGCCGAACGGCTGCTCCAACATGTGGGCGCCCGAGTTCCAGTTCCATCTGCTCGACGGACCGAACGGGCGCCGCTGGTACATGTACTACGTGGCCGGGCGGGACGTCGAGGACTACAACCCGACGCAGCGGCTGCATGAACCGCTCCACCCGCGCTCAGAGGTTCACCTGGAATGCCGACGGCACACCCCACTTCGGCACCCCGGCCGCACTCAGCGCGCCCTCCGGCGAATGATCCGTCAGGCCGTCCCCGGAGAGGATCGGTGCCGCGGAGGTCTCCAGGCGTCGGAGGTCGTCGACAATCAACCCGAAAACATCAACCACGAACCCAAGACGCCACACCATCCGCCAGATGCAGCTCACGATCACACAACGCCGCAGCCTCCGGATCATGAGTCGCCAGCACCACTACCGCACCACGCCCCGCCTCGCTCCGCAACAACTCCAACACCCGTTGGCGATTCGCCGCGTCCAACTCACTCGTCACCTCGTCGGCAAGCAGCACCTCACCCCGCAACGCCAGCCCACGAGCGATCGCCGTCCGCTGCTGCTGCCCACCGGACAGCTCATCAACCATCTGATCCGTCTGACCGGACAACCCCAGCGAATCCAGCATCTCCGCCGAATAACGGCGTGCCTCCGCCGACGACCCACCCGTCGCCAACACCGCCACCGCCACATTCTCAGCAGCCGTCAAAATCGACGCCAGACCGTTGTCCTGCGGCACCAGGACCACACCAAGACCCATCGCATGATCACGGTTGACCAACGGCACACCGTCCACCGACACCGCACCCGACCGCGGCATCAACAACCCCGCCATCGCACTCAACAACGTCGACTTTCCCGCACCCGACGTGCCGGTCACCGCCAGCAGCTCGCCGGACCGGGCCTCGACCGTCACGCCGCGCAGCACCGGGGCGGCGTCCCCGTACGCCAGGTCCGCCGCGTCCACCGTCAGCGTTGTCATCGCACTCCCTGTGTCAAAGCGTTTCGCGGCGCATTACACGCCGGCGCAGATTGCGTCCCGTGGCGACGGCCACGGCCGTGTGTACCAGCAGGACCACCGCACCCACCGCGAGCAGCACGGTGACCCGCGGCCAGCCGGGCAGTGGGAGGTCCGGCGGGTACGGGCCGGCGAGCGGCAGGGCCCAGCCGGTGACCAGCCATGCGATCGCCGCGACCAGCAGTCCGATCACTACGGCGACAGCGACCAGTGCCGGGTACGTCCAGAGCATCGCCTGTCCGGCCGGGCCGGGACGCAGCCCCTGGGTCCGCAGCGCGGAGAGGTCCTCGACCCGGCGGCGCCGGTCCACCGCTGCCGCCAGCACCAGTGCGCCCGCTCCCAGCAGTACGGCCAGAGCGCCGGTCAGCACGTGGAACCAGAGCGCCAGCGCCGGCCCCTGCTGTTCGAGGCGGTGGCGTAACTGATCGGAGCGGACGTCGGCGATGACGGTGAGACCCTGTGCCGAGACCCGGTCCAGGATGTCCGGCGGTGCCGCCGCGTTGAGCCAGATCTGTGGCGCGTTGCCGAGGCCGGCGTTCATGGTTGTCCGGTCTGCGTACTCGAGGTCGACCACGACGGCCCGGCGGCCCAGCTGGGGCACGACCGGCAGGGTCTCGGCGTTGGTGGTCAGCATGGGCTTGGCGTCCAGGCCGCTGATGACGTCGTCGGCGAGGCGGCCACCGGCCACGACGACCGGGATCGGGTCCGGGGTGCTGGCCGGCTTGATCCAGACGAGTGGGGAGACGCTGACCGATTCGGCGACGTTGAGCCGCAGGCCGTCCGGCGCCTGCGCCAGCCGTACCTCCGGGCTTGCCCGCCAGCTGTTCGGGTCGGCTAGCTGGGCCACGGGCAACACTTCCCGGTCCGGGCCGGTGGTGCGCACGCCCTGGAGCACCACCTCGGCGGTGATGGGGGACGAGCCGGTCCGGGCGAGCCCGATGCCGTCGATCCGGCATCCTTCCTGGCAGACCGCGATCCTCTGCTTGTACGTGGCCGACCGGTTCTGCAGCTCGCCGAGCTCGATCACCGCGTCCCCGAGCCCGTTCAGCGACGAGACCGACACCTGGAGCCGCAGGCCGTTCGTGCCCGGTACCAGGCCGGACGCCGACACGTCGACGGCGATGTCCGGGCCGGGGAACTCCGGTGGAGCCGGTAACTCCGGGCGCAACCGGCTGGCGACCTCGGCCGGGCCGGGTCCGTCGCTCGGCCACGCCGCGACGGCCGCCAGCCGGGTGGAGTCCACGGCCAGGCCGGGCGTGTCGGCGGCGGAGCCGCCCGGGGGCAGCCGGGTGACCGCCATGGCGAAGTCACCGTCCGGGTCGATCCGGCGCACCGCGGTCAGCAGCTGCTGGGGTTGTGCCGTCTGCACGGTGAGGACCCGATCCGCACCGATGCCGAGGGTTGCCTCGACGGCGCGGCCGCCGGCGGCGGTGTCCACCGCGCAGGTCGCGTACCCGGCCACGGCCACGGTCGCCACTAGCAGTGCGAAGAGCCGGCCGGCGCCGGGTCGGCGGGCGAGATGCAGACCGGCCAGGGCGACACCGAGGCGGCCGCGGTGCAGGGCGCGGACCGCGTACCGGCTGATCAAGGGGAGCAGGGCACGGGCGGCGAGCAGGCCGAGGGCGAGCATCAGGATGGCGGGTGCGAACAGGCCCACCCCGGTCAGCGCACCCTTGGAGAGTACGAGCTGGACCGGGGCGACGATGGCGAGGAGTACGGCGAGCGCGTCCGCCGCGATCGCCCACCGGCCGTTGGCGGTGGAGGGGTTCCGGCGCAGCAGTCCGGCGACCGAGCCGACGAACTGGCGGCGCTGGGCCACCATCACGGACAGCAGCGCTGCCCCCGCAGCCAGTGGTGCGTAGCGTAGTGAGCTCCAGCCGGAGGGGATGCCGCCGTCCAAGAAGACGATCGCCGCGGTCGCGTTGACCAGCAGCTGCCCGGTCAGGCAGCCGCACAGGGCGCCGGCCAGGACCGCGATGAGGCTCTCGCCGGCCGCCAGCCACCACCGCGTCCACCATCGCGAGCCACGCAGCGCGACGACCGCCAACTCGCTCTGCCGGCCCTCGAGGCCGTAGCCGACGGTGAGGAAGATGGTGAAGCAGGCGAGCAGGATCAGTGGCACGGCCAGCACCGGCACGAGCAGCCGGGTCGACGACTGTCCGATGTCGATGCGGTCCAGCATCGCCGTCATGCCGGTGTCGATCTGCACCGCCATGCCAACGTCGGCGGTGGTCTGCTTCAGCTTCTGCAGGTCGGCCCGGAGCTGGCCGAGACGGTCGGGGTGCAACGCGGCCGGGCCGGCCCGGCCGTCCATCGCCAGCCTGATCTCGCCGTGGTCCATCGTCTGCTGCGTCACCGCGGCGGTGAAGATCGGTTCGCCCGGGCCGGTCTCCGGTGTCGCGGTGAAGTAGCCGCGGGCGCCCCAGAAGCTGGCACTCGGCTCGGTCGGCCGGTAGGTGCCGGCGATCAGAAGTCGCCGAGGCTTCCCGTCCGGTATCCACTCCTTCCGTCGCGGATCCCGGTTCGGCGCGGCCGACCGCAGCTCGACCGAGTCGCCTGCCTTGAGGTTCAGCCGCTGCGCCGTGTGCTCCCCGAGCAGTACATCGCCCTCGGCGGCCAGGCAGCGGCCGGTCAGGATCTGCAGGTGGGCGCAGACGTCCTGGCGGTAGACGAAGCGCCCGGGGTTCGCCAGGTTCGAGTCGATGCCGATGACCCAGTACTCCGCCGAGTAGACGTAGGTGAAGCCGGGCAGGGCGACCAGCGCCTTGGCCACGTCGCCGAACTGCAACCCACCCTGCTCCGGCTGGTCCGGGTCCTGGCTCGGGTCCAGGGTGTCATCCTCGGTGACGACGCGCTCGTTCTGCACCGCGCTCGCCACCAGACCGAGCTCGTTCGGCGCGGCGGTGGCGATCTGCCCGACGGCGACCGCACGGCCAACCGCGATCAGATAGGCCGGCGCGGCGACCGCGGAGGTGACCGCCAGCAGGCCGAGCAGTGCCAGGGTGACGGCCTGCCCGCGGCGGTGCCAGAGCATGACGAAGACCAGCGAGATCATCGACCGTCCTCTTTCGGATCGGCACCGCGACCGGCCGCGGTGCCGACCGGCACGCCACCGGCATGCCGGTCAGGCGGCGGCGCCGAGCCGGGCGCTCGCAGGCTACGAAGGAGCGGCAGCACCGACAGCCACCCGGTCACGCCGAGCACGACGAGGGCGACCAGCGCGGACAGCGCGAGCACAGCGCCGCTGAGCGTGGCCGGCGGCGGCAGCACCGCCCAGCCGTCGGTGAACGGTGGCACGACGATCCGGGTGAGCGGCCCGACCAGCAAGGCGGCGAACACACCGACCGACAGACCCGCCAGTACGAGGGCGGCCGTCCCGGCACAACCGGTGGTGACCGCGACCGGGGCGGGTAGTCCCTGCAGGCGCAGCGCCTCGAGTTGCCCGCGCAGCATGGGCCGGTCGACGGCGACAGCGACGGCTGTCGTGGCCGCGGCGAGCAGCAGCGCCGCCACGCCGGCCAGCAACCCGAACCGCGCGACGGCCGCCGGTCCCTGGTGGCCGAGGACGACGGATCGTTCCGCGGCGCTGTCGTCCGTGATCACGGTGAGCCCGGCCGCGGTCAGGTCGGCCACCAGGCCCGAGCGGGCGCCGGCGGAGAGCCAGACCTGGAACTCCCCGGGCGGCTCACTCTGACCCGCGACACGGCGGGTGGCGTCCAGGTCGACGAGGATCCCGTTCGTTCCCAGCCCGGGCAGGGCCAGCGCGGTGCCGGCGACCCGCGCCGGGACCCGGCCGAACGAGTTCAGCAGCGGGTCGGTGAGCCGCCAATCGGCCGGAGCCTCGCCGGCCAGCACCACCGGCAGGGGCATCGAGGTGTCGGACGCCCAGACCTCGGTGCCACTCACCGGCACTGCCAGCTCGTTGCGGTCGGCGGACAGCCGCAGGCCGTCGCCGGTCGTGGCGATGTCGATGGCGACGCCCCCGATGGCGGGCCGCCACCAGCCGATATCGCCGAACCGGGCGGGGTCCAGGACCTCCGCCGCCGGGCCGTCCTGCCGCAGGCTCTGCAGCGTCACCACGGTGTCCGGCGGGAGCGGGCTCCACTTGCTTTTCCAGCCCGGCGCGGTCAGCCCCCAGCGGACCAGGCGACAGCCGGGCGCGGCGGCGCATCCGGGCGCCGGAGCCGAGATCGTGCCCTCCCCCGCGCCCAGAACACCGAAGTCGACCTGCACCGGCAGGCCGGTGCCCTCGTGCTGAAGCAGCAGTTCGACAGTGACCGGGGCGGTGCCCTCGTGCCGCGCCCGGAGGGTCAACCGGTCGCCGGTGACCACCGGCAGCGGCTTCACGCTGCCGGCCGCCGTCGCGTCCGGGAGCAGGCCGCCCGGCCCGTACTCGGGGCGCCACTCGGCGACCGCGGCGAGCCGCGTGGTGTCCACGGCCAGCACCGGCGGGATGGTCGTGGTGTCGGCGACCACCGCCATCGCCTCCCGGCCGCCCGGATCGGCCCGCCGGACCGCCGCGAGCAGCGCCGTACGGTTCGGCGCCTCCACCTTGAGCACCCGGGCGGCGCCCAGCTCCGCGGCGCTGCGATCGGCCCGAACGGTACGGTCGGCGGCCAGCCCACCGGCCGCCGTGGCGAAGCTGGCGACCGCCACCACGATCAGGGCGAACACCCGGTCGGCGCCGCGTTGCCGGGAGACCTGGACGGCGGTGAGGCCGAGCCGGAGCCACCCGCCACGCAACGCCACGTCGCCGGCCCGGCCGGCGACGCGTACCAGTAGCCGCGCGGCCAGCAGTGCCACGGCCAGCGCGGCGAGCGCGGGCGCGGCGGCCTTGAGGCCGTCCTCCGACCCGCCGGACCGGGACTGGTAGACCGCGGCGGCAGCGACGGCGGCGAGCACCTTGTCGACCAGGGTGGAGCGCCAGTCGGCGCGTCCCATCGCCGAGCGCTGCAGCAGCACCGCGACCGGCTGCCGCAGCACCAGCGCCTCACCGATGATCAGCACGAGCAGGCTGCCGAGCAGTACGGCGGCAACGGTGGCTCCGACGAGCAGCAGCGCGGCGCCCCGGTCGCTCGGGTGCACCGACCCGGCGAGGCCGCCGGCGAGCAGAAGCCCGGCGGGCGTACCGACCAGCACACCGAGCAGCAGCGGCACCAGATGTTGTCCCCAGGCCAGCCGCAGGATGCCGCCCCGGCTCACGCCGCGCAGTTTGAGCAGCGCCACGTCGGTACGCCGGTCCCGGCTGGTGCAGTGCCCGGCGATACCGATCGCGAACCAGGTAAGGATCAGCGTCTGCAGGCCCGCGGTCAGAACGCCGCGGCGCACCGTGTCCCGGTCCCTGGCGATGCGCTCCAGCACCGTGTTGATGCCGGTGGTCATCCGCAGCCGGTCCAGGCTCAGCCGTGCCTCGGCATCGGCCAGCGCGACACCGAGGCGCTGCGCGCCGTCGCCGCGGATCAGGTCTGGCGGGACCTGGACGTCGTAGGTGAGCGTCGGCTCCGGGAACCGGTCGGAACCGAACGTCTCGACCGGTGTGAAGACCGGGTCCAGTCCGGGGGCCTCGGCCCGGAACAGCGGATTGCTCCAATACGGGTCCGCGGGATCGCGCATCGAGTAACGGGCGACGACCGTGAACTGAAAGGGGGTGCTCAACCGGTCCAGCAGGGTCAGTTCGTCGCCGGTCTCCAGGCCCAGGTTCTGGGCGGTGGCGTTGCTGACCGCGATCTGGAGGGGGGCGGACGGACAGGGCCCATCGAGGCGGACGTGCTGACAGAGGTCGTCCCGGTAGGCGACCGCCATGGTCGCGTCTCCGCCGGCCCGGGTGACACTCAGCGGCAGCCGGATCCCGCGCACCGGCTGGTCCAGTGAGCTGGACAGCTCACCGGCGGCGACGTCGGCGAACCGGCGGAGCGCGTCGGCCGCGTCATTCTGGGTGCTGGTCTCGGTCTGGATCGAGACGTTGCGCTGGGCCGCCGAGGCGACGCTCAGCTGCGCCTCGGCGGCGCGGGTCGCGGATGCGTAGGCATACCAAGGACCGGCGGCAGCGACGGCGGCGGCCAGCGCGGTCAGCACAAAGAGCGCCAGCACCTGCGCGGTTCGCGCCCGCACCGCGTCGAAAACGAGCGCGAACAAACTCCACCCTCCCCCGATCAACGGGCAGGCTACGCGATAGCCACAGCACGTGGGGGGCACAGTGGATCTACGGCGAGCCTACGATGAACCGTGACTTGGTCGGACGATCTGATCGCTACGCTCCACACCGTCCGCTGGCAGGTGACCACGGACCAGTCGATCTCCTACCGGGAGATCGTCGGCACGCGTTCGGGCTCGGCTCGGCGCTGTTCGGCCCGCGCCGCAGCGTGCTCGCCTGGCCGGCGGGTATCGTCGGCAACGTCCTCCTTCTCACCGTTTTTCGGGTGAGGCGCTCGGCAACGAGCAGGGCACACCGCCCTACGCCTTCCGTACTATCGGCGCCGGCTTCCCGGTGCCCTGGTGGTACTGCCTCGCCGACTCATGGATCTTCGTGGGCTCGGTGCCGGCGACGTACGCGATGGCCCGTGGCTGGGCCGAGTTCTGGCCCTGCTGGATCGCCGTCGATCTGGTCGGCGTGCCCGAGCTGCTGCACTTCGGCTACTACCCGTTCGCCGTGCTGCTGAATGATCCGAACGCCGGCGCGTTGCCGCCTCAATTCGCCGGCTACCTTGCCCACCACTCCGCTTGAACGGTGGCCATCCCGCGAGCACCGGGGCCGCCGTGCGCCTGACGAGCGATGAACCACCCGGCCGGCGGTCTGTAGCGCGGATCGCGACTGGATGAGGACGCCGGCCCGGCATTGTGGATCATCGAGCTGCTGCTCGCCCTAGCGAAGGCAGGCGCTGAGCATCGTGGCTGATACGGCTTCCATCGATGGCGGAGCGCTGCGCGGAGCAGCACGGCGAACTGGTGTTCGTCGGCGATGGAGCGGGCCGAACGCGCGACTTGCGGCAGATCCGGATGTCTGGTCTCGCAGCGCCTGAGGCGACGCGCGTCAATGGCGACGCTCGGTCATGGAAGCACTGCCGTTATCGGGGTCAGCGGGGCATCCGGGCGATCACGTCGTCCCAGATTCCCTCGGGCCAGTCGTGGCCTACGCCGGGGTATTCCACGAACTGGGCGCTGGGGATCTGGGTGGCGAGGTCACGGCCCGCGCTCGGCTTGAGCATCGGATCGTCGGCGCCCGCGACCACCAGGGTCGGCGCGGTGATGCCGGACAGCGGCGGCAGTTTCACGGCCCGGCCGGCGGCGAGGTGCCGCTGGGTGGTGCGCGGATTGCGTGGCGCGCGGGTGTGGCTGAGCGTCGCTGCCTGTCGGACCCATTCCTCGGGAAACGGGTAGCCGGGCGAGGCCTGCGCCCGGTAGATCGCGATCAGGTTGTCGATCTCCTGTTCGGATGTGGTCGCCTTCGGTAGCTTGCGGAATTCGCGGAAGATGCCGAACTTGATGTAGCGCAGGGTCTGCAGCACTCCCGCGGTGGCCGGGCTGCTCATGCAGAGCGTGAGGCTGCGTACCCGTTTGGGGTGCAGCAAGGCCATGGCCTGCGCGATCGCCGACGTGCCGCCCAGTACGTGCGCGTCGGACCAGCCGAGTGCGTCCATCACCGCGAGCCCGTCGGCGGCCATGTCGGCGATCGTGTAGAGGGGGCGAGTGCGTCCGAGCAGCGCCCGCCACGGGCTGCCGTCCGGCGGCTGTGGGTAATGAGTGGACAGGCCGGTGTCTCGATTGTCGTAACGGGCCACGTGGTAGCCCGCCTCGACCAGGCGCTCGCAGAACGCGTCGGGCCACCAGACCATCTGGTAGTCCAGCCCCAGGACCAGCAGTAGCGGCTCACCGGCCGTGCCGAAGGTCTCGTAAGCGATCCTGACGTCCCCGTTCACGGCGTACTCGATGCCCATGCCTGCCTCCCAGTTTTTGTAATGCGATCGCATGATAACGGTTCGCGGGCGTTGATAGCAATGCGTTCGCATGAGATAGATTCGGTGAGTGCCGAAGCAGGTCGATCACGAACAGCGCCGCCGCCTCCTGACCGAAGCGGTCTTCGCCGTCATCAGTACGCAAGGGTTCGAGGCGGTGAGCCTGCGCGACGTCGCCGAGCAGGCCGGCGTCTCGATGGGCACGGTGCAGCACTATTTCCCGACCAAGCAGCAGATGCTGTCGTTCGCGCTGTCGCACATGCGCGAACGCGTACTGGCCCGGCTCCAGGCCGCCCTTGCCGCATTGCGTGAGCCCACCCGCCGTGATCTCATCCGTGCCGCCACCGCCGTGATGCTCCCGGTCGACCCGGCCGGCCGGGAGGAGGCATGCGTGAATATCGCGTTCTTCTCCGCCGCGACCGTCACGCCCGCGTATGCCGAGCAGCTACGCGACGGATACGGACGCATCCTCACGGTGTCGGTCGCCAACTTCCGCGAGGCGGCTCGACTGGGCGAACTGCGCGACGGCATTGACCCCGACGTGGAGGCACCCGTGCTCTACTTCCTCACCCAAGGCCTGGTCGGGCCGATTCTCGTCGGCCTGTACAGCCCCGACGACGCATTAGCTCTCATCGATGCCCAGCTTGACCGCGTGTTTCGACCGATCTCACCGTGAGCGGATCCGCCGGGGCGGCGTGCCAGACCTCGTGAATGTTCGACAGCAGCCCGAGGTCGACCACGTCGCGGTCGCAAGGCTGCTCGGCCTGCTCGCGCCAGGCGTAGTACGCCGACTCGCCGATGCCCAGGACCCGTAACAGGAGCGCGACCACGAAACGGTGTGACTGAACGTCATGACCGTCGCCGGGTCGGGTCGAGCTCCGCCGCGAAATACGCGGACGCGGCGGTATTTCTTCGGTGCCGCCACGGATGCTTCCTTCCCGTGGGAGTGCCCGCTCCGTCGTGCTGAACCGTGCGAGGGGGGGGACCGTAAGTGCCGATCCCACCCCCGCCGATCAACTCGGGATCAGGCGATGAACCGGCGCTTGCGGCGGGTCATCAGCAGCGCACCACCGCCGACCAGTCCGAGCCCGACCACCACGAGGCCGCTGACCGCGGCGCCGGTGAGCGGCAGTGACTCGTCCGAGCCGGTGGACGCGACCGGCGTCGTCGACACGGCCGGCGACGGCGACTCGACGCCACCGGTCGGGGTGGCCGAGGGCCCGGCCCCGGGGGTGCTCGCCGACGGCTTCCCGGAAGGCTTGGAGGGCTTGTCGGACGGCTTGTCGGACGGCGCGGGTGCTGGAGTCTTGGCCTTGCAGGTGTGGGTCAGAACGAACTTGTCGGTCTCCTCGGTCACTTTGGCGGTGGCGTCGAGCAGCGTCCAGCCAGCTGTGGTGATGACGTACGCCTTGCTGTGTCCCTGCAGGACGATGTCGTCGCCGTCGGCCGCACCCTCCTCGATGACCACGGTCTCGGTCGTGTCGCCGGCCTTGAACGTCGCGGTGATCGAGAGGAACCGGGAGTCCTTTTCGGGCAGGTTGAAGACCCAGACGTCCTTGCCCTCGTAGGGGCCGCCGCCGAACTTCTCGCCGCACTCCTGCTCGGCGCCGGCGGCGGTGGTCGGGACGTTGCCCGGGTTGATGCGGATGACGCATTCAGCCGCCAGCGCGGGGCCGGCGGCAAGCAGGGCGGCGGCGGAGGCGCCGATCATGGCGGCCGTGGTGCGGCCGATCCGTGCGATGTGCATGTGTGCTGCTCCGAAGTGTGTATCCAGGGGGAACGCCGCACCATCCTCGAAGATCAGGCAGACAGCTGTGATCCACCGAACGGCGGAGAAATCATTCGGGGACACCGATTTCTGGTGCTTCCATAATCAGCGGCCGAAATGGACGAACATTCCGAGCCGTCCGATAGTTTCCTTGACCGGCGGCACAGAAGGCCGAGTGAGATACAAGGAAGACAATCAGTACAGATGTCCCAGTCCTCGAGGACCGGCGATCCGGCTTGTCCAGTCGTTTCCGGCGCCGGGAACCGTCGGTCGCCACGCGGCTCGACGCGGCGCTGCGGACGATGGAGACCCTCGCTCCCGCCCGGTACGGGAGTTGGCTGAGCCGGCCGTTCCCGGCCGTCCAGGCCGAGCGGCTCGCCGCCGAGTTGGACCGGCCGGACTTGGTGATCCGTGCCGGGCTCGCGCGGGCCGACATGCTCCATCGACGGCGACATAGCGAGTGCAACCTGGCTATTCAACCTCGGTAACCGTTTTCGAGCATCCCAGTGGCCCTCGAAGAAGTCTGGCGTGAAGTGTGCGCCGAAGCCGCAACGTACGCGGGTGGGTGCGCCGAACGCAATGCATCGCGACGGCCGGCACGGCGAACCCGCGGCAGGTCCCTGGCGACTCGGGCCACTCGCCGGCTATGTCGAAGTGGTCACCACCCTCCGACGAATCGAGGCCGATGCCGCTGCACTGAATTCATCACCCAACACGCCGAATCATCGACGCAAAAATCCCAGCGCACCCGTTTCCGGTAATCCTTTCGGTGACTGGGCCGCACCACGTACCGCGCCGGGCGTACACAAGTAGGACTCGAGCCGCGAATCTGGTTTCATAGGCAGACGCGTCCGAATAGGCATAGTAAGGATGGTTCACACCGGTCCGCGCGAACCAGTGAAATGCGAGTTCCTGGACCGCACAGGTTGGTTCACAGAGAAGGATTTCCATGACTGACATGAGACGTCGCGACGTCCTGCGCTACAGCGCGGCCGGTGCCGTTACCGCCGCGACCACCCTGTTCGGTGTGCAGGCGCTGGCCAGCCCGAATTCCGCCCGAGAGCCGGAGAAGGCTGCCCCCAACGACCCACGCGACTTCGACGAGACCTACAAAGGCAAGAAGATCAAGGGCAAGCACAACATCGGGGGCAAGGACGAGCTGCATATCAACAACCAGAAGTTGGCACTCACCGTCATCAGCACCCTATTCGTACCGGAAGACGGATCGGAGCCGTACGTGGCGATGGCCTACATCAGCGCCATCAACCATTACGACCCCGTGGAAATCGACGACAGCAAGAACAAGGGTGGTCTCAAGAAGCTGGCTCAGAAGGTCATCGACATGCTAGGGGATCTAGAGCTCAGTAACGAGGCCGCGCAAGCACACTCGCACTGACGCGCGGCAACTTGCCGACGAAAATCGTTCCCCAACCGAAAGGCGACTGACCAATGGCCGTCGTACGCAAGAACATCGCCGCCATGACGAGCGCGGAGAAGACCGCCTTCATCAACGCTCTCTGGCAGCTCAAGACCGGCTCCGCCAACGGGCGCAACTACAACTGGTACATCGACCAGCACATCACCTATTTCGCGCGCACCAACGACAACATCAGCCACGCCCATCAGTCGCCGTCGTTCTTCCCATGGCACCGGGAGTATCTCCGGCTGCTGGAGCTGGACCTGCAGACGGTCAGCGGCAACCCGGCGGTCTTCATTCCCTATTGGGACTGGACCGGCTGGGCCTCGCCGTTCACCGCCGACTTCCTCGGCGCGATCACCAACGGCAGCGTCTCCAGCGGCAACTTCAGCCCCTCCTGGAGCTGGACGATGTATCGCAGCAGCATCGCCACCAACTTCCTGCAGCGCAGGGTCGGCCAGAACGCCAGCCGCCCCACCGCTGCCCAGGTGAACACCGTGCAGAGCTACACGGTGTACGACCAGTCGCCGTGGAACGCGTCCGTGTCGAACAGCTACCGCAACCGCAACGAGATCGAGCTGCACAACCGCGTGCACAACTACGTCGGCGGCCACATGGCCACCCGTGAGGCCCCGAACGACCCGGTGTTCTGGCTGCACCACTGCAACATCGACCGCCTGTGGTGGCAGTGGCAGAACAGCCGCGGCATCGACACCTACCAGCCGCGCACCGGATTCACCGCCGGCGTGATCGACAACAACGAGACCATGCACCCGTTCGGCGCCGGCCGCACCCCGTCGGCGGTACGCGACATCACCCCGCTCGGCTACAGCTACGCCTGACGACCACGGCCAGGCCGATGGGCGCTGCGGCGGCCGAGCCGTTACCCGCTTCGTAGAATTCGACGATCGCCTAACCGCCTGCCGGAGGCCGTGTGTTCGCCCGGTTCACCGCGAATCGGCCGCTTTGCGCCAGCGGCGAGGGTGTCTTCCGCCGATCCGAGGTCAGGTCCGGCCGGTGCGGGGGGCCTACCAGGTTGCCCACCGTAGATCGAAGCCGAGGACCTCGGGACCGGCCATGATGGGGGGTCGCCGCCTGTTGCGGCCAAGGCTTGTTCAAAGGTCTTGTCCCGGAGGTGACCCTGGGGTGGCGTGCTGGCGTGTGTGAGCAGAAGGCCGATGGATATCTCGTGGAGGAGGCTCTCGGCTAGTACTACAGCAGGATCCGCTTCAAATCTCGGCGCCCTGCGGTGGCCTCGAGCCGGAATCAAGGGTGGTGGCATCGGGCACAATCCGCTGAGTGATCATTGATCTCGACGTGGCCGCGCCGCCTCGCCCGGCGGCTCAGCCTCCTGCCCGGTGGCGAAGAGTGGCGCTGGTGGTGGCTACGCTCTCCGTCTTGCTGCTGGGCTCGTCCGGTGCGCCTGCCGGGCCGCTACCGGTGGCGGCGGTCCTCGATCATCCAGGTGCGTCGCTGATGGCGCTGGCCCTGACCGACGACATGATTTACACCAGCGAACAGAAGGCCGACAACGGCGGCCGGCTGGAAGTGATGGCGCGCGCTTTCCCGGGCAACGATGTGGTTTGGAGCCGGCGGTTCGAGGCTGACGATGGCGGCTTTCCCCCCTCCATGCAAAAGCTCGGCGCGTATCTGGCGGTGGCATCGCGCGGTGCGGCGACGACTCTGCTGGACGCCGGCTCGGGACAGGTGGTGTGGGAGTCGGGCGGCTCGGGAAGCACCTATCTGACCGAGGATCGGATCGTGCTGTGGGAGAAGGGGCAGGTGGGACTGTTCGATCCTGGTGCCATGCGGGCCGAGTGGTGGCAACCTCTCCGCACGCCGGTGGTGGACGCGGTCATCGCCGGTCGGTACCTGGTGGTGAGCGCCGACAACGGCGACACCGTCGCCTTCCTGCGTACGACCGGCGAGGTCGTCGCCAGCGTGCGGGGTGTCGCCACTGAACAGTACGGGGAGTCACGGTGGAGTCGGCCGATCGACGCGGGGCGACTCGTACCGGTTCACCGAGTCGACCGTGACGGCGTTACACCTTCCTGATCTTGGAGTGCTGTGGACGGCGCCGGTTTCCGGGCCGTCCGACATCACCGCGTGCGGCGCGAACCTTTGTGTGACGGGGACTGACGGCGTGACCGCCTTCCACCGTGACAGCGGATCGATCATCTGGTCCGCCTCAGAGTTGGAGTCTTTGCAGGAAGGCCTGGTCGTCAGGAAGAACCGTCAAACTGTTCTCCTCGACCCAGACACCGGTTGGGTGCAGTCCGAATTGGGGCGTGCTCTGCCAGCCG
This sequence comes from Actinoplanes sandaracinus, assembly GCF_030009775.1. Taxonomy (GTDB): domain Bacteria; phylum Actinomycetota; class Actinomycetes; order Mycobacteriales; family Micromonosporaceae; genus Actinoplanes; species Actinoplanes sandaracinus. The sequence goes on along the minus strand of NZ_JASCTH010000052.1, from coordinate 10,762 downwards.
GTGGCCTGATCGTGCGGGTGAGCCGGGACGGTGTCTTGGTGTTCGACCGATCGACTGGCGAGCTTCAAGGAAGGCTTTCCGTCGTCGATCCGCTGTGGTGTGCCCGGGAAGCGCGGTACCTGACCTGCCAAACCAACGAGGGCACACTCATGATCTGGCGATTGACGTAGCAGCCCCGCTACCCGGTGTAGGCCGGGAGATCGTCTTCGGCGACGGACCGCTCGAGTTCAGCCCCGCGGCGGATCCGGGTGTGGCGAGGCGACGCCCCGTCTCGAGGCGCGCCAATGGCCATGACTTCGATACGCGCCGCAGGTTATCCGACCATCGTCGCCGCGAGCAGCGGAGCCGCTGTGCTTTCCGGCGTGCCGACCACCCCGGCCGCCTCCAGCGCGAGGAACTCGTCGACCGCGCACGGGTGGAGCTGCACCCCGCGGCAGCGCTGCAGCTCCGCTCGGGCCTGCTCCGCGGACAAGACCGGGTACCCGGGGCGACCGATGCGCATGAGCGCCCACGCGGCGCAGACGCCGGCCACCATGGTGGCCGGCACGTCTGGGCCGTCCGCGCGGCAGCGCAGAGCCTCGCCCACCATCACGGTCCAACGCTGGATCTGCCGGTCGATGTCGGCCGAGTCGCTGCCGGTCGGCGCGTACGCAGCCGCCCGCTCCGGATCGCTCATGACAACCCGGTTGCGCCCGCCGCGCTTGGCCGCGTACAACGCGTCGTCAGCCGCGACGAGCAGTTGCTCGGTGGAAGCCTCGCCGGGCAGCGCGGCGGCGCCGACCGAGACGGTCACCGCGATGGCCGTGTGGCCGTCGACGAGCACCGGAGCCCCGGCGATCCGCTTTCGCAGGCGCTCCGCCAGCGCGGCCAGTCCGTCGGGGGCCTCGCCGGTCACCAGCACCGCGAACTCCTCGCCGCCGAACCGGGCGACCACGTCGGTACCACGGCAGGCCTCCCGCAGCCGGTGCGCCACCTCCTTCAGGACCTGGTCGCCGGCCGGGTGCCCGTACGTGTCGTTGATGCGCTTGAAGTGGTCCACGTCCACCAGCAGCATCGCTAACAGGTCCCCGTGCCGGGCCGCCCGCCCGCTCTCCACGCGCAGCGCCTCGGAGAGGAATCGGCGGGTGTAGACGCCGGTGAGGGCGTCGGTCATGGCGATCCGGCGCTGCGCGGAGACAAGGCCGGCCATGCGGGTGAGCACCAGCAGGAACAGCACTGCCGAGGCGGTCACCACGACGAGGTCCGAGGTCGCCACCTGGCGCAGGTTCTGCACGATCAGCACCACCGGAGCCACCAGGGTGGCAACCGCCAACAGCACCACGCGATACAGCGTCGCGCCCGACCGGTCCTCCACCGGGTCCGCGACCTGCCGCATCGACCGGTGCAACGCGGCCGCGCCGAGCGCGAGGTAGCTGGTGAGGTACACCGCGTCGGACCAGCCGCCGGTCTCGTACACCCCGTGCAGCGTCAGCAGGCCGTACGCGGTGTCGGCGAACAGCGTCAAGGCGAGGAACGTCAGCAACAGCAGATACGACCTCTGCCGGGCGCCGCCTCCGAGCAGCATCCGGATCGCCACGGTGAGCACGCACAGGTCCATGACCGGATAGATGGTTGCAGCCACGCGGTCCAGCGCGGAGAAGCCCGGCGCGGCGACCGCGGGATGGATGAGGAACACCCACCACAGCACTGCGGCGGCCACCGCGAGGATCGCGGTGTCGATCAGCGCGGCGGTGTTGCGCTGAGGCGAGCGCCGCCGGCCCAGCAGCACCAGCGCGGCGGCGACGAACACGTACTGCGAGAGGTACAGGACGTTGGCCAGCACGGGATAGTTGGTGCTGCCCCCGGCGGTGGCCACGAAGTACGCGACGTCGCCGCCGACATACATCACCTGGCCTCCCGCCAGCAGCCACCAGACGGTCCTGGCCGCCGGCCGGTGCAGCCGGATGCCCACCGCCATGGCGACCGCTGTGCCGCCGCTCACCAGGCAGTAGAACACCGCCTCGGCCACCGGGTGTGACGGGGGAACGAGGAAGTGGCAAGCGGCCAGCATCACCGCCACCGCACCCCACACGACCCAGGCCAGCGACCGCAGCGTACGCGGAGCTGCCAGTGCCGTGGCGGGCTGCGGCCCGCTGCTCGAAGATGTCACCGCGCCATCCCACCAGCCGCGCGTTGTCCATCGGGTCCCGGGCGGTTGCCGGACGGTTGCTTCGCCGACGCCGCGGGGCTGCCGCCGAGGCCGGACCGGCGGCCGCGGTAGCCGGAAGGATTCACGTGTGCCTTCGTGGCACTGCTACCGGCTGGTGCCCCAGACCCGTATGGCGCCGTCCTCACCGCAGCTTGCCCGACACCCCGATCCGATCACGATCAGCATCCTGCGCCCGACCGTGCAGCCGGGTGGCACCGTGGTGAGCAACGGCGCCACAGTCGCGACCCTCGCCCAGTGGATGCGCTCGCCTCCCCGGCGAAGCAAAGCGCGGCTTCTTCCCGGCCGGAATCCGCGCGCCTGCCCCAGCGCATGCCGGAATTCCGTCCGTGCAGCTCACGCGGCATGGCCGCGTCCGTGGAGAGCCTGCTGCTCCACGGGAAGGCTGACAGGATGAACGGCACAGCCGGATCCGCCTTCGGCGGCAGGCGGATGCACACCTTGAACTGGCTGACTTCACGGTACCGGGCCCGTTCTGGCCCTCTACCCAGCACGCCGGTGCTGTCATAGCCCTGGCCGACCAGGCGGCCGGCGTCCGCGAGGCCGACGTGGCAATGCCTCCTTGCCAGGTCGATGCGAATCACCGTCCAGCGCCGACGGACGTACGTGTTCACCGCGTAGTTGAGGGTCGGCAGATCCGTCCACTGATAAGAACGGCTCACCCTGCCCCTCCATGGCGGATCGCCGTAGATCCGACCCTCGATGGTCTTCGCGCCGGCCGTGCGCCGCAGCGGGATGTCGGGCCCGTGCCGGTCGAGCGTGTGCGCTCCTCGGCCGCAGTGTTCGAGGTCATTGCGGATCAGATCGAATTCCGGCGCTTCGTCACCTAGCTCATCGTACCGGAGAATTTCCCAGGAATCGGTCATTACATCGACAGGCAACTTTTCGAACATCAGGGGCTCCAATCATCCGAATGATCGCCACCGAGCGGTTGATAGCGATCAAGAAGCAACGATGATCCGGAGCGCAGACCGGATTCACCGTCCGATAGAAGCCAATTGACCAGCGAATATGTGCAGGGTCGAGCCAATGGGACGGTCCGGGAAGAAACAGGACCGCATCACTTGATCAAGCGAATTAGTCTCCAGGCCATAGCGCGGGCGCGCGTGAATTCGTAGGCTGTCCCGGAACGTCCAGCGTCGGCTGCGGGAGGTAGATAACACTGACCAGCGCGCCGACATTCGATCTTTCCAAAATTGGATCATGGCAAGAGTTCGCGAAATTCCTGACTCTGAAGAAAGACCGCTCGGGTCTTACCTTCAGTGATTTCGAACGGCAGACCCGGCACGCGTCCCGGGACCGGCGCGCGCTGAGCAGATCCACACTGAGCGCGGTGTTGCAAGGCCAGCGCACGCCACAGAAGCCAGTGCTGGAAAGCTTCCTCGACGCCTTGAATGCGCCACCCACCGAGCGTGCCGAGATCATGAAGACCTGGGAACGGCTCACCGACGAGTCACGTGAGTGGCAGGCCGGCCTGGTCCGGGTCACCGAGGTGTCGCCACGCGAACTCGGCGTCAACGCCACCATCAGGCCGTTGCCGGGCTATGTTCCCCGCCTCTTCGACCCCGATCTCCGTCAACGGATCGAAGACGGCACCCGGCGGGGCTGTTTCATCGTCCTGATCGGCGGCTCATCGACGGGAAAAACGCGCTCACTGTACGAAGCCGTCCGCGCCGAAGCCGGGCAGTGGTGGCTCGCACAGCCGGCCGACACCCGCGACATCTACCGCCTCCTCGACGAGCCGGACCGCCCCGCCGTCGTCTGGCTCGACGAGATCGCCCGCTTCTTCGACCAGACACCCGCGCTCACCAAGCCGCAGGTAGCGCGCATGGTCCGAGCCGGCCACATCGTCGTGGGCACGCTGTGGTTCGAGGACTACTCGGCCCGCATGGATTCGCGTGTCACCGGCGCGGTAGAACGGGAGTTGCTCCTCTTCGCGGAGAAGATCGACGTCCCACGTTATTTCCGGCCCGAGGAGCAGCTGAGCGCACGCCGGCTCGCCGCGACCGACAGCGCCATCCGGGCCGCGCTTGACGCACCCGACGACGGCCTGACTCAGGTGCTCGCCGCCGGTCCCGAGCTGATGCGCCGGTGGGAACATGCGCCGCCGTACGCCCGGGCCGCGATCACGGCGGCAGCGGATGCGCGCCGACTCGGCATTCTCTCGCCCTTGCCGTCGGATCTGCTTCTCGAAGCCATGTCCGGATACCTGAGCAGGCCGGAACAGGCCGCCTCCCAGCAGAAATGGCTGATGGAGGTGACGTCGTACGCCGCACAACCGATCAACGAAACCTCGCTGGCCGCGCTGCCTCGGGAAGCCGGCGAGCGACCGGGAACACCTCCTGGATACCGGGCCGCCGACTTTCTGGCGCAGCAACTGCGCGCGCAACACCGGGCGCAGTGTCCGCCGGAGAGCCTCTGGACAGCGCTGATCGACCGCCTCGACAGCAGGGACGAGATCCGCCGCCTCAGCGACGCGGCCGCGGCACGGATGCGGTATCGCCTCCAAGCGAGGGCACTGCGCAGGCTGATGACCCTCGGTGATGGCGGCGCCTGCATCGAGCTGGCCTTGCTGCTGGTCCGTCGCGACGACCTTGAGGCGGCCGAGTCGGTGCTGGTCGAAGGCGTGCGTGGACAGCGAGACACCCGAACGGCGACGGCCCTGGTCGAAGTGATGACCCTGCGCGAGCGGGCGGAACCGTTACGCACGACCGATCGGACCGCCGCGAACGCCCGGCGACTTCTGTGGGATCTGCTCTACGACCGCGGCGAGAGCCTCGACCTGCGTACGAAGGACGGCCGGGGCGATCTCACCGCCGGCGATGATCTCGCCACCTTGCTCGCCGAGCGCGGTGAGCTGACGGAGTTGCGGGAGCGAGCGAATGCCGGGCACCGCCTTGCCGCGGACCTGCTGGCGGAGATGCTGGCAACTCTTCGGCGTTCCACTGAGCTGGCTGCCCGCGCGAAGGAGGGCGATCAGGCGGCAGCAACCTGGCTCGACCAGCAAACCGACGCGGAGACCGCAGAACCGGCGGCCGAGATCGCGAGGTTGCGGGCCGACCTGGCCGCCGGCGCAGCGTCCGCCGCCGACCGGCTGACCTCGCTGCTGTTCGAACTGGGCGACGAAGCGGCGCTGCGTGCCGAGGTGGATGCCGGAACGCCGCACGCCGTGGACCGCCTGCTAGCCCTGCTCATGGCCGGCTGCGGTGACGACGCGACGGCCGCCGAAGAAGTCCGGCGGCTACGCGCCTTCGGCATGCACTGCGACGGAACCCCGGCTCTGACAGAAGGAAACGACCATGGCTGACGACGACATGACAGCTTCGGAAGGCGCGATTCTCCTGGTGCTCATGGTTGAGGCCAGGGAGGTGCTCAACACCGAACTGACCGAGAAGTACGGGTTGAACGTCCGCAAGGCGCAGCGCGAGAACCTCATGGATCTGAAGTTCATCGCCAGCCGGAGAAGTGGAAGCACAAACACTCTGCTCCTGACCGACGAGGGCTGGCGCAGAGTACGCAAAGACCTGGACTTCAAGCTGCGGGGCGCGGGCGCGCTCGGCAGTGCGCTGACGGCGCTGCACGCCGCGCTTCGCGGTCGCATCCTTACTCGGGCCGGCTGTGCGAACCTCGGGGAACTCTTCGCGGCGGCCGACCTCCGCGCCCCGGCCCAGCAGGAACTTCGTCTGCGAATTATCAGCGCGTACGACGCCCTCGCCGACGAGCCGAAGGCATGGGTGAGCCTGCGACGGTTGCGGCCGTTCTTCGCCGACGTGTCCCGCGAGGACCTCGACGACGCCCTGCGCCGGCTCGTCAACGAGGAAGGCGTCGATGTCACGCCCGAGCCGAGCCGCAGGCTGCTGACCGAAGCGGACATCGAAGCCGCCCTGCGCGTCGGCGGGCAGGACAACCATCTGCTGGCGATCGGGGTGTGATGGAGGACGCGGAACGCAAGGCGCTCGCCTCGCTGCGCTTCGACTGGGCGCCGGTACCCGACGACCTGTGGAGGCCTCAGCCCTTTCACGTCGAAGGCCTGCACGTTCCCGTCCTGCGGGAGGTCGCGGCCGGTATAGGCGAAGCGGCGTCGAGTCCTGCCGGCAGCCCGATCGGCCTGGTGATGCAGGGACAGGGTGGATCCGGCAAGACCCACCTGCTCGGCTCGGTGCGACAGCAGGTGCACGAGAAGGGCGGCTACTTCTTCCTGGTGAGCATGCTCGACGCGGAGACGTTCTGGGACAGCGTGCTGGCCGCCATCCTGGACGGCCTCTCCCGGCCGGTGCCCGGCAGCCGCCAGACCCAGCTGGGTCTGCTGCTGCGCAGGCTGTCGGCGATGATCGCCATTCCGCGCACGGCACGACGGGCGGTCATGGGCGAGTCCGAACTGACCCGCGCCGCACTCGACGACTTCATCAGGGGACTCACCCAGTACGACCGTCAGGTCGCCCGCAGCAGTCAAGTGACCGCGCGGGCGCTGGCCCTGAGCGCCTCAACTGACATCGGCCACCAGTACATCGCCGAAACGTACTTCCTCTCCGGCGAGGAGACCGAACCGGGCGAACGCGATGCGTGGGGACTGCGCCGAGCAGCACGACCGGCACGGCTGATCGTGCAGGAGATCTCCCGCTTGCTAGCGCTGACCGGGCCCTCGGTCATCGCCATCGACCAGATCGACACTCTGGTCGCACTGTTCGACTTCGAGGCCGACCCAACTGGCAAGACTACACACCTGCGGCCGGAGGACGCCCGGACGCTGGCGCAGTTGGCCGACGGGCTCATGTCTCTTCGCGAGCAGACCCGCCGCACCCTTACCGTGATCGCCTGCCTGCCCGGCACATGGAAGATTCTCACCCGCGTCGCCGTCGCCACGGTGCCCGACCGGTTCCGTCAGACCACCCAGCTCTACCGGATCAAGGACAAGGCGCTCACCGAGAAGATCATCGAAAAGCGGTTTCGCACCCGGTTCGCCGAGATCGGATTCGATCCACCGTTCGGCACGTGGCCCATTCTGCCGGAGGCGTTCGCCAATGCCGGACCGTTCACCCCACGCGAGCTGCTGATCAGAATCGATGAACACATCCGTGCCTGCATCACCGACGACCGCGTCGAACTGCTCGCCACCATCGGCGACCCGGCACCGACCGGGCCACGGTCGCGGCCGCCGGCACCGATTCCGGTCGCAGTCTCCGCTGATGAGATAGCGCGGTTCGACGAATGGTTCGCCGAGCTCAAGCTGGCCGCGGACGACCTCACCCCCCTCGAAGGCCGCGCGGAGGACAGATTGATGCCGGCTCTGCTTGTCGCTGGGCTGACGGCATGGGTCCTGGAACGCGGGGAGGCCGGCGGAGGGTTCAGGGTGGACCCACCTCCCGGCGCCCATCCGGCTCTGCACGCGCGACTCCGGTTGACTCTCAACGACGAAACTGATGACCAGGTCCACTGGTGCTTCCGTGCGGTGAGCGACGAGCACCATTTCAACGGCGCGCTCTCCCGCCTGAAGAAGGCGCGGATCGCCGCGGCAGCCGAGACCACGACGGGCAAACGCAACCTCTACATGCTCCGGAACGCGAAATGGTCACAAGGCGAGACGACACGCACGGAACTCACCAAGGTGAGGGCAACCCTTCCGCTGGACGCCGAGGACCTGAGCATCCTGTCCGCTCTCCAGGTCATGCTCGACGAGGCCCCGATGGAACTACGCGGCTGGCTGATGCAGCGGAAGCCGACCCGCGACCTCAAGTTCCTCGAGGACGCGCTGGCCGACGCCGGCGAATGGGTGCCGGGACTGCGCGCCGCGCACGACGACGTTCCACACTTCTCGGTCGGCTACGACGACGGCAGCAACGACACGCCGGTCACCATCCCCCTTGAGGCGCTACGCAAGCATGCCATCATCTTCGCCGGGTCGGGTTCCGGCAAGACTGTCCTCATCAGGCGCATCGTGGAGGAGTGCGCCCTGCACGGCGTGTCCGCGATCGTGCTGGACCCCAACAACGACCTGGCCCGGCTCGGCGACGGATGGCCCGAGCCGCCACAGGCCTGGCGAACGGGCGACCAGGAGAAGGCCGCCGACTACCTCGCGCACACCGACGTCGTCGTCTGGACGCCACGGCGTTCGTCCGGCCGGCCGCTGAGTCTCCAGCCGTTGCCGGACTTCCCGAGCGTCCTCGATGATGAAGACGAGTTCCACGAGGCGGTGGAGGCGGCCGTCGCGGCGCTCATACCACGAGCCCTGGTCACGGGGCGGGCCGCCAAAGCACACGCCGGACGTGCCGTGCTGCGCAGGGCCGTCGAACTCTACGGCCGGCAGGGCGGCACCCGCCTGCAAGGTCTCATCGACACCCTGGCCGCACTGCCTGACGGAACGATCGACATCGACGGCGCCGACAAGATCGCTGTCGGCCTGGCGCAGACCCTGACCGCCGAGATGGTGAACGACCCACTCTTCGGCGGCGACGGCACCCCGCTGGACGCCGGGGTGCTGCTGACCCCGCCCACCGGCAAACGTGCCCGGATCTCGGTGATCAGCATGGTGGGCCTGCCATCGGATGCCGTACGCCAGACCTTCGTCAACCAACTCCAGATGGCACTGTTCTCCTGGATCAAGCAGCATCCAGCCGGCGACCGGCCGCTGCTCGGCCTCCTCGTCATGGACGAGGCGCAAACCCTGGCGCCGGCTAGCCCGATGACCGCCTGCACGCAGAGCACCCTGATGCTGGCCGCGCAGGCCCGCAAGTACGGCCTCGGGCTGATCTTCGCGACGCAGGCTCCTAAAAGCCTGCACAACCGCATACCAGGCAACTCTGCAACGCAGCTGTACGGTCTGCTGAACAGCCCCATCCAGATCGAGGCGGTCCGCGAGATGGCGAAAGCCAAGGGCGGCGACGTGCCCGACATCTCCCGACTTGGCGTCGGCGAGTTCTACCTCGCCACCCAAGGCACAGCACCGCGCAAGATCAGAACGCCGCTCTCGCTGACCCATCACCCCCGCAGTCCGCTCACGACCGAGGAGGTCCTCATCCGGGCTCGCAACGACCAATAGCTGAGGGTCTACGAAGACCCGACCATGCAATGGCAGGGCTCGGCCATTCGCTGCCGCGCCTGGCTCACGGGCGGTTGTACAGGGTCCAGTGATCCAGCTGCATGAGCGCACGCGCATAGGCGCGTATTGATGTACCTGCCGTCAACCCCGCGATGGCCACGTGTTCGGCCGCAAGCCGCTCGGCGTCGGCCAGCTCGGTGGGCGGGCGCGATACCGTGAACCCGCAGGCGAGGCCGATGACGGTGGGAACCGCCCCGTATCGCTCCCACCACTGATGGGCCGCGCCCGTCATCAGCTCAGATTCCACCCCCATCAAGGAGGCGTACGCGTCCAGGTACGCGAACGCCGCCCACGGCTCCGGCCGAGGGACGATGACCAGTACTTCGGGCTCGCCGAACGACGCCACGTCGTACCCGGCGAGGTCGTAGCCCTCATCGCCGGTGCCGAGGATCTCCGGGTCCCGATTGCGCGCACCAGGCATCGGTGACCCCGGTTGCCGCGTCAGATAGGCCTCGACGTCGAAGGTCGCCGCTTGGGCAATCAGCTGGCCGGGAGTGATGGCGTGGTGGAAATCGGAGTCTGTGACCAGAAACGACGGCAGGGCGAGGACCGGGTAGTGGTCCGTCAGACCGGCGCGCGCGGAGCGCCACATCTGCTGAGCGTCTCCGGCGACGTCCACCACGATCACCGTCTCGTCGTGGACGCTGTACTGCTTGGCGCTGTGTGACTCGAGGCCGGCAGCCCGCAAGATCTGTTGCATCCGTGGATGCTACGGCTCGCCGCGAGCTCGTCCGGGGCGGCGGGGTAGACCGCGGCGACGGACCGGCGGCAACGCCACGGTGAAGCACCTCACGACAGACATCAAGCGATCTCCGCGACGCCTCGCCGCATCGATAGCGCTCCTGGCGGTCGCCATGGTCGGTCCCGCCGGACTCGCGGTCGGGCTGGACGCGGAGGCGGAGGGTGTCGGCCAGGCGGTACCGGGCGTGCGATTCCCGTGCGCGCAGGCCGGTCGAGGCGCACACTGCCAAGCATCTCCGGGAACACGCGGCTGACTCGTCGGTCAGGAAGGCCGCGTCGCCGGTCGTCGCGGTCGACATGTTGATCTGGATAGTGGCCTCCGCGTTCTCCGCGGTGATCCGCCGGTCGGCGAGACGCGGCGCGAAGTGTTCGGTGCGCGCGGCGTGCGTGAGCGATTGGGCGAGCCTGATGCGCCGGGTCCGTGCCAGCAACTCCGCATCCGTCTGGGTGCGCAGATACAGGTCGTTGAAGAGCCGCCACCCGTCACCGACCGCCGTCGCCATGCGCAGGTCGGCGTTGTGCCACCACTCGTGGCTGGTCATTGTGCCTCCGTCATCGCAGGCTTGATCGCATGCGTCTCGGTAGTGCGCTGCCCGTATTCAACCGGTCGTCGCAACAACGCTGCTTTGTACTGACAGTAGCTGCTCGTTCATGGCCTCGGCGGGGGTTTGCCAGCCGAGTGTCTTACGTGGTCGGTTGTTGAGTGTTGCGGCGACAGC
>NZ_JASCTH010000051.1 GCF_030009775.1 Actinoplanes sandaracinus | reverse complement strand
GAAGGGTGTCGAGGTGCACCGGCCGGCCTTACGGGTTTCGCCAGGTCGCCGTGCTGGTGCCGGTCAACCGGCGAACCATGTTCGCCATCGATGCCTACAACGTGCGCGACACCGACGAGGCCGGCTTGCTCTCGTACTCGCGCACCAGCCGGCGGTGCAACATCAAGGTGCCGTAGACCTGCTCTACGATCCACCGCTTCTTGACCGGCACAAAGCCGGGCTTGGCGTCGGAGCGCTTGACGACCTGGACGTCGATGCCGACCACGGCGCCGTGCACACCGACGTCCTGCTTGAAGCCCGCGTCGACCCAGGCTGCGGTCACCGTCGGGGTGTGTTGCGCGACCTGGTCCAGTAGTTTGATCCCGATCGCGTTGTCGGTCACGCTCGCGGCGGTGACCACGACCGCGATTGATCAGGCCGAGGGCGTCCACGGCCAGGCCCCGCTTGCGGCCCGGCACCTTCTTACCTGCGTCTTTGCCCGTAGTGGCGGCCGGAACGTGGTTCGCCGCCCGGATCGACTGGGTGTCGAGCGCGACCGCCGACGGATCCTCGACCCGGCCGGCCTTCTGGCGGGCCTGGCAGCGCAGCAGATCATGCCCCTGTCTCGTACGGCCATCGACCACCAGCCGAAGCTCATCGAGCCGCCGCGACCGCAAGCCGACGACCCGGAACAGACGCTGTTGATGGCACTCGACCAAGCACCCGCCGACGGGCTGACCGTCCCGGAACTCATCGACCATACGGGTATGCGCCGTACCTGGGTCTACGACCGGCTCCAAGCCCATGCCACCGCCGGCCGAGCCCGGCAGGTCGCTCGCGGGCGCTGGCGAGCCTGACCCGATCGTCCGCGCGGACGTCCGTCCGCTCGCGCGCGTCTGCGCAGATCAGCGCGCGGACGTACAAGCGGACGGACGTCGGCGAACACCCGGTGGGTCAGAGATTGAGGTGGTGGCGGCGGTAGCTGCTGTCGGGAGGACCGAAAGCGAGGCCATTCTCATCCAGCGCGTTGAAGATCGTGAGCCAAGTCGAGGCGAGGTCCAGGCCGATCGCGACGCTGCCGTTGGCCATGTCGTCATCCGCGCCGGCCCATTCGAGCAGCGCCACACGATTCAGCGTGAGACCGGCCAGTTCGGCGAGCTGCGGTGTGGGCTCGGGGCGCCAGGCGAGATTGAAGGGGTCCTCATCGGAGGGATCCTCGATCGCGCGGGTGGGGTCGACGGTGTTCCACGTGATGCAGAGATCGTCGAATTTCTGATGGTCGATGCCGACCCGCTCATCACCGAAGTCCAGCAGGACCGGGGCGTCTTCGAACCACTTGTCGGCGTCGAGGTCCCAGACCAACCAGACGTGTTGAAGGGTGCGACCGGCCAGGGCCGTCAGACGCCGGCCGTGCGCGGCGGTGATGCTGTCCCGGCCGTTGAGCCAGTCCGGTTCGTAGTCCTGAATGCCGAAACGCGCCATGATCCGATTCTGTCGACCAGTCGCCGGAGCGCGCACATGAATTCTCGCAACCCGAGCGGAAGGAGGCCCAATTGCCCACCGCACCAGAGCCGTCCGATGAGAGGAGAAATCGCAGCATACGAACGTGCAAGACGCTGAGAATCGAAAATATGCAGCTCAAGACGTCCCTAGACGTCCCACTGTCGGATGCGGCCGCAGATGTGCTGTGGCGCATCATCGACCGCGCCCGTAAGACTCACCAGCCATGAGGTTTGCCTTCTACGGACGAGTGTCGACCGAGGACCAGCAGGACCCGCAGGCATCCAAGGCATGGCAGCTCTCCCGCGCCCGCAGCCTGATCGAACCGGCCGGCGGTGAGGTCGTTGCCGAGTTCTTCGACATCGGGCTGTCGCGCTCACTGCCATGGAAACGCCGTGCCGGAGGTCGGCGGAGCCATCGATCCCGGCTCTGACGCCCACGACCTGGTCATGGCGCTTTACGGCGGCATGAGCAAAGGCGAACGCAACCGCATCAAGATTCGGGTCCGCTCGGCGATGAAGGCACAGACCGAGTTGGAGGGCCGCTACCTCGGTGGACGTCCGCCCTACGGCTACTGCCTGGCCGACGCCGGACCGCACCCTAACCCCGGCAAGGCAGCCGAGGGCAAGCGACTTCACCGGCTCGAACCTGATCCGGTCACCGCCCAGTCGTTCGGCGCATCTTCGAGGAGTACGCCGCCGGGCGCGGCATGACCACCATCGCCCGTGGCCTGACCCAGGACGGCATCCTGTGCCCGTCCGCCTATGACCGCGAACGGAACTCCCACCGCAAGACGCAGGTGTGGGAACTGTCGGCGGTCCGCGCGATCCTCCGTAACCCGCGCTACACCGGCCGGCAGGTCTGGAACAAGCAGCGCACCGACGAGGTCCTGATCGACGTCGAAGACATCGCGCTCGGCCACGAGAACAAGCAACGCTGGAACGACCCGAGCGAGTGGGTCTGGTTGCAGCGGGAGGCCCACAAGCCGCTCATCACTGCCGACCTCTACGAGCGGGCACAGAGCGCTATCAAGACGCGCGGTACCAACGGCGAGGTGGGCCGCGCGCCACGACGCAGCGTCCGCCCCTACCTCTTCCGAGGACTCATCGAGTGCTGGCTCTGCGGACGCAACATGGTCGGCAACCCCAACCACGGGCGCCTCTACTACCGGTGCAAGGCATCCCGCGACTTCGTCCGCCAGCACGAGATCGCCCACCCGCCCGTGCTCTATCTCCGCGAAGACACCATCACCGAACCCGTTGATCGTTTCCTGCGTGAGGAACTGACCGGCGACACCCTCACCGCGACCCTGCGCGGTCTTACGGACGCCCACTACCGCGCCGAACTCGCCCGACACCAGGGCGCCGACCAGACCCGTCACTTGCGGCAGACGATCGAGGACTGCGACACCAAGATCAAGCGCTACCGGGCCGCACTCGACGCCGGAGGTGACCCTGTGCTCATCGCGTCCTGGATCAGCGAGATCTCAAGCGAACGAGACAATGCGACCGCCGCATTGCGCCTGAGCGCGGCGCCACCGCAACGGCTCAACGAGGGGCAGATCACTGCGATAGTCGACGGCCTCGGCAGCCTGTTGGCCGTCCTGCGCGCCGCCGATCCCCGTGACAAGGCGGAGCTTTACAGCCGCATCGGCCTGCGGATGACCTATCGACCCGGCCTAGAAACACTGAAGGCCGAGGTCGTCTCTGACGACTTCGGCCGTGTGCTTAATGTGTGTCCGAGGGGGGACTTGAACCCCCACGCCCGTTAAGGGCACTAGCACCTCAAGCTAGCGCGTCTGCCATTCCGCCACCCGGACTTGCCCGCATAAGCTAACAAACCCTCGGCGGCAGGCATCCCGGTGGGGGTGCCGCGTCTGGCTATCCGGCCTGTTCGGCGTCGCGGAGGCGTTCCAGGCCGTCGAGGATCAGGTTCAGGCCGAAGGTGATGTCAGGGTCGCCTGGGTGGTGGCCCAGGGTGACCTGCCGGGTCAGTTCCGCCATGTGGGGATACTCGCCGCCGGCGAGCAGGTGCTGGTGGGTGGCGGCGGTTTCCGCGTAGTCGGCCGGTGCGACGGGGAACGCGAGGCGGCGCAGGGTGTAGCCGTACACGAAGCTGTCCATGGTGTTCCACGCGTAGTCGGCGAGTTTCCAGGAGAAGCCGGCGCCGCGTAGCACGCCCAGGGTGAAGTCGATGTAGCGCAGCATGGCCGGACCGGTGTTGGTGCGTGACATGAGCAGGGGCGGCGCCCACGGGTGGCGGGTCAGCACCCGGTAGGCGGCCTCGCCTCGGCGGCGCATGGTGACTTTCCAGTCCTCCTCGGCGCCGGGCAGGTCGATCTCGGCGACCACCAGGTCGACGATGCCGTCGAGAACGGCGTCTTTGTTGGCGACGTGCCGGTACAGCGACATGGCCTCGACGCCGAGCTCGCGGCCGAGGTGGCGCATGGTGAGTGAGTCGGTGCCGCCCGAGTCTGCCAGCGCCAGGGCGGCTTGGAGCACCCGCCGGGTGCTGAGCGGTGGTCGCGAGGTTGGCATCTTTCCGGTTCTCCCAAGGGTTGCGGAACGCGTCGACCATACCGCATCCTTGCTTACGTCGTAAGCTTACAAAGTAAGCAGGAGGGCCGAGGGCATGAAGGCACTGGTACAGCTCGCATACGGATCACCCGGTGGACTCGCCCTCCAGCAGGTCGCCCAGCCGGTGGCACGGTCCGGCGACCTGGTCGTCCAGGTCTGTGCGGCGAGCCTCAACGCCGCTGACCGCCTGCTCCTGCGCGGCGAGCCCTATGCCATCCGGGCGATGGCCGGCGGTCTGCGGCGGCCACGCTCCGGATTCGTCGTCGGGCGGGCGCTGTCCGGGCGGGTGGTGGCGGTCGGTGACGACGTCGAGGGCTTCGCCGTCGGTGATGACGTGCTGGCCGAGACCGGGGCAGCGATCGGCGAGTTCGCGCGGGTGCCCGCCCGCCTAGCGGCGCTGAAACCTGTGGGCCTGAGTTTCATCGAGGCGGCGGCGTTGCCTCTCGCGGGCACGACCGCGCTCCAGGGTCTTCGTGCGGCGGCCGCCATCAGGCGAGGGGCGCGGGTGCTCGTCACCGGAGCCTCCGGCGGGGTCGGAACCTTCGCTGTGCAACTGGCCGTCGCGAGGGGCGCCGGGGTCACCGCGGTCTGCGCCGGCCGGGCCGCCGAGATGATGCGGTCGCTCGGCGCCACACAAATCATCGACTACGAGCAGGGTCGGGGTGACGACGTCGGCGAGCTGGGGGAGCGGTTCGAGGCGATTCTCGACCTGGCCGGCAACTATCCGCTCGCCGCCCTGCGGCGGGCCCTCGCTCCCGGTGGCACGCTGGTGCTGTCGGTCGGGACCGGCGGGCGGTGGTTCGGCCCCATGCGGCGGATCCTCAAAGGTGCGACCACCGGTGGCGGGCAGGTGCGCACACTCACGGCGCACCCGAGTCCCGAGGATCTCAGTGAGCTCGCGGGAATGGTGGCCACCGGGCAGATCCGGCCGGTGATCGATCGGGTCTATCCGCTGGAGGACGCCGCGGCGGCCGTCGATCGCATCGACCGCGGGCCCGTCGCCGGCAAGATCGTCGTCGCGGTCACCGCATCCCCAGACTGATCAGCCACTTCACACAGTCAGGGCCCGTGGGAGTGGGGGGCGGCTCACCTGGCGTGTCTCGCGTTCTGCTGGCATCCGTGACGGGCGACCGCAGAGGTGACGCCTGCCGGGATCGGGATCGGGTGCGGTGGCGTCAGAGGCAAATACTCGCTCGCCGCGGGCACGGCGGTTACGGTCTCCGGGTGACTGTTGACCATCTCGCGCTGCTGCACGACGAGCTGACCGCCTTTCAGACCTGCCTCAAGGGCGACCTCTCCGCGCCGGTGAAACACTGTGGCGACTGGACCCTGCGGGATCTCGCGGAGCACCTCGGGCAGGGCAACCTGTGGGCGGCGACGGCGATCCTGGAAGGCCACGGCAACTATCAACCGGTGCCGCCGCCGGAGGACTTCGCCGCCTGGTTCGCGGGCACCGCACGTGTCCTCACCGCCTCCCTCGACCGCGACCCGGCGACCGAGGCGTGGACGTTCGCGCCGCCGCACACGGTCGGATTCTGGCAACGCCGCCGTTGCCTGGAGACGGTCGTGCACCGTTGGGACGCCGAGAACGCGCTCGGTCGAGCCGTCGACCTCGACGCCGCCCTGTGCGGCGACGGCGTCGCGGAGGTGATCGAAGTGTTCGTGCCCCGCATGGTGAAGCGAGGCCTGGCCGAGCCGCCCCGGGCCGCGGTCCGGTTCACCGCCACCGACCTGCCCGGCTCCTGGACCCTCGGGCCCGGCGACCCGGTCGCGACTCTCACCGGCACGGCACAGGAGTTGATGTTGGCACTGTGGAACCGGGGTCCCCTGCCGTGGGACGGCGCGACCGGCGATCTGACCACCGCACGCGAGGCGCTCGCCGGCCCCCTGGTGCCGTGACCTGGCAAGCCGTGCGACGCAGGCCTCCCAGCCCGGCGTGCGACCGGCGTCGACTCGAACCCTGCCAAGCCTCTCGACGCCGCGTCAGTCGACCACGGCGCCAGCGCCTACATCGGCAGCATGTTGTCGAGGCGGGTGCTCGCCGCTCGCCCCTGTGCCGACAGTGTGCCCAGTTCGGGAGCGGGGTCGGCGCCGGGGTTCCGCTGCGTCCTGCCGAGCAGGGCGGAGAGTCGCGGCCAGCGTCGGCGCGCGCCCCGAGGTGTCATTCCCGTCGCCCGGGCGATGTCCGGGTACTCCGCGCCGTACTCGACGGCCCGGCTCGCGGCGGTCTCCGTCAACTGGGCGATCTCGGCCTGGAGGGAGTTCAGCGCGGACAGCGTCGCCAGCCATGCCTTGCGCCGTTGTTCGTGGGTCAGGCCGGGCTCCCACGGGGACGCGACATCCATCCTCTGCTCGCCTGCGGGCTGTTGGCGAGCCACTTTCCAGGCAAGCTCCTGAACAGCGGCCGCGAGTGGTTCCTTCTCGGACATCCGAACACCCCGTATCGACGGTATTGATGGTCAACTCCGTCCTCTATGGAAACGCTCGTTGTCAATGGCAGCAAGCGCTGCTCCGGTGATGCGCTCGAAATGTCCCTCGGGCTCGCCGCTGATGAGATGCTCAACCGAGGTCGGATTCGGCGCGCACGAGTTCCCGGGACATCTGCCGCGGTGGGAGCATCGGCTGGCCGGGCCGGATGCCGCGGAGGTCGCCGTCGAACACGTCACCGCGGCCGTGGGGAAGCCCTATGCGCTGCTCCTCGTCAGGCACGCCATGCCCGCCTTGAACCCCGAGGTCGCGCCCGAGCGCTGGGAACTGGACACCGCAGGACGGCGCGGCGCTGAATCGCTCACGCACGTCCTCCCGCCGGACGCCGTGCTCGTGTCCAGCCAGGAGCCGAAGGCGCGCCAAACGCTGGAGCCGACCGGGCCGGTGGCCACCGACCATCGCTTCAACGAGGTCGCGCGCAACGAACCCCACGATGGCGACTTCCGTAGGCGTAGACGCGCCTACCTCGCCGGCGCCGACCACCCGAAGTGGGAGCCACGCGAGCAGGTCGTCGCACGCTTCCACGCCGGGATCAAGCACTGGCGCCCGCCCGCGGCGGCTCGGCCACTGGTCGTCGCGACCCACGGTATGGCCATGACACTGTGGCTGGCCGCCGCTGTCGACCTCGCCGATCCCATCAGTTTTTGGGACGACCTTCGGCTTCCCGACGTATTCGCCGTCGACCCGGCGGGCCGAACAGTGGAACGCGTCGACTCGGGGCTGCTCTATCAGCTCCGTTGAACGAGGACCGGCCCCCGGGCACATCGGGGGAGCGGTTCAGCCGGGTCACCGTCCACGCGAGCCGCTGAGCGGCGCGGGCGGACACTACCGCCGAGGCGGGCGGATCTCGCTGGAGTGTGGTTGCCGGCCCTGTCCACTCAGCTGGGCGGTGTACTCCCTCGCGTTGCGAGGGAGATCAGGGCTCACGAGCCGGCTACGCCGTGATGTGCGCCGCCACCACGTCGAGGACGGGGGCGAGATCGGCGGTCTCGATCACCGCGTCGGGCCGGAACGGAAGCCGCGCGAGCCGTTCGACGCCGCTGGCCCAGATGGTGCGCTCGTAGGGTGCCGCCGCGTGCAGCTCGGACCTCTCGCCGCAGCAGGGGCATGCGAAGTACGCCATGTTCTCGACCCCGCCCAGCACCGGCGTCCGCACCTCGCGGAGTGTGCTGAGAGCCCGGCCGGTGTCCAGATGGGAGACCTCGGCCGGGGTCACCACCAGGATCGTGCCCACCCGCCCGGCGCCGGAGAGCACACCCTGCTGGGTGAAGCTGATGCCGGGCGGCAGATCCACGACGAGGACCTCGATGTCGCCCCACTTCGTTTCCTTGATCAACCGGCTGAGCATGAGGTCGCCCAGGTCCGTACCGAGCGCGAGCCCTTGATTGCCGGCCATGAGGAAGCCCACGGACGCGACCTTGAGGCCGTCCACCTCCATCGCTTCGAGCCCGGGGCCCCCGGGGCTGCCGCCCGGCCACTGCGCGAGGGTGATCGACCGGGCCGGCACGTCGCGGCGCAGACCGAGCATGCGGGGCACGTCGGGGCCGGAGATGTCGGCGTCGACCAGTCCCACCCTGCGGCCCGCCCGGACCAGTTCGCGTCCGATGGCGACCGCGACACTCGACTTTCCCACGCCGCCCTTGCCGCCGGCCACGGCGATGATTGGCAGTGGGGCCGGCCATTGGCGGGAGAACCCGGGTAGCTCCATGCGCCCAACCCTACTGATGCGCGGGCCGCCGCAGGGACCGGCGAGCCGCGCCACGAGAGAGGCCGATCAGACCTGCCAGCCGTCCTCCACCGAGTCCCGGCACCGGCCGGGCTCGTCGCCGCAGCTGATGAACAGGGCGGTCAGGATCGTCACGCCGTGGCCGAGCGCCGGCCTCGGCAGGGGACCGGTCGCCACCAGCGACACCAGCCCGTGCCCGACCGTCCACGTCTGCGTCGCCAGTGACACGGCGTCGACCTCGGCGCGGAACCGGCCGGCGTCCTTCGCCCGGTCGATGGCGCGCACCAGGCTGTGCAGCGTCTCGTCGGCGGCCGCGGGATCCTCCAGTTCGAAGCCGGCGTCGAACATGACCCGGTACAGGTCCGGGTTGGCGAGGGCGTTCGACAGGTAGGCCGCACCCAGCGCGGCGAGGTCCCGCACCGGGTCCGCCGAGAGGGGAACCCCGTCCAGCAGGGTGGCCAGGCGGCTGAATCCTTCCTGGCGCATGGCGCGCCACAGCCCGTCCATTCCGCCGAAGTACGTGTACACCGCCATCGTCGACACGCCGGTGCCCGCGACGAGGGAGCGCAGCGTGACCGGATCGCGGGCTCGCAACATCTGCGCGGCTCGTTCGATCAGCAGGGTGCGGACGGCGGGATCCTTGGTTCTGACCACCCCACCACAATACATAGCAATGCTATGTTATGAAGGAGCCCACCAACGACAGGAGAAGACATGGCTGTGCAGCTGATCAACCCGGACGGCCTGCCGAAACCCGATGTCTACCGGCAACTGTCCGTCGCCACCGGATCGAAGCTGGTGTTCCTCGCCGGTCAGGTGGCCCGCGACGCCGACGGCAACCGTGTCGGCGAGGGCGACCTGGCCGCCCAGGTCGAGCAGGCCTACCTCAACATCGCCACCGCCCTCGCGGCGGTCGGCGGATCCTTCGACGACGTGGCGAAACTGACCGTCTACGTCGTCGACTGGTCCCCGGAGAAGATGCCGCTGCTGGGAGAGGGCGTCGGCCGGGCGGCCGCGAAGCTCGGCGTGGACCCGGTCAAACCGATCACCCTCCTCGGCGTCGCCGCGCTCGCCGAGCCCGACCTGCTGGTGGAGATCGAGGCCACTGCCGTCCTGGACTGACCATCGCCGCCGCCCGGCGGGCATCCGCGCACGCCGCCGCCCGCGGGTGCCGGTCAGCCGACCGCGTAACGCAGCCGCACCACGCCGCCCGGCCACGTCTCGCTGTCCGCGAGCCGCAGCGACAACGGAGCCGCGCCCGCAGCCAGCAGCGGCGTCCCCGACCCCAGCGCCGCCGGCGCGACGAAAAGCTCGAGGTCGTCGACCTCACCGGCCGCGAGCAGCGCCCGCATCACACTGACACTTCCCCAAACCATCGTCCGGGTACGGGCTTCGCGCCCCGCCCGTACGTGATCGACAGCGTCGGGAACCACCCGCGGGGCGGGGTGCCGTCCCCACGCCGCGGAGGTCAGCGTCGTCGAGCAGACGGTCTTGGTCACCGTGTTGACCTGCCGGGCCATCGGTTCGTCCTCCGCGGTGGGCCAGTACGCCGCGAACGCCTCATACGTCCGCCGCCCGAGCAGCACCTCGTCGACCTCCGCGAGCAGTGCGGTGTTGTGCGCCTCCGAGGCGGTGAAGTCCGCGACGGCGGCGAACACGTCGGCCTCTCCGTTCGGCCCCGCGAGGAAACCGTCCACGGAGATCCACTGCTGCACGATCACGCCGGCCATCGCCAACCTCCCGTCAGGTCACGGCCGACGGTAGCCGTTCCCGGGTGCGCGGGCATCCGGAGCGGCCTGCGATCATCCACCGGTGACCGCCTACATCTCACACATCACTGTCGACTGCACCGACGCGTTCGCCCTGTCCGGCTGGTGGCAGACGGTCCTCGACTACGTCCAGGACCCTGACGACCCCAACGAGCCGGGCCACGAGGAGTGCCTGATCTCCTCCCGGGACGGCCACCACCGTCTGCTGTTCATCGAGGTCTCCGACGCCAAGCAGGTGAAGAACCGCGTTCACTTCGACCTGCGCCCCGCCGAGGGCACCCGCGACGCCGAACTCGCCCGCCTCGTGGAACTGGGCGCCACCCCGGTCTCGGACCTGCGCAAACCGGACGGCACCGGCTGGGTGGTCCTCACCGACCCCGAGGGCAACGAGTTCTGCATCCTCCGCAGCGAATCCGAACTCGGCAGCTAGCCGTCACGCGAACCCGGTCGACGGGGCGTACGTCGTCCGGGTTCGCCGCAACCCCGCCGATGCCGGCGAGACCCGGGTGGCCTGTTCGGGGCGGGCGGGCTGCCCGCCGCGAGGGACGCGCCCGTGAACGGCAGCGACCGGGAGTCCGGGCATGGGACGCTCGGCGGCAGGTGACCTCATCCCGGGCGGCCCGCCTGACCAGTTCGCTGACCTGCGGACCCTCGATCCGCGGCGGCCACGGCGGCCGTCGTGACACCATGATCACCTGTTGTCGAGAGCTGGAGGATTCGTGCCGTATTCGCCTGATCTCAACGCGATCATGACTCGCGGCGCCCGGTTCGAACGGGACGACATCGAGTACGTCATCGAGCAGTTCCCGGTCGGCGCCGTCACCGCCCCGACCGGTGAGATCACCGCCTGCGACCCACTGACCTCGGCGCACGGGGCGGAACCCTTCACCGCCACGATCAAGCCCGGCACCTATCCGCTGACAGCCTGGGTCGCCGTGATCCACCAGGACGGGAACGGGCCGCAACCGCGCACCGCGGCCCTGCACCTCGCCGTCACCGACCAGCCCACCGTCCGCTGGGAGCTGGCCCTCAACCAGGGCCAGGACCCGGGCGTGCTCGACTCCGACGGCTACTTCGGTTACCCCGTCGACGCCGGCGTCGGAACCCTCGCCGACCTGACCGCGGTCGCCGCCATGGCCGGCTGGGACTACGACCAGCTCGAAGACGTCTACATCCCGGCGCGGGCCGCCCCCGGCCCGGCCCCGATCGACGCGATCACCGACGAGGCCACCGGCGCCAACGTCATCGTCGTCAGCTCCGGCTGGGGCGACGGCGTCTACCCGACCTTCGTCGGCTACGCCGCCGACGGCTCGATCACCGGCTTCGTCACCGACTTCCTCGTCATCCCCGACCTCTGAACCCCCTTTCCGGTACGGGGCCGTCCGCCCCGCCGAACACACCCCGTCCCGTCAGCTACCAACGCGACGCCCCACCGGCCCCGGCCGCAGCGCGGCCATCGGGCTGAGGCGCCTGGTCACCGGCCTCCCACGCCAGCCCCGGCGACGGCCACCGCGGCGAGGGCCGGCGGACGGGCCGCCCCTCGCCGGAGGGCGAACCACCCGTCAGTGTCCGCTCGGCAGCCGCGCCAGGGCGGCCCGCTGGTCGAAGGTGAAGTACAGCCCGTCGTGCCCGGCGACGCTCATCCGCCCGGCCAGCACGGTCAGGTCCAGTGCCCACTCCCGCGCGTCCAGCTCACGGCATCGCATCCCCGCCCGCCGAAGATCAGCCTCGGCCTGCTCACGGCTCCACCCGTTGAGCTGCCGCAGCCGGTCGACGACGAACTCGATCCGGCCCTTGATCCCGGCCAGCCCGGAGTGCTGCACCTCGTGGCAGCCCGCGCACAACGCGACGAGCCTCTGCAGACGCTGCACCGGCACACCGTTACGGGTCTCGAACCGCCACTTCTCGTGACAGTCCGGCAGGATCACCCGGCCGCCACGAACCGAGACGCCGCGACAGATCTCGCAGCGCCGGCCCGCCGCGTCGCACACCGGCCGCCGCAGATCGTCCCACCGCTGCGCGCTGACGAGCGCCCGGATGTTCGACCCGTGGGTGCGCGGTGGCAGCATGTCGGCCCGGATCCGAACCCCGCCGGCGGCGTCGGCGTCAGGAAGAGGGTCGACGTCCATCAGGGAACCGCGCATGCCGCCAACCTACGGGCCGGGTACGACATTGAGCTTCGGCCGCGGGTTCGACGCGCCTGTCCACGTTCCACCGGGGCCCGTGGGGTTACATCGCGCGACATGCCGGCCGTAGCCGAACAGGCCCTGTTCGGCATCGATTCGCTCGACGAACTCCCCAAGCTGGACGCGGAACACCACGCGGCGTAACCGCGCTCACCGGGAACATCCGGCGCCACCCGGACGGGCGATGAGATTTGGCGTGGTGTCCTAAGATCGCGCGGATGTGGCTCACCCGGCTGTTGCGACGGCATCATGAGGCGGCGAAATTCCTGGTGGTCGGCGGGGTCTGCTTCGTGGCGACCACCGCCGTCAACTACACCCTCAAGCTGACCGTGTTGCCCGAGAAGCCGGTGACCGCCCTGGTCATCGCCACCCTCGTCAGCACGGTGCTGTCCTACATCCTCAACCGCGAGTGGTCGTTCCGCACCCGCGGCGGCCGGGAGCGCCATCACGAGGCGGCTCTGTTCTTCGCGGTCAGCGCGGTGGGCGTCATGCTGAACTCGCTGCCGCTCGCGGTCTCCCGGTACGTGTTCCTGCTCCGCGTCCCGGAGGTGAGCCGGCCGGTGCAGGAGATCGCCGACTTCGTCAGCGGCATCATCATCGGCACCTTGATCGCGATGTGCTTCCGCCTCTGGGCCTTCAAACGGTTCGTCTTTCCCGACACGCAGGCACGCCCTCGGCCTCCTCGTCCGCGACGCGCGACGTCCGGGCTCCGCAGCAGCGTGGTGCAGCACCCCGCCAGGAAACGCGAACGGCGCCACTGACCGGCGCCGTCCCGGCAGCCCGGCCGGCGGCGGGAGGTCTAGGGTCGGTTCATGGATGTCCAGGCCGGCGCCCCGCTGCGATACCAGTCGCCGGCCGGCCGCTGGGTGCTGCTGGCCACGGTGCTCGGTTCCAGCCTCGCCTTCATCGACGCGACCGTCGTCAACATCGCGCTGCCGGCGATCGGCCACGATCTCGGCGCGGACGCCGCCGGCCTGCAATGGACGGTCAACGGCTACGCCCTCAGCCTGGCCTCGCTGATCCTGCTCGGCGGCTCCCTCAGCGACCGCTTCGGCCGCAAGCGCGTCTTCCTGGCCGGGATCGCCTGGTTCGCCACCGCCTCCCTGCTCTGCGGTCTCGCGCCGACCGTCGAGCTTCTGGTCACGGCCCGCGTCCTGCAGGGCATCGGCGGCGCGTTGCTCACGCCGGGCGCGCTGGCGATCCTGGAGGCGTCGTTCGCGCCCGAGGACCGGGCGAAGGCGATCGGCGCGTGGTCCGGGCTCGGCGGCATCGGCGGCGCGCTGGGCCCGTTCCTCGGCGGCTGGCTGGTGGAGGTCGGCGACTGGCGGTACATCTTCCTGATCAACGTGCCGGTGGCCGCACTCGTGCTGTGGGTGGCCGCCCGGCATGTGCCCGAGTCCCGGAACCCGTCCGCCGCGCGGGCCTTCGACGCGACCGGCCTGGTCACCGGGGCGGCCGGGCTGGGCGGCCTGACCTACGGCTTCACCGCCTGGCCGGCCGGCGGGCCGGGCGACCCGGTCGTACTGATCTCCCTGGCCGTCGGCGTCGCCGGCATGGTCGCCTTCGTGGTCGCCGAACGCCGCTCCGCGCATCCGATGCTGCCGCTGGAGATCTTCCGGTCGGCGGCGTTCAGCGGCGCCAACCTGGTCACCTTCCTGGTCTACGCGGCGAACGGCGGTGTCTTCTTCCTGGTGGTGGTCAACCTTCAGGTGGTCGCCGGCTTCACCCCGATGGCCAGCGGCGTCGCCCTGCTGCCGGTGACGGTGCTGATGCTGCTGCTGTCCGCCCGGGCCGGGGCGCTGGGGCAGCGCATCGGCCCCCGCATCCCGATGACGGCCGGACCGATCGTCTGCGCGGCGGCGCTGGCCTGGCTCTCGATGGTCGGCGCGGACGCCTCCTACGGCACCGACGTCCTGCCCCCGGTGATCCTTTTCGGGCTCGGCCTGGCGCTGTTGGTGGCCCCGCTGACCGCGACCGCGCTAGGCTCGCTCGACGACTCCTACGCCGGCCTCGCCTCGGGCGTGAACAACGCGGTGGCCCGGGCCGCGAGCCTGCTGGCCGTGGCGATTCTGCCGCTGGCCGCGGGGCTGGGCGCGGGCGGTCTCACCGACCCGGGCACCCTGCAGCCGGTCTACCGCACCGCGATGCTGCTGTGTGCCGGGTTGATGACCGGCGGCGGCGTCCTGGCCTGGTTCCTGATCCCGAACCGCCTCACCGCACACACCCCGGCGGAAAGCTTCTGCGATCCGTGCAGCCCGCCCATGGTCAGGCGCGGGTGATGGCCGACGCCGGAGCCATCACGATGCGCGGCTTCCTCGCCGGGTCCAGCCACGTGAGCAGCCGGACCAGGTTCGCCCGGCTGACCGACACGCAGCCGGCGGTCGAGCCCGTCCCGCTGGCGTGCAGGAAGATCGCCGAACCGCGGCGGGTGTCGGCCGGCTTGCCCGCGACGTACTGCCCGCGCTTGGCGTCCCAGCGCACGCCGCCCGGCCTGTTGAAGTCGATCACCGCGGCGTGGGCGTACTGCTTCGGGTAGGCCGCCAGGCGCTCCGCCTGCGACTTGCGCCAAGTGCGGTGGGGTGACGCCGACGGCTGGAAGAGGTTGTAGGTCTTCGCGTCCCGGCTGTCGCCGGCCCAGTGGTCGTTCCCGTCGACCTTGCGGTACGGCAGCCGGGTGCCCGGGTCGGCGCGGACACCGAAGGCCCGGGTCAGGGTGAACGTGCCCGCCGGCGTCGTCCCGGTGTCCTGCGCCCGGTGCGCGGCCCACACCCACCCGCCGTACCCGACGCGGGCGGTCATCGCCCCGTGTGCCTGGCGCCATCTGCCGTCGCCACCGCGCTGGTAGGCGCGCACCGTGGCGTAGGTCGAGGACCAGCCCCGGCCGGTCACCACGATGAGCTGGCGGGCATCGCCGACGTGGGCGAGATCTCCCGGCAGCGCGGCCGCGGCCGGCGCGGCGGGGAACAGGACCACTGCCACCACGAGCGCCAACACCGCCGCGAGTCTCCGCACAGCTACCCAGCCTGGGCGATGATGAAAGAATTTCCCATCGCCCGAACGGCCCCGGAGCGACCGTGGGTGGCAGTGGCGAGTGGTGCCGCTACGACTCCTTCTGTGCCGGCCGGGTGGATGCCGTCAACCGGCCCGCCAGCGCCCCGGTCAGGCCTCCGTCCGGAACGGCGCCAGCGTGGCACGGATCGTCTCGGCGGCGCCCCAGTCGTCGTCGAACTGGGCCAGGACCGCCAGGTGTTGTCTCAGCTGGATGATCGGCATGCGGGCCGGCCAGTCGTCGTCGAGGCCGGTCAGCTCGGCATAGACGTCGAAGAACCGGCGCGATTCCGGCGGCGGCGCCGTGATCCAGAGGTGGGCCAGGTCCACCTCGGCCCACATGTACGACACTGCCGGGTCGATCAGCGCGGCTCGCCCGTCCGCGGTGGCCAGCACGTTCTGGGTCCACAGGTCGCCATGCGTCAGGCAGGCCGGCCGGTCCGGCAACAACTCGGGGAGTCGATCACACAGCCGTTCCAGCGCGGCCCGGTCGGCGGGTTCGAGCGCTGCCTCGACGCGGGGCTCGGAGAGCCAGCGGAGCAACCGGTGCTCGGCGAAGAAGGCGAAGCCGTCGTCGGCCCACGTATTGATCTGCTGGCGGCGACCCAGCCAGTTGTCGCGGTGCCATCCGAAGCGGGGATGGCCGGTGCTCGTGTGAAGGTGGGCGAGCGCGTGGGCGAACCGCTCCCAGAAGGCTTCGTGGTGTGGCCTCGGCTGCAGCAGCGACAACACCAGCAACTCTCGGTTCGCCACGAGCACCTCGGGTGTCACCAGCCCGCCGAGCTCCCGCAAGGCCGTCAGCCCTTCGGCCTCCGCGACGAAGGCGTCACCGTCACCGTCCGGCGCTTCCGCGAAGGTTTTGACGAAGACCGGCGGCGCGTCCTTGCGGAGGGCTATCCCGGCGAGCGCGGCAAGTCCACCGCTCACCGGCTCGACGGTGACGACGTCGCGGATCCCCGCCCGCGACAACCGCTCGGCCAGAGATGCTGTCGGGAGCATCGTCAGTGGTCTCCTCCGGTCGGGGCGTACGCGGGATCTTCCGGATCCCCGGGTGACCATCCCAGCACCTCGGCCTTCGTTCAAGGTCACCACGACACCGTTCTGACATCATCGATCGATGATCAAAAGGGAGATCCGGTTCGACTGCCGGCCACGCGGCGAAGACGGCGTACTCGTGATCGTCCCGCATATCGACGGAGCCTCGCTCACCGAGCTGATCGACAGATTCGAGATCGCGGCCGGGATGCAGCCTGCGGGCGACGCCTACGGCGGGCTGATCCCCGAGTTCTTCCGATTCGGCTCCATGGAAGACCACTTCCACGGCCGGTCCACCGGCGCCATCGGGCCGAAGACACCCGTGCTCGGCTGTGAATGCGGCGAATGGGGATGCTGGCCGCTCATGACCAGGATCTCCGTGACCGATGACCATGTGACCTGGGACGCGTTCGAACAACCTCACCGCAAGACACGCGATTACTCGGGATTCGGCCCCCTGCGGTTCGACCGCCGCCGATACGACGAAGCTCTGGCAGTGCTGGTGACGGCGATCAGCTCCAACGCCGGGTGAGCGCATCCCGCTGGTCAGCGTGGGAAAGGGAGATCGTGTTCGACGACGTCATCGGCCTGACCTCCGAAGATGCCGCACGCTGGACCGTGCTGGTCGAGCAGTGCCGCCCCATCCTCGAGCGCGACGGGATGGACGCGGTCCAAACCTTCCTGGTCGAGCGCGAGGTGGGCGTCATCGAGGCGATCGCGATCACGCGAGCGCTGCTGGGGAAGGCGGAAACACCTCTGCGAGTCGCCATCGACATCGTGGCCACGAGTACGGCTCGGAAGTAGATTCAGAGAGTCACCCCGTGTTGCCGTGAGTTACCTTCGCCATCGAAGTCTATTTCCTCGGCCAGTTCATCCAAGACGCGCGAATGCGCCGTGCGCACAATGCTGAACCGCGCCGAAGTGATGCCTCCAGGGGAGGCTGAGGAATACTCGCCCGGTGCGACACGACGACATCCTGGCCCGGACCGACTGGTCAGCCGTCGAGCATGCCTGCGCCGGGTCGGCAGGCGTTCGGGAGACTCCGGCGATCCTTGAGGCGCTGTTGAGCGACGATGCCGCAGCCCAGGCCGAGGCCCTTGGGGACCTGTACAACGTCGTTCACCATCAGGACACCATCTACAGCGCGACGCCACCCGCGGTGCGCTTCGTCGCGGCGGTCCTCGATGACCCGCGCACGCTTACGCCGGTGCCGGGGAGTTCCGAGCGCTCTGGTGAGCAGGAGCCCTTGCGTGCCGGGTTGCTGGACTGGCTGACCTCCGTCATGGAGGCCGCAGCCGAATCCGACCGATGGGGACCCTCCGGGGAGTCAGTGGACGTCGACTCGTGCCGAGCGGCAAGAGGTCAGGTCTATCGAGCCGCGTACGCCAAGCTGGCCGATTCCGATCCCACGGTGGTCTCCGCGGCGCTGGGCACGATCGCCTGCGTGCTCGAAGCCCCTGAACTGCAACACCTCCGGCCCGGCATCGCCGCATGGCTGAACAGCCATGCCCTGTCCGCGCCCGACCGGCGCATCCGTGTCATGGCGGTCCTGACACTCTCGTCCTGGGGCCACGACAACACGCCAGTTCTGCGTGACGATCCGGATCTCGTGGTGCGTGCGACTGCAGCCTTGTCACCAGCGCAGGCGGCCGACCCGGCAGCCACCAAAGCGCTACTCGAGGTGTTGGCGTCACCAACCGATGCCGCATGGTGCCAGCAGGCATTCCCGCATTTCGGGCGGATCTTCCCGTTCAAGCTGCTACCTGCGGTGATCGACAGGGTGCCCTTGGACGGACTGATTCCGGCTCTGGAGATGATCCTGGCTGCTCCGCCGGACGGCACCTACGCCGGCGACTGGGGGACGCGGCTCCGCGCGAAGGCGTTTCCGGGCGGCACGCCGCCCACCGAGGCGATGAGCGATGCTCAGCGTGCCCTTCTGGACGTGCTCGCGAAGCACTGCTTCGGTGCGGCAGCGCCGCCGGTTTCATTCGCCTGCGACCCCCGGACGGCATTCAGCGATCTCATGCCGCAAGGCCGGGCAGGCGCCCGATGAGAAGGACGCCGGAACAGGCCGGTCGGACGCCGGGATAATCGCTGGGCGGCGGGCACACCGATGGCCGATGATGACGGCCATGGCGGCGACCCGGCGATCCGGCATGGACGATCGCATCGATGGTCACGTCCGTGGGCCCGGCGCGACCGACCTCGCGACGGCCCGCGCCCTGGAGAAGATCGGCGACGCCCGAGCGGTGCTCCTCGTCGAGGGCATCACCGATCAGATCGCCCTGGAGACCACCGCCGCGCTGCGCGGCCGCGACCTCGAAGCCGACCGGGTGGTGATCATGCCGATCGGGGGCGCCCACGCGATCGACCGGGTCCTGACGGCCCTGGGCGGCCGGACTCGTCTCGCCGGCCTCTGCGACCTGCGGGAGGAGGAGCTGTTCCGGCGCGGCGTCACCGCCCACATCGGCCCCGCTCACACCCGCGCCGAACTGGAGGACCTCGGGTTCCACGTGTGCGTCGACGATCTGGAGGACGAACTGATCCGCGCCGTCGGGGTCGAGGAGGTCGAGGAGGTCTTCGCCGTCCAGGGCGACCTCAGACTGTTCCATCTGTTCCAGAGCCAGCCCGCCTGGCGCGGCCGCCCGCACGAGGCTCAGATCTACCGGTTCCTGCGCAGCAGTTCGCGCCGGAACCTGCGTTACATCCGCCTGCTGGTCGAGGCCGCAGCCGCCCGCGGCACCCTGCCCCGCCCTCTCGACGCGCTGATCACCGCCGTCTGACGACGCCGGGCGGCCTTCAGCGGGCGTTCAGGGTCGGTGAGCGAGGATGTAGCGCATGCGTGTACTCGTCGTCGAGGACGAGAAACGGCTCGCCTGGTCGTTGCGAGTGGGCCTCGAAGCGGAAGGGTTCGCCGTCGACGTCGCCTCCGACGGCACCGACGGACTATGGCTGGCCAGGGAGAACGAGTACGACGTGATCGTGCTCGACCTGATGCTGCCCGGCGTCAACGGCTACCGGGTGTGTGCGACGTTGCGGGCCGAACAGAACTGGACGCCGATCCTGATGCTGACCGCGAAGGACGGCGAGTGGGGATCAGGTGGAGGGGCTGGACACCGGCGCCGACGACTACATGACGAAGCCGTTCTCCTATCCGGTGCTGGTCGCGCGGCTGCGGGCGGTGGCCCGGCGCGGCGCCCGGGAACGGCCCACCCAGCTCACGGCCGGTGATCTGCGGATCGACCCGGCGGCGCGGCGGGTGTGGCGGGGTGAGTCCGAGGTCGAGCTGACCGCCCGCGAGTTCTCCCTGCTGGCCTTCCTGGCACGGAACGCCGGCGACGTCGTGTCGAAGCAGCGGATCCTCGACGCGGTGTGGGATGTCGACTTCGACGGCGACCCGAACATCGTCGAGGTCTACATCCGGCACCTGCGTAACAAGATCGACCGTCCGTTCGGCCGGGACACGATCCAGACGTTGCGCGGCGCCGGCTACCGGCTGGGTGCCGGCGGTGGTTGAGCGCGCCTCGGTCCGGCTGCGGACCACGGTCCTCGCGGTCGCCGTCATGGCGGTCGCCCTGATCGTCGGCGCGGTCACACTGGTGCTGATGGCACGTTCGTCGTTGCGCGGCGGGATCGAGACCGCGGCCGAGGAACGGGCGGCGGTCCTGGCGGCGCAGATCCAGACGTCCGGCCTCCCCTCGGCGGCCGGCGACGATGACGACGATGACGACGTCCTCTGGCAGGTGCGTGACGGAGCGGGCGCGGTCGTGCGTTCGTCGCGGCCGCTCGCCGCACCGCTGCCCGCCGGGCCGTCGGGCCAGGTTCGTCTCCCCGGCCAGGACGATCCGTTCGTCATCGTCACCGGCGACGCCGGGGCGTACACCGTCGTGGTCGCCGCCTCGCTGGACGAGGTCGACGACGCCACCGGTGCGCTGGTCACTCCGCTGGCGATCGGTGTGCCCCTGGTGCTGATGCTGGTCGGCGGGGTGACCTGGCTGGTGGTGACCCGCGCGCTGGCGCCGGTCGAACGCATCCGCCGGGAGGTGGAGGAGATCACCGGTGAGCGGCTGGACCGGCGGGTGCCCGAGCCGGCCTCGCGTGACGAGGTGCACCGGCTGGCGCGGACCATGAACCGGATGCTGGCCCGCCTCGAGGACTCCCGGGAGCGGCAGCAGCGGTTCGTGGCGGACGCCTCGCACGAGCTGCGTTCGCCGCTGGCCGGGATCCGGCAGGCGGCCGAGGTGGCACGTTCGCATCCCGGCGCGCTGTCCGAGGGCGAGCTGGCCGAGGCCGTGCTGGAGGAGTCGGGCCGGATGGAGCGTCTGGTCGAGCAGTTGCTGCTGCTCACCCGCACCGGCGGCGCCGGTGCGGGCGCCCGTCCGCGCCAGGACGTCGATGTCGACGACCTCGCTCTGGCGGAGGCGCGGCGGGTGCGCCGGACCGGACTGACGGTCGACTCGTCCGGGGTGGGGGCGGGCCGGGTCCGCGGTGACCGGTCGGCGCTGGCCCAGGTCGTCCGCAATCTGGCCGACAACGGGGCCCGGCACGCCCGTACCACGGTGGCCGTCGCCGTCTCGTCCCGCGCCGGGCGGGTGGACCTGGTCGTCGAGGACGACGGCGCCGGGATCCCCGAGGACCAGCGGGAGCGGGTGTTCGAGCGATTCGTGCGGCTGGACGAGGCCCGCGCCCGCGACGACGGCGGCAGCGGGCTCGGTCTGGCGATCGTCAGGGAGATCGTCGGCGCGCACGGCGGGACGGTGACCGTCACCCGGTCCGCGCTGGGCGGGGCCCGGTTCGAGGTGCGTCTGCCCGCTTCCTGAAACGGTGTTCAGCCGCGTTCAGGCTGGATTCAGGTAGGTGGGCGCAAGCTGTGGCCGTTCCTGATTCACCCCGTCGAGGAAGGCAACAACTGATGAACACCGGCAAGCTCCGCAGCAAGCGCGTCATCATCGCCGGCGTGGCCGTCGCGGCCGCCCTGGGCGCCGGCGGCACGGTGCTGGCGACGGCGGCCAGCGCCGACGAGGTGGCCGGCGGCGACCGGGACCGGATCGGCAACGCCGCCACCCAGGCTGTGCCCGGCACCGTGGTCGAGGTCGAGGAGAGCGACGATCAGGGCGAGGCGTACGAGGTGGAGGTCCGCAAGGCCGACGGCGCCGAGGTGACGGTGATCCTCGACAAGGACCTGAAGGTGCTGTCGCAGGAGGCCGAGGGCCCGGACGGCGCCGACGGCCCGGTGCTCACCGCGGAGCAGCGCACGTCGGCGGAGACCGCCGCCCGCGACGCCGTCGGCGGTGGGACGGTCCTGGACGTCGAGGCGGCCGGCGTGGGCGGGACCGCGGCCTACGAGGCCGAGGTCAGCGACGCGGCCGGCAAGGAGTGGGACGTCGAGCTGGACGCCGCCTTCAAGGTTCTGACCAAGACCGCCGACGACGACTGAGGCCCGCGGGCGAGCGGCGGATCCCCTCGGGTCCGCCGCCCGCGCTGACCGGCTCGCCGTAAATCGGTGGCGCGGCCGTTCACCCCGTGTGAGGGTGGTGACGGCCGTTGACGCCCACGATGAGGAGTGACCAATGCGAGCAGCTTCCACGCTTCGGACCCTTGACCGTCCTACCGTGGAGTTCTGCTTTGGCATTGTTGAACCTCGGCATCGTCGCCCATGTTGACGCCGGAAAGACCAGCCTGACCGAACGCCTCCTGTTCGAGGCCGGGGCGGTGTCCCAGCCCGGCAGCGTCGACGCCGGCACGACCCGCACCGACTCGATGGAGCTGGAGCGGCGTCGCGGCATCACCATCCGGGCGGCGGTCACCTCGATCAGCCTCGGCGACCTGACCGTCAATCTTCTGGACACGCCCGGCCACCCGGACTTCATCGCTGAGGTCGAGCGGTCGCTGGCCGTGCTGGACGCCGCCGTCCTGGTGGTCTCCAGCGTGGAGGGTGTCCAGCCACAGACCGTCGCCATCTGGCGGGCGCTGCGCCGCATCGGCGTGCCGACGGTGTTCTTCCTCAACAAGGTGGACCGCCATGGCGCCGACGTCGACCGCGTGGTCACGCAGGTCCGGCAACGGCTCGTGACGCCCCCGGTCATGCTCACGAGCGTCACCGGCCAGGGCGGGCGCGACGCCCGGGTCCGGGCCGTCCGTCTCGACACCGATCCGGTCGTCGAGGCGGTGGCGGAGGCCGACGACGCCCTGGCGGCGCGGTGGCTGACCGACGAGCCGGTCCGCGCCCGTGACGTGCGGCGCGCGATCCGGCGCGGGGTGCGCCGCGGCGAGCTCAGCCCGGTGGCGTGCGGTTCGGCGATCACCGGAGCCGGGGTGCCGCAGTTGCGTCACCTCCTGGCCGATCTGCTGCCGCGCTGCGACGAGCGCGACGGCCCGCTCGCCGGCACGGTCTTCGCCGTCGATCGCGACGGCCACGGCCGGCGGGCCTGGCTGCGACTGTGGTCCGGCCGGCTGCGGGTCCGCGATCGGGTGGAGCTCGCCGGAGCCCGCCCGCAGACGGTCACCCAGATCGCCGTGAGCGAGCCCGGCGGCGTCCTGGTGCGCCCGTCGGCGTCGGCCGGCCAGATCGCGGCGGTGCGCGGGCTGTCGGCCCGGATCGGCCAGCACGTCGGTGACCCGCCGGGCCGGCACCTCTACCGTTTCCCGCCGCCGACCCGGCAGTCGCTCGTCGAACCGGTGGAGCCGGCTCAACGGCTGGCGATGTTCGCCGGCCTCACCGAGCTCGCCGACGAGGATCCGCTGGTCGACCTGCGGCTCGACGAACATCAGGAGCAGGCGGTGATCCGCCTGCACGGCGAGGTCCAGAAAGAGGTGATCGCCGCCCTCCTGGAGGACCGGTACGGCGTCAAGGTGCGATTCTCGGGCACGCTGACGGCCTGCATCGAGCGGGTCGCCGGCACCGGAACGGCCGAGGACCGGATCAGGGAGCGTGGCAATCCGTACCTCGCCGGGGTGGGGTTGCGTGTCGACGCGGCGCCGGTGGGGCACGGCGTCGCGTTCCGTCCCGGTGTCGAACCGGGCCGGCTGCCGCCGGCGTTCGTCGCGGCCACCGAGGAGGGGGTGCGGGCCGCGCTGCGGCAGGGCCGGCACGGCTGGCCGGTCACCGACTGCACGGTCACCATGACGTCGTCGCAGTACTACCCGCGGCAGAGCAGGCCGCACCAGAAGTTCGACAAATCGATTTCCAGTGTGGCCGCGGACTTCCGCAGCCTCGCCCAGGTCGTGGTGACGGCGGCGCTGCGCCGGGCCGGCACCCGGGTGTGCCAGCCGGTCGAGCGGTTCGACGTCAACCTGCCGCACGTCGCGTTCGACGCGGTGGCGGCGCTGCTCGGCCGGCTCGGAGCGGTCATCGACGACACCGCCACGGCCGGTGGATACCTCGAGGTGAGCGGAACCCTGCCGTCCGCGCGCGTGCCGCTGGTGGTTTCCGCCCTGCCCGATCTCACCGGTGGCGAGGCCGTGCTGACCGCCCGGTTCGACCACTATGCGCCGGTGATCGGCGAGGATCCGCCGGTCATGCCGCGCCGCGGCCCCGACCCGGCCGACCGGGAGGGGTGGTTCCGCGCCGTGCCGCGATGACCGGGCCGGCAGAGTCCGGCCGCCGTTTCGCCGCCGGCCGCTGCCTCAGGGCACCCACTGGTCGCCGAGCAGGATGTTCAGCACGAGCACCACGGCGCTCAGCAGGAACGAGGCGGCGACACCGGCAAGCAGACCGAGCCACCCGCGGGCCCGGGTCTCCCGGCCGGCGACCTGCCGGGCGGGCCGGGCGGCGGCCGACCACGGACGATCCCGCAACAGCCAGAACACCATGCCGAGACCGAACGGGGCGGTGTAGATCAACCAGAACCAGAACCAGCGAGTGCCGGTCACCGGCGCCGGCCCGCCGACCACGACGCCGAAGAAAAACAGCGCGAGGACGGCTCCGGCGCCGCTGATCCACGGGCTCGGGGTGTCGACGGCGCCGGCCCGGTCCTGCACGCCGGCGGCGATCAGCGCCTGAGCGATGCCGGCGGCGCCCGGCCCCGAGTAGGCGCCGTCCTCCACGGTGCCGGCGGTTCCCGTCGCGTCGAGAGCGCCGGTGTCGATCCAGTGCACCCGGCCGTCGCCGGCACGCCACGCGAAGATCGGGCCCTGGTTTCCCTCGGAGCGCAGCGTCGAGCCGTCGAACCACGGGCGCTGATCGCCCGTGTCCCACGAGTCACCCCACTGGTAGGCGGTCAGGCGCTGCTCGGCGATGGCCGCCTTCGCCTCCTCGTACCCGGCCGGCCGGGGCGCCGACCACCAGCTCGCGGCGACCGCGACCAGCCACATCAGCAGCAGGGCCGCGCGGAGCACGCTCCACCAGCGGACGCGTCGGTCCGGGCGGGCGCGAAGGTCGCCAGTCATGGCCACATCGTGTCAGTCCGGTTCACGCCCGCTCGGTGGATGTCCGGCGGGCAGCAGCCCGGCGGTCGCGCCGCGGCCGTGACCAGGGAAGACGTCGCGGGGGAGGCGCGTGCGGGTGTGGTTGCGGTGGTCGGCGACCCACGGCGTACCGAAGCAACAGGTGTTGACGTTATGGTTGAGAGCAACATATGTTGCCCTAATGGTGGACGGAGAATTGGACGAGTTGCGCACGCTGACAGCCGCGATCAGCGAGGCGGAGGGCCGCCGGACGCAGATCGTGAACCGGCTGCGGCGGGAACACGCGGCCAGCTGGGAGGAGATCGGCCAGGCCTGCGGGATGACCCGGCAGGGCGCCACCCGGCGCTGGTCGAAGACGCTGCACGCCGGGTCGTTCGGCGGCGCGGCGGACGCCTATCACCGGGGGCGGCCGCCCTATCCGGCGTCGGCGGTGGAGTGGGCGGTGCCGCGGCGGGCCCGGCGCGTGCTCGACCTTGGCGCGGGGACGGGGAAGTTCACCCGGCTCCTGCTGGAGGCCGGGCTGGACGTCGTGGCGGTGGAGCCGTCGGCGCCGATGCGCGATCACCTCGCGGCGGTCGCGGGCAAGGCGAAGATCTTCGAGGGTACGGCGGAGAGCATCCCGCTTCCCGACGATGCCGTGGACGCGGTCGTGGTGGCGCAGGCCTGGCACTGGGTGGACCCGGTGCGGGCGGTGCCGGAGGTGGCGCGGGTGCTCCGGCCGGGCGGCACGCTGAGCCTGGTGTGGAACGTCCGCGACCACAGCGAACCGTGGGTGGACCTGCTCGACGGCGTCCTGCGCCGGCACACCCGGCAGGAGATCGACACCGCGCCCGAGGTCGGTGGGCCGTTCGGGAGCCCCGAGCGCACCGAGATCCGCTGGCGGCACACCCTGCGACGGCAGGAGCTGCTCGACATGGTGGCGTCGCGCAGCTATGTGATCGTGTTGCCCGACAAGGAGCGGCGGGACCTGCTGGACAGCGTCGTGGAGTTGCTGGACCAGCAGGGGATGGGCGACGAGATCAGCATGCCCTACGTGACTCGGTGCACCAGGGTGGTGAACTCGCCCGGCTGACCGTGTCCCGGTCAGGTCCCACACGCGGTTATCGTTGCGCCGGTGAACACCGCTGTGGCCGGGCCGATGCCGGAATGGGAGCGGATCCGCGTGCTGCGGGCCGAGTCGGAGTACGCGTCGGTCCGCAAGCAGACGCGGGTCGCCTGGCTGCTGTGGGCGCTGACCGGCGTCATCGGCGGGCACCGCTTCTACCTCGGCGACACCGGCCGGTCGATCGCGATGCTGTTCACCCTCGGCGGTCTCGGCGTGTGGACGCTGCTGGACGCCTTCTTCGTCGGCCGGCGGGTGCGCGCGGTCAACCGCGAGCGGCGGGCGGCCATCATGGCCCGGTACGGGATCCTCGACGCGACCACCGATCTATGACTTACATATGTCGGTGACTTACCTATAGAGTGTCGGCATGGCCACCACATCGCCGCGCATGCGGGAACCGACCTACTTCATCCTCGCCGCGCTCCAGGACGAGCCCCTGCACGGCTACGCCATCATCAAGCAGGCCGAGGCGCTCTCCCACGGCCGGGTCAGCCTGGCCACCGGCACGCTCTACACCGCGCTCGACCGCCTCACCGGAGAGGGATACGTGCACGTGGTCAACGAGGAAGTCGTCAACGGACGGGCCCGGCGCTCCTACGCGCTGACTCCCGAGGGGCGCGGCGCTCTGCGGGTGGAGGCCACCCGCATGGCCGAGGCCGCCGGCCTGGTCATCAACCGCGCCGCCCGGCCGGAGGTGGGGCTGGCATGAGCGCCACGCTGGAACGCGGATACCTCCGCCTGCTCAACTTCTATCCCGCCGAGTACCGGCGTGATCGCGGCGCCGAGATCCTGGAGACCCTGATGGCGGCCTCGGACGGCCGGGAGCGTCCCGCGCCCCGGGAAAGCGCCTCGTTGATCCTCGGCGCGCTGCGGGTGCGGGCCGGGCTCGTTGGCCGCGACAGCCGGCCACTGGTCCTGCACGTGGCGGCTCTCGCGCTGCTCGTCCACTTCACGGTGATGGCCGCACGCCGGGTCTCGCCGTACTCCTTCGACCTCAGCCCGGATGTGCTCATCCCGGTAGCGGCGCTGCTCGGCGCGGTCGCCACCATCGCCACCTGGCGTCACCGCCCACGGACCGCGATCCTGACCGCCTCGCTGGCGTTCGTCCTGTTCCAGGTCACGGCGTGGCCGATGGCCGGGCCCAGCAACGGTGAGTTCTGGCAGGTTCCCCTCGCCGTGCTGCTGCTCCTGCCGGCGCTGCGGCAGTCCGCGCCGGCGCCCGCCCGGGGCGTGCTCCGCCATCTGCCGCTGGTGGCCGTCCCGCTGGCCGGCCTCGACGGGTGGGCGGGCTTCGGCGCGGTGGCCACGGTCAGTGTGGCCGCGCTGGTCTGGCTCGCCGTCGACGCCCGCGTCGCCATGGCCCTCGGCCTGCTCCTGCTGAACTACGTGCTCGTCCAGGTGTCGTTCCTGGCGGAGACCGCCGGTACCGGCCGGTTCACCGACACCGTGGTCTCCCTCGGACTGGCCGTCGTCTCGCCGGCACTGCTGCTGATCTCATCGACGACCGTGGCCCGCCGCATCTGACATCACCGGGACACCGCCGGCCTGGCCCGGCGGTGTTACCGTGTGCGGCGTGAAGTGGTGGGACGCACTCTGGCGTCTGGTCGGCATGCTGGCCGAGGCCGGGTCGCCGTCCGACCTTGTCAGCGGCACCAGCGCCCTCGTCGGCGTCGTCCTGCTCGCGGTCCTCGCCCGGGTGCTGTTGGTCCGCCCCTCCGGCGCCGCCGACGGCCGGGCCACCGCCGGAGCATTGCGCAGCCGTTCCGACCGGACCGGGGTGCCCCGCCACCGCGACCCCGACGCCCCCGGCCGCACCCGCCCCCGAGGGCCGACGCCCGCCCCCGCAGCCGCCTGAGCGGGCACCCTCCACAACAACCCTTCTCGCTGCCCGCGCCGGGCGGCTGCTGGTGACTGTCCGTCTTTCGACCAGTTGCTAGTCGCCCCTGGGGGTCCTCCATGTTCAGTGCGCTCATGTCGCTCGTCTACCACGCCATCTCCGCCGTACTGCTGTTCTGGCACGCCGTCTGGGACCGCCTGCTCGGCGACCCGCACAGCCTCGCCACCGACTGGTCCTGGGTGCTCGGCATCGTCTTCCTGGTGCTGACCGTCCGGACCCTGCTCCTCCCGCTCTATCTCAGGCAGGTGAGGTCGCAGCGCGCCCTCCAGCGGCTGCAGCCGAAACTCAAAGAGTTCCAGGCCGCGCACCAGGGCGACCCGCAGTCACTGCGGCTCGGCATGGCCGACCTGATGCGGCAGGAGAAGGTCAGCCCGTTCGGCACCTTCCTGCCGATGCTGCTGCAAGTCCCGATCCTCATCGGCCTGCTGCACGTGTTGCGCCACCTTCAGCCGACCATCACCGACCACGCCGGACAGACCCTCTACGGCTGGACCGTGACACAGTTCGCCGACGCGTCACATGCCGAGCTGTTCGGCGCGCCGATCGCCGCGACCTTCCAGTCCACCGCCGCCGAGCTCGCCCTGCTCGGCGCGACCCCCGGCGCCGTCGGGATCGTGACCGCCGTCCTGATCGCCGCCATGATCACGACCACGTTCCTGACCAGCCGGATGGCCATCCTCAAGACCGGATGGTCGGAGAACCCGCAGCAGCGTACGATCCAGCGCCTCCTCCTCTACGGCATCCCCGTCTCGCTGCTGTTCTCCGGCCTGATCTTCCCGGTCGGCGTCGTCCTGTACTGGACCACCCAGAGCCTGTTCGCGCTCGGCCAGCAGATCTGGCTCAACCGCCGCTATCCCGCGCAGGAGCCGGCCCTGCCCCTGCTGTGAGAGGGCTGACCGGAAGGCGAGCCGAGAGAACATGTCCCACTCGGCTCGCCTTCCGGTCAGGTTCTGGCCGCATTGGCCGGCACGATGAACTCATGACATCGACGTGGAAGATCGAACTCATCCCCGTGCCGGTGACCGACGTCGACCGGGCCAAAGCGTTCTACGAGAAGATCGGCTTCGCCGCCGACCACGACCACCAGGTGCACGAGGGCCTGCGTTTCGTGCAGCTCACCCCGCCCGGCTCGGCGTGCTCCATCCTGATCGGCGACGGCATCACCGCCAAGACGCCCGGCACCCAGGAGATCCAGGTGGTGGTGCCCGACGCCCACGCCGCCCGCGAGCAGTTGCTGGCCGCCGGCGTCGAGGCCGGCGACGTGGACGTCCAGCCCTGGGGAACATTCGTCCACTTTCGCGACCCCGACGGCAACAGCTGGGCCCTGCAGGCGTTGGAGTACCGCCCGAACGGCTGACCGGCGGCGCCGGATCACCAGCTGACGCCGGGCCGATCCACGCCGTCAGGACAGGCGCACCGGGTTCACCACGTCAGCGGTCACGGTCAGCAACATGACCGCGCCGCCGATGAGGACCAGCGCCATCGTCACCGGGTACAACCGGGTGAAGTCGATCGGCCCGGCCGCCGGGCGCCCCCGCAGCCGCCGCACCGCGTCGCGGATCCGCTCGAACCAGACGACCATGATGTGACCGCCGTCCAGCGGCAGCAGCGGCAACAGGTTGAACACCGCCATGAACAGGTTCAGGCTCGCCAGCAGCAGCAGGAACACCTCCCACAGGCCACGCTCGGCGGCCTCGCCGCCGAGCCGGCTCGCCCCGACCATGCTGATCGGGGTGTCCGGCGAACGCTCCGCGCCGCCGATCGCCGCGACCACCGCGGGCAGACGCTGCGGAAACGCCACCAGCTGAGCAACGGTACGGCCGAACAGGTCACCGGTGTACGCCAGCGTCGCCCCGGCCGCGGCGGCCGGGCCATAGGTAAGGTACGCCGGTGGCGCCTGCGGCGTCGCGCCGATCATCCCCACCTCGTGCCCGTCGCGCGCCACCCGGGCCACGTCCACGGTGAGCGTCAGCGTCACCCCGCCCCGCTCCACGGTCAGCGGGGTCGGGCCGTCCGCGGCCCGGACGGCGGCGAGCACATCGGCCCAGAGCGGGGTCGGCGCACCGGCGACCGCCACGATCCGGTCGCCGGCCAGCACCCCGGCGTCGGCGGCCGGGCAGTCCCCGTCCGGGCAACTGGTCGAGGCGACGACCGGCTCGGCGACCGGGTTCAGGTTCGGCAGGCCGGTGCTGACCGCCATGAGGTACAGCACGGTCACGGCCAGCAGCACATGCGTCACCGCGCCGGACGCCATCACCACGGTCCGCTTCCACGCCGGGAACCGCCACATCGCCCGCGGCCGTTCGTCCGGCGTCAGCTCGTCGAGGGTGGTCATCCCGGCGATCTCGCAGAAACCACCGATCGGCAGGGCCTTCAGCCCGTACTCGGTGCCGCCCTTGCGGAACGAGAACACCGTCGGGCCACGGCCGACGAAGTAGCGCCGCACCCGCATCCCGAACGCACGCGCGGTCAGCAGGTGACCCGCCTCGTGCAGCGCGAGCGACAGGCACAACCCGGCGACGAACAGGACCACCCCGGTGACATAGGCCAGCACGCGGCGATCGTACGCCCCCGGTTCGCCGCGTAAGATTTCCCGGCCGGAGAAACGGGGAACGCACGGAGCTACTCTTCGGCCGGAGCGGAGACTGAAATGCCTGCACCTGCCGTCCTGCGCGAGGTCTTCCTCGCCTACCGGGCGCGTCGCGGCGAGGAGGACGACGGCTTCCTCTTCGAGGACGCCGGCGGGCCGCTCACCCGGCTCGACGTGCTGGTCTACCGGTCCGCGGAACTGACGACGTTCGCCACCATCGGCATGGCGGCCCGCGAGATGCCCGCGACGCCCGGCCCGGGCGGCGGCGGCCGCGCCGAACTCCACTACGTGCGGCGAGCCCGCCTCACCCGGGCCGAGGAACACGCCATCGCGGTACGCCTGGCGAACCTCGCGATCCACCCCTTCCTCACCGGGACCCCGGTCGACTGGGGCCACATGGTCGGCCTCGGTGACGACTTCCCGGTGCTCCCGGGCTGCCGGGCGGTGTTCCTCGCCGGCCCGCTGAGCCCGGACGCCGTCGACTACGTCCACACCCGTGAAGGCCCCGTCCGCATCCTCAACGTCGTCCCGATCACCGACGCCGAACGCGACCTCGGCCGCGGCATGTCGCCGCTCGACTTCGCCCGCTACCTGCTCGACAAACGCGACCTGTACACCTGATCGCGTGACGTCGGCGTACAGAGTCCGGAGGTTCGATCGCGGGGGACCGGACCGCCGGTAGCGATCCGCAAACGCGGCCCGGGACCTGATCCTGTTTTGTCGTTCGCGGTTGGACTACTTCGCGTACCCGCTCAGATCGGTCGGCGGCGCACCCGATAGCGCAGGTGAAGCACCCGGTTGCCCTGAATCACCACGTCAGGATCCTCCAACAGGTGCTGCGCGTCGACCGACCCGAAGTAGCGCTTGCCGGAGCCGAACACGACGGGTACGACGTCCATGCGCACCTCGTCGACCAGGCCCGCGGCAAGCACCTGGCCACCGACGTCGCCGGCGGCGACCTCGACCATGCGGTCACCCGCGAGCTCCTGCGCCTTGGCCACGGCGGCCTCGACGCCGTCGACGAAGTGAAACGGCGCCTCGGGGTCCCAGCCCTCGGGCCGCGGCCGGTGCGTCACGACGACCACGTGACCGATCCCGCTCGGAGGCTTCCCGTCCCAGCCGTCCGTCATGTCGAAGACGTGGCGGCCGGCGATGGTCACCCCGATCTGGTCCCAGTACGGCCGGGTGTAGTCGTAGGAGGTCTGCGACACCGTCAGCGCGCCGCTGGAGTCCAACGGCACGTCACCGCTGGACAACCAGTCGAACAGCGGTCCGGGCTGGTCATTCTCGTCCGCGATGAAGCCGTCCACCGACACCGAGCTGTACATGACTACTGTGCCCATGGGCGCTCCTCTGCTGGGGGGATGCCCTCAGGTTAGAGTTTCGTGGGCTGTCGCTCTTGTACGAAATCAATCGGCCGGCAGCGGCCAGCCGTCCAGCACGTGGCCGGGATGTTCGCGCAGGAACCGCCGCCGGACGTCGACGTACCGGGTCGGCGTGAGCCCGGTGAACGCCCGGAACTCGTGGCTGAAGTGGGCCTGGTCGAAGTAGCCCGTGCCGCCGGCGAGGTCGCTCCAGTCGACCGGTCCGGCGGGGTTGATCGCGAAGACGGCGGCGGTGAAGCGGTAGGTGCGGGCCAGTCGCTTCGGCGTGACGCCGATGAGCTCCTTGAACCGCTGTGCCAGATGAGTGCTGCTGACACCGGCTGCCACGCTCAGGTCGCCGATCGTCACCGCCCCGCTGGTCGCGGCGATGACGCTGCTCGTATGGCGGACCAGCCCCAGACCGGCGGTCTCGCACAGCCGCCGCGTCAGCTCCTCCTCGAGCAGCGTCAGCATCTCGTGCGGTTCGTCCGCCGTGGCCAGCCGGTCTCGCAGCTCAGCGATGGCGGGCCGGCCCCAGACCTGCTCCACCGTCACCGGCCGGTCACACAGCTCGGCCGCGGGCATCGGCAGGAACGGCGCCAGCCCCCACGGCTTGAAGTGCACGCCGACGGACCGGGTCCCGGGTGGGTAGCCGAAGTCGAACGCGCGGGTGGGCATGGTGATCACGCAGCCGTCGGCGTACTCGCCCGTCTCGATGTCGCCGCCGGCACGGATGCGGAACGGCGCCCCGAGATTGACGATGAGCAACGCCGCCGGACTTGCCGGCAGCGTCAGCCGGGCGTACGGCGGCGTGCCCTCCAGGTAGTAAAGGTCGTCGATCAGCCCGTCCAGCGGCGGTCGCGGCACTCTGGACACGTACTCCACGCCCACAGCATCGCCCACGCCCCACCCGCATCGCGCGCCGGGATGGGAGGGCGATCAGGCGGGTGCGTGCCTGGTGACGTGCACCAGAAATGAATCCAGTCCGACCTCTGCCCGCCGCTCCTCCATACGCTCAGGGTCCTCGCAAGGCCACGGCACCGGTGCGCC
This sequence comes from Actinoplanes sandaracinus, assembly GCF_030009775.1. Lineage (GTDB taxonomy): Bacteria > Actinomycetota > Actinomycetes > Mycobacteriales > Micromonosporaceae > Actinoplanes > Actinoplanes sandaracinus. Next base: position 4,008 of record NZ_JASCTH010000051.1, on the reverse strand, counting down.
GTCGACGACGCCGGCCGGCCGGGCCGGCTCAGCCGGCCCGGCCGAGGCGCGCAAGCACACGTGCGGTGCGGTCGGCGCCGGCCGGGGTGAGAGACGGTCGGCACATGCCGTCCATGTGCAGGGCGTCGCCGAAACTGTCGGCGCCCTGCTCGATGCGGTCGAGCTCGGCGTCGGTGAACGCGGCGTCGAACCCCGCGGCGCGGGCCAGGTCCCACCGGTGGACGTACATGTCCCACACGTAGAACTGCTCCACGGTGCCGCCGACCGTCGTCGGGCCGAGGAAGCCGTCGTAGGCGCGGTTGACGAGCTCGTCGTCGGCCAGCGCCTCGAGGACGCGGCGGCTGTGCTCGGCCCACGCCGCAGCGGGATCGGCGATGAGGTCCGGCGCGCCGCCGAGGTCGACGCCGTGCTCCGTGAGCGTCTCGCGCTGGGTTCCGATGAGGTGCCCGATGATGTCCCGGGCGCTCCAGCCTTCACATGGGGAAGGGGCATCCCATGCATGTGGCGGCACCGCGTCGACGATGGCGGTCAACGAGCGCAGAGCGGCCTGGTAGCGCGTTGCTGTGTCAGTCATGTGTGGGACCGTAGGGCGTGGCTGGGGGAGCGGACTTGATGAAACCCGACAACGGTGCCGACGCCGCTGACGAGGCCGGCGTCGTCGTAGGGACGGTGCGCCGCGACCCGCTGGAGTTGGCGCGCCTGACGACCCCGCGCGAGGTCCATCACCGGACGTACCGGCACGCTCCGAGCGCCGACCTCACCACGCTGCTGCGCCGGTTCTGGATTCCGGTCTGGTCCGTACCGGCCGGGAAAGAGACGCCGCGGAAGGTGCTGCAGGACCCCGTCTGCCAGGTGGTGATCGGCGGCGACTACGCGCGCTTCTACGGCGTCGCGCCGGAGTTGTCGACGACGACGCTCACGGGTGACGGCTGGGCGGTCGGGCTGACACTGGCGCCCGCCACCGGCTATCTGATCGCCGGTCCGACCGGGGCATGGAACGACCGCTACGTCGACCTCGAGGATGTGCTCGGCGACGACGCGCGGGCACTCACCGACCGGGTGCGGGAGGCTATGGCGCCCGACCCGCACGATCGCGCGGCCCACCGGATCGCCATGAGCGCGTGTGAGGACGCCGTGCGGCGCTTCCTGCCCGTTGACGCCGAAGGCGAGCTGACCAACGCCGTGGTCGCGGCGGTCGAGGAGGACCCCGAGATCTTGCAGGTCGCGCAGATCTGCGAGCGGTTCGACCTCGGCGAGCGGGCCCTGCAGCGCCTCCTGCGCCGCCGGCTCGGGCTCACGCCCAAATGCATCATTCAGCGGCGGAGGCTGCAGGAGGCCGCCGAGCGGCTGGGTGAGGAGGCGGGCACGCATGCCGAGCTTGCCGCTGCCGTCGGCTATGCCGACCAGTCGCACATGATCCGTGACTTCATTCATGTCACCGGAATGACACCGAAGCAGTTCCGTGCGCTGCAGAGCGACGTGCCGCACTCGCACAACCGGTAGTCCCTCACGCCAGGTCCGGCGTTCCCTGGACGGACGATCCGTATCGGGCGACTCGCAGCCAGTTGAGTGCGCGACGGCGTAGCGGACTCCCGCTACAGTGCCGGACGTGTTCGACTTCGAGGCCGAGACGGATCAGCCCCCGGCGCGCGGCCCCCGTGGGAACTTGGCTCGGTCCGCGGGAAAGGGCCTTTCCATGGTGTTCGTCGTAGCTGTCGTCGCGTTGGTGCTGGCCGCGTTCTTCGTGATCGGCTTCAAGCTACTCCTCTGGCTCGCCGTAACCCTGGATTGATGTGAACGTCAGACATGCCGCATCGTCGCGAGGATCTTGCCGCGGCCGCCGGAAAGGATCAAGTGAGTGAAAAAGTACATACTCTTCGATCATGACGGCGTTCTGGTGGATACCGAATTCTGGTATTACAGAGCTGGAGAGCACGCCCTGGCGGACATCGGTTTCACTGTGGACAAAGGTCAATACCTTCGCGGCATGGGCCAAGGGCTGGGCACCTGGGCCCAGGCCAGGGCGGCAGGTATTGATGAACAGACCATCAGCAGGCAGCGTAAGGCTCGTGACGACTACTATCAGGAATATCTGCGAACGGAATCCATTGAGATCGAAGGCGTCGTCGAAACGCTTGCTGAGCTGTCACAATATGCTCGCATGGCCATCGTGACGACCGCAAAACGTGTGGACTTCGAACTCATCCATGAAACGCGCCAGATTAGAAAGTTCATGGATTTCGTACTTGTTCGCGAGGACTACAAGCTCTCCAAGCCGCACCCGGAACCGTACCTGACCGGTCTGCGGCGGTTCGGTGCCGCCAAAAAAGAGACACTGGTCGTAGAGGATTCATCCAGAGGGCTGAACTCGGCCGTGGCGGCTGGTATTGACTGTGCTGTTGTCCACAATGAATTCACCAAAGCGCATGACTTCTCGCAGGCCGGCTACCGCATTAAAACGCTGATCGAATTGAAAGACATCATCTTTGACGATCCGGCATGTGCTCGGCTCGGAGGCCGTCAACCGGCGCGACCGCCGGTTGAGCAAGTCGTGCGCTGGCCGACGGCAGATCGTCGATGGAGTGGCAAGTCTTTACTCGGGGAACGAGTCTGATGCGGTCAAGCGTTCCACGAACGCGCGAATGTCTGGTGCGAGCTGCAACTCCTGATCCATCTCGTTGTCGAGCCAGACGACAGATGGCGTACCGGCCGGTCCGCACTCCCGGTAATCGAGGGCGATCCAGTAATGGCCCTGGCCGCTGAGCAGCACCACTGGTGACGGGAGTTCCCATTCCCGCACCAGATATGGGGTGTCCAGCAGCGTCGTCGTCCCCGCTTGATCTGCCGGGCCGATCCCATAAAGGTGATCGAAGGGCACATGATCGTCCGCGTAGACGCTCGCATCGGTCGGAAACGCATCCCATGCGTCGGCGATGACGCCACCGTTCTGAGTCCGGAGCAGATGGATCAGGTCCGGCGGCAGGCGGACACCAAGCTGCCCCTCTGCGTCGACGACCAGCTCATCTGTCAGGGGAGGCAGGCGGAGACGTTCGATCTCCGGATGCCAGAGACTGATCGCGACCTGCTCGTACGACGTCATGCCGATCATGGTGTCATGGCCGCCATCGCAATCCGGGACGGCACGGATGCCCTTCCCGCAGTGTGGCAGTCAAGGAAACGACCGGTGGGGGCGACCCAAGCCGTCATCTCCCGATGAACTCGGAAGGAAGCGGGGCCACTTCGAGCTGTCCGAGTGAGGGGCGAGCAACGCCGTCCGAATCACTTCGGCTGTCCGTTACCAGTGAAGTCCGCCCGTTGACATTCGATCATGCTCCGGGTGAGGTTCTCGCCACCGAAGCCTGTCCACCAGGGTGCAGGGTGGTCTTGACACGCATGCCCCAAGTCACCACGGGTGACGTTCAGTCGACCCCCAGACGTCCGGACAGCCGAGATGAGTGTGTTGACGCACCTTCGTATGCTGCGCGAATCAGATGGATTTGGGCTGTCGCCGCCACAGTGAATGGGTCTAGATAGAGCCACGTGGCGCCCACGGAAAGGGTTCTGCGACTTTGTCAACACAGCGTTTATCGCTGTTAACGGTGCCCTGCTCGTGTTTGGAATCTGAGTTGTTGGACGGCCCGGCCGCTAGGGGTGGCCGGGCCGTCGGTCGTTGTTGAGGATTTACTCTTCGCTGGTGGCGGCCGCGCCGAGGTCGGCGGGCACCGCGTCGGGCACCGTCCAGGGCCCCGGCAAAGTCGCAGTGCTGTCCGATTTGGCTGGTTAGGTATAGAAGCGCCGCTGGTAGTGACAGCAAGACGGGCATGACCGGTTCAGAAGATCATCAAGGTTCCTACGCCATGCTGATCGTCCGAAGTGAGTCATGCCCGCACTGCCATCATCGCTGATCTCGTCCCTGTCTCATGCACCGGCTCTGACCGTGCCGGAAACCGCCGCTGGGCTTGACGCCGCGCTGGCCGCGGTGCGTGATCCGCGAGCCCGCCGCGGCAT
>NZ_JASCTH010000050.1 GCF_030009775.1 Actinoplanes sandaracinus | reverse complement strand
CAACCGCGATCCGCAAGATCCTCACCAAGCCCGCTCTGGCCGCCACACTGCGCGAACGCAGCGGCCACGCCGAGCCGGCGCCACGCTGGCCCGCCGTCGCCCAGCGCTACCACGAACTCGCCGTGACTCTCGTCGCCGCCGTAGACTCCCGCGCGGTCGCCGTGGCCGGCACATGACCGTCAGCGCAACCGTCATGGCGGCGACGTCCGGCCGGCCCGTTCCCGCCGTTACCTTCGCGCATCTGGTGCGGCTCACCGACGACACCGGCCTTTTCGAACATGCCCGGCACGCCACCGTCCGCCGCGAACACGGTTACTGCACCGACGACGTCGCCCGGGGTCTCGTCGTCGCCAGCCGTCAGATCGACCCGTCCGCCGAGGTCCTCCGGCTCGCGGAACGCTATCTGGCCTTCCTCACCCACGCCCAGGACGCCGACGGCGCCTTCCACAACCGGCTCGGATTCCACCGGGAATGGACCGACCAGCCCGGACTCGGCGACTGGTGGGGGCGTGCCCTCTGGGCCCTCGGGACCGCCGCCGCCCGCTCCCCGGTTGCGTGGATCCGCCAGGAAGCGCTCCTCGCCTTCACCCTCGGGGCCTCCTGCCGGTCCGTCGACCCACGGGCCATGGCTTTCGGCGCGCTCGGCGCCGCCGAACTGCTCCGAACGGATCCCGGCAACGAGCCGGCCGCTGAGCTCCTGGCCGACGCGGCCACCGCCATCGGGCGCCCGGATCCGGATCCACGCTGGCCGTGGCCGCAGGAGCGGCTCACCTACGCCAATGCGGCCCTCGCCGAAGCCCTCATCGCCGCCGGCGGCCTCCTCCACGACCCACCGGCCCTGGCCGCCGGTCTGCGGATGCTGACGTGGCTGCTGGACATCCAGACCAGGAACGGCCACCTGTCGGTCCTGCCGTCGGCGGGCTGGCAACGCGGCGGCCCCCGGCTACGGTACGACCAGCAACCGATCGAGGTGGCCGCGCTGGCGGACGCCTGCGCCACCGCCGCCACCATCACCGGTGGCCAAACCTGGTACGCGGGAGTGCGCCGGTCCATCTCCTGGTTCCTCGGTGACAACGACGTCGGCCAGGTCATGTGGGACCCGGCAACCGGTGGTGGCTACGACGGTCTGACACTGCACGGGCCCAACCTGAACCAGGGGGCCGAGTCCACCCTCGCCCTCATCTCCACCCTTCAACACCGCACGCGTGGATGAGGGGGACATAGTCGCGCGGCCGGCCCGCCGCACAGGGGAGAGGCTCGTCCGTAGCATCCCGAGTCGGCTGAGGCTGTTGACATGGCCGGCTCGGGCACTGGTCACAGCACCGCGCCACGGGGTGCGACTTCGATGGCGGCGACGCCCCGGCCGTAGAGCACGACCAGCCGGTCACCGTGTTTGCCGTGCAGTGCTCCCGAATCCACGGACAGCGTCGCGATCACGTGTTCGACGAGTTCGTCCTCGGTGGAGAGGTCTGGTTGCTGGTAGGTGATGTCCATGCGGTCTCCGCCGATGAGGCGGATGCGTAGCACTGTGGTCGCCATGTCATCGAACCTAGTCCGGGGTGCGGTCGGCGCTCGAATCCGGATCGAGCCGCCGCCGGAGTTGCTCAAGGTGGGATCAGGTGAAACGTGACTATCCTGCGTGGGGCAGACGTGTCCGAGACCAGCGCGGCCTCGGCCCCGGTGGTGGGACCGCCGGTGTGCCAGTGGCCGGCAGTCACTCGCGGGCGCCGGATCCGCCGTGCCGTACGACGAGCTGGCCGGCCATCGCGAACTGATGGCGTAGGTTGGCTGCCCGACGCGGGGCGTCGAACGTACCGTGTTGCCGTAGAGCATGACGAACACCGCTGGCCTGCGTATGTCCAGGCGCGGGTGGGAAGGGCCACCGGAACTCCCCGAACGGTCCCGCACCACGTACTGCACGGCCGGGTCCGCCTCACTGCCGGCGACACTGCGGCGGAAGGCGAGACCGGGGACCTTCTGATCATCCCGGACGCCCGGCACGCACTCGAGGCGCTCGAGGACAGCGCCGTCCTGCTCACGGTGGCCAAACGGTGACAGCCGTGTGACGATCGGAGCGATCTTTGCTTCGCAGGTCAAAGCGCGGAGGCCAGCACCTTCTTTCGGGCCGGGTCGCTGCCGATGATCGGCAGGCATACGGCGACCGCAGCACTGAACGACCTGACGTAACCGGTCCGGCGGACGGCCGACACCACCGCGGCGAATCGGCTGCCGTGCTCACCGCCGTCCGATGAGCACCATCGACCCTGAGCCCGCCGCCGGGCACGCCGAGCCGCCGTACCTGTTCACCACACCCGGGCCGGACTTCGGCCCGATGGTCACGGCGACCGCGAACCCCGACACCGCGCTGGTGGAGAGCGGCGTGCACGGCCGCTGGTCGCGGCGCCGCTGTACCGGTTGCTGATCGATCATGTTGAAGTCCTGCCGTTTCGACTACCGGACTACGACGACCGGGCAGGTGGCGTGCTGGACGCAGTGATGGCTCACCGAGCCGAGCATGATGCTCGCGAAGGTGCCGTGTCCGCGGCTGCCGACCACGAGTAGCTCTGCTCCTTTGGCCGCGTGCACCAGAGCCTCGGCGGGGTGGCCTTCGACGACCTGGGCCAGCACCGTGACGGGATGCGACATCGGGGTGGTGACCTCGGCGACGGCGTCGTCGAGGGCTTTGACCATCGCGGTGGCGTAGGTGTCACCCTCGAACGCGGCAGACGTCCATCCGTAGGCCGTTCCGTGTTTGGCGGGGTCCTGCCAGGTGGTGATGGCTTCGACGGTGGCGCCGGTCAGCCGGGCCTGGTTCATGGCCCAGGCCAGCGCGTTCTTCGAACCCGGTGAACCGTCGACTCCGACGACGATGCGGTGGGTGTTGTCGGAACTGTTGCTCGTCATGTCCGTCTCCTGATCGGTGTGCTGGCGAGATGGCCTCCGTTGAACCACCTTCACCCGGGCTTGTTGCGCTGAGTGGCTCCGCGTCCGTCACCGCAGCACCGGTGATGAAGTCAGCGACATCACCGGTGGGCAACCCAGCGAGCACGGTGCCGGCGAGCGAGCCGGTCCACCCGCGAGCCCGATCCCACTCGCCGTCGAGGAGGGGACCGGTCGTGCCCGCCACGTGAAAGGACTCGGCAGCTGCCACCATGTGGCAGCGCTATGGCGCGGGCGATCGCCTCGGTGTTGCCGAACCTCGATTCGTAAGTGACGGGGGCTTTCATGACGGTCTCCTTACGGCGGCGACCCTTCTCGGGGCTTTGCCGCAGTCGGGTGGCGAAACACGCGAATCATCGCGGTCGAGCGGCCGCGCCCGGCAATGGAGTGGTAGAAGTCGGCGAACGGACTCGTGGTGGCCTTCCGGTCGCCGGCCAACAGGTAGCGCGTCGCGGTGGCCGTCCGGCCGGTGACCGGGAAAGCGGTGTCCGGGACGACGGCGGTGCCGGCGTAGTGCCGTGCGCCCTGTTCTCGCCGTTCCGTGGTGACGGCGGGAGGCTTCGTGATCCTTGGCGATGTCAACCATCGCACTCACATTCCTTCAGGTGTTCGTGACACATGTTCCGCAGCGCGTCCAAGTGTGCCCACGACGAATCGGAGAGCGGTGCCACCTACTCAGTGAGGCCGTCGAGGACGCGTCAACCACAGCAAGATCCACAAATGGTGGGAGATGTCCGCGGTGACGGTGGGCGGGGCGGCCACCGGGGCCCCGGGCGACAGTTTGACCGTACGCTCATTTCGCCGAACCCGCTGACGGGCGCCCGGCCCAGCGTCGTGAACAGGCGTAGGGTTGAGGTGTCGCCCTGGACCCTGGTGGCCTGGTATTTGACCGCTGTGTGTGTCTCGGCGTTTCTTCGCCCGCCGCAGTGATCAGGTGCGTTTCGCACGCAGACTGTTTCTCGGGCACGTATATCCGGCTGCGGCCGAAGTCAGGATCTCCTCATGTGGTCCCTGTGGATCGCTCTCATCATCCTGGTGCTCTTCGCTCTCGCACTGCTCGCCGTGAAGGTGGTCAAGCAGTACGAGCAGGGCGTCCTGTTCCGGCTCGGCAAGGTCATCGCCGTCCGGAAGGCCGGCCTCACTGTGATCATCCCGTTCGTCGACGTGCTGCACCGGGTGAGCCTGCGGATCGTCACCATGCCGATCCAGTCGCAGGGCATCATCACCCGCGACAACGTCAGCGTCGACGTGTCCGCCGTCGCCTACTACCGAATCGTCGACGCCGAGAAGTCGGTCGTCGCGATCGAGAACGTCGGCGCGGCGATCAACCAGATCGCCCAGACCACCCTGCGCAAGGTCGTCGGCCAGCACACCCTCGACGAGACGCTCTCCGAGACCGACCGGATCAACATCGACATCAAGACCATCCTGGACGTCGCCACCGAGGAGTGGGGTGTCGAAGTCACCCTGGTCGAGCTCAAGGACATCCAGCTGCCCGAGAGCATGAAACGGGCCATGGCCCGGCAGGCCGAGGCCGAGCGGGAGAAACGCGCGAAGATCATCGCCGCCGAGGGCGAAGCGCTGGCCGCCGACGCGCTGGGCACCGCCGCGGACATCATGATGGCCCACCCCCTCGCGCTGCAGCTGCGTAACCTGCAGACCCTGGTCGAACTGGGCGTCGACAAGAACAGCACCGTCGTGTTCCCGGCCCCGCTGATGAGCACCATCGGTGAACTCGGCACGTTCCTCGCCCGCGAGAACGCCGCAGCCACCACCACACCTCCCACGACATCGATTAACGGCACACCACTGACGACGGTCTCCTGATGACCGTGACCAGGACCCTGCACGTGGCAGCGGGTGAGCCGCTGGGCTCCGACGAGCTGCGGCGTACCGGCGAAGACCTGCCCGAGATCCGCGACTGGACCTGGCCGCACACGCCATGACCGGCCCGGACGTTCAGCACACCAGGAAGGAACTCGATATGAGCACCGAAGCTTCGATCCGGGCCGCCGACACCCGCGCCGAGGCCCGGGCTCTGTCCGCCGCCGCGACCATGGCCGGGCATGCCCCGTCGATTCACAACACCCAACCCTGGCGCTGGCGTCTCACCAGCAACGAACTCAGCCTTTACCTCGATCACAGCCGTGCGGCCGAGGTCACCGACCCCGACTCCCGGCTCGCCGTCCTCAGCTGCGGGGCCGCACTGCACCACGCCCTGGTCAGCCTCGCCGCCGACGGCTGGCACACCATCCTCGCGCGCATGCCGGATCCCGCACACCCCGATCACCTCGCGCGGTTGCGTCTCGACCACCGGATCCCGGTCGGTCTCGAAGCGCGACGCCACCGGCAGACCATCGGACTGCGGCACACCGACCGCCGGCCCACCGGGGGCACCCCGGTAGGCACCGAGGAGCTGAACGCGATCGTCGGAGCCGCCGAATCTGCCGGCGCGGGCCTGCACATACTGCGTCCCGATCAGGTACTCGAGCTGGCCGGCGCCGCCGACCAGGCGCAACGCGCGGAGAACGCGGACGCCGCCTGGCAGGCGGAGGTCAACTACTGGACCGGCGGCACCCGGCCGCTGGGCAGCGGCATCCCGGACGCCGCCATCCCGGCCCGGGCCACCCAGACGACCGTGCCGGGCGGCGACTTCGGCCACCTCGGTGACCTGCCCGTCTCCGCAGAGCACGAGAACGTCGCCACGTTCGCGATCCTCTACGGACCCGAGGACGGCGAGATCGGCTGGCTCCGCGCCGGCGAGGCACTGTCGGCCTCCTGGCTCACCGCCACCGAGCTCGGCCTGTCGGTCCTGCCGCTGAGCGCCACCATCGAGGTGACCGTCACCCGGGAACGCATCCGGCGCCTGCTCGCCGGCCTCGGCCACCCGTACCTCGTGCTGCGGCTCACCACCGGCGATCCGGCCGGCTCCGCTGCCCCGCACACACCACGGCTTCCCGCGGATCAGGTCATCGAACGGTTCTGAAGCGGGGCCCCGCGAAGCTCTCACCATGATCCAGCAAGGCGAGGAACTGTCATGACCGTACCCGATCTGCAGGTTGAACCGGATGCATCGGGCCTCGCCCGGCCACCCGCGGCGGTCGGCGCCACTCGCCTCGCCACGCCGGATGCGGGCCTGTCGTCGGAGGACGCCGCGCAGCGGCTGGCCCGCGACGGCGGCAACGTGCTGCCGTCGCCGCGACCCGTGCCGCTGTGGCGAAGGATCGTCACGCAACTGCGGGATCCGCTGGTACTGGTACTGCTCGCCGCGGCCGTGTTCACCCTCGCCACCGCCGACTTCACCGACGCGTCCGTCATCCTGCTGGTCATCGTCGTCAACACCACCGTCGGCGTGCTCCAGGAGATCAAAGCCGAACGCGCCATCACCGCCCTGTCCGCCATGACCGCTCCGGCCGCCCGGGTCATCCGCGACGGCCGGCAGGGCGAAGTCCCCGCCGCCGACCTCGTCGTGGACGACCTGCTGGTCCTGGCCGAAGGTGACGTCGTGCCCGCGGACGCCCGCGTGGTGGAGTCGGTCGCGCTGCTCGTCGACGAGGCAGCCCTGACCGGCGAATCCGCACCCGTCGACAAGTCGGCCACTGCCGACACAGCCCCGGCGGTGTCCACGTCGAACGTCGTATCGGCCGGCACCGTCGTCGTCCGTGGCCGTGGACACGCCGTCATCACCGCCACCGGCGCCGCCAGCGCCCTGGGCCGCATCGCCGCCATGCTCGTCACCGCCCCCGGACTGACACCCTTGCAGCGACGCCTGGCCGGCGTGGGCCGGCAACTCGCCGCCGGCGCCCTGCTGCTCTGCACCGTGGTCCTGGCCCTCGGCCTGGTCCGTGGACAACCACTACAACTGATGATCATCACCGCGATCAGCCTGGTGGTCGCCGCCGTACCGGAATCCCTGCCCGCCGTGGTCACTCTCAGCCTCGCCCTGGGCGCCCGCCGGATGACCGCCCGCAACGCCGTCATCCGGCGACTGCCCGCCGTGGAAACCCTCGGCTCGGTGACGATCCTGGCCACCGACAAGACCGGCACCCTCACCGAGGGCACCATGGTCGTCCGGCAACTGTGGACCGTGAACGGCGACGCATCGGTCAGCGGCTCCGGATTCGGGCCGGGCGGGCGGATCAGCCGCGACGGCAACGTCGTACCACCAGGTCAGGCATTTGATCTGGTGGAACTGATGCGGGCGGCGGTGTTGTGCAGTGACGCGTCGCTGCGTCCGCCCGGCCCCGACGGCGACGACTGGCTGGCCGTCGGCGATCCCACCGAGGCGGCGCTGCTGACCGCCGGCGGCAAACTCGGCATCGACGCCGACGCGCTGCACCGGGCGGCACCACGCGACGGCGAGAACCCCTTCGACAGCGACCGCAAACGGATGAGCACCGCACACCGGCTGCCCGGCGGCCGCGTGCAGATCATCTGCAAAGGGGCGCCGGAGTCACTGCTGACCCCGGCGATCCTCACCGACCACCCCGACGCGCTGCGCCGAGCCGCCGACCGTGCCGACGAGTTCGCCGCCGGCGGGTTCCGGGTCCTCGCCGTCGCCCAGGCGGAACGCGACACCGTGCCCGCCGACGCCGCCGGCTACGAACACGACCTACGGCTGCTCGGCCTCGTCGCGATCTTCGACCCGCCACGCGCCTCCGCGGCCGCCACTGTCGCCGCGTGCCGCGCCGCCGGGATCACGCCGGTCCTGATCACCGGCGACCACCCGGCCACCGCCGCCGCGATCGCCGCCGACCTCGGCATCATCACCTCCGGCGACGAGGCGGTCGACTGCCGTACCGCCGACCCCGGCCCGGCCGCCACCCGCGGCGTGCGGGTCTTCGCCCGCGCCACCCCGCAGCAGAAGGTCGTCATCATCGACGCCTTGCGCGGCGCGGGGGAGATCGTCGCGATGACCGGCGACGGTGTCAACGACGGACCCGCCCTGCACCGCGCCGACATCGGCGTCGCCATGGGCAGACGCGGCACCGAAGTCGCCCGCCAAGCCGCCGACCTGGTCCTCGCCGACGACGAACTCGGCACCGTCGTCGCCGCCGCCGAAGAAGGCCGCCGCGTCTACGCCAACATCCGCCGCTTTCTGCTGTACGCCCTGTCCGGCGGCGCCGCCGAGGTCGCCGTGATGCTCGCCGGCCCGTTCGCCGGCCTCGCGTTGCCGCTGCTGCCCGCCCAGATCCTCTGGATCAACCTGGTCACCCACGGCGTGCCCGGCCTGGCCATGGGCAGCGAACCCGCCGACCCGGACGCCATGCGCCGGCCTCCCCGCCCGCCTGCCGAAACGGTCCTCGGCGCGGGTCTCTGGCAGCGCGTCCTACGCGTCGGCGCCGTCATCGCCGCCGTCACCATCGGCGTCGGAGTATGGGCACACGCCACGGACCGCCCCTGGCAGACCCTGCTGTTCCTGGCCCTGGGCCTCACCCAGCTCGCGGTCGCACTGGGATCACGTGCCCGTCCCGGCAGCCGCGCCAACCCGATGCTGTTCGCCGCCATCGGCGCCGCACTGCTGCTGCAACTCGCCGCCGTCTACACCCCACTGCTGCGGGAACTGCTCGGCACCGAACCGGTGGCCGTCACCGACCTGCTTATCGTTGCGGCCGTCGCCTCGCTCGGCTACGCCGCGATCCGCCTCGACCGCCGCATCCATCAGTCACCTCGCCCCTCCCTGACCAAGCCTGGCCGCGGCGGCGAGGAGGTGCCCGCCCGATGACCACGCCGATGGCCGTCGAGGTACACGGACTGGTCAAGCGATCCGGCCGCTGCACCGCCCTCGACCGACGAGACATCCTCCCCGGCTGATGAAGCGAACCACTGCGGCGTGGCGGCGTGCCCGGCGCCGCCACGGCCGGCTCGATCACCTGGCCCGCGCCGTCGCGCGTTACGACGAGGCCGACGGTGGCCGGCTCGCCGCCGCGGTGACCTACTACGCGTTCTTCGCGACGTTCGCGTTCGCTCTGCTGGGCTTCTCGGCCTTCGGCTTCGTCCTGGACAGGCCGGAGGTGCAGCAGGTGCTGCAGCGTTACCTCGCCGCGAATCTGCCCAGCCTCGACGTGCAGCAGATTCGCGTAGCCCGCGGCACGATCGGGGTGATCGCGTTCCTGGGGCTACCGATCACCGGATGGTTCTGGATCGACGCCATGCGTTCCTCCATCCGCAAGGTGTGGGGCCTGCCCGAATACCCCGGCGCCCTGGTACCCCGTCTGCTCATCGATCTGCTCGCGCTGCTCAAGCTAGGTCTGCTGCTGGCCGCGTCACTCGCCATGGCGTTCCTCACCGTCACCGTGGCCAACCGTCTGATCGAGCCGACCGTCGCGGACGCCGCGCAGAGCCGGTGGCTACTGGCCGCAGTCGGCTACGCGGTCAGCATCGCGGTGAACACCCTGCTGGCGTCCGCGGTGCTGACCGGACTACCGCGGCTACGCATGCCGGTGCGCCGCGTCATCGTGCCCGCGCTGATCGTGGCCGGCGGTCTCGAACTGCTCAAGACCGTCGGCCACGTCTTCGTGCAGAACATCGAAGCCAACCCGACGTATCAGGTCGTCGCCGGAACGGTGGGACTGCTGTTCTCGCTCAACATCATCAACCAGCTGATCCTGTTCGCCACGGCGCTCGCCGCGACCAACACCAACGGCGATGTCACCGACCTGTCGGCGCGGGCCGGATCGCCGAACCGCTTCGCCGATCAGAGCGACGGCGGCGCGAATCCGGCCGCCGGAATCAGCAACCAGGTCGCGGACCGGGCCCCGTAGCCGATGCGCCGCCCGATCGGCGCACGCCGCCTGCTTCCGCAGCCGACGATGCGGATGCGATCCGGCGGCGGGGACAATTGCCGATACGAAGAACGGAAGGCCGAAGCATGGCAATCAGCCGGATTGTTCCCGACCTCACCAGCTCGTCGCTGGCGGAGGCTACGGCGTTCTACACCGAGGTTCTCGGATTTCGGGTGGTCATGGATCACGGCTGGATCGTGACGCTGGCAGACCCTCAACGGCCCGAAGTGCAACTGAGCCTCATGACCCACGACGCCACAGCGCCCGTAGTACCCGTCGCCTCCCTCCAGGTCGACGACGTCGATGCCGTTTACCGGTCCGCCCGCGCGGCCGGGGCGGAGATCGTGCACGAGTTGACCGAAGAGCCGTGGGGTGTCCGGCGCTTCTTCGTCCGAGACCCCGACGGTCACGTCATCAACATCTTGGCGCACGGCCGGCAGCCTGGTTGACGGTTTCGCCGCCGCACGCCACCCCCGCCGAGGCGATCTGGCTGCCGGATCCGTTCGGTCCGGCTCGGCATGCCGGAGGGGGCCGCCGAGGGGTGTCGACGAGCCGTTTCGTTACAGCCCTACGTCTGCCTGGCCACGGGTGCCCAGACGACTTCGCCCCTGTGGGCCGGCCTGCTCGGCCCGCCGGACGTTCGAGGCGAAGGCGACGGCCTTGTCGACGGCGGACAGCAGCAGGACCGGGTAGTCACCGGTCGCGATCGGCGGGTCCGGCTGGTCGAGGGCCTGGTGCTCGCAGGCCAGGGCCAGCACGACGTGTGCCATCACGACCGCCGGGTCTACACCGTAATGTCCCCAGCCGCGCGGGCGAATGGATGACCGGCCGCCGAACCTTCTGCCTGCCCTTCCGGCATCACCCGGAACCTGGCGAACACGACCACACCCCAACCGATCGACACCACCGCGGCGATCCCACACGCCCACAACCAAACGGGCAACCCACAAAACGACTTCAAACCAGCGACTTGACCGGTCCCGCTCCTTCATGGATGACACAGAGGGGTGCCGTCGCACCGGTCTTCATGCTGTCGCGCTGTGGATGGCCGCTGCGGGGCACCGCTCGCCCCGGAACATCAGCGTGAGGCCGGCTCGATCTCGCTAGGTGCGCGAGGCGTTGCCGATCACGTCGATCCGGACGGGTTGGAGTCAGTGTGGAAGGCGCGGCGGTAGGCGGTCGGAGTGGTGCCGACCATGTTGCGGAAGTGGGCCCGGAGATTGATGGCGGTGCCCAGGCCCGTACGGTCGGCGATCTGACTGATGCTGAGGGTGCTGCTTTCCAGGAGTTCGCGTGTGCGGTCGATGCGGGCGTACAGCAGCCACTGGAGCGGAGTGCGGCCTGTTTCGGCGACGAATCGGCGGGCGAAGGTACGCGAGGACATGGCGGCCCGACTGGCCATCTCGGGCACGCTGACGGGGCGGTCGAGGTTGGCCAGGGCCCAGGCACGGACGCCGGACAGCGAGTCCTCGCCGGCGACGACGGGTGACTCGATGAACTGGGTCTGGCCACCGTCACGGTGGGGTGCGGCGACCACGTTGCGGGCCACCCGATTGGCCGCCGCGGCGCCGTGGTCGCGGCGCACCAGGTGCAGGCACAGATCGATACCCGCCGAGACTCCGGCGGAGGTGAGCAATTGGCCCTCGTCGACGTAGAGCACGTGCGGGTCCACGGTGATCCGCGGATATCGAGCGGCCAGGTCGGCGGTCCGGCTCCAGTGCGTGGTCGCGCGCCGGCCGTCCAGGACACCGGCGGCGGCCAGGGCGAACGCACCGGAACAGATCGAGACGACTCGGCCGCCCCGGCCGTACACCTCGGTGATGGTTTCCAGAACTTCCTCGGGCGCATCGTCGCCGGGACTGGTGTAGCCGGGGACGATGAGGGTGTCGGCGCGGCGGGCGTCAGCGAGGGTCCCCGGTACCCGGACCGAGAAGCCGGTCGTGGTCGCGACCTCCGCATCAGGGCCACACACGGTCAGCTGGTAGGGCAGGTCCAGATGCTCGCCGAAGATGCTGGCCGGGATACCCAGATCCAGCGGCACCACCCGGGGCAGAACGAGCACCGCGACGGCATGCGCAACCATGGCAAGATCCTATCGAAGGGCGGCTTTTTCGCCACTCACCATTCGGAGGCCCACCGGCCCATGCTGATCACCATGACGACGAAGACGGACGTGCTGACCCTGCCCGCCGACGCGTTGGCCACCGCCACGCTGGCACTCGTGGCTGACACGGAATCCACGGTCGTGGCCAACCACAGCATTCGCAGCTATCTGTTCGCCCGGCTTCTGGCCGAGCACCAACACCTCGTGGCGGGCCGCGACTACGACCAACAGCTGCTGTTCGTCGCGTGCCTGCTGCACGACATCGGCCTGTCCGGACCGGGCGATCGTCATCAGCGCTTCGAGGTCGACGGGGCAGATGTCGCCGCCGAGTTCCTCACCGCACGGGGATTGCCCGCTGCCGACGTCGACGCTGTCTGGGAGGCGATCGCCCTGCACACCTCGCCGGGTATCGCGGAGCGCCGAGGCGTCCTGTGCCAGCTCGTGCGACGTGGTGTCGGCATGGACCTCGGCTTCGACGCCGCGTTCGTCACTGAATCCGACGCCGCGCGGATCCATACGGCTCATCCGCGGCTGGAGGTGACACGTTCGCTGGTCGATGCCATCGTGGCGCAGGCACAGCGCAACCCCGAGAAGGCGCCCGCGTACTCGCTCGCTTGGAGCTTCCACCGTGAACGCGGCGCCACCCCGCACCTCACCGCCCTGGAAGCCGGCGCAGCGGCATCGCGCTGGGGTGACTGACAGCGGCGAGAGGCCCATGACGGGTGGTGAGGCCACCCGCACCGAGAGGACGTTTGACGACAGCCACCACAGTCGCTGCTTCGGGAGGTTGCTGCGCGCGTACGAGTTGGTTTGTGGGTCAGCCTTGATGAACCCGGCCGCGGCCCGCGTTCTTGGCGGCGTACATGGCAGTGTCGGCGCGGCGGAGTTGGGCGTTGGGGTTGTCACCTTGGGTGGCGGTGATGACGCCGACGCTGGCGCCGATGTACACCGTTCGTTCGGTGAGCTCGAATGGCAGTGCCAGTTCCTGGACGATGCGTTCAGCGATGGCACCGGCGGTGCGGTCGTCGGTCCAGGGCAGGATGATCGCGAACTCGTCGCCGCCGAGGCGGGCCACCACGTCTCCGGCTCGTACGACGCCCCGCAGCCGATCAGCGACGGCCTGCAGGACGGCGTCGCCGGCGTCATGGCCGAGCTTGTCGTTGACCGGCTTGAATCCGTCGAGATCGATGTAGAGCAGGGCGGTAGGTCCCACTTCATCGGTCAGCGACTGCTGCCAGCAGGTGTGGAAGCGCCGCCGGTTGGCCAGCCCGGTCAACTGGTCGGTGGTCGCCTGCACCTCGGTGGACCGAAGCGCGTCGGTCAGCAGCACCACCAAACCGTGAAGGCGTGCGATGACCAGGAGAAAGAGCACCACGCAACCCGACACGATCACCGGGATGTTGATTTCGGTGCCGCGAAGCCATTCGATGATCAGTGCTGCGGGCGCCATGAGGCTCGCCACTGCCAGGGCGATCAGCCGTCGCATGCCGATCGGGCCCTCGGCGACGGGAGGTGACAGCCGGGACATATCGGTCATGGTCGGGTGCAGGGCCGCTGCGCCGGCGAAGGCGTACATCAGCATCCATGCCGCATCGATCGGGTCGCCGGCGTTGTAGCCGATCGTGAGTTCCATGAATCCGTAGACCACGTCACCGACGAGCATGGACGCGGTGGCGGCCACGAACAGCCGGTACGCCGGCGGCTGATCTCCCCGTCCGGTGGTCAGCCGCAGGAGCACCGCCAATAGCAGCAGGTCAGCCGCCGGGTACGCCAATGACACCGCACGAGCCAGGACGTCGAGGTCACTGTCCCGCACGTACGGCTCCATCAGAAAGACCCACGACAGCATGGACGCACCCGTGGACAACACCAGGGCATCCAGGAGCCCGGGCCGGTCCTTACCCGGCCGTCGCGCCCGCACCAAACCGAGCAAGGCCACCGCCAGCAGCGGGTACGAACTCAGATAGAAGGCATCCGCGATCGAAGGAAAGGCATCGCGGCCCAACAACGAACTCTGCACCCAGTAGATGACGTCACCGGCAGCGAACAGTAGCCAGCCGATCGCCATGCAGTACCACGGCCAGCGCACCGCCGGGCGGTGCCGCACCACTCCTACCACGGTGGCCGCCGTCGCCGATACGCCGAGAAGGCCGGACAAGACCGTCTTGACCGACTCCCACGGCGCCAGGAAGCACGCGCCCATCACCCCGAAGCTCAACACGAGGTACACCAACCACGCGTGACGACCTGACCTCAACACCATGGCTCCTCAAGCAGCGAATCCCGACGCGTAGATCGGTCATCGGAGCTGGAAATTGAGGTACCGATACGGTGGCGCCCCCCACACCGGAAACGTCGCGTCGCGACGGCAGGCTGCTGGCGAATTGTGCATCCACACCGCGCCCGGCTGCTGCGCGCCGACGCTTATCAACCACCGATCGCGGGCCTCAAGGAAGCCGCGAAGGCGCGGTACGCCGGACGTCCTAGCGATCTGTGGTCTCCAGGTTCTTCATGGGTGGTGGCCGCGGTGGTGGGCGGCTCGTGGTGGCGGATCCAGGCTCGCATCCGGTCGATGTCCATCCGCCGCCGGCTGGGTGCCGAGCGCGGCGAGTTGCCGGTCGGTGCGGCGTAGGAACGCGGCCATGCTCTGCGCCCGCGTTCACCGTGGTCAGCCAGCCAACCGTCAAAGCGGGCAGGTGCGGTTTGACGGGCTGGCGCAGCAGGTCAAGGAGGGTAGGTAGGGCCAGCTCTACCGTCGCGGGTGGGGCTAGCCTGCCGGCCGAATGGGCAGGCCGCGGTAGCGACGGCGCCGGGGGTATCTCGGCATGATCAATGTATGACAACGAAGACCGGCACCTTGAACATGACCCGTTCGCGGCGGATGACAGCGCTCGTGGTGGCCGCGGCAGCCGTCCTCACCGGCACCGGTGTCGTCACCGCCTCTGCCGCCTCCGCCGCCGAGCAGTCGAAGGCGTTCGGCTCCGCTGCACACGACAGCGCGATGCGAGACGTCGCCAAGCACGTGCTGGCCATCGGTGCCCCCGGCTACATGGCCCGGATCAACGACGGTGACCGCGTCGCCATCACGGCCGCGGGTGTCGCGGACAGGGCCACCGGGCGCCGCCTCACCGGGCGTGAGCAGTTCGAGATCGGCAGCAACACGAAGACGTTCGTGGCGACGCTCGTCCTGCAGATGGTGGACCGCGGACAGCTCGACCTCGACGCGCCGGTCTCGAAGTACCTGCCCGGCGTCGTTCCGAACGGCGAGAACATCACCGTCCGGATGCTGCTCAACCACACCAGCGGTCTGTTCAGCTACACCAGTGATCCCGACTTCTTCGCCAACCTCCAGAAGGACCCGCAGCACGTTGTCACCGAGCGGGAATTGCTCGACGTGGCGTTCAAGCACGAGCCGAACTTCGCGCCGGGTAAGGGCTGGTCCTACTCCAACACGAACTACACCCTGGCCGGGATGATCCTGCAGGAGCTGACCGGCAAGCGCCTGCCCCAACTGGTACAGGAGCGCATCGCCCGGCCTCTCGGCCTCAGGCAGACCTACCTCGCCGACCCTCGGGCGACCAACACCGGCCCCGGCTATGCCCACGGTTACGCGGTCAAATTCGGCGAGACGCCTCGGACGTACACTGACATCTCCGACCTGCCGATCGGTGGCTGGGGTGGCGCCGCCGGAGCGGTGATCTCCACCCAGAAGGATCTGTCCCGGTTCCTGTCGGCCGTCCTGGGTGCGGAACTGTTCTCTCGCGAGCAGCTCAAGCAGATGAAGACCACCATCGCCCTGCCGGCGGGGACCGGGATCGAGGGCAGCTACGGCCTGGGCCTCTTCAAGATCGATTCGCCCTGCGGGACGGTCTGGGGCCACGGCGGCGACACCCTGGGCCACCACAGCACCGCCGTCGCATCCGCCGACGGCCGGCGCACAGCGGTCAGCGACACCACCGTCGAGCCCAGTGACACGGAGGAGAACGACGGCGTGAACCGCTACTACGAGGTCGCCTTCGCCGCCGAGTACGTGACCATCTGCGAGATGTTCGACAAGCCCGTCCCGGCCGCCGTGATCCAAGCCCTTCATGGCACCTCCACCTCCACCCCCACCTCCGCGGCCGCGAAGTAGACCAGCGCAGCAGGGGTATCACGCCCGGGGCGCGGTCCTTGACCACGACCCCGGGCCTCTCCACGTCGTCAGACGTTGCGGCGCTTCAAGACCTTCGTCGAACAGGTCGACGGCCTGACTCGCCGCTGGTCACGCATGCGTGAAGGCACCGGCGGATGCTCACGACGATCGGACTCGCGTTGGCCGGCAGGGCGGGTCCGGCTGACCACGGCCGTGGCGGCGACGAATGCGTCGCGGACGGGCGCCGGAACTGCCTGGTGACGGAACGTACCTGATTCTCAGGAACCAGTCGATGTGGGCGGCCTCATTGTCTTCGAGCACGCCATCCCGTGAGCCGTTCGGCCGCTGCGCGGCTTCAGGGTCGGCGCCGAAGCCGGCGAACATGTCCTGCTCGCTGAGGCCATATGCCCAGGGCACGCAGAGCGAGTCACGAAGCCGGACATGGGTGTCCAGCAAAGCGGTGTAGAAGGAAACGACTTCGTCGTCCATCGCCTGACGGTAGGCCGAGTCGTTCGGCGATACGGCCCGAACGGCGAGCCCGGCATTTGGTGACCGCGAGCGCCGAGCGAGGCGGCCGCCGGGCAGTTCACGACAATCGGTCTTTCTATGCCGCCGTTCGCGCGTGCTGGTTGCACGCCAGCCGACACCTCGGTGACGCCGCCCCGCGCGAGACCGCGTTCGCACTGCCGACGAGCGGGTGTCGGGACCCTCGAATCCACCGTCAGTCGAGGCATTCCCCAGGCATACGGGACTTGACCTGCGGTTGCAGGCTGCCAGCCTGTCCGGTAGCCGGCCTGTCACCCGGACGAGACGGGTCGACCGAGTACCGGCATGTCGTCCACGCGCGTGCCGGGCTGCCAGGGCCAGCGGTGGTACCGGTCGGGCCATACGATCTGTAAGGCGTCTACGGCGGTACCTGTGACGGCGTAGAACTCCGCGGCAAGGGGAAGGTGGCGATCCGGCTCGATCACCGCGACGAACTGGACCTGGTGGCCCTCGATAACGTCGTCGGCGTATTGGCCAGGGGTGAATGCCCGTCGGCCCGCGATGACCTCACCGGCAACGGTGCGCAGGGTGGGCCGGGAGATTTCGGGCGGCAACCCGAACAAGATCAGCTCAGGATGCCCGTGGCCCGTCAAGCCGATCGTGTACCAGCACGCTTCCAAGGGAGTCGGCTGCGGCACGAACTGCAGGTATACCCCGGAACGCCTAATAGCCTCGCCGATCTGGCCAAGTCCGGTCTCCTGGTATCCGGCCGTCACAGGTTCGCCTCCCGCCCAGTCGCTGTTGCTCTTCAGCACCGCTGCTGTCGAGCTAGGTGAGCTTCTATTCCGGCTGCATACCCGGAAGCCGAAGACCCAACCTGGCTGGTCAGGTCGACTGTCATCATCCCCGTGCGCAGCCCCAGCGCGGGCCGTAACGCAACGTCTACATCTCTCCTTGCACATCGGCATCCTGATCAACCTGGCGGGCACGTCACCGGCGGCGAGCCGTGACGCTACGTGGCCGACGGTCCGTCTCGCCCCGCGGCCTGAGTTGCCGAAGTGAGTGCGTTTTTGTGAAGTAGAGTCTCCATTCCTATATCGGCCCGCCGGGAGGATGATTCGTGTCTGTTGAGGTCGATTCCTTTGCGCATGGTGTCCCTTGGGGTGTTCTGAGAGTCGAAGGGGTCGGCGCCGGTAGCGGAATGCCGGATCTCGACATCGCGTTCTCCATGGTCGCGGCCAATGAAGGATGCGTTTTGGTTTGCGTGGTCCATATCGATATCGAACCGTTGCAAGTCGTGATCGTACGCGAAGGGGTTCCTGATGAGTTCGTGCAGATGTTCTCTGGCGAGCTGGATGCGCCCGATTTCATCATCGAGGTAGCGGACGTTGTCGGCGACGACTTCGGATACCGGTACCTGCTATCAACTGACAAGCCGAGGGTGACAATTTTCGCAGACGTTCCTGAATTGGCCACAAAGATCTATGTACTCATTCCAGAAATCAAGCAGAGGCTGTGACTGGCGCCTCCGCTGTTCCAGCTGCATCTGGAGACACCGACTATCCCCGCATCGCCTGGCTTTTGATCCGGGCGATATCGTTCGGGCATGGGAACGGCGGGACGGTGAGGTTGCGGGTGGTCGGGGCGCTGATCACGGGCGCTGTCCTGCTGGCGGGGTGCGGCACCATCGACGGCGCCGACGCAGCCCGGGACGCGGCCGAGGTCGCGGCGCGGGAGCTCAACGACGATCTCGGCTGGCGCGAACGCGTCCGCGACGCCGAGTACATCGCGGCGAGTGAGATCAAGACCGAGGCCCTGAGCTCACAGCCGGACAGCACTCAGATCACGGTGACGCCGGTGGCCTGGTCGGGCCGGCCAAGGGGAGGAAAGAACGAAGTCGAGCGGCGGTGTCATCGCACGGTCGCATGCCCTCGGCATGGGGATCCGGCCGACCGATCTCCGGGAATGTACGCAACCGGACCAGCTCTTCCTCGGAGATAGCGTCTCAAAACAAGAAACAGCTGCCAATCGGGTACGCGAAGACGTCCTCACTCGCATAGCCGAGAAGAGTGCGCTCGAACCGTGACGAAAGACGACGGTGGCTAGGCCGAACTCCCCGGTGCAGGCGTCCGGAAAGTCGTGTGAAGGTTTTGTGTGAGGCCTTTCGCAGCTGGCAGCCATTCGCGCAAGATCTTTGCCAGGAATATCCGGCAGTACCTCGCGTCGTCTGTGGGCACACGAGTACGGCACCGGCCGTGAGTTCGTGGTCCGCGGCCGCGGCAACACCAAGTCGATCAACCAGAGCAGCTGACAGGGGTGGGGACGAGCGTGCGCAAGTGGATCGTCGGTGGCGCGTCGGTGGCGGTCGTGGCGCTCATCGGGCTCGTGGCCACGCTCGTCCTGTTCCGGGGTTCCACCCGGTTCGACGACCGGGCCTACCCCGGCAGCAGCTGGGGCGAGACACCCGACGAGGTCTTCACCGACTTCGCCATCACACTGCCCGAGTGCACCGACGGCCGGATGCGGTACTGGACGGGC
The DNA here is from genome assembly GCF_030009775.1 of Actinoplanes sandaracinus. Classification (GTDB taxonomy): domain Bacteria; phylum Actinomycetota; class Actinomycetes; order Mycobacteriales; family Micromonosporaceae; genus Actinoplanes; species Actinoplanes sandaracinus. Next base: position 17,888 of record NZ_JASCTH010000050.1, on the reverse strand, counting down.
AAGTCGGAGCTGTATCTGAAAATCGCTGCGCCACCCACGTGCATCGGCGAGTTCATCGAGGTCAACCGGTTGAAGGGAAGCCCGCCAGGCATCCAGGGCCCGGTGGCGCTCGTCAACTCAGCGAAACGAGCGGACGAGTTCGGATGGCAGTCGTCCGCAGATCACTCGTACACCCGGTACCGGCGGGAAGAGAAGAATGTGGAGACGCAGGCCATGGCAGACGACGCCGCCGATGAGCGGTCACTGTTCCTGAACGCCTGGCACCAGTAACTCTACAAGCACCGCAAGACCCGTAGCTTGATCCGCCAGCTCGAAGCCCTCGGCCACAGTGTCCAGCTCAACCTAGGCTGACCGGCGTCACACTCAGCCGACAAGTTCAGAACCTCGTCGGGGCTCCGCCCCGACGCTGCCGCCTGCCCACTCACGGTTGTTTTTCCGGTCAGATCACCCGGTTCGCACCGCTACTTGAACACTGGTGCCCCCGACCCGCTCAGCGGCTGGGGACGCCCAGGGCGGCTGGTGGGGTGTTGCCGGCGGTGGCGCCGACCTGGAACTGGGGCGTGACGAGGTAAACGAACTCGAAGACGCCGTCGTTGACCAGGTCTTCCGCCCGAACGCCCTCGCCGATGCGGATGCCGTGCTGCACCAGCAGGACCTGGTGGACCGGGAAGAAGTTGCCGCCGGTGACGGCCGGGTCGCTCACCTCCAGTCCCCAGGTGTCGGCGGCGGCGACGGCCACCCGCCGGGATGCCAGATAGCGGGCCTCCCGCAGGTAGATGCCCGGCTCGCCGACGATGTAGCGACGGTTGTTCGGCTCGTCGGGGTCGTCGAAGCCAGCCCGGTTGAGCAGGTGCGTCCATCCCGTGCGTAGCAGCGCCACGTCCCCCGGGCCCGGCTCTCGGCGTACGCCCTGCCGGCGCAGCGCGGCGCGCATGTCCTCCAGCGTGATCCGGTAGGTGTCGCGCAGCACCCACTCACCGTTCACCGGCGAGCGGAACAGGTCGGTGCGGGCACCCTGCGCGAGCTTGAGACCCACGATGTCGTACAGGACGCCGCGAGTGACGATCGGGCCCATGTGCTCGTTGCCGAGCTTGGCCAAGCCGCGTGGGGTGGCGATGTCCGGACCGCGGAAGCCGTTGTAGTAGGTCACACCGACGCCGACGTGTCCGAGATTGTCGAGCTGGGTGGCGATCTGGAACGTGCCGCTGTGCGGGAAGCGCTCCTCGTGGAAGGAGAGCGTGTTGGGGCCCAGCGGGGTCGGAGACGCCAGGATGCCTGACTCCGGGCTGGTCCGCGGGTCGTAGGTGGCGGCCGGCACGAAGTCTCCGCGGGGCTCGTACCCGTGCACCAGCAGCCGCTGGTGCAGGACCCGGGGCGGGGTGACCTCGAACGCCGGGAACCGGTCCTGCACCAGCTCGCCCAGGTTGTACGTCTTCACCGGGGCACCCCGGTCGAGCAGTCGCAACGCCTCACGCGTCCGGCGCGGGGTCACCTCGTTCCAGGTCCCTCGCTGATCCCCGATGCCGTACCGGCGCGTTGTCTGCTCGGCCCAGCCGGCCACCTCCTCCGAGGTGAACATCTGGTCGCTGAAGTCGTCGGACGGCGGAGCGGCCGATGCCGCCGAGGTGCCCAACCCGGCCGCGACGGCCGCCCCGACCGCCACGGCTTTCGCCGTCAGGCCAAGGACGTCACGCCGGTCACGGTGCAGGTCCAGGTGTGCGCGCAGGATGTCGGGTCGCATGCCAGCACCCTAGAAGGCATCGACGATGATCGACAGGACGTGCGGGTATCTCGGTGCGAAGAGCCTGTTGCCGGCTAGCCCGTTACGGGCTCTTGAACTGCACAAACGATGGTGGGCGATACGGGGATCGAGCCAGTGACCTCTCCGGTGTGAACGAGCGGCCGGCAAGCCGTCGGCCAGCGACTCCGAGAACGACCTGCACCTGCCGGGCGTCATCCGCCAGCCACAACTCCGCGACCGGCTATCCCATCCGTACGGCGAGGGCTTCGACCACCCGGGCTGCTGCGATGTCGCTGAGTTTGAGCGCCACCCCGGTGGCGGCGGCCATGTGGCCTGCATGTTCGAGACCGTCGACGGGCACCTTCCGGCATGCTGGTCAGCAGCCATGGCCTGCGACGGGTCGCTCCGCCTGGCTCCCAGCAGTTGGCATCGGCCGAACTTCTGGAACGACTACTGCGACCGCGATCCGGTGGCCTCGGGTGGCCGGAACGTCAGGAACACCGAATCCGTCCGTCGCGGGCCGGCACTGACGGTCAGCGACGGACGGCGCTCGGCGTCAGCGACATAACCAGCAGTGCCTTGTCGGCGGAAGAGTCAGTGGAGTTGTGACCTGCATCCACGCGATGAGTGCCCTGACGTAGCGGTCCTCAAATGCGGGTCGCACGACAAATTCTGGTATGGGCTACCGATCCGCGATGGTGGTTCCTCGGCCTACCGCGTCAATCGTTGCCCCTGGTGTGGTGCCGTGCTCTGATCCACGAATCACCTCAAGGCGCAGAGCCGGTAGAGCATGCGTTGTCATTCCGCCGTCCGTGCACGCCAGCCGCCGGCCAGCACGTCGCGTGCCGTAACGGGAGTTGGTGGACGCCGGCGTCCGACTTTTAGCCGATGACAGTGCACGTGACCTTTCCGTGCTGCTCGGTTCTCTCCAGAAGGACCCGTGATGGCCGGATGAGTATTGCGCGATCAGAGCGGTCCGGAGGCAAGCTCTCGGCACACAGCAGCGCAAACCCGGGCCGGATACTCCGTGGCAGTCACCTGAACAGACGCTCATTTACCCCTCGTTTAGGGTCCGCCGAACGTAGGTGCCGATAACTCCTCGAACCTTGCCAAAATGATCGGGTCGCCCAATATACGCTCTAGCATCCAGGAGGAAATGTGAATCGCTCAACGCGCATGAAGTCGGGGATCATGCGAATCGGGGCCGTGACCATGGTCGTGGCGTCGGTGCTTGCTTTTTCTCCCACGCCTGCGAGTGCCGCATCGGGATCGTCACTCACCCAGACCTGGGGGTCTGCGACGGTCAGTGCCACGTCGGAATGGCGGCCAGGGTTCATGCAAGGCTACGACGTGTCGATGAAGGTTAAAGTGACTGACCACCTTAAGAACGACAAATGCGTTTACGTGGAATACCGGATCATTACGCCGTACGGTCGCGACGCCGATGCGACGATCGCGACCGCATGCAACCGGCTGTCGGTCGAGCGCAACAAGACCGTCGTCGTCGGTAACAACAAGTTCGGGCCAAAGGGTTCCCCTGGCGGCGTTGAATTCAAGATGTGTCACGCCGTATGGGGTGTCGATCCCTGTGTCAAATCAAAAGTATCCTTCTAGCGGCGCCACCCGGCTGGACGAACCCGGCTGGCGGACACCATGTCCCGGCACGAGCACCGCCAGTTGGTCTTCCAGCCGGAGCCGGCCGTCCGCGAATCAACCCGACCACACTTTTCTCAATTGACCGTCAGCGACTTCTTGGCCAGCTCGAACGCAGGCAGCACCTCCGGGTGCTCGTCGGCCCCGAACGGCGACAGCCGCACCACCACGGCACCCCGCGGCGTCTTCAACGCGAACGCCGAGTACTTGCTCAAGTGGTCCATTGACTTGTTATACGACTCCCACGTCGCTTCGGCGGCCGGCTGTCCCCCGATCGTGAGCTCGGTGTACTTGGGCTGGCGCACCTCGAGGTTGCCGGCCTTGCGGGCTTCCGGGAAGTCAGCGGCGACGAAAGACTCGAGGCTGCTGCGCGGGTCCCCGGCACTGCTCTTCGAGACGTATACCCGCAGGAAACCGATGTCGCCGGCCGGCTTGGCGTCTACCTCACAGACCACCTCAAACGATCCATTGCGGTACATACTGGCCAGTTCGCCGAACTCGTCGATATCGACAGCCTCGGGCTTCCAGAGAGCGACCAGGTCGAAGGCCACCGGGAGGTCACAGGCACTGCCGGCGGCGCCTAGCCGAACCGTCGGCGTACCGGGTGAGGCGGTCGGAGTGACAGCATCCGCACAAACCTTTTCGAGCCCGGCTGTGGCCTTCTCGAAATCAGGGTCTTCCAACGCGGTCGGATCGGCCGACCCGGACAACTTCTCCGCGGCCGCGGCCTGGTTCTCCACGGCGGCACGCAAAGCGGGATCGGAAATCTTGGCAGCCTGGGCGCGCGCCCCGGCGGCGTAGTCGGTCAGAGCCTTGCGGAACGCGGCCTGCTTCTCGGCACCCTCGGCCGCGCTATTCATGATCATGCCCTTGAACAAGTCCTTGAACGCGGTGACCGCGGCCTTGCACTCCTCGGCCAACCCCGCCGTGGCAGACGCTTCCGGCGAGGTGGCCCGGCCAGCCGCGCCCGGCGACGCCGGTTCGGCAGCGTTGCAAGCGGTCAGGGAGAGCAACGCCGCGGTAACGGCCCCCGCCGCGGCTGTCCGCCCCGGCACGTACTTCATGGTGATCATCACGAGGTCCGAAGCGTAGAGACACCGAGCCCGGGCCGCCATCGATATCACCGGATCGCCGACAACCTCACATGGGACTCGGCGGCGGTCAGCTTCCAGTGATGATCTCGAGCTTCGTCATCGTCACGGGACTGGTCACAGGCCGCAACCGGGTCGCACGGTCCTGGCCCATCAAGGACGCGGCGACGTCCGTACGTCGGTGGGGGAGCGTCCAAGGACGTCGCGGACCTCGCCCGCCAGGAAGCGCAGTGTCAACTCGGCACAGCTGCGGCTGGCAGCAGAGGCCGCACTCACCCTGGCCTTCGCTGGCGGTCAGCCCTCACCTACCTCAAGGTTGGGCCCTCCCGTCGTGGCGGCCGCCGGTGGTGGGTGATGTCGCGCTTCTGTTCGGCGGCTTGGCAGTGGGCTCGTTGTTCGGGTGCCCCGCGGACGGAGGGTGACCGGCCGTTCGAACCGGTGACCGGTCCGCCGGGCGGCCATGCTCACCCGTTCAACGCCGGGCCTTGCTGGGCCGCGCCGAGCCGCTGGCTCGTCAGGCAGCTGTGGGTGAGGTGGCGGCTGCGGCGATGTGGTGCAGGAACGGCTGGTGCTGCCAGGACGGGCCGCCGCGCAGGTAGGCGAACAGGACGGCGTGGACCGCCGCCGGTGGGCCGGTAAGCATCAGCGGCTCGGTGTCCGGAAAAGTCATCACGCAGGTGGCGCCCTCGAGGTAGTACTCCATCACGACCGCGTGGTCGAACCGCAGCCACCGGCCGTCGACGCAGCACCACGTGGTGGAGGCGGTGACGATCACCCGGATGGTGCGATGCTCGCGCCACTGCGCACGCGCCATCGCCGCGGCCCGGGATCGGCCGATACTGTTGCCGACGAGGTTGCCGACGGCCGCGCCGGCGACAAAGGCGGGCGAGCCGAACGCGACGCTGAAGCCAGGCTGGAACGTCACGTCCATGCCGTAGTAGCGGGCGTAACCCATCACGGTGTCCAGGTAGACCGGCTCCGGGCTGACGAATCCGCCGGGGACGACCTGCTGCGGCGGCAGCCCACGGCTGAGCGCCGTGTACGCGTTGACCGCTGTCTCCCAGCCGACCTGGTGCGCTCTCATGATCTGCGGGGCGGGCAGGGCACGCCCGACCCAGTAGCCGAGCCCGTACACCAACAGGGTCGGTGGTGAGCACACACCCACGACTACGGCGCAGACCCACCGTCCGGCGGCGAACCGGTACCGCCGACGGCCCTCGGTGATGCCGATGAACAGCGCGACCACGATGGTGGCCGTCAACGGCAGCAGGGCAAGGCCGGCCAGGCCAAGCAGGCCGTATTCCGCGCTGCACGGGCCGTCGTACCCCTGCTGCTCCGCGCCGGGATGCGCGGCGACGCACGCCTGCCAGCGCTGGATGAGATACCAGGCCAGCGGGTTGAGCGGTATGACAACCGCGGTGAAGACCCAGTACCGACCCGGCCGTCGAACACTCCCCGTTGTCATGGTCGTCGATCATCCCAGAAACCGCGGATGGCAGGGGACGCACTCCCGGCCGTCGCTGACCGTCCACATCCGGGCGGGACCGCCTCGGCTGCAAGGTGACCGCGGCGCGCGAGGAACAGCAGCACGATTGGAGCGGCACGCAGGTGAAGGCCGTAACGGGAACTGGCGGACGCTGGCGGCCGACTTCAGCCGATAAGAGTGCGCTCGACGATGCGGGTCGAGCCTGTCCTCGCCTGCATGGATGAGTGCATGTGGCAGCAGAACCGCGGCGTTTCCCTGATCATCCGTACCGACTTCACCCACCCGCGGGAATGGGTGGAGATCCAGCCGGCGATCGCTGAACCGCAGACGGAGGAAGGGTTCACCGCCTTCGTCGCGTTTGTCGATGATCGTGCGTACGAGGGGGTCACCGCGTCACAGCTCCTGGGGATGAAGCCCGCAGACGTACATCATGCCGTCGCCTTCCTTGTTGACACGAGGGCGCTGACGCATCCTGACCGTCCCATCCTGGTGATCAATCTCTATGACTACGTGGAGGGTTCGGACGATCAGGGCAAGGGGCCACAGTACGGTGCCACGTTCCGAGTCGTCCCGTCCGAGATGTGGTTGGTACAGAACAACCTCACCATCTCGAACATGGACTGGAAAGACTTCGCCGGCAACGTGGATCGCGACGGCATCTTCCGTGGCTTCGAGTAACAAGGACCTGGTGCGCACGTCTGCCGCGCTGAGTGCGCGCTGTCGCTCGCTCGCATTGTCCTCGCGGGAGTGGTAGGCGCCGCTGTACGGTTCGCCGGTGGAAAGCATCCGACTGCGCGTCGACCGGGTCGATGTCCGGCAGAGCGATGACGAGCTCACGCTGATCCTCGGCGCAGCCGGAGTCCACGTGATGATGATCCGATTACGTTACGACGGCTGGGTGGACGAGGTGATGAACCCTGCCGGAGAGGTCGCGAGCGGTCCGGGCGCCTTTACCCTCATCGGCCGCGAGTTGCGCCTTGAATTCGGCCTTCAGAGCGCAACGACCCTGGGCTTCCCCCGCGACTGCCGGTTGCACCTCGACGTCGACGACGACGCGATCCGGCGGGCCCGAGCCGCGCTTCTGGAGATCCTGCAGTGCGCGTGCTTTGTGGTCGACACTGCCGAAGGACGCATCACCAGCTGAAAGATCGCCCGACAAGGGATGGATTCGGGTCAACTCTGAACGACTTCAGATGCTCATTTAGTGGCTGTCTCGCAGCCTGTTTCCGCAGCTAGCGCGAGTATTGGCATGCCGAACTCTGTCTCTGTCGTGCGTATCGCCGTCACGGTGACGCCTATCCGAACGTCACAAGCGTGTCGCCGAGCATGCGCGCCGACCGTAGGGCCTCCGGATTCGTTGATCCTTGTGCGCAGGTCTACCGATGTGCATGCACGCCGTATGGTCTGGTCGTGCTATCGGAGGAGCTGTTTGCAGAGCTGGTCGCTAACCAAGCGACATCGGATCATCCGTGGTCGGCGCCAGCTCGGCGCTGGGGGATGTTGACTGTCTCCCACCAGCTGTGGGAGATGTACATGCTGACGTCCTCCGGCGACGTGTTCATCGACCGGGACGACGGCGTGTTGTCCCCTGCGAGCCGCCCTGCCACAGCAAGGGATGGGTAGGCAAGGACTGAGATCGGTCGTCCCACCACATCGTGCACTGACCAGCCGCTGATCAGGCGGCACATCAGCCAGGACAGGGATTGTTCGACGATCCACCGGCGGGGCAGGACCTCGAAGCCGGCCTTGCCGGATTCGGCAGTGGCAGGTCGTCGACCGAGGAACGCTTTGACGCGACCCCCACACCACGTACGAGGGTCGCGCTCTGGTCGTCGTCCGCCCACCGGCCCCGGCGAGACCACGCCTCGGTGAGCGGGGCATCTAAACCGGTTCAGGAAGCACCGCTCGTGATCCAGTAACGCTTCTCCGAGGAGTGCCGGCCGGGATGGCCCTCGAACAGCGTGCAGTCCGGTTCCACATGCCGGGGAGCCTGCCGTGCCGGACACCAGGTGTACGGGTTGATCTCGGACGCGCTGAGCGTCCACTGGGCCCACCACATCGTCTCGCCGATCTGCTGTGCGAGCGCGGCATGGGAACCGTCGTGGCCCTGCTCCAGTTCGCAGCCCAGCTCCGACTGCAAGGCCGGCGCCGGCGCCGGCAGGCCGTCGAGGAACGCCTGCTGCGCCGCGTCGAGCGTGATGCGGGCCGGACAGTTCATCAGTTCTGCGGCATCAATCGACATGCATAAGTGTTTTCCGAAGGGGGCGCTGCTTAACCGGTTTTTCTGGCACCACTTCGCATCGGTCATCGCCGTGAGGGGTCGCTCAACGGATGTTCTGACCGGATGTCCCGCGTCGTGGGCATCGGGGGAGGCGGCGATGGTCTCCCGGTGCGCCGTCGGCCAGCGGCTCGACGAGGTGGATGGGGCTGGCCCCCGAGGATGAGGGGCGGCGTGACCGCCGCGCGACGTCGGACGCCGCGGTCGACCGCCCCTCGTTCCGTCAGCGTCCCCGCTGCACCACCCGGTAGGTGCGCAGGTTCGGATCGGCCGTGATCTGCGCCTCGGTGTACTTGACGGTGTCCCAGCCCTTGCGGGAGTAGAGCCGCGTCTGGTCGGCGTACCAGGGTGAATTCGGGTTGGCCGACTGCGAGTAGGTCAGGATTTGCCGCCCGGACGGACCGTGCGGGCCGAGCTCGACGGCCATGACGAACGACGATCCGTGTACGACCTGCGGGTACCCCATACCAGGCACGAGCGGATTGGTGATCACATTGAAGACGCCGGCTTCGCCGCGGCCGCCATGGATGGGGATGCGTCGTTCGCCGCGGCTATCGGTGTGGATGTCACCCCACTCGGCGTCGAGCGGAATGCCCGCGAGGCGTTGCACGGCGTCGGCGAGCGCGGTCCGTACTCGGGCGTCTTCGGTGTTGAGACGGCGCGGGGTGCGCACCGGGTCGGTGACGTCGAAGGTGTCGGCGAACCTGATCCCACCCGCGAGGGCGAACTCGGTGAACAGGTGTGCGCCACGGCTGTCCAGGTCGACACGCAGGTCGAAGCGGGCCAGCGCCGCGCAGGCCGCGGTGAGATCGACGGCCGCGCCGTTCGAGGCGGTCGCGGTCGGCTGCCGGCGGCAGAGCGCGACCAGGTCGTCGCGGACGAGTTCGGCGCCGTGCACCCGGTTGCCGAACATGACGTGCCACAGCCGGGCGGTGGTGAAGCCCTTGCCCGGCAGACCGTCCGTGCCGGCGAGGCGCTGCTGGATCTGGTCGAGCCCGAGCCGGGTGCGCAGACTGCGCTGGGCGCGTTCGTTGCCGAGAATCCGCGGGAAGCCCTCCAGCGGCGCGGCCGGGCTCGCCAGCCAGTGGCTGTCGTTGGAGTTGGTGACGTAGTCGTCGCGGAACCGTACCGGCAGGTTGGCCGGGCCGAGAATGCCCGGGACCGCGGCGTCGGGGTCCCGGCCGAGCGCGCAGTCCGGCCGAGAGCCGTCCAGGACCGCCTGGCCGCTGGAGGCGTAGAGCGGTTGAAACGGCGCCGGGATGCACGCGTCCGCGACTTCGTGAGTGACCCGGGGGACGACCGAGTGGTCGCCGTAGAGGGCCTCGCCCCGCGCGTCAGCCGCGATCACGTTGACCCACGGCAGGAACTGGTACCGGTCGAGGACTGCCTTGAGCTGGTGGACATCCTTGGCCTGACCCATCCGCAACCACCCGTCGAAGGCACGGTTGTTGGTCGCGTTGACGTCGGTGATGGCGTACGCGGTCGCCGGCGTCCAGTCGAAGGTGCCCGGCACCACGGCCACCGGGCCGTAGCGGGTGTCGTAGAACGTCCGGCTGATCGCGCCGCTGCCGGTCCGCACGGTGACCGTGCGGGCGTGCATCTTCTCGGGCCGGCCATCGACGTAGTAGGAGGTGGGGTCGCCCGGCACGAGGCTCAGGCGGTGCCAGACGAACCGGCGCGCGGTGGAAACGGTGTGACTCCAGGCGAGCGTACGGTTGTGCCCGATCTCGATGATCGGGTCGCCGATCAGTGCTGCGCCCTCCACGTCGTAGCGGCCGGGCACCTTGAGGTGCATCCGGTAGAAGCGTTCCGGACCCTGCCAGGGGAAGTGCGGGTTGGCCAGCACCATCCCGCCGCCGTTCGTGGTGGCCTGCGCGCCGAGACCGTAGGCATTGCTGCCGATGCCGGCGCTCGCCCCGTTGAGGGCGGCGACCACGGCGGCGGCGTCGGGAGTGGCCCCGGCCCCGGCTGCGGCCGGCGGCGCCGCCGCCACGATGCCGTCGAGTACGGCGCGCGAACCGGCCCGCACCATGCTGGCCCACGACGTACGCCAGAGGTCCGTCTCGGTCAGCGGGCGCACCCACGCCTTGCCGCGGCACGCCGGGTCGGTCAGACGTTGCACGCCGGTGCGGCGCAGAAAGTGGTTGTAACCGGCGACGAAGCCGCGGATCTGGTCCCGGACATCGTCGGACGGCGACTGAACCCCGTCGCGGCGACCCTCCAGCAGCCGCTCGGCGACGCGGTCGTCGATCGCCTTGCGGTGGAACAGGTCGCTGCGCACGTCGGCGTCGGCCGGCCCGGCCGTTCCGAACCACCGGGACCGCTCACCGTTGGCCGTCACCACCTTCTCGGCGATGACGCAGATGTTGTCCTCGGCCTGCACGTATCCGACGCCGAAGCCGAGGCTGGCGAAGTTGCCGGCGGTGATGTGCGGAACGCCGTAGGAGGCCCGGCGGATCAGGGCCGCATAGCCGCGATCATCCTCGATGCCGAAGGCGGGCGACGGCACGGCGGCACTCGCCGCGACCAGCCCGACGGCGATCGCCGCTGCTTTCATGCGTACAGACAAGGCTGGCACGGCGGCATCTTCCCCTCGATGCTGAACCCGGCGGCTCCACCCGGGACGGTAGGAGGGCGCCGGCTGATGCCGTGGCCCCTCGCGCCGTCATACTCTCATCGTCGGCAGGACGGTTGAAGTACAGAAGCTCATCAATTTCCTCCTCGGGGTTGATGTATGCATCCCGTTGGGCGACCACGTCTACCCCGGCCCGGGCCCGCTTCGCTGTCCCTACTGGGCGCCATAAACGGTGGGAGTCGCCTCCGTCAGCGCCGTCCTCTCCTTTCGTGCTGTCACTTCTCCACGGCGCCCGCCGCTCATTCCCGGCGATCATCCCGGTGGTCGCCGTCGTGCAAGGGCCCTGGCGAGAAGGTGGATCCGCCCTGTCATCTCTCGTGACGCTGATCGGCTTGGGCGGACGGCATGCCACAATCGCCCGGTCCCGACAACAGGCGCACCGGGGCGCCCGAGGCCGTAGGCCGAACCGGTAGTAGTACGAGGCGACGCACGGGGCGGTCGTACGCGTGATGCACGAGCGGCATCCTGAATAGTCGCGACCGGACCCGGGCTGAGTTTGCGCGAGTCTTACTCTATGCCGCCGAGCGGGCACGTCAGCCAGGCGGCGAGCCGTCACCGTGCGTGGCCGAGTAGCCCCTCGATCGACCAAGGCCTGACTCTGTATCGGCTTCGGACTGGATGTCAAGGGCGCCAGGCGGCTGGGGAGGCCAGGTAGCGCGGCGGTAGGTGCGGCCAGGACAACGCGCGGCCGTCGAGCGATCCGGGTGCGGTGATGCCGCTCCACCCGTTGCCCAGGTCGGTCCGGTATAGCTGCGCTCGGTCGGCCGCGTCGTTTCCTCCAGGGGCCGGGCTGGTCTCGCGGCTGCCCTGGTCGAGCAGCCAGCGCGCAGTGCGGGCCAGGGACAGTGACGCGTGCAGCGTCTTGCCGGTGCGTTCACGGTGGGTCAGGGCGGCGAGGACGCCGGCGGCGAGGAGGTAGCCGGTGGCGTGGTCGAGTAACTGGCAGGGCAGCGAGCCGGGCCGTGTCCCGTCGGTGCTGGTGGCCCAGCCGATACCGGTGGCGACCTGCACCAGGCTGTCGAAGCCGCGGCGGGTGCCCCAGGTTCCGGTGGTCCCCCAGGCCGACAGTGTCGCCACCACCGTGCCGGGGTGTCGGTCGGCGATCTGGTCGGGGTCGAGCCCGAGCCGGCGCATCGCACCGGGGCGGTATCCGGTCACCACTACGTCGGCGTCGGCGATGAGCCGGTGCAGCGTCCGGCGGCCGTCCTCGGTATCGGCGTCCAGCGCTGCACTGGCCTTGCCGACCACGCCGTCCACGGCGTGCAGCCGCGGCTCCGGCCGGTGCGGATCATCGATGCGCAGTACCTCGGCACCGACTGCTGCCAGCATTCGGGTGCCCACCGGACCGGCTATGACCCGAGTCAGATCGAGCACTCGCACTCCGGCGGCCGGCAATGAGCCGCCGGCCCCCAGCGGCGGTGCGCCGAGCGGCGGTGCGGCGCCGAGCGGCGTCAAGCCGACCAACGGCGCGGCCTCGACCGGCTGCTCGGCGAGCCATTCGGCTTCGGTCCGGGCGGCTACCGCCAGGCCGCCCGCCTGGTATACCGCCCGCTCCACTTCCCGGGCCGGGCGTGCGGCCACTGCCGCGGCCACCGCCGCCTCGGTCTCCTTGTCCGGACCGTCGGCTACGCCGAGGGCGGTCAGCAGCGCCGCCCGGTGCCACGGGTAGTTGCCGTGGGTACGCACCCAGCCGTCCCCGGCCCGCCAGAGCCGCGAAAGCGGGGCCCAGCCGTTGACCGGCTGGCCGGCCGGGTCGCGCAGCCAGACCTCGCCGCGTACGGCGGCGGCCACGTGTGCGGTGTCCAGCGCGACGTCGGGCCGACGGCCGGTACGGGCGTACCCCAATTCCGCGGCAGCGGCAAGACAGGTGGCCACGGAGGCAATCGCACACTCGGCGACCGCCAGAGGCGATGCCAGCACCTCCGGCCGGGACTCCCCGGTCAGCCGAACCTCCCCGGTCTCCGAGCATCTGAGGTCGGCCAGCACAGGGCTCCACAGCGTCATGGCTCTATCCTGGCGTAGCCCGGCGCACCAGAAGCGCCGGCCGCCAGAGGCTTTGATCACCACCGGGGCAACTGTGAGGCTGCGAGGCGGTCCGGCGTCTGTTGGCCGCAGGAGCGCTGGTAGGCGCGCCATTCGTACTCGATCTCATCGTCAACGATGCGGCCCAGTTCAGCACCCCACAACTCGTCGCCTTCCCGCACCACCATCGCCTGCAGGCGATACACGGACATTGGCGGAGGCCTCGACGCACCCGTGCACGTAGCCGTTGCCCAGTGGCGTACCGAACTGCCGCCGAGCGTGCGCGGACGACTCGTCGGGCCGTGACACTCGGTGATCGGCCTCTGGACTGTCAGACGTGCTGAACTGCCGAGGAGAGTGCGTTCAGCCCTCCACGCCTGAGAAAGCCGGTTGGCCGTAGTCTGCGTGATCATCCCCGTGGGAGGCGAAGGGTTCAATGGGCGCGAAGACCGCACTGCTTGCTTTCACCAAGGGCGATCTACGCCCCGCGCTGCGGGAAGCGGTTGAAGCCGACCCTGCCGAGGTCCTCGCGCTGGTGCGCGGAATACACCCCAGCTACGACGTGACACCGACCGCCGACGGCGTGCTCGGGGACGATACCTACCCGCCAGATGACACCAGCTACGCGACGGTGCTGGCCGGGGCGGAGTTGTTCTGCGATCGCCGTCTCGTCTGCGACCGCCCGTCGCAGCTGCCGCCCCGTCTGCTTCGTGCTGGAGATGGCCGTCGGATCATCATGCACGGGATGCACTCGTTCTCTGATTGGCTGTGCTTCGCCGTGTGGGAGAACGGTTCACTGGTCCGCTCGCTGAGTCTTTCTCCGGATGGCGGCATCGTGGAGAACATCGGCGAGCCGTACGACTTTGAGCGGCCGTATTGGGCGGGCGAGCGGCCGGTCGGGTCGACGTTGTCAGGAGATCCGTATCCGCTGCCGTTTCACCCGTTGGAGCTGGGTGAAGACGCCTTGCGCACGTTGTTCGGCTTCATCTTGGAAGGTCTTCCCGACCCGAGCGATGTCGATCCGTACGAAGTTCCGTTGCGGGGATTCCGCGTCGCTGACCCGACAGGCCGGGAACAGGCGGAACGCGAGGCCAAGATGAAGCAGCTATTGCAACAGATGGGACCGCCACGCCGTTACCGCATGAAGTCCGACGGCACATTCCAGGAGATCCGCAACGCGGAGGCGTGACCCGCGTCGACATGCCTTGCGCCAATTTACGGGTAGCCGCGATCCGCGCGCCACAGGCGGTCACGACTGCCGTCGGTGGCCAGGCGCACACTCGTGCCGAGTTGACTGCACACCGAGATCGCCCGCTGAAGCACTCGTCCGGCGTGCCTACGGGGTTGAGGACTGGCTGGTCACTGAGCGGAAGCTCCACGCGTTCAATCAAGCGCTTCGTATTCAGCCGACGGTTTAACGAGATGCGGATGCGAGAGCCAGTACTCGTCTCCGTGAATAGCCCGCATCGCCCAATGCCATGCCTCGTCATGAAAGATAAGTCCTCGATAGGGCGCGTCGCTCGCCTCGAAGGGGTACCGCTTCTTCGCCGCAATTTCGGCCTGGATCGCATCAAGGTCCCCGTAATGCTGCATCACCCACCCGAAGCGGCGCCGCTCGTCCCGCAGGCACTCGACATACTCGTCTTCGCTCCAATCGGCCATGCCTCAACCTAAATCCTGGTCGCGATATTGGGCCGCTCGGTGCGGCGGGCCAACGCACTGATCTGGCCGCGACGCGCGCGCTGGTGCCGGAGGCGCCGTCACGCTGCGTGTAGCCCGCGCTGCAGTCGCCTGACGCACGCTCATGCCGAGGGTCGTGCACATGACGAGGGTTTGCGGCGGTGTAGGTGAACGGACCTTGCGCCGCTCGTCCTCGACGATCACCAGCACCGACACTCGTTTGAGCATTCGCTCAACAGGTCTGTATGCTCGTTGAGCGATCGCTCAAAACGGAGGTGGGGCATGCGTGGCATCTACGTAGAGACCGTGATTGCGGCGCCAATGACCGCCGTGTGGGCCGCCACCCAGGATCCGGCTACCCACTGCCAGTGGGATGCACGCTTTGGTCAGATCGAGCCCGTCCCAGGCGCCACACCGGCCCAGTTCCGGTACGCCACCACGGTCTTTCCCGGCATGCGAATCGCCGGGCATGGCGTGCACGGCGGGCAACGGGACCGGCCGGACGGCACCCGCACATCGGCGCTGCGCTTTCGCTGCACGGACCGCCGGTCGCTGATCGCCGCCGGCCACGGCTACTGGCGCTATGTGCCGGGTCTGCACGGCGTACGGTTCCTGACCGGATACACGTACACGCCACGCTGGGGCGCTGCCGGCCGGCTGATCGACCTCATGTTCCGGCCGCTGTTCGGGTGGGCGACCGCCTGGTCTTTCGACCGGCTAAGGCTATGGCTCGAACACGGTGTCACACCGCGGCGGGCATTACGCAACGCCTGGCGTCAAGTGGCCTTACGCGCCGCGACCGTCGCCATCCTGGTTGTTCTCGACGTCGGCATGCCGCTCCTCATGTTCACCACGTTCCTATTGCTGGTTCTGCCACCTGACCGCAACACGCCAGCTGCCCGTCGGTGTCGCCGCCGGCCCTGCGATCGGCTCGCCGCCCGGGCGCCTTCCCTCCCGGAGACACTGTGACCTCGATCTTTGAACGCGCACTCGGCAGTGACTTCAGCCGCCTGCACCCGCGACTGCAGGACCGCTTCGCTGTGACCGGCGGCGAGCACCGCGGCTGCGTAGGCACGGGAGTGATGGACCGCATCTGGCACGGTCGGGCGTACGTCAAGCCATTCCTGCACCTAGGCGCCGCCCGGCACGTCCTGTTCCCGGAGATCGGCACAGCGGTCCCGTTCACCATCGAGAACTACGCCTACACCGACTCGTACGGCCGCCCGACACTGACCTTCGTACGAACCTTTGAGATTGCCCCGGCCCGGCGCCGCCGCTTCGACGCCACGATGATCTGGAGCAACAAGCGGCAGGTCCTCGTCGACTATCTCGGCACCCACCAGCACATAGCCGTGGATCTGCACCTGTCGGTCGACGCGTCTGGCGGCCTACACATCCGCAGCGGATGCCAACGATTCCGTAGCGGCATCACCTGCCCACGATCACTGAGCGGCGATGCCCGGCTGCACGAATGGTACGACGACGCCACCGACCGCTTCCGCATCGAGGTGAACGTCGAAAACCGACTCTTCGGACCGATCTTCGGGTACTCCGGCAGCTTCACCGCCCAATACTTCGACCACAACGCCCCAGTACCTGCCGCCGTCCGACCGTTGCGGGAAAACCCTCGCGAATGAAGGAGACCCCGTGCAGGCGTCAACCAGGTACTCGTCTTCTACCACTTTGGCAATTTATGCCCGAACGCACTCTCGTGTCGCCGAGCGTACGCGGACGACTCGTCGGGCCGTGACACTCGGTGGTCGGTCTGGACTGTTAGACGTGCTGAAGTAGCCGAGTTGAGTGCGTTCGATCATGGCGATAGACGCGCCGGCAAGGGCGGAAAGGATTTACGGAAACGGCGGAATTGCTATCTCGATGAACCAATGTGAGTTCGGAGAATCCGCTTTTGAGCATGAACATTCGCCATTGGCAAAAATGTTGAGTCTTTCAAATTTCTCCTGCACGGATCCAAGTCGCACCTCAAGCGCCGCACTCGGGCAGCACTCGGGCGCAGTTCCACGTTATCCGCTTGCAACGAGCTGCCGCCACCAGCGCGGATTGCCATGGCCTTTACGCGAAAAGACTGTTGTCCCATATTCTTGAGACTAGCTAGTCTCTGGCCGTTCCGGATCTCGAACCGTCCGACGATGGCCCGTCGGCGCTCGGCGTGATCCCGTCCGGCTTCAATGTCCGCGACTCGTTGCGCTTGCGCAGCAGAATTTTGAGCCGCTACAACGGCGGCCGACGCGGCATCGGCAGACCTCCTTGCCTCACCGAGCGCCTGGCGAGCAAGGTTCTTGGCTCCTCGCGCCTCTGCTGCCTGCCAGAAGGTCCCTAAGGCAGCCAACGCGGCGACGGTCATGGCGGCGACGGCGACCCAGCGGTCACCAGACCAGCTACTGAACTCTTCCGCTCCTCGTGCCAGCACATTGCAGAGGCCCAGGAGCAGCGAAATCACAGGTTCCATCAGCAAAAGGAGTCACTCGCCCGCCGGATTAGCGCCCGATCACGCCTATCCCAGGAGATCCCGTGCCTCACCCGTCGGGCTGGTGACGCTGAAGATCTGGTTGCTTCCGAAGTTCCCCAAGGAAACAAGGTTCCGATCGATGAGGCTCTGAAGTGTGGCTTGAACAAGGTCCTCGTTGAGCCCAGGCTTCCCCGACCTCATTCGCCCCCACGGGGAAGTTCCCGTCCCACCTGTCTACGATTTCACGAAGGACCGAAAGCTCTACCTCGGACAAGCCGCTCATGTGCCCACAATCCAATTTCTCATCAGGTTTTACGCGCGCCGGAGCGATGTTTTTGTTATACACCGAGAACTTCGCGGCATAGTGCAGAATCCTCGAAGTTGCACTCTCATAGGCGCCGATCGTGCACCCCGGCCAGCGGCGGCCCGTCACGCTCAGGGTCGCCAGCACGCCTGCCCGAGCCGACGTGCTGAACTGCCGAGAGGCGGGCATCCGATCATGCTTCGGCGAGCCGTGGACATGCGGGTGGTGCTACGCGTCCCATAGAGCGGGGTCGTGGCGGTTGTTTCTGGCACCTTTGCGTAATACTGCCCGCAGCTGGGCGAGGTTTTCGGTGTCGGCTGGAAGGTGCAGAGATTCCAGCAGCGTGAGCGCTTCGGCGGGGTGCAGGTTGCCGTAGACCGCGTGGTATCCGTCCAGCAGACCGAGGAACACCGCCGGGTGTAGCTCAGCGACGGTCGAGGCGGCTCGGAGGGTGTCACGCTTGTCGGCCCAGTCGACCGTGCCGGAGTCTTCCAGTACGTGCCGGGCGCGGTGGTGCAGTGGGCCGTGGGT
>NZ_JASCTH010000005.1:333145-376330 GCF_030009775.1 Actinoplanes sandaracinus | reverse complement strand
CCCCAAGCACGTCGAAGGTGCCCGGGCACGACTCAAACGCATGGTCAGCCGCGGAATCCTGATCGAGAACGAACCCGGAATATTCACTCTCGCCACGAAACGGACCTAATCTTTCCTACCGCCCTCTCACAGCAGGTTGATCATGACCAGCGCGTAAGAGATGGCGGTACCCCATCCGGCCGGGAACAATGCCCTCTATGAGCCTTCCAGCGCCGCGCCGGGTAGCGGAGAGTGTCGTTCGGCTCGACCACGGCCAGTTCTGCCTCTGCGGCAATCCATCACCGGATGCCGACTACATGGCCCTGTTGGAGCAGGCGATCAACGGCCCGGGAATCGCGGCGGACGACACCGGGGTCATCGTCATATCCCCTCACCAGAACAACTTCGAGATGCCGTTGCGTCTGGAGCTGTGGGACGCTCGGCCGCCTGATGATCACGACGCATGGGAGGAGGTCTTCGAGGCCGGTCTCTTGGTGGTCGATGACTTGCTGCGCTACTTCAGCCCCACAGACACGGTCGTGAACTTCGAGGTGCCAAGCGGTCGGTATGCCGCACGGATATCGGGTCAGGGCTTCGTCAACCGCGGCTGGCCAGGCTCGATCACTCCTGGTGACAGATGGCGGGTGCGGCTCTGGCCGGCCGCCGACACCTTCCCCGAGCGCAGACTGAAGGAATGGCGCCATCCCGGCGCCTGAAGGCGGCTGAGTTCGTCGGTCGGCTCGCTGTCACCACGCGGTTCATGCGTGCTGACGATGTACAGATCATTCGTGGCGGAGCGGTCGAGCCCGTCGGCAGGGGAAATGGTGTTCGATCCGTGTCTGGTCCGGTGGGGTCGGAATGGAACGAGCCGGCCGAATCCGCGCAGCTCGAGGTGATCGTCGGCCCGGGCCACAGCGTCCGCCGGGACGGTGATGCGGGCGAGCCGGGAGATGTTGGCACTCGTGACGCCAGGGAAGCCGACACCGAGGCTCTTGCGCACGAAGCTCCGTGCCCCGTCGCACCCTACGAGATACCGCGCGCGCAGTTCGATGGGCGAGCCGTCGGCGATGGTCTGGACGGTCACACCGGTGTTGCTCTGTTCAAAGCCGGCGACCTCGTGCCCGCGCAACACCGTGGCGCCGCTTAGGTTGACGGCAAGCTCAGGCGGGTGCGGTCAGGAACGGGGCGCCCGCGTAACCGAGCGCCTCCCGGAAGAGGTCGGCGGGATCGCCCAGCGGCGGCAGCTGCCGGTTGAGCTCCAGGTTGACCATGCCGTGCGCCACCGCCCACAGATGCAGGGCGATGCGCTGCGGGTCGTCACCCCGCAGCACGCCCGCCCGCTGACAGCGGGCGACCGCGTCGACCAGCGGTTGATAGGTGGCGTCGGCGGCGGCCCGGCCCTGTTCGCCGGGGCTGAAGTCGGGGGCCATGTGGCCGAACATCAGCGCGTACAGATGAGGGCTGGCCAGCGCGGCGGCGCGGTAGGCAGCGCCGAGGGCGGTCAGGTCCGCCAGCGGGTCGCCGGTGACGGCCACCTGTTCGAGGGCCGCGCCGAGCCGGCGGAACCCCTCCCGGTGCATGGCGGCCAGCAGGCCCTGCTTGTCGCCGAAGAGCGTGTAGACCGGCATGGTCGAGACCCCGCAGGCCGTGGCCAGCCTGCGCAGCGACAGGCCGGCGGGCCCGGACTCGACCAGGATGCGCGCCGCCTCGTCGACGAGACGGTCGGTGAGGCCGGGACGGTCGGCGGTAGACATGCGAGCGACTCTAGCCACGTCGTGGCCGGGGTCGCCGTCGCGGATCAACCACGCGCGGCGGGAACGGCGGTGGGGCGGTCCAGGTGCCTGACGATCGCGTTCGCCGCGTCGCGGCCGGCGCGGTTGGCGCCGACGGTCGACTGCGAGGGGCCGAACCCGACCAGGTGCACCCGAGGTTCGCCGGCGACCTGGGTGCCGGTCATCCGGATGCCGCCGTCGGCGTTGCGCAGGCCCAGCGGTTCGAGATGGGCGAGCGCCGCCTTGAATCCGGTGGCCCAGACGATGGCGTCGACGGACGTGAACGACCCGTCGGCCTCCCGCACACCGTGAGGCTCGATCGCGGTGAACATCGGCCGCCGCTCCAGCGCCCCGCGGCGCTTCGCGGCAAGGGCGTACGGCGTCCAGATGAGATCGGTGTAGGAGACGACGCTGCCGGTGGGCCGGCCCGCCGCCACGTCCGCGGTCACCTTCGCGATGATCTCGCGACCGGCGACCTCCGGGTCGAAGCCGTCGCGGAACACGGGTTCGCGGCGGGTGTACCAGAACGTCACCGCCTCCCGGGAGATCTCCTCGAGCAGCTGGACGGCGGAGATCCCGCCCCCGACGACGGCGACCCGCAGCCCCGCCAGCCGCTGCGCGGACACGTAGTCGCGGGTGTGCAACTGCGGCCCGGTGAACGTGTCCTGCCCGGGGTAGACCGGGAGCGCCGGGTTGGTCCACGTGCCGGTGGCGTTGACGATCGCCCGGGTGGCCCAGCGCCCTCGGTCGGCCTCGACGATCAACCCACGGTCCGGGCCCGGTCGTACGGACGTGACCCGCACCGGGCGCAGGATCGGCAGGCCGGCCGCCCGCTCGAAGTCGGCGAAGTAGCGCGGCACGGCCGTACGGCTGGGCTCGCCGGGGTCTAGCGGCGGTTGCGGGAAGCCCGGCAGGTCGAAGATGCCGTTCACGGTCGCCATCCGCAGCGACTCCCAGCGGTCACGCCAGGCGCCGCCGGCCGCGGGCGCGGCGTCGAGCACCACGAACGTACGCTCCCCGGAGGGGTTGTCGAGGGCGTCGGCGAAGCCGTGCCGTTTCAGGTGGTACCCCGCCGAGAGCCCGGACTGCCCGCCGCCGATGACCACCACTGTCGCCGCATCCACGCGCACTGCCAACCCGTCCGGCCGCCCCCGTATTTCCGTGACTCGGCCGGACGGGCCGATGTCTCATCCCACGTAGCGGTGCACGGTCTCCGGGTGGATGACGACCCGGATCTGCTCGGCGGCCAGCAGGACGGCGAGATCGCCGGCCCGGCCGTCCGGGCCCCAGTAGCGGGCGGCGAGACGGCGGCACAGGTCGTGCGCCCCGCCGGGCTCCAAGGTGACGCGCCCGGCGACGGACAGCCAGCGTTCGCGTTCGCCCACCGGGGCCGCGACGACGATCGAGGCGCGGGGGTCACGGCGCAGCCGCCGTACCTTGACCGAGTCCGGTTCGGTGAAGAACTGGACGGTCCCTTCCGCGGTGGCCTCGAACCACACCGGCCGGGGCTGCGGCGGCTGCGTCCCGCCGGCCACCGACAGCATTCCGTGCAGGGGGCGGTGCAGAAGCTCCAGGTCTTCGGCGGTCAGCGGGCTGACGGGGCTCATGACCGCCACACCCCCGCGGCCGCCGCCCGCACGACGTAGTCCTCGAACCTCCGGGGCGGGCGGCCCAGCACGGTCGCGACCGCGTCCGTCGTCTCGGCGAGGATGCCCCGCTCCATCAGCACGAACATCTCGGCGAGGTGGTGGGCGTCGCCGTCGCCCCAGCCCTGTTCGACCAGCGCCGCGGCGTACTCGGCGGGGGAGATCTGCTTGTAGGTGACGGGCCGCCCGGCGGCCCGCGAGATCAGCTCGGTCGCCTCGGCGAAGGTCAGCGCTCGCGGCCCGGTCAACTCGTAGATCCGCCCGGCATGCCGGCCGGGCTCGGTCAGCACGGTGGTGGCCACCTCGGCGACGTCCTCCACGTCGATGAACGGCTCCGGCACGGCGCCGGCCGGGAGCGCGAGTTCGCCGGCGACCAACGGGGCGTGGAAGACGTCCTCGTCGAAGTTCTGATCGAAGTTCGACGACCGCAGGACGGTCCACTCCAGCCCCGAGCCCCGCACCGCGTCCTCGGCCGAGCGCATGTCCAGCCCGAACGTGGAGTCGCCCCAGGAGTCGGCGCCGCGCCCGGAGATCAGGACCAGGCGCCGCACCCCGGCGGCCGTGGCCCGCGCCACGAACTCGTGGACCGGGCCGGGTACGGGCGGCGGCACCACGTACGCGGCGGTGACGCCGCGCAGGGCCGGATCCCAGCCGCCGGGGTCGGACCAGTCGAACCGGGTGGCGCTGGACCGCGAGGCGGCGCGGACCGGCCCACCGTGCAGCCGCAGCCGGGCGGCGACCCGGCGGCCGGTCTTGCCGGTGGCGCCGAGCACGAGGGTGATGTCATCGCTCATGCCAACGATTCAACGCCGCCTGATCGGACGATTCCATGGGTGAGAAGCCGGATCCCCTGTGTCATCGTCTAACCTCGGCAGGGTGGACGCGTTCGGTGACCTCCTCCGTGGGATGCGGGCCCAGGGCTCGCTATTCGCCAGTTCGACCCTGTCCCCACCGTGGGCGCTGCGCTTCGTGGACGGCGCGCCGCTGACGCTGTGCACCGTTCTCGGCGGGTCGGGCTGGATCGTGCCCGAGGACCGCCCGCCCGAACGGCTCCGCGCCGGCGAGACGGTCATCGTGCGGGGTCCCGCGCCGTTCACCTTCGTCGACCGGATCGGCACCACGGCCGTGCCGGTCGCGTGCGGCGAGCACTGCACGTCGCCCGAGCAGGGCGGGACGAGGCACCGGCGCGGCTGGAACGACGACAGCTGCGGCGACCCGGGCGACGGCGCGACGACGCTGATCGTCGGCGCCTACCCGGTGTGCGGCGAGATCAGCCGCCGGCTGCTGGACACCCTGCCGGTCGTGTTGCGGGTGGCTTCCGGCGGTGGGGCCGACGCCGTGCTCGACCACCTCGCCGCCGAGGTCGCCGCCGACACCCCGGGCCAGCAGGTGGTGCTGGACCGGCTGCTGGACTGGCTGCTGGTCTGCGCGTTGCGCGACTACTTCGACCGGCCCGGCGGTGAGCCCCCGGCCTGGTACGCCGCCCAGCGGGACCCGGTGGTCGGCGACGCGCTGCGCCTGCTGCACGCGGAACCGGCGGCGGCCTGGACGGTCTCCGCGCTGGCCGACCGCACCGGGGTGTCCCGATCCACGCTGGCGAAACGGTTCGCCGACCTGGTCGGCGAACCGCCGCTGACCTATCTCACCCACTGGCGGATGACGCTCGCGGCCGACCTGCTGGCCGAGCGCGAGGCGGCGACCGTCGCCGAGGTCGCCCGCGCCGTGGGCTACACCGACGCCTTCGCGTTCAGTGTGGCGTTCAAGAGGACCCGTGGCGTCAGCCCGAGCGAGTTCCGGCGGGGGTCCGTGCCGCGCGCCCGTGGCCCGGTCGAGCGGCAGGGCGCCCTCGCCTGAGGAGCACCGGCGGCCGGCTCAGTGGAAGACGACGGGCCGGCCGGTGGCGATGCTCGCCTGACAGCAGTCGTACAGCGCCCGCCACACCAGCTGTTCGACCGCGAACGGGTCGTCGTCGGCGGTGGCGCCGGTGGCCTCCGGCCGGATGCCGATCACCGGGGCGATGGTGTGCAACTCGTCCAGCAGGTCCTGGCAGGAGCCCACGATGCCACCGCCGGCCACCTGCGTGTCCGGGGCCAGGAAGACCGGGTCGTCGAGCGGCGCCGGCACGTAGTAGCCGCTCGTGTCCGAGTGGCAGAGCAGGTGGGAGTTGAGCATCGACGTGGCGTCGTCGATGTAGCCGTCCGCGGCGTCGAGGTCGGCCGCCGAGGTGACGGGTGTGACCGGTTGCCCCTCGACATGCAGGGCGAACACGCGCCGCAGCCGGTGAAGATAGCCGTAGGGGAACCCGGCCGCCGGCAGGGGAGCGGAATCCTCGGCGGCCCCGGGCGCCGGCGGTGTCCAGTCCGTTGCGCCTTCCTCGGCCAGGGCCCGCGCCAGGGCGGTGATCGCCTGGCGGTAGTGCTCCTCGCCCTCGGCGTCGCCGACAGCGGGGTTGCCGACACTGATACTCAATCCCATGCGGCGCACTGTAGCCGCACGCTGTGACACGAACTCCGCCGCAGGGGGCGAGGCCCTCACCCGGCTGGATGAGGGCCTCGGCAGGTCACTGCTGGGCGGCCTCGGCGGGCGCGCTCCGGGCCGGTCCGGCCACGGCGTACGCGATGAGCCCGCCGACCGCGAGCGACCCGGCCGTGACCGCGGCGGCGGTGCTCGCCGGGTCCTGGGCCTGCCACGTCAGGACCCGTCCGATCACCGGTTCCGACTGCGGGAACAGGATCGCCGCCAGGGTCCAGCCCAGCGGCAGGAACCACGCCCGCGCGACGCCCATCGTCGCGGCGCCGAGGGCGGTCAGCCCCAGCAGCCCGGCCGCGTCACGCGCCACCAGCCAGCCCGGACCGAACCGGGCCCCGGTGACCAGCGTCGCCACCAGCACCCCTGCGATGACCAGGAAGGCCGCCAGCAGGTGGGCGGTCCGTCGCGGCAGCCAGGCGAACGCGGCGGTCTTCTCCAGCGCGTCGTCCGGCCCGCCGAGGGTGACGGTCAGGGCCGCGACCAGCAGCAGAACCGTCAGGACGACCATCTGCGGGTCGACGTCGCGGGTGTCGGAGGACACCGACCACAGCATCCACATCAGCGCCGCGCTGCCGGCCGCCGTGACCAGCGCCATCGGCGCCCGCCGGGACCGCAGGTACAGCGCCAGCCACCTCACGGCTTGTCCTGCGGGAACAGTCCGTCGGAGGCCGCGCAGGCCAGCGCGGCCTGACGCAGCGCCGCCACGCGGGCCTGCGCCTCGCCCTCGGGCAGTCGCCGCAGGTCGTTCCACAACCGCATGGCCTCCGCGACCTCCTCCGGTTCGTAGAAGTCGCCCATCAGCGGTTCACGCCCGATCAGCCAGTAGGCGGCCGCGAACCGGTCCGGTGCGGGCGCCGACTCCTCACACCCGGGTGGGCTGGCGAACGCCCCGGTCACCACGGCCCCCCGCACACCGCCCTTGTCGACGACGTGGCCGCTCGCGCCGGCGTTGACGCGCACCAGTGTCACGTCGGTGCGCCACTGCGGATAGACGTCGGGAAAGTAGGTGGTGGTGTCCTCGTGCACCAGAGTCGGCGCGCCCGGAAGCTTCGCCAGCGCCGCCAGTCCTTCCCGGGCCGGCGCCGTCACCGCGGACAGCAGTCCGGAGTGGACGCGGCCGACGCACACCCGGGGCTCGTCGTCGGTGCACACCAGCGCCTTCGCCACCGGGTCGACCGCGTCGGTGACGATCCTGTTCTGGTGCGGCATCACCGCGATCGCCAGCGCGGCGCCCAGCGCCACGGGCAGCAGCGCCGCGACCCGGAGCCGCCGGCTGCCGGCCACGGACAGCAGCACGGCGGTCCCGGCCAGGGCGGCCAGCCAGACGGCCTGGGCGGCGCTGACTTTGCCGGGCACCGTGGCGTAGGCGGACGGCATGTTCATCTCGTAGATGGGGGAGAAGACCAGAGCCAGCCAGCCGTGCGGCCGCGTCGCGGCGGGGATGAGCAGCAGCAGCGCCAGGCCCGCGATGCCCAGCGCCGGCGCGGTCAGCAGCCACGGCAGCAGCCGGCCGATCGCCTGGCCGAGCCAGACCGCCGCGACCAGCGCCAGCGCGCCGACCGCCGTGACCACGAAGACTCCCACCGGCAGGTACTCGGCGGTGCTGATGATCGACAGGCCGCCGGCGATGCCCATCACCAGGTATCCGCAGATCACCGCGACAGCCATCACGCCGAGCGTCGGCACCGTCCGGTGCGCCGTCGGCCGCGGGGTGCTGTCGAACAGCTCCGCCACCTTCGACCGGTGTTCACGGCTCGCCTGCCAGGCGCCGGCGGCCAGCGCCAGCGGCCACAGCACGGCCAGGAAGAGGCGCTGGTTCATGGCCAGTTGCATCCACCCGGTCTTGAACGCCTCGGCGTCGCCGGCGAAGTACAGCAGCACCACACCCGCCACGGCCAGGATCAGGGCGGTTCCGAGGGCCGCTGAGCGGCGCAGCTCGATGAGCAGGACGCGGCTCATCGGCCCCCCTCCGTCCGATGGCGGCGCAGCAGCGCGGAGTAACCGCGTTCGGCGGGGCTGTCGCCCGGAAAGTTGTCGCCGCCCTGTGTGACCAGGTCGTCCGGGGTGCCCTGATAGACGAGGCGGCCCTCGTTGACCAGCACCACGTCGGTGCAGGCGGCCACCACGTCCTCGACCAGGTGGGTGGAGACGAGCACGCAGGTGTCGACGCCCACGTCACGCAGCAGCTCGCGGAAGTCGAGGCGCTGCTCCGGGTCGAGGCCGACGGTCGGTTCGTCGAGCAGCAGCACGGCCGGGTCGTTGACGATCGCCTGCGCGATGCCGGCCCGGCGCAGCATGCCGCCGGACAGCGTCTTCATGCGCGCGTCCGCCTTGGCGGCGAGGCCGACCCGCTCGATCGCCCGCTGCGTCGCGCCGGGCACGGCGGCCTTCGGCATCTCCTTGAGCCATGCCATGTACTCGACGAACTCCCGCACCGTGAAGCGGGGGTAGAACCCGAACTGCTGCGGCAGATAGCCCAACCCGCGGCGCACCCGCCGCAGGTCGGCCCGGGCGTCGACCGACTCGCCGAGCAGTGTCAGCTTGCCGCCGGCCGGTTTCAGCACCGTGGCCAGCGCCCGCATCAGGGTGGTCTTGCCGGCGCCGTTCGGCCCGAGCAGCCCGTGGACGCCGGTGTCCAGCGTCAGGTCGAGCCCGTCGACGGCCAGATGCCGGCCGGCGCGCACCCGGAGCCCTTCGGCATGGACCGCCCACGGATAGGTGGTGGGGGCCGTTTCAGCCGCGCTCACCGTACGCATATGTTTCCCTTCGATCTTCGTGAATCAGTTGTGGCTGGAGAGCCGGCGGAAGCTGTCGCTCTGCAGTGCGGCGACGGCGGCCAGCAGGAGGGTGAGCAGCGCCCAGGGCAGCGAGCTGCCCGGTTGCAGGATCACCGGCAGTTCGGCGGTGAGCAGGGCTGGCACCGCCACGGCCAGCGCCCATCCACCGCCCAGCACGAGGGCGGCGAGACGAACCCCGACGAACGAGCCCGCCGCGATGGTCCCCGCGGTGAAGGCCAGGCACGGCAGCAGCGTCAGGGCCAGGGAGAAGCCGGTACGGGTGCTCGCCAGCGCCAGCGCGGGCACGACCACGGCCAGGACCGCGGCCGTGCGCCGCAGCAGCATCGCCAGCCCGGCCGCCGGGGTGCCGGCGATCAGCTCCCATGCCGGGTCGGCGCGCCTGCTCCACGCGATCGCCACACCGGGCAGCGGCGCCACCGGGGCCAACAGCGCTACCAGCGACGGCATGGTCGGCTCCAGCGCCTGCAGCAGCACCGCGCAGCTCAGCACCGCCACCGTCATGGTCAGCCACGGCAACAGGTGCCAGACCATCCAGCGGTTCGGGATCGCCGCCCGGCTGCGCCGCGGCGCGGGAGCGGGGCCGGTGGCGATGCCGGCGTCCACGACGGCGCTGATCCGGGCCAGCAGCGCCCGGGTGTCGTCCGTCGTGGCGCCGGCCACCAGGGCACGGCAGTCCGGGCAGTCCTCCAGATGCACCTCGATCGACCACACCGTGACCTCGTCGAGGGCCGCATCCCGGTCGGCGTAGCGGGCGATCACCGCTGGGCTCAGATGAGTGGTCACGACAGCGCCTCCCGAAGAGCGATCCGGGCCCGGCGGGCCCGCGACTTCACGGTGTTCTCCGGCACGCCCAGCAGCACGGAGGTCTCCCGGACCGAGAACCCGTCGAGAACCATCGCCCGCAGCACCTGCCGGGCCTCGGGCGGAAGCTCCAGCAGGGCCTGCTCCAGCTCCTGGCCCATGCGTACCGCCATGACCTCGTCCTCGGCGGCGGGGGCGACCGACTCGGCGAGCGGCACCGCCGGAATCTGGTTCTGCCGGGCCCGCCGGCGGAACGCGTCGACGAGCCGGTGCGCGGCGATGGTCCACAGCCATCCGGCCGCGCTGCCGGACGCGCTGACCCCGGCGAAGCCGCCCGCCGCCCGCCACACCGCCAGGTAGGTCTCCTGCATCACGTCGGCGACCACGTCGTCGTCGGAGCACCGTCGCCGCAGACGGGTGAGCAGCCACGGCGACGTTCGCCGGTACAGCTCGTCGAACGCGCGCCGGTCCCCGGCGGCGGTGCGGCGCACGAGTTCCTCCTCGTCGGCCGCGTTGAGACTTCGTTTCACAACCAGCAAGACGAAAGCCGATCACGTACGGGTCCACCAACTGCTGTGACCTGAGTCACTTTAGATCTTGTCGCGCGCGGGCACGCCGAGGTTCGTCTCCCGAGCGTGCCCGGAGGACCGCGTCAGCCGCCCGGCGCGGGGCGGATCCGGAAACTGCTGTCGGTGCGGAACCCGCTGCTGTCGTCGAAGTGGCCGATCCGTAGTTCGCTGCCGGTCCAGCGCAGGTAGAAGTCGGGATAGTTGTGTGATCGCAGCATCACCGAGTCGGCCGTCACGCCCGGCTCGGGGCAGTAGGTGGCGTCCTGGCGGAAGATGCCGGTGTCGTTCGGGTCGTGGGTGTAGGCGAGCAGCTCGTAGTGCCGCAGGTACCGCCCGTCGAGGGTCTGGAACGAGAAGCACGCCGGGTCGCCGAGCCCGGCGACCGCGACGAAGGTGGCCTTGCGGCGGTCCTGGTCGCCGACGGCGGCGACGGTGGCCACGTCGTCGTCGCGGGCGGTGAGGTAACCGCCGCCGGCCCATTCGAGCGACAGGCGTCCCGGTGTGATCCGCGCCGGTGCGGGGGACGCCGGCGGTGGGGCCGTCGTCGCGGCCGGCGCGGTGACCGGCTGTGGTGTCCGGGGCTCGTGCGCGCCGGGGAGGCCCACCACCACGGCGGTGGCCACGGCGAGGCCGGTCACCGCGGCGACGGCCGTCATCCCGGCGGACGCCACCGTGGCCGGCGCCGCTACCGGCTCGGTGGCGGCCGGGGCGGGCGACAGCACCTGCGAGGGGAGGGCCGTGGTCTGCGACAGCACCTGCTCGGTGAACCCGGCCGGCACCGCGATGGCCGGCAGGCCCGCCAGCAGCCGCTCGACCGGCAGGCGTTCCAGGGCCGCCGAGGAGCAGATCGGGCAGGCCCGGACGTGCCGGGCCAGACGCTTGCGCCACAGCCTGCCGGGCCGCCCGTCCCACCCGCTGACGAGCCCGGTGAGCTGGGGGCAGGCCGGGCGCGCGCCGAGCGCGGCGACGACGGCCCGGGCCACGTCGATGTGCTCGCGCATGCGCTGGAGGCGTACCCCGGTGTGGGCGACGCCGAGGCCCATCGCCGCGGCGACCTCGCCGCGGCTCATCAGCCCGGCGACTTCCTGCCACCAGAACGCGAGCAGGAGCCGGTCGTCGGGATCGAGCCAGCGGCTCGCCTCGGCCACCTCCCGCCGCTGTGCGGTGAGTTCGGTCTCCAGCAGGCTCACGCCTTCGAGGTGGGCGGCCGGGTCGGGGCGGCCGACAGCCTGGTCGAGGCCGGTGGTCCGCGCGACGGCGGTCTGCTGCCGGTGCCGGTGGGTGCCGACCTGGCGGACGGCTATCGCGGCCAGCCATGTCGGAAAGCTCGCCGGGGCGCGCAGGGCGGGCAGGTCGCGCACGGCACGCAACATGGTGTCCTGGACGACGTCGTCCACATCCGCGCTGTTGTCGATCGCGCGGCCGACGACGTTGTAGACGAGCGGCAGGTAGGTGGTGACGAGGCCGGCCAGCGCCTGCCGGTCGCCGCGCTGTGCCGCGGTGACGGCGGCGGCCACGTCCGTGTCCAGTGCCCTCATCAGATTCCTTCCGTGGAACCCCCGACTCTAGATGGGGGGAGGATGTCGAAGGTGCGTCACTGTAGGCCCCTGCCCGTCTTTGTGAACGCGAACATTCGGAGTTTGAAAAGAGCGGCCGAAGAAAAGTGTTACGCCGAATGAGATACGGAAGTCGGCGCCGGGACGCGGAGTTCCCGACCACCCCGTGCGAAACGCCGAGAAATGGGCCTCTGCCACGTCTTTCGACGCCTGCTCCACGATTCCGGGAAAACCTGTTACGAGCCGGCTGACCGCATGGTCGGCAGTCGTGTGCCGCGCCTGCGGGAGGCGATGGCAACCCGCTGGCCTGGGAATACTCGTCCATTGGCCGGGTCCGGCCGATGCGCGCCGAGGAGAGCTTGAGGGCTACGAAATGCTCTGGCAATATTCATCCAAGCCTGTGAGCGCTCACGTCTGGCGACGATTCGTCGGTGCCTTTCCGCAGTGCGGGCCGGTGGCCGGCGCGGTTTTCATCCCTATGGTGACACCCTCGTATGCCGTCGCGGTGGCCCCCATTCCACCCTCGGCGAAGGAGCGAACGATGCACGCAAGCAATGGCACCTCAGATGCCGTGCCCCGGCGCCGCCTGCTGCGACGTGTGGCCGCGGCGGCGGCGCTCCTGCTCGGGTGCGTCACGGCGCTGACGGTGACCGTCTCCTCCGCGTCCGCGGCGACGATCGACACCAACGCGTCGTACGTGCTGGTCAACCGCACCAGCGGCAAGGCTCTCGACGTCTACAACCTGTCCACCGCCGACGGTGGCCGGATCACCCAGTGGACCCGTAACGACGGCGCCCAGCAGCAGTGGCAGTTCGTCGACTCCGGCAACGGCTTCTACCGGCTGAAGTCGAGGCACTCCGGCAAGGTCCTCGACGTCACCGGCTCGTCGACCGCCGACGGCGCCGCCATCGTGCAGTGGGCCGACAAGAACTCCACCAACCAGCAGTTCGGCGTGCAGGACATCGACGGCTACATCCAGCTGATCAACCGCAACAGCGGCAAGGCCGTCGAGGTGCAGGGGGCGTCCACGGCCGATGGGGCCAACATCGTCCAGTACAGCGACTGGAACGGCGCCAACCAGCAGTGGCAGCTCGTCCGCCTCGGCGGCACCACGCCGTCGAACGGCGCGACGTTCACCAACCCGGTCGTCTGGCAGGACTTCGCCGACGGCGACATCATCCGGGTCGGTGACGCCTACTACTACTCGGCGTCGACCATGCACTACTCGCCGGGCGCGCCGATCCTGCGCTCCTACGACCTGGTCAACTGGGAGTACGCCGGCCACTCGGTGCCGCGGCTGGACTTCGACTCGGGCGCCTACGACCTCAACGGCGGGCGGGCGTACGTGAAGGGCATCTGGGCCTCGGCGTTCCAGTACCGGCCCAGCAACAGCACCTATTACTGGCTCGGCTGCACCGAGTTCAACCGCACCTACGTCTACACCGCGTCCGCCGTCGACGGCGCCTGGAGCAAGAAGGCCCGGCTCAACAACTGCTACTACGACGCCGGGCTGATGTTCGACAACGACACTCCGTACGTCGCCTACGGCAACGGCACGATCAGCGTCGCCCAGCTCTCGCCGGACCTGACCTCGCAGGTACGCGCCCAGACCGTCTACACCACGCCGTCGAACATCGGCACCCTCGAAGGCGCCCGCATGTACAAGCGCGGCAACTACTACTACATCTGGCTGACCCGCCCCGCCAACGGCCAGTACGTGCTGCGTTCGACCAGCCCGTGGGGGCCGTACGAGCAACGCCAAGTGCTGCTCGACCTGCCCGGCCCGATCCCCGGCGGCGGCGTGCCGCACCAGGGTGGACTGGTGCAGACCCAGAACGGCGACTGGTGGTACATGGCCTTCACCGACGCCTACCCCGGCGGCCGGGTGCCGACCCTCGCCCCGATCACCTGGAACGGCGACTGGCCGGTCCTGACCACCGTCAACGGCCGCTGGGGCGCCAGCTACCCGAAGCCCGCCATCACCACGTCGAAGACGGTGAGCCCGATGACCGGCCCGGACACCTTCACCGGCGACCGGCTGGGACACCGGTGGGAGTGGAACCACAATCCCGACACCGGCAAGTTCAGCGTCGGCAGCGGGCTGCGGCTGTCCACCGCGACGGTGACCGGCGACCTCTACAGCGCGCGGAACACGCTCACCCACCGCATCCAGGGGCCGTCGTCCACCGCGACCATCGAACTGGACTACTCGCAGATGGCCAACGGCGATCGTGCCGGCCTGGCCATGCTCCGCGACTCCTCGGCCTGGATCGGCGTCCGCAAGGACAACGGCGTCACCCGGGTGTCGATGACCAACGGCCTGACCATGAATTCCAGCTGGGCCACCACCGGCACGGGGGCCGAGGCCGCGGGCGCCACCGTCACCGGCGGCCGGATCTGGCTGCGGGCGAGCGCCGACATCCGGCCCGGCTCCGGCCGCGCCGCGACCTTCTCCTACAGCACGAACGGCACCACGTTCACGCCCCTGGGGCCGGCGTTCACCCTCAACAACGCCTGGCAGTTCTTCATGGGCTACCGCTTCGGCATCTTCAACCACGCCACCCAGGCTCTCGGTGGCGCCGTCACCGTCAACCGGTTCGACCTGACCACCCCCTGACCATGATCCCCGGTCCATTCCCCACCACCGCATCCCCCGAGGAGAGACACGCATGCAACCCGTACCCCCGGAACCGTCCGCCGGGACTCCCCGCCCGAACCGCCGCACATGGTGGCGTAACGCTCTGGCCGCGATGGTCGTGCTCGCCGGCGGCGGAGCCGTCGCGGTGACCGCCTCGGCCGCGTCCGCGGCGACGATCGACACCAACGCGTCGTACGTGCTGGTCAACCGCACCAGCGGCAAGGCTCTCGACGTCTACAACCTGTCCACCGCCGACGGTGGCCGGATCACCCAGTGGACCCGTAACGACGGCGCCCAGCAGCAGTGGCAGTTCGTCAACTCCGGCAACGGCTTCTACCGGCTGAAGTCGAAGCACTCCGGCAAGGTCCTCGACGTCCACAACCTGTCGACCGCCGACGGTGGCGCGATCGTGCAGTGGGCCGACAACAACACGACCAACCAGCAGTTCAGCGTGCAGGACATCGACGGCTACATCCAGCTGATCAACCGCAACAGCGGCAAGGCCGTCGAGGTCCAGGGCGGATCCACCGCCGACGGGGCCAACATCGTCCAGTACAGCGACTGGAACGGCGCCAACCAGCAGTGGCAACTCGTCCGCCTCGGCGGCACCACGCCGTCGTCGTCCCCGACCGGTGGCACGTGCACCCTGCCGTCGTCGTACCGCTGGTCGTCGACCGGCGTGCTGGCGAACCCGCGGCCCGGCTGGGCGTCGCTCAAGGACTTCACCGTCGCGCCCTACAACGGCAAGCAACTGGTGTACGCGACCACGCACGGCACCCCCGGGGGCGCCGGCTGGGGCTCGATGAACTTCGGCCTGTTCACGAACTGGTCGGAGATGGCCTCAGCGTCGCAGAACGCGATGAACCAGGGCACGGTGGCGCCGTCGTTGTTCTACTTCGCGCCGAAGAACATCTGGGTGCTCACTTACCAGTGGGGCGCCGGCGCGGCGTTCTTCTACCGCACCTCCAACGACCCGACGAACCCCAACGGCTGGTCCGCGGCACAGCCGATGTTCACCGGGTCGATCACCGGCTCGGACACCGGCCCGATCGACCAGACGGTCATCGGTGACGGGCAGAACATGTACCTGTTCTTCGCCGGCGACAACGGCAAGATCTACCGGACCAGCATGCCGATCGGGAACTTCCCCGGCAACTTCGGCTCGTCGTACACGACGATCATGAGCGACACCAAGGAGAACCTGTTCGAGGCGCCGCAGGTCTACAAGGTGCAGGGCCAGAACCAGTACCTGATGATCGTCGAGGCGCAGGGCTCCAACGGTCGCTTCTTCCGGTCCTTCACCGCCAGCAGCCTGAACGGCTCGTGGACGCCGAACGCGGCTACCCAGAGCAACCCGTTCGCAGGCAAGGCCAACAGTGGCGCCACCTGGACCAACGACATCAGCCACGGTGAGCTGCTGCGCACCAACGCCGACCAGACCATGACCATCGACCCCTGCAACCTGCAACTGCTCTACCAGGGCCGCTCGCCGAACTCGGGCGGCGACTACGGGCAATGGCCGTACCGGCCGGGCCTGCTGACCCGGCAGCGCTGACCGCCTGACACCGATCCGAGCCGTTCCCGCTGATGGTGGCGGGAACGGCTCGGGCCGTTCCCGCCGATCCCGCACCGCGCGGACGCCGGGCATGGGGCGCGGCTTCAGCCCAAACAATGCTGCGCTGTTCCCGCGAAGCGCGGACGCCGGGCATGGGCGCGGATTTCAGAAGGTCAGGGCGAAGCACACCGCGGCCAGCGCCGCCAGCGCCAACAGGAGGACCGTCGGGGCGGGTCGCCACGGCCAGCGCCTCTGACGCAGCGCCGCCGTCAGCGCGGACGCGGTGATCGTGAGAAGGACGACGAGAGAGCCGGTGCGGGGCAACTGCCAGTGCACCTGTAGGCCGGCCAGGTAGGCGCCCACACCGGTGAGGACGGCCATGATCGCTTCCGACCCTCCGGCCGGCGCCGGCACGACGGCCTGGCCGTCGCCCGGTGCGTGCGAGGCGGTTCCCACCCGGGCCGGCCTGCGCCGCAGGCGGCAGTAGTCCTTCAGGGTCGTGACGTCACGGAACCGGCGGACACCACGGTCGATGTCGAATGCCCAGCCGCCGGCGGACGGTGAGGCCCGCCGGGAACACCAGGGCTCCGAGCAGAGCAGGAGGCCGACCCGCGCCAGGAGGCCGTCGCCGGGGCCGCCTTCCCGGCCGAGATGTGTGGCGAGCGCCTGGGAGGTGAGGACGGGCAGCCGCTGGGGATCGCCGGCCGGGGGCTCGTACTCGCGCTGAACTTTCGCGGCGTATCGGACGGCGTCGAGGAAGAGCTGGAGCTCCCGGCGCCCGCGTCCCGTCGCACACACCCCGGCGACGGTGAGCGCCATCACGGCGGGCTCGTCTCGATCGGTGTGCTCGCCCCGGCCGACGCGATGCAGCAGACCGCGCGGCAGCGTGTCCTTGACCTGGTCCAGGGCGAGATCGCAGTTGTGATCAAGCCGCCGGTCGAGCTCCGCATAGGTCGGCCACCGGTTCTTCTCCAGGGCGAAATACCAGACCTCGTCGATCAGGAGGCGGTGCCGGCGCCGCAGGTGAACCCCGGGGATCGGGCGCAGGAAGGCGCCGCGAATCAAGGCTCCCGGGGGCGATGGGGGAGCGTCTCTGATCTCGGTCGAACGCACGGGCCGCCCTCCTTACGAAGGGGAAGCGATGATGTGAGGGCACGGGGACTGTGGCGACGCAACTGTAAGGCAGTGTAAAACGGCGTACGTAGGTCTACCATGATGACGGAGTGTGAAAGGAACTCATGGGCACGACCGACCCCACGCCGGCGCACGGCAGGGAAGAGCTCGTCAACGCGCTGAAAGAGCTGCATGAACTGGCCGGGCAGCCCAGCGCGCGGTCTCTCGCGCGCTCACTCGACGACGTGAGCCACACCACCGTGGCCGATGCCTTGAGTGGCCGACGTGTCCCGTCTTGGCAGATACTGGCAAAACTCGTCGGCGCACTCGCGCAGGGACAGGCGGACGTGGAACGCCGCTTCCGCCGGCTGTGGCTCGCGGCCCAGGGTGTGAAGTCTGAGCGGCCCTCGTTCGGCTACCGCAGTGACGGTCCACTGGTCGGGCGCGCGGCGGTGCTGGCGGACATCCAGTCCATCCTGCGGGGCGCCGGTCCCGACGGCGCCGCCGGAGTCTTCGTGACCGGGGAGAGCGGTGTCGGCAAGAGCCGGCTGCTGCGCGAGACGGCCGACGCCCTGCACGCTTCCGGCTTCGCGGTCCTCTTCGGCGCCTGTCTGGACATCGGTGACGCCATGCCGCTGCACCCGGTCCTGCGCGCGTTGCGCCGGCACGACGAGGACTCGCCGGCACTCGCGGTGACCGCGGACGACGCTGACGCGCTGCTCGCGCAGGTCACGCGAGACCTGCGCGTGATAGCCGGCGACCAGCGCCTGCTCCTGGTGCTCGACGACCTGCAGTGGGCCGACCGCAGCACCCGCCGGCTGTTGCTGTACCTGCTCGCCGGCCTCGGCGACATCCGCGTCTCGGTGCTCGCCGCGATCCGGGCCGAGGCCCTGCACGGCACGCATCCGCTGCGCCGGGTCCTTGCGGAGCTGCGCCGGCTGCCGGCCATCCGCGTGCTGGACCTGCAGCCGCTGTCCCGCGACGACACCCGGACGCTGGTGGGGACGATCGTCGGCGATGACGTGGCGGTCGCCGACGCCGACAGCGTCTACAAGCGCAGCGGCGGCAACCCGTTCGTCGCCGAGGAACTGGCCGGCGCGCTGCGTGACCGGAGGACGGAGCTGTCCGACACCCTGCGCGAGGTCTTCCTGTCCCGGTTGGGCGCGCTGCCCTCGAACGCACACGTTCTGGTGAACGCGATCGCCGCCGGTGTCGAGCCGGTGGAGCACGACGTGCTGGCCCAGGTCGTGCCGCTGCCCGAGGACCTGTTCATCGACGCGATCCGCACCGCGATCGCGTACCGCTTCGTGGACAGCGACGGCACGGGCTACCGGCTACGTCATCGGCTGGTGGCCGAGGTCCTCGCACGAGAGGTGCTGCCCGCCGAGGCGGCGGCGTTGCATCGCCGGTACGCGGAGGCGCTGGAGCGGCAGGACGGCGAGCACGACCCGGCCCGGCTCGCGTTCCATTGGCAGCGGGCCGGCGAGCCGTCCCGGGCGCTGCCCGCGGTGATCGCCGCCGCCCGAGCCGCCGAGCGCCTGTACGGCTTCGACGAGGCCCACAAGTTCTGGACCACCGCGCTGGAGCTGACCGACGCGGGCCATCCGCAACGCGGTGAACTGCTGGAACGTGCCGCGGAGTCCGCACATCAGTGCGGTGAGCACATCCTGGCGCTCACCCGGCTGGAGGATCTGGCCGGCCGGGATGACGCGCCCGGCCAGGTCGACATGCACCTCCGGCGGGCACGCTATCTGGCCGCGGCCGGCCGGCCGCGGCCGGCGGAGGTGGAGTACCAGCGTGCCTTGGAGGCGCTCGACTGCACTCCGCGGCAGCGCGCCTCGGCCGCCGCGTTCCTCGCCGAACTGCTGCTGCACCTCGGCCGGTACGCGGACGCCCACCAGCGTGCGCGGGAGGCCCTGGAGCTGGCGGCGACGAACGGCTCGACCGCGGACATCGTCCGGGCCAGCGCCGCGCGGGGCTTCAGCGCCGCGTTCCGCGGGGATCCGGACGAGGGTCTCGCCGTGATCCGGCAGGCTGTCGAGATCGCCGAGAGGTCGGGGCACCCGGAAGACCTGGGCGTGGCCTATCTGTATCTCGCCGAGCTGCTCACCGGGCCGCTGAACAGCGTCGAGGAAGGCGTGCTGGTGGCCCGGCGCGGTGCGGAGCGACTCACCCGGCTCGGCGCGGGCCGCGCCTACCAGACCCGGTTGCTGGCGATCGCCGGCAACGGTCTGTTCCGGATCGGGCAGTGGGCCGAGTCGGATGAGGTGCTGGACACCGCGATACGGCTCCGCCCTTCGGGCGCCGCCGCGGTGGAGGTGCTGCTCGCCCGCTGTCGCCTGTGGGTCGGCTTCGGCGACGTGAGCAACGCCCGTCGTGATCTGGACGCGGTGGCGACCCTGCTGGCCGACGGCGGCGCCCGGCACGTGCTGCCGATGCTGACCCTGCGCGCGGGCCTGGCCATCTGGCAGGGGGAGTACGCCGACGCGCGCGCCGCGATCCAGCGTGGTCTCACCGAGACCCGTTCCGACGACCTCGTGCTGCTCGGCGTGCTGGCCTGGCACGGGTTGCGGGTGGAGGCGGACGCGCACGCCGCCGGTCAGCCGGTCGACGCGAGCGCGCTGGGCCGGCTCAACGGCGTACGCGATCGCCTGGCCCGGCCGTTGAGCGACGTCGGCGCCCTGCGTGAGGTGGTGGGGGGCTACCTCGATCTGTGCGCGGGAGAGCTGGGCCGGATCGAGGACAGTCATGATCCCGCCCCGTGGGCGCGTGCCGCGGCGTCCTGGGATCGGCGTCAGCACCCCTACGCCGCGGCCTACGCGCGGCTCCGGCATGCCGAGGTGTTGTTGCGGCGTAAGGTTCGCCGGTCTGTCGCCGTCACGGGCCTTCGTCAGGCGTACGCGACAGCCGCCGCGATGGGAGCCCGCCCGCTCGCCGGCGAGATTCGCGCCGTGGCGCAGCGGTACCGGGTGTCGCTGGCCCACGGCGCCGTATCCGTGCCCCCGGCGGCGTTGTCCGGGCCGGCCGGCGAGCTGGCCGTGCTGACCGAGCGGGAGTTGGAGGTCCTGGCCGCTGTCGCGGAAGGGCTCACCAACCGGGAGATCGGCGAGGCGCTGTTCATCAGCGAGCGGACGGTCGGCGTCTATCTGGGGCGCATCTTCGACAAACTCCAGGTGCGTAGCCGCGTGCAGGCGAGCCGCGTCTACCTGACCGCTTCCTGACCGTCGCTGTCCGCCGGCCGTGCCGAGGTGATCCTCGGGCGCGGGTCGTTCACCGGGTCGTTCCCGCTGTTCGGCTACGACATGAACGACTACGACGTGCTGTTCGAGGAGAAGCTCGACCTGTTCGTCAAGCTGCTCGACGAGAAGCCGGTGACCTGGACCGGCACCACGCGCCCGGCCCTCACCAAACGCCGACGTGTTCCCGAAGACCGAGTCCGGGCGGCTGCCGGCGTGGGTGGGGCTGGGCGGCTCCCCGCAGTCGGTGGTGCGCACCGCCCGGCACGGCCTGCCGATGCGCCGTGGCCGCCGCCTGCTCGGCCGCCACCCGGCCGTCCGGACCGGGCGGCGCGCCGGTGTGTCAGACGGCCGCGGTGACGGCGGCCGTCTCGTCCAGGTCACGCAGCCGGGCCTGGAGCGCGGTGCGCATGCTCTCGGCGCTCGCCGTGCCGAGAGCCAGCCGCAGCGGCGCGGCATCGGCGTCGACCACGCCGAGCAGGGCCGCGGCGATGTCCCCGGCGTCGGCGAAGTCGGTGGCCGTGAGCTCGCCGATCGCCTGCTGCACCGCGCGGACGGTGCCGTCGTAGTCCGGTTTCGCCGTGGCCACATCCAGGTTCGACAGGAACCCGGTCGCGGTGAACCGCGGCTGGACGATCGTCACCCGGATGCCGAGCGGGGCGACCTCCGCGGCCAGCGCGTCGGAGAGGCCCTCGACGGCGTACTTGGTGGCCGACAGCAGGCCCACGCCGGGGTGCGCGGACTGACCGTAGACGGACGAGCCCTGCAGGATGTGGCCCGACCGCTGCGCGCGCAGCACCGGCAGCGTGGCGCGCAGCACGTTCAGCACGCCGAACACGTTGGTGTCGAAGACGGCTCGCGCCTGAGCGTCACCGGCCTCCTCCACGGCTCCGAACAGCCCGTAGCCGGCGTTGTTGGCCACGACGTCGATGCGGCCGAACGTCTCCACGGTGCGCTGGACCGCGGTCTGGACAGCCGCCTCGTCGCGGACGTCGGCAGGCACCGTGAGCAGCGTCGTGCCGAATCGCCGGGCGAGATCGTCCAGGCCGTCGGCCTTCCGGGCGAGGGCGGCGACGTTGTCGCCTCGACGCAGTGCGGCGGTGGTGAGCTCGCGTCCGATGCCGGAGGTGGCGCCGGTGATGAACCAGGTCTTCGCTTCGTCTGTCATGTTGCGACCGTAAGGGTTTAGCGCGCAACATCAAAGCACTTTTGCTGCCCGGTGTTATGGGCCACATCGATTGACTCGCTACTCATCGGTATGCTTCACCGATGAGTAGCCCTCTCGTTCCGCCGCCGGGAACAGCGCTGGTGCTCGACTTCGTGAACACCAGGGCCGACGGTGGCGGCGCCGTCGAGCGTCTCGGCGACGCCCAGGCCCTGGCGTGCTGGCTGCAGGCGGCCGGCCTGATCGAGCCGCACGTCGTCGTCACGGCGGCCGACGCGGCCAGCGCGCGCGAGCTGCGCGACGCCCTGGTCACCGTGATGCTGGCGCACTCCGGAGCCGGGGAGGGGCGCGGCGACGCGCTGACCGCCGCGGAGAGCCACCTGCGCCGGACCGCCTCGCTCCATCCGCTGGCCGCCGTCATCACGGCCGAGGGCGCCGTGCTCGCCTCCGACCAGGCAGGCGTGCCGGGCGCGTTCGGGTCGATCCTCGCCGCGGTCGCCGACGCGGCGGCCACCGACCGGTGGGGCCGCCTCAAAGCCTGCCGCAACCCACCCTGTCACCACGGATTCTTCGACCGCACCCGGAACGCCTCCGGCGCCTACTGCAGTCCCGGCTGCGGCTCACAGGTCTCGATGCGCGCCCTGCGCCGGCGGCGCATGACCGGATAGTGGCGGGCGGCTTGTACGGTGCGGCGAATGTCCACACCGACCGACAACCGCCGGGCCGGCCGGCCACGCTGGATCGAGCACATCGTCCTGATCGCCGTGGCGGTGACGATCGCGGTCGTGGTCCGGACCTTCCTCGTCCAGACGTTCTGGATCCCGTCGCCCTCCATGGAGCCCACGCTGCTCCGCGACGACAAGGTCCTGGTCAACAAGACCGCCTACCGGTTCCAGGATCCCGCCCGGGGTGAGATCGTGGTCTTCGCACCGCCGGCCGCGTGGTCGGCCGAGCCGGGCCAGAACTACATCAAGCGCGTCATCGGCGTGGCTGGTGATCATGTCGTCTGCTGTGACCGGGACCGGCGGATCACGGTCAACGGCCGGGCGCTCGACGAGGACTACCTGTTCCCCGGCGACGAGCCGTCCGACCGGCCCTTCGACGTGACCGTCGGCGCGGGCAGCGTCTTCGTCCTGGGCGACCATCGCAGCGCCTCCGCCGACTCCCGGGAGCACCTCGACGCGGGCGGCGGCGCCGTCGGGGTGGATCGGCTGGTGGGGCGGGCCTTCGTCACCTTCTGGCCGCCGGGAAGGAGCCGGACGCTGTCGGTGCCCGGAACGTTCGCCGGCGTACCGGATCCGCGCTGAGAGCGCCGCGCGAGTGTGACCACGGTCTCGTGCGCATGGGGCGTTCACCGGCGCCCGGCACCGGGCGCAGCAGGATCATCCGGGTGTGGAACGCGAGGATGGTTCGTGTGATGGCAGCGGCCGGGTCGGTGGCCCTGCTGGCCGCCTGCTCGGCCGGGCCGGGCCCGTCGGCCCCGCCCTCGGCGCCGGCCTCTCCCGCGACGTCCGCGATCCCGGCCGGCCCCGGCGCCGCGTCGGCGCAGGCGAGCCGGCGTGCGCGGTACGGCATCCCGGACTTCGCCCCGGCCCCGCCGCCGCAGCCGATCACGCTGCCGGCCGGCGACTCGGTGGAGTACCTGCGCCGGATCCCCACCGACCAGAAGGTCGCGTTCCTCACCATCGACGACGGGTACCTCAAGACTCCCGAGGCGCCGGAGCTGATCGCGGCCGCGGGCGTCCCCGTCACGCTCTTCCTGACGACCGACGCGATCAAGGACGATCCCGCCTATTTCCGGCCGATGGTCGACGCCGGGGCGGTCATCGAGGCTCACACGGTCACCCACGCCGGGCTGCGCGGCCGGTCCTACGACTTCCAGCGCCGCGAGATCTGCGACTCGGCGGACCGGCTCGGCGCATGGTTCCTGCGCCGTCCGACGCTGTTCCGGCCGCCGTTCGGGGAGAAGGACGCCACGACGCTGCGGGCGGCCAAGGACTGCGGGATGACCGCCGCCTTCATGTGGACCGAAACGGTGCACAAGGGGAAGGTGCGCTATCAGGAGGGCAAGACGGTCCAGCCGGGTGACATCATCCTGATGCACTTCCGCGAGGCGTTCCGGGACGACTTCGTCGCGGCGCTCAAGGCCATCCACCGGGCCGGCCTCACCCCGGCGCTGCTGGAGGACTACGTGCCGCCGCAGCGCACGGCGGCCCCTCCGGACGCTGCCGGCGGCCTCACCGGCCAGGCCGGGCCCGGCCCGTCGCGAACCTCGGTCCCGGGCCTCCGCACGGCGAGCGGGACCGCCGGCCGGCGAGAGCGAGCACACGTTCGCCCGCCCCGGAGGCGACGAGCCTGGCGGTTCTCATAAGGTTGTCGTCATGGACCATCATCCGTTCGAGTCCGAGGCGGGTTTCGCCGGACTGGGGTTGCGGGCGGAACTGCTCCGTGCGTTGACGAACCTCGGCTATGAAGAACCGACACCGATCCAGCAGGAGGCGATCCCGCCACTGGTGGCCGGCAGCGACCTGGTCGGGCAGGCGGCGACCGGCACCGGCAAGACCGCCGCGTTCGCCCTGCCCGTGCTCCAGGGGCTGATCGCCGGCCGCAGTGACGTGGGCCCCGCGGCGCTCGTTCTCGTGCCGACCCGCGAGCTGGCCGAGCAGGTGTCGCAGGCGGTCCACCGGTACGGCCGCGATCTGGGCGTCCGCGTGCTGCCGGTGTACGGCGGACAGCCGATCGGCCGACAGCTGCAGGCGCTGCAACGCGGAGTGGATGTCGTCGTCGGCACGCCGGGGCGGGTGCTCGACCACATCGAGCGGGCCACGCTCAAACTCAGCGACGTCCGCACCGTCGTCCTCGACGAGGCCGACGAGATGCTGGACATGGGTTTCGCCGAGGACATCGAGGCGATCCTCGCCGAGACCCCCGCCACCCGGCAGACCGTGCTGTTCTCCGCGACGATGCCACCCCGCATCGACAGCATCGCCCGCCGCCACCTGCGTGATCCGGTCCGGATCACGATGGGCCGCAAGGCCGTCGCGCCCGGCGAGCTCCCGCTGGTCAGGCAGAGCGCCTACGTCGTGGCCCGGGCACACCGGTCGGCGGCGCTCGGGCGGATCCTCGACGTGGAGGCGCCGACGGCCGCGATCGTCTTCTGCCGCACCCGGGAAGAGGTCGACCAGGTCACCGAGACCCTGAACGGGCGTGGGTACCGGGCGGAGGCACTGCACGGCGGCATGAGCCAGGACCAGCGTGACCGGGTCATGGGCCGGCTGCGCGCCGGGAGCACCGAGCTGCTGGTCGCCACCGACGTGGCGGCCCGGGGCCTCGACGTGGAGCAACTGACCCACGTCATCAACTTCAATGTGCCGTCGGCGCCCGAGGCCTACGTCCACCGCATCGGCCGGGTCGGCCGGGCCGGGCGGGAGGGCTCCGCCATCACTCTCGCCGAGCCGCGGGAACAGCGGATGCTCAAGGCCATCGAGCGGCTCACCGGGCAGCGCATCACCCTGGAGAAGCTGCCGACGGTCACCGACCTGCGGGCCCGGCGGCTCGAGGTGACGCGGACGTCGTTGCAGGCCAGCCTGGAAACCGACGATCTCGAGCGGTTCCGGGTCGTCCTCGACTCGCTGACCGACGAGTTCGACGTCGAGAACATCGCACTCGCCGCCGTGAAGCTGTTGCACGAGGCGGCTGGCGGCGACCGCGAGGAGGACGAGATCCCCACGCCGGTGGTGCCGCCGGAGGGCCGCAACGCCCAGAACCGCGACTCCCGCCAGGGCGGCAGGTCTTCCCGAGGGCCCGACGCGGGGGTCGCCCGGTTGTTCTTCGGCATCGGCAGGAGGGCCGGGATCCGTCCGCAGGACCTGGTCGGCGCG
The DNA here is from genome assembly GCF_030009775.1 of Actinoplanes sandaracinus. Taxonomy (GTDB): domain Bacteria; phylum Actinomycetota; class Actinomycetes; order Mycobacteriales; family Micromonosporaceae; genus Actinoplanes; species Actinoplanes sandaracinus. Next base: position 351,092 of record NZ_JASCTH010000005.1, on the reverse strand, counting down.
ATCGCCGGGGAAGCGGGCCTCAACTCCCGCGACATCGGCGCCATCCAGATCACCGACCGTTTCTCGCTGGTGGAGGTTCCCGAGCCGGCCGCGGAGAAGGTCATCGCGGCCATGCAGCGCAGCACCATCAGGGGCCGGCGCCCGACGGTCCGCCGGGAGCGCTTCGCCCGCTGAAGCCCGGTCATGGGGTGCGGGCGTCGTCCGTACCCCATCGTGGTCTTTGCTCTCCACGGGTGAACGTGGAGGGCGGCGGATCACCGGAACCGTGCCGTCGGCATCCGCGTCCAATCCGGGGCAGACGCCCGAACGGTGGGGAGAGACATGCGACGCTCGGCAGCTCTGGCGCTGACTCTGATGGTGTGCGGCATGTCCGCCTGCGGCTCGCCGGGGCCGGCGGGCTCTCCGGAGCCGGGCCCTTCCGTCGCGGTTCCGGAGAGCGCGGGTTCGGCGAGCGCCGACCCCGCCCTGCCCGCCGGCTGGCGGTGGGAGTCCTACGGCGGTGTGGAGGTCGCGGTGCCCGGCGATTGGGGCTGGGGCAACGGCAGTCAGCGGCTGAGCCAGTGGTGCGTCGGCCCCACGAAGGAACCCATGGTCGGACGGCCCGGGGCGGCCACCCTCGCCGGGTGTCCCGGCGGCGAGCCGGACCCGGCGACGCTGCTGGCCAACACCGGCCCGGTGGTCGGCCTGGACCGGACCCCGGACCCCGACGGCGTGCGGGACGAGGGCGACCAGACCACGGTCCGCCTGAACGGTGTCCTGGTCACGGTGAACGCACCGGCCGAGTTGCGCGGTCGCATCGTGAAGACGATCCGGCGGGTGGACGTCGACAGCTCCGGCTGCCCCGTCACGCACCCGATCGCCGGGGACCCGCGGCACCGCCCGGCAAAGCCCGTCGAGGTGACGTCGCTGGCGGAGGTGTCCGGTGTCGCGGCCTGCCGATTCCCGATCGACGACGCCGGCGAGGGCGGACAGCCGCGGCTGATCTCCTCCCTCCGGCTGGACGGCGCCGCGGCGAGCCGGGCGATCCAGGCCGTCGCGCGGGCGCCCCTGGGCGGCGGACCGGACCGCCCGGCGGAGTGCCTGCCGGAGGCCTCCTACGGCAGCGAACTGATCGTCCTGCTCGTGACGTCCGCCGCCGGACGATCCGAGGTCGTCGTCCGTTACTCCGGCTGCGACCACAACGCCTTCGACGACGGCGTCACCGTCCGGTCGCTGACGGCTGAGGCCATCGCCCCGTTCATCACCGGGCCCAACACGGTGCTGGAGTTCTCCGGGTCGGACAAGATGCCGATCATCCAGCCGTCGGCCAAGTGACCGGCGGCCCGTCGGCGGGCCGGGCGGTCAGTGGCGGAAGCCGTTGACCAGCTGGGTCAGGTCGTCGGCCATGGCGGTCAGGTCGGCGGCGGCCTTCTGGGTCTCCTGCGCGCTGTGGGCGGTGCTCGACGCGATCTCGGCCACCCCGGAGACGGTCCGGGCCACCTCCCCGCTGTGCGTCGCGGCATCGGACACCGAACGGCTCATCTCGGCGGTGGTGGCGGTCTGCTCCTCGACGGCGGACGCGATGGTGGTGGTGTAGTCGCTGATCCGCCCGATCACCTCGGTGATCTCCGCGATCGCCGCGGCCGCGGCGCCGCTGGACGACTGGATCGCGCCGATGCGGGCGGTGATGTCCTCGGTCGCCTTCGCGGTCTGCTGGGCCAGTTCCTTGACCTCGCCGGCCACCACGGCGAAACCCTTGCCCAGTTCACCCGCCCGGGCCGCCTCGATGGTGGCGTTCAACGCCAGCAGGTTTGTCTGCTCGGCGATGCTGGTGATCAACTGAACGACCTGGCCGATCTCCGCGCTCGCCAGTCCGAGTTCGGCGACCCGGGCGGTGGTCTGCTGCGCCACCGTCATGCCCTGCTGGGCGACCTGCGCCGCCTGGCCCGCGTTGGAGGCGATCTCGGTGATCGAGGCGCTCATCTGCTCGGCGCCGGCGGCGATGCTCTGCACACCGGAGTTGACGCTCTCGCTGGCGTCCGACGCCGAACCGACCCGGCTCGACGCCTCCTCCGCGCCGGCCTGCAACGTGCCGCTGACGGCTGACAGGTGCACCGCGGCCGCCGACAACGTGACCGCGACCTGCGCCATGCGATCCACGCTCGCGGCCACCGCCATGGTGCCGGAGTCCAGCTCGGTGGCCATCCGTCCCAGCTCGTCGCGGCCGGCGACTCCGGCCCGTACCGTCAGGTCGCGGTCGGCCAGAGCCCGGGTGACCCGGCCCACCGCTTCCAGGGTCTTCATGATGCCGCGGACCACCAGGAACGCCATGCCCAGCGCGAGGGCCAGGCCGACCACCAGCAGGACGATCATCAACGTGCGGGCGGACTGGTAGGCCGTCGAGGTCTCGGCACGCTTGTCGGCGGCGACCTTCATCTCGATCTCCACCAGCTCGTCCAGCGCGGAGACCGCCGTGTTCAGAACCGGACGGCCCGCGGTGTCACGGACCTTCGCGAAGCCCGGCACGTCGCCGGCTTGCGCCAGCGGCACCAGTTGGGCGTCACGCACCTCGCGGAGCTGCCCCAGCGCGGTGCGGAACTCCTGCACCGCCTGTTCCCGGCCGGTCATGTCGGTGGCGGTGTACTCGGCGAACACCGCGTCCACCTCGGCGTCCGCGTCGGCCATGGTCTTCCGGTCGGCGGCGGTGTCCGCCTTCGGCTGGACGACCACGGTGTCCAGGAGCGCCAGCCACGAGCGCTGCACCTCTTCCTGGACCGTTCCGAGCTGGGCCACCGGCACCAGGTTGTCGCGGTACAGGTACTCGGCCGCGTCGGCCATCTGTCCCATCTTCTGCAACCCGACCATACCGATCGCCGCCGCCGCCACCCCGGCTACCGCCACCGCGGCGTAGATCTTCAACCGGGCGGACAAGTCGTCGAACCACCGCATGCCGAACCTCCGCAACTCTGCAGGCCATCCGGGCCGACCTCGTTGCCGCCCCAAGCGGGACGGACCGGCCTCTATTCCCATCGGCACATCACGGCCCCGGCGTAGGCGAATCCGGACCCGCCGGGGGAATCGCCTGGTTCAGCACCGGGGCCTGGTGTGCCGATAGGGCTGGAGCGGGGCAATCCGGTTTCGGGCGGAGGTGCACGATGACGTTCCGCGGATCTCTGGCGCGAAGCATCCTGTTCGCCTCGGCCTACGCGCTGGCCACGATCGGCGGCCGGATGACCGTCATCGACGGTACGTCGCTGAGCATGGTCTGGCCGGCCGCGGGCGTGCTGGTGCTGTGGTTCTGCGCGCAACGTGACCCGCGGACGCGTTGGATGGATGCCCTCGCGTTGGTGCTCATCACCTTCGCGGCGAACCTGGCCACCGGCGCCGGCGGCCGGCTCGCCGTGATCTTCGTAGTCGCGAACGTCGGCCAGATCGCGTTGTTCCTGTGGCTGTTCCGCGGCCGGCAGCCGCCGCCGGGGGGAGAGGCGCCAAGCGAAGAGGGTGGCCGCCAGGAACTCACCCGGCTCCGTGATCTGTGGATCCTCCTGGGCGCCGCCGCGGCCGGCACCGGTCTCGGCGCCCTGGTCGTCGTCACCGGCATGTGGCTGATCAGTGGTGACGTCACCTGGCTGCCCGGCGCCCTGTGGATGGCCCGCAACACGGCCAGTGTGCTGCTCATCGGTGGGGTCGGCCTGCGGGTGAGCGGCGCCTGGCACCGCCGGCCGGCCGACTGGACCTGGCGCCGCCTCCGGCCCTGGGCACAGCGAGCCTGGCGGTCGACCGGACGGTGGCGGGTGGCCGAGTACACCGCGATGATCGTCTGCTCGGTGGCGGCGTACTGGTTCACCTTCGCCTTCCTGCACGGGCTTCCCGTGGCGTTCGCGCTGATCAGCCTCACAGTGTGGGCGGGGCTGCGGATGCCGACGACCTTCGTCGTCTGCCACGGTCTGCTGGGCGGCGCCGCCGCCGTGCTGTTCACGTTCTACCGATCCGGGTTGTTCGCCGGCATCGCCGACCACGCCACCCGTGCTCTGGTCGTCCAGCTCTTCATCGGCATGGTCGCCGTGATCGGCCTGGCCCTAGCGCTCGGCCGCGACGAGCGGCGGGCGCTGATGCGGCAGCTCACCGCGGAGAAAGCGGACCTCGCGGCGCAGAAGGAACAGGCCCAGCAGCACGGGCAGTTGCTCACCGCGATCATCGACTCGATGGCGGACGGGCTCACCGTCATCGACGCCGAGGGACGGGTGCTGCTGCGCAACGCCGCCACCGTCCGACTGCTCGGCGGCCGGACCAGCCCGGATGACCAGGTCGCCGGTACCGGCTACTACGGGTTGTTCCACCTGGACGGCCGGCCGATGGCCGACGACGAGACCGCCTACGCCCGGGTCATCGCCGGGGAGGAGCACGCCCGCCATGACATGCTGGTCCGTAACGCGGACACGCCGGAGGGGCGCATCCTGACCGTCAGCGGCACCCGCCTGGTCGACGAGCACGGGGTTCCCCGGGCCGTCGTGGTCGTGCACGACGTCACCGCGGAGCGGCGCCATCGCGACGAGCTCGCCGCGTTCGCCGGTGTCGTCGCCCACGACCTGCAGAACCCGCTGGCCGCGATGCGGGGCTGGACCGATGCCGCCGCCGACGCGTTGCAGGACCTCCCGGCGCATCCGATGGTCGCCGACGCCGAGAACAGTCTCGTCCGTGCCCAGCGGGCCGGTGGCCGGATGCGGGCGCTGATCGACGACCTGCTCGCCTACGCCACCGCACGGGACGCGGCCATCCAGCCTGTCACGGTCGACCTGGGGCGGCTCGTCACCGACATCGCGTCGGCCCGCGCCGACGCGGCGATCGCCGCCGGAACGCCGATGCCGCGGTTCGGCATCGGGGCCCTGCACCGCGTGCAGGCGGACCCGGCGCTGGTACGTCAGCTGTTCGACAACCTGATCGGCAACGCGATCAAGTACACCGCCCCGGACGTCGCCCCCGCCATCGACATCCGTTCCGCCGACCGCGAGGACGGCCGCGTCACCGTGACGATCACCGACAACGGCATCGGCATCCCGGAAGGCCAGCACGAGGCGATCTTCGGCAACTTCCACCGGGCACACACCGCCGGATCCTTCGCCGGCACCGGTCTGGGCCTGGGCATCTGTCAGCGCATCGTCCACCGCCACGGTGGCGTGATCAGCGCCGCCGACGAGCCGGGCGGCGGCTCCCGTTTCAGCTTCACCCTGCCGGCAGCCGTCCCGGCCCCCGCCACGGGCGAACTGGTCACCGCCGAGGGCGGCGGCGACCGGATCGTGTGAAACCAGGACAGTGGGGTATCGGAAAGCTCCACGACAACGGGAGGGAGCAGGCCGATGACATCGCTGTCAGCACAGACTCCAACCAGCACGGGGCACCCGTTGGCGGAGGCGATCGTCGCGCTCGCGGAGACCCCGGACGACATGCCCGGCATCGACGCCCGGCTGCAGCGGGTCGCCCAGTTGGCCGCGGACCGCATCGCCGTCGTCGACTACGCGGCGGTCGCCCCGCGTCCCGGCGACGGTTCCTGCATCGTCGCGGCGAGCGGCGAGCTGATCGACGCGGTCGAAGAGGTGTCCACCGCCGCGCCGCCGGCCGCCATGGGCCCGGGCACGACGATGACCTGGCCGCACTTCCGGGAGACGGCGGCGGGTCTGGGCATGCGGGTCGTGTCGGTGCCCCTGTTCACCGGCGGCGGCGCCGCGATCGCCACCCTCGATCTCTACAGCCGCGACCCGGACGCGATGGCGGCGCTGACCGCCGGAGTCCGTGCCGCCCACGATCCGGAGCTGCCGTGGCCGGGCGATGAGGGCGACATGCGGGCGCTGGACGCCGGGGCGGAGGAACTGCTCACCGGCTACGCGGAGGCGTTGTCGGTGCGGGCGACCATCCAGCTCGCTCTCGCCATGCTCGGCCGGAGCATGCCCGGCGGCCCCAAGGACGCCTATCTGAGGCTCCGTCTGCACGCGGCGGGCGAGGGCGTCTCCCTGCTGCGGGCGGCGACCACCGTCATCGAGGCAGACCTCGCTTGACCTTCCCGTTACCGCAAGGGCGATCCTGACGGCATGTTGTCGATCAGCGAGTTCAGCGAGATGTGCCACCTGACGCCCCAGGCCCTGCGCTTTTACCACACCGAGGGCCTCCTCGTGCCCGTTCAGGTCGACGAGCGGACCGGCTACCGCTCCTACGCGTTCGAGCAGGTCGAGCAGGCCATGCTGGTCACCCTCCTGCGCGACACCGGGATGAGCGTCAAACTCGTCCGCCGCGCCCTCGACGAACCGGACCGGGCCCTCGCCCTGGTCGACCGGCACCACGAGGACATCCGCCGGCAGCGCGCCGCCCAGGACGAGGCGATCCAGGCCGCTCGCGCGGTCTTCGACACCCGTCCGGAACCCCGGCCCCGGCACGTGCCGGCGACGACCGTGGTCACCAGGCTGGTGCGGGGCACGCCGCTGGGGCGCGACGCCCAGGAGTGGGCGCAAACCGAGACCCTCATCGAGGCGGCCACGGCCGAACTGGTCGAGACGGTGCGCGAAGCCGGCCTGACGATGCTGGGCCGGCCCTGGCGGACCCTGGCACGGGAGAACCCGGAACAGGACCGGCCGGCTGCCGACGGCGACGGGCCGTTCTGGATCGTCGAGGTTCCGGTCGCCGGACCCGGGCGGTTGCCGCCCGGCTTCGTGATCCGGGAGCAGGAGGCACACGACGAGATGTCGATCTTCATACCGGGCCGCAACACGATGGCCAAGTACTGCACCGGGATCCTGCGCCTGCTCAACGCCCACCCACTCGGCGGCGACACCTTCGTGAACATCGCCCTGTTGCGCCAGGAGATCCATGACGACGGGGTCCTGAGCAGCGCCACCGTCGAATCGCGACCGCGGTGACCGGACGCGGCCGGACCCGCGGTCATGGGGATGCCGGACGCCGGCGGCTCCCGTAGGCTCCCCTGCAGAGGCCTAGCCCGGGCAGCTCCTCGCCGAGCTGCTGTAAAGGGGCGGCATGTTTCCCGTACGTGACACGGTCGTCACCGGCATGCGAAGCTACCCGTCGGTAACATTGTCGGCGGAAGGCAATGACATGACGGATTCGACAGAGCTCCTGTGGCGGGAACCATCCACACTCGACCCGGCCGTCGTGCGCCAGGCCTGGCGAGCGGCGGAGCCTCTGCACGGGTTGATCTACTTCACTCCGGAGGCGCACCAGCGTTACGCGGCTCTGGGCATCGCACCGGCGGCCGGCTATTTCGCCTCCCGGGCGGCGGCGATGGGCCCGGTCGGCCCCGGTCCCGTCGTGGCCGGCTTCTTCAACTTCAATCCGGAACTCGTCGCCCGCGCGTTGCCGGCGGTCTGGGACGTGACGACGCCCGCGGCCGTGCTGGCGGCACGGCTGGAGGCCGCCGGCGCCGCCTTGACCCGCGCGCTCGGCGACGCGGTGCACGGGCCGGAGATGAACGAGGCCGCCGAACTGGCCCGGCGCGCCGCCGAATCCGTCGCCGCGCACCCGGAGGGACGGCCCCTGTTCGCCGCGCACGCCGCCCTGCCCTGGCCGGACCAGCCGCACCTGGTCCTCTGGCACGCCCAGACGGTGCTGCGGGAGTTCCGCGGCGATGGGCACGTCGCCGCCCTGCTGCTCGCCGGGCTGACCGGACTGGAGGCGCTGATCCTGCACGGCGCGTCCGGTGAGGTGCCCGTCCGCTTCCTCCGGCGCAGCCGGGGATGGAGCGACGAGCAGTGGGCCGAGGCGGCCGCTCGGCTCCGCGACCGCGGGCTGATCGAGGGTGACGAGCCGGTGTTGAGTGACAAGGGACAGGCGCAGCGCGCGTGGATCGAGGCGGCCACCGACCGGCTCGCCACGCCCGCCTACACGGTGCTCGGCGCCGAGGGATGCGCCCGCCTCGCCGACCTGACCCGGCCGATGAGCCGGGCGGTGGTCGCGTCCGGGGCGCTGAACGTCGACAACGCCGTCGCACGGAGCTGAGGCCGGCCGGCCCGGGGCGGTGCAGCCTGCTGTACCGCCCCGCCGGGCGCGGTCGCCTATGGTCTGACGGATGCGGAGCCGGCGCAGCCACCTCGTCGATGTCTGCGCGTCGTCGTCGCGGTCCGGTCGGCACACGTACACCGCGGTATGACTCTTAAGATATATACGTTCATCGTTATTCACTCCCCATACTCAATTCACGCATGGCAATGCGTGAATACCTGGTTCGGGGAGGAACCGAGTGAAGAAACCCTTTGCGCTGGCCAGCATCACCGCGCTGGTCGGCAGCGCCCTCGTGGCCACCGCCGCGAGCGGTACCGCGGCACCGCCGTCACCCGTCACCCCGCCGTCGGAGGCCCAGGCGATCAGCCGGGCGGACAGTCTCGTCGACACCCGCCCCGCCGACATCGCCGCCGGGGCCGGCGACTCGTACTCCGTGTACCGCACCAAGGTGGACGCCAACGGCGCCGCGCACGTCCGCTACACCCGTTCCTACCAGGGTCTGCGGGTCTACGGCGGTGACTTCGTCGTGCACACCCGGCCGGACGGCGCCTTCGACGGCGCCTCGGTCGGACTCGATGCCCCACTCACTCTGAGCGCCACCCCGAAGGTCACCGCGGCCACGGCGGCGAAGGCGGCCAAGGAGCGCTTCGCCGGCGAGATCACCGGTTCCGAGATCCCCGAACTGTTCATCGACGCGAGCACCGGTAACGGCCGGCTCGCCTGGGAGACCGTCGTCAGCGGGTGGGGCACGGACAAGCAGACCCCGTCGCGTCTGCACGTCATCACCGACGCGGTCACCGGCGCGCACATCGGCGAGTTCGACGACATCGAGACGGTCGCCGGCACCGGCGCCAGCGTCTACTCCGGCAACGTCTCGGTCGACACCACGCTCTCCGGCTCCACGTACAGCATGATCGACCCGTCGCACGGCAACGGCCGCACCTGCGACATGAACAACGGCACCAGCACCTGTACGACCTTCACCGACGCCGACAACGCGTGGGGCACCGGCGCCACCGGCAACCGGCAGTCGGCGGGCGTCGACGCCCACTTCGGCGCCGCGAAGACGTACGACTACTTCAAGAACGTGCACGGCCGCAACGGCATCTTCGGCAACGGCACGGGTGTGCCGTCCCGGGTCCACTACGGCAACGCCTACGTGAACGCCTTCTGGGACGGCTCCCAGATGACCTACGGCGACGGCAGCGGCAACACCCGCCCGCTGGTCTCGCTGGACGTCGCCGGCCACGAGATGGCCCACGGTGTGACCGAGAACGTGGTCTCCGGCGGCCTCACCTACTCCGGCGAGTCCGGCGGCCTCAACGAGGCCACCAGCGACATCTTCGGCTCGATGGTCGAGTTCTACGCCAACACCAGCGCCGACCCCGGCGACTACCAGGTCGGCGAGAAGATCGACATCCGGGGCAACGGCACGCCGTTGCGGTACATGTACAACCCGACGCTGGACGGCTCGTCGCACGGCTGCTGGGCGACCAACACCAACAGCATCGACGTGCACTACTCCTCGGGCCCCGCCAACCACTTCTTCTTCAACCTGGCCGAGGGCACCGGCGCGACATCGTTCGGCACCTCGCCCGTCTGCGGTTCGGCGCCCGCCGTGACCGGTATCGGCCGGGACAAGGCCGCCGCGATCTGGTACCGGGCGCTGGACGTCTACTTCACCTCGAACACCCGCTACGTCAACACCTCGACGCCGGCCAACACGTCGCGCGCCTACACCCTGCGGGCGGCCACCGACCTGTACGGCTCGTGCTCGGCCGAGTACAAGGCCGTTCAGGCCGCCTGGACCGCCGTCAACGTCGCCGGAAACGACGCCACCTGCTCGACCGGCAACGACTTCTCGGTGACGGTCGCCCCGGCCGCCGCCTCGGTCGACCCGGGCTCGTCGGCCACCGCCACGGTGAACACCGCGGTCACCAACGGCAGCGCCCAGACCGTGACCTTCAGCGCCGCCGGCCTGCCCGCCGGCGCGACGGCCACGTTCAGCCCGGCCTCGGTCACCGCCGGCGGCGCCTCCACGGTCACCATCGCCACCACGTCGGCCACCCCGGCCGGCACGTACTCCGTCACCCTGAACGGCGCCGGCGGATCGGTCACCCGGTCGGCCACGTTCACGCTGACCGTCAACGGCGCCGCGGGCTGTACGGCCGGCAACGCCAGCGACGTGGCGATCCCGGACAACACCACCGTCTTCTCCGCGGTCACGATCAGCGGCTGCGCCCGCAACGCCTCGGCGACCAGCAAGGTCGACGTCAACATCGTGCACACGTACGTCGGTGACCTCGTGGTCGCGCTGGTCGCTCCGGACGGCACCGCCTACACGCTGCGGAACCGGACCGGCGGCAGCGCCGACAACATCGTCACCAGCTACACGACGAACCTGTCCACCGAGGCCGCCAACGGCCAGTGGCGCCTGCGGGTGCAGGACGCCGCCTCCGCCGACACCGGCTACATCAACAGCTGGACCCTGACCCTCTGACCCTCTGACAGCTCCGGCGCCGGTGGCCCCCATGGAGGCCGCCGGCGCCGGAGGCGGTTTCTTGGCGAGGCCCTCGGCGACCTCCGATCCGCCGGGAAGCCTCAGGCGTAGCTGTAGCCGAGCGGGGTGATGTCGCGCACCGCCGACGGAGTGCGGCCGGCGCCGAACGGGCGCATCGTCTCGTTGTTGTCGACGACGCCGGACGTGAATCCGGTCCGCGGCTGGTAGGTGTCGATGCCACGGCTGCTCTGCCACAGCCACCACAGGCGGTCGATGTTGCAGTGGTGCAGCCAGAACGCCGGGTCGTTCGGGGCCTCCCGGGTGGCCATGTGGCCGCCGACGTAGTTGTGCACGCGGTTGTGCAGCTCGATCTCGTTGCGGTTGCGGTAGCTGTTCGACACGGACGCGTTCCACGGCGACTGGTCGTACACCGTGTAGCTCTGCACGGTGTTCACCTGGGCAGCGGTGGGGCGGCTGGCGTTCTGGCCGACCCTGCGCTGCAGGAAGCTGGTGGCGATGCTGCTCCGGTACATCGTCCAGCCCCAGGAGGGGCTGAAGTTGCCGCTGGAGACACTGCCGTTGGTGATCGAGCCGAGGAAGTCGGCGGTGAACGGCGAGGCCGAGCCGGTCCAGTCCCAGTACGGGATGAAGACCGCCGGGTTGCCGCTGACCGTCTGCAGGTCCAGCTCCAGCAGCCGGAGATATTCCCGGTGCCACGGGAAGAACGACGGCGACTGGTGAGCGTGGCTGATGTTGTCGTTGGTGCGCGCGAAATAGGTGATGTGCTGGTCGATGTACCAGTTGTAGTTGCGCCCGTTGGCGGAGGTGGTCTTGAACCGGCGGAGAGCGTTCACGAAAGTGATCTTCTCCGCGCTCGTCATGGCGGCGATGCTCTTGCGTACGACGGCCATTGGTCAGTCGCCTTTCACGTCGGGGGGAATGCGGTGCGCCGATGGGATGCCGCGAGTCAGTGCTGGTGGCCCTTCGCGGCCTCGTCACCGAGTTCGAGATCCCCCAGAATGTCGACGACCTTCCGGCTCAGCTTCTTGAGGCAGTCCTGGTTCCGGCCCTCGACGATCTCCACCGGGTCGTAGTGGTTGATGGCGCTGATGTAACCCATCGCCACGTACGGCTCCGAGCCGTCCTCCGGGAAGAACAGGGTGCTGATGGCCGTGAGCGCCAGCTTCTTGTTGTTGATGTGCAGCTCGTCGCGGCCGAGGCCGAGGAGCCTGCCCCGGATGCGCCTGCCCTTGTAGAGCTCGTCGAAGTCCCGCGGGTCAAGGGGGAGGGGGATGGGCTTGGGCCCGGCCAGCGCCTGCCCCGCGGCGAGGGCGGTCGCGGCGGTGACGGCGCCGGCTGCCCCGTAACGCAGGACGTCGCGACGATTGATGTCATTCATGGGAATCCTTTACTATGCGCGTACCGGCGGGTCGTGCCAGGAAACAGATTGGCGGCCGAGGTGATAATCGCCGCTGTCGGGCGAAAGGAAACGGGTGACACGCTCACCAAAAGTATCGCCGTTCTCGCCGTTCGGGTACCGGGCCCTTAATCGTTTACTGCGCTAGGATCGGAAAACGCTGGCAACGTGGTCCAGTAATAGACTTCAGAACGTCGATGATTAACGCGTAGGGTGATGATTTCAATGCAGCAGGAAATGAAGCGGGCAGCGATCCGGGGCACCGTCGGGCGGACGGTCACCATCCTGGCCGCCACCGTCGGTGTGATGACCACGGCGGGCCTGGCGATCGCCGCCGACAACCCCGACCCCGGCGTCCCGGCGGCCGCTCCGAGTGCGTCGGCGGTGGCCCCGACCAAGCCGGCGGCCGCTCCGACCACGGCGGCGGCGGTCACGAGTAAGCCGGCGGCCGCTCCGACCAAGGCGGCGGTGGCCCCGAGCAAACCGGCCGCTGACAAGGCCAAGAAGTCCGGCTTCTTCGAGACGTACCGCGGGCGCCACATCATGGGCTGGGGGCGTGACGAGGCGGCCTGTGCCTACATCGACGGCATGCGGCTGGTGGTCTATCCCGCCGACGGCGGCATGTACACCAGCGCCGTGCAGAGCTTCCAGCCGCAACGCGGTCTCCGGGCGATCACCAAGGCGTCGGTCCGGGCGCTCGGCGACCTCGGCCTGAGCGCCACGACGGAGGAGCCGACGTCGCACTGCCCTGAGTTCAAGGTCACCCCGAAGACGGGCAAGTAGGGAGTCCGCCGTAACAGGCCGGCGGGCTTTCTCAGGTCCGCCGGTCCCCTCGTCGATAGGAGGAGTGGGCCAGGACCGGCCGTAACGGGTTGCCGCAGAGGGTGAATGATGATCAACCAAGCTGATTCGATGACCGCCTCGGAGATCGCTGCGATCGACTGGCCGCAGATCGGCGCTCCGGTGTTCCTCGTTCTCGGCGAGGGCGTGAACTTCCGCTCACGGCTGGAGGCGGTCGACGGCGACTCGTTCAGCGTGGCGGCCCCCCTGGAGATCGCCGGCCCGGCCGTCCTCGAACCGGGCCACGAGTTCGAGGTCTTCTGGGCTCCGCCGCGCACCCGCATCGTGGTGCCCAGCCGGCTGATCGCAGTGTCCGCCACGGCTCCGCTGCGGTGGACGCTCGTGCCCACGGCCCCCGCTCGGCACGACAACCGGCGGCGGTTCGTCCGCGGCGGCGCCGGCGCGGTCGTACGCCTCGACGCCGAGGTGAGCGGCCAGCCGGCCGAAGGGGTGCTGCTGGACATCAGCGAGGGCGGGCTGCGCTGCTGGATCGACGAGCCCACATCGCTGGCCGCCGGCGACCGGGTGCTGGCCCGAGTGTGGCTGGGCGCCAGCGAGGCGGAGTTGAGCGGCCGGGTGCACACGGTGCGCCAGGCTCCCCACGGAGACCCGGGCCAGCACCTGATCCTCACCTTCGACGCCGTCGAGGACGTGGCCCAGTTGATCCGGCAGTACGTCTACTCCTGGGAGATCGGCGAGCGCCGCCGCCACACGCACGCCTAGACGGCCTCCGGCGGGGACAGGCGGATCCCCACGCCGCGTACGGTGTGCAGGTACCGCGGCTGGGCGGCCCGTTCGCCGAGCTTGCGCCGCAGCCACGTCACGTGGACGTCGACGGTCTCCAGCGACCGGCTCTCGGCCGGCCAGACCCCGGTCAGCAACTGCCGGCGGGTGACCACCTTGCCGGCCCGCTGCATCAGGTACGCCAGCAGGTCGAACTCGAGCCGGGACAGCTGCAGCGGCACCCCGTCGAGAGTGGCCGTGCGCGCCTGCGGGTCCAGTGTCAGCCCGCCCACCGTCAGCTCGGTCGCCGCCGTGCCACCGCCGCCCCGGCGCAGCACGGCGGCGATCCGCGCCTCGATCTGTTCGGCCGAGTAGGGCTTGACGACGTAGTCGTCGGCCCCGGCGCGCAGCAGCCGGATCATTTCGCTCTCCTCCTCCCGCGCGGTGGCGACGACGATCGGCACCTGGGAGGTGGCCCGGATGCGGCGCAGCACCGCCGCGCCGTCCAGGTCCGGGAGCCCGAGGTCGAGCACCACGACGTCCGGCGGCCACGCCGCCACCTCACGCAGACCGTCGAGCGCGGTGGCACACAATCGCGTCTCGTGTCCGGTAGCGGAGAGTAACCGGCCGAGCGCATGCCGGACATCATCGTCGTCCTCGATCACCAGCACCTGGGGCATTGCACCACCGTATCGCTCGTGCAGAATGTGACCATGGGCCGGAGCTGGAGATATATCGCGGGGTGGCTCGCTGTGACGGTCACCGCCGTCACTGTGTCCTGGTTCGGCGTCCGGCTCGGTATCGCTCCGGCGATCACCGACGAGCCGCCGGTGGCGATCGACGTCAACCGCCGGTACACCGAGATCCGGTTCGGGCTCGCCGAGACGCCCAGTCCGGCCGCGCCGCCCAGTCCGGCCGCCAGCCCCTCGAAGGCCCGCCCGTCCCGGGCCGCTTCCACACCCACGCCCAGCCGGACCGCCACCAGCCGCCCGGCCGACACGGCTTCGGCCACCGCCGCGCCGAGCGCGTCGCCGTCGCCGTCGGAACCGGACCGGCGGCCCCGCTACCGGGTCACCGCCGACGGTGGCACCGCCACCGTGGCGTACTCGTCGACCCGGGTGGACGTGGTCGGCGCCGACCCGCTGCCCGGTTATGTGGTCACCACCGACCGGCGCAGCGACACCGTGGTGGTGACGCGACTGTCCGGGCCCGGTCACACCTCCGTCGTCACCGCCTACTGGAACAGCGGCCCGGCAGCGCAGATCATCGAGGAATACGGCTCCTGACCGGCGGCCCGGCGGCGCGGCTCATCGAGCGGGTACGGCTTGTGACCAGCGGCCCGGCGGCGCGGACCATCGAGGGGCATGGCTTCTGAGCCGTTCCGGCGCATCGACCGACATCGGCATGTCGTTACCGGTCCGATAGCTAACCTTCCGGTGCTCTTAAGGCAGACACGGCGAGACTCTCGCGGCACGCAGAGATCGACTTTGAGCCTTGGGAGGACCGTCAGTGAGGCGTTCCCGCAGCAGAAGGGCGCTGCGCGTCACCGCGCTCAGCAGCGTCACACTGGTCATGCTCGGACTGGGAGCGGCGTACACGGCCGGCTACCCGGGTACCGGCCAGATTCCGGAGCCGGACTTCTCCGACGGCGGCGCGGTCAGTTCCGCTGCCGCCGCCGACCAGTACGTGACCGGCACCTCCACCGGGTTCACGAAGGACCCGGACGCGACCTACACGCGCCAGTCGGTGATCACCACCCCACGCGGCCTCAACTACGTGAGCTACTCACGTACGTACAACGATCTCCCGGTCTTCGTCGGCGGCGACGTCGTCGTCGTCACCGACGCCAAGGGCACCGTCAAGGGCAGCAGCGTCCCGGCGGATGAGGTCGACGTCGCCACGACGCCCAAGGTCGGCGCCGCCAAGGCGAAGTCGGTGGCGCTCGGCAAGCACCAGGGAACCGTGCGCCAGGAACCGACGCTCGGCGTGATCGCCGAAGGCAAGGACCGCCTGGTGTGGGAGGTCGTCGTCGACAGCGAGACGAGCCGCGCGCACGCCTACGTCGACGCGCGGACCGGCCAGTACGCGGGATCGTGGGACGAGATCACCGGTGGCACCGGGCAGGGCCACTACGGCGGTCAGGTCACGATCGGCACCACCTCCGGCGCCGGCGGGTTCGAGATGCGGGACCCGGCGCGCGGCGGGATGCGGACGCTCGACGACCGCACCGGCAAGGTGCTCGCCGACACCGACGACAAGTGGGGCAACGGCGCCGGCGGCGACCTGCCGACCGGCGGCGTCGACACCCAGTACGCCGGCGGCGTGATGTGGGACATGCTGAAGACCAAGTTCAACCGCAACGGCATCGACGGCAAGGGCGGCACCGCGTCGATGTTCGTGGGGCTCAACGACGTCAACGCCTTCTACAGCTGCGCCGGAACCGGCGACGCGAACCGCGACCAGACGAAGTACGGCCGGACCAGCGACGGCGCCCGCCAGGTGAACTCGGTCGACGTGGTCGCCCACGAGCTCGGCCACGGCGTCTTCTGCCACACTCCGGGCGGCAGCCGCGGCACCACCAACGAGACCGGCGGCCTCAACGAGGCGACCGGCGACATCTTCGGCACCCTCGCCGAGCACTTCGCCGCGAACCCGAACGACCCGGCCGACTACCTGGTCGGCGAGGAGGTCAACCTCTCCGGGCGCGGCCCGATCCGCAACATGCACAACCCGTCGGCCGTCGGCGACCCGAACTGCTGGTCGGCGTCGATCCCGAACACCGAGGTGCACTCGGCCGCCGGCCCGCTCAACCACTGGTTCTACCTGACCGCCGAGGGTTCCGCGCCGGCCGGCAAGCCGGCCAGCACCACCTGCAACGGCAGCCGGGTCACCGGGATCGGGCTGTGGCCGGCCGGTGAGATCTTCTACCACGCGCTGCTGCGCAAGACGTCCGGCTGGACCTACACCAAGGCCCGCAAGGCGACGCTGGAGGCGGCCCGCGAGCTGTACCCGAACAGCTGCGCCGAGTTCGCCGTGGTCAAGGCGGCGTGGGACGCCGTGAGCGTGCCCGCGCAGGGCGACCCGACCTGCACCGTCACGGCGCCGCAGCCGTCGCCGTCGGTCACGCAGCCGTCGGCTCCGGTCTCGCCGTCAGCGTCGGCCTCGGCACCGGCCTCGCCGAGCACGGCGCCCAGCCCCAGTGCTCCGGGGTCCTCCGCGCCCGGGACGCCCACCGTCCGGGCCGCCGACATCGACGGCGCCGCGCTGCGGGCCGACCTCGCCGAGTTCGCCCGGATCGCCCAGGCCAACGGGGGCAACCGGGCGCACGGCACCGCCGGTTACCAAGCCTCCCTCGACTACCTCAAGAAGCGCCTGGACACGGCCGGTTACAACACCCGGGTCCAGCAGTTCACCCACGCCGGCAAGACGGGTTACAACCTGATCGCCGACCTGCCCGGGCGTGGCGACCCGAACCGGGTCGTCATGCTCGGGGCGCACCTCGACAGCGTCGCGGAAGGGCCGGGCATCAACGACAACGCCACCGGGTCGGCCGGCATCCTGGAGGTCGCGCTCGCCTATGCCGCCTCCGGCGCCAACGGCGACAAGGGCATCCGCTTCGGCTGGTGGGGCGCCGAGGAGGACGGTCTGATCGGATCGAAGGCGTACGTGGCCTCGCTGAGCGCCGCCGAGCGGGCGAAGGTGACCGCCTACCTGAACTTCGACATGATCGGATCGCCGAACCCCGGGTACTTCGTCTACGGTGACGACACCAGGGGCACGGCCATCGCCGCCGCGTTGCGCTCCGGTTTCACGGCCGAGGGTGTCGAGCCGGAGAGCGCCGACCTGAAGGGCCGCTCCGACCACGCCTCGTTCAAGGCGGCCGGCATCCCGACCGGTGGCACCGCCACGCTCAGCCTGGCGCCGACGATGAGCCCGGCGCAGGCCGCACGGTGGGACGGGCAGGCGGGGCAGCCGTTCGACCCGTGCTACCACAAGGACTGTGACGGCGCCGGCAACGTCGATCATGACGCCCTCGACACGCACGCCGACGTCGCCGCGCACGCCGTCTGGGCCCTGACCGGGGTGAAGGCCCCGGCGCAACCGGCCGGCACCCGGGTGGAGAACCCCGCCGACTTCGCGATCCGGGACCGCTCGGCGGTGGAGTCGCCGATCACCGTGCAACGCTCCGGCAAGGCGCCGGCCGCGCTGAAGGTGGACGTCAACGTGCGGCACGGATTCCGCGGCGACCTGGAGATCCACCTGATCGCACCGGACGGCACCGAGTACTCGATCAAGAAGGCCAACCGGTTCGACGGCGACGACGACGTCAAGCAGAGCAGCACCGTCGACGCCTCCGCGGAGCAGGCCTCCGGCACCTGGAAGCTGCGGGTCCGTGACCTGTACCGCGGGGATACCGGAACGCTGGACTCCTGGGCCCTGACCTTCTGATCTTCGTCACCGGGCGTGCTCCACCTATGGTGGAG
>NZ_JASCTH010000005.1:0-333135 GCF_030009775.1 Actinoplanes sandaracinus | reverse complement strand
CGGCCCCCCGGGCCCCTCACGTGTTGTACTCGCGCCGGGGGGCCCCCCCCCCTGGGGGGCCCCACGCCCGGTACGGCTATGGTCGGCGATCCCATGAGACGCAGCTACGTTTTGGTCGCCCTCGCCGTCACCACCCTGGTGGCGCTGGCGTTCGTCATCCCCCTCGCGCTGCTCGTGCACAGCGCCGTGCAGGACCGTGCCATGCGGGAGGCCGAACGACAGGCCCTCGGGCTCTCCGCCGTGGTGGTGGTCGCCACCGACCGCGACCTGGTCCTCAACTCGATCATGAGCACCCGGGCCGGCCAGCACGGCGAGCTCGCCGCCCACCTGCCCACTCTCGGCACTGTCGGGGTCACCCGGGTGCCCTCCAGCGCGGTCGCCGGAGTGCGGCAGGGCGAGACCGCCGGCACCGTCAGCGTCGACGGCGGGCGGGTCTATCTGCGCCCGGTCGCGTTGCCGCAGGGTCTGATCGCGGTCATCGAGGTCTTCGTCCCGGCCACCTCACTGCGCGCCGGCGTCGGCACCGCGGTGCTGGTCCTCGTGTGCGAGGCCCTCGTCCTCGTCGGCCTCTGCATGTTCCTCGCCGACCGGCTGGCCGCCCGGGTCGTCCGTGCGACCCGCGACCTGGCACGCACCGCGACGAGCCTCGGCGGAGGGCAACTGCACGCTCGGGTGCGCCCCAGCGGCCCGCGCGAGATCGAAGAGGTCGGCGCCGCCCTGAATCTGCTGGCCGACCGCTTCCTGGAGTTGCTCGCCAAGGAACGGGCCCTGGCCGCGAACCTGTCCCACCGCTTGCGGGTGCCGCTGACCGCGCTGCGCCTCAACGCCGAGGCCCTGCCCGCCGGTGACGACCGGGCCCGCCAGCTGCACGTGGTGGACCGGCTGGAGCACGAGATCAGCGCGGTGATCAGCGAGGCCAGCCGGCCGCTGGCCGCCCGGCCCCGCCTGCACTGCGATCTCGGGGCCGTGGTCGCGGAGCGTACCGCGTTCTGGGGTGCGCTGGCCGAGGACCAGGGCCGGCCCTGGCACGCCGGCCCGCCACCGGACGGGATCACCGTGCCGGCCGCCTGGTCGAGGGTCACCGAGGCGCTGGACGTGCTCCTCGGCAACGTCTTCCACCACACCGGCGAGGACGCGGCCTGCCGGGTGACCGTCGAGCGGGCCGCCGAGTCCGCGACCGTCACCGTCGACGACGCCGGCCCCGGGTTCGCCGACCCGGAGGCCGCCCTGGCCCGTGGCGCCAGCGACGCCAACTCCACCGGGCTGGGACTGGACATCGCCCAGCGGCTCGCCGCCGACACCGGGGGAGTGCTGTCCGTGGGCCGTAACGAGTGGGGTGGGGCCCGCGTCAGCCTCACCCTGGGCGTGGTGCCCGGCGAGACGCCGGCGCCGGCGCCGCGACGACGCCGCTGGTGGCGTGACCTCGGCGGCGCTCACGCCCGCCCCTGACTCCGGCCGTCACCCGCCGGCACTGGATGGTGACGGCGGTCAGCCCGCCGAGGGGGCCAGCCCGAAGTGTTCCTCGAGAGCGGTCACCCGCAGTACCTGCCGCGCCATGGGCTGAGGGTCCAGCAGGACGAACCCGCACTCCATCTTCGAGCAGTCGTGGCGGCACACGAGCAGACATCTGATGCCGGCCGAATCAAGGAAGGTGACGGCGCGCATGTCCACATCGATCCTCATCGGGCGATGACGGCGCAACGCGTCGATGACGGACTTGTGCATCTGATCCGCGCTCATCGCGTCGATGTCACCGGTGACGGCGATCCGCACGACACTCGTGCTGTCAGCGGCGACGGTCAGGGCCAGACGGTTCCTGGTAGCGGCGGCGTCCGGTGCGAAATCGGGCTTCATGAGGAACTCCATTGGTCGTCCGCCGTGGAATTCCCTCGCTGCTGAAGGTGCCGGAAGGATTTCCCCGGGCGCGGTGGCTAAACCACCTGCCGGCAGTCCGGTGAGCCGGTGGCGCGCTGTCGCCGGCGTGCGCTGGGCCGCGCGTCAGGGGCCCGGGTCGCGCGGGTCCCGGCCGAGGCGGCGTTCCCGCTGCTCAAGGTCTTGCTCACGTTGGTTGGCGAGGTCCTCGCGGATGTCCTCCCACTCCTGATGGGCGGTGACCCGGTGCTCGCGTTCGTCGAGCAGTTTCTCGCGTTCGTCGGCGAGAAACTCACGGTCGGCCGCGGTGTGTTCGCGTTCGTCGAGGAGCCGTTCACGTTCCTCAGCGGTGTGCGGGCCGGCTGCGCCCGTGGGCCGCGACCGGCTGCCGGCAGGGCCGCCCGATCGCTGTTCGTCAGCCGGGGGGTCGGCCGGGCCGGGGAGCAGCAGCAGCTCGGTGGTGCCGGTGATGTCCATCAGCCACTGTAGATGCGGGCCGGGGTGGCGCAGGACGAAGTCGATGCCGTGCCCGGCGCAGACGTGCCGGGCACGGAGCAACGTGCGTAACCCCGCCCCGTCGACGAAGTCGACGCCGGAGGTGTCCACGACGACGTGCCGGGTGGCTCTGGTCAGAGCCGCGCTGAGCAGGTCGAGCCCCGGCGCGGTGTCGGCTGCGAGATCACCGGCGAGGTCGATGACCAGTGTGCTGTCCTGATGGTGTGCGCTCAATGTGATCGCGGCCGGCCGTGGCTCGCGTGGCCGATCACCGGCTCGGGTCATGACAGGTCGTCTCCTGGACAATGATCAAAGGTGGACCAGACGATTTTGCCGACGGTCCCGGGCAGAGCGCCCCAGCCGGTTGACACGCGCCCGACCAGGCGCAGCCCGGCGCCGCGTTGCTCGATCATGGTGGCGAGCCGCTCCGGATCGTGTTCGATCAGCCGGGGCATCCGCATGGCGTAGTCGCGCACCGCCAGGTGCAGCACCGGCCCGCGCAGCGAGACCGCGGCCACGAGGTCGGTGTCGGCGTGCTCGACGGCGTTGGCGACCAGTTCGGAGACGATCAGCCGGGCCGGGATGATCATCTGGGCCATCCGCCAGTCGTGGCAGGCGTCGGCGACCAGGTCGCGTGCCAGCGCGGCCGCGCCGAGATCGCACGGCAGGTGCAGCTGACGCCGGTTCGTCCATGGTGGCGTCTTCGCGGCGGCGCGGGCGTCGCCGACGCTGTCGGCGCTGCGCAGGTTCGTGCCGTCGAGACGTTGCCGCACCGGCTCCGGCGCGGCGCACACCACCAGCTGACTGACCGGCCGGCGGGTGGCGGCGAAACGGGCGGCGGTGCGCCAGGTCTGGACCGACTCCCCGGCCGGATCCACCAGGCCGCTCAGGTCGACGAGCACCGCCCGTGGGGTCTCGGCGAGGCAGGCCCGCAGGTTCGGCGCCGTCAGCGCCCGCAGCTCGGCGTTCCAGGTGCCGTGCACCGACACCTCGGTCACACCGGCATCGAAGTCGTTGCGGATCATAAGCCGATCCGATTCCTCGGCGAGATAGCTGTTATCCACGGCGCACCCCCGCCCGCCGGCGAGCCGGCACACCCGGCGCTGCCGGCCGTAACGCGGTGGGAGAGGTATCTGGTTCTCTCATGTCGATCTCATCCTCGAAGACACACGAGTTCCCGGGGCCAGAAGCGCCACGTCGATCGCATCGTCACGGTGCCCTACGGCATCGATCTCCCGCAACATCGATCTCCCGCGGCGCGGTGAGCCCAGGACGCCATTGATGACCGCAAACCCGACTTTTTGAGCCGCGACGAGATTCGCCACCGATAATATCTCCGTACGCTTATCGTCAGAAGCCGGCGATGACACGGGTCCTCTCCCGACAGCGTGACGAAACGGCGCGCCGTCGTGTCAGGAGCGGTGTCAGCGCGGTGACCGCCCGGTGTCAGAGCGGCCGATGATCGTGGTTCCCATGACGAGATCAGCGATCACGGCGTTCCCGAAGAAGATCATTGCCAACGGCGGCGTACGGATGCCGCGACTCCTGCGGCGGGCGGGGGCGGCGGCCCTGGCGGTCGCCCTCCTGTCCGGGCCGGCCACCCCCGCGCACGCCGCCGCCGGGCCGGACCGGCCGGAGCTGCGCCAGGCCCTCCAGGAGATCGTCGACTCCGGTTTCGTCGGAGCGCAGGTGCGCGTGCACGATGAGCGGGGCGGATGGGCCGGCAGTGCCGGGGCGCGCCGGCTGGGCGAGCCCGCGAGGCCGCCGTTGAACGGGCGGTTCCGGGTGGGCAGCAGCACCAAGACCTTCGTCGCGACCGTGGCGCTGCAACTGGTGGCCGAGGGCCGGCTCGGGCTGGACGAACCGGTGGCCGCCCACCTGCCCGGATTCGGGCTGGACCGGCGGATCACGCTGCGGATGCTGCTGCAGCACACCAGCGGCGTGTTCGCCTTCACCGGCGACTTCTACGACGGGACGTTCGAGCCGGGCATCACCTGGTCCGGCAAGGAATGGGTGGAGAACCGGTTCACGACCTACCAGCCGGAGGATCTGGTACGGCTGTCGCTGTCCAAGCCGCTACGGTTCGCGCCGGGGACCGACTGGGGCTACTCCAACACCAACTACGTGCTGGCCAGACTGCTGATCGAGAAGGTCACCGGCCACTCGTTCGCCGTGGAGCTGCAGCGGCGGATCGTGCGGCCGCTCGGGTTGCGGGGCACCGTGGCGCCGGGCGTCTCGCCGGAGATCCCCGGGCCGCACGCCCACGCCTACTACCGCTACGAGGAGGCCGGCCAGCCGAGGACGGTCGACGTGACCCGCCAGAACCCGTCGTGGATCTCCGCCGGCGGTGACATGATCTCGACCACCCGGGATCTGCACACGTTCATCTCCGCGCTGATGAGCGGGCGGCTCCTGCCGGCCCCGCTGCTGGCCGAGATGCGCGCTCCACACCCGGTGGCGGGCTACGGCCTGGGTCTGTTCGTGCAGGACGGCACCACGGACTCGCCGTTCCCGCTGCCGGCCTGTGGCGCCACCGTCGTCACCCACAACGGCGGTGTCCAGGGCTACGCGACGATGATGTACAGCACCCCCGACGGCGGCCGGACCCTGACCGCCTCACTGACCTATGTCGACGACGTCGCGATGACCCAGGCCGGGCCGTTCCGGCAGGCGATGCAGACGCTCGTCGACGAGGCGTTCTGCGACTGATCAGCAGGCGCCGGCGCGGGGACTGGAGCCACCAGACCCCGGCCGGGGAACAGCGACGCGCGGCCGTCCCGGGGGACGGCCGCGCGTGTGCGGTGACCTCAGAAGCCGGCGCTCACCCTGGTGAACGCCCAGTCGGGCTGGGCGATCCCGGAGCAGTGGCTGACCACGCCGCCGCCGGCGCAGCCACGGTCCCGGTTGACCGCCCAGAAGGCGAAGCGGGCCAGGCCCTTGCTCCTGGCGTAGTCCCGGATCCGGGTCCAGGTCTCTACAGTGGTCAGTTCCTGCTGGTCGGAGAGACCGTTCATGCCGGAGATGCCGATCCGGGCGTACGCCTGGGCGTCGGTGTAGCCGAACGTCGACTTCAGCAGGTTCTTCAGGCCCTCGGTGGCGCCGACGTTGGCCGCGTACATGTCGGCGTGGCCGCCGAAGTCGAACGGCATCTGCGTGAAGATGTCGATGTTCGCGTTCTTCGCCCTGGCCTGCTGGACCAGCCGGACACCGTGCGCGTTCGGGCCGGTCGGGGTGGTGCCGAAGGTGAGGATGGTCGTCACGCCCGGGTTGCGCTGCTTGACGATCTTCAGCGCGTCCACGATCCGGTCGGCCACCACGTGGTTCTCGAACTCGTCGGTGTTCTCGATGTCGATGTCGATCGACGTGAGCCGGAAGGTGTCGATCACCTTCTGGTACGCCCCGGCGAGCGCCTCGGGCGTGGCGCAGTTCGGGCCGAGCTTGTTGCCGCTCCAGCCGCCGATCGACGGGACCACGTCGGCGCCGGCCGCCCGGATCGCCGCGATGGTGCTGGCGTGCACCCCGCCGGTGAGGCCGGACGCCCCGTCCCAGGCCGGGTTGCAGCCGTTGCTGGCCAGCACGAAGGCGATGGTGAAGGCCTTGATGCCGGTCGCGTTCACGACGGTGGCCGGGGCGGGCGGGTTGCCCCAGCCCGGGTAGATGTACGGCGCCGCGGCCATCCGGCCACCGGCCGGGGGTGTCGGTCCGGTGGGCGGCGGGGTGGTCGGTGCGGGGCCCCCGCAGGCGCCGTTGTCGGCCCAGACGGCCCACTGGCTGCTGTTGGCCGCCGGCGACTCGTTCTGGGTCCACCACTTGGCGGTGTAGTTGTGGCCGTTCTGCGAGGCCGTGTTGTCCTTGACGTAGACCGTGGACGCGCTCCACGCCGGGGCGCACGCCACGGCCGCGTTGGAGGTGGCGGTGGGGAGGACCGCGGCGGCGGTGCCGACCGCCGCGACCGTCACCACGAGGGCGATCTTCCTGCTGAGTTTCACGGGGATGCTCCCGGATAGGGGTGAGAGCGGATCAGGGGAGGGTGGCGAGGTGCGGGTCGATCGTGCCGGCCCAGCCGTTGCCGTTGGTCACGTCCCAGTTGATCGACCAGGTCATCGCGCCGCGGATGCCCGGGTACGTGGCCGGCGGCTTGAACGTGCCGCAATTGGTGCCCTTGGCCAGGCAGTCCAGGGCGGCGTTGACCACCGACGGGGCGACGTATCCGCCACCGGCGGCGCGGGTGCTCGACGGCAGGCCCAGCGCGATCTGGTCCGGGCGTAGCCCGTTCTGCAGGGGGATGCAGGCGAGCGCGGTCAGGAAGTTGATGGTGCCCTGGCCGTACGCCGCGTTGTTGTCGCAGCCCAGCATCGCGCCGGAGTTGTAGTACTGGGTGAAGACGACGGTGAGGATGTCCTTGATGTCGAGCGCGAGCTTGAAGTACGACGACTGCGGGTTCTGCATGTCGATCGTCTGCGGCGCCATGGTGATGATCAGATTGCTGCCGGTCTTGGCCCGTAGGCTCCGCAGCGCGCTGGCCATGTAGGTGGGGTTGAGCCCGTTCTCCAGGTCGATGTCGACGCCGTCGAAACCGTAGTTCTGGATCAGCGAGTGGACGGAGTCGGCGAACGCGGTGGCCGCGGCCGCGCTGTTGACGGCGACGGTGCCCTTCTCGCCGCCGACCGAGATGATCACCTTCTTGCCGCGCGAGTGCAGGGTGGCGATGTCCGCCTTGAACTGGGCGTCGGTGTAGCCGCCGACCGCGGTGGCCAGGCCCGGGTCGAGGTTGAAGGTGACCGCGCCCTGGGTCGCGGTGGCGTCCGCGAAGGCGACGGCGATCAGGTCGTAGGTGTCCGGGACGGCGGCCAGCCTGAGCGGTGCGGCCCCGTTGTCGAAGTTCTGCCAGTAGCCGGTGAGGAAGTGCTTCGGCAGCGGACCGGTGTTCGGTGGCGTCGAGGGTGAGGTGCTGGGCGAGGAACTCGGCGACGAACTCGGCGACGTCGACGGTGAGGTGCTGGGTGACGCCGAGGGCGTGGCGCCGCCCTCGCAGGCGCCGTTGGCGGCCCAGACGGCCCACTGACTGCTGTTGGCCGTCGGCGACTCGTTCTGGGTCCACCACTTCGCGGTGTAGTTGTGGCCGTTCTGCGAGGCCACATCGCCCTTGACGTAGACCGCCGACGCGCTCCACCCACTGGCGCAGGCCGTCGCCGCCGACGCGTTGCCCGCGAAGTAGGTCGCCGTGCCGGCGGCGGCCAGCGCCGTGACCGTAGCGAGGATTACCGATCTGGAGCGCTTCATCGCCGTCCTTGTCTGCATGCCCGGTGGGATGCATCAATCTTTAGGACTGTTAACAGTAAATGTAAAGATGTCCGGGCCTTAAACTTCCTTAAATCGACGATGGGCCGTAACCGCTGCTCAGCGGCTACGACCCATCAAAAGCGGTCGATAAAAATGTTTACCGATACGGGCCCGGTGATCAGCGCGCCGTGGGTGAGGCCCCCGGTGGCATGTCGGCGTCGAGCAGGCGCTCACCGTGGATCTGCTGGATCACCGCCGCGGACATCTGCCGGCCCCAGCCGTCGCGTACATGATCACGCAGGACCGTCTGCGGGTCGAGCCGGAGCCGATCGGCGATCGCGGCGATCCGCTCTCGCATCTCCTGCTCCACGGCCGGACGGTCAATGTGCAGGCCATGCTCACGCATGGCCGCGACGAACTCGTCCGCCAGGCGAGCGAGCGTTGTTCCAGCAGCCAACAATCTCTCCCATTCCGGTGTTGATGACGACAGTGTGCGTGCCCTAGATCGTGAGCGAGCGCGGCACGCCCGTGAAGATCGCCGGCGTCCGCCCTCCGGGCTCGGCCGTCCGTCTAACTGGCCGGTGCCCGAACGGTCACGGCGTCGGCGCCGGATGCCACTGGAGCAGCGCGGCTGTGGCGTCGTCGTGCAACTCGCCGGCCTCGTAGCTGACGATGGTCTGGATGAGCCGGCGCATGATCTCGGCCGGGGGAGTCCGCCGGGCCAGGGCGGCGGTGACGAACGCGGACAGCCGGTCCAACCCGAACAGTTCGCCGTCGGCCGAGCGTGACTCGGTGATGCCGTCGGTGTAGAGCAGCAACGTGTCCCCGGGCTCCAGGAGGTGCTGGGTGACGCGCGGTGGCTCGGCCCGCATGTGGGCGAGGCCCAGCGGCAGCGCGGTGGGTCCCGGCAGGGGTGGCAGGGGCGTGCCCCCGCGCAGCAGGAGCTCGGCGGGGTGCCCGGCGCAGATGCGCCGGTACAGTCCGGTCGTGGTGTCGAGTTCGGCGAGCACGGCGGTGACGAACGCGCCGTGATGGTGGGCGCGTACCCATTTGTCGATGCTGCGGTAGGTGTCGGTCAGGCTCAGGCCGCACCGGCGGGCGTTGCGATAGGTGTTGAGGGCCAGCGTGGCCAGGGCGCTGGCGGCGATGCCGTGCCCGACGGTGTCGAACAGGGCGACGTGGACGGTGGCGCCGTTCGCGGCGTAGTCGAAGGTGTCGCCGCCGACGTCGTAGGACGGCTCCAGGACGGCGGTGATGACGGTGTCGCCGGTGGCGAGACTCAACGGGGGCAACTGGTTCCAGATGATCTCCGCGGCCAGTTGCATGGGAAGCCGGCGCCGGGTGTGCTCCACGGCGTCACCGTAGAGGCGGCGGCCGCAGATCAGCTCGGCGACCAGGGCCGCGATCACGCTCAGCGCCCGCAGCGACTCGTCGCCGGGGTCCGCCCTGAGCGTCACTCGCAGCACCCCGAGCCGGTGCGCGCCCTGCGACAGCGGCAGCCAGAGCAGGACGCCGGCGTCGCCGGTCTCCCGCACCGGTCGTGCCGAGGCGTAGGCCCGGCCGGCGGCGGTGCCGTCGATCGCGACGGAGCTGGCGGCCCGGGCATCGCCGCGGGTGAAAGGCCAAAGGGCGAGTTGCTCGTAGTCGGCGAGCAGCACGGCGACCTCGACCGCGCCGAGCAGGGGCGCCGAGCTGACCAGGGCGGCGGGAAGCTCGTCGAGGTGCCGCAGGCCCAACAGGCGCTGCACCACCCGCATCGGTGCGGCCATCACCGCCTCCCGTGAGATGTGCGGAGCCGGCGTCGCGGCGTCACCGCGGCCAACGTCTGACCAGTTCCGCCCAAACGATCTTGCCGGTCCGGCCGGCCCAGACCGCCGGGCGGCTACCCCATCGCCGGGCCACCGACGAGATCAGCAGCATGCCCCGCCCACCGGCCCGGTGCTGCCTGATCTCCCGTACGCGCGGCGGCGCCGGGTTCGTGTCGGTGACCTCGATCAGGATGGCGTCATCGGTGACCGACATCCGGAACTCGCCGCCGTCGTCGGTGTGCTTGGTGACGTTCTGGACGAGTTCCGTCGTCACCAGCAGCACATCGTCCTCGTGCGCTGTCAGCCCCCAGCGGCGCAGCGCCCGTTCCGCTATCCGGCGGGTCGACGACGCGGGGGTGCCATGCTCCAACGGCACACGAATGTCCTCCACACTCGTCTCATACCCAGAACCCGCATCTTTACCGTCGGTGATGATCGACGCCCGCGACGGGCGCCGCGTCAGCTCATGCGGTGCCCTTGGCCGCGGCCGTGAGGATCTCGGTGACGACCTGGTCGGCGGCGGTGGGCCGGCCGTGGGTGGCGGCCGCCCGGGCGAGCGCGGCACGGCGGTCCGGGTCCGCCAGCAGGCTGGTGAGGTTGTCGCGCAGGTGGTCGGGGGTGGCCTGGTCTCCGTCGAGCATGATGGCGGCGTCGTGCCGGGCGAGGTGGCGGGCGGTGATGCGCTGCTCGTCGCCGGCGGCGTGCGGGTAGGGGACCAGGACGCAGGCCTTGCCGAGGGCGGTCAGTTCGGCGACGGTGCCGGCTCCGCTGCGGGCGACGACGACGGCGGCCGCGGCGAGCAGGTCGGGCAGTTCGTCGTGGATGAAGTCGACGACGCGGTAGCGGTGCGCGAGGTGCGCGGGCAGGCCGCCGGCCACCTCCTGCATCTCGGCGAGGCTGAGGCTGCCGCACTGGTGGACGACCTGGCAGTGCGGCAGGAGTCCGGGCAGGGCGCCGGCGAGCATCCGGTTGATCTGCTGAGCGCCGGCGGCGCCGCCGGTGACGAGCACGAGTGGCACGGCGGGGTCGAGGCCGTACGCGGCCAGGCCTTTCGTGGCGTCGCCCCGCAGGACCGCGGGCCGGATGGGGTTGCCGGTGACGACCGCGCGGCGGCGGGCCTTGGGCGGCAGGTGATCGAGCGATGCCTCGTGGCTGAGCAGGATGCGGGTGGCGACGCGGGCGAGGATGCGGTTGGCCAGGCCCAGGCTGAGGGTCTGCTCGTGCAGCAGGTACGGCACGCGGAACAGCGCCGCGGCGAGCCCGATCGGGACGGAGACGAATCCGCCGGTGCTGAGAACGACGGCCGGCCGGGTGCGGGCCACGGTGAGGGCGGCCTGCAGAATGCCGAGCGGGATGCGGAACGCGTCGACGACGTTGCGGGCCAGCTCGCGCGGATTGGGGGAGCGGCGGAGCTTGCCGGTGGTGACCGCCCGGAACGGGATGTCGTTGCGGGTCGCGATCGTGGCCTCGAGGCCGTCGGCGACGCCGACCCACAGCAGCTCGGGTGTGGTGCCGGTCGCGGCGAGCCGGGCCTGCAGGGCGTTGACCGTGGTCAGCGCGGGGTAGGTGTGCCCGCCGGTGCCACCCCCGGTGACGATCATGCGGAGGGCGTGCAGGCGCTGGGTGCTGTAGAGGGACATGTCGAGCCACTCCGAGGATCGCGGTACCGGACGAGGCAGCCTAGCGCGCCGCCGGTCCCGGCCGGAGCGCCGTCCAGCCCGGCCGGCGCGGGGATATCGACATCCGCCACTGGCCGACGTATGGTGCTGCATCGGATTGGGAGCGCTCCCGTAGGGTCCTGTCGCGCTCCACCGAACCCGGAGGTGTTCCATGCGCCGCGCCATTCCTGCCCTTCTCGCCGCGGGTGTCCTGCTGGCCGCCGGCGCCTGTGGCGCCGGATCGGGCACCACCGGCGTCACCACGACGGTGAGCGCCCCGCCTCCCGCGGACCCGGCGACCGCGGCCGCCTGCGAGGCGCTCGCGCGGGCGTACGGAAAGCACATGGCCCCGTTCGCCCAGGCACTGTCCGGTGTGGTCGCCGACGGCAAGGCGACCGAACCGGCACAGCGGGCCCTGGCGGACTTCGCGGCCGCCGTCCAGGCCGCCACCGAGGCGAGCACGGACGCCGAGATCCGTGCCGACGGCAAGCGGGCCGCCGACCAGATGCGCGCCACGTCGGCCGACGCGAAGTTCTTCGCCGGGATCAAGACGGCCGAGGACGCCGACAGGGCGATGGGCCAGACCCTGACCGGATGGCTGGCGCCGCTCTCGCGCCACTGCTCCTGAGAGGCCACCGATCCTGATTCGCGACCGCTTCCTGATCCGGCGCCGCGGCTCAGCGGCGCCCGGGTAGCGGGACGCGGGACCAGTCGGTGTCGGAGGCCAGATAGAAGCCCGGATAGGACGGCTGGTTGTAAGTCGTCTGCTGGCGCGCCACCTCGGCGCGGTACTGCGGGTCGTGCATCAGCGTGTACAGCTTGTGGTTCGTCACCTCGGTGCTCAGGAAGATCCGGATCGCGGAGCTGTCGGCCGTGCGTACCAGCAGCTCCTCACGCCAGTCGCCGAGCACGTCGGCGACCAGACCCGGGTTGCCCTTGGTGCCGTTGTTGGCGCGGGTGCCCTCGGCGGTGAGCAGCCGTCCCCGGTTCCCGTCGTCGATCGTGGGCGTCACGTCCTGCGCGCCGTTGACGATCCCGGTGGTGAGGTCGGCGGCCCAGCGGATGCTCTGGTTCGTACCCGGGATGGTGTCGGTGAGGACCTGGCCTGTGGCGCTGTGCAGGCCGAGCGCCTCGCTGCCGCCGGGCATGCTCGCCCACGACTCGATGCCACGGGTGCCCGGGAGCACGTCGCCGATCATGCCGCGGCCGGTGTCGCGCCCGGAGTAGGTGCCGAAGAGGACCTCGCCGGACGCGGCGTCACGCATCGCCATGCCGTAGGGAGCGGACGTCGCGCCCTCGTGCACGGTGAAGATCTCCAGGCCGCGCCGGTCGGGATCGATATCGGTCACATGCATGGCGTCACCATGGCCGAGGCGGGCCCGCTCGCCGGACGGCAGCGCATCGAAGGAGGAGTAGAGCAGGCTGCCGTCGTCGTCGATGGTGGCCGACCCGTAGACGATCTCGTGCTTGCCGTCGCCGTCCACGTCGGCGGCGCTGAGCGAGTGGAAACCCTGCGTCGCCAGCGTGCCGAACTCGGGCGAGGCGCCGTCCCGGCCGTGCGGGGAGTCGTTGAACGGGTTCGTCATCGGCGTCCAGCCGCTGTCGACGAACCAGTCCTCGACCAGCCTGCGCCCGTTCCAGCGGTAGGCGACCACCGTGGAGCGGGTGTAGTAGCCGCGGGCGAAGACCGCGGACGGGTGTCTGCCGTCGAGGTAGGCCACGCCGGACAGGAACCGGTCGACCCGGTTGCCCGGCTCGATCCGGGGCATCGCGTAGTCGCCCCACATCAGGCCGTCGTCGTGGCGTCCCGGCTTGTAGGGAATCGTCTGCAGCTCCCGGCCGGTCGCGCCGTCGAAGACGGTCAGATACTCGGGGCCGTCGACGATGAAACCCTCGAACGCGCGCAGGTTGTTGCGGGCGCTGCGCGACGGCGCGTACACGTCCATGAAGTGGTCGGTCAGCGCTGCGGCGTCGGCGCGGCTGAGCGGGTACCGGTACCGCGGCTCGATGCCGAACGCCTGCTCCAGCGTGGCCGGCCAGCGCCCGGCCACCACCTCGGGATGCTCGTGCCAGCCCAGGAACATGTCGACGACGTGCTGGTGATAACCGGCGGCGCTGAGCCGGTAGTCCTCGGCCGGCGAGTGACCCGGGGTCGTGATGAAGCGCTCGCGGCCGTCACGGATCGTCTTCGTGCCGGGCGCGGTCTTCATCATCATCTCCGAGCGGCCGTCGCCGTCGAAGTCGTAGACCAGGAACTGCGTGTAGTGCGCTCCGGCCCGGATGTTCACGCCCAGGTCGATGCGGTGCAGCAGCGTCCCGTCGGCGCGGTAGGTGTCGACGTAGACCCGGCCGGTGTACCCGACCTGGGACACGTCCTTGGAGTTCGACGGGTCCCACTTGACGATGTACTCGTACCGGCCGTCACCGTCCACGTCGCCGACGCTCATGTCGTTGGCGGAGTAGGTGTGGTCCGGTCCGTCGGCGGGCTTCTGCAGCGGCAGCTCCGTGTGACCGGCCGCCCAGGGCGTCGCACTCGCCGCACGGCCACCCTTGACCGGGGTCACCCGGTACCTCGACGTGGTGGCGCCGCCGGTGTCGAGGAAGTTGGTGCTGTCGGTGACGGTCGCGATCCGCTTGCCGTCGCGGTGGACGTGGAAGTCGGCGCCGGTCAGGCCGGTCGCCGACGATCCGGTGGCCTCGCTCGCCAGCAGCCGCCAGCTCAGGAAGACGCCTTCGCTGGTCGCGGCGGCGACGAGGCCGCGATCCAGGTACTCCAGCCGCGGCCCGCGCGACCCGGCCGCCGCGGGGGACGCGGGGAGGGCGGCGGCCAGCACGACGGCCGCGGTGCAGGCCGTCAACCATTTTCCGGTACGGGAACCCATGCTCGTTCCTCCGAGGGGATGTCGGTGGGCGTACCACATGCGCCTGGTCCGAGGCCGTCAGGCCGCGTCGATCTCCTTCTGCAGCTCGGCGATGAAGGATTCGGCGGCCTTCTGCGGCGTCTGCCGCTCGAAGAGGACCTCCTCGGAGTGCCGCTTGAGGATGGCCTCGACACTGCTGGCGCCGTTCGGGGTGACCCGCGGCGCCGCGCCGACCTTCAGAGCGCTGACGTAATCGGCGGCGGCCTTGTCGTTCGCGGCCAGTTTCGGCACGACCGCGGCCCGCACCGTGCTGTTGGACGGCACGCCCCGGTCGGTCTGCAGGACGTCGCCGGCCTCGGTGGTGTTCAGCAGGAAGTCGACGAACAGCGCCGCCTCGGCGGGCTGCCGGGACCGCGACGACACCGACCAGAACATCGACGGCTTGTAGTACGGGCTCTGCGCGGCGGCGGGCTGTCCGTTGCCGGGCAGCCTGAGCAGCTTGAGGCTCTGGCCGCTGGCGGTCGACAGGGAGGGGAGCTGGTTGGTCCACCAGGCGCCGAACGCGGACGTGTTGGTCGCGGTGCCGGACTGGTCCAGTGGCGCTCCGGCCCGTTCGACGGTCACCGACGGGGCCGGTGCGATGCCCTGCTTGGCGAGGTCGAGCAGGTACTGCCAGAAGCCGGCCAGCACGGCGGGCGGGATGGCGACCTTGCCGGCGGCGTCGTAGAGCGTGGCGCCGGCCTGCCGGGCCCAGATGTTGAGGCCGCCGGTGTCGAAGCCCCACGACTGCACGCCGGTGACCTTGCCGCCGCTGGCCTTGGAGACGTCCGCGCCGATGCGCTTGAGGTCGTCCCAGGTCCAGGTGGCGTCGTCGGGCAGCGGGATCTTGTATTGGTCGAGGATGGTGGTGTTGGCGACGATCGCGTAGGCGGCGACACCGGTCGGGATGGCGTACTGCTTGCCGTCGACCTTGCCGGTGTCCAGCGCCGCCGGGTCGATGCCGTCGGTCTTGAGGTGCTTGGTCGCGGCGCCGAGGTCGAGCAGGGCGCCGCGTTCGGCGTAGGAGGCCAGGTAGAGCTCGTCCATCTGGATGATGTCCGGGGCGTCGTTGGCGGCGACGGTGGTGGCCAGGCTGTCCCAGTACCCGTTCCACTCCTTGAACTCGCCGGAGACGGTGATGTTCGGGTACTTCTTGGTGAACAGGTCGATGGCCTGCTGGGTGCGCTTGTGTCGGGCGTCCGAGCCCCACCAGGTGAACCGGAGCTTCACCGCCTCCTTGGAGATGTCGCCGCCCGCGTCACCGCCGCCACCGCCACAGGCGGCGAGCGAACCGCCGGCCAGGATTCCGGCGGCGAGTGTGAGAGCTTCTCTACGGCTGTATCCCATGAGTTCCTCCTCGTTATTTGATGCCGGTGGTGGCGATGCCCTTGACCAGGTAGCGCTGGCCGATGAGGAAGGCCAGGAAGATCGGCAGCAGGGAGACCACGCTCATCGCGAACATGGAGCCCCAGCTCGTCGACACCGTGGCGTCCACGAACGACCGCAGCGCCACCGGAACGGTGTACATGCCGGGGTCGGTCAGGTAGATGAGCTGGCTGAAGAAGTCGTTCCAGGTCCAGATGAAGGTGAAGATCGTGGTGGTGGCCAGGGCCGGCAGCATCAGCGGCAGGATGACCTGGAGGAAGATCCGTGGGTGGCCGGCGCCGTCGATGCGGGCCGCCTCGTCCAGCTCGCGCGGCAGGCCGCGGATGAACTGGACCATCAGGAAGACGAAGAACGCGTCGGTGGCGAGCAGTTTCGGCACGATCAGTGGCAGGAACGTGTTCACCCAGCCGAGGTTCGAGAAGATGATGTACTGCGGCACGATGATCACGTGGATCGGCAGCATGATCGTGCCGAGCATCAGCCCGAACCACACCTTCTTGCCGGAGAACTCCAGCCGGGCGAAGGCGTAGGCCGCCATCGAGCACGACACCAGGTTGCCGATGATGCAGCCCAGCACCACGATCGCCGAGTTCAGCAGGTAGTGCCCGAACGGCGAGGCGAGCGCCGACCAGCCCTCGCCGTAGTTGCGCGTCTCCAGGCTGTCGAGGACCAGGCCGGGGGAGCGGAAGATCTGGTCGTCGGGTCGCAGCGAACTGGCCACCATCCAGATGACCGGGTAGAGCATCACCACGGCCAGCGCGATCAGCCCGGCGTGCTTGGCCAGGGAGGTGATCATCGCCGGCACCGGCCGGCGGGGCGGCGGGGGATCGTCGGTCGTGTCGATCGGGACGATCCGGTCCCTGAGGTCAGTCATCGTAGAAGACCCATCGCTTGGCGGCCCAGAAATTGACCGCGGTGAACGCGGCGATGATGATCAGCAACAACCAGGCCAGCGCGGACGCGTAGCCCATGTCGAAGTTGTGGAAGCCACGCTGATAGAGGTAGAGCGTGTAGAACATGGTGGAGTCGGACGGGCCGCCGGTGCCGCCGGAGACCACGAAGGCCTGCGTGAACGACTGGAACGCGTGGATGATCTGCAGCACCAGGTTGAAGAAGATGATCGGGGACAGCAGCGGCAGGGTGATCTTGCGGAACTGCGTCCACCGGCCGGCTCCGTCCACACTGGCCGCCTCGTAGTACATCACCGGGATCTGCCGCAGCCCGGCCAGGAAGATCACCATCGGCGCCCCGAACGTCCACACGTTCAGCACGATCAGCGTCGACAGCGCGGTGTCGGGATCGGAGATCCAGCCCCGGGCGGACACCCCGAACAGGCCGAGGAGCTGGTTGAACAGGCCCTCGGCGCCGAAGATCTGACGCCACAGCACGGCGATCGCGACACTCGACCCGAGCAGGGACGGCAGGTAGAACGCCGACCGGTAGAACGCCAGGCCGCGCAAGCCCCGGTCGAGCAGCATCGCCAGGCCCAGCGCCGCCGCGAGCTGCAACGGCACCGAGATCAGCACGTACGTGAACGTCACGGCGAGCGAGTGGTGCAGCCGCTCGTCGGTGAGCATGCGCTGGATGTTCTCCAGGCCGTTGAACTCCGGCGGCTGGAGCAGGTTGTAGTCGGTGAAGCCGAGCACGAACGAGGCCGCCACCGGGCCGGCGGTGATCAGCAGCAGGCCGGCGAACCAGGGCAGCAGGAACAGGAAGGCGGCCTTGTTGTCCCGTTGGTGCGCCTGCCCGGCCCGGGAGGCGCCGAGACGCCGGAGTTCGCCGAGGGCACTCACGCGCCCCTCCTTCACATCAGCGGGCCAGAGCTAAGCGCTCACCGCGAAGGCCGGCCCGTGGATCACGGCACCAGCAGGAAAGCGCTTTCCAGCGAAGTCTGCATCGATGTGACGAAGGCGTCAATGGTTTCCGCTCGGTAAAGTTATGGATCGTTTCAGCGACCTGAATAGCACCACGTCAGGCCTCTATCCAAGATCATCTTTGAACAATTCAATGGCGGCTCGGCACTTTGCCGAGCCGCCGTGGGAGGGTGACCGAGAGGGGTCGCCGGGTGGGGTCAGGCCGAGATCTGCCGGGGCCCGCTGTCGCCGGACCCGATGGCGATCTTGCGCGGCTTGGCCTTCGCCGAGATCGGGATGCGCAGGGCCAGCACGCCGTTGTCGTAGGTGGCCTCGAGGTGCTCGGTGTCGAGGGTGTCGCCGAGGAACAACTGCCGGCTGAACACGCCCATCGGCCGCTCGCTGATCACGGTCTCGACCTCGTCCTTGGTGTAGCGCTGCCGGGTGGCCCGGACCTGCAGGACGTTGCGCTCGATGGTCAGGTCGATCGAGTCGGGGTCGACGCCGGGGAGGTCGAAGTACACGTAGAAGGTGTCACCGTCACGCTCGGCGTCGACGTGCATCACCGCCGGCCGGCTGCTCGTGCCGGTGAACTGCTCGAACACGCGGTCGAGGTCGCGGAACGGGTCGGTACGCAGAAGCATGGTCATCTCCTCCTTGGTGCTCCTCACCAAAGCCTCATGGGTCCGATAGGTTGAGTCTCATAGACTCAAGTTATCTCTACACATACAACGCGGTGGTCTGGTCGTCAACCCCTCCACCGAAATTTCCCGGGCGCGCTGTTCGTGGTCACGGGTAGCCGGGGAGAGCGGTGTCGGTGGCCAGGCGATTCGTGCCGCTGAGGAGCATCCGGCGCATCAGCGCGGTGGCGAAGAGCCGGTTGCGGGTGGCGAGGCCCCACCGGGTCGCGGGAGCCAGGAAGCGGCCGGCGTTGGTGCCCTTCTGCCAGCGTCCCGCGTACCGCCGCATGCGCTGTTCGTAGGCGGCCAGCCCTCGGCGGGGATCGGTCCGGGCGAGGGCGAGCTCCCCGGCGAGAACGTGCGCGCCCACCAGGCCGGTGCCCACGCCCATGCCGCCCAGCGTGGCGCCCCAGGCGGCGTCGCCGAGCAGGGCGACGCGGCCGCTGGTCCACTGCGGAGCGCGGACCCGGGCGATGGCGTCGAAGTAGAGGTCCGGGGCGTCCGGGAGAGTGTCGAGCAGGGCCGGCACGTGCCAGGGCAGGCCGGCGAAGGCGTGGGCGACGATCTTCTTCTGCGCGTCCTGGTCGTGCCAGTCGATCTCCAGCCCGCCGGAGCGGAACACCACCAGGGCGGTGGCCCGGGAAGGGTCGTGCGGGTCCGGGGTGATGCTCGCCATCCGGCCGGGCACGTTGAACTGTCGGCTGCCGGCCGGGACGCCGAAGGTGTTCGGGAGCCGCCAGCCCGCGATGTGGTAGCCGAGTCGCCGGACGAAGCCGTCCTCCGGACCGAACGCCAGCCGCCGGACCGTCGAGTGCATCCCGTCCGCCCCGACCACGAGGTCGTAGGCGCGCTCGCCGGCATGGCGCAGCCGCACCCGCACGCCGGTCCCGGTGTCGCGCGCCTCGGTGAGGGTGTCGCCGAACAGATACTCGACCCGGTCGGCGCCGCGGTCGTGAAGAACGCGCGAGAGGTCGCGCCGATGGACCTCAAGCTCGCCGCCGGTGAACGCGGGCGGCAGCGTGAAGATCTCCCGGTCGCTGGCGTCCACGCAGGTCATCGCCCCGCCGTGGGTCTGCAGGGCGCGCAGCTCGTCGAGGACGCCGAGGCGCCGCAGCACGGCCATGTGGGTCGGGCCGCGGAAGTCCACGGCGAAGCCGCTGTCGCGCAGGCGGGGCGCGACCTCCACGACGGTGACCTGGGCGCCGTATTCAGCCAGGCGCAGCGCCAGGGCGGGACCGGCGACCCCGGCGCCGCTGATCAGAACGCGAAGATCGAGCATGGCGCCTCCGAAACTGTGTCCAACGGATACAGAGTATTGTGGACACAGTTTCGAGCGGAAGGCAACCCGATGCAGGATCTGATGGCGCTGTTGTGGGAACCGGCCGTCCCGCCCCGGCGCGGGCCCCGGCCGGCCCTGACGCTGGAGGCCATCGCCGGCGCGGGCATCGAGGCGGCCGACGCCGACGGGCTGTCCGCCGTCACGATGCAACGGCTCGCCGAACGCCTCGGCGTGACGAAAATGGCCCTGTACCGGTATGTGCCCGGCAAGGCCGAACTGGTCGCGCTGATGCTCGACGCCGCGATCGGCGCGCCCCCGTTCCCGCCGCCCGGCGCCTCCTGGCGTGCGGCGCTCGATGCCTGGGCGAGGGCGCTCTACGCCCGGTTCTGTCACCACCCGTGGGCGCTGGAAGCCGCCGTCGGCGCCCGGGTCGTCGGTCCCCGCGAACTGACCTGGCTGGAGCGCGCGGTCGCCGCGATGGACGGAACCGGTCTGGACGGCGGCGAGATCCTCGACGTGGCGGTGATCCTCACCGGTCACGTCCGCAACCTGGCCCAGCAGGTCACCGCGATGTCCGCGGCATCCGGCACCGAGGGGCCCAGTGCCGGGGAGGGCAGCGCCGAGAGTGGTGGTGCCGAGGGGGCCATGGAGTCGGCGTTACGCCTCGTGCTGGCCGGCCGCCAGGACCGTTTCCCCGCGCTGACCGCCGCCCTGACGTCGGCCGCCACCGCCGCGGGCCGGGATCAGGCGCTCGACTTCGGCCTCGACCGGATCCTGGACGGCGTCGCCGCCCTGATCGACTCGCGTGGCCCGGCGGCCGGCCCCGACGGCCGGCCGTGATCGACGCACTGACCGGCTTCGCGCTCCTGGCGGCGATCGTGCTGTCCGGGTGGGCGCTGCGCCGCTGGGGGAAGCTGCCCGGTGACACCGAAGCCGTGCTCGGACGGGTCACCTACCTCGCGCTGGCGCCCTGCCTGTTGTTCGAGGGCACGGCCGACGCCGAACTGCGCCGGCTGGCCGGTGGCCCGCTCCTGGTGTCGGCGATGGCGGCGGTGGTCTGCTTCGCCGTCTTCGCGGTGCTCTTCGTCCGCCGCGACCGGGGCACCCGGATCCTCGGCGCCCTGGCCGGCGGCTACACCAACGCCAACTACATCGGCATCCCCATCGCGACCCACATCCTGGGGGACGCCTCGCTGGTCGTACCCATCATGCTGTTGCAGCTTCTGATCCTGACGCCGATGGCGCTGACGCTGCTGGACGCGACCACCTCGGGCGCGGTGTCCTGGCGTTCCGCCGTTCTCGCGCCGGCCGGAAACCCCTTGATCATCGCGGTCGCCGCGGGCGCCCTGGTCAACATCACCGGGGTACGGCTCCCGCAGGTGCTCGCCGCGCCGGTCACCACGATCGGCCAGGCCGCCGTCCCCGTCGTGCTGATCGCTTTCGGGATGTCCCTGTCCGGTCGCCGGGTGCTGGCCCCCGGGCCGGACCGGCTTCCGGCCGCCGTGGCGGTGCTGTTGAAGACCGCCGGCATGCCGTTGGTGGCGTTCCTGCTGGCGTGGGCGCTGGGTCTGCCGCGCGACACCACCTACACGGTGACGATCCTGGCCGCGCTGCCGGCCGCGCAGAACCTCTACCTGTACGCGCAGCGCGCCGGGACCGGGCTGGTGCTGATCCGGGACGCCATCTTCCTGTCCACCCTCTGCTGCGTGCCGGCGATGCTGACCATCACGGCGCTGCTCGGTGGCTGATCGCGGCGGGCCGGTGGCGTGTCACCGCGACCCCGTGGGGCCGGACGGCGGCCCGTGGGCCTCCACGACCCGCTGGACGACCTCGTAGACCTGCTCGACGCGGATGCGGTGCCGGCGGGCGATCGCCTCGACGTCGTGTCCCGCGCCGTACTCGGCCACGATGGCGTCATGGTCCTGGAAGGCCTGCGACGGCCGCGCGTAGGTGGTGGGAGACGGTGGGTACTGGCTCGGCGGACCCGGGTAGTCGAAGTCGATCGGGCCGACCTCCCGCTCGACCACCGCATAGATCTCCGCGATGGAGAGGCCGTAACGCGCGGCTATCTGTTCCACGTCGTAACCGTCCCCGAACTCGGCGACGATCCGGTCCTCCCTGGTCGGGTGCGTTTCGCTACCATCCGTAGTCACTCCGTCACGCTACCCTGTCGCCGGGTGACGTGCCCCAGGACTCGTCGCGCCTGCCGCCCGGCCCGTCAGGCGGGTCCGAC
The DNA here is from genome assembly GCF_030009775.1 of Actinoplanes sandaracinus. GTDB lineage: Bacteria > Actinomycetota > Actinomycetes > Mycobacteriales > Micromonosporaceae > Actinoplanes > Actinoplanes sandaracinus. The sequence continues at coordinate 311,688 of NZ_JASCTH010000005.1, read as the reverse complement.
CAGGGCGGCGATCCGTGCCGCTTCGCCCCATGACAGGGTGAAACCGGCACCGCCGTGCCCATAACAGGCGAACACCGGCCGGTCGAAACCCGGCACGGCCTCCAGCCGCACGCTCGACCGGCCCGGCCGCAATCCGGCCGCCCGCGACAGCACCGGCTGCCCGGTCAGCTCCGGAACCAGCGCCCGGACCCGCCGCAGGATCGCGGCCTCGATCTCCGGGTCCACCCGCTCGTCCCACGACCCGATCTCACCGGTCCCACCACACACGACATCGAGACGGCGGGGTACGACGTACGCCAGCCCCTCCGGATTGTCGGCGTCGGTGAACCACTCGGTCAGGCCGGGGTTGGCCAGCCGCACCACCTGCCCGCGGATCGGGAAGCACTCGTCGTCGTCGAGCAGCGCCGCCGAGCGGAGGCCCGCGGCCACGACCAGCACGTCGCCGTCGTCCTCCCGCAACAGCCCCGCCAGGGAGGTCACCTCGGCGGCCCGGATCCGCACCCCCGCGGCCAGCACCGTCTCGCGCAGCCACGCCAGGTAGGCGCCGGTCTCCACCAGCGGCACGACGCAGCGCACCCCGGTGGCCCCGGCCGGCAGCCCGGCCGGCCCGGCCGGTTCGGTGTGCGGCACCGCCCTCGTCCACGAGACGTCCGGGTTCCGGCGGCGCGACAGCACCGTGCCGGGGCGCATGTGGACGCCGGTGCGCGGATCGCCGGCCAGCCGCTCCAGCCGCCGGTAGGTGACGGCCGCGGAGTCGAGGACCCGCGCGGAACTGTCGACGTCGTGCGGGAACCAGATCGCCGCGGCCACCCCGGACACGCTGGCCGCGGCTTCCCGCGCGGCCACGATCCGCACCGTGTGCCCGGCCGCCGCCAGTTCGTGCGCGATGCTCAAGCCGATCACTCCGGCGCCCACCACGGTCACCCTGCTCACGAGATCAGACGATAGCGGCGCCCGGCGCCCGGCGCCCGCCACGGGCCGCCGGGCGCCGGGCGCTCCGATCGACGTCGAGCCCCGCCGGTCAGGGGCGCCAGGTGTCGTTCAGGCTGAGTTCCCCGGAGGCCGGGACGGTCGCGGTCCGGTCGGGTCCGGACTCCCACGTCACGGTGCCGCCCTCCTTGCGGAGGTACTTGTAGGCGAACCGGGTGCCGCCGGGGAGGGCGACCGTGCCGCGCCACATCGGGTGGTCGGCGGCGTCCAGCGGGACGGCGGCGGCCGGGTTCCAGCCGCCGAGAGCGGGGTGGTCGCCCACCACGAAGATGTCCTGCCCCCACCGGGTGGTGGCGTGGAGGCCGAAGGCCGTGCCGGCCGCCGGCCGGTCCACCCGGGCGCCGGCGTGCAGGGCGACGGCGTCGTTGGCGCCGACCGGCAGGGTCACCCGGCGGTGGGTGTCGACGGTGTACGCCGGCCCGGTGCAGCGCCCGTCCGCGGTGAGGTCCCCGTGCTGGACATCGCAGTAGGTGCCGGCGGGCAGGCCGGTCTGGAACGTCTGGCGCAGCGGTCCGTCCTCACCGTTGATGGCGACGAACGCCTTGTCGCCCCGGCCGAAGGCGATCTGCTTGTTGTCCCGGTCCCACCAGTCGTTGATGCCGGTGCCGGCGGCGGCGTTGCGGAACGCGACCATGTTGGCGATCGGCCGCCAGGCGTGCTGGCACGTCCAGCCGTCGTTGCGCAGACACCCGTCGGCCTGGCCGTTGCGGGGTGGCCCCGCGCCCCACTGGGAGAACGCGTAGCCGGAGTGCACGTGCGGCGACCCGTACGGGTGGGCCAGCATGAACACGTTGGCGAGGGTGTAGTCGGAGCCGTACTTGTAGTTGAGGGTCTGGCCGTTGCGTTCGGTGTCGTGGTTGTCGACGAAGACGCCGGCGTTGGCGCTGGGCAGGAAGTTCCAGCCGGCGCCGTAGTTCTCCAGCCAGTCCAGGCGCCGCTTCTCGAAGACCTCCTTGAGGCCCCGGGCGTACCGGAACTCCTGCACGTCGCCGGTGCGGATGTACTCGGCGGGCTGGACGGCCTCGCCTTCGCCGTGGATGACCTCCTGCACCCAGTACGCGCCGGGGTTGCTCAGCCTGCCGCGGATCGCCGCCAGGTGATCGGCGGGGATGTGCTTGACGGCGTCGACCCGGAATCCGGCGACGCCCATCGCGAGCAGCCGGTCGAGGTACGCGACGATGGTGTCCTGGACGTGGGCCCGGCCGGTGTTCAGATCGGACAGGGTGTCCCCGTCCCGCTCACCGAGCTCGCACTCCTGGATCTTGGAGCGGTTCCGGTAGTCGTCGATGTGCCGGCGGCAGCCGTGGAAGTCCCGGTCCTGGTAGACGCCGTCGTACTGGTACTTCGTGTAGCGCGTGCCGGCCGTGCCCACGCCGGCGCCGGAGGTCATGTGGTTGATCACCACATCGACGATGACCTTGACCTTCGCGTCGTCGCAGGCCCTCACCATGGCCCGGAAGTCCTCCTGGCCGCCCAGGCGGTTTCCGCCGATCTTGTAGCTCACCGGCTGGTACGACGTCCACCACTGGTCGCCCTGCACCTGCTCGTGCGGGGGTGACACCTGGACGAACCCGTAGCCCTCGGGTCCCAGAGTGTCCACGCACTCCCGGGCCACGGACCGGTAGTTCCACTCGAACAGCACGGCGGTGACATCCCGGTCACCCGGTGGAGCGGCCTGGGCCGGAGACGGCAGGGTGCCGACGGCGACCGCGGTGCTCATGACCGCGAGGGTGAGCGGGCCGGCGAGCATGCCGCGCCGGAGCAGTCGATCGAGATATCGGCGGGTGCGGGTGGTTCCCGGCATGGTGGTCCCCTTCGGATAGGGCCGGGCGCGCGGTCTCGGCGTGGCGCGCCGGCGCGACCATCTCTGCAAGATAGTTGAAACCCTTGTGAAACTTGCTGAAAACATTTGCAGTGACCGCCAACATAGACAGCCGGCCGATCGTCGTCAATGGACCGTCCGGAGCCCGACCGAATTCGGCACGCTCGTCTCTGCAACGACTTCCATCCCGTGAAAGCACTTGCTACGGTCGCCGAGCGAAGTGGCGCTCCGTCCAGCGCCGGGCGGCCCGTCCACCGGTAGCCGGCGAGCAGTCCCGCCGTGGCCACCGGGGGCGAACTCGCGCCCGCGCCCACCGCATCCCGTTCAGCCGTTACGCCCGAGGAGGGCCGCACCTTGGTTGTGCCGTATCACCGCGACGTCATTCGTCGCCTGTCCGCCGTGCTGGCACTGGGCCTGCTGGCCCCGTTCCTGCTGGTGCCACCGACCGGGGCGACGGCCACCGCGGCCACCGGCGCCGGCGCGCAGACCTGGCGCGGCGAGCCGAACGCCGCCGCGCTCGCCCACTGGGGAGCCGACCGGCCGGGGCCCGCCGAGCAGTTCTACTTCGTGCTCCCGGACCGGTTCGCCAACGGCGACCCGGGCAACGACCGCGGCGGACTGTCCGGCGACCGTCTGTCCACCGGGTACGACCCCACCGACAAGGGCTTCTATCACGGTGGCGACCTGCAGGGCGTGATCGACCGGCTCGACTACATCAAGGGTCTGGGCACCACCGCGCTCTGGCTGGCGCCGGTCTTCGAGAACCGTCCCGTCCAGGGCGCCGGCGCCGCGGCGTCGGCCGGGTACCACGGGTACTGGGTCACCGACTTCACCCGGGTCGACCCGCACTTCGGCACGAACGCCGACCTCAAGCGCCTGGTCGATCTGGCACATCGGCGGGGGATGAAGGTCTACCTGGACATCATCGTGAACCACACCGCCGACGTCATCCAGAACGAGGGCGGGAAGTCCACGTACATCGACAAGGCGACGGCTCCGTACCGGGACAGCCAGGGCCGGCCGTTCGAGGACCAGAACTACGCCGACGGCACCCGGCGGTTCCCCGACGTGAACGTGAAGTCGTTCCCGTACACCCCGGTGTTCGCCGACCCGGCGGACGCGAAGGTCAAGGTCCCGGCCTGGCTGAACGACCCGACGATGTATCACAACCGTGGCAACTCGCTCTTCAACGGCGAGAACAGCGAGTACGGCGACCACACCGGCCTCGACGACCTCTGGACCGAGCGGCCCGAGGTGGTCCGCGGCCTGACGAAGATCTACGCCGACTGGATCAAAGAGACTGGTATCGACGGCTACCGCCTCGACACCGTCAAGCACAGCAACATCGAGTTCTGGAAGCAGTTCAGCCCGTCGATCGCGAAGGCCGCGGCCCGCGCCGGCAAGCCGGACTTCTTCATGTTCGGCGAGGTCTTCAGCTCCGACCCGGAGGTGGAGAGCCGGTACGTCCGCGAGGGCGGGCTGGCCGCCTCCCTGGACTTCTCCTTCCAGCAGGCCGCGCGCACGTACGTCTCCGGCGACACTCCCGCCCGGACCCTGGCGGACCTGTACGGCCAGGACGACCTGTACACCGCGCGCGACACCGGCGCGGCCCGGATGCCGACCTTCCTCGGCAACCACGACGTCGGCCGGATCGGCTCGTTCATCATCGGCGGCGGCAGCGATCCGGCCGGTCACCTGCGCCGGGCCCAGCTCTCGCACGAGCTGATGTTCCTGACCCGCGGGCAGCCGGTGATCTACTCCGGCGACGAGCAGGGCTTCACCGGGCCCGGCGGCGACAAGGACGCCCGGCAGGACATGTTCGCGAGCCGGAGCGCCGACTATCTCGACGACGATTTGATCGGGACCGACCGGACCCACGCGAGCGACCAGTACGACAAGCGGCACCCGATCTACCGGACCATCGCGCAACTCGGCGCGCTGCGTGAGGCGCACCCGGCCCTGCGCGACGGCGTGCAGGTCACCCGGTACGCCGCCGACGGCGCGGGAGTGTTCGCGTTCTCCCGGATCGACCCGGCCAAGCGGCACGAGTACGTCGTGGCGGTCAACAACGCGACCACCCCGCAGACCGTCACGGTGGACACGTGGAGCCCCGGCGCCACCTTCACCGGCCTCTACGGTGGCGCCGGGGCGACCGTCTCCGGCGCTGACGGCAAGCTGACGGTGACCGTGCCCGCCCTGTCGGCGGTGGTCCACCGGGCGCGTACCCCGATCGCGGTCCCGTCCGCCGGGCCCACCGTGCGGATCACCGCGCCGGCCGCCGGAACCGCGGTGCCGTCGCGGACCGAGCTGGTCGCCGGCGTCACCGGCGACCCGCTGGCGACGGTGACGGTCGCCGCGCAGGTGAACTCCGGCCCGTGGACCCTGGTCGGCACCGCCCGGCAGGCGCCCTACCGGGTCTTCCACGACCTGACCGGCCTGGCCGGAGGCGCCACCGTGAAGTACAAGGCGGTGGCGCGCGACAGCCGGGGGCGCACCGCGGCGACCACGTCCACCGTCACGGTGGGCACGCCCAGCACGGTGACCGCCCCGGAGCGGATGGTGGTGCACTATCAGCGGCCGGCCGGCGACTACGGCGACTGGCGGCTGTACGCCTTCGGTGACATCGACCCCTCGGCGCAGACCACCTATCCGGACGGGCAGCCGTTCGCCGGGCAGGACTCGTACGGCGCGTTCGCCTGGGTGAAGCTCAAACCGGGCGCCAAGAACGTCGGGTTCGTCGTCGTCGACAAGGCGGGTGTCAAGGACGTCCAGCAGGACCGGTTCGTCGACCCCGGCAAGCAGCCGGAGGTGTGGCTGAAGTCGGGTGACGCGGCGGTGCACCCGTCCCGGCAGGCGGCCACGGGGCAGCCCGACCCGGCGCAGGACCCGGCCACCGCGATCCTGCACTACCGGCGTGCCGACGGTGACTACACCGGCTGGGGGCTGCATGTCTGGGACGGCGCGGCCCAGCAGACCGACTGGTCGGCGCCGCTGGCTCCGGTCGAGCGGGACGCGTACGGCGTGACGTTCAAGGTGCCGCTGGCGCCGGGCGCCACCGGGCTGAGCTACGTCCTGCACTCCGGCGACACCAAGGACCTGCCGACCGACCAGCGGTTCGACTTCGCCGCGGGCCGGGAGGCCTGGCTGCTGGCCGGGGTCCCGGAGCACCTGCTGCCGGTGGCCGGCAAGGCCGAGACCGGGGGCGAGATCGACCTGACGAAGTCCCGGGCGGGGTGGGTCGACCGGGACACGCTGGCCTGGCGCGCCGGCACGGGCGACACCCTGCAGCCGGTCGGCGGCGGCACGGACGGGCGGGTGTACGGCCTCGCCTACGCCCCGGCCGGCGGGATCACCGTGGCCGACGGGGAACTGACCGGCACGTACCGGACCCTGCGGCTCACCGTGCAGCGCAACGGACTGACCGACCGGCAGCGGGCCCGGTTCCCGGACCTGTGGCGGTACGGCGCCTTCCGGGTCGCCGAGAGCGATCGCCGCCGCCTGCCCGAGGCGCTGCGCGGGCAGGTCGTGGTGACCGAGCGCGACGCGTCCGGCAAGCTGTTGTCGGCGACCGGGGTGCGGTCCGCCGGCGAGATCGACCGAGGCTAGGCGTCCCATGAAGGAGGGCCCGCACCGATCGGTGCGGGCCCTCCTTCATGGTGGTCGGTCAGCTGCCGGGCATCTCGTACCGCCGGATGCCGAGGCGGAACGTGCCGTACCCGAGCAGCACGGTGAGAGCGGTGACCGGCAGCGTCCAGAGCAGCAGGCCGGTGTCCCCGGTCAGCAGGTACCGCGCCGGGATGTAGGCGGTGAACGCGAACGGCAGCACCCATGTGAGCAGTCCGCGCAGCACCGGGTGGTACAGGTTCAGCGGGTACGCGGTGAACTCGCTGAGCTGGTTGACCGCGACCATCACGTTCAGGCTGCTGGTCATCCAGAACGACAGGGACGCCAGGAACGCCTTGATGAAGGTGTGGATCAGGGCCCCGCAGAGGACCAGCGGCAGGAACAGCAGCCACTGGACGAGGGTGAGATCCAGATCCATCGCCCCGGCCGCGGTCACCACGATCGCGATGCCGGTGGCCAGTTCGCCGAACCCGTCCGGGTAAAGGAACCGCTCCGACAGCAGCGAGTAGAACGGGTTCACCGGCCTGATCATGTAACGGAAGAAGTCGCCCGTGCGGACCAGCTGCCACGCCAGGATCCACAGCTGATCGGTGAAGAGCCGGTCGAGCCCGCGGGGGAGCAGGGAGAACCCGAGCAGGAACAGCGCCTGCTGCTGCGTCCAGCCGCCCAGTGAGGGAACATATTGGAAGATCACGCTGATCAGGGCGATCTGGCAGGCGATCCGGATCACGAAGCTGGCCGCGCCGATCAGGAAGTCCATCCGGTATGCGGTGAGCCGGTGCAGGCTGACACCGCACAGGACCGTCGTGAGCCGCGCGTAGCGGCGCGCCGTCGACACGCTCATCCGCCGAGCACCTCCACCTTGCGCAGGGAACGGCGCCAGGCCAGCGACATGACTCCGGTCAGCAGGACCACCCAGCCGGCCTGGACGGCGAGGATGCGGCCGGCGTCGGCCCAGTCGCCGTACCCGCCGAGCAGCAGGCGCAGTGGACTGTCGATGAGGCCCTGGAACGGCAGCAGGCGCAGCAGGGTCACCACGTCGGCGGGGAACAGCGCCAGCGGGATCACCTGGCCGGCCAGGAAGGCGACGAGAGCGTTCTTGATCGTACGGATCCCCCAGGTGTTGGTCGTGACGAAGGCGGCGAGGCCCACCAGGAAGTTGATCTGGAACGCCAGCGCCACCGAGAGCAGGACCGCCACCGCGAACAGCGCCAGATTCGCCGCCGTGGGCACCGGCAGTGAGGCGAACAGCGAGAAGCCGGCCAGCACCGGGACGCCGGCCAGGACCGCGCTGACCGCGGCCGTGGGCAGGTTGACCGCCAGGCAACTGAGCGCGTAGTTCACCGGGCGCACCAGGGACACCGCGATGTCACCCCGGTAGACCTCGCCGGCGATCAGCTCGTCGATCCGGTTGGTGTGCAACAGCCCGAGGATCTGCGCCAGCACGATGTACGAGGTGAGGTGGACGAACGGCAGGCCCGCGGGCGCCGAGCCGCCCACGTAGACCTCCCGCCACAGGAACACCTGCAGCGCGGTCGCGGCGGCGGCCGTGATGGCGCTGAGCACGATGGTCGAGCGGTACTGCGTGACGGCGTGCAACCCGGCGAGGGCGAACGGCGCGTACCGGCGTGCGGCGCGGATCATGCGCCGTCCCCCACGCTGACCGGTTCCGCCGGCGATCCGGCGTAGATGCGGCGCAGCAGGGTCTCCAGGTCGGCGTCCGGCACCAGCACGTCGGTCAGGTCGAAACGGTTGAGCAGGACCGCGATGACCTGCCGGGCCGACCAGCGCTCCACCGGGTACTCCACCCGGATGCGGCCGGACTCGGCCGGGATCGCCCGGACGTCGGGCAGCTCGGCGGCGATGATCTGGAGCGCTTCCGCCTCGGTGACGCTGCCAGCGGCGTACTCGAAGGTGACCGCCCGGGTGTCCACCGACCGCAGCAACTCGCGCATCGTCCCCTGGTGCACGATGGCGCCGCGGTCCACCACGAGCGCCTGGTCGCAGATGCCGGTGATGTCGCCGATGTCGTGGCTGGTCAGCATGACGGTGGTGCCGAGCTCGGCGTTGACGTGATTGATCAGATCGCGGACCGCCTGCTTGAGGACCAGGTCGAGACCGATGGTGGGCTCGTCGAGGAACAGCACGGCGGGATCGTGCAGCAGGGAGGCGGCGATCTCGGCCCGCATGCGCTGCCCCAGGCTGAGCTGGCGGACCGGGGTGTTGCCGAGCGCGCCGAGGTCCAGCCGGTCCCGGAACAGCCGCATGTTGCGGTCGTACACCGCCCGCGGGACCTCGTAGATGTGCCGCAGGACGCGGAACGAGTCGAGGACCGGGAGGTCCCACCAGAGCTGGCTGCGCTGGCCGAAGACCACACCGATGCGGTGGGCGACCTCGACGCGCCGGCGGTGCGGGTCCAGGCCGTCGACCCGCACCTGGCCGGTCGTCGGCCGCATGATGCCGGTCAGCAACTTGATCGTGGTGGACTTGCCGGCGCCGTTGGCGCCGATGTAAGCGATCTTGACGCCGGCCGGCACCTCGAAGCTGACGTCGTCGACGGCCCGGACGAGGTCGTACTGCGAGGAGAACATCGTCCGCAGGCTGCCGCGCAGGCCCGGCTCGCGCCGGTGCCGTTTGAAGTGCTTGCTCACGTGCTCCGCGACGATCATGCGGGCCCCGCCGTGGTGTCGTATGAGGCATCGGGATATTGCATGGGTGCATCCATTTCTTCTCAGCACGATGCCGTGGCACGTGAAGAACGTAATTGATAGATAACAATGTCTTAACCGAGCCTCATTATTGAGGCGCTCGTCACGTGGCGCGGCCTATTCAAGTAAAGAAGGTGAACAGTGGCCGGGGCCGTGCGCTTATTGGCACAGTGACAATCCCGGCCGGGGGCGGCGCTTCGCTGCGCTGCCGATCCCGGGCCGGCCGGTGCCGTCCAGGGAGGACGGCGGGGCGGTGTGAGATGCGGAAAAGTGCCGGTGGGGCGACGATCGACGCGGTGTGACCACTTGTGCGGAGTCGGTCACCTGCATCACTGGCGTGCGTCGCGCCCGGGCCCGTGTGCTGTGCGGAGCGAGGGCCGGCAAGTGGGCATTGAATGCGATTGCCACTGCCGCGTCAAGCCGTGGCGGCCGTGTCCCGAATATTTGACACAACTGTCACTTCCGCCCATTCGCAAGCGCTCCGGTCGGCAGTGGAGTGATCGGTGTCTCAATTCGTTGTCACCCGACAAAATTCGATCGCCGAACCTCGATGTCCGGCGTGGTGCCGCCCGGGGTGTCTGGCCAGATGGATCCGGTTACAGGGCGCCGCGGCCGGCCGGAGGGGCGTCGGGGCGGCCAATTTGTTACTCGCCGGTAGGTCCTGCAAGAAGTTGCTGAAACTTGCAGTGCCGCTTGCAGAACGGAGCGTGATCGCCATAGATTTCGGCTCAGTCGGCCGAGGACTGTCCGATTGATACCAGCTGAGTGTGCGGCTCGCTGGCCGGCGGTGCGATGCGTGCGTCGTCCCGTATCCCTAGTGCTCAGCCCATCTCAGCAATGTGGCGGCCAACACCTCAGGAGTGACTCTGTGACCTACCTCGAGCTGATCTGTCGCGACGTCGGCAGCAGAGCCCGGCTGTCCGGGACGGCACCCCGGCGGACCCGGTGAGCCGGCAGGCGGACCTGCTGGCGCGGGAATCACGGCACCTCGCGCCCGGCGCCTCCGAAGAGGCCGCCCTCGGCAAGCGGGTGTTCGTCGAAGGCCGCGGAGCGACGCTGCGCGACGCCGACGGCGCCGAGTACCTCGACTTCGCCGCCGGGACCCTGACCCAGTCGCTGGGACACTGCCACCCGGAAGTGGTGGCCCGCCTCACCGAGCAGGCCACGAAGCTCTGGAACGTCCACGACTTCGCCACCGCCGACCGCGCCGTCCTCTGTGAACTGCTGGCCGAGCTGCTCCCCGAGCACCTCACCACGCTCGCCTTCTTCTCCACCGGCGCGGAGGTGGTGGAGGCCGCGCTGCGCACCGTCCAGGCCGTGGCCGAGCCCGGGCGCAACCGGGTGGGCGCGTTACGGCACGGCTTCCACGGCAAGACGCAGGGCGCCCGCATGCTCGTGCACTGGGACATCGGCGACCAGTCCTTCGCGGGCAACAGCGTGCTGGGATACGCCCCGTACTGCTACCGGTGCCCCCTGGAGCTGACCTACCCGTCCTGCGACGTCAAGTGCGCCACCCTGGTCCGCCGGCACATCGCCGAGAAACCCAACGTCAGCGCCCTGTTCTTCGAACCCGTCCTCGGCGCGGCCGGCGTGATCGTGCCCCCGCCCGGTTACTGGGAGCAGATCGAGGCCGCCTGCCGCGACAACGGCGTGCTGCTGGTCGCCGACGAGGTGCTCACCGGAGGCGGGCGGGCCGGCACCTTCCTGGCCAGCGAGGCCATCGGGGTGACACCCGACCTGGTCACCCTCGCGAAGGGGATGGCCTCCGGCTTCCCGTTCGCCGTCCTGGCCGGACGCGACGAGGTGCTGCGGCATCCCCGGGCCGGAAGCGCCGGATCGACCGCCTCCACGTTCGCCGCCAACCCGCTCGGCATCGCCGCGGCGCACGCGACCCTGTCGGTGGTGTCCCGCGACGACCTGATCGGACGGGTCCGTCACCTCGGCGCGATGATGGACGCACGCCTGCTCGAGATGCACGAGCGGCACCCCCGCCTCGGCGACGTCCGGGGGATCGGCCTGCTGCACGGTCTGGAGTTCGTGCGGGACCGGCACAGCAGGCGCCCGGCGCCGGAGATCGCCCGGCGGGTGTACCTGGCGGCCCTCGACGCCGGCCTGCGCACCGCCATCGGCGGGCACATCATCCGGCTCGCGCCGCCCTTCATCATCGACGAGGCCGAACTGCTGCACGGCCTCGACGTGCTCGACCGGGCGATCACCGAGGCCGAGGAGGCCGCGGCATGACCGTCCGGCAACTGCCCACCGCCGACCTCGGCCTCACCAGCCTGCTGCGGGCCGCCGACTGGCCGGGCGAGGACCTGCGCGGATCCGCCCACGTCCAGATCCTCGACGAGGCGACCCTGGGGCCGTCGCGGCTGCTCGTCGTCGCCTCGCGGGAGTCGCCCGGAACCCGGTACTTCGTTCCCGTCCTGCGCGCCGAACCGGCCCGCGAAGCGGTCGGCCACGCCGCCCACGACCGCGCCGTGGTGGAAGCGATGCGGGACAGGCTGGCCCTGCCGACCGCCGCCGGCAACGTGATCCAGTTCGACGGCGACCCCGCACCGTTCCGTGACACCCGCCCGTTCGACCCGGGATGGTCCACCAACGCCCTGTCGCTGGCCGACCTCGACGGGGCACTGCACATCCACAAGGCGTACCGGCGGATCGACGCCGACACCCGCGAGGCGCACCTGCTGCGCCTGATGCACCGCGGCGGCCGTACCCAGCGATGGGTCGGCGACTACCACTACGTGGAGCGGGCGACCGGGCGCCGCCATCCGCTCGGCCTGCTGTACGCCTACGCCGAAGGCGACAGCCTCGACCTCCCGCTGCGGCACAGCATCCGGTCGATGTGGCCGATCCTGCACGGCGGCGCCGAGCCGGCCGAGGCCGTCGCGGCCGCCCAGCGGGGCCTCACCGGCGAACTGCCGGCCGTCGGCCGCTTCCTGCGCGACTTCCACACCGAGCTGGCGGACCGGCTGGGCCCCACCCCGATGATCCCGGTCCGCGAGTACCTCCGGCAGACCGGCGCCCGGGTGGCCGCCCTCAGCGCCCGGATCAGCGCCGACGAGCGCTACCCCCGCGCGGTGCGGGACGCGGTCGTCGTCGCCCTGACCGGCGAGCTGGACCAGGCCACCGCCTCGGCCGGTGTGCCGTGGCCGGCCGGTCCCGCCCACGGTGACCTGCATCTGTCGCACATTCTGCGCCAGGAGTCGGAAGGCGGCTGGCAGCTGTGCGTCATCGACCTGTCCACGCCCGCCGCGGACCCGGCCGACCCGGTGGGGTCCGCCCAGTCCCCGTGGCAGGACATCGTCGCGCTGCTGCGCGGCCTCGACATCTTCACCGCCGACGAGTTCGTGCACCAGGCGGCCATGCGACTCGGCACCGACCAGGACGACACCTGCCGGACCGTGCTGCTGATCAGCGCCGGGCACCCGCCCGACACACCGGGCTGGACACCGTCACGCATCACCGCCCTGCGCCGGATGCACGACGCGGCGTCCCGGTGGGCGGGGCAGGTTCGGCGACTCCTGCTGACCGGATACGCCGGCCCGCCGGAGAACTGGCAGGAGCACCCGGCCTGGCGGATCTTCCGGCTGCGGCGCCTGCTCCACGAACTCGACTACGCGTACGCGCACGACCAGCACTACCACGCGGCGATCAACCTACGACACGTCCTGCAGAACTACCGACCAGCGGGCGCCGGGGAGAACTGACACATGCACATCATCGAGACGTACTTCGAGTGCGGCGGATTCGACCACCGGTTCATCCAGGGAGGCACCTCGGTCTACCTCTGGCAGCTGTCCCGCGGTCTCGCCGAACTCGGCCACCGGGTCTCCATCGTCACCCCGGCACACGGCCGGCTGGACGATCTGCGCAAGCTGCACGAGGTGGAGGACCTGCCCGGCGCCGACGAGTACGAGCTGCCCCTGGTGCTCGACCCCCGGGTGTGGGGCGAGCGGTTCCCCGCCGAGGTCGGCATCGCCCTGCGCACCACCGCGCACCGGGTGCGGCTGGCCGGCGTCGACCTGTACTTCCTCTCCGACGAGATGCTCGACCGGCTGCCCGACCGGTTCTACCCGCCGTACGAGAGCAAGGGCAACGACCTCGTCTTCTTCAAACCGCTGGCCTACCAGGTGGCCGCCACCCGGTTCATCCGGTCGCGGTTCGGCGACGAGCGCGCGGTCGTGCACGCCCACGAGCCGTTCTACCACTACCTGATGCCGGCCGCCTTCGCCGCCGACCCCGGCAAACACGTGGTCAGCACGGTGCAGAGCAACATGCCGATCAACAAGTCGGTGTACCGCCCCGAGGTGGACCGCCTGCTGGACTTCCTCGGCGCGCCGGGAACCCTGCCGCCGCCGGACCCGGACGCGGCGCGGTCCCCGCACACGGTCGCGATGAGCCAGTACCAGCAGCTCACCCACCTGCACTACGAGTACCCGCGCGACCACGTGCGGGTCTACGACCTGGTCGCCGAGCACGCCGACCTGATCGACTTCCTGTCGCCGGGGCACCGCGACTACTACACCGACTTCGCGGACACGCCGTTCGCGCAGCTCTTCGCCACCCTGCCGGTGGCCGGCACGGTCCGGCGCAACGCGCACAAGAACTTCGTCGGCGGCTGCGCCGTCGGCGACGACTGGGTGACCGGCGACCTGCCCGCCGTCGACCGGGAGAAGGTCCTGACCGGCCTGGGGCTCGACCCCGCCCTGCCCACCTTCTTCCACAACGCCCGGTACGCGGTCAACCACAAGGGCCAGGTCGAGCTGATCCGCGCCGTCGACCGGGCGCTGAGCGGCGGGGTGAAGGCGAACTTCCTCCTGCGCTGCCTCAGCGACGCCGGCATCGCCGACCCGCTCTTCCACGAGGTGGTGGCCCGCCACCCGGACCGGGTGCACCTCCAATGGCATCGCGTGCCGGACCGGCAGCTGCAGGAATACGCCCAGAGCGCCGACTTCTGCCTCTTCCCGTCCAAGTTCGAGATGGACACCTTCCTCATCGCCCAGGGGGAGGCGATGGCCGCCGGAGCCGTGCCCATCGCCACCGCCCAGCTCGGCATGGCGCACTTCGGTCACGTGGCCGACCCGGTGACCGGCCCGGACGCCGAAACGGCCACCGGGTTCGCGGTCAACCGCTGTTTCGCCGAGGACGACCCGCTGCTCGTGCAGGGCCTGACCGAACAGATCGGCCGCGCGGTCGCGCTGTGGCACGACGCCCCGGACGAGTACCGGCGCCTGTCCCGCAACGCTGTCACCCGGGCCCGGCAGTTCACCTGGAAGCGGGCGGCCGAAGCGCATGCCGCCGCGTTCGCCGGGATCTGGCGGGGCGAGACCCCCCAGCTGCCGGTACGCGACCTGGTGCGCTACGGCTGGTTCGAGGCGCTGCCCGAGCCGGCGTGGACCGCGCACCGCGACGAGATCGCCGACGCGGCCCGCCTGCGGGGCGACGCCGACGCGTTCCTGCGCTGCCGCCCGGACGGCGCCGACGAACTGCCCGACCTGTTCGAGCGCGCCTGGGCCCGGGCCGACTTCGCGGCCTGCGACCGGATCGCGCAGATCGCCACGGACAAGCGCCCGGAGTGGGCCGGCGCCTGGCGCGAGCGGCTCGCCGGCCGGGGAACCGTCGATCCGGGCGGCCGGATCACCTACCGGCCGCCGCACGCCGAACGCGTCGAACTGGTCGTGCCCGACCTGACCGCGCCGGCCCGGGGAAAGGTCACCGTGACCGCCCTGACGGCCACCGGCGGCGTCTTCACCGGACGGCTGCCGGACGGCGGCCACCGCGCGGATCTGCTGCTGACCCTCGGCGACGGCCGGACCGTCTGGGACGAGGTGGGCGCGTGACCACGGGTGTACGGGCGGTGCTGCTCGCCGGTGGCGAAGGACGGCGGATGGGCCCGCTCGGCACCGGCCGGCTGAAACCGCTGGTGCCGTTCGGCGGAACCTGCCGGCTGATCGACTTCAGCCTGGCGAACGCCCGCGACTCCGGACTGGGCCAGGTTCTGCTGCTGTCCCAGCACCAGGAACGACAGCTGATGGACGACCTGCGGCGCACCTGGTGGCAGCCGGGCTTCCGGGTGCACTTCGGCCCGTACGACCGCTCCTACGCCGACGGCGTGCCGGAGGGGTACGAGCCGCCGTCCGGCCCACCGGAGCGGGGCACCGCGGACGCGCTGATCCGCAAGGCCCGGTACCTCTTCGAGCCCGGCGTCACCGAGGTCCTCGTGCAGCACGCGGACCACGTCTACCGCTTCGACTACGGCCCGATGATCGCCGAACACCGGGCCACCGGCGCCGCGCTGACCGTGTCCTACCAGCGGATCGACCGCCGCTACGTGCACCTGTTCGGCATGGTCGAGTTCGACGGCCGGGACCGGCTCACGTCGTTCGTGGAGAAGCCCGCCGACCCGAGCAGCGATCTGGTGTTCGCCGCCTTCTGCGTGTTCGACGCCGCGGTGCTCCACCGGTACCTGGAACTGCTCGACGGCACGGCCTGGCAACACGACATCAGCCGCGACGTCATCCCGGCCATGCTCGCCGCCGGCGAACACATCCGCGGGTACGAGGTGCCCGGCTACTGGGCGGACATCGGCACCGTGGACCGCTATCACGAGGCGCACCTGGCCCTGGTGGGCACGCCGCCGTCGCTCACCGTCGCGGCCATGCCGTGGACCGTGGCGCCCCGGACGCCGCGCGCGTTCGTCGCCGCGGCGCACGGGATCCGCCGCAGCGTGGTGCCCGCCGGCCTGGTCAACGAGGGCGAGATCGTACGCAGCGTCGTCTTCCCCGCGGCGCGGGTCGGCCCGGGAGCGACGGTGACCGACAGCGTCGTGCTGCCCGGCGCCGTGGTGCCGGCCGGCGCGCGGATCGACGGGGCCGTCGTGCTGGAGGACGGAACCGTCCAGCAGATCACCGAGACGTGCGCCGGAGGCCGGGCATGACCGACCCGATCCGCACCCTGCGATCGCGCGAGGTGTACCGCAACGCCTGGATGAGCGTGCGGGAGGACGACATCCTGCACGCCGACGGCTCACCCGGAAGCTACGGGGTCGTGTCGAAGCCCGACTACGCGCTGATCATCCCGCGTGATGGTGGCCTCCTGCACCTGGTCGAGCAGTACCGCTATCCGGTGAGCGAACGCTTCTGGGAGTTCCCGCAGGGCTCGTGGCCCGGTGACGCCGGCCCGGCCGACGGCACCGCCGAGCAGCTCGCGGTCGCGGAGCTCGCCGAGGAGACCGGTCTGCGGGCCGGTCGCATGGTCGCGCTGGGCCGCATCCACGTCGCGTACGGGTACGCCAGCCAGGGCTGCCACGTCTTCCTGGCCGAGGACCTCACCGCGGGCCGGCCCCGGCGCGAGCGCTCCGAGTCCGACATGCGCCAGCGCGCCGTGGACGCCGCCGGCTGGGCCGCTCTGGTGTGCTCCGGCGCGATCACCGACGCCGCGACCCTGGCGGCGTTCGCCCTGCTCCAGATGTACGACAGCGGCGTGCGGCAGACCGCGCCGGAAGGGACTGTGCCGTGCACGTCGTGAGTCTCGCGTTCGAGGCGCTCGCCTTCGATGTCCGGATGATGCGCGGCGGCCTGGCGCCGCTGGTGTGGGAGCTGGCGCGCCACTACGCCGCCCAGGGACACCGCTCGTCGATCATCACGCCCGCCCACGGCCGGCTGCCGTACCTCGCGAGCCGGTACGACCTCGTCGAACTCGACCATCACGATGAGCACGTCGTCCCGCTCGTCCCGGACCCGGACGTCTGGACCGGGCAGCCAACCGAACTCGGCATCCCCCTGACCACCCGGGCCCACCTGCTCCGGCACGAGGGCGTCGACATCTACCTGCTCAGCGATGAGTACCTCGACCTGCTGCCGGAGCGGATCTACCCGGCCGGGGCCAGCGAGGGCGAGGACCTGGCCCATTTCAAGCCACTCGTCTTCCAGGTCGACGCGCTGCGCTTCCTGCGGTCCTGGCCGGCCGGCGACGAACCGGCCGTGGTGCAGGCCTACGAGCCCTACTACCACTATCTGGTGCCTCCGGTGCTGGCCGGCGACCCCCGTTTCCGGGTCGTCTCCACGGTGGCCAGCAACATGCCCGTCGACCTGGGGGTGTACCGCCCACAGGTGGCACGGCTGCTCGAACTCTTCGACACCGACGTGGACCTGAGCCGGTACGTCGAGGAACCGGCCGCCGCCGGGCCGGCACACCCCGTCGTCACCAGGGAGGTGGCCCTCGACACGGCGATGGCCGGATATCTGCCCACGGCCCGCCTCTCCGCCGGCCGGAAGTCCTCGGACCACGTCGGCCTGTTCGCACTGATCACCGACCACTGCGACACGGTGGACTTCCTGACCCGGGGACAGCGCGAGTTCTACTCGACCTTCCGCGACACCCCCTACGAGGCGGCCTTCCGGCGTACGGCGGTGGCGCGTGTCGTGCGGGAGAACGCGGCGAAGCAGTTCGTCGGCGGCTGCGCGCTGCCCGAGAGCTGGCTGCGGCGCGACCCCGCCACCGTGGACCGGACGGCGTTCCTCTCCGGACTGGGGCTCGACCCGGCCCTTCCCACCTTCTACCACGCGGCCCGCTACTCGCCGCACCACAAGGGACAGGTGGAGCTGTTCCGGGCGGTGGACCGGATCCTCGCCACCGACCCGCGGGTCAACTTCGTGCTCCGGTGCGCCACCGCGGCCGGCGGCGCGGCCGGCAGCCCGGTCGGGGACCCCGCCTTCCAGGAGGTGGCCGACCGCTATCCCGGACAGGTCCGGCTGTTCTGGAGCATGGCCGACGAGGACGAGTTCTTCACCGAGGCGGTGGCCGCGGACTTCGGGCTGTTCCCGTCCAAGTACGAGCTCGACACGTTCCTGATCGCCCAGGGACAGCTCTGCTCCTGTGGCGCGGTGCCGATCGGCACCGCACAGGAGTCGACCCGGCACTACCGGCACCAGCTCGCCGTCGACCATCCGCTGGCGACCGGTTACGGTCTCCCACGGTCGTTCGCCCCGGACGACCAGCGCCTGACGGACGCGCTGGTGCGGACCATCCGGGAGGCGCTGTGCCTGTACCGGGAGGACCCGGACGGATACCGCCGGCTGGCGGGCAACGCGACCCGCCTCGGTCACAGCTTCCGCTACGCCGAGGTGTCCCAGCGGCGGCTCGACCGCTTCGCCGGCCTGCTGGCCGGCGACCCGCTCACCCTCGATCTGGAACACGTCGTCGGATGCGGCTGGTTCGACCGTCTCGACGCCGAACAGTGGCGCTCCCACCTGCCGCAGATCCGCCGGGCCGCGATACGCCTCGCCGACCTCGACACCCTGCGCCGCTGCGGGCCGGTCGACGCCGACGCGCTGCGCGCCCTCTACGAGGCGGCGTACCGCAGGGCCGACTTCGACCGCTGCGTGGAGACGGCCGAGCTGCTGGGCGACCAGGAGCTGGAAGCGGCGCTGCTGCGCGGCCGATGCCGGGTCAGGCCGCATCGCGAGGGCTGGGAGATCCAGTACCGGGCTCCCGGCGCCGAGGAGGTGGCGCTCGTCGTGGACGGGACGGCCCGTCGCATGAACGACGACGCCGGCTTCTTCTCCACGGTGGTGCCCGCCCTCCCCGGACTCTCGCCGGTCTTCCTGCTGACGCTCGCCTCGGGGCGGTTCGCCTGGGACGCCCCGCCGGCCACGGCACACCCCGCCGACCTCGTCGGGCACGCCGCCCCGGCGACGCCGGTGGCCACCGGGAGCCGGTGAGATGAGCGCCATCCCCAGTGAACACCGGGTCGTCGCCACCGATCTCGACGGCACCCTGCTGCGATCCGACCTGTCGGTGTCACCCCGCACCCGGGAGGCGCTCCGGGCGGTGCGCGCCGCCGGGATGCGCCACCTCGCGGTGACCGGCCGTCCGGTGGCCGACACCCGCAGACTCCTCGCCGGCCTCGGCTACGCCGGCCCGGCGGTGTGCGCCCAGGGCGCCCAGGTGTACGACTTCGCCACCGAACGCCTGCTCTTCTCCCGTTCTCTGGACCAGGATCTGGCACGCGACCTGGTGCGGCGGATCGCCGAGCGGACCGGCCCGCTCGCCCTGGCGGCGGTCGGCGCCGGCCCGGACAGCGACTTCCTCGTCACCGCGGGGTTCGGCTCCCCGCACCAGCAGCGCCAGTGGCGGGTCGTCGACGAGCCGGGCCTGTGGCGCGAGCCGGTCCTCAAGGTGATGATCCGGCACCCCGACTACGACGACGACGCCCTGGCGGCCCTCGCCGAGAAGGTGTGCGGGGACGCGCTCGCGGTGATGCACGCCGGGCCGCGGCTCGTCGAACTGCTGCCCGGCGGGACCAGCAAACAGACCGGCCTGACCTTCCTGGCCGCCGAACTCGGCTTCACCGGCGCGGAGACCATCGCGTTCGGCGACATGCCCAACGACCTGCCGATGTTCGACTGGGCGGGCCACGGCGTCGCGATGGCCAACGGCCATCCCCGGCTGCGGGCCCGCGCCGACGAGATCACGTCCAGCAACGACGCCGACGGCGTGGCCGCGGTGCTCGAACGCCTGCCCGCCGTCCGGGCCGCCATCGGAGAGGTACCCGTGCGATGACCACCACCACTGTCGACCCCGCGCTGGCCGCACTGGCCGAACACCACGGCGTGCAGCCGGGCTATGCCACCGACCGCGGCGAACCCCGCACCGTCTCCGCCGCCACCCTCCGGCGGATCCTCGCCGTCCTGGGCGTCGACGCGAGCACCCCGGCCGCGGTCGCCGCCGCGCTGGAGGCCGCGCGCCACGACGCCCGGGACCGGCTGCTGCCGCCCTGCGTGGTGGTGCGCCAGGGACAGGCGCCCTCCCACGCCGGATGGGCGGCCGGCGTGACGTGCCGGGTGCGGACCGAGGACGGCGAGTGGCGTGACCTGGCGGACCCGGGCCACGACCTGGGCCGTCTTCCGGTCGGCTACCACACGCTGCACGCCCGGGCCGGCGGCCGGCACGGCAGCGCGCCTCTCATCGTGGCCCCCGCCCGGCTGCGTACCCCCGGCCACCGCCACTGGGGACTGCTCGCGCAGATCTATTCGGTGCTCTCCGAACGGTCCTGGGGGATGGGCGACCTCGGCGACCTGGGTGGGCTCACCGCCTGGTCGGCGCGGCTCGGAGCGTCGTTCGTCCTGGTCAACCCGATGCACGCCTACGTGCCGGACGCCCTGGCGGATCCGACGCCCTACCGGCCCGGCAGCCGCCGGTTCGCCGACCCGATGCACCTGTGCCTGCCGGACATCCCGGAATACCACACCACGGACCCGGCGGTACGCGCGGCGATGGACCAGGCCGTACGCCAGGGACACGAGCTGACCGCCGGGGTCCTGCACCGGGACGCGCTGATCGACCGGGCGGCGGTGTGGTCGGTGAAGCGGCCCGCGCTCGAAGCCCTCCACCGGGCACCGCGCACCCCGGCGGCGGCCGAAGCTCTCGCCGCCTTCACCGCCCGCGAGGGTCGCGGCCTCGAGGACTACGCGACCTGGTGCGCGCTGGCCGAGGTGCACGGGACCCGCTGGCGCTCGTGGCCGGCCGGCTTGCGGACCCCGCACGGTCCGGCGGTCGCCGCCGCCCGGCGGGAGCTCGCCGCACGGGTCGACTTCCATCGCTGGCTCGCCTGGCTGGTCGACTCCCAGATGGCGTCGGCCCAGGCGACCGCGCTCGACGCCGGCATGGGAATCGGCGTCATCCACGATCTGGCCGTCGGGGTCGACCCGGAGGGCGCGGACGCCTGGGCGCTGCAGGAGCATCTGGCCGGCGGCGTCACGGTAGGGTGCCCGGCCGACGACTTCAATCCGCACGGGCAGGACTGGGGACTGCCGCCGTGGCGGCCGGACACCCTGGCGGAGGCGGGCTACCAGCCCTTCGCCGAGGTGGTGCGGGGAACCCTGCGGCACTGTGGAGCGCTGCGTCTGGACCACATCCTCGGCCTGTTCCGGCTCTGGTGGGTGCCCGCCGGGGCGGGTGCCCGGGACGGCGCCTACGTGCGGTACGACCACGAGGCCATGCTCGGTGTGCTCGCCGTCGAGGCCCACCGCGCCGGCGCCATGGTCATCGGGGAGGACCTCGGCACCGTGCCCCCGCACGTGCGTGCCGAACTCGCCGGCCGGGGCATCCTCGGCACCTCCGTGCTGCGCTTCGAATACCAGGGCGGTGCGGAGAACCGCAGCGGCCCGCTGCCCGCGGCGCAGTGGCGGGCCGACTGCCTCGCCACCCTCACCACCCACGACCTGCCCAGCACCGCCGCGTGGCTCAGCGGCGAGCACGTCGACCTGCACGACCGGCTGGGCCTGCTGAACCGGCCTCGGGCGGAGGCCGCCGCCGAAGCGGCGGCGGAGCGCGCGGGCTGGCTCGCCGAACTGCGCCGCAGCGCCCTGCCGGAGGCGGAACAGGAGCAACCGGTGGAGGGGATGAGTGTGGAGTCGCTGGCGCTGCACCGGTTCCTCGCGGCGACACCGGCCCGCCTGATCGGGGTGTGGCTGCCGGACCTGGTCGGCGACCGGCGCCCGCAGAACCTGCCCGGCACCAGCAGCGAGTTCCCGAACTGGCGGCTGCCGGTCGCGGACGGCGACGGGCGGCCCCTGGCGATGCCCGAGGTGGCGGCCTCGGCCGGGGCGAGGGCGGTCGCGGACCTCTACCGGGGCCTGGCCGAACCCGCGCCCTGAGCTCGGCTCTCACCGCCGGATTCGGCTACCACCCCGGAATCCGGCTATCGCTCACTGAAGGAGAACCATGTCCGACAACACCGACGTCCTCGTCCTCGGCGGAGCCGGCGTCGACACGATCGCCTACGTGCCCGAACTGCCCCTGCCGTTCCGGGACAGCTATGTGGTGCCGCCGATCGAGGCACGAGCCGGGCAGACCGGGGACAACGTCGCCCTGGGCCTGCATGCGCTGGGCCTGCGCACGATGCACATCGACGTGCTCGGCGACGACCCCGAGGGCGCCTTGGTCCGCGCCTTCCACCAGGCCCACCAACTGCCGTTCGCCGGGCTGCCCACGGCGGCGGGCACCAAGCGGGCGGTGAACATGGTGGGCCCGGACGGCCGCCGCCTGTCGCTGTGGGACGGCAGCCGTGAGGCCGAGGAGGACCGCTTCCCCGCCGATCTCATCGCCGAGCACACCGCCCACGCCCGGCACGTCCACGTCTGCATCACCCCGCCCGGCCAGCACGTCGTCGGCCGGCTGGCCGGTGGGTCCGCGACGGTCTCCACCGACCTGCACAACTGGGACGGGCGGTACGAGCCTTTCGAGGTCTACGCCTACGCCTCCGATCTGGTGTTCCTGTCGGCCACCGCGCTGGCCGACGTGCCGGCGACGCTCCAGCAGATCATCGACAAGGGCCGGGCCCAGGTCGTGGTGGCGACCGCCGGCGCCGAGGGCGGTCACGTCCTGGTCCGCGGCGAGACCGAGCTCCGGCGCTTCGAAGCCGCCGTGCCGCACGCCCCGGTGGTGGACTCCAACGGGGCCGGCGACGCGTTCGTGTCCGGCTTCCTCTTCGGCCACCTGGCCGGTGAGCCGCTGGAGACCTGCCTGCGCTACGGGGCGATCGCGGGCGCGTACGCCTGCACCATCCCCAGCAACCGGGTCAGCGCGATCGACCGGGCCACGCTGTTGCGGCAGGCCGACCGATGCTGACCCCACCCGCACCGGCCCCTGATCCGGGCGGCGCGTTCACCGTCATCGACGTGGGCGGCACCTGGCTGCGCTGGGCGCGGTGGGCGCCGCACGGCGGGCTGGGCGAGGTGCGGCGGGCGCCGTCACCCGGTCACACCCGGCTGCCGGAGGCCGGCGTCGGCGAGCTGCAGGCCGGCCTGATCCGCGAGCTCGCGCTCCGGGTCCCCCCGCACGGCCGGGCGGGCGTGTCGCTGGGCGCGGCCATGGACCACCGGAACTCGACGGCGTACGCCTCGGCGCCGCTGTGGGGCCCGGACATCCGCCCGTTCAACGTGGCGGCGGCACTGCGCGCGGCCCGGCCCGACGTGCGCTGGTCGGTCGTCAACGACGTCACGGCCGGACTGTGGCACGTCGCCGAGTCCGTCCGCGGCCGGCACCTGCGCAAGGTCTCGCTGGCGACGATCAGCACCGGCATCGCCTGCCGCACGATGGACCTGCGTACCGGGCACGTTCCGGTCGACGGTGCCGGTCTGCAGGGCGAGATCGGTCACCTGCCGGCCACCGTCCTGATCGACGGCGTGCCGGTGGAGTCCCGGTGCGACTGCGGTGAGCCCGGCCATGTGGCGGCGTTCTCCTCCGGTCCGGGCATCCAGCGTGTCGCCGCCGAGATGGCCCGGCGGCACCCGGCGGCCTGGGCGGCGTCGGCGCTGGCCGCCCGGCCGGCCGGGGGCGACGGTTTCGAGCCGGTGTTCCGGGCGGCCCTGGACGGTGGCGACGCGATGGCGGCCCGGCTGCTGGACGCGGTGACCGGCCCGGTCGCCGACGTGCTGCGGACCGCGCTCTGCCTGGATCCGGAGATCGACATGATGGCCCTGACCGGCGGCGTGGTCCAGGGCCTCGGGCCGCACTACGAGGCGGCGCTCTACGGCCACCTCGGCCGGCAGGGGCTGTACCTCACCGGCGAGCAGGACCCCGGCTGGCTGCTCGGGCGGATCGAGGTGATCGGGCCGGACACCGCGGACCCGCTGGTCGGAGCGGGCCTGGCGGCACTGGCCGCCGAGCGGGGCACGGCGTGCGCGGGACAGGTGCGGCCGTGAGCACACATCGCGCCATCGTCCGCACCGGCGACACCGTGACGGTCGCCACCGTGCCGACACCGGTCCCCGGGCCGGGGG
This sequence comes from Actinoplanes sandaracinus, assembly GCF_030009775.1. GTDB lineage: Bacteria > Actinomycetota > Actinomycetes > Mycobacteriales > Micromonosporaceae > Actinoplanes > Actinoplanes sandaracinus. Next base: position 287,752 of record NZ_JASCTH010000005.1, on the reverse strand, counting down.
AGATGGTGATCGCCCCGCGGTACGCCGGGCTGTGCGGCACCGACATCCAGATGCTGCGCGGCCTGCGCGACGACCCGGCGCCGATCATCGGGCACGAGGGGATCGCCCGCGTGGTGGCGACCGGCGACGGCGTCCCGGCGAGCCTGAGGCCCGGCACGCTCGTGGCGGTCAACCCCACCCATCCCGGGGACCCGGGTTTCCTGCTCGGCCACAATGTGGCCGGCCTGCTGCAGGAACGGACGCTGCTGCCGGCCACGGCGGTGGCCGGTGGCATGGTGGTCGTCCTGCCGGAGAGCACCGACGTCACCCTGGGCCCGTTGCTGGAGCCGCTCGCCGTGGTGCGGTACGCCCTGAGCCAGCTACGGGCCGCACACCCGGAGACCCTGCTGATCATCGGTGACGGCACGGTGGGCCATCTCGCGGCCCGGGCGGCCGCCCGGTGGCTGGGGGAGCGGACCCGGGTGGTCCTGGTGCACCACACCGAGGCCGGACGGCGGTTCAGCGTCGGCGGCCCGTACCCCCCGGGATCGTCGCTCGTCGCCGGTGAACTGGCCGCCGCCCTGCCCGGACCGGTGGCCGTGCTGCTGGCGACGCCCCGCGACGCCACCGTGGCGGCGCTGGAGGCGGCGCTCGCCGTCACCGGGCCCGGCACTCTGATCGATGTGGTCGGCGGCCTGCCGCCGGGCGCGCGGACCGCGTTGCTTCCCGGCGTCGACCTGACCGCGGTGCGGGCGGCCAACTGCGGGGGCCGGCCCGACCCGGCGCTGGTCACCACGACATCCGGTGGCGTCCGGCTGCTGGGCCATCGCGGGGTGAGCAACGAGCACCTGCGCGCGGCCGCCGGGGAACTGGCCCGGGACCCGGAGCGCTACCGCGACCTCATCACGCACCGCACCGATCTGGACGGAGCGGCCCGGATCATGACCGCGCTGCGGACCGGCCGCAACCGGATCATCGACGGCCACCGGCTCGTCAAACTCTCGATCGAGATCGACATCAGGAAGGACCTCCGTTGACGACCAGGACCCTCGCAGGCCGCCGCGCTCTGGTGGTGGGCGGCACCACCGGTATCGGCCGGGGCATCGCGGACGCCTGGGCCGCCGCCGGCGCCGACGTGGTGGTCTGCGGCCGCAGCCGGCCGACCGGGCCCGGCGCCTCCGCCCTGCGGTGGGAGCGGCTCGACCTCACCGACACCGACGGCGCGGGCGCGATGCTGGGCCGGATCGCCGGCGCCCGTCTCGACCTCGCGTGCTTCTCGGCGGTCTCCTACGGGGACCGGCGCGCCGGCTTCGACGACGTGGCCGTCGGCGAATGGCGTACCCAGCTCGACATCAACGTGCACGGGCTGTGGCTGACCCTGAAGGCGGCACTGCCCCGGCTGCGTGCCGCCGGGCCCGGGCTGTTCCTGGGCGTCTCCTCCGAGGTCGTCTACAACGCCGGCCCGGGACGGTCCGGGTACACCGCCTCCAAGGCCGCCGCCAAGGCGCTGCTCGACTCGGTGGCGCAGGAGGAGGACGAGAACCGGGTCCGGATCGTGCAGGTGCTGCCCGCCGGCATGGTGGACTCGCCCGGCATCCGCCGGCGTCGCCCGCTCGACTTCGACTACAGCTCCTACATGGTGCCGGCCGATTTCGCCCGGGTCGCCGTCGACCTCGCCGTCACCGCCGGGTCCGGTCACCACGGCGACAGCCTGGTCGTCGACTCCGGCGGCGACTGGTGGTCGGTGACCGAGCGCCTGCCGGTCTCGCAGAGCCGGCCGGTACGCACATGAGATGCCAGGTCGGGCTGGCCGAGTGGCGCCTCGCGCCGTCGGGCGTGGCGGCGTTCCGCCTGGCGGCCGAGGTGGGCGCCGACGGGCTGCAACTGGACTTCGGCGGGCCGGGCCGCGGCGTCCTGGTGGACGGGCCCGGCCGCGTCGAACAACTGCGGGCGGCGTCGGCGGCGACCGGTGTCGGCGTGCTCGCGCTGGCCGGCAACCTGCTCAACGACATCGGCCTCACCGCCGAGCCGGCCGTCGTGCGCCCGGTGCTGACCCGGTTGGTGGACGCCGCCGGGGCTCTCGGGGCGCCGCTGCTCATCGTGCCCAGCTTCCGGCGCAGCGCCATCACCGACCAGGCCGGCTTCGAGCGCACGGTGGCCGCCCTGCGCTGGACCGCGGCCCGGGCGCAGGACCGGGGCATCCTGCTGGCCAGTGAGAACGTCCTGCCGGCGGACCGGGCCCGGCGACTGGTGGACCAGGTGGGTTCGCCGGCCTTCCGGCTGCTGCTGGACACGTTCAACCCGGTGGCGCACGGGTTGTCGCCCGCCGTGCTGGCCGCGGAGCTCGGGCCGTGTCTCGCCGACCAGGTCCATCTCAAGGACGGCCCGCCGGACGTGGGGCCCTCGCCGCTGCTCGGCGCTGGTCAGGGCGGTCTGCGGGACACCCTCGCCGCGCTCGGGGACGGCCCGGCGCGGGTACGCGCACTGGTGCTGGAGAACGACTACCGCGACAACGACGGCGTACGGCTGCGTGCCGATCTGGCATGGGCGCGGCAGGCGGCGCTGCGGTGGAGCCGGGTACCGGCCGGCAGTCGCCGGCCTCATGCAGACACAAGAACGGGGAGACAGGCGTGAGCGGTGTCGACACGGTCGGCGGCGTGCCGGGGGTACGTGCGGGCGACCACCACGATTCGTGGCGGGTCCAGGCGCTGAAGCAGGTTTCGTACGAGGTGCGCCTGCGCGACGACGTGTTCGGTCTGGACCGGACCGACCTGCTCGAGGCCGGGGAGAGCGGCTTCGGTTCGCGGCGCCGGTTCGTGGTCGTGGACAGCGCCGTCAACGCCCTGTACGGCGCTCGCATCCGGGAGTACTTCACCCATCACGGCATCGATCACGCGATGCTGGTGATGCAGGTCGCCGAGACGGTCAAGGACTTCGACTCGGTGGCTCGCATCGTGGCGGAGATGGACGCGTTCGGCCTGGCCCGCCGCCGGGAACCGATGATCGTCATCGGCGGCGGCGTGCTGATGGACGTCGCCGGGCTGGTCGCCAGCCTCTATCGGCGCGGCACGCCGTTCCTCCGGGTGCCGACCACCCTGGTCGGGCTGATCGACGCCGGGGTGGGCGCCAAGACCGGCGTCAACTTCAACGGTCACAAGAACCGGCTGGGCACCTACGCCCCGGCCGACCTGACCCTGCTGGACCGCCGGTTCCTGGCGACGCTGGACCGCCGGCACGTCAGCAACGGCATGGCCGAGATGCTGAAGATCGCCCTGATCAAGGACGCCGCCCTCTTCGATCTGCTCGAACGGTCCGGCCGGCTGCTCCTGGACGAACGGTTCCAGGGTCACACCCCGGCCGGTGACCAGGCCGCCACGCTCGCGTTGCGGGCAGCGACCCAGGGCATGCTGGAGGAACTCGGGCCCAACCTGTGGGAGGGCCGGCTGGAACGCTGTGTCGACTACGGGCACACGTTCAGCCCGACCGTCGAGATGCGGGCGCTGCCGTCGCTGTTGCACGGTGAGGCCGTCTGCGTCGACATGGCGCTGACCACGGTGATGGCCTACCGGCGTGGCCTGCTCGACGAGACGCAGCGGGACCGGATCCTGCGGCTGATGGCGGAACTCGAACTGCCGACCTGGCATCCGCTGCTCAATCCCGCGGTGCTGGAGTGCGCGCTGCGGGACACCGTGCGGCACCGTGACGACCAGCAGCGACTGCCGTTGCCGGTCGGGATCGGTGGGGTCACGTTCGTCAACGACGTGACGGTCGACGAGCTGGCCGCGGCCGCGGCGATGCAACGCCGCCTCTGCGAGGACCTCGCCTACGCCCAGCCGCTGCGGGCCTGACCGACAGGTTTGCCGATCACCGGCTCTCCCGGTGATCGGCATTCCTTCTCATTCACCGCTCACTGCGGCGATGACCACCAGGAAGTGTTCTCGCGATACCTTTTTAGGTATTCGACCCGAGGTCGGTGACCAAGCTCGCCGGCCATCTTCGAATAACTAAGCGAGTAACGGCGGTCGTGGCCTTTCGGCCGGTCATGAACGACACCTTTCCGGGCGATGCGCCGCATTCCTCGACGAGGATTTCGATCAATTCCAGATTCGTCGCCTCGCGGCCGCCGCCGGGTGACGAACAGCGAAGTCATGGTCTCGGGAATCGCCGGGTTCCGTAATTGTGGAGCAGCGGCTCACGACGACGTCCCTGCCGTGCGTCCGGTGGCAGGAGCAGCGATCTCATCGACCGGCCCATCGCGTTCGGTGTCGTGAGCGTAATCACGGAAGGCGCTTTCCGGGATTCGGCTGATATGGTCGTGGAGTGCGCGGAATATTGCTGGCCGGAGGCACCGGTTCAAGGCTTAGGCCGGTGACATGGGCGGTTTCCAAACAGCTCATGCCGGTCTATGACAAGCCAATGATCTATTACCCGTTGTCCACCCTGATCGGTGGCGGGATCCGGGAGATCCTGGTCATCACCAACGAGCACGAGGTCGCCCAGTTCCAGCGGCTCCTCGGTGACGGCTCGCAGTGGGGCCTGCGCCTGGAGTACGCGATCCAGCAGCGCCCGGCCGGCATCGCCGAGGCGTTCCTGATCGGCGAGGAGTTTCTCGCCGGTGAGCCGGCGGCGCTCATGCTGGGCGACAACCTCCTCCACGGTGTGGACTTCCGCCCGGCGGTGCGGCGGATGCGCGGCACGAGCGGCGGGCACGTCTTCGGCGTCGCGGTGGCCGATCCGTCGGCCTACGGTGTCGTCGAGTTCGACGGCGCCGGCCGGGTGCTGTCCATCGAGGAGAAGCCGGAGCGGCCGCGCTCGCCGTACGCGGTGCCCGGTTTCTATCTCTACGACGCCGATGTGGTGGGGATCGCGCGGGCGCTGACGCCGAGCCCTCGCGGGGAGCTGGAGATCACCGCGGTCAACGAGGAATACCGCAGGCGTGGCGCGCTGTCGGTGACCGTGCTGCCGCGCGGCGCGGTCTGGCTGGACACCGGCACCCTGGCCGACTGCATGCGCGCGGTGGACTACGTCCGGGCCATCGACGAGGGCCAGGGCATCAAGATCGGCTGTGTGGAGGAGGCGGCCTGGCGGGCCGGGTTCATCGACGACGCCCAGTTGCGCGGCCTGGCCGAGCCGCTGATGAGCAGTGGTTACGGCGAGTACCTCGTGGACCTGGCGGCCGTCGATCCGTTCGTGGCGGGCCAGCAGCCGTTGAGTGCCGCGGCCCGATGACGAGCCGGCCACCACGGCGGAGGCCGGCCTCCCGTGACTCGGGAGACCGGCCTCCGCCGTGGTGCGGGTGGTGTCTAGCGGTCGCCCGCCTCGAGGGCGCGGACACCGGTGGCCGACATGAGCTGGCCCTCGGCGTCACGTTCGGTCACCACGAACTGGCCGTCACCCGCCGGGATGCCCTTGCCGCCGGTGATCCGGAACGTCGGGTGCTGCCACAGCGACGGCGTCCGGCCGCGCTGCTTCTCGGTGAGACCGTCGCGCTGCGCCTCCAGCCGGACGCTGCGGTACTCGCCGGAGAGTTCGCCGTCGACGATGCTCAGGCCGCCCTTCGGGGCGTGGACGAGGTCGTACACCCGGCCGTCGGTGGCCGCCCCGGCCGGTTCCAGGGTGTTCGGCGTGCCGAACTTCCAGGCGATGGTGTTGCGGTCCACCCGGACCGCCTCCGACTTGGTCAGGTCCAGGCGTGCCGGTTTCACCACCGAGGGGAGCAACCGCTCCTGGACGCCGCCCAGGAGCCAGACCTCGCGGCCCGCGCCGGCGAATTCGAGGCGCTGGTCGCCCGGCAGGTCCTTGGTGTCGCCGGCGTGCATGATGTAACTCAGCCCGGTCGCGCCGGGAGCGAGCGGGATCCGGAAGACCGCCCCGAAGCTGTCGAACGACTCGGGGAGGAACGGGGCGCCCCAGTTCGCGGTCGGGGTGGCCGCGCCGTCCCACATGTGCAGGCCCCAGCCGTCGTAATCGCCGGCCGGGCGCCGGTAGTGCAGGACCGCGGTGTTCGGCGCCGGCGCCGGGGCCGGGCCCTCGTAGGAGATGGCCGGGTCACCCTGCTTGAGCCAGATCTCCGGCGTCTGCTTCGGGTTCAGCGACCGGTCGGCGTCGACGTCCTTGACGCCGTTCTCGTCCCGCACGGTGAAGGTGACCTTCTTGGCCCCAGGCTTGATCTTGACCCAGGCGAAGCGGCCGTAGGCGTCCTCGCCGGTGAAGGGCGCCGGCTCGGCCGGTTCGACGTCGCCCGAGGCGTGCAGGCGCCAGTTGTCGTAGTCGCCACCCGGTCGCTGGTAGTGCACGACGGCGTAACCGGCTTCGGGCCGGGCGGTGCCCACGTTGATGCGCGTGGTGGCGGTGGAGGTCCGGCCCTGACCGTCGCGGACGACGGCCCGGTACTGCACGGCGGTGCCGCCGGCCAGTCCGGTGAGGTCGTGGTAGGCACGGTACGGGGCGCGGCCGGCCGTGCCGACCTCACGCCACGCGCTGTTGCCGATCTTGGCAGAGAAGGTGACGGTCGCCAGCGGGTCGCCGGTGGTCGTGGCGGCCAGTTCGGTACGGGTCGGGACCAGGGCGCCGGCCGTGGGGCTGGTGAACGCCACGGTCGGTGCGGCCGACGGCGCGGGGATCGTCTTGTCCGCCCGGTAGGCCACGGCCGACAGTGGCGGCACGGTGATGGTCAGCTTGCCGTCGGCGCCGGTGGCAGCGGCCTCGCCGGCGCCGTAGACCGGGACGAATCCGGATTCCGGGGTGGACGTGTCGAACGTGGCCGTCTGCGCGGTCGCGGCGTTGTTCACGGCGATCACGTACTCCGCCCGTGCGGTGCGGTCGATCCGGGAGGCCGCGAAGACGCCGGGGCGGTCGGCCGCGTACCGGGTGATCTGCATGCCGTCGCGGAGCACCGGGTGCGCCTTGCGCAGCGCGCCGAGCTCGGCGATCGTGCGGTACAGCGGGTGCCCGGCGTCGTAGTTGCCGGTCGCGTGGGTGCTGGTGGTACCGATCAGCTCGTCGTCCAGGTAATCCGGTGTCCGGCTGGCGAACATGTCCTGCCGGGACCCCTTGTCACCGAGGGCGCCGGTGAAGCCCTGTTCGTCGCCGGAGTAGACGACCGGCTGCCCGCGGGTGAGGAACATGAGCTCGTTGGCGAGCTGGAGGCGGCGCACGCCGGTGGCGTTGTCGCCGGCCTTGATCAGGGTGGCGATCCGCCCCATGTCGTGATTGCCGAGGAAGGTGGGCAGCCGGCCGGCGTCGGTGCCGGCCGCGGTGTAGAGGTCGTCCTTGGCGTACAGGTCGGCCAGGCTGCGGGCGGCGGCCTTGCCGGTGACGAAGCTCTGCGCCGCGCCCTGGAAGGGGAAGTCGATGGTGGCTGGCAGGCCGCCCCGGCGGACGTAGGTGGATCCGACCTCCTGGTCCTTGCTCCAGACCTCGCCGAACATGAAGAAGTCCGGCTTGCCGGCCTGGGCCGCGGCCTTCTGCACGCCCTGCGTGAAGGTGGGCCAGAACGCCAGATTGGTGGCCTTGAGAGTGTCGAGCCGGTAACCGTCGACGTCGAACTGCCGCACCCAGTCGGCGTAGATGTCGGTCAGGCCGCGCACCACCTCGGGACGTTCGGTCCACAGGTCGTCGAGCCCGCCGGTGAAGTCGCCGTACTCGGCGTTCTCGCCGCCGAAGGTGGTCTCGCCCCGGTTGTGGTACATGGCCGGGTCGTTGAGCCACGCGGGCTTCTTCACGGTGGCGTCCGCCGGGGTGGCGAAGACCGGCTCGTACGGGAACGACTTCTTGTCGACCTTCGGGAAGCCGTGTGTCGCGTCGGCGTAGTTGCGGTCCTCGAAGGCCCGGCCCCGGGTGTCGCGGTAGGGAGCGGTCCCCTTGTCCACGTAGGCCGTGCCCTCGGCGTGCTTGATGACGTCGGCGGTGTGGTTGACGACGATGTCGAGGTAGATCTTCATGCCGCGCTGGTGCACCAGCTCGACCAGGCGTTTCAGGTCCTCATTGGTGCCGAAATGGGGGTCGACCCGGGTGAAGTCGGTGATCCAGTAACCGTGGTAGCCGGCGGAGGCGTCTTTTCCGGTGCCCTGCACCGGCTTGTTCTCGAAGATCGGGGTCAGCCAGATCGCCGTGGTGCCGAGCCCCTGGATGTAGTCGAGTTTGTCGATCACGCCCTGGATGTCGCCGCCGTGATAGAAGCCGGCGTCGGTGGGGTCGTGCCCGGTGGTGAGCCGGTCGCCGGTCAGCTTTCCCTGGTCGTTGCCGGTGTCACCGTTGGCGAACCGGTCGGGCACGACGAGGTACAGCTGTTCGGCCTGAGAGGGCGGGCGGTCGCTGTTCCAGACGGCGGCCGCTTCGGCGGGCGAGGGAGCGCGGACGGGGGCGGCATGTGCGGAGCCGGGGACCGACAGTGCTCCACCGGCGGCCAGCAGCACTCCGGGCAAGCAGAATTTCAGGAGCCTATCCATGGTGGACCTTTCCTGGGATGTGGCCCGGACGCTAGTGGCCGCGGCATGGCATTGCAAGAAATTGCGGTGCATGCAACGACTTGCTGACAGTGTTGCCCAGATCATAGGAGGCGGTTCAGGGTGCAGCGAGATCCATCTTGTACGAGATAGATGCACTTCAACGCCACTTCTCATCACTGTCTGTCGATGCTCGTGGCACCGACTGCGAGAATTCTCCGATGGCCCGGCTTGAAATCGGAGCGGCGCCTGCGCGACGGTATGGCCATCACCTCGGCGACTGCTGCAAGTTCTTGCAGGCGGTCCCGGGGTCGGCCGAGCGCGCTTCCCGGAGCCGGCCCACTCGATCCCCTAGCAAGGAGTAGCTCGTGCAACGTCATGCCAGGCGTGCTCTCGTCGCGACGGTAGCGGCGATCTCGCTCCTGCCCGCGTCTCAGCAGCCCGTTCAAGCCGCGAACGCGCCGGTGGCGCCCTACACCGGCAACCCGGCCAGCCTCAAGCAGGATCTCTGCTACCAGATCACCACGGACCGGTTCAACGACGGCAACCCGGAGAACAACAACCCGGGAGACGTGCCCGGCATGTTCTACGACAAGGACAAGCTCAGCGACCCGCAGGAGTGGCACAAATACATGGGAGGTGACTTCGCCGGCATCACCCAGAAGATGGACTACCTCAAGAACATGGGCGTCGGAGCGATCTACCTCTCCCCGCACGTCGACAACATCAACGTGCCCTCGGTCCAGGACGGAAAGTCCTACACCGGGTACCACGGCTACTGGCCCCGCGACTTCCGGAGAGTGGAGGAACGCTTCGGCACGTCCGAGGAGTTCGACGAGCTCGTGTCGGCGGCGCACGCCAGGAACATCAAGGTGATCATGGACTGGTCGCCCAACGGGACCAACCCGCCGGGCCGGGCCGAGGACGGCGCGCTGTACGACGATGGCCGGCTCGTCGGCAAGTTCGGTGAGGACAGCAACGGGTACTTCCACCACACGCCGGGGATCACCGACTGGAACGACGCCTACCAGAACCAGAACTACAGCCTGGAGGGCATCTCCGACCTCAACCAGCAGCACCCCCGGATCGACCAGCTGCTCAAGGACGACGCCGGCTACTGGATGGACCGCGGTGTCGACGGCATCCGGATGGACGCCGTCAAGCACATGCCCCTGGGCTGGCAGCGCTCCTTCGCCGACTCCGTGACCTCCCGCAAGAGCGCCGCGATCTTCGGCGAGTGGTACATGGGTGACCAGGGCGACCCGCTCTACCCCGAGCAGGTCAAGTTCGCCAACACCAGCGGCATCGCGGCCATGGACTTCTACACCAACCGTTCGATCCGCGACGTGTTCGGCACCGGCGCCTCGATGAAGTCCTTGGACGCGGCGATCGACCGGACCAACCGGGACTACACGCACGAGGAGAACCTGGTCACGTTCCTCGAGAACCACGACACGCGGCGGTTCGGAACGGTCAACCCGGACCCGGCGGCGCTGCACCGCGCGCTCGCCTTCCTGATGACCACTCGCGGTACGCCGTGCCTGTACTACGGCACGGAGCAGTACCTGCACAACGACACCGGTGGCGGCAGGACCCCGTACAACCGGGCGAAGATGAACAGCTTCAACGAGGACTCCGCGGCGTACCGCGAGGTCCAGAAGCTCTCCGCGCTGCGCCGGACCAACCCCGCGGTGCCCTACGGCAACCACCAGGAACGGTGGCTCAACGACGACGTGTACGTCTACGAGCGCAAGTTCGGCGACAACGTCGTGCTCGCCGCCATCAACAAGGGCTCGCGGGACTACCAGCTCGACGGACTGCGCACCGCGCTGCCCGCGGGCACCTACCCCGATGTGCTGGAGGGCACCCACGGCGGCTTCAGCCTGACCGTCAACGACGGCTCGGGCGCCGACCGGACGACCGCCACCGCGACGCTCGGCGCCGGCAAGATCGCGGTCTGGTCGCACCGGGCGCCCGAGGCCACCGCCCCGCTGATCGGCGGCGTGGGTCCGGTCGTGACTCGCGCGGGCGGCACCATCACCGTCGAGGGCGTCGGCTTCGGCGCCGGCGGCACCGTCAAGGTCGGTGGTGTCACCGCGAGTGTGCGGGACTGGAAGGCCGACCGGATCACCGCCACGGTCCCGGCGGGCGTCGCCACGGGCTCCGTCGCCGTCACGGTCAGCACCGGCTCCGGCACCAGCAACGAGTACCAGGTTCTCAGCCAGACCGGGAAGCCGGTCCCCGTGCAGTTCACCGTCGAGAACCTTCCGGCGATCGGTGCCGGTGAGTCCGTCTACCTGACCGGTAACGTCACCGAACTGGGCAAGTGGTCCACCAACCGGGAGAAGGCCGTGGGTCCCCTGCCGCGGGTGCCGAACACGTCCCGCGGCGTCATCGTCGCCGACCTGCCGGCCGGCGCCCGGGTGGAGTACAAGTTCGTCAAGGTGGCCGCGAACGGGTCGGTGACCTGGGAGGGCGGCGCCAACCACAGCTACACGGTGCCCGCGGAGGGCACCGGCGCCACGACGCTCACCTGGCAGCGCTGAGCACGCTCGGCGTCGATCCGGCCCCCGGTGCGGTCAGCGCGACCCGCCGGGGGTCAGGAGTCCGGTGAGCAGGATCTGCCGCGCCGCGGTGAGACCGCGGGACCCGAGGTCGGTGACGATCGCGGAGACCCGGACGCCCTGACCGGCGGTCCAGCGCCGGTGCGGCGACTCCGGTTCGCCGATCACCGGGTGCTCGTCGATATCGACGAGCCGCCCCTGGGCGTCACGCGTCTCGACGAGGCGGCGGTGCAGGGCGACCAGCTCCCACCGGTCGTTGAAGATCGGGGCGCCGGACGAGCCGGCCGCGGCGCCGGCGGCGTAGACCAGATGGGCGCCGGTCAGTTCGAGCAGCCGGTTGTCGCGAACCGCGATCTCCCGGGATCGGCCGCCGGCGTGCTGGACGACGTTGACCGGCTGCCCGAGCAGGATCTTGCCGGTGGCGCCGATCAACGGAACGAAACCGTAGGTGCGTCCCGGGCCGCGCCCGGTGCGGCCGTGGGCGGCGACCGCGACGACGGCGTAGTCCAGGCCGGGTTCGGCGAGGAAGAACCGGTCCGGGTCCAGGGTGTGCTGGCGGCTCCGGCCGATCCGCCCGGCCGCGTTCTCCTGGTGGCGGAACCGGGCCGTGGACCGGGCGGCGACCTCGGCGCTCGGCAGCACGTGCGCGTTGGTCATCAGCAACCAGTCGGAGACGAGGAAACCGGTGGCGTCCCCGGCCGGGGTCTCCAGGAGCGCGACCGTGTCGCTGATGTCCGCGCCTCGCCGCAACCAGTTCCCGGGCAACAGGTGCGGACTGCCGGCGATGCCTTCCAGGGCCAGGTCGGTGGTGACGGCGTCGGGGTCCGGCGGCAGGCCGAGTCCGGCCCGCCTCGCGTATTCGATTTTGCGGTGCAGGGGTTCCCTGCGCCAGATCTCTCCCCGGACCGCGCCGGCCCATGCCCGGGCGAGGTCCTTCTGCTCGCCCGGGGACACGATGGCGGCCGGCGCGACGATGCGACGTCCGTTCGGATACACGTCCTCTCCCGGCATGCTGGCCCCGGCGGGCACGGCGCCGGCGACGGTGACCGATGTGGTGGCGCCGCGGGCCAGGGAGCCGGCTGGTCCCGCGGCGCCACCGGGCATCCGGTAGCCGGCTAGAGCAACCCGGCGTCCGCGTAGGCGCGGCGCAGCTCCTCCAACTGGGCGGTGATGATGTCGGCGCCCGCGCCGCCGGTGGCCGGTGCGGCGGCCGCGGTCCCCAGGGCGCGCAGGACGTCGGGCACGCCGGCGCCGGTGCGTTCCGGCCCGCCCAGGTTGAGCTGGGTGGCGCTCTGCTTGATGATCTGGAACAGCCGGTCGACGCGGGCGGCGTCGTGGCCCTTGAACCCGTCGGTGAAGTCGGGATGGTTGGCCAGCGTCAGGGCGGCGAGCCCGGCGACGTGCGGGGCGGCCATGGAGGTGCCGTCCCAGGCCGCGTAACCGTCGGCCGGCACCGAGGACAGCACGGCCACGCCGGGCGCGCACACGTCCACCTCGGGACCGAAGCAGCTGAACTTGGCGAAGAAGTACCCGTTGTCGACGGGACCGGCGTTCTGCTGGGCGTGGAAACTGTTGGGCGGGAACTCGCCGACCCGGCCGACCGCGCTGACCGTGAGGACGTCGTCGCGAATGGATCCGGGGAACTGGACCGGGCCCGCGGAGTTGCCGGCGGCCGCGATGCAGGCCACGCCGAACTGCTTGGCCTGCCTGATCTTCTGGGCGACCAACTCCGAGGCGGTCTGCGTGCCCAGGCTCATGTTCACCACGTCGATCTGCTGCTCGATGCAGTAGTCCAGGGCGTCGAGAAGACTGCTGAACCGTCCACCGGGGAAGATCCGCAGCTCGTGGATCTGGGCCTGGGGCGCGAAGCCGCGGATGCCGCTCTTGGCGTCGCGGGCCGCGATGATCCCGGAACAGTGCGAGCCGTGCCCCAACGTGTCGTTGGCCCACGTCGCGTCGTCCGGTGGGAGGACGGTCAGGTCCTGGCCCCGCCTGATGTGGCCGAGGTCGCGGTGCGAGGTCGCGGCGCCGGAGTCGATCACCGCGACCTTGATGTTCGCGGCGGTCGTCGACGGATCCAGCCGGTCCAGGCGCATGATGCGCTGACCCCAGCCGAAGATCTGGTTGTCGGACAGGTTCGGGATCATCGAGGCCAGCGGCACCAGCTTGACCTGGTTGACGTCCCCGCTGATCAGCCGGGGCCGGTCGAGCCACAGGCTCCAGAACCTCGACTGGGGGTTGACGTACAGGGCCCGCAAGGTGTCCGGGGAATCGTTGAAGAGGGTCACCTCGGTGTTGCCGTCGTCGTCGGTGCGTCCCTGCGCCGGGACGCCGCTGCCGTACAGGAACACCGCGGCGTTGGCGACGGGCGCGTCGTCGGGGCCGGTGACCCGGATCCGCCAAGTCGTGCCGGCGCCGAAGGGGTTGAGAGCCGCCGGGTTGATGTCCTCGACCGGAGGAGCCACCGGGGACAGTTGCAGCGGCGCGTCCTCCTCGACGAGGATCTGCCGGTTCGCGGCGAGCTCGGCGGCCTTCTCGTCCGACATGCGGGCGAGGATCACCTGCTGCAGCGAGGCCGGAGTGTCCAGCAGGACGGCGAGGCTCTGCGGCCCCATCGTCCGTTCCACGACGACGCCGTCCTCGCTTCTGAGCATCTCCTCCAGAGCGTCCCCGGACAGCGGGGTTTCACCGGCGGGGAGAAGAACGGGATCGCGGCGGGCGACCAGGTAGTGCCTTTCGCGGGGGTTGAACGATGAGCTGTCCGGGTCGGGCGGCGACGGTTGGCGCCGCCGGGCGGAAGGGGGCATGGCTATCTCCCGGCTGGGTGAGACGGTGGAACCTCAGCACAGATCGAGGGGAGCGTCGGGCTCGACGACGAGGTGGCCGCGGAACGCGGCGCGCATCAGGTCGGCCCACTCCCGCGGTGCGTCGACCACGAGGCGGGTGGGCGCGTCGGCGGGTCCTCCGGTCGCGATCAGGTCGACCTCGGAGTCCGCGGTCAGCACCTCGACGAGAGCACGGACCAGGGCCGGGCTCCCGCCGAGGATGTAGCGCTGCTTCATCGCCGCGCCCCTACGGCAACGGCAGGCTGGGGAAGGCGGCACGAGTCCGCATGATGAACTGGTACGCCTCCACACCCTTCTGATAGGCGCCCTGGGGGTCGTTGCGGCCGTAGAGCCCGGCGGCCTCCCGCAGCGTCGCCACCGACGGCAGCAGGAACGGGAACTGCCGCACGTGGCTCACGACGTACTGGCGCAGCAGCACCAGCAACTGCGCGGTCTGCTGCTGCTGCGCCGTGGGCGTGGCAGTCGCGGTCATCGCGATCAACTTCCTTCCCTGGTTGCCGCGGCGGGCTCTAGTTGGTCATCTGCATGGTGGGACGCGGCTGGAACGGCCAGCCGGTCCAGCCGGAACTCCACGGGAAGGGGTTCGTGGGGAACTGCGACTGCGGGGTGGACGGGAAGCCCTGCGGGCCCGCGGACTGGCCGGTCACGACGCCCTGCACCACGCGGATGATGGTCGGCAGCTGCTTGAGGATGCTGTCGAACAGTCCCTGCGGGTCGAGCTGCTGGCCCTGCTGGCCCTGCTGGCCGAACATCTGCGGACCGAACATCTGCTGCTGGGGGCCGGCCTGCTGGGGCCGGACCAGCTGGGTGACGGCGCCGATGAGCGCCGGCAGAGCCGGAAGGATGAACTGCAGGAACTGCGGGTCGAGCTGTTGCTGTTGCGCGTCCTGCGGCTGGTAGCCCTGCTGGTACCCCTGCGGCTGGTAGCCCTGCTGCTGGTAGGGCTGGTAGCCCTGCGGCTGGTAGCCCTGCGGGCCGGCCGACTGGCCGGCCACGACACCCTGCACCACGCGGATGATGGTCGGCAGCTGCTTGAGGATGCTGTCGAACAGCCCCTGCGGGTCGACCTGCTGCTGTTGGAAGCCCTGCGGGCCGGCGGACTGCCCGGCCGCCACGCCCTGCACCACGCGGATGATGTCGGGCAGGTTCTTCAGAATGCTGTCGAAGATCCCCTGGGCGTCGACCTGGCCGGCCGGGGTGGATCCGCCCTGACCCTGCTGGCCGAGCAGCGAGGTGACCGCTCCGGGTGCGGCAGTGGTGGTGGTCATGCCGCTCTCCTTTCCCATCTGTCTGTCTGCGGTGATCGCGCCTTCATCCTTCGACCGGAGCGCGCCCGTTGTCGTGAGCACCGGGTACTCATTCGCGCGGCGGCGCCGGCCGGGTAGGCGTTACTCATCCGCCGTTCACGATCGCGCCGGCGCTACCCGGATCCGCCCGATGTGGAGGGCCGCCGGCTACTCATCCGGACGCTCCCCACCTGGAGCGGCCGGGCCCGGCCGCCTGTGCCGGGCGGCGCCCGCGACCGCTGCGCCAGAGAGCGTTTCCAGCGCCGGCGGCGTATCACCGCGGGCGCGGCTGCCGCCCGGGCGGCATGAGTACCGGCTACTCATTCACGCGACAGTTCCGACCGGGTGGACGATACTCACCCCTACCGACAGTCGTGGAGACATTACTCACGGTCGATCGACGGTAGGGGGAGCCCGGAATGCCATCCGCATGGCCCTACCTGGAGCGACACCCCGTCCGGGACCGGGTGCTGGACGCGCTGCGAGCACCGCGAGAGCCCGGCGTGCTGCTGGTCGGGCCCTACGGCTGCGGCAAGACCTATCTGTTGCGGGCCCTGTCGGAGGATCTGCGGCAGCGCGGCCGGCTCCTGCACGCCGCCGCCGTCACCGAAGCGGCCATCACCCACGCCGCCCCGGTCGCCGACGTCCTGCTGATCGACGACATCGACCGGCTGGACGACCGGGCGCTCGGTCTCCTCGCCGACGCCGCCACCACCGGCGAGCGGAACCTGATCGCCACCACCCGGCCGCTGCTCTATCCCGACCTCGCCCTGCGGGCACGCGGGCTCAACCTCGCCGTCACGCCGGTCCCCGCCCTCACCGAGGCGGAGATTCGCACCTACTGCACGAGCCGGCTCGGCGGCCCGATCGACGACCTGTCGCTCGCCGAGATCGGCGACGCCACCGCCGGGCTGCCGCTGCTGGTCCGCGAGGTCATCGACACGATGCTCGCGCAGGACCAGCTCAGGACCGTCCACGGCGTGTGGCGGCTGGACGGGGCCGTGCGGTTCTCCATCTGGTTCGGCCAGGCCGCCGCCGCCTCGCTGGCGCCGCTGTCGCCCGGGGAGCGGGACCTGCTGCAGTTGCTCGCGATCATCGACGGGATCCCGCTGCCGCTCGCCGAGGCGCTGAGTCTGCACGACAGCCTGGAACGCCTGGAACAACGTGGCCTGCTCACCGTGTCCACCGACGACCGGGCCGTCCTCTCCCCGGCGGCCGGCTGGCTGGCGCCGGCCGTCCAGGCCGGCGGCACCGGAACCCAGCGCCGCCGGCTCGCCGACGCCTGTCTGCGGGCCCTGCGCGAGCCGGTCGACCGGACCGGGCTGCTGGATCCGCTGGACACGGCGAAACTGCGGATGACCGCCGGCCGGCCCGTCGACCTGGACCACGCGATCACCGCGGCCGGCGCCGCCCTGGAACACCACGCCCCGCGCTGGGCCCAGCAACTCCTGCACCCCCACGCCACAGACCCGGCGAGCTCGCCGCTGCTGGCCGACACCCTGATCCGGCAGGCCTGCCCACGCTCGGCGGAGCGCATGCTCGGACTCTCCGCCGCGAGCGCCGGCGCGGAATCCCGTGGCCGGCTCGCCGCCGAGCGCCTCGACGTGCTCATCCTCTGGCTGGCCGACGTGCGCACCGCCCAGCGTGTCGTGATGCCACCCGGCTGCCCGGGCCGTCCGCACCGGCTCGATCCCGCGGGACTGCTCGTCGCGGCGTGCGCGGAGAACGTCTCGTCGCTTCTGCCGACGCTGCGGAAACGTTCGGAGAACACGCCCCTGGCCAAGCGCGACGGCCAGCGTGTCTTCCTCGCCCACCTGTACGCCCTGCTCGCCGGTGGCCAGGCCCAGGCGGCCCTGCACGCCGTGACCGAGATCGGCGACACGTTCCTCGGCCAGTTCGTCCCCGACCTGCGGCTGGCCGTCCTGCTGCTGTTCGGCCGCGCGCTGCTCACCGTCAGCCGCATCCCCGAGGCCCTCGACGTCGCCCGGCGGCTGGCCGCCGAAGGACGCCGTCTGCGGCACGGCCCGGCCCTGGCCGCGGGGCTCGCCCTCGCCGGCGCCGCCCAGCTGCGCGGTGGCGCCCTCGACGACGCGGGCCGGAGCTTCCGTCACGCCCTGGCCGCCCTGCACGGCCGGGAGGCCGGCTGGACCCAGGCCAGGGCCCTCACCGGCCTGGCGCTGTGCCAGGCCTGGCACAGCGGCGCCGAACCGGCCGGCGCTCTCGACGAGGTGCGCGCCGCCGCCCAGGCCCTCGGCTCGCCCGACATCGACGAGATGGCCGGCCTGACCACCGCGCAGATCCTGCTGATCCGCGGCCGGATCCATCCCGCCGGGGAGCAGGCCCTGCGCGTCGCCGCCCGGGCCGAGAGCCTGGGCCGGCGAGCCACCGTCGCCGAGGCTCTCCTGGTCGCCGGGCAGGCCGTTCCCGATCTCGACGTGGCCCAGCGTCTCACCCGGCTCGCCGACGACTGCGACTACGACCTGCCCCAGGTCCACGCCGGATACCTCACCGCCCTGGCGCGCCGCTCCGGCGCGGCCCTCGACGCGTGTGCCCGTGGTTACCAGCAACGCGGCCTGCGCCTGCTGGCCGCCGCCGCCAGCGCCCACGCCCAGGCGCACCTGCGCACCGCGGGCGAACAGGTGACCGCCAATTCCTCCGCCCGCCGCCTGACCAGCCTGATCAGCGAAACCGGCATCACCGTCCCGATGGCCTGGCCGGCGGCCTCCCCCCTGGTGCCGCTGACCGTCCGCGAACAGGAGGTCGCCGCCCTCGTGGCACGCGGCCTGAGCAGCGAGAAGATCGCCGAGATGCTGCGACTGTCGGTGCGCACCGTGGACAACCACCTGCAGCACTGTTACCGCAAACTCGGCGTCAGCAGCCGGGCCCAGCTCACCGAGACCTTGAAGGGCGGGCCGGACCGCGCAGACTGACGAGCCGGCGCGACCAGAAAGACCAATATGCTCGCAGGCTTCACAATAGTGACCCGGGTCACTGGGTGTTGCAGGGTGCGTAACACGTTCGTCTTCCCCCTGTGACAGGAGCACGAGTTCCATGTTGAGATTGCGCCTCGCGGCCGCCCTGCCCGCCGCCGTGCTGTTGCTGGCTGCCGGGTGCGCCGACCAGTCCGTCGGCGAGTCGCCGGCCGCCTCGGGCGCCGCGCCCGCCGACTACCCGAGCAAGACCCTCCAGATCATGGCGCCCGCCGGAGCCGGCGGCGGGTGGGACACCACCGCACGCTCGATGCAGAAGTCCCTGCAGGACGCCGGTCTCCTCAAGAGCCAGTCGGCCGAGGTCCGCAACGTCACCGGCGCCGCCGGCACCATCGGCCTGGCCGAGCTGGTGACCAGCCACCAGAAGGACCCGCACCAGCTCATGGTGACCGGTCTGGTCATGGTCGGCGGTGTGGTCACCAACAAGGCGCCGGTCGACCTGAGCAAGACGACCCCGATCGCCACGCTCACGGCCGAGTCGGAGGTCGTGGTCGTCCGCAACGACTCGAAGTACACGACGCTCAAGCAGCTCACCGACGCTGTCAAGGCCGACCCGGCCTCGGTGAAGTGGGGCGGCGGCTCGGCCGGCGGCACCGACCAGATCCTCGTCGGACTGCTCGCCAAAGCGGCCGGCGCCGACGCCAAAGCGGTGGCCAAGCAGTACATCGCCTACTCCGGCGGCGGCGAGACCAAGGCGGCGCTGCTCTCCGGCGACGTCAGCGTGGCGGTCTCCGGCACCAGCGAGTTCGCCGACCTGGTCAAGGCCGGCACGGTCCGCGCCCTCGCGGTCTCCAGCGCCACCGGCGGGGACGCCGGCGCCGGCACTCCCGCCCCCAGCATCAAGGAGTCCGGGTTCGACCTGGAACTGATGAACTGGCGTGGCGTGGTCGCCCCGCCCGGTATCAGCGCCGGTGAGCGGACCGCGATCATCAAGCTCGTCGACGACCTGCACAACTCCGCGCCGTGGAAGGCCGAACTGGCCGCCAAGAAGTGGCAGGACTTCTACAAGTCCGGCGACGAGGCCGTCGCGTTCTACGAGTCGGAGAGCACCCGCATCAAGACGGTCCTGACCGAGATCGGCCTGGGCTGAGCAACCATGACCTCGGCACTCCCTCCCGACCCCGAACAGGCGACACCGGAGGCGGCACCGTCCGCCTCCGGTGCGCCGGTCGCCGGCGTCGTGCTGCTGCTCGCCGGCGCCGCCCTGCTGTGGCAGGCCGTCACCACCGGGATCGACAACGGTGTCACGCTCGGCGGCCCCACCCTCGCGCCGATCGTGGTCACGGGCCTCTGGGTCGCCGTCGCCCTCGGATATCTGCTGGAGGCCGTCCGTAAACGCGCCGTCGCGGGCGAGGCGGCCGGCCTCACCACCTGGCGTACGCCGCTGCTGCTGCTCGTGGCGCTCGTCTGCTACGCCGTCGTCCTCAAGTACACGGTGCTGGGCTACGTCCTGGCCACCGCGGTGTTCGTGCTGGTCGCGGCCAGACTGCTGAGCACCCGCCCGGTGCGTGAGGTGATCGTGCGGGACCTGGCCACCGCGGTGGCGCTCTCGCTCGGCATCTACCTGGTCTTCACCCGGCTGCTCGGGATCGTCCTGCCGGCGGGAGTGCTGCCGCTGTGAACTCCTTCATGGACCTGATGGCCGGCTTCGGCACGGTCCTCACCCCGGTGAACCTGCTGTACGCGGCGATCGGCGTCACCATCGGCACGCTCGTGGGCGTGCTGCCGGGAATCGGCCCCGCCCTGACCATCGCCCTGTTGCTGCCGGTGGCGCTGCGGCTCGACGACCCGACCGGCACGCTGATCATGTTCGCCGGCATCTACGCCGGCGCCATGTACGGCGGCTCGACCACCTCGATCCTGCTCAACACGCCCGGCGAGTCGGCGTCGGTGGCGACCTCCATCGAGGGCTACCAGATGGCCCGCCGGGGCAGGGCCCGAACGGCGCTGGCCACCGCCGCGATCGGGTCATTCGTCGCCGGCACCATCTCGACGATCCTGCTCGCCTTCGTGGCCACCCCGATGGCGAAACTGGCGGTGACGTTCCGCGCCTCCGACTACTTCGCGCTGGCGGTCCTCGCCATGGTGACGGTCACCGCGATGGTCGGCGCGTCACTCGTACGCGGCCTGATGTCGTTGACCTTCGGTCTGTTCCTCGGCCTGATCGGCCTGGACTCGCTCACCGGGCAGGCCCGGTTCACCTTCGGGGTGCCGGAGCTGCTCGACGGCGTCGACATCGTCACCATCATCGTCGGCCTGTTCGCCATCGGCGAGACGCTGTTCATCGCCTCCCGGCTGCGTGACCTGCCGGCGCACGTCACGCCGCTGGAGCCGGCCGGCAAGGGGTTCGCCTGGCTCAGCCGCGCCGACTGGTCCCGGTCCTGGCGGCCGTGGCTGCGCGGCACCGCGCTCGGCTTCCCGTTCGGGGCGCTGCCGTCCGGTGGCGCCGAGATCCCCACGTTCGTGTCGTACACACTGGAGAAGCGCCGCTCGAAGCACCCGGAGGAGTGGGGCAACGGCGCGATCGAGGGTGTCGCCGGTCCGGAGGCCGCCAACAACGCCTCGTTCTCCGGCGTGCTGGTGCCGCTGCTGACGCTCGGCATCCCGACGTCCGCGACGGCCGCGGTGATGCTGGCCGCGTTCGGCTACTTCGACCTCGCCCCGGGTCCGCAGCTGTTCGAGAAGTCGCCGGAGATCGTCTGGGGACTGATCGCGTCGCTGTTCGTCGGCAACGTCATGCTGCTGGCGCTGAACCTGCCCATGATCCGGGTGTGGGTGAAGGTTCTGCAGATCCCGCGGCCGCTGCTCTACACCGGCATCCTGGTCTTCGCGACCCTCGGTGTCTACGCGGTCTCCGGCAGCATCGTCGACGTGTTCATCGCCTTCACCATCGGCGTGATCGCGGTGTTCATGCGGCGGTACGAGTTCCCGATCGCGCCGGTCATCCTCGGCGTCATCCTGGGACCGATGATGGAGATCCAGTTCCGCCGGGCGCTGCTGCTGTCCGACAACGACCTGACCATCTTCGTACGCCGTCCGCTCACCCTGATCCTGCTGCTGCTCGCGGTGGCCGCCCTGGGGCTGCCCCACCTGCCCAAGCTGATAGCCCGCCTACGAGGCCGCGAAAGCGCGAAGCGGCTGGCTTTCAGCGACGAAGACTGACACGACGCGTTACCCCCGGCGGGGGGGGGGGGGGGGGGGGGTGGGGGGGGGGGGGGGGGGGCGCCCCCCCCCCCCCCCCGCCCCGGCGACGCGATCTTGGGGAGTTGCGCAGCAACGGCGCTGCGCAACTCCACAAGATCGCGTCGCTGTGGGGGTTAACCCCGCCACATGTAGCGGTGTTCGGGGCGGCCGGCTCCGCCGTAGCGCAGCCGCACCTGGGCCTTGCCCAGGCGGACGAGGTGTTCGAGGTAGCGGCGGGTGCTGACCCGGGACAGGCCGGCCCGTTCGGCGCACTCGGCGGCGGACAGGTCGGTGGCGCTGTCGCGCAGCACCGCGATGATCAGGTCGGCGGTCTGGCCGGCCAGCCCTTTCGGCAGGTTCGCCTCGCCGTCTCGGGAGCCACCCCGTGCGCCGTCGCGGGCGGCGCCCCGGGAGGTGCCGAAGAACCGGTCGACGTCGGCCTGGACGGCGGTGGGCGTCTCGCCCAGCCGGGCGACCGCCTCGGTGTAACGCTCCAGCCGGTCGCGCAGGGTGTCGAAGGTGAACGGCTTGATGATGTAGTGCATGACGCCGCCGCGCAGCGCCACCCGTACCGTCTCGGTGTCCTGCGCCGCGGTGATGGCGATGACGTCGACGTCGCTGGACTCGTGCCGCAGCCGGCGCAGCACCTCCAGCCCGGAGATGTCCGGCAGGTAGATGTCGAGCAGCACCAGGTCGGGCCGGAGCTCCTCGACCGCCTGGAGGGCCGCCGCTCCGGTGTGCGCCGCGCCGACCACGGTGAAGCCCGGCACCTTCTGCACGAAGCCCTGATGGATGCGGGCCACCATGAAGTCGTCGTCGACCACCAGCACCCGGGTCATCGCGCACCTCCCGCGTGCACCGGGAGCCGCGCGGTGAACGCCGGCCCGTCCACGGTGATGCCGCCACCGCGCGCCGTGCACACCCGGCTGATCAGCGCCAGTCCGAGACCCCGGTGCCCGTCCCCGGCCTTGGTGGTGAATCCGCTGCTGAACACCTTCTCCGCGTACTCCTGCGCCACGCCGGCGCCCGAGTCGGTCACGCACACCTCGATCTCGTCGCCCAGGTCGCGCACCGCCACGCCGACCCACCCGCCGGAGCCAACGGCGTCGATGGCGTTGTCGATCAGGTTGCCGATGACCGTGACCAGGTCGGCGGCGAGATGGTCGGCCACCGGGGCGGGCATGCTGGTCTCCTCGCCGATGCGGAACTCGACGTGCTGCTCGGACGCGACGCTCGCCTTCGCGATGAGCAGCGCCGCCACCGCCGGGTCGGCGATCCGGGACTGCACGTCCTGGCTGAGCGCCTGGTGCGTCTCACCGGCCGTGACGATGAAATTGACCGCCTCATCGTACTGCCCGAGCTGCACCAGGCCGGAGATCGTGTGCAGCCGGTTGGTGAACTCGTGCGCCTGCGCGCGCAGCGCGTCGGTGGTGTGCCGGCTCAGGTCCAGTTCGCGTTCCAGCGACGTCAGCTCGGTGCGGTCCCGCAGCGTGGTCACCGACCCGGCGGCGCGCCCGCGCACCACCACCGGCATCCGGTTCAGCACCAGCACCCGCGACTCGTGCACCACCACATGATCGGGCTCGTCGGAACCCTCGATCAAAAGCGACGACACCTCCTCGGGTACGCCGAGCGACCGCAACGGCGCGCCGTTGACCTCGCCCGACAGGCCGAGCAGGCGCCGCGCCTCGTCGTTGGCCAACGTCACCCGGCCGGACGGGTCCAGGCCGATCAGGCCCTCCTTGATGCCGTGCAGCATCGCCTCACGGTGTTCGACCAGGCCGGCGATCTCGACCGGCTCCAGGCCGAGGGTCTGCCGTTTGATCCGCCGGGACAGCAGGGCCGAGCCGACCACGCCGAGCGCCGAACCGAGCAGCAGATAGGTCAGCAGGTCCGCGGCCGCGCTCGCCAGCGACTCCGGCAACGTCGGGTAGGTCTTGCCGACCATGACCAGGCCGAGCACCCGGCCGTCGTCGGCCCCCAGCACCGGGGCGTGTGCCACCAGCGCCCGGCCGCCGTGCTCGGTGACGCCCAGCCAGGCCCGGCCGCTGAGCCCGCCGCTGCCGGACAGGTCCGCGGGCCGGCCGCGCATCGGCCCGGTCAGCAGCACCCCGCTCGCGTCGGTGAGCTCGACGAAGGACGCGCCGGAGACGCTGCGGGCCGTCTCCGCGCCGGCGGCGAGGGCGTCGTACCAGACGGTGGCGCCCATGCCGTCGCGGATCACCCCGGTGGCGGCCAGGTTCTCCGCGCTCGACCGCAGCTTGGCGCCCTGGTCCCGGCGGAACGCGGCGTCCGCCTCGGCGAGCGACACCGCCGCGACCGCGCCGACCACCAGCAACACGATGCCCAGCTGGAGCACGAGGAACTGGCCGGCGAGCGAGAACTTCCAGCGCACCTGCGTTGCCTCCCTACCTCACTGCGGCCGTACGTTACCCGCCGGTGCGCCGGACGGGCGGCGCTATGGTGGGCGGGTGCGCCGTCGTACGCTGCTCGCCTCGCCGTTGGCCGTCCTGTTCGGCGGCGGCTGCGCGGGGGAGCGTGACCCGGCCCTGCGGCTGATGGTGCCCAACGCGCCGGGCAGCGGTTACGACATCACCGCGCGCACCGTGGCGACCTCTCTGGACGTCTCCTCCGGCGTCGAGGTGTTCAACCTCGCCGGCGCCGGCGGCATGGTCGGCCTGCGGCGGCTGGTCTACGAGCGCGGCAACGGCGACCTGATGATGCTGATGGGTCTCGGCCTGGTCGGTGCGCAGCACACCACCGGGGTGTCGGTCACGCTCGACGCGGTCACACCGATCGCCCGGCTGATCGAGGAGCCGGAGGTCGTCGTCGTCACCCACGACGCGCCGCTGCGAACCCTCGACGACCTGGTCCGGGCCTGGCAGGCCGACCCGGCCGGGCTGATCGTCGGCGGCGGCTCGTCCCCGGGCGGCCCCGACCACCTCGCCGCGATGCTCGTCGCGAAGGCGGCCGGTGTCACCCCACGATCGGCCCGCTACGCGATGCACGACGGCGGCGGCGTCCTGCTGGCCGCGGTGCTGTCCAAGAGGGTGGCCGCCGCGGTGTCCAGCCTCGGTGAGTTCGCCGGGCAGATCGACTCCGGCCAGCTGCGCGTCCTCGCGACGACCGGGGCCGAGCGGACCACGGGCATCGAGGCGCCGACCCTGCGTGAGGCCGGTCTGGACGTGGTGTTCGCCAACTGGCGCGGTCTGGTCGCCCCGCCCGGACTCGACGACACCCAGTTGCGGGCGCTCGGCACCACGGTGTCCCGGCTCCGCGACTCCACCAGCTGGCGGCAGGCGATGGCCGGGTTCCGGTGGACCGACGCCCATCTCGCCGGTCCCGAGTTCGGCGCCTTCCTCCACCAGCAGGACACCCGGGTCACCCAGATCCTGGAAGAGCTCGGCCTCGACACCTGAGTCGGCCCGGACCGCACGCCTCGACGGTTTTCGATATGTTGCGGGTGACTGTTCTCGCCAGCGTCGGACCGCGACCCGGTCCGCCGACGGAAGGAAGACACCACCGTGCGACGACTGCTCGTGGCCCTGACCGCCACAGCGTTGACCCTCGCCGGAACGGGTGTGCCCGCCGAGGCCGCGCCCGCCCCGCACCGTCTGGCACCCGCGCCCGGCGGCCCCGGAATCGGGGACGGCTACTACCCGGACTACGGCAACAGCGGGTACGACGTCTCCCACTACGACGTCCGCCTGCGTTACACCCCCGCCACCGACCGGCTCACCGGCACCACCACCATCCTCGCCCGGGCGACCCAGGATCTGAGCCGGTTCAATCTGGACTTCCTGCTCGACGTGTCGTCGGTGACGGTGAACAACCGCCCGGCCACGTTCGCCCGCGAGGGTGACCACGAACTCGTCGTCACCCCGGCCCGGCCGGTCGCCGACGGCGGCGCGATGACCGTCGTGGTGCGGTACGCCGGTGTGCCGTCGACCGAGGTCGGCGCCGGGTACACCGCCTGGATCCGTACCCCCGACGGCGCCATCGCCGTCGGGGAGCCGGAGATCGCCTGGTGGTGGTACCCGAGCAACGACCATCCGCTGGACAAGGCCACCTTCGACGTGTCGGTGTCGGTTCCGGACGGCGTGGAGGCGATCAGCAACGGTGTGATGCCGCGGCCGCCGGTGCGGGAGACGCTCGGCTACACCCGGTGGAGCTGGCGCTCGACCAAGCCGCAGGCCTCCTATCTGACGTTCCTGACCATCGGCCAGTACGACGTCACCACCGACACGTCCGCCGACGGGCAGACCGTCTACAACGCCTACTCGCAGGCGCTGCCGCAGGACTTCCGGGACGCGGCACAGTCCAGTGTCGAGCGCACGTCCGAGATCGTCGACTGGCAGAGCACCCTCTTCGGCCCGTACCCGTTCGAGGCCCGCGGTGGGGTCGTCACCCCGCCGGGCACGCTCGGGTTCGCGCTGGAGAACCAGACCCGCCCCACCTATTCGTCCGCGTTCTTCCGGCGCGGCTCCAACACCTCGGTCGTGGTGCACGAGAACGCGCACCAGTGGTTCGGTGACTCCGTGTCGGTGGCCGACTGGCAGCACATCTGGCTCAACGAGGGCTTCGCCAGTTACGCCGAGTGGCTGTGGTCGGAGAAGAACGAGGAGGGGACCGCCCAGGAGATCTTCGACTACCTGTACGCGTCCTCGCCCGACGACGCCCCGATCTGGACGACCGCGCCCGCCGACCCGGGCGTGCCGGAGCTGTTCGGCGACGCCGTCTACGACCGCGGCGCGATGACCCTGCACCAGCTTCGGGTGGCCGTCGGCGATGACGACTTCTTCGAGATCCTGCGCACCTGGGCGACCGAGCAGCGGTACGGCAACGCGACGACCGCCGAGTTCACCGCCCTGGCGGAGAAGATCTCCGGCAAGGACCTGGACGCGCTGTTCCAGGCCTGGCTCTACACGCCGTCGAAGCCGGTCGTGGCCGGGACCGCCACGCTGGCCGAGTCCGCCCCGGTGGCGCCGAAGTCGTGGGAGCGGATCAGCCAGACCCACGAACTGCTTCACCAGCACTAGTCAGGGATGCTCCGGTTGGCGTCGGCTGATCCGCGTCGCCTGCTCCTCCTGCACCCGGCGGGCGGTCTGCAGGAAGTGGTGGATGGTGGCGAGCTGGTCGAGGTCGTACTCGGCCAGCGCTTCGGCTCCGGCGACGCCAACCGGCGCGTAGATGTCTCGCTCGGCGGCGCGAGCCGCCTCGGTCGCGGCGACGAGGACGCGCCTCCTGTTGTGCGGGTCGGCGATCCGGTCCGCGAATCCCGCCCGCTCCAGTCGGTCGATGACCGTGGTCGTGGCGGCCGGGCTGAGTTTCAATGCCTGGCTCAGCTCGCCGGCCGACAGGCGCCCCTCGCCGGTCAGGAGCAGGTCCAGCGCCCGCAGATCCGTCCGGTTGAGTTTGAGGGTGGTGGCGACGGCCTCGTCGAACGCGTCGAAGCTCTGCTGCAGCAGCCGCAACTCGGTGGCCACCGACCCGGCCAGATCACGTTTCGACACTCGAAAACTCCTGCTATCGTAATGTTAGGCGATCGAATTCTAATGGCAGGGGCGCAGGCATGGCTACCGACGACCACGCGATCACCGTGTTGTTCAACCACCTCAAACAGGCCTGGACCGACAACGACGCCGTCGCCTACGGCGCCTGCTTCACCGAAGACTCCGACTACGTCTCGTTCGACGGCACCCGCGCCATCGGGCGAGGGCCGATGCAACACGCCCATGACCAGCTCTTCCGGGGCGTGCTTGCCGGCTCGGCGCTGGTCGGCGGCATCGAATCCATCCGCTACCTCGGCCACGACGTCGCCGTCGTCCACGGCACCGCCTCGGTGCGGATGCCGTGGCGGTCGGCCCCACCGAAAAGGCGCCTGTCGCGGCAGACGCTCGTGGCGGTGCGCACGCCCGAGGGCTGGCGGTTCACCGCGCTGCACAACGGCCGCGTGCGACCGATAGCGATCCCGGCGCCGGACTCCGTGCCCTCCCGCCTCGCGCGGGGGATGGGAGGCCTGGCCCGCGCGCTCGGCATCGGCGGTCGGGTCGCGGCCCGCTGAGGCCGGAGGAGGTCGCGGCCCGCTGAGCTCGTCTTTTACCAGTTCGGCGGGGCTTGGTGCCGTTCTTGTGATGGGCAGGCCGCTGGGGTGCCTGGCCGGTGACCAGGATGAGGCCTCCGTTGTGGCGGGTAGCGGTGTGCCGGTTGCGGAATCCGGGCGGGCATCCGGGGCCCGGGACCAGCCGGTTTCGGTGCACGCGCCGGCGAGGCGCTGGTCGCGCACAGGTTCCGAAGCTCGCGCCGTACCCGGGCTGGCGTGAGCCGTTCCGGCGTCATCGGACGTTCCCCGGGCCGGCGCAGGCTGCAGTTGCCGTCCGGGCGCAGCCGCCACGAGACATCCACCGCCAGCACCAGCCGAACCGCTCCGTCCGGGCAGCAGTACCGGAAGGTTCGGGTCAACCGAGATGACTTTCGCGACCGGGCAGATGTGGTGCTGCGGCGTCTGATGCGGTCAGGCGCTGGTTCACCAACAGGCGTAGCTTTTCAGGAGCCTGAACACCGGAAACCGGCGGCAGACCGTCGATCACCAACGACGGGACACTCGTCACGCCCCGTTCCGCGGCCCCACGTTCATCGGCGCGCACCTCCTCGGCGTAGTCGTTCCCGCCGAGCAGCGTGCGTACGTCGGCCGGGTCAAGCCCGGCCTCGTCGCCCAGCCGTTCGAGAGTCTGCGGCTCGGCGACGTTGAGACCTTCGGTGTGATAGCCGTGGAACAGGCGCTCCATCATCTTGTCGGCGACACCATGGTCGGCGGCGAGGTGACACAGCCGGTGGGCGTCGAACGTGTTCACCGGCCGCGCCCGGTGCAGGTTCAGCTGCAAGCCTTCCGCCTCACCGAGCGCGCGGATGCGCGTGATCCTGGCCGAGGCCTGCTCACCCCACCAGCCGGCCATCGCTTCAGCGGCCGTCAGGCCGGGGACCGTGCCTTCCTCCGGAGCGAGCTCGTAGCTGCGCCAGACGATCTGGCTCCGATCGCGGTCGGTGATCTCGGCCAATGCGGCGGCGAGACGCCTCTTGCCGATGTAGCACCATGGGCAAAGGATGTCCGCGTATATCTCTACCTTCATGGGTTCCTCATTCGACCGGCAGTGGGGGATCGCCGCACAGGTTCGGGTGACCCGGGATCAGGCATCGGTCTGCTGCGGGCCGGGACCGACTTCACGGTCGACGACGTAGGTCGGATTGCCGCTCATACGGGGCTCAGCCTTGCCGGATAATCCGTTCAGGGCCTCGCGGATGGCCGCCATCCGGCCTTCGGTGTCGGAGGTGGCCACAAAGTTGCGGTAGTCCGCCTCGCTTGCCCAATGCACGATGTTGTAGACGCGGGTGCCGTCGGTGCTGATGTGGAACCGGGCCGAACGGTAGCCAGGATAGAAGCGAACCCACCGCTGCTGAATCTCGGCGAAGGCGGTGACGAGTTCACGCTGCGTGGCAGGTCCGTCGACCGTGTAGTCGATGATGGAGTAGAACCCCGTGTCAGTGGTCATGCGTTCTCCAGGCGATGGGTCAGCAGAAGTCGTGGCCGGTCTCGACCTTGCAACTTCAACAAGACTTGAGGTCAAGAGAGCGCGAACTGGCAAACCACAGCCACTGCGGTGTGCGCGAGGCCGACAGCGCCCGCACGGAGAGGGCCGAGGTCAGGCTGGGGTGAGGAGGCAGAACTCGTTGCCTTCCGGGTCGGCCATGACCTTCCAGGGCACATCGCTCCGGCCCAGGTCGACGGCGGTGGCGCCGAGGGCCCGCAGTCTGGTCGCCTCGGCCTCCAGGTCGTCGTCCGGGTAGGGGCGGACGTCGAGATGGACGCGGTTCCACACGGTCTTCACGTCGGGGGTGCGGACGAAGCGCAGCCAGGGGCCGACGTCCTTGGCCGAGCGCAGCACCGCGTGGTCGTCGGTCACCTCGTGCAGGGTCCAGTCCATGGCCGCGCCCCAGAAACGGGCCATGGCTCGCGGATCCGCGCAGTCGGCCACGACCGAGGCGATCGGTCCGGTGTCCTGGCGGGACGGGTCCAGCACGCAGAACTCGTTGCCCTCCGGATCGGCCATCACAGTCCAGCCGACGTCGCCCTGGCCGACGTCGGCCAGCGTCGCGCCGAGATGCCTCAGGCGCGTGATCAGCTCCGCCTGATGACTCGCCGAGGTGGTGGCGAGGTCGACGTGCACGCGGTTCTTCACCGTCTTGGGTTCCGGCGAGGCGATGAGGTCGATGCAGACGGCGATGGGGTCGGGGTAGACGAAGTCCTCGGGTTCGAGGTTTGTCACGCCGGGTCCCTCGCTGGAGACCGCCCAGCCGAGAGCCTCCGCCCAGAAACCGCCCAGCGCGGAGTCGTCCCGGGCCTTCATGTTGATTTGAACGAGCCGCGTTGCCATGCCGACGATGCTAGCGGCAGTCCGGCGATCAAGATCATCCGAAAGAGACAAGGCGGGAGATCATCTCCCGCCACTCCTAACGTATAGCGCACCGGGGGGCTTGCGGCAAGACCCGGGTTCTGCCGCAGAATCGGCGTCCTGACTCGGCGCCGGCGGAAGCGGCGGCGGGCAGAAGCGCCGGCGACATCACAGGGAGCGCAATGATCGAGAAGTACGTGCTGGGGTTCGACGAGATCGACGAGACGCGGGTCGCGGTGGCCGGCGGCAAGGGCGCGCACCTGGGGGCGCTGTCACGGATCGACGGCGTCCGCGTGCCGGCCGGTTTCTGCGTGACGACGCACGCCTTCCGCCGGGCCGTGGCCGGAGCGCCGTCCCTGCGGACGCGACTCGATCGGCTGTCGGCGCTGGACCCGGACGACGGGGAGGCGATCGGCAGGCTCAGCGCGGAGATCCGCCGTACCGTCGAGGAGATCGCCGTGCCCGACGATCTCGTGGCGGCGATCACCGAAGCGGTCGCCGGACTCGGCGAGCGGGACGCCTATGCGGTCCGGTCCAGCGCGACGGCCGAGGACATGCCGACGGCCTCGTTCGCCGGCCAGCAGGACACCTACCTGAACGTGGTGGGCGCCGCCGCGATCCTGCGGCACGTCAGCCGGTGCTGGGCCTCGCTGTTCACCGAACGGGCGGTCGTCTACCGCCGGCGCAACGGCATCGACCACCGTGCGGTGCAGATGGCCGTCGTCGTGCAGCGGATGGTCTTCCCGGAGGCGAGCGGCATCCTGTTCACGGCCGACCCGGTCACGGGCAACCGGAGGATCGCCTCCGTGGACGCCGGGTTCGGCCTCGGCGAGGCCCTGGTGTCCGGGCTGGTCAACGCGGACGTGTTCCAGGTGCGCGACGGCGAGGTGATCGCCCGGACGATCGCGGCCAAGCATCTGGCCGTCCACGCCGTACCGGGCGGCGGGACGCGGGAGGAGGCGATCGAGCCGGCACGGCGGGAGCGGCCCGCGCTGACCGACGAGCAGGCGG
This sequence comes from Actinoplanes sandaracinus, assembly GCF_030009775.1. GTDB lineage: Bacteria > Actinomycetota > Actinomycetes > Mycobacteriales > Micromonosporaceae > Actinoplanes > Actinoplanes sandaracinus. The sequence goes on along the minus strand of NZ_JASCTH010000005.1, from coordinate 256,996 downwards.
TGCGGCTGGTGCGGCTCGGCCGGCGGATCGAGGCGCGCTTCGGCCGTCCCCAGGACATCGAGTGGTGCCTGGCCGGCGACGACTTCGCGATCGTCCAGAGCCGGCCGATCACGACGCTGTTCCCCGTGCCGGTGGCCGCCGACGGGGAGAAACACGTCTACGTCTGCGTCGGCCACCAGCAGATGATGACCGACGCGATGAAGCCCCTGGGCTTCTCGATGTGGCAGCACACCGCGATGGTCCCGATGCACGAGGCCGGCGGCCGGCTCTTCGTCGACGTCGCCCCGCGGCTCGCCGCGCCGGCGAGCCGGGCCGGCCTGCTGGAGCTCATCGGCAGGTCGGAGCCGTTGATCAGGGACGCGCTGGAGACCGTCCTCGACCGCGGCGACATCATCGAACCGGTGCCGGACCGGAGCCCGGGCGGGCCGCCGGCCGGCGAGGCGGCCGGCCCGGCCCCGATCGAGACCGACCCGGCCGTCGTCACCGGGCTGATCGAGCGCAGCGAGGCGTCCGTCGACGTGCTGCGCCGTGACATCCGGGACAAGTCCGGGCCCGCGTTGTTCGACTTCCTGCTGGAGGCCTTCGACGAGCACAAGCGGCTCCTCGGCGATCCGCTGAGCATGCAGGTGATCATGGCGGGGATGAACGCCACGTGGTGGCTCAACGAGAAGCTGCAGGAGTGGCTCGGCGAGAAGAACGCGGCCGACACCCTCACGCTGTCCGCTCCCGGCAACATCACCTCGGAGATGGGGCTGGACCTGCTGGACGTCGCCGACGTGATCCGCCCGCATCCGGAGGTGGTCGCGTTCCTGCGCGACACCCTCCACCGCGACGACGACGGTTTCCTCGGCGAACTGCCGAAACTCGCCGGCGGGCCGGCGGCGCGCGACGCCATCACGGCCTATCTCGACCGGTACGGCATGCGCTGCGCCGGCGAGATCGACATCACGCGGCCACGATGGAGGGAGCGCCCGTCCACCCTCGTACCGGCGATCCTCGACAACGTCCGCAATTTCGAGCCGGGCGCCGCCCGGCGGCGTTTCGAACAGGGACGTCTCCAGGCGGAGAAGAAGGCGCGAGAGATTCTGGTACGCCTGCGCGCCCTGCCGGACGGCGACCGCAAGGCCGCCGAGACCGAGCGGATGATCGAGCGGGTGCGGACCTTCATCGGCTACCGCGAGTACCCGAAGTACGCGATCGTGAGCCGCTACTTCGTCTACAAGCGGGCGCTGCTGGAGGAGGCCGGGCGGCTGGTGCGGGCGGGGATCCTCGCGGAGAGGGAGGACGCCTTCTTCCTCACGTTCCAGGAGTTCCACGACGCCGTGCGGACGAACCGGGTGGACCACCGGCTTCTCCAGCAGCGCAAGGAGGACTTCCGGGCGTACCAGGCGCTCACGCCGCCGCGGGTGCTCACCTCGGACGGTGAGGCCGTCGACGGGACCTACCGGCGCGACGACGTGCCGGACGGCGCCCTGATCGGCCTGGCGGTCTCCGGCGGGACCGTCGAGGGCCGGGCCCGTGTCGTCCTGGACCTGGCCCGGGCCGACCTCGAACCGGGCGACATCCTCGTCACCGCCTACACCGATCCCAGCTGGACGCCGTTGTTCGTCGCCGTCGCGGGCCTGGTCACGGAGGTGGGTGGCCTGATGACCCATGGCGCGGTGATCGCCCGGGAGTACGGCCTGCCGGCCGTCGTCGGCGTGCAGCGGGCCACCCGGCTGATCCGGGACGGGCAGCGGATCCGGATCCACGGAAACGGCGGGTTCGTCGAAATCCTGCCGGACGACGCGGCGGCGACCTGAGCGCGGTTGCCGCCGGTCGACGGTGTCGTATCGGCCGCCCGTTCAGCGGACCAGCAACGTATAACTCGGCGCGAATCCGGTCCGGCAGCGGAATGACACCCAGACCTTCCGTGCCACGCCGTCGTCGCCGACCTTCCGGCATTCCGCCTCGGCATCGCGGGACTCGTTGAAGGCCGCGGTGTAGATCTGCTTCTCGCTGCGGAGCGGAATGATTCGCGGTTTGTACGTGACGGTCAGGTCGTCGCCGGCGAAACCGGAGCGGACCGTGTACGACTTCCATGCTCCGGCCTGTTTTCCGGCCCGGCCGATGACGGCCGCGCGGCCGAAGTCGTAGGTGCCCAGCAGGGCGGTCACGGTGGCAAAGGGCCGGGCGGGGGAGGGCACGGCGTGGGCGGCGGCCGGCGCCGATACGGCCGCGGCGGAGGCGATGGCGACAACGGCCGCTCGAATGGGCGTACGCATGCGTGGGATGTCCTTTCACCACGTCTCGGGGATCTCCCGTGACATGAGGGACAACCGCGGTGGAGAGGAATGGTTTCTTTCCACGACCGTTCGCCGGCGCCGCCCGCCGCCGAGGCGCGGTAAGGGATTGTTCTACGATTTGGGGGTGACCGATGAGTGGGGTGCGCGGCTGGCGGGAGATCGGGCGTTGCTCGACCGGGGCAGCACGGCGGAGCGGGTGGCGGACATCCTGCGACAGCGAATCACCGAGGGCGTGTTCCTGCCCGGCACCCGGCTGAGCGAGGAGAACCTGCGCGAGGCGCTCGGCATCTCGCGGAACACGCTGCGCGAGGCGTTCCGGCTGCTCTCCCACGAGGGGCTGCTGGAGCACCAGCTCAACCGGGGCGTCTTCGTCAGGTTGCTGAGCGTCGAGGACATCCGGGACCTGTACGCGATGCGCCGCATCCTCGAATGCGGCGCGCTGCGCAACCTGGGCGTCGTGCCGCCGGAGGCGGTGACCGGCGTGGGCGCGGCGATCGAGGCGGCCGGCGAGGCGGCGGCCCGCGGCGACTGGAGCGCGGTCGGCACCGCGAACATGCGGTTCCACCAGGCGATCGCCGACCTGGCCGGCAGCCGGCGGGTGGCCGAGGCGGTCCGGGCGCTGCTGGCCGAGTTGCGCCTGGTGTTCCTGGTCGTGGCCGACCCGCGGCAGTTGCACGAGCCGTACCTGGCGGCGAACCGCAAACTCTACGAACTGCTGGCGGCGGGTGACGCGCGAGCCGCCGAGGAGGCCCTGCAGCGCTACTTCGACGACGCGGAGGCGCAGCTGCTCGCCGCCTACACCGCCGCGGCGTCCTGATCGTCACCGGTGCGGGGCCGGGGTGAAGCGGACCGGCGTCCCGGGCCGGGCCTGGCCGACCAGTCCGATGTCGGCCGGGTCCACCACGCCGATCACCGGATAGCCGCCGGTCGTCGGGTGGTCGGCCAGGAAGATCAGCGGCTGGCCGTTCGCCGGCACCTGGATCGCGCCGAGCACCAGCCCCTCACTGGGCAGCTCCCCGTCGACGGCGCGGGCCAGAGCCGGGCCGGTCAGGCGGGCGCCGATCCGGTCGGTCTCGGCCGACACGCGGTACTCGGAGGAGAACAGGGTGTCGCGGGCGGACGCGGTGAACCAGTCGTCACGCGGGCCGAGCCAGACGCGCAGCCGCAGCTCGCCGGCGGGCGGCGGGTAGGGCGCGACGTCGACGGCGGGAGGCGGCCCGGTCACCGGGCCGACCGGGAGCAGATCGCCGTCCCGGACCGGGCGGGGACCGAGGCCGGACAGCGTGTCGGTGGACCGGCTGCCCAGCACCGGCGGGACCGCGATCCCGCCGCCGGCGGCCAGGTAGACGCGCAGTCCGGCGGTGGCCCGGCCGATGGTGACGTGGGCGCCGGCCGGCACGGCGAGGGGGAAGCCCGGGTCCGCGGGCCGGTCGCCGACCGTCACCGCGCAGGGCGCGCCGGTGACCGCGAGCGTGACCGCGCGGGTGGCCCGGAGCCGTACGCCGCCGAGCAGGATCTCCAGGCCGGCGGCGCCGGGCGGGTTGCCGGCCAGCCGGTTCGCCAGGCGGAGCGCGCCCGCGTCGGCGGCGCCGGAGCGCGGCACGCCGAGGTGGGCGAAGCCGGGCCGCCCGAGATCCTGAACGGTGGTGCGCACTCCCGCGCGCACCACCTCCAGCACCGGGTCCTCGTGGGACAGCCGGCTCATGCCGCCTCGACGAATCGCACGGTCGCGCCGGGGGTGAGCAGCGCGGGCGGATCACTGTCCAGATCGAAGAGCCGGGCGTCGGTACGGCCGACGCACTGCCACCCGCCCGGCGAGGGGGTCGGGTAGACCCCGCTGTACGGGCCGGCGAGCGCCACCGTCCCCGCCGGCACCCGGGTCCGCGGCGACGGCCGGCGGGGCACGTGGTGACGTGGGTCCAGGCCGGTCAGGTAGGCGAATCCGGGCGCGAACCCGCAGAACGCCACGCGGAACGTGGTGCCGGTGTGGATCGCGACCACGCCGGCCCGGTCGGTGCCCCACAGTCGCGCGACGTCGTCGAGGTCTTCCCCGTCGTACCACGTCGGGATCTTGATCGTCGGGGAGGAGCCGGCGGCGGGCGACGGCGCGGAGGGCCCGCCGGCCGGCAGGAGCGCGGTGATCCGATCGGGATCGGTGACGCCGTCGATCAGGACGGTGCGCGCCGCCGGGACGATGTCCGCCGCGCTCAGCGTGCCCTCCGTCCGCGCCGCGGTGAGCAGGTCGTAGGCGGCGGAGACGGCGTTGTCGTCGTCGAGTTCGAGCAGAACGGCCGTGGGTCCGGCCCGGCGTGCGCGCATGGGTCTTCCGTTCGTCGGGTCAGGTGTCGGGTTACGCAGTCCTTGGATTGAGGTATTGCAGTATTGTTCAACGATTTCTACAGTGTGGCATACGGCACCAAGCATCCGACGACCACCCCCGTAGGAGCAGCCATGAACACCAGCCGCCGCGTGATAGTCGCGAGCCTCGTCGGCACATCCCTCGAGTGGTACGACTTCTTCCTCTACGCCTCCGCCGCCGCCCTCGTCTTCGGCAGACTGTTCTTCCCCAGCTTCGACCCGCTCACCGGCACACTGCTGGCCTTCACCACCTACGCGGTCGGCTTCGTCGCCCGGCCGCTGGGCGGCATCGTCTTCGGCCACTTCGGTGACCGGGCGGGCCGCAAGAACGTGCTCGTGGCCACGCTGCTGCTGATGGGCGGCGCCACGTTCCTCATCGGGGTGCTGCCCACCCACGCGGCCATCGGCACCGCCGCCCCGGTCCTGCTGGTGACGTTGCGGTTCCTGCAGGGCCTCGGCCTCGGCGGCGAGTGGGGCGGAGCGGTCGTGATGTCGCTGGAACACGGCGACCCCGCGCGGCGCGGGCTGTCCGCGTCATGGCCGCAGGTCGGCGTCCCGGCCGGCAACCTGCTCGCCTCCGGCGTGCTCTGGCTGCTCTCGGCGACCCTTTCGGAGAGTTCCTTTCTCAGCTGGGGATGGCGTGTTCCGTTTCTTCTGTCTGGCCTGCTTGTGCTGGTGGGCCTGTGGATCCGCATCGCGGTCACGGAGTCGCCGGCGTTTGCACAGATCGCTGCGAAAGGCGGCAAGGCCAGGCTTCCGCTGATCGAGGTGCTGCGGCGGCACCCGCGCGGCCTGCTGGTCGCGATGGCCGCCCGGATCGGCACCGACGTCGCGTTCTACACCTTCTCGCTGTACGTCCTGACCTATGTGACCGGCACTGTCGGCCTGCCGCGCACGGTCGCGCTCACCGGCGTGCTCGTCGCCTCCGGCCTGCAACTGGTGCTGATCCCGCTGTTCGGAGGGCTCTCCGACCGGCTCGGGCGCCGGCCCGTCTACGCCGCCGGCGCGATCGCGGCCGCGATCTGGGGGTTCGCCTTCTTTCCCCTGCTCGACACCGGGAACACGCTGGTCATCGTGCTCACCGTGGTGGTGGCGCTGGCCACCCACGCCGCCATGTACGGCCCGCAGGCCGCGTTGGTCGCCGAGATGTTCTCCACCCGGCTGCGCTACTCCGGCGCCTCGATGGGCTATCAGATCGCCGGCATCTTCGGCGGAGCGCTCGCACCGATCATCGCGATCAAGCTGGTGGCGTCCACCGGCAGCGCGTTCGCCGTGTCGGTCTATGTGGCGGCGGCGCTGCTGCTCACCCTGGTGGCGCTCGCCTTCGCCCCGGAGACCTCCCGGTTCCCCACTCTCGACACCGATCCCGCCTCCGCCGAGGCCGCGCCCGGCAGGTCCCCGCTCGCCGCCTGAGCCCCGGCGCCCTCGGCCGGCCGCAGGCTGATCCGTCCGAGGGCGTCCTCGCTCGCTCCGATCGCCGACTGGTTCGTGCCGGCAATCCGGCAGATGTCCTCATCCGTGGCCGTTCGCGGCCGATCAGAGTTCGGGGCCTCTTGCCGGCCCGGTCTGCTGAAAGTGACGGCGGGAGTCGACGATGTCCATGGGCGGCGTGATGGGTTCGCTCAGCCTGCGGGCCAGCATGCTGGTCACCGCGACGATCGCCCTGCTGGCCGCCGTCGTGGTCGGGGCGGTCGGTGTCATGCGGATGGACGCGATCGCCGACCGGGCGCAGAAGATCTACGCCGAGTCCCTGGTGCCGGTCAGCACCGTTCAGGACATCCAGCAGTTGATCTGGCACTCGCGATGGGCGAGCCTGTCGAACCTCACCGCCACCGACGCGGCCAAAGCCGCCGACTACGCGGAGGAGACCAAGCAGCAGCTCGACCTGGTGTCGGCTCGCCTCGGCGAGTATCAGGGGTTGACGGTCACCGGCACGGAGCGGGCCGCCATGGCGGCGTTCGAAGGGTCCTGGAACACCTACCTCGAGTTGCGCGATCAGTCGTCGGCACTGAAGAAGGCCGGACAGATCGACGAGTGGCAGAAGTTCCGCAGCAGCACCCTCAACCCGGCTCTGGCCCAGGTCATCACCGACCTGGACACCTTGCGGACTCTCTCCCAGCAGCAGGCGCAAGCCCAGGCCGAGGAGGCCCGGTCCACGGCGCGGGACGCCCGTACCGCCATCATCGCCGCCTTGATCATCGGCGTGGTGCTGGCGGCCGTCGTCTCCGTGCTGATGGCGCGGGCGCTGAGCCGCCGTCTCGACGGGCTCGGCGGAGTGCTGGCAGCGATGGCCGAGGGTGATCTCGCGGAACGCGAACCCGACCCGGCCGGCACCGAGGTCGGGCGGATGTCGCGGTCGGTTCACCGGGTCGCCGCGCAGATGCGGTCGACCATGACCACGCTCGCCGCGGCGTCCGCGAGCCTGTCGACGCGCTCGGGTCAGTTGCAGGAGGCCAGCCAGAACCTGACCGAGGCCACTCAGCAGAACTCGCAGAAGGTGCAGCTGATCGACGCGGCGGCCGGCGAGGTCACCTCCGGTGTGCACGCCGTGGCCGGCGGCGCCCAGGAGATGGGCGCCGCGATCCGGGAGATCGCCATGAGCGCCGCCGAAGCCGCCACCGTGGCCGGCGACGCCGTCCAGGCGGCGAGCCGAGCCGAGCACGTCATGGCCAAACTGGACGCGTCGTCGGCCGAGATCGACAGCGTGGTCAAGACCATCACCGCCATCGCCGAGCAGACGAATCTCCTCGCGCTGAACGCCACTATCGAGGCCGCCCGCGCCGGCGAGACGGGCAAGGGCTTCGCCGTCGTCGCCGGTGAGGTCAAGGACCTGGCGCAGGAGACCGCGAAGGCGACCGAGGAGATCAGCCGCCGTATCGAGGCGATCCAGGCCGATGCCCGCGTCGCGGTCGACGCCATCTCCGGCATCGGGCAGGTGATCGGACGGATCAACGACTACCAGAACACGATCGCCTCCGCGGTCGAGGAACAGAGCGCCACCACCAACGGCATGACCAGCGACCTCGGCCGGGCCGCCGCCGGCACATCCGAGATCAGCAGCCAGCTCGTGGACGTCGTCACGCTGTCCGGCTCCACCCGCGAGGCGGCCCAGGCCACCCGCACCGCCGCCGACGACCTGGCCCGCATCGCCGGCGAACTCGACACCACCGTCTCCAGCTTCCGCTACTGAGCATGTTCCCAGCCCACGTCGGCGTGCGGTGACGGCGACCGGGCCCGCTTGCGTCCACTGTGTAGATTGCCCGGCGTGCTCAGGGATGTGCTCCACCGATGCCGCGTCGGCCGGCCGTCAGGTCGCGCGCTCATGGCCACGTCAGCGCAAGGGCGGGGACGATGACGCGGCCGACGATCACCCGGCGGGCCGCGATCGGTGCCGCGGCGCTCCTGCTGGCGGGCTGCGCCCGGAAGGACGAGAAGGCTGACACGTCGGCAGGTCGACCGAGCCCCAGCCCTTCCGGCTCCGCCCCCGCGTCACCCCCGGCCACCGTGCCCGGCTCGGAGGAACGCCACGATCGGCTCGTGGAGCTGGAGCGCAGGTTCTCCGCACGGCTGGGGGTGTACGCGGTGGCGACCGGCACCGGCGCCACTGTCGCCCATCAGGCGGATGAACGGTTTCCCTACTGCTCGGCGTTCAAGGGCCTGGCAGCCGCCGCCGTCTTGAACAGCGTCCCGCTGTCGAAGCTGGACCAGCGCGTCCGGTTCACCCGGGCCGATGTGGAGCCGAACTGGGACAACTCCCGCAAGACCCGGGAGAGGGTGGCCACCGGGATGACTCTCGGCGAGCTCTGCGACGCCGCCGTCCGCTTCAGCGACGGTACGGCCGGCAATCTCCTCCTCCGTCAGCTCGGTGGCCCGGCCGAGCTGACGGCTTACCTGCGAACGCTCGGCGACACGGTGACCCTGGCCGAGCGGACGGAACCGGCGCTCTGGCGGGACTGGACGCCCGGAGACCAGCGCGACACGACCTCCGCGCGGGCCATCGGCACGGACTACCACAAGATCGTCGCGGGCGGCGCTCTCCCGGGCGACGCCCGTGCCTACCTTCGCGACCTGCTGGAACGCGCCCATGAGACGCCCAACAGCAGGAATCGAATCCGGGCCGTCGTGCCGCGCGGATGGACCGTGGCCAACAAGACCGGCACCGGAGGCCCGTACGGCCCCGCGAACGACATCGCCGTCGTGTGGCCGTCGAAGTCGGCCGAGCCCCTCCTCATCTCCATCATGTCGCGCCGGTCCGGCCGCGACGCCGCGCCCGACAACACCCTCGTCGCCGAGGCCGCCAGGTACGTACTGGACAAGATCACCTGACCTCGGTAGCCGCCGCTCGGGTCGGCCCACCGCGGGCGTCAGCGAGTGGGGTCGATCATGGTCATTCCGGCGACCGTGGCAGTGTCGTAGACGGGCAGCAGCCGCGCCGCCTCGGCCAGTCCGATCGTGCGCTCGATCAGGCGCTGAGGCTGCAGCGTGCCCCGCTCGATGAGCGCCAGCATGCCCGGATAGTCGGCCGCGGCCATCCCGTGACTGCCCAGCACGTCGAGTTCCCAGCCGATCACCCGCGCCATCGGCGCCCGGGGGAGCCCGTCGACCGGCGGCAGCAGCCCCACCTGCACGTGGCGGCCCCGCCGGCGCAGGCCGAGGATCGCGTCGGCGCAGGTCTGCTCGCTGCCGACCGCGTCGACGGAGACGTGGCTGCCGCCGCCGGTCACCGCGGCGATCGCGGCGGGAATGTCGGCGCCGTCGGCGAGCAACGTGTGCTCCGCCCCGAGCTCGGCCGCCACGGCGAGAGCTCGCGGGTTCCGGTCCACCGCGACCACCCGGGCGCCCAGCGCACGGGCGATCATCACCGCGCTGAGCCCGACGCCGCCGGCGCCGACCACGCTCACCCACTCGCCTTCGGCGACCCGGGCACGGCCGACCAGAGCGCGGTACGCGGTGGCGAACCGGCATCCGAGACTCGCCGCGGCCGCGAAGCCGACCTGGCCGGGGATCGCGATCAGGTTGGTGTCGGCGGCGTGCAGGGCGACGTACTCGGCGAACGAGCCCCAGTGGGTGAACCCCGGCTGCCGCTGGTCCGGGCAGACCTGCGCCTGCCCGGTCCGGCACCACTCACACCGCCCGCAGCCGCAGACGAACGGAACGGTCACCCGGTCACCGGCCGCCCAGCGCTCGACTCCCGCGCCGACCTCGGCCACGACACCGGCCAGCTCGTGACCCGGCACGTGCGGCGGGACGATGTCGTCGTCGTGACCCGCCCAGCCGTGCCAGTCGCTGCGGCACATCCCGGTGGCCAGGACCCGGACCACCACCCCACCGACCGGCGCCGTCGGCTCGGCGACCTCCCGGACTTCCGGTTCGGATCTGACGGCATCGAACACCACGGCGCGCACCGGCCCATCCTGCCAGGCGGCGGGATCCGGCGATCAACGGCGGGCTGTCGTACGGCCACGGCGCCGCCCGCCCTCGCGCGACCACCGGCCGGTCAGGACACCGCGACGTCGTCGAACCAGACCGTGCCGGTGTTGTCACCCGACTTCAGGTGCAGTTGCACGCCCGCCGCTCCGGCCGGGGCGACGGTCTCCACGACGAGTTTCGTCCAGCTGGAGTTCCCGGACGGCAGCCGGTTCGAGGTGTTCTGGCCGATCCACTGGCCGTTGATGTCGAACCAGCTCAGCGCGATCTCCGTGGTGCCGGTGGCGGCGACGGCGCGGGCGTACGCCTCGGCACGCCACCGGTAGCCGACCTGAACCGGCGTGATCGGCGAGGTGACCAGCGACGGCAGCCCGGAGGGGGTCCGGGTGGTGCCGGAGAACCGGGCCGACTGGGTGCCGGTGCGCGCCGATTCGGTGGTGATCACGGCGGTGCCGGCCTCGGGCAGGTGCTGCCGCCACGGCGAGTCGATCGCCGCGGCTTCGAAACTCAGGTTCAGGATGCTGTTCGGGGTGGTCCCGGTCGTCCACGCGGTGGTGACCACCGAGGCGGCGAACTTCGGGGCGCCGTCGGTGCGGTGCAGGCCGAACTTGTACTGGGCGGGCTGCGTGGACACCGCCGAGTTGGGCGGGATGGCGCCGGGGGAGAAGTCGTTGAGCGTCCACGGGGACACCGATCCGGTGCCCGCCTCCCGGGCGGCGCGGAAGACCCGGGCCAGGTAGGCGCCCTGGTGCCCGTCGGTGCCGGTCAGGGTGCTGGCACCGGTCTCGCCGATGACCATCGGGGCGGGGGCGACCGCGGCCTGGGCGCGGCGGATCTCGGCGAGGGACCGTTCCGAGGCGCCGTAGAAGTGGAAGTCGTAGTAGTCCAGCGGCGTACTGGCGAGAAGGGTCTTGATCTGTGCCATGCCGGCCGCGCCGGTGCCGCCGTCGACCGACAGGGTGAGCGGCATGGCCGGAGCGGTGGTGCGGATCGCGGGGATCACCTGGCGAACCCAGGCGACCGCGCTGGTGTCGTTCGGCTGGAACTCGTTCTTCAGCTCGACGGCGATCACCCGGGGGTCGTTCACGTACGGCGCCAGCACGGCGTTGGCCCAGGCGATGCTGTTGGCCACGTCGGAGTAACCGGACCACCAGTCGAACAGGGTCACCTTGACGGTCAGGCCGTGAACCGCGGCGAGGTCGATGACGGTGCGAAGCCGCTCGGTGTAGGTAGCGGCCGGCGTCGGGTATCCGAACGTCTGGGGGAAGACGATGACCCGGACGTTGTCCGCGCCGAGCGTGGCGACCCTGGCGAGATCGGTGTTGACACGAGCCGGGTCGAAGTTCGTCCACATCGACGACCAGCCGGCGTTGGACGGGTAGTAGTTCATGCTCTTCGCGACCCCGACCGCGGCCAGGCGGCTGGCCATCGTCGGCGCGGAGGCGGTGGTCGTGGCATGGAGCTGGGAGACCGGAAGCAGCGTGCCGGGCAGGAGCAAGCCGGCCAGGACGGCGGCGCGGAACCACACTCTGCGCATGGGAACAGGCCTTCTTTCGGGGGGCGCGCCGGGGCCGTGGCACCGAGGCTGAAAGTGGGGGGAGAGGGACGGCTGGTCTCGTCGCGGGTGGACACCCGCGGATTCGCCGTCTCGCCACCGGCTGACCGCCGACGCTTCTATAAACGACAGTAAGGGCCGATGTGGGGGTCGGCAATGACAACCGCGTGCCAGGCCGTTTCCGGCCGGTGTGGCCTACTCAGGAAAGCCGGGTGTGGCCTTCTCAGGAGAGCGCGGTCTCCTCCAGAAGGGCCGGCACCGCGGAGGCGAAGACGTTTCCGGGATCGTAGGCGCGTTTGGCCGCCAGCAGCCGGTCCAGGTTCGCCCCGTAGGAGGCCCGGGCCCGGTCGTCCTCCTCGGGCCCGAGCAGATTCGGGTATCCGCCCGGCAGCGCTATCGGGTCGAGTGCCGTCACCACCGAGTCGGCCCAGGCCCGGTGCCGCTGCGGCGACTCACCGGGCGGCCACACCGCGATCACCTCGGCCACCTGGTGCGGGGACCGCATCGCGAAAGCGGTGGCGCCCGGCTCGATCCGGGCCGCCGCGCCGTGGAACCGGTTCACGATCAGCGCCGAGTACGGTGACGTCACCGCGCCGGCGCCGGCGACCAGCGCGTCCACGGCGTCCGCCGACATCTCGGGGAACCAGCGGCTGCGCAGCAGATAGTGGTTGCGGTCGGAGATGTTGCCGTCGAACATCGCGAGCGCGGCCGGGTACGGCATCGGGCCCACCTGATCGACGATCGGATGCCCCAGGGCCCGCAGCCGCGCCACCGCCCGGTCACCGGCGGCCAGGTCGGTCCCGGACCAGAACGGGCAGACGAACGGCAGTGCGCGGCCGTCCGGCCCGGGCAGGAACCCGCACATGACGGTGAGCTCGTCGGGAGCGTCCGCCACCACCTCGGCGTATCCGGAGAGGACGGCGGCGGCCTCGCCGAACGGGAACATCAGCATGCCGGCCAGCACGACCGGCAACGCGTGCAGCCGGTACCGCAGCCGGGTGACGACACCGAAATTGCCGCCCCCGCCGCGCAGCGCCCACCACAGCTCACTGTCGTGGTCCGGCCCGGCCGTCACGGTGGCGCCGTCGGCGAGGACGACGTCGGCGTCCAGCAGATTGTCCAGAGCGAGCCCGTGCCGGCCGATCAGGCCGCCGTATCCGCCGACGGTGGTGAGCCCGGCCATGCCGACCGAGCTGACCACACCGGTCGCGGTGGCCATGCCGTGCGGGGTGGTCGCGGCGAGCAGATCGGCGGCCGTCGCGCCACCCTGGACGCTGACGGTGCGGGCGGCGGTGTCGGCGTGGGTGCCGCGCATCAGGGTGAGGTCGACGACGAGGCCGCCGTCGCGCAGAGCACGTCCGGCCCAGTCATGGCCGCCCGCCCGTACCGACAGGGGCAGGCCGGCGTCACGGGCGGCGCGCACCGCGAGGCTGACCTCGTCCGTGTCGGCGCAGCGGGCGATCACGGCGGGCCGGCGGGTCACGGCGGCGTTCCAGACCTGCCGGGCCACGGCGAACTCGTCGTCACCGGCGGTGACGAGCCGCGCGCCGAGCCGCTGTCGCAGCAGGCGGATCGCGGTGGCATCGGTCGCTGCGCTGGTGGCGCTCATGCCGGCCCCCCTGGATAGGCGATGGGTGGCAGGGCGACCGTACCCGCCCGTCACCGGTCGTGCCGTCGCGAACACGACTCGAGCACCACTTCGGGCTGACGGCGGGGCACGAGGCACGGCGGGTCGAGTTCGCTACCCGCGTACCCATCTCGACCTGACCGCCGGCAACCTCTCCAAACACTTGAGCGTGCTGGAGACGGCCGCCCTGGTCGACATCGAGAAGGGCTACGAGGGCAAGCGCGCCCGGGCCGGGCTCAGCCTGGATGGCCCGATGCAATGCCAACCCCCGATCACCGCCGACATCAACCGGCCATTCATGATGATGACCGCCGACTTCACTCGCGCCGGCAAACTGAGCGCCGCCGATTTCTGGACCCACCTGCACGGCTGGCGCCGCGACCTGCGGATCGACGGCGGCACCGAGATCCCGTACTCCGACGCGGTATGGCTACTCCCGCAGATGGCCCGGCTCACCGGGATGAGCGACCAGAAACTGACCGGCTTCATCGGAACGTTCGACCCGAGCCTGGCGGTCAAATCCAGCAGACGCACCCGCTCGCCTTCTTCGACCTGCGATTACGCCACCTCCTGGGGGTAATACAGCCTTGACACCCAGGGATCTTGCTTTAACGCAACTGATCAATTCACCACGTCGCTCGATACGCTGGTTGGCTGGAACTCGCGAGCCGAAGAACATGCGGGCGCGTGCACGGGCGCTATGGTCGACAACTCTTGGACCGTGTGTCATCTCTTCCGTGGTAACCACAGACGGAGCGTCTTGCGAGAGTCCTCTCTGAGGATCACGCTGTATGGAGTTCGAGCGACCTTACGTACGCGATCTTGCGAGGTGAGCATGTCGTCAGCCGGCTGGTACGACCCAGGCGAGAAGATGAAGCGCGAAGTCCAAGAGAACGCCGAACGGCAGCGCCGGCGTGAGAACGGCGGCGGCGATGGCTGCTTTGGGGTTTTCTTACTATTTATCTTGGTTGTGGTGGCCGCGGTCTCGTGGCCGATGGTGCAACTGTTCTCCTGAATGCCAGACATTACGTGCCCGATCGACCGGCGAACAACGGTCAAGATCGGTCATCTGGAGCTCAACGAGCCCCACGCATCGCCGACCTCGCCAGGGGTGAACGGTGGCGGTGCAATCAAGGCGATTCCCAAGCTGATAGTAGCCGGCTACCTGTGCCGCGCCTCGTCCAGTGCTCCGGCGAGCCGCGTGACGATCTTCTTGTTTGCCCACGCCAGGTGGACCTGCGCCACGATCGCATGCCTTTCCGGTGCTCCTGGCGACATACGCCGAGCCTCCTCCATGGCGGCCTCGAGATGCTCCTGGTCGATCTCGAAACTGTCCTGGCAAAAGCCGCTACGCTTGTTCTATGCGGTAGAGGGGGCCGGACATAAGGGTCGTCATGGGAAAGAGGACCGCGAGGGGCCTTGCGCCGACCGGCGCACTCCAAATTTGAACCCATTCGGCCGAGTCGCCGGGATTCAGCTCTTTGCCGGCATTGGCGAGGTCTCCATTCACGTTATCTGTTATGTCTGCATCACCGTCTGATTCCTTGAACTCTCCCTTATCTATCACGAGATTGCCGAACTGAACGGTGCGGCCGGGAGTCCTGCCGATGTTCTTCATCGTCGCGACAGCTCTGCAGAATTCCTTTCCTGGAGCGGGTGTTGCATCGATCATTCGAGGGATGTCGTCGCTGCCGTCCCACGCCGGGTTATCGGCGGCACGGGGTATGGATTCAATGCCGCACTCAATTTTCGACACGTTGACCTCTAGCTGAAAGCTGGAAGTCCCATCCGTGTAGTCGTATTGATATCGTAGTGGTTGCCCGACCTTGACGACCACCAAGTCCGAACCGGGAGTCGCGTTCCCGCTGGCGCAGTGCTTCATCCATTCGGACTGCGGCAGATTCACATCCGCGCAATTGAGGGAAGGGGAGGGAGGTGGCGCCTCAATCTTGGCTGAGTCGTGTGAGCTACATCCGGCTAAGAGGACCGTGGCTAATGCGACAACACCAGACACACTGTGGCGCTCCTTCATGCTTCGACCGTACCGAAAGCGTCTCGACGGGAGTGCCCGAAACACGCCCCTGGCCAGCAAAGTGACCCCGTCGAGTGGCGGATGCGGGTGGGGCTCCCGGCGGTGAGTGTGGCGCTGCCCTGGGAGGGCCCCACGACGGCCCAGAGGGACAAATGACGGGAGCGGACCGGCCGGTCCCCGCAGGCAGTGCTCCACCCGCGGGACCGGCCGGTGTCAGAGCAGCTCAGCGCACGTGGATGTCCGGTCGCGGCGGGGTGCTCATGCCGTCGCCGAGGAAGAAGCTCGGGTGCGGCGGCTGGTTGTAGGCGGTGTTCTGCCAGGCGACGGCGCTCCGGTACTGGGCGTCGTGCATCAGCGTGAAGATCCGCCGGTCGGTCGGGACCGGCGTGGCGTGGACCCGCAGCGCGGCGTTGTCGTCACGAGGCAGGATGATCTCCTCGCGCCAGTCGCCGAACAGGTCGCCGGACAGTGACGGAGTGGACTTGGTGCCGTTGACCGAGTGCGCGCCGGAGGCGGTGAGCAGACGGGTGTCGCCGCCGGTGCCGTACTTGTCGACGTGGTTGCCGTCGAGCAGCTCCCGCACCGGGTCGCCGTCCCACCAGGCGACGAAGTTGGCGCTCGCGGGGGTGCGGCCGACGCTGGCGCCGGCGGCGTTGAAGAGGTTGGTCAGCCCGGTGCCTCGTCCCCAGAACTCGCTGCCGGGGTTGCCGGCGTAGACGTCGCCGGCCACGCCGCGGGCGGGGCCCTCGCAGTTGCAGGTGTTGTTCTTCTGCATGATGACGTTGCCGTTGGCGGCGTCGCGCAGTGTGGCGGCGGCGCCGGAGCTCTGTTCGTGGATCTGCCAGATCTCCTTGCCCGCGCGGGCGGGCACGAAGTCGCCGACGTGCAGCGCGTCGCCGTGGGCGTAGATTCCGGTGGTGTAGCGGCCGGTGCCGTCGGCGTTGACGGTCATGCCGCCGTAGATCACCTCGTCCGTGCCGTTGCCGTCGACGTCGGCGATGGACAACGAGTGGGTGCCCCGGCCGGTCCACTGGCTGCCGGCGGTGCGGGAGTCGAACGTCCACCGCCGGGTCAGTGTGCCGTTGCGGAAGTCGTAGGCGGCGATCGCGCTGCGGGCGTAGTAGCCGCGGCCCATGATGAGGCTCGGCCGCCGGCCGTCGAGGTAGGCGGTGCCGGCCAGGAACCGGTCGCCGCGGTTGCCGTAGGTGTCGCCCCAGTCGCCGATGTTGCCGCGGGCCGGCTCGAAATTGACCGTGGACAGCGCCGCGCCGGTCAGGCCGTCGAACATGGTCAGGTATTCGGGACCGGTGAGGATGTAGCCGTCACCGTTGCGGTGGTTGGCGGCGGCGTTGCCGATGACCTGCCCGGTTCCGGAGACGGTGCCGTCGCCGGTCTTGACCGCCATCT
Source organism: Actinoplanes sandaracinus (assembly GCF_030009775.1). GTDB lineage: Bacteria > Actinomycetota > Actinomycetes > Mycobacteriales > Micromonosporaceae > Actinoplanes > Actinoplanes sandaracinus. The sequence goes on along the minus strand of NZ_JASCTH010000005.1, from coordinate 240,305 downwards.
CGGCGCGGCCGTCACCGTTGTAGTCGTACACCTGGAACTGGGTGTAGTGGGCGCCGGCGCGGATGTTGCGGCCCAGGTCGACGCGCCAGAGACGTTGCCCGTTGAGCCGGTAGGCGTCGAGGTAGACGTTGCTGGTCGTCCCGGCCTGGGAGTTGTCCTTCTGGTCGCTGGGGTCCCACTTGAGGAAGATCTCGTACTGGCCGTCGCCGTCCGCGTCGCCGACGGAGGCGTCACCCGCGGTGTAGTTGCCGCCCGGCCTGGAGATCGGCACGTCCAGGTGGTTGCCGCCGGTGAAACGCAGCGACGGCGCGGACGCGGCCTGCTCGGCGCCGTTCACCACCGCGCGGACGGTGTACGAGGCGTCGGCCGGCGCTCCCTGGTCGAGGAGGTTGGTGGAGTCGGTGACGGGAGAGGAGTTCACCTTCGCTGAGCCCCGGTACACGTTGAATCCGGTGGCCGGCGGCTCGTATCCGAACAGTCGCCACGACACCAGGTTTCCCGATCCGGACCGTACGCTGATCACGCCCCGGTCGAGGTCCTCCATCTGCCGGCCCGATTCGGCCGGAGGCGTCCCGCCGGCGTCGAGGTCGAGGGCGTCGACGTTGGCGAGGCCGGCGGCGCTCGTCGGGGACAGCCGGATGGTGTTGGCGCCGGCGTTCACCGGCACCGTCAGGGTCCTGGTGCCCCACGTCGTCCACGCGCCGGTGGGCTGGAACGGGACACCCGATGCGGCGACCGTTCCGTTGACGAGCACGTCCGCCGGGCGGTTGTCGGCGGCGCCGTTGGCGTACCGGATGCCGATGGTGGCCGTGCCCGCCGTCGCGGCGGTGACCGGGAATTGCGCGGCGGCGCCGGCCGCGTTGGTGGCGTTGCAGAATCCGCTGCCGGAGAAGCCGGTGTGGTTGGACTCGATGGCGCCGTCGCAGGTGGCCGGCGCGTTCTCTGCCTCGTAGCGGGTCGCCGCCGCGGCGGAGGCGGTCGTGGGGGCGAGGCCCGCCGCGGCGATCGGGATCGTGACGGCGGCGGCGAGCAGCGCCACACGGTGTCGGGGTGAATGCATGGGTGGGCTCCAAGACCTGGGGACGGCCGGTGCAGAGCTCGTTCGGGGGAGAGTCCTGACGGCCGGATCGGAGGCGTCTCACGGACGTGACACTTAACATTCATCGTGTCTTCAGTGCGAATAAGTGTCAATCGATATAGGTCAATTATTGTGGTCGGGTGCCGCGGGGCCCCGCCCGCTACTCGCCGGAGGGTGCGGTGAGGGTGGTGCCGAGGCGGACGGGGGTGCCGAAGTTCGGTGTGCCGTCGGCGTTCCAGGTGAACTTCTGCGCCCGGGTCGACCGGTTCATGTCGCAGCCGCCGCCCGCGGAGTCGTTGGCGTGGTAGACGATCCAGTCCTCGGTGCCGTCCGGTGACTTGAAGAATCCGTTGTGGCCCGGCGCGAACACGCCGTTGGCGTCGTTGCGCTGGAACACCGGGGTGGACTTCTTGGTCCAGTGGGCGGGGTTCAGCGGGTCGCTGCCGGTCAGGGTGAGCAGGCCCAGCTTGTAGTCGGGACCCCAGCAGGCGGAGGCGGAGTAGACGACCATGACCTTGCCGTCGTGGTAGAGCGGCTCGGGGCCTTCGTTGACCGCGCCGGTCTGCCGCTCCCAGGACAGCGTCGGCGAGCTGAGCCGGGCACGTGAGCCGGTGAGCGTCCACGGGTTGGACAGGCGCTGGATGAAGTTGGACTGCCCGTAGGAGCCACCGGCGTTGTAGGTGCCCATCAGGTACAGGTTGGCGCCCACCTTCAGCACGCTCGCGTCGAGCGCCCAGTCGCTGCCCAGGTCGGCCTTGAACGTGTAGGGCCCCATCGGGTCGGTGCCGGCCGACTCCAGCACGTGCAGCCGCTGGGTGGGGTTGTAGTCGGGCACGTTCTGCCCGGCGGTGTAGTAGAAGTACCAGCGCCCGTTGATCAGATGGAACTCCGGCGCCCACATGTTGCAGCAGCCGTTGGCGCGCCCGGCCAGGTTGAAGATCACCTGATCGGTGGCGGTGGCCAGTCCGGCCAGGGTGGCCGACCGGCGCATGGTGATGGTGGAGTTCCACGTCGTGGTGGCCAGGTAGTAGTAGCCGTTGTGGTGCTGCAGCCACGGGTCCGGCCCGTTGCGCTTGATCGGATTGGTGAAGGTGCGTGCCGTGCCGGCCAGCGGGATCAGCTGCCACTGCTGGTTCGTCCCGTCCAGGTCCTGGTACTGCGAGATCCGGGCGCCGTCGGCCGTGGACCTCTCCCACACCTCGACGGCCTTGCCGCTGTTGCGGTTGATCAGGCGGACCAGGCCGCCGGCCGAGTCGGCGAGGCGGAACTGCTGGCGGGCGTCGTTGCGGTCGGTGTTCTGTACGAGTTGCACGCCGTCGGCGGTGGTGGGCAGGTCGAGGACCTTGCCGCTGTGCACCGACTGCAGCCGGTACCAGCCGGAGCCTGCGTCGAGGAACTTCCACTGCTGCCAGGCGCCGTCGTTGCGGGTGTACTGGTTGATCGCGGCGCCGTCGGTGGTCGCCAGGTTGTAGACGTCCATCGCCTTGCCGCTGTTGCGGTTGACCAGCACGTAGGGGATGCCGGCCCGCACGGTGGCGGCCGAGGCCTCGGTCACGACCGCGACCGCGCCGATGCCGGCCAGCACGGTGACCACACCGGAGGCCAGCGCGGTACGGAGGGGGAATCTGCCCATCAGAACGCTCCTGTCGGAAGGTCGGGACGGATCAGGAGATCCGGAACGTGGCGTCCTGCCGGTCGGCCGCGCTGGACGCCGCGCTGAGCGGGTCGATGCGCAGCACGTAGCCGGAGTGGCGCAGGTAGCGGTCGGGGAAGTTGTGGGAACGCCACGACGACCAGGTGGGGTCCGCGAGACCGGCGACCCGGGTGAACGTCGCGTCGGCGCGGAACGTCGCGGTGCCGTCATCGGTGTCCAGCCGGATCGCGTAGTCGCTGTGCCGCAGGAAACGGCCCGGCAGATTGATCGATGCGAAGGACACGCCGGCGGGGTCGGCCAGGCCCGGAACCATCCGCCACAACTGGTCCTGGTGCGGGTCGAACGGGTAGGCGTCGATCCGGGCGATGCCGCCGGCGTGCCGGACGTACCGGTCGGGGAAGTTGTACGACTTCAGCCGCACCCAGGCCGGCAGGCCCCACCGGGAGACGAGGCCGTCGTACTCGGCCGAGGTGATCCCGACGATCGAGCCGTGCTTGGCGTTCAGCGGCGGGGTGTAGTCGCGCTGATGGAGCGGCGTCCAGGCGTTGCCGCCGACGTTCGACGTCGACCACGCGTAGTAGTCGTTGTTGACCGGGCTGAACGAGTCGCCCCACAGCCGCCACCCGCTGCCGGTGTTGTTCCTGACCAGCATCGGCGCCTCGATCGCGCCGCCCTGCCGGAGCCCGCCGGTGTAGTCGGTGTAGCTGCGGGGTGCGCCGGTCGACGACCGGGCGCCGTAGATCAGGCCGTCGGCGAGGTTCTTGTAGTACATGTAGAAGGTGGATCCGTCGACGACGACGTCGGCGTCCAGAACCGGGAAGCCAGGGCTGTGGTAGACCTGGTTGGCGCTCACCGTCCGGAAGTCCGACGTGTAATTGACCATGAAGACGTCGGCGCCGTTGTTGGCGGAGTAGACGATGGCGTACTGGTTGCGCGAGGCCACCCAGAACGCGGTCGGGGCCCAGGTGTGGGTGGCCAGGCCGTGCATCCGGATCCGGCGGTACCCGGTGAAACCGCGCAGGTCGGTCGAGTCCCACACGTGCAGGTACTGGTTGTTCTCGGTGAAGATCCGGCCGCGCAGGTCGGTGGCCAGGACGACGAAGGTGCCGTCCCGCTTGCGCAGGATGAACGGGTCGCGCAGCCCGAGCGTCCCGGCGGTCGGGGTCGCCACCGGGTTGTTCTGGTTCAGTGGCCGCCAGTTCAGCCCGTCGGTGCTGACCGCCAGGTGCAGGGCATAGCTGTCGCCGCTCTGGTTCGGCGTCTCCTTGAAGTAGCCGAACACGTAGGCGCTGTCGGCCGCCAGCGCGGCCGGCGGGGCGCCGAGCACGGCGGCGCCGCCGGCGGCGGCGGTCAGCGTGCCGAGCGCGGCCAGACGGTGGAACTCTCTGCGGGACAGAGGCATGGGGATCTCCCGGGAGGAGGACGGTCACAGCGTGGGGATGACGGGCTGGATGGTGCCGTCGGCGTTGAACCGCATCCGGTCGACGGTCACCTCACGGTTCGTGCCGTTGCCCGCCGGTATCGCGAAGCGGTGGTAGGCGATGTGCCAGGTGTCGCTGTCCGGCGCCTTGACGACCGACTGGTGCGCCGGACCCTTGATGCCCAGGCTCAGATTCTTGGACAGGATCGTGCCGCGGTGCGTCCACGGGCCGAACGGTGAGGCGCCGGTCGCGTACTCGACGTGGTAGTTCTCCGATCCGGTGTCGTCGACCGAGTACGTCATGTAGTACGTGGCGCCACGCTTGAACACGAACGCGCCCTCGCGGAAGTCGGGCAGGCTGAACGTGCGGACCTGACTCGCGTCGAAGGAGATCATGTCGGCGTTCAGACGGACGGCGTACGCCGAGCCGTTGCCCCAGTACAGGTAGGACTGGCCGTCGGTGTCGGTGAACACCTGCGGGTCGATCATCTGGCCGCCGCGGAAGCCGGCCGCGATCAGGGGCCGGCCGAGCGGATCGGTGAACGGCCCGGTCGGGCTGCTGGAGGTCGCCACCCCGATGCTGGTGGCGGCGCTGAAGTAGAAGTAGTAGCGGTTGTCGCGGTAGGCGATCGTCGGCGCCCACGCGCGGTCGTCGGCCCAGGCGATCTGTGGGCCGAGGTCCAGGATGGTGCCGTGGTCGGTCCAGTTCACCAGGTCGGTGGAGGAGAACGCCTTGAACCGGCTGCCGCTCCAGCCGTGGTAGCCGTCGGTGGTGGGATAGATGTAGTAGCGGCCGCCGAGGTGGGCGATGTTCGGGTCGGCGTACAACCCCTTGATCACCGGGCTGCGGGCGCCGGCGACCCAGGGCGCGGTGACCCGGAACGAGCTGTCGGCGGCGAACGTGTTCGCGTTGGTGGCCGGCGGATCGATCCAGAGCGCGCTGTCGCGGTGCCGGAGAAACCGCCCGGGATAGTTGAACGATTCGAGGCGGACCGATCCGCCGGTTGACCCGTCGCGCACGCAGAAGGTGGCGTCGGCGAGGAACGTGGCGGTGCCCGCGTTGGTCTCCAGCCGGATCCGATAGTCACGGTGGCGCAGCCACATCCCGTTGGCGGCCTGGAACGACACGCAGCCCGCGCCGCCCGCGAGGCCCGGTGTCACCGTGAAGGTCGCGTCCTTCTTGGCCTGGGTGGTGCTGGTGGAGCTGACCGCGGCGATGCCGCCGAGGTAGTCGGTGTGCCGCAGGTAGGACCCCGCGACGTTGACGGACTGCAGCGACCGGGCCCCGCTCGGGATCTCGGCGGCGAGGACGGGCGCAGCCGTGCCGACCGCCGCCACGGAGGCGCCGAGGACGACCGTCATCGCGCCGGCGAGGCGCTTGCGGCTGGGGCGGGGCAGGGACATGAGACCCACTTCCTCGGGGTACGGGGCGCGAAGCGCCTCGCAAGACGGAAGGTCATGATCAGGTCGTTGAGGTTGCGTTTCCCCCGCGTTACGGCCGTTGCCGTAGTGTTATCGCTCACATAGATGTGTGTCAAGAAGTGGGCCTGGGGCCGGCCGGCCCCAGGCCTCCGTGATCAGACCCGGGACCAGCGCTGGTTCGCCGCCGCCGAGCAGGTCCACAGCAGAAGCGTGCTGTTGTTGGCGGTGGCGGCCTGGTTCACGTCGAGGCACTTGCCGGACTGCGCTCCCCGGACGGCGCCGTCGGCCTGCGGCGTCCATTGCTGGTTGGCGCCGGCGCCACAGGTCCAGAGGATGACCCTGGTGCCGTTCGCGGTGCCGTTGCCGTCGGCGTCGAGGCACTTGCCGCCGATGCGGAGCTGGCCGTCGGCGGCGGTGACGACCTGGGTGATGCCGCCGTTGCAGTCCCAGATCACGGCCTGGGCTCCGTCCGCCGGCGCGCCGCCGAGCACGTCCAGGCACCGCCCGGACCCGGCGCCGCGCAGGCTGAAGGTGTCGGTGGGAACCGTCGAGCCGGTGCGCACCCGGTACATGACCACACCGTGCGGCGCGACGGTGGCGCTGATCGCGCCGGCCGTGTTGCGGGCCGCCTTGCTCCAGACGTCGAACAACTGGTAGCCGTTCGCGGCGGGCATGCCGATCTCGGAGGCGGTGGTGGACACGGTGGCGGTGGTGCTCGAGCGGTTGAGCAGGGCCACGGCGGCCGATCCGTCGCTGAGGGCCTTCGCCCACACCTCGGTCTCGCCGTAGTCGCGGACCCGGGTGGCCTGCCGGCCGAGACTGTCCTGGTTGACGGCCAGCACGTCGGGGTTCGTCAGCACGGCCCGTACGTCGGGCGGCATCGTGGTGATGTCGTTGCCGGCGATCAGCGGGGCGGCCATGATGGCCCACATGCTGAAGTGGGCCCGGTTCTCGGTGGGGGTGAAGGTGCCCCGCACGCCGACTTCGAGCATGTCCGGGTCGTTGAAGTGCCGCGGGCCGGCCCAGGAGGCGAGCGGCGCCTGCACGTCGAGGATCTCGGTGACGCCCATGAAGCAGTCGGCGCGGCAGCCGGTGCTCCACCGGTCGGTGATGTCCTCGGTGGTGCGCCACATGTCCGCGACCGGGCTCCAGTCGTAGGACGGGCCGGTGTTGGTGTGCGCGCTGTTGGAATTGATCGAGTAGACGATCGGCCGTCCGGTGGAGCGCAGGGCGTCACGCATCTTCGTGAAGCCGGTGACCTGCTCGTTCAGGGTGCCCCACGGTGAGCACCAGTCGTACTTGAGGAAGTCGACGCCCCACGCCGCGAACGTGTCGGCGTCCTGCTGCTCGTGGTTCAGGGCGCCGGTGGCGCCGCCGACGGCGTTGAAGTACTGGGCACAGGTCTCCTCGCGTGGGGCCTGGTAGATGCCGAACTTCAGCCCTTTCCCGTGGATGTAGTCGCCGAGCGCCTTCATCCCGGTCGGGAATCGGGTGGGGTCGGAGCGCAGATTGCCGGCGGCGTCCCGGGTCGTCGCCTGCCAGCAGTCGTCGACGACGACGTACTCATAGCCGGCCGCACGCATCCCGGAGCTCACCATGGCGTCCGCGGCGCCGCGGATCTTCGCCTCGTCGATGTCGCAACCGAAGGTGTTCCAGCTGTTCCAGCCCAGCGGCGGCCGGACGGCGGGGCTGCCGGGCGCCGCCGCGGCGGGCGAGGCGGGGGCGAACGTCGCGCACGCCAGAGTCGTGGCCAGGACGGAGAGGGCGGCTGCGAGCGGCCGCACCGGAGATCTCACAAGGAACCTGCTCTCGAAGGGGGGATCGCCTCGCGGCCGCCTGGGGCGAGGCGGCCACGGCTGCGCCAGACGGCGTGCGTGACGGCGGGGCGCGGGAAGCGTTACCGGAGCATTGCCTCCATGGTGCTGTGACTCGGAAGTGTTATCGCTCACATCGAGCGGTGTCAAGGTATGGCGCATCGCTGAGGATCGTTTCGCTGCCGCCTCGTCGTTCTCGCGCTCAGCGCGGATATCTGGTGAGGGCGGGTTGCGTTCGCGGATTCCCTGACGAGGAGCTCGGCCATTCTGGCCGCGCCGTACTCGGAAGGAAGCGGGGTCAGCGAAGGTAGGAGGCGAGGGGGATGCCCTGTTCGCCCAGCGCCGCCGTGATCAGGCCCGCGATCTGCCGGGCCCCGGCGGCCTCGAAGTGGGTGTGGTCGTTGCAGAAGAAGGAACCCACCGCGCCGGACGAGTAGTCGCCGTTGTTCGGGCAGAGTCGCAGCCTGTTGTACAGGGCGACGCTGCGCTGGTGCAGATCGATCACCGGCACGCCGTTGGCGGTGGCGGCGTTCCGGGTCTCGGTGAGGAAGCCGCGGTTACCGACGGCGGAGCCGCCGTTGCACCTGATCGCCGCGACCGGGGTGACGAGGACCGGTTTGGCGCCCCGGGCCTTGGCCGCCTGGACCATCACGCCCAGCAACTGCTGGTAGCGGGCCGGGCCGACGTGGCGGGGACAGGCGGAGGAGCCGTCGTTGATGCCGAACTGGATGAACAGGTAGTCGCCCGCCCGCATCCCGGTGGTGGCGTCGAGCATGCCGGTCCACCGCGAGCTGTAGGTGGCGGGACTGACGACGCATTCGCCGGCGGAGTCCTTGGTGCCGGTGACGTTGCCCTCGTAGAGCCACGTCTGGATGCTGCGCCCGCCGACCGCGCTGTTTTGCACGGTCACGTCGCTGGTGAAGTACGGGGCGAACTGGCTGCCCCAGCCGACCGGGCAGGTTCCCTGCGGGTTCGCCATGGTGGAGTCGCCGGCCAGCCAGATCTTGACCTTCCGGGCCGGGGACGCGGGCGTGACCGGCGGGGTGCTGGGGCCGGTGCAGGGCGTCGGTGCGGGTGTGCCGCCGTCCGAGGGGGCGGTACCGCCCTGACAGGTCGTGCCGTTGAGGGTGAACGACGCCGGGACGGGGTTGCCGCCGGTGTGAGCGCCGGTGAACCCGAAGGTGACGGAGGCGCCGGCGGGCACCGCGCTGTTGTGGCTCAGGCCGGTGGCGGTCGCCGCCGAGCCGGCCGTCGCCACGGTCGCGTTCCACGCCTGCGTGACGCTCTGCCCCGGTGCGAGTGTCCAGCGGAGCGTCCAGCCGGTCATCGCGTCGCCGAGGTTGGTGACCGTCACGTCGGCGCCGAATCCCGTACCCCATTGGCTGGTGATGCGGTAGTCGACGCGGCAGGCGGGCGCGGCGTCGGCCCGGGCGGTGGCCACGCTGAGGCCGCCGGCGGTGAGGGCGAGAACCGATGCGGTGAGCGGCGCGAGAAGCCGCCGGAAAGGCGTCATGACATGCTCCTGTCAGACGGGAGGCCAGGGCCCCGGAGGTGCGGGCGGGAGGCCAGGCGGAAGGCCGGGGCCCCGGTGGTGCGGGCGGGAGGTCAGGCGGTGGTGCAGGTGGCGCCGTTGAGGGCGAACCCGGTGGCGCCGCTGTTCGCGCTGTCGGCGAGGAACCCGAACCCGGCGGAGCCCCCCGCGGGGATCGTGCTGTTCCAGGCGACACCGGCCGCGCGGGCGCCCGTGCCGGCCTGAGTGACGGCGGCGTTCCAGGCCTGGGTGATCCGCTGGCCGGCGGGCAGCGTCCAGGTCAGCGTCCACCCGGCGGCCGGCGTCGCCGACGTGTTGCGGATCGTGACGTCGAACTGTGCGCCGCCGGTCCACTCGCTGCTCCGGGCGTAGGTGACCGAGCACGCCGTGCCGGGCGCCGGCGAAGCGGACGCCGACGCGGAGGCCGACGCGGACGGGGTCGTGCCGGGGCCGAGCCTGGCGGCGATGATCGGCGCCAGCCGGGCGGCGATCGCGCGGTGGCCGACGTCGTTGGGGTGCACGTTGTCGCTCAAGCCGCCGGCCGGCAGCCATCCGTCGGTGGGGACGAAGAACGTGTTGCGGTCGCCGGCGGCGGTCACGGTCTGCACCGCGGCCTGAGTCTGAGCCGCGTACCGCTTGGTGAAGGTCTGCAGCGCCAGGATGGCGGCTCTCGGATATCTGGCGCGGATGTCGCGCAGCAGGCCGGTGTAGACGGTCTGGAAGGTGGTGGTGCTCACGCCGTGCCCGACGTCGTTGGTGCCCAGGTTGATCACGACGGCGTCGGCCTGGTACCGCGAGAAGTCCCAGAGCGGCGAGCCCGCGGGGGTGTTGCCGCGCAGGAACCGGTCGGCCATGCCGGTGCAGCCGTCGGCGGCGCTGACCAGGCAGGCGCCGCCCTCGGCGATCTGCGTGTGCGCGGCGGCGAGCTGCTCGCCGGTCAGCCATCCGTACGCGGTGAGCGCGTTCTTCGAGGAGGTGGTGCCGACGGTGATCGAGTCGCCGATGAACTCCAGCAGTCGCGCCGGCCGGGGCACGGCGCGCGTGGTGGCGCCGCTGTCCAGCACGAGGCCCTGGAAGACGGCGTCACCGCGGTACGACCCGGCGACGACCCGGTAGGACACCCGCAAGGTGTGGTTGCCGGCGCGCAGCGGGGTGGGTGTGAGGTTGACGGTGCCGTTGACGTTGCGCAGGTAGACGTCGTCGGCACCGTCGATGCTGTAGTACAGGTCGATGGCGCCACGCTGCCGCAGAGCGACCCGGGTGCCGGTGAATCCGGTGACGAGGTAGGCGCCCGCGAAGTGCGGGACCACGGCCGCCGGATCGGTGGTGTCCCATCGCCCGTAGAAGGCGATGTTGGCATCGCGCGGGGTGCCGTCGCCGGCCGCTGCCCGGGCCGGCGGTGCGAGCAGCCACCCGGTGAGGCTCAGCAGCAGTGCCATGACGGCGACGATGAACGGATGCGGGCGCTGTCGCACAGGGCCTCCTCAGTGAGGGGAGCGCTCCCAACGAGAGCTGCGTCACATCGTCGCCCATCGATGAGCTTCGGTCAATGTCTAATGACAGATCTCTGTGCGTACGCGGCGCTCACTGTTATATGTCGGTCTCGCGGAACCCGGTCCGGCGCGCTGCCGGACCGGGCTGCGTGCTCAGCCTCGTGCGCAGGCCCTCCCGTTCAGGGTGAACCCCGTGGGGGCGGCGAACGTCCCGCTGTAGGTGCCCTGGAACCCGAACGACGTGCTGCCGCCGGCCGGGACGCCGCCGTTGTGGCCGGCGTTGCGGGCGGTGATCGCGCCGGACGTCCCGCTCAGGGCGGCGTTCCAGGAGCCGGTGATGGACTGCCCGGCCGGCAGCGAGAAGTCCAGAGCCCAGCCGTTGATCGCGCTCCCCCCGGTGTTGGCCACCGTGACGCCGGCGGTGAAGCCCGTATTCCACACGTTCGTCGTGTAGGTCACCGTGCAGGCGGCCTCGCCGGGCGGGGTGGACGGCGGCGTCGAGGGCACGGTTGCGCCGCCGTTGACCGCCGCGGAGAAGCTGTTGACGGCCAGGCCGGCGCCGCCGATCCACGGCTCGAATCCGGCCTGGACGCTGGTCAGATACCACGAGTCGGTGATGGCGCCGCGGTTCTTCACGTCGTTGATGAAGTCGAGGACGCTGAAGCTCCAGCTCGCGATGGCCGTGGGCGCCACATAGGAGACGACGGCGTTGGCGCCGTTGCTGCCCTGCCACACCTCCCACGTGCGGCCGCCGACAGTGGCGGTGCCGACCCGTGAGCCGATCGGCTGGATGGACCCCTGCCGGTTGAACCAGATCATGATCTCCTGGGCGTTGACGCCGTTCGTCTTCGGCGCGGGGTCCAGCCAGATGTCGTACGACGCGTTGTAGGTGGCTCCGGAGACGAAGTTGTAGCTGACACTGCTGGTCGCGCTGGAGATCGAGCCGACGCGGATGGGCAGGTTGGTGCCGGGGGAGCAGTTGGTGTAGTGGCAGCCGAAGTAGACCGCCGGGTATGACACCGGCGCGCCGCTCGTGTTGCCCACGCCCTGCTGGCTGGTGATGGCGAACCCGGTGCCCGTGACATTGATGCACTGCTCGGCGGTGGTGCCCCAGCGGTTGTTCATCACCACGTAGCGGCCGCCGATGGTGGTCGAGCCGTATTGGTCGCAGATGCGGGTGTCGGCCTGTGCGGGGCCGGCGAGCGTGAGTCCGGTGATGCCCGCGGCGGCCAGGGTGCAGGCGGCCAGCAGGGCGCGGAGGGGATGTCTCATGGAAGCTCCTTCTCGGGGTGTGGGAGCGCTCCCGGCGGACGTTACAACACATCGACGACCGTCGCCTCTTCGGTCGCTCGCGGCCTCGGCCTCCGGCGTTCGTTGATCGTTTCGGGTGGACAGCGCGCTCGTCGCCGGGCCGGTGCGCGGCGGGCGCGGGCGATCGCTCACTCGGGTGTCCCGGCGGTGCGGAAGAATGTAAAAGCGTCGCCCGAAAACTGTTACGACTGCGGCCTGCGAAGAGTCCGCCTCCATGCCGCTTATCTTTGGTCCTATTGCTTAACGGTGCTGAGCAGGCCAATCGCCCCGATGGAGATCTTTAGTGGCGTGTGGGAGCCGGATCGAAAACTTCGGCGTATTTTCCTTCTTGAATGTCTCGAAACGTTCTGGCAATCTACGGATTCCAGATGTTAACGCTCTCAAGGTGTTGATCTGATCCCCATCCCTCGTCCCCCGCCCGCACCGGCGAGGACTCGTGCCGCACCCAGAGGAGCGCGCCATGCGCAGAAGCAGACTGTGGTTCTTCGGGACCGTACTCACCGCTGTGCTCACGCTGACCGGCGCTGTCACGCCGACCGGCGCGGCGGCGGCGGAGTCGAACGGCGGCGTTCGGATCATGCCGCTGGGGGACTCCATCACCGAGGGCACCCAGGTTCCCGGTGGCTACCGCATCGGCCTCTGGCGGCGGCTGGCGGCGGCCGGCTACCGCAACGACTTCGTCGGCACCCAGTTCAACGGTCCGGCCGCGCTCGGCGACCACGACCACGAAGGACACCCGGGATGGCGGATCGACCAGGTCGACGCCAACATCACCGGGTGGATGCGGACCGCCGCGCCCCGCACTGTGCTGCTGCACCTGGGCACCAACGACATCCTGCAGAACCACAACGTCGCCGGTGCGCCGGGCCGGCTGTCCGCTCTGATCGACCGCATCACGGCGGCGTCGCCCGCGGCGGACGTGTTCGTCGCGACGATCATCCCGCTGGCCTCGCCCGGACAGGCGGCCGCCGCCCGCACCTTCAACGCCGCCGTTCCCGGCATCGTGCGGAGCAAGGTCAGCAGCGGTAAACGGGTCCACCTCGTCGACATGCACGCGGCGCTGACCACCGCGGACCTCATCGACGGCGTCCATCCCACCGCCGGCGGCTACGACAAGATGGCGGCGGTCTGGTACGCGGCGCTGCGCTCGGTTCCCGGGACGATCGGCGAGCCGGGCGGCGGCGGCACGACCGGAACCCTGGTCAGCAGCGCGTCCGGGCGCTGCCTGGACGTCCCGAACAGCAGCACCGCCAACGGCACCCAGCCGATCATCTGGGACTGCAGCGGCCGGGCCAACCAGCGGTGGACGTTCACCGGGCAGTCCGTGCAGGCGCTCGGCAAGTGTCTCGACGCGCCGACCACCGCGACCGCCGGCGCGAAGGTCCAGCTGTGGGACTGCAGTGGCGCGACCAACCAGCAGTGGACGTTCCACAACGACGGCACCGTCCGCGGCGTCCGGTCGGGACTCTGCCTCGAGGTGGACCGCAACCTCACCGCGAACGGCACCGCCGTCCGGCTGTGGACCTGCACCGGCGCCGCCGGCCAGCGATGGTCGCGCGCCTGACGACACCCGGCCGCCCTCTTCGAGCGCGGCTTCCGGCGGAAAGCCTCGCCCCTGGTTCCGGTGCCGGCTTCGGTGTGATCGTGTCCAGCAGCGCCGGCACGACACCGGCGCCGGCCCGCGCCGGAACCTGATCGGCGCGGGGTTCCCGGGTGGACGGACCGGGAACCCCCCCGGGGCGCGCCCCCCCCGCCCCGGGGGGGGGGGGGGGGGGGGGGGGGGGCCGCCCCGCCCCCCCCCCCCCCCCGCGCCCCGGCGACGGGCCGGTTCACGCCCCCACGCCCCGATGCCGGCCGCGACTCGAGCGGCGTGGTCGTCGTAACAATTTTTCCCGATCATTGTGTTTACCGAAATCGCATCATCCTCACAACGGTGCCGCGTCGCCGGGACGCCGCCGTCACCGGGCGTCGCCGATGCTTCGCGGCAGGCCGCACGCTTTCGAAACTTTCGGTATGCCGCCGACCGGGCGCCGACGATTGCCGCGAAGATGCTCGGCCGCACCGTCGGGAGCGTCCGCGATCGATTCGGTCGATCGACGGTATTGACCTGCTTGACTCGAACTCGTAACGTGCCGCTTGCCACCGATAATGATGACTGCCAATCGTCGAAAGTTTCGCGGCTGCGCACTCCAGCCGCTGATCTCACGTGCGCCCGGAAGGGCGCCGAAAGGGGAGCTGACGGTGACGGATCGAATCCGGCTCAGCCGCAGATCGCTGCTCGCTCTGACGACCGCCGCCGCTACCGGCGCCGTACTGGCCGGGTGCGGCGACGAGGGCGGGCAATCAGGCTCCGGAAAGAAGATCAGGTGGTGGCACATCGCCAACACCGACCCGATGATGTCGGCGTGGGCGCAGATGGCCCGCCAGTTCGAGGCGTCACATCCCGGCGTCACCTTCGAGATCACACCGCTGGAGAACGAGGCCTTCAAGACCAAACTGACGACCGTCGTCCAGGCGGGTGACCCACCGGACATCTTCCACACCTGGGGTGGCGGAGTCCTCGCCCAGCAGGCCGAAGCAGGAATGGTCAAAGACCTCACCGCGGACGTCGGCGCGTGGCGCGACACGCTGATCCCCACGGCGCTGGACGCCTACACCGTCAGCGGAAAGGTCTACGGCTCGGCGGTGGACACCGGCATGGTCGGCTTCTGGTACAACAAGGAGCTCTTCGAGCGAGCCGGGGTGAAGGCGCCGCCGGCGACCTGGGCCGAATATCTGGAGGCCGTGCGCAGACTCAAGGCCGCGCAGATCACCCCGATCGCGCTGGCCGGCAAGGAGAAATGGCCAGGCCACTACTACTGGGCCTACCTGGCGATGCGGGTCGCCGGCCTGGACGCGCTCCGCCAAGCCGGCGCCGACAAGAACTTCGACGCACCCGACTTCGTCACGGCCGGCGCCCACCTCGCCGACCTGGTCGCCCTGCAGCCGTTCCAGACCGGATATCTGGCCGCCGGTTACTCCACCGCCGACGGTCAGGCCGCCACCATGGGCAACGGCAAGGCGGCCATGGAACTCATGGGCCAGTGGGCCCCGGTGGTCGAGCGCGACAACTCGGCCGGCAAGAAGGGACTCGGCGACAAACTCGGATTCTTCGCGTTCCCGGCGGTCGACGGCGGCAAGGGGAAGATCACCGACGCGTTCGGGGGCGGCGGAGGCTTCGCGGTCGGCAAGGACGCGCCGCCTGAGGCGGTGGAGTTCCTCAAGTTCATCGCCCAGCCGGAGAACGCCCGCATCGAGGCGAAGACGGCCGGCGTGCTTCCGGTGGTCAAGGCGGCGGGGGACGCGGTCACCGACCCGAACCTCAAGTTGGTGGGCGACACCCTCTCCGCCTCGACCGGGTTCCAGCTGTACCTGGACCAGGCCTACGCGCCTGCGGTCGGTCAGCAGGTCAACGACAGCGTCGCGGAACTGCTGGCCGGCAAGTCGTCGCCGCAACAGGTCGCACAGGCCATCACCGCCGCCGCCAAGCAGGGCTGACCGGAGTGCTCACCGACGAGCGCCGGCCCGCGCCGGCCCCACCCCGGCCATCGGTCGAGGCCGCCCCGCGGCGCCGGCGCCCGTGGCCCACGGTGATCGCCTTCCTGAGCCCGGCACTACTGCTCTTCGTGCTGCTCGTGCTCGCCCCCATCGTGATCGCCGGGTACAGCAGCTTCTTCAACTGGAACGGCTTCGGCGCGCCCACCGCCTTCGTCGGCCTGGACAACTTCCGCCGGCTGCTGGTCGACGAGATCTTCGTCGGCGACCTGCGCCGGGCACTGCTGCTGGTGACGCTCTCCCTCGCCATCCAGCTTCCGTTCTCCCTGGCCCTGGCCATGCTGCTGAACCAGCCGCTGCGCGGGCGGCGCGCGTACCGCATGCTGTTCTTCGCGCCGTACGTGCTGTCCGAAGTCGTCACCGCGGTGCTGTTCACCATGATCTTCTCGCCCAACCAGGGGCTGGCCAACCACGTCACCAAGCTGATCGGCCTGGGCGACCTGGGCGCCACCTGGCTCGCCGACCCGGACACCGTGATGTACTCGCTGTTCGTCGTGATCTCGTGGAAGTTCTTCGGGTTCCACACGATCCTCTACCTGGCCGGCCGCCAGGGGATCCCGCGGGAACTGCACGACGCGGCGGCGATGGACGGCGCCGGGCCCTGGCAGGCCTTCCGGCACATCACCCTGCCACTGCTCGGCCCCACCATCCGGATCAGCGTGTTCCTGTCCATCCTCGGCACGGTCCAGCTCTTCGACATGATCTGGGTGCTCACCGGCGGCGGGCCGATCCGGTCGTCGGAGACCCTCGCCGTGACGATGTTCCAGGAGGGATTCAAACGGTTCCACGTGGGCTACGCCAGCGCGATCAGCATGATGATCTTCCTGATCAGCCTCACCTTCGGCCTGCTGTACCAGCGGTTCGTCCTCCGCCGCGACCTCGACGGCGCGATCACCAGGATCGGAGACCAGCGATGAGCAGCGGTACGACGCCGGCGCGGCGGCCGCGCAACCTGCCCCGCATGATGCGCCACGGGGTGCTGCAGGCCGTGAGCATCACGGTGGGCGCCGCCGTCGCGGTGCCGATCGTCTTCGGCGTCCTCGGCGGGTTCAAGGACAGCGGCCAGCTGTTCACCAACCCGTTCGGGCTGCCGGACCCGTGGGTGCCCGGCAACTACCTGGAAGCCGTGACCTCGTCGGCGTTCTGGCAGCAGGCGGCCAACAGCACCGTCATCGCCGTCGCCAGCACGGCCCTGGTGGTCCTGATCGGCGCCATGGCGGCGTACATCTTCGCCCGCTACGCCTTCCCCGGGCGGGAGCTGCTGTTCACGATCTTCACGATCGGGCTGATGTTCCCGTTCGCGGTGGCGATCCTGCCGCTGTTCGTGCTGCTCCGGGAGATGGGCCTGCTGAACAACCCGTTGGGTGTGGTGCTGCCGCAGGCGGCGTTCGGCCTGCCCGTCACCATCGTCATCCTGCGCGCCTTCTTCCGGAGCATTCCGGCGGAGGTCGAGGAGTCCGCGGTGCTGGACGGCTGTGGTCCCTTCCGGTTCTTCTGGCGCATCCTGCTGCCGATGTCCCGGCCCGCCCTCGGCACCGTCTCGATCCTGGCCGTGGTGGGCAGCTGGAACAACTTCCTGCTTCCGCTGATCGTCTTCAACGACTCCCGATGGTGGACGCTGCCGCTGGGTGTCCAGCAGTTCCAGTCGCAGTTCTCGGCCGACACCGCGCGCATCCTCGCCTACGTCACCCTCGCCATGCTGCCGTCGCTGGTGTGCTACGCGTTCGCCGAGCGGCAACTCATCGCCGGGCTCACCAGCGGGATCGGCAAAGGCTGACCCGGTGCGCCGGGCGGCCGGCAGGTTTGATCAGGGGGCGGCCGGCTCCCAGAGCAGGATCTGGCGGTGGTGGCTGAAGCCGTTACGCAGGTAGAAGTCGACCGCGCGGCGCCCGGAGTGGACCGTCACGTGCAACAGGTCCCGGACGCGGGCCTCGGCCAGGATCGCGGCCATCAGGGCGGCGCCGACGCCCCGGTTGCGGCACTCCTCGCGGACCATGACGGACTGGACGTCGCCGTACCACCGGTCCAGCGACCCGTTGCCCGGCACCCGTTGCGCGACGTGCAGCCAGGCGGCGCCGACCACGTGACCGTCGATCTCGGCGACGAACGGCAGGTGCGTCTGCGCGTGGGCGGCCAGCCAGCCGGCGAAGGCCGCGAGGTCGCCGGGTGCGACGTCCCGCAGCTCCGCGAGCGCCGCCACATCCGCCATGCCGGCCATCCGCACGATCACCCGGAGGAGTCTAGGCGGGGTGGGGGAGAGGCACGCGGAGCCCCGCCGGCCCGGGCCCGGGCCGGCGGGGGTTGGGGGCGAGGCCTCAGCCGACCCGGCAGGAGGATGCGGAGCCGGGACCCGCGCCGGTGCCCTGGAAACCGAACTCGATGCTGCCCCCGGCGGCGATCTGCCGGTTGTAATCGACGTTGCGGAAGCTCATCGTGGCGCCGGCGCCGCTGCTGGTGGCACCCCACACATTGGTGACGGCGCTCCCGGAGGGCAGCGTCACCCCGACCGCCCACCCGTTGACCGCCGTGGCGCCGGCCGTGACGCGGACGGTGGCGACGTAGCCGCCGTTCCAGGCGTTCAGCGACACGGTCGCGGTGCAACCGTCACCGGACGGCGTGCTGGGCGACGGGCCCGGCGACGATGGCGACGGGCCGGGACTGGTCGGGCCGCCCGCGTTGAGCGCGCTCAGCACCGAGTTGTACGCCGCCTTGCGGTTGCCCGAGTTGTCGAACAGCAGGGGGTTCTCGCCGGTGCGCCAGGAGTCGCTGTCGCGGATGCCCCAGACGGTGATGCCGGTGCAGCGGGCCACCGCGAGGCAGGCCCGGGTGACGGTGGCGTAGATGTTGGCCTGGTTGCCGCCCTGCGCGACGTCCAGTTCGGTGATCTGCACGTCGACGCCCAGGTCGGCGAAGCGTTGCAGGTTGGCCTGGTAGTCGCCGGAGATGCCGGTGCCCAGGTGGGACTGGAAGCCGACGCAGTCGATCGGGACGCCGCGGGCCTTGAAGTCACGGACCATGTTGTAGATGCCGGTGGACTTCGCGTTGACGCCGTCGGTGTTGTAGTCGTTGTAGCAGAGTTTGGCGCCCGGGTCGGCGGCCCGGGCGGCGCGGAAGGCGGCTTCGATCCAGTCGTTGCCGGTGCGCTGCAGGTTCGAGTCGCGCCGGGCGCCGCTGCCGCCGTCGGCGAAGGCCTCGTTGACCACGTCCCAGGAGTGGATCCTGCCCCGGTAATGGGTGGCGACCTGGGTGACGTGGTTGATGGCGGCGTTGCGCAGGGCGGCGCCGGACATCGACCGGGCCCAGCCGGGTTGTTGCTGGTGCCAGAGCAGGGCGTGGCCGCGGACCTTGGCGCCCATGGCGATGCCCTGATTGAGGATGCGGTCGCCGTTGGCGTAGGTGAATCGGCCCTGGGCCGGCTCGGTCGCGTCCCACTTCATCTCGTTCTCGGCGGTGACCGAGTTGAACTCCCGGTTCAGGATGCCGGTGTAGGTCGCGTCGCCGAGCCGGCCGGCCGCGACGGCGGCGCCGTAGTAGCGGCCGGTCTGCGCGGCCGAGGCGCCGAGGGTGGTGGCGGCCTCGGCCGTACCGATCACCGCGATGCTCGCGGCGGCGGCGACGCCCGCGGCCACGACCGTGAGCAGCAGGGAACGTCCTCGGGGGATGGGCATGTCGGAACCTTTCTGCCAGATGGGGGTCTCGCAGCAGGATCAGGCGCGGGACCAGCGCTGATTCGCCGCACCGGTGCAGGTCCACAGCAGGACCTTGGTGCCGTTCGCGGTGAGATTGCGGTCGACGTCGAGGCACAGTCCGGACTGGGTGCCGCGGATGGTGCCGTCGGCGTTCACGGTCCATTGCTGGTTGGTCGCGCCGGAGCAGTCCCAGAGCTGGACCTTCGACCCGGCGGTCGCGTTGACGGGCGCGTCCAGGCACTTGCCGAGCGCCTGCAGGCGCTGCCCGTCGACGGTCCAGCGCTGGTTCGCGGCGCCGTTGCAGTCCCAGACGACCGGTTGGGTGCCGTTGGCGGTGGCGCTCTCCGGGACGTCGAGGCAGCGTCCGGAGGCGGCGCTGACCAGGCTCGTGGCGGTCGGCAGCGGTGTGGTGGTCCCTCCGCTGAGCCGGTAGACGACCGTGCCGTGCCCGGGAACACTGGCGCTGATGGCGCCGGTGCTGGTCGTGGTGGCGCCGGTCCAGGCGTCGCGCAGGGTGAAGGAGGAGCCGCTCTTGCCCACGGCCGCGGCCGTGGTGGAGATCGTCGTGGTGCTGTTCGACTGGTTGAACAGGGCGACCGCGACGTCGCCGTTGGCGAGTCGCTTGGCCAGCACGCGGCGGCCGCCGTCGCCGGTGACCTGGGTCGCCTGCAGACCGAGGGTGTCCTGGTTGATCGCGATGAGGTTCTGGTTCTTCAGGATCGTCTGGGTCGCCGTGTTCATGGAGCGCACGTCGTTGCCGGCGATGAGCGGGGACGCCATCATCGCCCACAGGGCGAAATGGCTGCGCATCTCGGTGTCGGTCATGCCGCCGCGGCCGACCTCCATCATGTCCGGGTCGTTGAAGGCGCCCGGCCGGGCGTATCCGGCGAGCGGGACGGTGACGTTGACGATGTTCTGGATGCCCATCGGGTAGCCGTTGGTCTGACCGGTGTCCCAGGCGTTGGTGATGTCCTCGGTGGTGCGCCACATGTTCGCGACGTCGCCCCAGTTGCGCAGCGGGCCGGTCTTGGCGTGGATGCTGTTGGGGTTGATGCTGTAGACGATCGGCCGGCCGGTCGCGGCGAGCGCGTCGCGCATCTTGGCGAACGTGTTCACCTGATCGTTGATGGTGCCGTTCGGTGAGCACCAGTCGTACTTCAGGAAGTCCACGCCCCAGGCCGCGAATTGCCGGGCGTCCTGGACCTCGTGGCCCTGGCTGCCGGTCGCGCCGGGATAACTGCCGAAGTACTGGGCGCAGGTCTTGTCCACCGGGACCTGGTAGATACCGAATTTGAGATCCCGGCTGTGCAGGTAGTCACCCAGCGCTTTCATGCCGCTGGGGAACCGGGTGGGATCGCCCTGCAGATTGCCCGCGCTGTCGCGGTTCGGGTTGAACCAGCAGTCGTCCACGACGACGTACCGGTAACCCAGATCCCGCATTCCGCTGCTGACGATGGCGTCGGCCATCTGCCGGATCAGGGTCTCGTTGATATTGCACCCGAAGGCGTTCCAGCTGTTCCAGCCCATCGGCGGGGTACGGGCGACGCCGTTGTCGAGTGCCTGTGCGGCGGGTGCGGCGAGAACGGTCAGCGCACCCGACAGCAGCAGGGTCACCGCGGCGAACACGGTCTTCAGTCGTCTCATTCCGGTGTCTCCTCTCCGGGCGCCTGCCGCCGCCGGGGGTCACGGCGTCGTCGATAACAGCAGGAAAGCGCACTTCACCACGGTCGTGATAACTGCGGTGTGGGGATATGAGAGCGCTAACACCCTGGAATGGAGACATTGCCAGAATGTTTCCGTTCATTCAAGTGGCGTCCTTCGATGGCTCGCGCCGCCCGGGATCCCATGTATCGTTTCACCAGGCAAGGCCGCCGGATATCCCCTGGTCGCGTGCCGTGAAGCGATGTCCTGAGAGCCGCGAAAATATTAGGCGGCGGTGATTCGACTTCGGCGGATAACCGCACATAACAGTTCCGGCGAAGCGGCTGCTGTTGCCGGATGCGCCGCCGATGGGCCGTACCGGAAAAATCTTTGCTCTTTTTTGTTATGACGGGCCGTGCGGGATGGTCGGCCGGGCGAATAAAGCCCGCTCTTGACGGGATGCCTTCTCTCGCGCACCTTGTTACGTCGTGACTGGCGAAAATGTCCCGCGACGGTGAGGTGACGGTGCGCGTCGACGTCCCGATCGAGACGAGCCTCGTGGCCGCGGCCCGGGCGGGTGACCGGCATGCCGTGGACGAGCTCGTCACCGCCAGTCTTCCGCTGGTCCACACCGTCGTGCGGCGGGTCCTGGACGCCGACCCCGACGCCGACGATGTCGTCCAGGACGTCATGGTGCGCGCCCTCCGGCAGCTCCCGGCACTGCGTCAACCAGAGAGCTTCCGTTCCTGGCTGGTCGCCATCACGGTCAACCAGATCGGCACCCACCTGCATCGCCAGGCGGCCGGCGCGCGACGAGCCGCCCCGCTGGACGAGGCGGGCGTTCTGCCGGATCCGGGCCTGGAGATCGAGGACCTGACCGCGCTGCGGGCCGACCTGTCGGCGCAACGGCGTCAGGTCGTGCGCGCCGGGCGATGGCTCGATCCGGGCGATCGGGCGCTGCTGTCGCTGTGGCTGCTGGAGGTCGCCGGTGAACTGACCCGCTCCGAGGTCGCCGCCGCCCTCGGGTCCGGTGTCGCGCACACCGGAGTGCGGATCCAGCGCATGCGCCGGCACCTCGAGGCGAGCCGGGAGATCGTCGCCGCCCTGGACGCCCGCCCCCGCTGCCCCGGACTCGACACGGCGGCGGCGGGCTGGGACGGCGCTCCGGCTCCGCTGTGGCGCAAACGGCTCGCCCGGCACACCCGCTCCTGCGCCACCTGCCGGCGATCGGCCTCGGCGATCGTGCCGGCGGATCGTCTGCTCCCGGGCTTCGCCGTCCTGCTGCCCGTGCCGATCGGGCTGACCACCGCGGTGCTGGGCAAGACCGCCGAGATCGGGCCGGCCGCACTGACGGCGGCGTCGGGCGCGACCGCCGGCGCGGGCGTTGGCGCGACCGCCGGCGCGGGCGTTGGCGCGACCGCGGGCGCGGGCGTTGGCGCGACCGCGGGCGCGGGCGTTGGCGCGACCGCGGGCGCGGGTGTGAAAGCCGGGCTTCTCGCGCAGCTTCTGCAGTCCCTGGTGGCGCATCCGATCGCCGCGACCGTCGCCGCCGGGGCGCTGGCGACCGGCGCCGCCGTCACGGCGACCACCTGGCCGGCCGCCACACCGCCCGCGCCGGCCCCGCCCGTGGCGGCGCCGTCCCCGCCGGTCCCGCGAGCGGCGGCGCCGTCCCCGGCGCCGCCGAGGACCTCCGGCTCCCCGGCGCCGGCCACCACCACCTCTACCACCGCCCGCCCCACGGCGACCGGCGCCGTCTCCCTGACGCCGGGCCGGCGGATCTCGGTGGAGTCGGCCGCCGAGCCGGGCCTGTTCGTCATGACCGCCGGTGACCTCGGTGTCCTGGCGCCGGCCGGGCCCGGCAGCGACGACTCCGTTCGCGGCCGGGCCACCTTCACCGCGGTCGCCGGGCTCGCGGATCCCCGGTGCTTCTCCTTCCGGGCGGACAACGGCCGCTACCTGCGGCACGCCTCGTGGCGGCTGCGGCTCGACGCCGACCAGGGCACGCCGCTGTTCCGCGGCGACGCCACGTTCTGCCTCGGGGAAGGCGCCACCGACGGCGCCGTCACCCTGGAGGCGTCCAACTATCCGGGCTGGTTCCTGCACCACCGTGGCGATGAGTTGTGGGTCGATCAGACCGACGGCAGCGCCGCCTTCCACGCCGGGACATCGTTCCGGTTCCGTCCGGCGCCGGCCTGAGCGGCGGTCCGGGACGCTCGCTCAGCGGGCCGGCCCGCGCCCGCGCAGCAGCTCCAGCATCCGGCGGCCGTGCCGCTCGAACGACTCGGCGCCATGGCTGCGCGCCCACAGGACAGTCGTCAGGGCGCCGACGGCGCCGATACAGGCCAGCGCCCGTTCCTCGCCGTCGGAGAGCGTCCTGCCGTACCCGTCGAAGAACGCCTCTCGCAGGTCGGGGCGGTGCCGCCACTCCTGGTACCACATCCGCTCGAAGTCGCGGAGTTGGACGTCGCGTTTCGACTTGCCGAAGTCGATGACGCGGACCGTGGCGCCGGCGTCGGTGAGCCAGTTTCGTGGCTGGTAGTCGTTGTGGATGGGGCCGCTGCGCACATCGGGCATCGTCTCCAGCAACCTGATCTGGGCGCGCACGAAGTCGAGGTCCGCCGCGTCCACCACACCGGGCACCCGCTGGATCCATCGATCGACGCTGTCGGCCGCGCGGGCCGGATAGCCGGCGTCGGCGGTCGCCGGCTCCGCCTCGTGCAGGGGGCGCAGCAGACGGCTGGCCTGGTGGAACTCCGCGGCCGTCGACGCGCTCCCGGCCCGGCCCGGCAGCTTGTCCATGACCATCACCGAGCTGCCGGGCACGGTGGCGATCAGCCGTGGCGCCATGCCCTCGCCCAGCCGCGGCGCCCACTCGCGCAGTGCCCGCACCTCCCGGGTGAAGGCCTCGGGGACTCGCACCTGCTTGACGATCCACGGGGTGCCGCCGGCGTCGAGAACCTCGGCCACCGTCGCCTCGCGATGCGGCCACGAGTGGTCGTGGCGCAGTGTGAGCGGGGTGCTCAGCTCGCTCGCGGCGAGACCGACCACCACGTGCAGCGGATCGAGCATCCGGTCCTCCATGGACCCCGTCTCCGCCGGCCGCGGGCACGGATCCAGGCTATCCTCCTAGGATGCTTTAGGGGTGGTGTGGTGGGTGGCTAAGCCATTGATTCTTATCACTGGGTGGGTATGATCGGCTTCGGGAGCGCTCCCACTCCCGCCTTCACAAAGGAGCGGCCAGCATGAACCGCCCACGCCCGCACCGGCTCGCCGTCCTCGGCGCCGTCGTCCTCGCCACCGGGGCGATGTCCGTGCCCGGCGCCGCGACCGCCGCCGCCGAGGTCTCCGCCGCGACATGCGCCGCCGCCTACCGCACGGCCGGCAGCTGGAACGGCGGCTTCCACGGCGAAGTGACGGTGACCAACAGCGGCGCCGCCACCATCGACGGCTGGAAGGTGACGATGACCCTGCCGGCGGGAGCCACGGTCGGCTCGCTCTGGAACGGCGTCCACACCGGCGCCACGGGCACGGTGACGGTGACCGACGCCGGCTACAACGGCACGCTCGGCGCCGGGAGATCCGTCACCTTCGGCTTCGTCGCGACCGGAAGCGGGACCGGGACGACCGTCTCCTGCGCCACCGGCACGACCACGCCGCCGGACGGCGTCCTGGACCACGCGCACACCGTCGGCCGGGTTCAGGAACAGGGCGGCGGCGTACGGTACACCTGGCCCGGCACCTACTTCGAGGGCCGTTTCCAGGGCTCCGGCATCGGGATCGTCCTCGACGACGCCGTCAACGACTACGACGTCCAGATCGACGGCAACGCCCCGGTCACCCTCGTCAAGCCGGGCCGGACCACCCACTGGATCAACGGTCTGGCCAATGGTGAGCACACCGTGCGCCTCGCCAAACGCACGGAGAGCCCCTGGTCGGCCGGGCAGTTCGGCGGATTCGTCGCGGGCCCCGGTGGCCGCCTTCTCGGCGAACCCGCCGCCCGCGGCCGGCAGATCGAGTTCATCGGCGACTCCTGGACCGCCGGGTACGGCAACATGTCGGCGGTCCGTGACTGCACCGGCACCGGCGGCGTCGACCGCAACACCAACGCCGACCGGAGCTTCGGCGCCCTCGCCGCGCGCGGCCTCGGCGCCGATTACCAGATCAACGCCTGGTCCGGCATGGGCATGGTCCGCAACTACAACGGCGGGAACGCGGGCACGAACTACCGCACCTACTACGACCGCACCCTGCAGGCTGTCGACACCGCGGTGTGGCAGCGCCCGGCCTGGTGGAAGCCGCAGGTCGTCGTGATCGGCCTGGGTATCAACGATTTCTCCACCGCGCTCAACCCGGGCGAGCCGTGGGCGGACACCGGGGCGCTGGCAGCCGACTACCGCAACGCCTACCAGGAGTTCCTCGCCAAGCTCCGGGACCGGTACGGCCCGGACACCCACCTGGTGCTGACCTATCCCGACCTGAACACCGCCCTGACCACGTCGATCGAGCAGCTCGTCGCCGAGCGCAACGCCGCCGGCGACGACGCGGTGCACTCGCTGAACTACGGCAGCGCCCTCGGGCTCGACCTGCTCGGCTGCGACTGGCATCCGTCACTGCGCGACCACGGGATCCTCGCCGGGAGCGTCACGTCCTTCGTCAAGGGGCTGCCGCTGAACTGGTGAGGTGCTCCGCAACGGCGCCGGTACAGTACTCGGGTGGCGAATCTACGGGATGTGATCCTCGCTGAGCTCGGTGTCAAGCCGGCCGTCGAACCCAAGGTCGAGATCCGGGAGCGGGTGGATTTCCTCAAGGACTACCTGCGGTCGACCCCGGCCAAGGGCTTCGTGCTGGGCGTCAGCGGCGGTCAGGACAGCACCCTGACCGGCCGGTTGTGCCAGCTCGCGGCGGAGGAGCTGCGTGCCGAGGGGCGCGAGGCCACGTTCGTCGCGGTGCGGTTGCCCTACGGCCGGCAGGCCGACGAGCAGGACGCGCAGATCGCGCTGGCCTTCATCCGCCCGGACCGGTCGGTGGAGGTGAACGTCAAGCCGGGCGCGGACGCCGTGTCCGCCGAGGTGGCGCGGGCGTCGGGGGAGCTGTTCGACGGCGAGGCCGGGCTGCGCGACTTCGTTCGCGGCAACATCAAGGCCCGGGAACGCATGGTGATCCAGTACGCGATCGCCGGCCAGCTGAGTCTCCTCGTCGCGGGCACCGACCACGCCGCTGAGGCGGTGACGGGATTCTTCACCAAGTACGGCGACGGCGGTGTGGACATCACCCCGCTGACCGGGTTGACCAAGCGGCAGGGCGCCGCGCTGCTGCGGGAGCTGGGGGCGCCGTCGAGCACCTGGGAGAAGGTGCCGACGGCCGACCTCGAGGACGACCGGCCCGCCCTGCCCGACGAGGTGGCGCTCGGCCTGTCCTACCGGGAGATCGACGACTACCTGGAAGGCGCCGACGTCGCGCCCGAGGTGGCGGCGAAAGTGGAGGCGGCCTATCTGGCGACACGGCACAAGCGGGTCGTTCCCGTCACTCCGCTCGACACCTGGTGGCGTTGACCTCGGGGGCAGGTCTTCGGCACCCCGGTCATCGGGAGGGTGATCCGCGGTGGGGTGGGGGATTGGTCCGAGTTGGCAGGTCGCTTTCGCGGCGGTGATCCGGGCCTACCCTCTGTCCTATGTCAACCGGTGGCGGTGCCTATCAGGTGGGCCGTGGCCTGGCGGCCGGTTCGCGGCCCGTCGGGTTCGCCGTCGTCACGGTCGGCTACGTCGCCGCCGGCCTTGCCGCGTGGGCCGTGGCCGCCGCCGTGCGCGGTCCGCATCCGCTGCTGGTCACGTTCTACGCCGATCTCGTCGCCACCGTCGTGGTGTTCGCGGTCAGCGTGGCGGTGGCCAACGCGAGCGTCTACGACCCGTACTGGAGTGTCGCCCCGCCGGTGATCGTGGCCGCGTGGGTGCTGGGGGCGCCCGGCGACGTCACGGGGCGGCAGGCGGCGGTGTTGGCGCTGGTGGTGGCATGGGCGGTTCGGCTGACCGCCAACTGGGCGTCGTCGTGGCGGGGGCTGAGCCACGAGGACTGGCGTTACGTGCGGTTGCGGGAGCAGCGGCCGGGCCGGCTGCCGTGGTGGCTGATCAACCTGACCGGCGTCCAGGTGATGCCGACGCTCGTGGTGTTCGGGGGTCTGCTCGCGGTGTGGCCCGCGGTGGCGGTGGCCGGCAGGCCGTGGGGGCCGTTGGACGTGGCCGCGGTGGTGGTGACCGGCGCGGCCGTGGTGATCGAGGCGACCGCGGACCGGCAGTTGCGCCGGTTCACCCGCGATCCCGCCCATCGGGGCCGGATCATCGACCGAGGTCTGTGGCGGTACTCGCGGCACCCGAACTATCTGGGTGAGATCACGTTCTGGTGGGGGATGTGGCTGTTCGGGGTGGCCGCGGCGCCGGACTGGTGGTGGACGGTCCTCGGCCCGGTCGTGATGGTGCTGTTGTTCGTGTTCGTCAGCGTTCCGATGATGGACCAGCGGTCTCTGGCGCGCCGCCCGGCGTACGCGGAGCACATGCGCCGGGTTCCGGCCCTGCTGCCTTGGCCGGCCGGGCGTGGACGGTGACCGGTGAGATGCCGGGGATGCGATCTTCCGGTGCGTGGGTTTCCGGGCGGCTGGTCACGGTCGGCTAGCTTGTTGATCAAGCGAGTCGGCGGAAGGACACCGGAACCAGTGACAACGACAGCCTTCGACGAACACGAGCGCGCGCACTGGGCCGGGCGGGCGGCGGCGTACCAGGGCAGCTTTGCCGCCCTCTGTGCCCACCCGGCCGGGGCGCTGCTGGACGCCGCCGGTGTCGTCGCCGGTGACCGGCTGCTCGACGTCGGCACCGGGACCGGCACCGTCGCCGCCCTGGCGTGTTCCCGCGGCGCCCGGGTCGTGGCCGTCGACGCCGAGCCGAGCATGCTCGAACTGGCGCGCGGCCGGGCTCCCGCCGCCGAGTTCCACCACACGGCGCTGCCCGAGCTGCCGTTCCCCGGCGGCGCCTTCGACGCGGCGGTGGCCAACTTCGTCCTGAACCATGTCGGCGACCCGGCCGCCGCCGTCCGGGAGTTGTGCCGCGTCGTGCGTCCCGGCGGCCGTATCGCCGTGACGATCTGGCCCCACCCCGCGCCGCCGGCCCAGCGGCTCTGGACCACTATCTTCGAGGCCGCCGGGGTCGAGCGCCCCACGGATCTGCCCAGGGTCGCGCCGGATCGAGACTTCCCCCGCACCCGTGACGGGCTGGCCGGTCTGCTGGATCAGCCGGGACTGACCGGCGTCAGGTGCGACATCCTGACCTGGACCCATCACACCGACGCCGAGTCGTGGTGGAGCGGCCCGGCCAACGGTCTCGGTTTACCGGGAGTGCTGATGGGACGCCAGGACCCGGCCACCGTCGGCCGTATCCGGGACCAGTACGACCGGCACACCACCGGCTACCGTGACGCGCAGGGCCGGCTGGCGCTTCCCACCGCTGCCCTGCTCGCGTCCGGGTGTGTCGCTGACCGCCAAGACCAGCTTCGTGGTGGTCGGGTCGAGTGGCGAGGCGCGGTTCACGGGGACCCCGAGTCGGCGTGACAGTGGTGCTGGGAACGCGCTCCCGGCGGCACGTATGGTGTTTCTCGGGTTCCGGCTGACCGGTCGTGGTTTTTCCAAGCCCGGCCGTGAGCCGACAGAGCAGTATCGATCGCATGGTGGTTCGGCAAAGGCGCCGTGACTTTCGTGATGGCTGCGTCCGCGACACGGGAGGGCGACTGATGACAACCGCTGCCGATCATCTGGCCGGCGGCGACGGCAGGGACGCCGGGCCAGTTGATTCGACCGCGCATGAACCGGCCGGCCGGCTCGCTCTCGCCGGCGGCGGGTCCGGGTGACCGGCGACCCGCCGTGGCCGCACCGACTTCTCCATGTCGAGCACCTGCGGGCGGCGGGCTGGCGACCGACGCCGTTGCGCGAGTTCATTCTCAAGGTGCATCAGCGCTGCAATCTGGCCTGTGACTACTGCTACGTCTACGAACTCGCGGACCAGAGCTGGCGGGACCGGCCACGGGTGATGGCCCCGCAGACGTGGCGTGCCGCCTTCGCCCGCATCGCCGACCACGTTCGCCTTCACCGGCTGGGCGATGTCTCGATCGTTCTGCACGGCGGTGAGCCTCTGCTCGCCGGTCCTCGCATGCTCTCCGCCCTGATCCGGGACTTGCGCTCGGAGTTGGACGGCTTGTGTCGCGTCCAGATCGGGATGCAGACCAACGGGCTGCTGCTCGACGGTCCGGTTCTGGACCTGCTGCACGCCGAACATGTGCGCATCGGGGTGAGCCTGGACGGCTCCGCGGCCGACCACGACCGCCGCCGGCGCCGTCGTGACGGCACCGGCAGCGCCTCGGGCGTTCACGCGGCGCTGACCAGGCTCGGATCGGCCGCGTATCGCTCGTCCTATGCCGGTGTCCTGTGCACGGTGGACCCTCGCACGGATCCGGTCGCCACCTATGAGGCGCTGCTCGCGTACGCCCCGCCGGCCATCGATCTCCTGCTGCCGCACGCCAACTGGTCGGTGCCGCCGACCGGCCCGGTGGCGGGCTACGGCGACTGGCTGATCGCGATGTTCGACCGGTGGTACGACGCCGAGCATTGCGAGACGAGCGTGCGCCTTTTCGAGGAGGCGATGAGTCTGGTTCTCGGTGGCGCGAGCCGGTCGGAGCAGTTGGGCACGAGTCCGGCCGCCTTCGCGGTGATCGAGTCCGACGGGGCGATCGAACAGGTGGACGCCCTGAAATCGGCTTATCCGGGCGCCTGCGCGACCGGCCGGCACGTCGACACCGACTCCTTCGACGACGTATTGACGCATCCCGGCATCGTGGCGCGTCAGATCGGCGTTTCCGCGCTGTCGGAGATCTGCCGGAAGTGTCCGGTCAACAACGTCTGCGGGGGCGGCCATTACGCCCATCGATATCGGGCCGGCTCGGGATTCCGGAACCCGTCCGTGTACTGCGTGGCCCTTCAGCGATTCATCGGTCACGTGCGCCGTCGCGTCGCGAGCGGGTTGGCCGTGACCAGGGCGGGAGGAGAATGATGGTCGGAGGGGGTGGGGTTGGCACCACCATGGACCGGCGTGCTGGCACCATAGAGCGGCGTCTCGCTGATCCGTACGGTCGAGAGACCGGAGCGGGAAGGAGACGGCGTGCTGGAACACCTGATGTCGGTGCTGTGCTCGCCGTGGCTCTACCTGATCGTGGCGGTGGCGGTGGCCGTCGACGGGGTCGTTCCGGTCGTGCCGTCCGAAGCGCTGGTGATCAGCCTGGGCGCGATGTCCGCGACCGGCTCGCCCCACCTGCTGGCTCTGGGCGCGGCCGTGGTGGTCGGCGGGGTCGCCGGTGACCGGGCGGCCTACCTGCTGGGCCGCAAGGCCGGTGCCCGGGCGACCGCCGGCAAGGTCGCGGTGGCCAGGGCGAAAGCGGAGCGGGCACTGCTGCGATATGGGGGAGCGGCGCTCCTGATCGGCCGGTTCCTTCCGTACGGGCGCACCGCCTCCACCATGACGTCCGGCTCGGTGTCGTTGCCGGTGGGCCGGTTCCACCTGTTCAGCATGTTGGCGAGCGTGTGCTGGGCGGTCTACACGATCGGCCTGGGCCGCCTGGCGGGCGCGACGTTCGCCGGCTCACCACTGTTGGGCGCGGCGTTCGGGCTCCTGCTGGGCACGATCCTGGCCGGTGTGTGCGCGATCGTCGAGAAACGGCGCGGGGCCGCGGCGGTCGTGCCCGGCCACGAGCCGGTGGCGGCACATCACAGCCTGTCGTCGTGAAGTCCTCGACGCCCGGTGAGGTGTCCGGCCGGTCACGGCGCGCCGGCCCGGGTGAGGCCGATCAGCCCCAGGTCATCTCGCCGGTGGCGACCTTGGCCCCGATCTGGGCGGCGATCAGCAGGCCGTGGTCGGGGAAACGGCTGGTCAGGGCCTGAGTGAGGGTGGCGCTGTCGGCGGCTTTGGCCAGTTCCTCCTCGAAGGCGAGCAGGTAATCGCGGGCAGCTGCGGTGAGCCGCCCTTGAGCTCGAACCGGTGGCCCTCCAGCGTGAGGTCGCCGGTGAACGGGGTGATGTCGACGAGCCGGGTGGGCAGGTTGGGGCCGACGGTCGCCCACGCTTTCAGTTTCTTGTCGTACGAGCGGTGGATGTGCTCGATGACCGGCGGTGTCGCGACGATCGTGGCGTCGCCGAAGGTGTCGGCGAGGACTTCGGCGCCGAAGTAGAAGTCCGGGTCGCCGTGGCTGATGACGATGGTGGTGAGTCGCTTGCCGGAGTCCAGGACGGCGGCGGCGAGGCGGTGGCCGTCGGCGCGGGTGAAACCGGCGTCGACGAGCAGGGCGTCGGTCTCGCCGGTGACCAGGGTGGCGGTCTTGTTCCTGCTGCCGACGGGGAAGTCGAGGTCGAAGACGTGGAAGTCGAGGGTGCTCACGGGAGTCTCCTGGAGTGGGTGAGGGCGGCCAGGCGTGCCTCGATCTGGGCGGCGCTCGCGTGGCCGTACGCGAGGGGGGTGGTGGTGTCGCCGTGCGCGGCGAGAAGCGTGGGGAAGCCGACGACGCCGAGCCGCGCGGAGCGCTGAAAGTCCGCCGCCGCGGCGGCCGCCGACCGGGGGTGCGTGAACGCTGCCGCGACCGCTTGCGCGTCGAGGCCGGTCCGGGTGGCGACCGTCCGGTAGGTGGCGGGGTCGGACAGGCTGAGGCCGTCGATGTAGAAGGCGTGCTGCAGGGCGACGGCCAGGTCGGCCGCCCGGAGCGGCGCCGCCTCGCGCAGCGCGGCGACCCCGCGGGCGGCGGCCTCGGAGTCCATGACGAACGAGCCGTCGGCGATGAGCCGCTCGTAGGCGGCGCCGAACTCGGCGCCGGTCGCCTCGGCGATCTGGGCGTTGGCGCCCTGGAGGTAACCGAACTCGCGGACCGGGACCCGGCGGGCGCCGGTGAACAGGCCGCCCGAGACGACCTCCACCGGCAGGCCGGGGTGACGTGCGGTGAGCTGCCGCAGAGTCGCCGAGAAGCCGTGGGACCAGCCGCAGTAGGCGTCGAAAACGTAGATGAGGCGCATGACCCGTTCACCCTCCAACGATTTACCTGACGAAACAGTAACTGAGATGTCAGATAAGTCGAAGGGTGACGTCTATCGCAGGCGCGGAACCTCCTTCTCCACCGCGCGGCTCAGCACGCGCACGTCCTCGGCGAAACGGTCCCAGTGCTCGGCCGGAAGCCGGTCCGCCAGCAGGCGCCGCAGGTTGTCGCGGTGCAGCCGGGTGGCGCGCACCGCGGTCTGCTCACCCAGCGGAGTCAACCGGACCAGGCGCCCGCGCCGGTCACCCGGATCTTCGGCCCGCTCCACCAGCCCGGCGGCCTCCATGCGGTCGATCAGGCGGGTCACCCCACCGGTGGTCAGCACCTGCGCGCGGCCGATCGCCGACATCGACAGCCCCGGACCGCCGGCCCGGCCCAGGATGAGCAGCACCTCGTACATCAGGTGGCTGATCCCGCACTCCTGCTCGAGCGCCCGGCCCACCAGGTACTCCAGGCGGTTCGCCACTCCCAGCAGCCGCCCGAACGTCACCACCAGGCCGTCCTCGGCCGCCTGCCGTGCCGAGCCGACCTCCCCGTCACCGTCCACGAACCGCACCCTCACCCTGCCTGGCCGCCATCACCCGCCGACCATAACGGCCCCCGCCCACCCCGGCCGGAGCGGCAGTCCACGCCGCGGGCGCGCTCGGGCGGTGGCGATCGATCGCTACGGTCCGGCCATGCCGTTCCTCCCGGGCCAGATTCTGCTGCGCAGGTGCTTCCGAGCCACCCGGTACACGTTCGTGAAACCGATGCGGGTGGTCCGGGACGACGCGGCGGGCCTCCTGCTCTGGATGCCGGCCGGCAGCGAATTCGCTGTTCTCGTCGACGCCGACGGCAGGACGCTGCACGACCTTCCCCAGGACGAGATGCGGCAGCCACGCCTGGTGCCCAAGGTGTGGCGCGACCACGACATCCTGGTGCTGATGCCACCCGATGCCTGGCACTCCGTCTGGTGGTTCGTCAAGCAGGGCCGCTTCGTCGGCTGGTACGTGAACCTGGAAACGCCCTTCACTCGGCGGGCCGACGGCGTCGACACCACTGATCTGGTGCTGGACATCTGGGTTACGCCGGACCGCCGCTGGCAGTGGAAGGACGAGGAGGAACTGGCCGCCCGCACCGGCCGGCCACTGTACTTCGACGGCTCCACGGCCGCCGCGATCCGAGCCGAGGGCGAGCGGCTCATCACGCTCGCCGAAGCCGGTGAATTTCCCTTCGACGGCGCCCACCTCGATTTCCAGCCGGATCCGGCGTGGCCGTCGATGCGCCTGCCCGCCGGGTGGGAGTCGGCGAGGCCACCCGCCCGGCGGTCCGAAGACCTGAGCCCGCACCGGACCTGAGATCGGCCCGGCCTTGCCGATCACCGTCGCGACGGCTGAGATGAAGACGGAGAGCGCACGGTCCGAAGGGGAGCCTCATGACGGAAGAGCCACAGCAGATCGTCGCACGAGGCTACGATGCCGTCGCCCACAGTTACGCCGCGTTGGAGCGGGACGCCCCGTGGCCCCGCCTGGCCTGGCTCGACGATCTGCTCACGCGGCTGCCGGACGCGGCGCACGTGCTCGACCTCGGCTGCGGCAACGGCCTGCCGGCGGGTGAGCGCATCGCCCGCCGGCACCGGCTCACCGGAGTGGACGTCTCCGCCCGGCAGATCGAGCTGGCGCGGGCGAACGTTCCCGGCGGGGAGTTCAGCACCGGCGACATCCTGCGCCTGCGGCACCCGGACGGAACCTTCGCGGCGGTGACGGCCTTCTACACCTTCGACCACCTGCCGCGCGAACGGCTGCCGGAGATGTTCCAGCTCATCCACGGGTGGCTGGCGGCCTCGGGATATCTGCTGTGCTGCGTGGAGATCGAGGATCAGCCGGGCACGGTGGCGAACTGGCTCGGCGCGCCGATGTACTTCAGCTCGTACGACCCGGACACCACCCGGGCACTGCTCACCGGCGCCGGGTTCGAGATCGTCCGCGACGCGATCGAGAAGCAGACGGAAGGCGGTCACGAGGTCGGCTACCTCTGGTTGCTCGCTCGGAAGTGTCCGGAATGATCGGCGGAGACGGAGCGCCCTGAGCGTCGCCGGCCGTGACACCGCGGCGTGGCAGGGGCGGCGGAAGGAAGCCATGGCACGCATCTTCATCACCGGCTCGGCGGACGGCCTGGGCCGGGCGGCCGCGCAGACCCTGCTCGGCGGCGGGCACGACGTCATCGTCCACGCCCGCGGCGCCGAGCGGCTCACCGCGGTGAAAGACCTCATCGACCAGGGCGCGTCGGCCGTCACCGGGGACCTGGCCGACCTCGACCAGACGCGGTCGATCGCCGACCAGGTCAACCGGCTCGGCGGATGCGACGCGGTGATCCACAACGCGGGCGTCTACACCGGTCCGCTGATCATGGCGGTCAACGTCGTCGCCCCGTACCTGCTGACCGTCCTGGTCGAAGGCCCCCGGCGGCTCGTCTATCTCAGCAGCAGCATGCACCTCGGCGGACGGCCCGACGTCGCCGGCCTGGGCGGGAACGGCCAGGCGGCGGGGTCGTACTCCGACAGCAAACTGTTCGTCACCGCCCTCGCCCTGGCGGTCGCCCGGATCCGGCCCGACGTCCGCAGCAACGCCGTCGACCCCGGCTGGGTGCCCACGAAGATGGGCGGGCCCGGCGCCCCGGACGATCTCCGGCTCGGGCATCTCACCCAGGAGTGGCTCGTCACCAGCGACGAGCCCGAGGCGCTCACCAGCGGCGGGTACTGGCACCACCAGCAGCGGCGGGACCCGCATCCGGCGGCCCGGGACCGCCGTTTCCAGGACGCGCTCCTCGCCGCGCTGGCGGCCCACGTCGCTGGCTGAGCGGGCCCGGCGCCTACCGGGCGGGGAACCGCAGGAGCCGGTCGTCGCCGTCGCGTACGTCGCCTCGGCCGTCGGTGTTCGAGGTGGTGAGCCAGAGGGCGCCGTCCGGGGCCACCTCGACGGTGCGCAGCCGGCCGTACGCCCCGGTGAGCCGGGCCGTGGGCGTGCCGAGCCGGTCGCCGTCGAGCGGCGCTGTCCACAGCCGCTCGCCGCGCAGTCCGGCGACGTAGACCGTGCCCGCGGTGATCGCCATGCCGGACGGTGACGCCTCCCGAACCGGCCAGGTGACCAGGGGATTGGTGAATCTGCCGCCCTGGGTGCCGCCCTCGCCCTCGACCTGGGGCCAGCCGTAGTTGGCTCCGGCGCGGATCAGGTTGACCTCGTCGAGGTCGTTCTGACCGAACTCGGTGGCGAACAGCCGGCCCTCGGGGTCCCAGTCCAGGCCCTGGACGTTGCGGTGGCCGAGGCTGTAGACGGGCGAATCCGCGGCCGGGTTGCCGGGCGCCGGATCGCCGTCCGGGGTGATCCTGAGGATCTTGCCGTTGGGGCTGGCCGGGTCCTGCGAACTGGCGGTGTTGCCGGCGTCGCCGGTGCCGACGTAGAGCATGCCGTCCGGCCCGAAGGCGATCCGCCCGCCGTTGTGGAAGCTCGCCTTCGCGATCCCGTCGAAGACCACCTCCTGGCCGCCGCCGTCGAGCCGGAACCGGACGACGCGGTTGTCGTTCGCCGCGGTCAGGTAGGCGTACACCAGATTGTCGGTGGCGAAGCCGGGGGAGACCGCGAGACCCAGCAGGCCGCCCTCGCCGCCGCTGTCCACGCCGGCGACCTGGCGCATCAGCGCCGGCCGGCCGCCCGGGGCCAGGCGCAGCACCCGGCCGGTGTCACGCTCGGCGATCAGGGCTTCGCCTCCCGGCAGGAAGGCCAGCCCCCACGGTACGTCGATGCCGCGCGCCATCTCCTCAGGCGACGCCAGGTCGGGCGCCGCCGACGGCGAGCTCCGCGCGGTGCTCGTCGCAACGCCGGCCGGGCCGGAGGCGACGCCGCCGGCCGGTGTGGACGCGGCAGCCCCGCCGGCCGGCGCGGCGGCGGGACTGCCGCAGGCGGCGACTCCGGCCGCGAGCACGATCACCAGTGCTGACCGGACCGAGGTGTGGCGCATGCTTCTCCTTCGACAACGTGGGCTCCGCGAATCGACGCGACACCGTGGCCCGCGGAACGCCACCGACATGTGGGCTCATAGGAACGACACCGCGAAAGGCTAGAAGGTTCCACGGAAGCCGCGATGTGTTCACGGCGTTCGCCGCACCGACGAGCCCTGCTCGCTCAGGCCCGCTTCGACGGCGCCAGGGCCGCCACCTCCTGAAACCACACCGCACCCGCTTCACGCTCACCGGGCCGTCCGGCTGGGCCGGACTTTCAGCGGGCGGCGGATTCGAGGTTCGAAATCATCCGGCGGATGACCTTGAGCGCCGCGACATACTCCTCGTCCGGGACGCCCTCATGAATCTGCGCCCGCACCTCGGTCACGAGCGCCCTGATCCGGCGCTGAGCGGCTCGCCCGTCGTCGGTCAGACCCAGCCGCCCGGCGTTGTCCGCGGCGATCCAGCCTCGGTGCAGGAGTTGATCGACGGCACGAGGCACGTCGTGCGGCGTGTCGGCGACGTCTTCCAGGTGCGTCGTGACCTCGTCGCGGGTGAGCCCGCCGCCGGCGTCCACCCGGGTGAGCGTCCACCACTGTGGCTGGGTGACGTCGATGGTGGCCATCGCGTCACGAAGCCGTGTGACGACAGCCCTGTGCACGGCGCCACTCCAGTAACCGATCGGCTGCGCGGCGAGGGCGTCCTCCGCGACGGACGGATCAGCGGTCGCGGGCACGGAACCGGAATTCATGTGGTCAACTCCCTCTGAGCGCCGACGATGCCGGTCATCGTAGCCGCCGGCCGACGACGGCCCGGATGGTGCGAGCGGTCTGCCACACCGTCCCGGGGCGGACAGGGCCGGCTCGGGCTTGCGGGGGCAGTGTCGCCGTTGCGGGACCACGAGCTCGTACCGATGCGATAGCCTCTTGCGGCGGTATCGATCGATGGAATTATCGGCTGTTCCCGGGAGCGCTCCCGGGCCCTCGCCGGCCCCGGAACAGAAAGGACACTCCCATTTCGCACGTCGCCCCGACCCGCGCGGAGGACGACACTCCGGCAACGGAGCCCGCGGACCGGGCGAACCACGGCGGGCCGCTGTCCCGGCTCCGCGGCGCAGCCTTCTCCGCGGCTCCCGCGATCGGGCTGTACCTGCTGCTGCGCGCGCTCAGCCTCGAGGTCATGTACGTTCTCGGGGCCTTCGCGCACGCCCGTGACCCGGGCCGCCAGGTCTACCCGGACGGCTCGATCAACAACCAGTGGCGGGGCTTCACCTCGTACTTGGACGCGCTGGTGTCGTGGGACGCGCGGTGGTACGTGAAGATCGCCGGCAGCGGTCTGGGCGGTCCCGTCGGCGCGGTCGACGCCGACGGCGTGCCGTACGAGCTGCGCCTGATGTTCTTCCCCCTCTACCCGTGGCTGGCCCGTCCGCTGACGTACCTGCCGTTCATCTCGCCCGTCACGGCCTGCCTGATCGTCTCGTTCGTGTCGGCCGTCGCCGCCGCCTGGGGCATGTACGCCATCGGCCGCCATCTGCACGGCCACCGGGTCGGCGTCATGCTCGCCGCCGTGTGGGCCGTCGCGCCCGCCGCCATGACACAGAACGGCGCGTTCACCGAATCGCTGTTCACCGCGCTGGCCGCCTGGGCGCTGTACGCCGTACTCAAGGAACGCTGGCTGATCGCCGGCATCCTGGCGGGGGTGAGCGGCCTCAGCAGACCGACCGCGGCCGCCCTGATCGGCACCGTGGGCCTGGCCGCCCTGATCGCCGCCGTCTCCCGGCGCGGCGGCTGGCGGCCGTACGCCGCGATGCTGCTCGCCCCGGCGGGCCTTCTGGCCTACCTCGCCTGGGCGTCCGCCCGGCTGGGCGGCCTGTCGCGGTACTTCAGCGTCCACGACAGCACGTTCGGCGCGCGTTGGGACTACGGCGAGAACCTCTGGGGAATGGTCACCGACATCGTGATCGGGGTCGACGACGACAACGCCGCCAAACCGATCCGGGTCCTGTCCCTGCTCATCCTCGCCGGGTTCGTCGTGCTGCTCCTGCTGACGGTCCGCCGCGCGCCGTGGCAGCTGACCCTCTTCGCGCTCGTGACGCTGATCCTGTCCACCGGGTCGCGCGCGCACATGTCGATGACCGGGCGGCATCTGCTGCCCGCGTTCCCGGTGCTTCTCGTGCCGGCCATCCTGCTGGCTCGCGCTTCCAAGCGCGATCTCATCGTGGTGCTCGGCACGATGGCGCTGCTCTCCGGCTGGTACGCGGGCTGGCTGCCGTTCATCTCCGGCCAGGCGATCTGACGCTCGCCTCGGCGGGCTGGCTGCCGTTCGGCTCCGGCCAGGCGAGCTGACCGGAGACCGTGCCGTGCGGCCGGGTCAGCGCCGGCCGGTGGCCAGCGCTACCAGGAACTGGCCGCTGCCCGGGTCGACGCTCGCGGTCACCGGCAGTCCGGGCGCGAGCCGGGAGAACCGGTCCACCAGCCAGTCCGCCGCCTCCTGGGCGTCCTTCCGGCTCGGGCAGCGGGCGACGAGCTCACGGCCGCCTTTGCGCTCGAGGCGCTCGGCGACGGCGATCAGCGGCGCGGGCTCCACCACGTGCAGGCGGTCCGGCCAGGCGATGACCACCTTGACCGCGCCCTTGCGGGTGTTGCAGGCGCGGTGCGCGAGCCGCTCGGCGACCTTGGCCTTCCGGTCGGCGGTGCGGCTGTCGACGCTGGGGCCACGCGGGTCGTTCACCGGCATGTCGGCGTCGACCGGCTCGTCGCACACCCAGCATCGCCAGCCGTCGCGCTTCGCCACCTCTTCAAGAGAACTCACCCGGACAACCTAGCCTGCCCCACCCCCGGGCGGGCGCGGCTCGTCGGGGCGGGGCGGGAATCTGCGACCGTCCACAGTGCTGCGGCCGGGTCGGTGAGCGGTACCGCGCCTTCACCGAGGAGGATCCGGCCGCGCGGTTCGAGCGGATCGTCGCCCGGCTGCGCGAAGAGCCGCTCGTGTTCGCATTCCCGGACGAGGGACCGAGGCGCATGCCGCCGGTCGTCGCCCCGCTGCCGGGTTCGTTCCCGGCGGGCGCGCGCTGACGGACGGACGCGGTCACGGTGGGGTGGCCGATCCGGCCACCCCACCGTTGGTTCCGCGCTGTTACCAGCGGATCCCGATTTTCAAGGTGTGCAGGCCCTGATCGGGAGTGACCTGAGCGGTGTACCTGCCGGCGGGCGCGTTGGCGCAACTCCACGAACGCACCGGGCCGTGCTGAGGAAAGTCCTTACTGCAGCGGTAACCGATCGGGCCGGTGAGGATCCAGCGTCCCGTTCCCCTGGCGGACGCGTCGGCGTCGACCGAAATCGTTCCTCCGGGGAATCCGGAGGCCGACACCTTGCAGATGCTGGCGCTGTGGCAGACGGCGCTGTTGCCGGCGGCCAGTGCCGGTGACGCCAGAAGCGCGGTGACCCCGGTGAGGGCCAGGCCCACCACCGCTACTCGTCCCATCGATCTACGCATGTTGCCCCCGTTGCTGCTGTCGACCCACGTCGTGATGGAAGGAATGCTGCCTCCGGACCCCGGAGGCACTCACGACTGTCTACATGCCGCAGTGGTCGCGAGACAGTGGTTGTGATCTTCACCACGGGCCTTTTGTTCCGGTCTCGCGGGCCCGGCACCGCCGCAGCGCCGACGTCGCCACCCGGACGTGAACGCCGGGACTCGCCGTCCGTCGAATCTTTCCGCGAGTCGCGTATCAAATAATCGCGAACTCGCTCTAATGAAAGAGAGCCGGATCCGCCCGGCCGCTATATGAATGCGTTTCTCAACGCCGTGGAAAGGCTGCCGCTTGTGATTGGCCGTGCGAATATCGAACGTCTCGAACGCGAAGGACGGCACCTGGAGGCCGCGCGAACCGGAGACCCGGATCTCGGCCCCTTCGAGCTGCTGCCCGGCACGTGGGCGAACAAGCCCCACCTACCCGGACGTGGCTGGAACATGATCGCTCTGCCGTTCTCCCTCGCGGCCGGCCAGAACGGGCCGCCCTACCGCCTGCTCGTCAACCAGTTCAACGAGGAGCTCAAGTTCCAGCTGGTCGACAAGGCCGTACCCAACCGCGGGGTCGATCTCAGCGTGCCGGCCAACACCGACCAGCTGATCGTGACGATCGACTATGAGCAGGCCATCGCGCAGACCGCCGCCGACGACTTCCCGCGGAGCGGGCTGGCCGGCCCGCCGGACCTCGCGATCCACCACGAACCCGGGCTGCTGCTCAACATGACCAACCGGACCGACGGCGGCCCCACCATCGCCCGCCTGGCCACCATCCCGCACGGCGACGCGGCCCTCGCCCTGGGTAACTGCCGGGTCGACGCCGGAGCGCCGGTGATCCCGACGGTGAACTCGCTGCCCATCGGCGTCAACCAGGACCTCCAGAACAATCCGTACCTGGCGCCGTACCTGCACTTCCACCAGAACCCGTTCGAGGGCCTGTTCGACCCCACCGATCCGACGGCGCTGCTCAAGGCGGCGAATCAGGGCGTGAACATCAAGCAGACCACCGTTCTCGAGTTCGACACCACCGTCGAGCACGGCGGCATCAACAACATCCCGTTCATCGTCAAGCAGGCCAACGCCTCGGAGATGAAGGCGACGTTCTTCATTCAGGAGATCGAGGACGAGGAGGGCCACACCAAACTTCGCCTGCAGTACGTCCAGGTCGTCCAGCTCGACTTCTTCGCGCGCACGGACGGCGGTCCCGGCCGCATCAAGTGGCCGCACGTCAGCATCAACACCATGGAGAAGGTCTCAGACCAGGTGAACACCGCGTCGTACGCCCGGATGCCCAGCTGACCGGCCGCGCCGGCGCTGCCGGTGCGCGGGAGTGGAGTGCGCTTGCGACGATGGCGGACGTGGATGACGAAGCCGATGGCAGCCGGTACCGCCGGTTGCCGCCACGCGTACCCCCGACCGGTACCGAGCACGACGTGTCGCCGCCGTCGCCGATGTCGGAGGTGAAGTACGTCAGCGGTCTTTCGCCGGCGGGCAGCGTGCAGGCGTACGAGCAGCTGGCGGAGTACGTGACCACCACGCCGCGAGGCAGCTGGCGACGGGCCGCGATCCTGGTCGTCCTAGGGTTGGGACTGCTCACGCTGGCGCTGCGACAGGTGATGTGACGAAGGCAGGAGGCCTGCGGGCCTCCTGCCCCCGCGCACCGCTATCACGGGAGCCGGGACAGGAATTCCTCGATCGCCGTGCCGACGTCGCCGAGGGCGTGCGTGTAGGCCCGTAGTGGCCCGGGCGGACGCAAGCCGTGATCGCCGCCGGTGATGGCGACGACCTTCTTGCCCGTTGCCGCGGCGATGTCGGGGAGCCAGCTGGGGTCGCTGGTCCCCCCGACGAGAAGCGCCGGCGCCGGGTTTCGGCCGATCGCCTCGGCGATGACCTCGATATGCAGAAGCGGCGTGAGCCAGATCGCCGGGAGCTGCCGCTCGGCCGCGAGGATGGCGGCGTGGGTGCCGAGCGACTTCGCGATGATCACGGGCCGTGTGGTGGGGGCCGAGTTCGCCAACCGGTGAAGCGCCGCGGAGACGTGCGCTCGGACGAATGGTTCCGGCCCGATGTCCAGAAGGCCGTCCGGGACCGTCCAATTCACCGTCTCCACTGGCATGTCGCGGTCGGACAGCGCCGCACCGGCGAGGTCGAGCAGAGGGGCCTGCGGACCGTAACCGCGCCCGGGGACGATGACTCCAGCGATCATCCGGCGACTATAGCGATGGACGGTGGTGACTCTCGTTCCATGCCCCGAGGCACACTCAACGTAGGTTGCGCAGATCGGCGCCGAGTTCCTCGATCAGGTGTTTGATGTCCAGCGCCTCAGCGCCCTGCAACGCCTGCTCCAGATAGTCCTCAGCGGCATCGCGGTCTCCCGCGTCGCGGGCGATCCATCCCAGCCGGCGAAGACAGTCCACACGCGCCCCGAGATCTCCGGTCTGCTCCGCATGCTCCAGCGCTTGCGTCATGTGGCCGATAGCCTCCGGGTACTGGCCGGCCACCTGCAGCGCTCGCGCGAGATGTTTGTGTGCCCACGCGGCCTCGGCGGGGTCGTCCAGGCTGAGACTCAGCTCGACCGCGAGTTCGCCTCGCTCGACGGCTTGTGCCGTGCGCCCCAGGCTGAGGTAGCCGTCGACGTAGTGTCCCGAGACCCAGACCCGGGCCGCGTTGTCCGACCGTTCCGTGTAGATCTCGTCCACGCGGTCGTAGTGGTCGACGGCGTCCTCGCCCCGTCCCTGTTCCAGTGCGAAGTCACCTCGGTGCACGCCGATCCAGGTCTGCTTGGCCACGTCGCCGGCTGCGGCTGCCAGGCCTTCGGCCCGCTCGTAGAGATCGTCTACTCCCTCCGGGTCACCGCTATGGCGGCGCGCTTCGGCGAGGTGGACCATCATGGCGACCGCCTGGGCCACGAACTGTCCCTGTTCGGCCGCTTCGATGCCCGCCCGAGCCACCTCGGCGTATTCACGAAAGCGACCCCGATACGCGAGCGGCGGACGCAGGCGTGCCGCCAGACCGTAAACGGTCTCCCAATCCTGCGCCGCGGAGGCCGCGACCAGGGTTGCCTTGATGTTGGCTTCTTCGATGTCGAACCAGTCGAGGGCCGCCGGAGAGAGGCGTTCTCCTTCGGAGGTCAGCTCGCTGTCCCAGCGGGCGGCCTCCTCGGCGTAATACCGCCTCCACCGTTCTTGGACGTCGGCGATGGCTGCCGGGCTTTCCTCGGCTCGGGCCACGTCGCTACCGAACAACCGAACCAGGTCATGCATGCGATATCGATCTCCACGCACGTGCTCCAGGAGATGAGCGTCCATGAGTTCCGACAGGGCGGCGATCGCTTCGACGCCAGAGGTGTCCGTAGCCATGGTGACCAGGGCCCGGGAGAGGTCGGGTACGCCGAGAAGGCAGATGCGCCGGAAGAAGGAGGCCGTGGAGGGGGTCAGGTGACGGTAGGAGACGAAGATGGTCGCATGCACGCTGCGCCCCTTTCGACTGAATCTATCTAGCCTTGTCTCTTCCTCCGCTATCGTGCCAGCAATCTCCTTGAGGGACATCCGCGCACCAGCCGGGCTGATGGCGAACGCGCTGAGCAGCCGGATAGCGAGGGGAAGGCCACCGGTGGCGGCCAGGATCGTCCTCGCGGCCTCCGGCTCGGCGGCAACGCGTTCCTGGCCGAGGAGACTGACGAGGAAGGGTAACGACGCGCCTTCACTCCACGGCTTCAGCAGAACGTGAACCGCGCCGTCGAGGTCGGACAGGGTTGTTCGGCTGGTAGCGATCAGGACGCTGCCCGGCCGTCGAGGAGCGAACCTGAGGACGTCCTGCTCGCTTGCCGGGTCGTCGACGATCACCAGGCTCGGACCCGCGTCGATCATGCTGAGATAGAGGTCGT
This sequence comes from Actinoplanes sandaracinus, assembly GCF_030009775.1. Taxonomy (GTDB): domain Bacteria; phylum Actinomycetota; class Actinomycetes; order Mycobacteriales; family Micromonosporaceae; genus Actinoplanes; species Actinoplanes sandaracinus. Next base: position 197,159 of record NZ_JASCTH010000005.1, on the reverse strand, counting down.
TCAGGTCGTCGGGGTGACCACTCGCCTGCCGGAGTCTATCGTCGCTGACGCCGAAGGCGCGGAGAACGCGTTGTTGATGGCGGGTGACGGTGGCCTCGTCGGCCTCCTTCCCATGGAGGCGCACCACGATCCGTGCATGGTGGAATCTGTCGTCGAGCTCATGCGCGACGTGCGTGGCCAGTGTGGTCTTACCCACCCCCGCCATTCCGGCGATCACCACGACAGGCCGACCACCGAGCGCGAGCTCACCGAGCACGGCATCCGTGAGTTGTCGTAGGCTCGCGGTATGCCCCGTGAAATCCGATAGGGGCGGATCGACGTCGATATCGACGCTGCGGCGCTGTACGGGTAGTCGCGTTTCCGACGGAACACGGGAAAGGCGAGTGGCGTCGGAAACGCCAAGGAGGGACCAGACGTGGCGTGCCGACTGACCGAAGGCGGTGTCGATGTTCACGATGGGCGCGACGGTCAAAGCGGCCGCACCACGACTCAGTGGATGTTCGACGACGAGTCCGATGACACCTTCCCCCCAAGCCGGGTCCTTGACAATCACAGCGGCGCCGGACATGCCGCTCCAGGGTGACGATCGGCTGTCGATCCCTTTACCCTCAGACCTTTTTCCGGAGGACGACGGGTAGAAACCGCCCGTTCGCTGCGATCGATAAGACTCATCCGGCCGGTCGTCGCCGACGAGCAGGGTCAGTAGCTGGCTCTTGAGGTTGGACCCGGAGCTGATCGACCCATTCACCTGGACGCTTTCTCGCCGGATTCGATCACTGCCGTCCGCGGCCTTCTCGAGCACCTCCACGCCGAACCGCGGAAAGCCTACGGCCTTGCATTGGGAGATCTGGTTCAGATGGACCCGGTCGACCGCATAGAACTCCACTGTGGGCGCGATCCGCCGAAAGCTCGGATCATCGATCTGCAGTACCGCAATGTCCGTTTCAGTCTTGTCGTCGCCGGCGGCGAGCGCCCGGGCATCGTATTCGGCTTTGCCGCTGCGTACCGTCAGTCGGCAGGCCGACCCTCCCAGATTGTGCGCTGCGGTGAGCACGAGGGCGCCAGACACCAGAAGCCCGGAGCCATGCCGGTAGTGGGTGGATCCGCCGTCGCTCCACTCGGCGAACACCTCGACGATTTGGTCGCTCGTGACACGTGCACCCATGGCCGGACTCGATCATTCGCCCTTGACGTCGGAACTACCGAAGATCTTGACCGGCTGACCGGTTCCATCGACCGGAGGCTCGAGCGTCACCGTGACGGTGTGCACCTGTTCACGACTGAGGGAGCCGGCGGCGCCGGCCTCGACGACCCAGAATTTCACTCCGGCATTGGTTTCAGCCTCCCGGGTGACCGTTACTTGAAACTCAACCGTGATCGCACCGACCGGGAAGTGGAATTGTTCATGCTCCGCCGCGGCGACGGCATGGGCGAGTTCCTGGCGGAGAGCCGCCACCGTCGAAGCCAGCTCGAGCCCGACCATAGATTTCTCCTCGTTCGCGAAACTCAGGGGGCCGTCGGAGCTTAGAGTCCCATCTCATTGCAGCCAGTCGTGAATCCAACATCTCAAGCTCAACTCATCCACCCGAACGGGTTACTCCATCCGCGGGAAGCCGTCTGCGGTGGAGCCGCCTCTCCGCAAGGGCGTCATTCCATGCCTATCATGCGGATCGCGGGATGAACGTCCGCCCCTCTGACCGGCTGAGCGGCGACGACCCGCTTCGTCGTCGACCGGTGGGCCGGGGGCGGGGGCGGGGCCGCGGCGGGCGCGGCCCCGGGGTCTATGTGGTCGGCAGCCAGACGCGCATGGTGGACGGGCCGCGAGAGGCCCAATCGTGGTACGGGCGCAGCGTCACCGGCAGCGACTCGGCTGTCCGGTCCGGGTCCGGCAGCGCCGGATAAGGCCACTGCTCGTCGGGCAGCGCGGTGAGGCGCGCCGCGGCGACCACCGCACCGTCGCGGTCCGCCGGGGTGATCGACGGGTCGAGCCGGAGCGCGTCGAGGGAGATGTGCGGGGGCAGGTCGACCGATTCCAGGCAGTAGACGACCGGGCCCCGTTCGACGGCGGCGCTTCCCCGTACCGCGTCGATCCTGGGGTCGGCGGCCGTGAGCCGGGGCCGGACCGGGAGGTCGAGGACGATGGTCTCGCCGGGGGTGAAGTCGCGGCGCAGCTGGATCAGGCCGCGGGCGGCCGCGAGGCCGTCGATGGTCGCCCCGGCGGCCCATTGCGGTACGCGCAGGCTCAGTGTCCACGGGGTGCCGGGGGAGTGGGTGACCCGGATGGCGATCCGGCCGCTGACCGGGTAGTCGGTGTCGATCTCCACGCCGATCCGGCGGCCGTCGGGCAGGGTGGTGTCGACGGTGGCGGCCGTGTACTGGTGCAGTTGCAGGCCGTCGTCGTCGGTGGTGGCGATGTAGGCGGCGAGGCTGGCGAAGGTGCGGGCCAGGTTGGTGGGGCAGCAGGAGACCTCGAACCAGGGCGCGCGCAGGGTCGACGAGGCGCGCGGCACCAGCGTGTCGGCCGGCGGTGACGTGCCGAGGACCCGCTGGTGCAGGGTGTTGGTGTAGAAGAAGCGGGTGCCGTCGTCGGACGGTGAGGTGGCGATGACGTTGAAGAGGGTGCGCTCGATCAGGTCGGCGTAACGGGGGTCGCCGTGCGCGAGCAGGAGCCGCCACGCCAGCATGATCGATCCGACGCCGGCGCACGTCTCGGAGTAGGCGCGATCGGGCGGCAGCATGAAGTCGTCGCCGAACGCCTCGTCCTGGTGGCGGGAGCCGATGCCGCCGGTCAGGTAGGTGCGCCGGGCGACGGTGGCCTTCCACTGCCGGGTGACGGCGGCGAGCAGGCCGGTGTCGCCGGTCTCCACGGCGACGTCCACGGCGCCGGCCGCGAGATAGGTGGCCCGGACCGCGTGACCGCGCAGGACCGAGGCCTCGCGTACGGGGATGTCGTCCTGGAAGTAGGAGCGGCCGAACTCGATGTCGGCGAGCACCTGGTGGCCGCGCCGTTCCACGAACAGCGCCGCCTGCGAGAGGTAGCGGGCGTTGCCGGTGACCCGGTAGAGCTCGACCAGGGCGGGTTCGATCTCCGGGTGCCCGCAGACCGATTCGATGCCGCCGGGCCCGAAGACGTCGCAGACGTGGTCGGCGGCGCGGATCGCCACGTCGACGAGCTCGTCGTGGCCGAAGGTGCGGGCCCGGGCGACAGCGGCCTGGATGAGGTGCCCGAAGCAGTAGAGTTCGTGACCCCACTCGAGGTCGCTGTAGCGGGGCCGCTGGCCGGGCCGGCCGAAATGGGTGTTCAGATAGCCGTCGGGGTGCTGGGCGGCGGCGACCCGGCGGACGATCGCCCGGTACCGGTCCTCGAGGGCGGGATCGTTCGCCCAGGCCATCGCCTCCAGGAACTTGTAGATCTCGCTGTCGGCGAACTCCCGGCCGCGGCGTTGTTCCGGTTCGGTGGAGAAGTTGCCGAGCCATCCGGCGCGTTCCAGCCACCGTTCGATGTGGGCGAAGGAGGCGGAGCGGTTGACGTCCTGCCGGCGCTGCCAGAATCCGGGGCGCAGAGTGACCTCACGCAGACCCAGTGGCCGCAGCCGGCCCTGGCTCGGCACGGCGGGCGTGCCGCCCCGCCGATGCCAGTCGAGAGCGAGAGCGGTGGGCTGTACTTCGTTGATCGTCACGTGTTTCAACCTTTGAGTGCGCCGGACATGAAGCCGCGGACGTAATGCCGTTGGAGTGCGAGGAAGAGCAGGACGCAGGGCAGGGCCAGGACGACCACACCGGCCTCGGTGGCGCCGTAGTCGACGATGCCCATCACCTGCTGGCGCATGTTGGCGACGGCGAGCGGCAGCGGCGCCTTGTCGGAGTCGCTGATCAGCACCAGCGGCGTGATGAAGTCGTTCCAGGCGGCCAGGAACGCGAACAGGCCGACGGTGATCAGGCCCGGTTTGACGGCCGGGAGCAGGACGTGCCGCAGCGCTCGCAACGATCCGCAGCCGTCGATCAGCGCTGCCTCCCGCAACTCGGCAGGGATCGCCTCGAACGAGATGCGCATCATGAAGGTGGCGAACGGCAGCTGGAACATGGCCAGCACCAGCGACAGCCCGATCAGGGAGTCCTGCAGGCCCAGTTCGTTGAGCAGCACGTAGAGCGGGATCAGCAGGGTCGCGTAGGGCACCATCAGGATCGCCAGGGTGATCAGGAACAGCAGGTTGCGGCCGGGGAACCGGAACAGCGCGAACGCGTACCCGCCGAGGACCGACACGACCAGGGTGACCGCCACGGTCAGCCCGGACACCACCGTCGAGTTGATCAGGTACTGGACGACGCCGGCCTGGTAGTTCGCCAGGGTCTGGTAGTTGCCGAGGCCCCAGCCGGAGATCTGCGCGGTGCCGGGCTGCGGGCTGACCGACGCCACCGCCGCCCAGGCGAGCGGGAAGAGGAAGACGATGGCCAGGCCACCGGTGAGTACGTGCTGCGGGGTACGCAGCATGAGGGTGCGGGACACCGGTCAGCTCTCCTTGTCGCGCAGGCCGCGGAACTGCAGGACGTTGACGATCAGCAGCGCGACGAGCACCAGGATCGAGAGGGCGGCGGCCCGGCCGAGGTTGTTCTGGCCGAAGAACGCCATGTTGTAGATCAACTGGACGATGGTGATCGTGCTGTTGTCCGGCCCGCCCTTGGTGAGCAGGTAGAACTGGTCGAACGCGAGCATCGACCCGGTGACGCAGAGGATGGTGCACAGGGCGAGCGACGACCGCAGCAGCGGCAGCGTCACGTGCCGGAAGGTCTGCCACCGGCTCGCGCCGTCGAGCCGGGCCGCCTCGTAGACGTCGCCGGAGATGCCCTGCAGCCCGACGAGCAGCAGCAGCATGTAGAAGCCGGCGAACCGCCACACGATCAGCGTCACGGTCGACCACAGCGCGGTGGCCGGGGTGCCGAGGAACGACTCGACGCCGAGGAAGCCGAGCGGGCTGCTCTGCGGCGAGTAGAGGGCGTAGAACAGCAGCGAGGCGGAGGCCAGGCCGAGCGCGCTGGGGATCAGGAACGACGTGCGCAGGAACCCGGTCCAGCGGTTCGACTCCTGCACGACCAGCGCCAGCCCGAGCGCCAGGGCGAGCAGGATGACGGTGGTGACGACGGTGTACTTGACGGTGAACCAGACCGCGGGCCAGAACAGCCGGTCACCGACGGCCTTGGTGAAGTTCTCCGGGGCGTTGAGGCCGCGGTCGCCGGTGAACAGTCCCCAGTCGGAGACCGACATCTGTGCCACCAGCAGGATCGGCGCGACGAAGAAGATCAGTACGAATAGGGCGGTCGGCGTGGCGTACGCCCAGCCGGTGAGGGCGGGGGACAGTCGCCGCGGCCGCCTGCCGGGCGCGGCGGGCGATGCGGCGACGCCGTCCGGAGCGGCGGTCAGGGTCGGGGTCGGTGGCATGTCGCGTTGTTCCTCCGCGAGTCGGTCGGCGCACGGCGCCGGGACCTGCGGTCCCGGCGCCGTGCCGTCGTCACTGGCCGAGCACGCCGGTGACGGCGGCGTTGTCCTTGGCGAGCGTCCCGGCGTCGCCGTAGACCTGGTTGCGCAGCAGGGTCACCCAGGGGCTGCCCGGGGCGTTGAACGCCTGCTGGAAGTTCTTCGCGACCGGTGTCCGGCTCTGCGGTGCGCCCGCCACCTGGTTGATGGTGGCGACCCGCGGGTCCTTCGCCGAGTGCTGGTTGGCGGTCAGGTCGCTGCGGGCGACCGTGCTGTTGCCGGCGGCGAGCACGTCGACCTGGGCGGCCTCGGAGGTCAGCCAGGACAGGAAGTTCCAGGCCTGCGGGTGCTTCTTCGAGTCCTTCGAGATGCCGATGCCGTCACCACCGACGAAGGTGGAGCCGGTGCCCGCGGTCGCCCCCGGGATCGGCGCCACACCGACGTCGACGGTCTTGGCGGCCGTGGGCAGCAGGGTCGCCGGGTACGGCATCACGCCGATCTTGCCCTCCTGGAAGGCGGCGACCCAGGTGGCTCCGGTCTCGTCCTTCGAGCCGGGCGCGATCGCCCCGGCGGCCTGGAGCTCGCGCCAGGTGCTGTAGACCCTCTGCGCGGCCGGGCCGTCGAGCAGGGACTCCTTACCCTCGGCGTCCATCACGTCCGCGCCGCTGGCCCACATCATCGGGAACCAGGTGAAGACGTTGCAGCCACCGCAGTTGCCGCCGAAATAGGTGCCGTAGGTGCCGGGCTTACCGAGTCTCTGCACGGCCTGGGCCTGCGACTTGAACTCGTCGAGGGTGGCCGGGCCCTTCTCCGGGTCGAGGCCGGCCTCCTTGTAGAGGGCCTTGTTCCAGAACATCACCGACAGGTCGAGGACGAACGGAAGGACGTACTTCTTACCCTCGTACGTGCCGGCCGTGACGTGTCCCTTATTGATCTTGTCGGCGTACGGCAGCTTGCCGATGTGCTCGCTGATGTCGCTGAACAGCCCGGCCTCGGTGAAGTTGGGAACGTAGACGATGTCCGCGGCGAACAGGTCGGGCAGGTTCTTGCTGCCGGCCGCGGCGCCGACCTTCGCCACGTAGTCGTCGTTCGGGACGATGGTCAGCTTCACCTGGTTCTTGTGCGACGTGTTGTACGCCTCCACCAGCGCCTTGGCCTGCAGCTCCAGCGGAGCCCGGGTCCACAGCGTCAGTTCGGCGCCGTCGTCGACGCCTTCGGCGGTCACCGGCGCCGTCGCGCCGCCGGCTTTGTCGTCGGTCCCGCAGGCCGCGAGCGCGGCCACGAGTCCCAGAGCCATCGCCGAGGCGACCGCCTTGCGGACGCCGCGGTCTATCCGTGTTCTCACTGTGCTCCTCCTTGAGCTGTCAGGCGCGCGGACGCCGAACGAGCGTGCCCAACGGTGTGTGTGGTTTCGGACGGATGTTTCGGAGTTACCGCTGAGTGAGCTAGGCTGGCCGCTGTCCTTCCACGCGAATGAGCACGTGAGCAAGGGATCCATTCAGGGCGGTAGCGAGGGCTTGCCTGAGGCTTCGAGTGCCGAAAACGTTTTCGAAAACGTAATGTGATGGAGATTTTGTTGTCAAGAGGGTCGGCGGCCGGCAAGCCGGCGGGCGAGGTCCACCGCGATGTCACCCCGCGTGATGTGGCGAGGCTGGCCGGCGTCTCGGTCGCCACCGCCTCGAAAGCGCTCAACGGCCGGCCGTAGGTCTGTGCTGAGAACAAAGCACGGGTCATCCAGGCAGCCGAGCAGCTCTCGTTCTCACCCAACACCTTCGCGCAGGGCCCGATCACCCAGCGCAGCGGTACGGTCGGGTTGTTGACGTCCGATGTGGAGGGGCGGTTCTCGATTCCGATTCTGATGGGTGCGGAGGACGCGTTCGGTTCGGATCAGACGTCGGTGTTCCTGTGTGATGCGCGGGGTGACGCCATCCGTGAGAAGCACCATCTGCGGGCGTTGTTGTCGCGGCGGGTCGATGGTCTGATCGTGGTGGGTGCCCGGCCGGATACGCGGTTGTCGTTGGGGGAGTTGCCGGTGCCGGTGGTGTATGCGTATGCGCCGTCGGATGATCCGGCTGATCTGTCGTCGGTGACCGACAATGTCGGCGGTGGGCGGTTGGCGATCGATCATCTGATCAGATGCGGTCGTCGGCGGATCGCGGCGGCTTCCGGCCGAGTGGTGTTCCACCTCGTCCGGCCCGATACGGATGCCACGGTGAACGGCGGCCGTCGAGGCCGGGACGGGCCACCGCCATGCCCGAACGGGGCGGCCCGTCGCGGGCCCGCCCGTTCTAGGCTCTCCCGATGATCAGGTTCCAGCTCACCCGCGATCACCCGGCGCGGCACGGCGCTCGCCGCAGCTCACCGATGCTGGGACCCGGTGAGGCGGCTCGGGAGAGCGCGCCTGGCACAGTCCTGAGACGGCCGGGACGAGACGGGCGGGACGCGACCGCCAGGGGCCGCCCACGGCGTACGTCCTGGGCGTCGTCTCCGGCGCCCGCCGCGAGGTGATCAGCGGCGCGGGGATCAGCGGCGGCTGCGCATGGCGCGGGTGACGGAGACCGGTGTGCCGTCGGGGGCCTGGCCGGCGGCCAGTCGCGCGTACTCGGCGGAGCCCACCGGCATCAGCGCAACCCGGCCGGCGGCGTCGAAGTGGAAGCCCCAGCCGTACCGTTTGCCGAGGTCGCTGGAACGCAGGCAGGGCTGGCCCTTGGCGAAGAACTGCTCCCGCGCGGCCGCGCGGTCGGCTTCCGGCACCCCACGCCGGTCCGCCCACACGGTGAACACCACGTCGTCGGAGGTGTGCTGGTACGGCGCTTCGGCGATCATCCGGAACGTCAGCTCGGCGACGCTGGCCGTGGCCCGTTCCGGGGGGACCGACGCGGCGACCGCCGTGCAGTCCTCGGCGACCTGGATGAAAGTGTTGACGTAGTTGGTGCTGTGCATGCCCGTCATGCTGGCCGCGACGACGGGGGAGGGTATTGGAGATTCGCGACAGGATTCCCGGCACGCGAAAACCGATCGGGCGGACCGACCGGTCCGGGGTCCTGCATCCGGAGAACCTCGCCCGGTACGCGGCGACCACCTATCCGGCCTCTGCGGCGATCAGCGAGGTGGTCGACCACTTCTGGACCGTGGCGTGGAACCTGCCCGGCGGCGAACGCATCGATCAGCGCATCCTCACCGACCCGGCGGTCACCCTCACCGTCGAGGCCGGTCATGTTCCCGCCGAACTCGTGGTGACCGGTGTGCACCGGCGGGCGTGGACCCGCGAGATCGCCGGCTGGGGCGCCGGGTTTGCGATCCGGCTCCGCCCGGCCGGGCTCGCCGTGGTCAGCGACCTGACCCCGGAGGCGGTCGCCGACCGGACCCTAGCCGTCGGTCCCGCCCTGGACGCCCGGCTGTACGCGTTGCTGCGCGCGGTCGCCGCGGCGCCGGACACCGCGACCCGGATCGCCCGGGCCACGGAGATCATCAGCGAGATGACCGCCGAGCGGCCGCTGACCGGCCGGCAACGACTCGCGAACGAGACCGTGGACGCGATCAACCGCGGCGACCCGCTGCCCGCCGGCCGATCGGCGCGGACCGTCCAGCGGGCCCTGAGGGAGACCATCGGGCACGGTCCGGCCTGGGTCCGGCGGTGGGTGCGGTTGCAGGAGGCGGCCCGGCAGTTCGCGGTCGACGGCGCGTCCGGCGCCGCCGACATCGCGACCCGGCTCGGCTACACCGACCAGGCGCACCTGGTCAACGAGTTCCGGGCGGCCGTCGGCCGGACACCCGGCGAGTACGTGCGCGCCCTGCACCGGACTGCTCGTTCCACCACGCCGTGAGGTCCGTGTGCCCGGGCCGCGGGCGCACGTATGCTCCACGACGCCACCAAATGATCATCGGGGGACCGCCATGACCGACCTTGTGAAGACCCACATCCAGAACGCGCTCGAAGCCAATCGTGCCGACAACGAGAAGATCGGGGAGCGGATCTCGGAATTGGAGGCCCAGGGGAACCGGATCGTCACCGGCGGTCAGATCGGCGAGACCGCCTGGGACATCGTCGACTGGCGAACCAACGAGATCCTCGCCGCCGGCAACGACGGCCCCGGCGGCTTCCTGGCCGCGGGCCAGGAACTCGATCCCGACGACAGGTGGATCCACTACGACCGCGTCCTGGAGGACGCCGGCCTCACGTACGTCGTGACCGAGGGACTGCCCGACGGCCTCGCCAACGCGATCGAGGACTGGGCCCTGTCCGGTGACGCCGAGGAGGTCGCCGAGTTCATCGGCTGGCCGGTCGAGAAGGTCCGGGAGCACCAGGACTAGGCACATCGACGGCCGGTCTCCCCGGCTGTTCACCGGGCGGCGGGAAGGGCGGGTCATGACACCGGGAGAGGGGCTCATCCTCCTGGGCGGCGGTCTGGTGGCCGGTGCCGTCAACGCGATCGCCGGTGGCGGGTCGCTGATCACCTTCCCGCTGTTGGTCGGTCTCGGCCTGCCGGGGGTCGCCGCCAACGTCAGCAACGCGCTGTCGGTCGCTCCGGGCTATGCCGCGAGCGCCCTCGGCAGCCGCCCCGAACTGGCCGGTCAACGGCGCCGGATACGGACGATCATTCCCACGATCGTCGTGGGCGCGTTGTGCGGCAGCGGGATCCTGCTGTTCACCCCGCGGTCGGTCTTCGACATCGTGGTGCCCTTCCTGTTGCTGGCCGCCGCCGCGATGCTGGCCTTCCAGGACAGGCTGCGGGCGATGGCCGGGCACCCGAAGACGAACTCCCCGCGCCGTACGACCGTGCTGGTGCAGTTGTCGGTGTTCCTGTGCGGCGTCTACGGCGGCTACTTCAACGCGGCGATGGGTGTGCTGCTGGTCGCCGCGCTGGCACTGGTGCTGGACGAGACGATGCAACGCCTCAACGCTCTCAAGAACGTGTTCTCCGCCGTGGTCGGCCTGACCACGGTGCTGATCTACAGTGCGTTCGGCCCGGTGAACTGGGCGGTCGTCGCGGTGCTCGTCCCGGGCACCATCGTCGGTGGCTTCGTGGGCGCCCGGATCGCGCGGCTGCTGCCGGCGGCGGTGCTGCGCTGGACCATCGTGGTGTTCGCCGCGGCTGTCGCCGGGGTCCTCCTGCTCACCTGAGCCGCCGCCCGTCGATGCGGCGTCGTCGATGCGTTGACAGTCGTGTTATCGCGGTGTTTCAATCTGCAGCAACCAAAGTGTGAGCGATAACACCCGGCAATTCGTCCCGCGTCGTGCCGTTCCGCGTCCCGGTTCCCGGCCGGAGCCTACGCAGCGCCGCCTCTCGCCATGCCACGGCGCCCGCCGACGAGTCGGCTTGCGGCTGTTAGCGATCACAGAAGCGGCGTTCCCCCGCCGCCCTCGCCCGAGTCGTCCCGGAGGCTTAGCCGAATGTCCCCGCTCCCCGTCTCCCGCCGCACCGTCCTCGGCGTCGCAATCGCCGGCGCGGTCGGCCCCGCCCTGCTGCGCGGCGCCCCGGCCGCCGCGGCCGTCATCCCACCGGTCCGCGCCGATCTGGGAGTCTCCGCCTACCCGTTCGACCTCGGCCAGGTGCGGCTGACCGCCGGCCGGTTGCTGGACAACCAGACCCGCACCCTCAACTACCTGCGGTTCGTCGACGTCGACCGGCTGCTCTACGTCTTCCGCGCCAATCACGGCCGGTCCACCGGGGGCGCCGCGGCCAACGGCGGCTGGGACGCGCCGTCCTTCCCGTTCCGCTCCCACGTGCAGGGCCACTTCCTGACCGCGTGGGCGCAGGCCTGGGCCGTGCTCGGTGACACCGTCTGCCGGGACAAGGCCAACTACATGGTCGCCGAACTGGCCAGATGCCAGGCCGCGAACGGGTACCTGTCCGGCTTCCCGGAAGCCGACATCACCGCGGTCGAGAACCGCACCCTGAGCAACGGCAACGTGCCGTACTACTGCATCCACAAGACCCTCGCCGGGCTGCTGGACGTGTGGCGCTACATCGGCAACACCCAGGCCCGCACCGTCCTGCTGGCGCTCGCGGCCTGGGTCGACACCCGCACCGCCCGGCTCACCACCGCCCAGATGCAGGCCATGCTCGGCACCGAGTTCGGCGGCATGAACGCCGTGCTCACCGACCTCTACCAGCAGACCGGCGACGCCCGCTGGCTGACCGTCGCCCAGCGCTTCGACCACGCCTCCGTCTTCAACCCGCTCGCCGCCGGAACCGACGCGCTGGCCGGGCTGCACGCCAACACGCAGGTGCCGAAGTGGATCGGCGCCGCCCGCGAGTACAAGGCCACCGGCGCCACCCGGTACCGCGACATCGCCGCCAACGCCTGGAACATCACGGTCGGCGCCCACACGTACGCGATCGGCGGCAACAGTCAGGCCGAGCACTTCCGCGCACCGAACGCGATCGCCTCCTACCTGACCAACGACACGTGCGAGCACTGCAACACGGTCAACATGCTGCGGCTCACCCACGAGCTGTGGCTGCTCGACCCGAACCGGTCCGCCTACTTCGACTTCTACGAGCAGGCCCTGCTCAACCACGTGATCGGCGCTCAGAACCCGGCCGACAGCCACGGCCACGTCACCTACTTCACCCCGCTGAAGCCCGGTGGCCGCCGCGGGGTCGGCCCGGCATGGGGCGGCGGCACCTGGAGCACCGACTACACCACCTTCTGGTGTTGCCAGGGCACCGGCGTCGAGGTCAACACCCGGCTGATGGAGGCCGTCTACCACCGCAGCGGTACCACCCTGACGGTGAACCTGTTCGTGCCGTCGACGCTCGACTGGTCACAGCGCGGCATCACGGTCACCCAGGCCACCACCTTCCCGGCCGGTGACACCACCACGTTGACGCTGTCCGGGACGATGAGCGGCTCGTGGGCCATCCGGGTCCGCATCCCGTCCTGGACCACTGGGGCGACGATCGCCGTCAACGGGACCATCACGTCCTCGCCCGCATCGGGCGGCTACGCGACGATCACCCGGACCTGGGCCGCCGGCGACACGATCACGGTGAAGCTGCCGATGCGGGTGGTGCTGCGCCCGGCGCCCGACAACCCCGACGTCCAGGCGATCACGTACGGCCCGATGGTGCTGGCCGGGAACTACGGCGACACCGCTCTCAGCGCGCTGCCGTCGCTGAACGTCTCGTCGGTCACCCGGACCACCGCCACCGCGAACGGCGCCTCCGTCAATCTCGTGCCGTTCCACGACGCGCACGGCATCAACTACACCGTCTACTGGTCCACCGCCGCCGCGGCCACGTGGAAGCTGGTCAACGCCGCCACCGGCCTGGTCCTCGGCATCCAGAACATGTCCACGGCCAACGGTGGCCTCGCGCTGACCTGGGACGACACCGGCACCGCCGACCACCGCTGGATCCGCATCACCGACGGCGCCGCCGTCCGCTTCCGCAACCTCAACAGCGGCAAGGTTCTCGGCGTGGAGAACATGTCCACCGCCGACAACGCCCGCGTCCTGCAATGGGACGACAACGGCACCGCCGACCATCGCTGGACCCTGCTCGACCAGGGCAACGGCACCTACAAGATCCGCAATGTGCACACCGGCAAACTCCTCGCCGTCCTCAACGGCGGGACCGCCCGCGGCACCCAGGTGGTGCAGGATTCCGACAACGGCTCGGCCGACAACCTCTGGCGCCTGACACCCGCCTGATCCCGGGGTCACGCGGTCGTCGCCGCGCGAAACGGATCCGTCGGGGCGGCGGTCGTACCGCCGCCCCGGCGGACGCTCAGCCCAGGCGCCAGAGCTGGGCGGCTGTGCCGTTACAGGGGTAGAGGGACAGGCGAGCGCCGTTGGCGGCGTTCCACTCGTAGTTGTCGAGGCACATGTTGCCGGCGATGTTGCGCAGCGACATCCAGCCGTTGCCGCGATCCTGAACGGTCCACTGCTGCGCCGTCGATCCGTTGCAGGCGTGCAGGCCGACGTCCGCGTTGGCGGCGGTGCTGGCGTTCAGGTCGTCCAGGCAGGTGCCGGTGTTGCGGTTACGGATCTCGTAGTAGCTGCCCGCCTTGTAGTTGAGCTCCCACTGCTGGGCGGTGCCACCGTTGCAGTCGTAGAGCCGCACCAGCGCGCCGGGTGTGGTGTCCCGGTTGTAGTTGTCGACGCACCGGTTGCTGTGCTGGCCCCGGATGCCGGGATTGACGACGGTGCTGGGAATCGGCTGGCCGAAGAACGGGTCACCGTTCTCGCGCCAGAGGAGTTGCTGCATGCGGGTGTGCCGGTTGGGGTCGGTCAGCGCGTCCGGCGTCGGTGTGGCGTAGTCACGGGCGTGGTAGACGAGCATGTCGGTGGTGTTGTCCTCGGCGACGGTGAAGCTGCCGTGGCCGGGACCGTAGACACCGTTGGCGGTCTGGAAGACCGGGTTGGGGTGCTTGTACCAGGATGCGGTGTTGAGCAGGTCGACGTTGTCCCAGGAGGACAGCAGGCCGAGCTTGTACCGCGAGTCCGTCGCGGAGGCCGAGTACGCGATGTAGACGCGGCCGTTCTTCACCAGCGGTGACGGGCCCTCCACGACGCCGGCCACGCCCTCCTTCTCCCAGTTGACGGTCGGCCGGGCGATCTCCACCGCGGTTCCGGTGATCCCGGTGGCGCCGTTCATACGGGCGATGTACATGTGGCTGTTGAAGTTGGTCGACGGGCTGTCCTGCGCCCACACGAAGTAGCGGACGCCGCGGCTGACGAACGACGCCGGGTCGAGCTGGAACGACTCCCAGCCGGTGTTGAATCGCTGCGGCGCGCTCCACGAGCAGCTCATCGGGTTGGCGCAGGTGTTGCGGACCCAGTACAGCCGCTGATCGAACCGCGCGGTGCCGGGCGACGCCGAGAAGTACATGTACCAGGCGCCGTCGATGTACTGAATGTCGGGCGCCCAGATCCAGCCACTGAGCGCTCCGCTGGACGGCGCGACGAACGCGTTGACCGTCGGCGCGCTGCCCAGGCCCTGCAGGGTGGTCGCGCGGCGCAGTTCGAGGCGCTTGTAGTCGGGCACCGAGGCCGTCATGTAGTAGTAGCCGTCGGTGTGCTTGTACACCGCGGTGTCGGCGCGCTGGGAGATGACCGGATTGCGCACGCTGATGAACTGTGCCGACGCCGGCGGGGCGAACGCTGCCAGGAGCACGACCGTCATGGCCAGCACGACGGTGAGCTTCCGATGGAATCGAGCGGGAAGACCCATCGATGACATCCTTATGGGCGGGGGACGGGGGGAAGGCGCGGCAGTGACGTGCCGCACGGTGTGATCGTTAACATGCACGTCGCACCGGCGTCTCGTCAAGAAACATCCTCGAAATCGGCCCCCCGGGCCCTCACCCCGGCACGCCGTCAGTCGGTGTCTCTGGCGAGCAGGTCGTAGGCGAGCGTGGGCAGGGTGGCGGCGTCTTTCGGCGCGCTCAGCGGCTCGGTCGCGCCGTACCCCGAAATGGTGATCACCAGAGGCGGCTCCGGATCGACCGGGTCCGGCGGCTGCGAGGCCATCTGCTGGCTCGGCATGGTGACGGTGAACTCGGTGAGCCGGCCCTGATCGTCGAGCGTCGCCCGGAACGGCATGGCTTTGGCTCCCGGCCCGTAGAGGTACGCCGGGTCGCTGAACAGCAGCTCCAGTTCCGGGTCCTTCCTGGTGGCGTCCAGCGTTCCGGTGATCGCCTCGCCCGATCGCTCGGCGCTCGTCACCGCGGCGATCAGGCTGCCCGCTCCGGTGGCGTCCGGTTTCTCGGTGGTGGGCATGGCGGCCATGTAGTCCAGGCCGCTCTGCTCATCGACGGCGGCCGCCTCGGTCAGCCGCTTCTCGTCGGCGCGGACCCAGCGGGCGCCGTCCAGCAAGGTATAGATCTGTTCGAGCTCGCGTAGTTGTTCCGGTTTGACGGATTTCTTGTAGTACTGCAGGTACTGCTCACGCAACTCGCCCGTTCCGTGCAGGGCATAGCGCAGGTACGTCGCGCCGTCGACACGCATGGTCGCGGCCGTCTCCGCGTACTCCAGCAGGACGCTGCCGGGCAGGCGAAGAGAGCCCCGCCTGATGTCGGCGACCGAGTCGGCGCCCGTCCGCGTGAAACTGTAGTCGCCGGTTCGCAGGGCGGACACGGAATCCCGCAGCGCCTGATGGGCGTCGGGGGAGGGCCCGCTCGGGGAGGCCGCCGCCGGGGGGACCGTTGTTCCCGGAGCCGCGCATCCGGTCATGCCGAGTGCCGCGACGGTCACGGTCACAGCGGTGATTCTCAGTCTCGTTGCGATCACCGCAGGGAATGTAATCCGCCCGCGCCACCGCGCTGCGCCGATGCCGGCCGGGGCGCGGTTGCCGCCCGGCGTTCGTAGAGTTGGCCCATGGGTATCGACTTCGCCCCATCGATCAGATCGCGTCTAGGGATCGAATGGGAGATCGCCTGTGTCGACCGGCGCAGCGGCGAGCTCACCCCCGCCGCCCCGGAACTGCTCGCGAGGCTCGGTCGTGCGGACGCGTTTCCACACGTCACCAACGAGTTGCTGACCAACACCGTCGAGATCGTCAGCGCGCCTCATCATCGGGTCCGGGACGCGATCGCGGACCTCACCCGCCTGGTCGAGCGCGTGAGCACGATCGCGGAACCGATGGGCGTCGACCTGATCTCGTCGGGCACGCACCCGTTCAGCCAGTGGTTCCAGCAGCAGGTGACCCCGGAGAAGCCGCGGTACGACACCCTCATCGACCGGACCCGGTGGTGGGGCCGGCAGATGATGATCTGGGGCGTGCATGTGCACGTCGCGGTCGAAGACCGCCGCAAGGTGATGCCCATCATCGACGGCCTGCTCACCTACCTGCCGCACTTCCAGGCGCTCAGCGCGTCGAGCCCGTTCTGGGCGGGAGAGACCACCGGGTACGCGTCGAACCGGGCGCTGATGTTCCAGCAACTGCCGACCGCGGGGTTGCCGCCGCAGCTCACCGACTGGGCGCAGTACGAGGCCATGGTCGCCGACCTGCGGCACACCGGCGTCATCGAGGAGCTGAACGAACTGCGCTGGGACATCCGTCCCTCCCCGCGATGGGGCACGATCGAGGTGCGCACGTTCGACGGGATCTCCACCGTGCGGGAGATCGGTGCGATCTCGGCGCTGACCCAGTGCCTTGCCGAACACTTCTCCCGGGAACTCGACGCCGGCCGTGACGTTCCGAGACTCCAGCCGTGGTTCGTCCGCGAGAACAAATGGCGGGCGGCCCGTTACGGCATGGAGGCGATCATCATCCAGAACCCGGCCGGCGACGAACTCCTCGTCACCAAGGACCTCGAAGAACTGTTGCCGGCGCTCGCGCCGATCGCCGCGTCACTCGACTGCTCGGCGCAGTTGGAGAAGGTGCGCGACATCGTCGACCGCGGCGCGAGCTACCAGCGGCAGCTCCGGGTCGCGGCGGCCAACGGCGGAAGCCTCAAGGCCGTCGTGTCCTCACTGGTGCGCGAACTCCGGGACGACCGGGTGACCTGAGCTTGCCGTTCACGTCGTGCGCGGCGGCGGCCCGCCGCCCGGGTCGAACCGGCCGAACTGGGCCGCAATAGCGTGGCGCGATGGTCGATGACGACGATGACAAGGCGATGCTCCAACGACCGTCGCTGGCAGACGCGCCTGACGCGGTGCGGGCTGCGGTGTCCGAAATACTGGGAAGCCCGATCCTCGCCGAACGCGCCGCTCCGGCCGGATTCACTCGATCCATCGCGTCTGTTGTCATCGGCGGCTCCGGCGCGCGGATGTTCGTCAAAGCCGCGCCCGTCGGCGACGGTCTCGGTGAGGCGGTGGAAGCCGGTGCGGTCCTGACCGAGGCCGTGGGCGAGATAGCTCCCCGGCTCGTGGGGTTCGCGGCGGTCGACGACTGGCGGGTGACCGCACACGAAGTCGTCGACGGCGAGACAGTGACGTGGTGGAACAGCGCTGACCAGCCGGAACTCTTCAGAGTCCTGCAACGTATGCGCGAGGTCATGGATCCGTGCCCGGTGATCGGCACGTCTGCCTACGCGGAGGCGTTCATGCCGTTGCTCGGCACCTGGCAGGCGTTGAGCCGCAGCGCCGACCACGATGTCGATGCCCCGATCCGGGTGGATCATCTGCGAGGGCTGTCGCTGCCCGCCGACGTGCCGGTGGCAGTGCTCGCCGAACTGGAGAGCCGCTGGCCGCACGCACTTGCTGCTGATACCGCGCTGCATCACGGCGACTTACGCCGCGACAATGTGATCCGGCAGCCGGACGGACAGCTCCGGATCGTCGACTGGACCCACCTGTGGACAGCGCCGGGGTGGCTGGACCTGGTGCGGCTGATCCCGGATCTGGCCCTGTGCGGACAGAATCCCGAGGACATACTGCGGCGTTCCCCGTGGACTGACGCACCAGCCGACCACGTGAATGTGGCGCTCGCGGGCCTGGCCGGGCGGGCCTGGCGCGAGGGACTGCTTCCGGACGTGCCAGGCCTGCCAGGGCTGCGCCGCATGCAACGACAACAGGGGCTGCACATCCTGAGGTGGCTTGAATCGCGCATGTCAGCTCGCCGTTGACGCGGCCCCCACTCATCCGGCTCGACCTCGACGGCGGCTCGTCGTCTGTACAGCGTGCTACCGGACCGCCGGCTGGGAGCGCCGGGCCGTGCCAGCCCACTCGGTTCGGTGCCGCCACGCGGTCGTCCACACCGGCGTGGGCCGGGCCAGCGCCCTGAGGCGCACGCCGAGGGTGAGCGCGCGGCAGGCGAGCCGGCCGGCCCAGGCCGGCAGGTGCTCGCGGTGGAGCAGGATCTCGTCCCGCAGGACGCTCACGACGTCCGGCTGTGGCCATGCGGGCCGGATCGGGATGGACACCGGCGTGATCCCCTGCCGGGCGGCACGCAGGCACAGGTCGGTCACCGCACCGTGGTCACCGAAACGGGCGTCGGCGCCACCGAGCCGCTGCAGCAGGGCTCGCTGGACGAGGACCACCGGGGCATGCCGTTCCAGAGTGGTCAGCCCGAGACAGAAGGCGATCGCGCGCCGCAGCGCCGGCCGCCGGACCGTCGGGCCGCCGTAGAGCCCGGCCGCGGGAAACCGGACGG
This sequence comes from Actinoplanes sandaracinus, assembly GCF_030009775.1. Taxonomy (GTDB): domain Bacteria; phylum Actinomycetota; class Actinomycetes; order Mycobacteriales; family Micromonosporaceae; genus Actinoplanes; species Actinoplanes sandaracinus. Next base: position 178,640 of record NZ_JASCTH010000005.1, on the reverse strand, counting down.
CGAGGGCGCGCAACTCGCCGACCGCGTTCGACTCCGAACCGACCACCACCAGGTCATCCGGCAGGTCATCGGGGCGAGAGGCGGGCGCCGGCGCTCGTACGCCGTCGGCCCGGGCCCACCGCTCGCGGCGGCGCAGCCGGCTGGTCCCCTGCACCCAGAGGAAGGCGGGGACGTGACGCCACAGCGCGGGCGCCGCGAGCACCGCCCGCGCGTTGCGTCCACCGCCCGCGGCCGGCGACGCGGACTCGCCCAACTCGGCGTTGCCGTCACGCCATCGTGCCAGCACCCGGCTCAGTTCCGGCCCCTCCGGCAGGACCAGCAGCATGCCGCCGCCGTCGACGACCACGCGTTCGTCCCTGGTGAACAGTGAGCGGACGTAGGCGTCGTCGGCGATCAGGTCCGGAAAGGCGCCCCACCGTTGCCGGCCCTGAGTGTTGACCGCATAGCAGCCGCCGCCGATCACGTCACCCCGCACCGACGGCAGGCGCGACCAGACGGCGGCGAAACCCCGGCTCAGCCGGTCACCGGGGCGGACCAGGATCGGCCTCGGTCCCGCCATCACCGGGCCGACGGCCGCGTCCATCGCTGCCAGCAGAGCGCTCAACGTGCCGGGGGTCATCACCGTGTCCGCGTCGAGGTAGACGACCGGGACGCTTCGGAGGTGGCCGTTCGCCGCGTTCAGTGCTGCCGGCTTGCCCGCGGCCGGCAGTTCGACCACGACGACCTCGACACCGGCGCTGCTCGCGGCCCGCTCGCCCACCGCGCGGGCGATGTCCGCCGTGGAGTCGTCGCACCCGTTCGCCACCACGATGACCCGGACGTCCAGACCGCGTGAGTCGCCGACGACCGCGCTCAGGCAGGCCCCGAGCAGGGCCTGCTCGTTGTGGGCGGGGACCACCACATCGACCCGTCCACCCACCTCAGTCACCGCGCGCCCGGCGGCCGAGCCAGCTCGGCGTCAGCCCGCTGGCGGAGTGCACGGCCAGGAAGACGGCGGCGGACGGCCACGCCGCCGGGTCGGCCAGCAGCGATCGCACGATTCCCCGGTAACGGATGTGGTCGTCCGGATAGGGCGGCTGCGCCGCGAGACCCACCAGCTCCCGGTTGCCGCGCCGGTAGCGGCGCCGCGCCCGGACCAGGTCGGCCAGGCCGTCGGGCGCGACGACCTCGTACCACTCGGCGGGGACCACCAGGCGCTCGTCCGGTGCGAAGTGCCACCGGACCCATTTGTCGTCGGAGTGCATGTCGGGCAGCTCGTCCCAGCGCGACCGGCCCTCGGCCGAGACGGCGTACGCCCCGAAGGTCGCCGGGGATCGCCGCACATACGGCAGCTCGCGCCAGATCCGGTAGTACGCCCGCGTCACCGCGCTCCGCGCCGGGGCGAGACGCAATACCGGCGCGGCGAAATGAACCCCGGTCCCGGGGGCCAGCGCCGCGAGCAGCGTGGCGACCGCGCCCGGCGAGAGCGCGGCGTCCTGGTCGAGGTAGAGCCGGGGGCCGGGTGGCAGCAGGCGGTCGCCGGCCCGCAACGCCGCGGACCGGCCCGGGGGAGTGCGGATGACGGTGCAGGTCACGCCCCCGGCCCGAAGCGCGGGCGCCAGGTCGACGGCGCGGTCGTAACTGTCGGCACGGGTGTCGTTCACGGCCACGACGACATGAACGTCGCGCGTCAGCGTCTGCCGAGCCAGCGAGCGCATGCTGCGATCGAGCAGGCTTGAGCCGCGGTGCGTTGGGATCACCACACCCAAACTTGCCACGGTTCCCCCGATCCGTTGGCGAGGTCTGCATCCTTTCAAAGCCGAGGTGGACGGTCCACTGACGAACCGGCCGACATCGATGTCCGACCGTATGATCCTTGTCTCAAGCCCGCGAGGCGGACCGTGGCTCCAGCTCCCGTCCGGCCGTGCCCCGCCCGCGGATTGATCGCCGCCACCGCCGGCGACGCCGGCAAGAAGGAGGCGCTGACATCCCGTCGGCGACCGTCCGTGTCAATTAGTTGTACGGTCGAACCATATGGTTGTACGGTCGAACCATGTCAGGTGACGATCTCGACCAGGCGTTGCTACTGCAAGGCCGGATCAGCGCGTTCGTCCGCGCGTTCGGGCTGCATCAGCCCGACCGCACCCCGTGCGGGCAGCCGGTGCCGAGCTCCGAGGCGCACGCGCTGGGTGAGCTCGACCGCGACGGGCCGCTGACACAGACCGAGCTGGGCCGGCGGCTGCGGCTGGAGAAGAGCACCGTCAGCCGCCTGGTGAACCAGCTGATCAATCGGGGCTGGGCGCGCCGCGCCGAGCGTGACGGTGACGCGCGGCTGGTGTGGCTGGAGCTGACCCCGGCCGGTGGCCGGGCCGCCGGCGAACTCGCCGCCGCACGCGCGGCCCGCTTCGCGGAGCTGCTGCGCAACATCCCGGCCGAGCAGCGCCCGGCGGTCATCGACGCGCTCACCACGCTGGTCGAGGCCGCGGCCGGGCCGGGCGGCGCGGGGACGGCGTCCCATGGCTGAGCGCCGGGCCGGAGCTTGCCCGGCGGTGCCGGCCGGGGACCAGGCGGATCGCTCCAGCGGCGGCCCCGGGCCCGCCCGTCGCGACCGCCGGTGGAGCCTCGGCGCGGTGCTCGGTGGCGTGATGGGCCTGGCTCCGCACCTGCTGCACCACGTCGGCCTGTTCGCCGGCACGGCACTGCTGGCCGGGATCGGCGGCACCGTGCTGTTCGGCGTGCTCGGCCTGGCCGCGATGCTGCCCATGCTGCTGCGACTGCGCCGCCGGTTCCGCACCTGGTGGGCGCCGGGTCTGGCGGTCGCCGGCTTCGCGGCCATGTTCGCCCTGTCGACCGTCGTGATCGGTCCGGCACTGCGCGGCGCGGGGGAGGGCCCGTCAGTACCCGGCCCGGTCCCCTCGGGCGAACACACCCGCCATCACGGCTGACCGGCGGCGCTCACCCGGTACCCATGGGGGTATTCGCTGACGGCGTCACGATTCTCGGGTGCGTGCCGGCCATCCCCGCGCCGCGAAGGCCGCCGGCACGCACACCGCGTACATGATCAGGCCGTACGCCAGCACCGTCAGGACCACCGTCGGCGATGCCGCGTCCGCGAAGAACAAGCCCAGGGTCAGGTTCCGCACCCCGGTCGTCATCGCCACCGCGCGCCGCTCAGCGGGCCCGCCCAGCCACGCGACGGCGACCGGCGTGAGGGCGGCGATCACCAGCAGCGCGATCACGGCCACCGCGGCCCATCCCACCTGCGGCAACCGGCCCACCCCCGTGGTCACGAAGTAGAGGACCAGGCCGGCGAGGAGCACGTCCGCCACCCGGCGCGCGATCCGGTGCGCCCGTGCCGCCGTTTCGGGGCGGGACCGGCGCAGCCACATGCCGACGGCCAGCGGCGCCACCTGTCCGAGCAGCCCACCGCCGATCAGCAGTGGCCCGGCGGTGCCGGACGGGATCACCTCGTGACCGGCCACCGTCGCCCACAGCGGAACCGCCACCAACCCGATCGGCGCGAGCAGCACCTGCAACGCGGCGCTGATCGCCAGGTCACCGCGGGCGTGCAGGGTGAGCAGGGCGCCCGTGCCGCCACCCGGCGCGGCGGCGGCGAGCAACACGCCGAGGGCCACCTCCGGCCGGAGGCCGGCCGCGGTCACCAGCACGACGGCCAGCCCCGGTACCAGAACCACGTTGATCACGACCGCGCTCACCACGAGTCCTCGGCGGGCGGCGAGACCGCGGAAGTCGTCCACTGTCGCGGCGGTGCCGACGGCCAGCATCGACGCGATCAGCAGCGCCGCGACCGCGACGGTGCTCACCGTGCCATCCGTGCCGCCGCGTGCCGTCCCGGACGGCGCACCAGGCTGTCGAGCACGTGGGCGGCGTCCCGGCCGACACCGCGCAGGGTGGCCGAGGCGAAGCTGCGCTGGCGCTCCAGCCCGGCGAACCCGAGTCCGGGCACGGTCGTCGACACTCCACCGGTATGCAGGACGGCGTGGTGCTCGTCGAGGGCGCCGGTGCCGACGAGGTACGGCAGGTGCGGGCGGTACCCGGTCGCCAGCAGCACCACGTCCACGCGCTCGGTCGCGCCATCGGCCCACACCACCCGGTCGCCGTCGAGCCGCCGGAACAGCGGACGGTGGTCGGGGCGGCCGGCGCGGATCGCCGCCCGGTACCGGCCGTCGTCGATCACGGGCACCGTCCCGCTCGCCAGCCGCGGCCCGAACCGCGATGTGTCGAGGCCCGTGCGGGCGAGCCACCAGTGGAAGTCGCGGCCCAGGATGTGCTGCCGCTGGAATCGCAGCGGTCTCCGGGTGGTGATGCTCACCGTCGCCACCGCGGCGAGCTCGACCGCGATCTGCACCGCCGAGTTGCCGCCTCCGACGACCACCACCCGCGCGCCGGTGAACGGTTCGGCGGTGCGGTACCGCCCCGCGTGCAGCACCGTGCCGGTGAACCCGTCGAGGCCCGGTAGTGCCGGCCGGTACGGCGTGCCGAAACCGCCGCTCGCCGCGACCACGGTCGCGGCCCGGACGGGTGTGCCGTCCACGGTGGTGACGGTGAACCCGTCGCCGTCGGCGGTGACCTGTTCGACGCGGCTGTGGTGGCGGACCTCCGCGTCGAGGGCGGCGGTGCAGGCGGTCAGGTAGTCGACGACCTCGTCACGCAGCGGGTACCGGTCCGGATCGCCGGGGAACGGCATGCCGGGCAGCGCGGAGAACCGGGCCGGGGAGAACAGGGTCAGGCTGTCGTAGTACGACGGCCACGAGCCACCCGGCCGGGCCGCGGCGTCCAGCACCACCGGCTGCAGCCCGCGGCGGAGCGCGGCGTGGGCGGTGGCCAGACCGGCCTGCCCGCCGCCGATGACAACGAGATCTACGGACGTCATGCGAGCAATGTATCGTCACATCGGGAAAAGACGAAACGTTGTTGTGGGGCAGACTGATATCCGATGACCGAACCTCCACCCCTCGACGGGGCATCCCAGGACTTCCTCAAAGCCCTCGCCAGCGAGACCAGGCAGCAGGTGATGCTGCTGTTCGCCGGCGGACGGCAACTCACCGTCGGCGAAGTCGCCGACCGCTGCGGCATGGGCCAGTCCACCGCCAGCGAGCACCTGGCCATCCTGCGCCGCGGCGGCCTGGTCACCGCGACCCGCGACGGCAGACTCGTGCGGTACCGGGCCGACCCCGCCGCCATCGGCGCCCGGCTGGCCGAACTGCAGAGCTACCTCGCCTGCTGCTGCCCGCCGGCGCCGGACGCCCCGTGCGACGGCATCACCGACGGCTGACCGTCACCCGGGGTCGGACTCGTGTCCGGCCGGGTGGGTACGCAGCAGGCCGCCATAGGCGTGCTCGGCGGTGATGTCGCCGGTGACGACACGATGGATCGTGCGGGTGATGGGCATGGCCAGCCCGTGACGGTCGGCCAGCCGGACCGCGGCGTGAACCGTCTTGACCCCCTCGGCGACCTGCCCCATCTCGGCGAGGATGTCGTCCAGGCTCCGTCCCCGCCCGAGCTGCTCGCCGACGTGCCGGTTGCGGCTCTGTGGACTGATGCACGTCGCCACGAGGTCACCCATCCCGGCCAGCCCGGCGAGCGTGCTCGGCTCGCCTCCCATCGCGACCGCCAGCGTGGTCAGCTCGGCGAGCCCGCGGGAGATCACCCCGGCCCGGGTGTTGTCGCCGACGCCGAGGCCCTGTGCGATGCCCGTGGCGATCGCCACGACGTTCTTCAGCGCTCCACCGACCTCGCAGCCGATCACGTCGTGGTTGGTGTACACGCGCAGCAGGCCGCGCCGGAACACCCGCTGGATCTCCGTGGCGACGGTGAGATCCTCCGTCGCGATCACCGTGGCCGCCGCCATGCCCGCCATGATCTCCTTGGCCAGGTTGGGGCCGGTGAGCGCGGCGGCCGGATGCCCCGGCAACACCTCCTTGATCACTTCGGTCATCCGCAGCAGTGAGTCGCGCTCCAGACCCTTGCTGAGGCTCACCACCGGGATCCAGGGGTGCAGGTTCGGCCGGACCTGCACCAGAGTGTCGCGGAACGCCCCGGTCGGCACGCCGACGACGAGCAACTCCGCGTGAGCCGCCGCCTCAGCGAGGTCGGCCGTGGCGCGAAGCCGGCCGGGGAGCGGGAAACCTTCGAGATAGCGCTCGTTGGTGTGCTTGGCGTTGATCTCGTCAGCCGTGGCCGGGCTGCGCGCCCAGATCAGCGACTCGTGATCCCGGCGGGTGAGAACGGACGCGACCGTGGTACCCCACGAACCCGCGCCCAGCACGGTGATCCGCATGGTTTCCCTCTCCTTCGGCGCGCACCCCGCCCGACCTGCTCGGCACGGCACGGCGGTGGACGGCCGCCCCAGGTGCGAGTTGACAATACGGTGGCGGCGAAGCTTTGTGGGCGCTGTCGCCGGCCGACTCGCGGCGGGCCGGCTGTCCAACCATGTCCAGGATCGCGTGCCCACCCGGCTTTGGACCGCCACGATTCTCCTCTGACACCGATCTCTCGGAGGACATCGTGACGACATCCCGGACGGCGCCCATCGTCTCGTGTGACGTCTGCGGCGGCGGCCCGTCCGCGTACGCCTCCTTCCGGGCCGTGGTGGTGATCTTGATCGGTTTCCATGTCCGGACCCGGTCCGGCGGTTTCTGCCGCGACTGTGGGCTGGCCGTCTTCCGCGAGCAGCAGAAGTTCACCCTGGTCGCCGGGTGGTGGGGGATCCCGGCGCCGGCCGGGCTGATCGCCCTGCTGATGAACGCGAGCCAGCTCGCCCGGATCAACCGGCTGCCGCCGCCCCGTTACGACGCGGGGCCGCCGCCCGGGATCGGCAACCGCTTCGGCCGGCCGCTGCGACCGGGCCGGCCGGTGGGGCAGAGCCCGGCGCTCATCGTCCCGATCCTGCTGGCCGTGGCGTTCCTGATCGTCTGCTGTGGTCCGCGGTTCCTCTACGACTGACGGTCCAGTGCGGCGAGACGGGCCCGGGCGCCGGCCAGACCGGGGTGGCCGATCTCTTCCAGCAGGGTGACCGCCTGCTGCCACGACTGTCGCACCGCCGCGACGTCGCCGGCAGCCCGCTGCGTCTCGCCCAGCCGCCCCAGCGTGTCGGCCTGGCCGATCCGGTCGCCCTGCCGGGCGAAGAGGGCCAGCGCCTCCCGGAAGTGGCCGATCGCCGCGGGGTGGTCGCCGAGCTGGTGCCGGATCGTGCCCAGGCTGTCCAGCGTCGCCGCTGCCCCGCCCAGGTCGCCCATGCCGAGCTGCAACCGCAGAGCCTGCCCGCACCTGTCCAGCGCGGCGTCGTGATCGCCCAGCTCGGCCTGGTAGAGCCCGGCCGAGTTCAGCGCCCGTGCCTGCCCGACCGGGTCGTGCGCCCGCCGGAACAGCGCGAGGGCCCGCTCGGCGTGTGTGATCGCCTCCGCCCAGCGGCCCTCGGTCTCGGAGGTGAAGGCCAGCGCGTGCTGGCAGACCGCCGCACCGGCCGGGTCGTCCACCTGAAGAAAGAGTTCGTACGCGGCCAGCGCGTGCGCCCGGGACTCCGCGGTCCGCCCCAGCCGGGCGTAGCCCACCGACAGCGAACGGTGCGAGAACGCGCTCGCCGCCGGATCGCCCAGCCGCTCCGCCGCCCGCAGCGCCGTGGTCTGCACGGCGATCCAGTCCTGCCAGCCGCCGTCGCGTTCGAGGGCGACCACGACGCCCCAGGCCAGCCGCCACGCCTGCCGGTCCAGCCCGGTGCGGACGGCGAGGTCCAGGGCGGCCAGCAGCGCCCGGTGTTCGGCCCGGAACCAGCCCATCGCGGCGACCTCGTCGGCCGGCCGGGTCACGGTGGCGGGCGGCTCACCCGCCGGAATCCCGATCGGCTTCCGCAACGGGTCCAAGACCAGCGTCGTCGCCCCCGCCGCGTGCACGAGATGGGTCAGAAGCCGGTCGACGGCGGCCCGGCGGTCCGCCGCCGGGTCCTCGCTTTCCGACAGCTCGCCCGCGTACGCCCGGAGCAGGTCGTGGCACGCGAACCGCCCCGGCCGGTGCTCGACGGTCAGCCGGGCCTGGGCCAGCTCGGCCAGGATCGCCGCGGCTCGCGTCACGCCCAGTCCGCCGAGTGCCGCCGCGGTCGGCGCCGTGAGGTCCGGCCCCGGGTGCAGCCCGATCAGCCGGAACAGTCGCCGCGCATCCGGCCGCAGCAGCCGGTAGGACCAGGAGAACGCGGTCCGCACGTCGGCGAGGGTCTCCGTCGCCGACGTCGCGCCGGACCCGTCCAACTCACCCGCGATGTCGTCGAGGCTGAACGCCGGATTGAGCGCCCCGCGTGCCGCCACCACCGCCAGCGCCAGCGGCAGCCGCCCGCAGGCCGTGACGATCCGCTCGACCGCGGCCGCGTCCCGCTCGACCCGCCCGGCGCCGAGCCGCTCGGCGAGCAGCCGCCGCGCGTCGTCCACCGCGAGCACGTCCACGCTCAGTGGCCGGGCGCCTTCGCTGACGACCAGGCCGGTGAGCTGGCCTCGGCTGGTGACGAGGGCCAGGCAGCCGGCCGGGGGGAGCAGCGGGCGGACCTGTTCGGCGTCGGCCGCGTTGTCGAGCATCACCAGCATCCGCCGGTCCTGCAGCAGAGTCCGGTAGAGCCCGGCCCGGGCCTCGAGATCCTGCGGGATCCGTGGCGCGGCGACCCCCAGCGAGGAGAGCAGCGTGTTCAGCGCCTCGCCCGCCGACATGGCACCTTCCGGATGAAAGCCATGCAGGTTCAGGTGCAGCTGACCGTCCGGAAACCGCGCCGCGATCCGGTGCGCCCAGTGCAACGCCAGGGTCGTCTTGCCGATCCCGGCCATTCCACTGATCACGACCGGGGCGTTGCCCGTGAGCATGGCGTCCAGCTCGGACAGCTCGGCGTCGCGGCCGACCATTCCCGACCCGGCGGCGGGCAGCTCGCGAGGCCGTTGGTCGCCGCGCCGGCGCTGCTCCTCGACCTGATCGCGCAGGGTGGCCAGGGCGCCCTGCTCGGCGGGGGTGGCGCCGAGCAGCCGGATCAGCAGGTCGAAGCGGTCGGTCGGCGGCAGGACCCGGCCGGCGAAGTACTCCCCGATGATGCCGTGCGACCAGCCGGTCCGCTCGGCCAGTTCGCGGTAGGTCAGCTGCCGCTCGCCGTCGCGGCGGGCCTGCCGGCGGCGCAGTTCGCGCAGCGCCTCGCCGAGGTCCGACAGGCTGGCGTCCTCTGTCGGCAAGCGAGCTCCTCCGGCGGGTCTGCGGCGCGTTACGAGGCACAGTAACGGAAATCCGTCTCACTTCCGGCCGTGGCAAGTGTCGTTGTCCGGACGCCGCGCCTCGGTGTCGTCGGGTGAGTATGAGCCTCTGCCCGGGACGCAGATTGAAGCATCGACATACGTGAGATAGCGTGTCGCCACCTTCTTGATCACGTGCCTGGAGTCACCTGATGCCACAGCGACACCCGACTCTCGCATCCCTCGCCGTGCTTCTGCTCCTGCTGGCCGGCGGGGTGGTCGCGGGTCTGCCCGCGGCGCGACCGGCCGCGGCCGCGCCGGCCGCGAGCAGTGACCGGCCGGCGCCCGCACCCGCCCTGCATGTGTCCGGGAACCGGCTGGTCACGCAGACCGGGGCGAGCTACCGATTACTGGGTGTGAACCGGTCCGGTGGCGAGTTCGCCTGCATCCAGGGAAAGGGCATGTGGGACGGTCCGATGGACCAGTCCTCGGTCAGCGCGATGCGGTCGTGGAACGTGCGAGCCGTCCGGGTGCCGCTGAACGAGGAGTGCTGGCTCGGCACCGCGAGCGTGCCGGCCGGCGGGGTGAGCGGGGCCGCGTACCAGCAGTCGGTGAAGGACTACGTGGACCTGCTCGTGGCCAACGGGATCAATCCGATTCTGGAGCTGCACTGGAGCTGGGGCAGCTACGGGCTCTTCTCGGCGGGCTGCTGGGAGGAGAAGGCGATCTGCCAGAAACCGATGCCCGACGCGCGGTACACGCCCACGTTCTGGACGAGCGTGGCGACCATGTTCAAAGGCAACGACGCGGTGCTCTTCGACCTCTTCAACGAGCCTTACCCGGACTGGGCCACCCTCACCCTCGACAAGCCCGGCGCGTGGCGGTGCTGGCGTGACGGCGGCAGTTGCTTCGGCATCGGATACCAGGTGGCTGGTTTCCAGACGCTGGTGAACGCGGTCCGGGCGACCGGGGCGACGAACGTGATCCTGCTCGGTGGGCTCACCTACGCGAACGACCTGAGGCAATGGCTGCAGTACCGGCCGGTCGACCCGACCGGCAATCTCGCGGCCTCGGCCCATGTGTACAACTTCAACGCCTGCAACAGCGTGTCCTGCTTCGACAGCCAACTGGCGCCGGTGGCGGCCGTCGTTCCGCTGACCATCACCGAGATCGGCGAGAACGACTGCGGCCACGCATTCATCGACACGCTGATGAGGTGGGCCGACGCGCACGGCGTCGGCTATCTGGGCTGGACCTGGAACACCTGGGACTGCGTCAAGGGCCCGGCTCTCATCAAGGACCACACCGGTACCCCGACCAGTTTCGGCGCCGGGTTGAAGGGCCACCTGGCCACTCAACAGTGATCTCCGAGCGGAGTGTGCCGGCCGGCATCCGTGGATCCGGGCCGACATGGTGGGAGAACGGCCGGGAGCATCCGCTCCCGGCCGTCGTCCATCCTTACCGGACCGCCGTGCCGCAGGCGCCGTACACCTTGAACTCGAACAGGGAGTAGCCGTACGGCGTCGCCCTGGTCGTGCCGTTGATCCGGACGTGGCGGGCGCTGCTGGAGAGGGGGAGCGCGTCCACCGCGCCGTCACCGTCGGTCACGGTGGCGGCGGTGGTCCAGGCGGCGCCGTCCGCCGAGGTCTGGATGGTGTACGCCCGGCCGAACGCCGCCTCCCAGGTCAGCTCGGCCCGGCTCAGGGTCTGCACCGATCCCAGGTCCACCTGCAGCCACTGCGGGTCGGCGAAGGCGCTCGACCAGCGGGTGGCGGCATTGCCGTCGACCGCGTGGCTCGCCGGGAAGGCGGCGCTCTCGGTGGACGACGCGGTCGCGGGCCGGCCCTGCGACAGCAACGGACCGGTCGTGCAGTTCGGCGGCGGGCTGCTGGACGGCGGGGTGACCACCCCGCCACCGTTGGCGTTGCCGCCGCTCCAGGTCAGGGCGCCGGTGGTGGCGGTCTTGCCGGCGGCGACATTCATGGTGCGGCCGTCGGAGAACGTCACGGTCAGCGCGCTGCCGGTGATGTTCGAGGCGACGTACGTCCTCGCGCCGTTCTTGGTGAACACCTTGGCGAGCGGGTGGTTCGCGGTGACGGTCTTGTCGATCGTGCCGAGGGCCGCGAGGTTGCGGATCCAGTGGAAGGTGTGCGCCTTGCTCTCGCCCTCCTCGGACGTGTAGTTGCCGCCACCGGCCCGGAACTTCGCCAGCGCCGCGTCGCCGTCGCCGAGCGCGAGGTACTGCCAGTGCATGTCGCGCCACTGCTGCGGTTCCCCGCCGTTGTTGCGGACCAGCTCGGCGTAGGTGTCGCGCACCGACTGCGGGTGGTCGCCCAGGTAGAGCTGGCCACCGGTCATCGGCAGCATGTTGATGCCGACGACGAGAGCGTGCTCGCCGCTGAACCAGGTGGCGTACGCGCCACCGGAGCCCCAGACGATGGCCGCGTAGTTGTGGCCCCACTGGCTCGGGAAGTTCTCGCCGGTGACGTCGAACCAGTACTCGTTGATCGCCGCGGCCTGGGTGGTGTGCAACCAGACGCCCGCGTCGCGCACGGCGCTGTTGCCGGTGGCCTGACCCCACTGGATGAGGGCGTTGGAGAAGTTCTGGCCCTCCGACGACGACTCCTGGTTGTTGCCCGCCCCGAACGCGCCGTGCCCGGACGCCCAGTCGTGGCCGGCGTAGATGTCGAAGTCACGCAGGTACGGGAACCGGGTGTCGCCACGGTCGTAGTTGTTGGCGTCGCGGATCAGCAGGTCGACCATGCCGCCGTACTGGCTGTTCGAGGCCCACGCCGGGTCGAACTTGGCGAGTGTCGCCGCCGCGGCCACGTAGTAGCCGTAGTGGAAGTGGTGGTCGTTGAGGTCCTCGTCGGAGGCGTACGACGCCGGGTAGCCGATGAGGGTGCCCCAGTTCTTGTCGTAGTAGAAGACCCGTGACGTCTTGCCGGCGGTGGCGGTGAACCAGTCGGTGATGCGGGTCTTGATGATTCTGAGCGCGGCATCGCGCACCGTCACGATCCCCAGCTGATCGGCGATCTCCGCGATCCGGGCGGCGCGGCCGAGGCCCTTGCCGGTCCAGTAGGTGTCGTCACCGCGGAAGTCGGCCGGGTTGTTCAGCTCGGCGTTCAGGTAGCCGGTGATCGTCGTCAGGTCGGCGCCGCCGCTGTCGGCGACGGCGGGGATCTCCGGCAGCACCCCGGTGTACTTCATCGCGGTCTTGAACTGCGTGCCGGTGACGATCTTCATGCGGCCGCGGGGCGAGACGTACGTCTGCGCCGCCGGGGTGGAGCCGGTCAGGTGACGCCACTGGTGCGGGTAGAGCGCGATGACCGTGCCCGAGCCGTTGCCCTCACGGGCGGTGGTGGTGAAGCCGTACGTCGTCTCGACCGCGCCGCTCGCCTGGTCGTAGTAGTAGGCGACCCGGGTGCCGGTCACATGGTGGTGTGCGTACCGGCCCCAGGAGTCGGCGAGAGCGAGCTTGTCGGCGACGCTGGTGGCCGATGTGGTGGGCAGGACGCCGACGGTGAAGTAGCCCTTGCCGGCGAGGTTCGAGCGGAACGTGTTGCCGCTCGCGCTCCAGGTGGCACCGGCCGGCGCCCACGCCACATAGTCCTGGCCGGCGATCGAGAAGCCGAGCCGGTTGCCGCTGTTCGACCAGGCGGTCGGCGGTCCGGTCACGGTCAGCAGCGCGTCGCCGCCGGTCGCCTGGAAGTAGCTCAGCGGCAGGCCGTGGCCGATGGTGGCCTTCAACGTGCGGGCGCCGTCGCTCCACGACGGGGTGACGGTCCAGTCGGTCCAGCCGTCGACCAGCGCCTTCGGCGCGTTCAAACCCGCGACACCGGCGACGACCTTCTGCGCGTACGGGTAGTGGTACTCACCGAGGCCGGTGGGGCTGCCGCTGATGGCGGGCGTCTGCTCGTACGACAGACCCAGCCCACTGGCCACCGGCCGGTACGCGACCGGGTGGGCGTACAGGGGCTGCGAGAAGTTGCAGTCGTCGCCTTTCTTGAACAGCAGCGACGACCACCAGTCGTTGGTGGGCACGCCGCCCCTGGGCGCGTTCGTGGTGACGTTCTCCCGCGGGTTGGTCGACACCGAACCGCAGCCCGACGGCAGTTTGGCGCCGGCCGGGAGGGTCTCGGTGTAGCTGCCGGCGCCGATCGTGCCGGCGCTCGCCGCACCGGAGAACGCGACGGCCAGGATGCCCGAGCCGACCGCGACAACGGTGGCGGCGGCCAGCCCGGCCAGCCGGGTGCGGCTGCGGCTGGTGAGAGCGGTGACGGGCGGCGGTGTGGAGGATGAACGCATGGACGACCTCCGGTGGTAATGGGGGAGCGGGGCGCGGACGGGCGGGTTCCGCCTCCGGAGAGCAGTCGGCCGGAACCGGTTGCGGCGTGCTGAGAGAGCGCTCTCTCGATCGAGACGCTAGCGGTCTCCACGCGGTTCGGTCAATGTTTCCAATCGGTTAATGTCGATTAACGGGGATTCGTGGAGTGCCTGGTGAGCACCGGTTCACAAGTTGTGGTCCTTGGGCCGCACTGCTCGCTCGACCTGGTGCCTCGACCACCGTCGCGGTGACGCCGATCGGAACGCCCACCGAGCGGACGGAGCCGGTGTGACGGGATTCGACGCGGCAGGCGTGTGGGATTCTCCGCGCCGGGTCGCCCGCGCCTGGGGTGTCCCGCTCGACGTCCCTCCGCCGGGGATACCGGCCTCGGCAGAGGGACGCCGCGAGCGGTGCGCCGCCCACGCTGACTCAACCCGGAGGGCTCAATCCGCGGCCGCCGCCTGCTGTGCCGTGTGCGCATGAGCGGGCTCGGCGATCAGCCCGGAGAGATGTTCCTCGCGGGTGAACAGCATGCGGCACGTCGAGCCGCTGGCGAACGTCACCGGCCGCACGAACCTGAGGTGATGGCGCGCCGGCTCGATGGCGTCGGCCCAGTTGAGGTCGAAGCGGCACAGAATCGGCTGCAGTTCGCTCCGTCCGGCCGCGACCAGCACGTCGTGGAAGAGGCAGCGGCGCACGTCCAGGACGTAAGTGTCGTGATCGTCGACGGGCCGCTCGAAATGAAACGACGGGCCGAAGTAGGTCTGCTCGCGTTGCTTGCTGGCGGCGACCAGAGCGGTGAAGGGGTCGTCGGTGTGATCGAGCATGCCGCGGGTACCGGCCAGGATGTCCTCGCGCAGCGGGCTGTTGAGGCAGTCCTCCACGATCGCGGCCGTCTCGGTGGGGCCGCACACGGGCTCGACGACGTCATACGCCGCGACGGCAAGCGCCGTGAACCTGGAGTTGGCCGCGTCCATCGTGGTGGCGACCAAGGGGCCGATCCGCGTATCGAGGGCTGCGAGCCGGTGTCGCACCAACTCGTCGACGGGCTGGGGCCAGGCGGTGTCGGCACGGGATCCGAGCAGTTCCAGCAGACGTGCGAAGAACGCCCGCTCGATGATCGGGGTCCAGTCCGTGGGGTCGTACTGCGGCTGATCCTGCTGCGGCGGGGCGGACGGCCCCGCAGCGGTGGTGTCGCTCATGGTGGTCCCTCTCGAGTCGGGACCACGCGGGCACGCCGAGCACTCGGTGCAAACCATGGCTGGACGCCCCCGTGTGGCCCGGGGTTGACCAGCGCGCTCCACCACCGACCGGCGCTGCAAGATGACGTCTCCAGTCAAAGAGATGATTCTCGCCGCGTCAAGTGCCCAGTCCGGAGTGAGCACGCCTCGGCTCGTCACCGAACGTCTCGGCGGGCATCAGCGGCGTCACTGACGTGATCCCAGCAAGAACCGGTCCGGCAGCGGTGTTCGAAGTGGGTCAGGGGTCAGCGCTGCGGCGACGATTCGGCCAGGTCGGCCTCGAAGACCGCATGGGTGGTTCGCAGGTAGAGGCGGCTTCCGCGGGTGCTGACGAGGTTGATCTTCTGCAACGGGGTGAGGGCGGCCGGACCGTGCTCAACGATGGTGCCGTCGCGCAGTCGGCACTCGGTCAACCGGTGCGGCGTGCCGTACCCGCCGATGAAGATCACCACGTCGTCGTGGACGAGTACGCCCTGCGCTCCGCGGACCGGGCCCGGCGGGAAGGGGCTGACCTTCGTATCGGTGATCCGGACCAGCGGGAAGTCGGTGTAGTAGGAGGCCCACGTCGTGCGAGCACCCACGTTCAACGCGTAGCAGGTGGCGATGTGACCGAATCCGGATGGCGGCCAGTAGGTCCACAGCTGCCGACCGAACTCGTCGAACCGTGTGAGACCGCCGGCGCTGAGCGGATCCCCGCTGTAGATGCCCTCATCGAAGTAACCGACCCAGATGGTGCCCGGCTCGTCGACGGCGAGGTGTTCGACGCCATCACCGACCCGGAACGACCGCAGCGCTTGACCGGACGCGCTGAACACCTGCGCGTTGTCCGGCACCGGCTCGAACGGCCGGCGGACGCATCGGGACTGGACCAGCAGGAGACTTCCGTCAGGCAGCAGGTCCACCTCGTCCGGCGTTATCGTCACACCGGTCAGTTCCACCGGACGCCAGTCGTCCCCGGCTTCGTGCAGGTGAACTCGTACCCGCAGGTCGGGTAGTCGGCTGCGCCGGCTACCACACGCCGAGACGGCGACCAGCCGGCCGTCGACGGTGGCGTTCAGCGCAACGAGGTGCTCCGCGTCGTTCAGAGCCGGGAGCTTTGCCATCCGGCGGCATCGCAGCGTGCGCACCAACGTCTTCCATCACTCCCCGAGTCGGCCATGATCGTATCGGTGTGATGGGAAACCGGCGGAACCCGGCGGCCGAGCGCTTCCGCCGACCTCGCCGAAGCCGTCACGCCCAGCAGCGCGCGACTCGCGGCATGAGAACAGACCCGAGGAGTACGGGCCTCCCGTCAGGCCGGCCGGAGCCGGAAGAGAGTCAGCGCTGCCAACGACGGCGCGTCCACGATCTGCCCCGACAGAATCATTCCATCGATCTCCTGGTCGGTGAACGCTCGGTGGATCATGTCCTGCTCACTCGGTTCCCGGTCGGGCTCCCCTTCGGTGAGTCCTTCCGCGAGATAGACATCGAACCCCTGGGTCGAAAAACCGTAAGCCTCGAACAGATGGCCCAGATGAGTGAGGGACGCGGCCTGCAGGCCGGTCTCCTCGGCAAGCTCCTGACGCGCGAGCGAGGCTTGGTCGCCACTGGCGCCACGCCCCCAACTACCTTGAGGAAACTCCCAGGCACGCCGCCCGACCGGGTAGCGGAACTGCTCGACGAGCCAGAACCCGTCCTGCCAGCGAGGCAGGACCAGCGCGAAGTCGGGCTTCTCCACCACGCCGAAGATTCCCGGGGTTCCGTCAGGACGCCGAATCTCGTCCTCGCGAACGACCATCCAGGGGTTCTCATAGACAACGCGACTATCGACTCGCTCCATGTGGAGATCGTCTCAGCCGGCGGCAACAATATCGGTGCTGGAAGATCGTTTGGTGTATTCGGTCCCGGCCGTACCGGTCAGGAACGGCGCGCTCCCCGGCGGTCGCGGAGCCCGATGACGGCCCCGGATACCAGGGCGGATCCCACGCACAGACCGGCCAGCAGCATGACGGCGCCGACCCCGAAGAGGCCGGTCTCGTCCGAGCGTGCCGCATCGATGGTCCACGCCCCGGTGAACCCGAGAGTCAGCGCCGCCGACGCCGGCAGCGCCCGCACGCCCGCCAGCTCGGCGCCGACCAGCAGGATCAACAGCGAAACCCCACAACCGGCGATCTGCCACACCTGGTACGGCCCGGACGCCACACCGGTGGCCGGATCGGTCTGGTACTCGTCGTCCCAGCCCAGCCAGGCGAACCACGCCACCGCGGAGAGCACCGCGACCGCCATGGCGCCGCACACCTGGAACAGGGCTCCACGTTTCGCCGGCATGGGACGTCTCCTCGATCTTCGAGTCTCGCGCTCGGCCGTCGGCGACCTCAGTCGAGATCGACGATCTCACGGCCGAGCGGCCAGAGGGCGACGGGGACGAGCTTGAAGTTGGCGATGCCGAAGGGGATGCCGATGATCGTCACGCACTGGGCGACACCGGCGGTGATGTGGGCCAGGGCGATCCACCAGCCGGCCAGGACGAGCCACAGGATGTTCCCGATGCCGGAGGCGGCGCCGGCATCGCGGCGGTCGACGACGGTGCGGCCGAACGGCCACAGCGAGTAGACCGCCAGGCGCAGCGATGCCACACCGAACGGGATGGTCACGATCAGGGCGAAACAGATCAACGCGGCGACGCCGTACCCGATGGCCAGGAGGAAGCCGCTGCCGAAGATGAACCACAGGACGTTCAGAATGAAGCGCACCTGTTCAGCATGACTCCGGCCCGCCACCCGAGCGCCGCCGAACCGCACCGGCGGATCAGGCCCACGGTGGCGCTGCGGGCGAGGTCGCGGGCGCCGATGCCGGTGCGGCGGGCGGCGGCAGGTGCTCGGCCCGGTGAAACGGGTGGATCGTACGCAGAGGTTGCCCTGATCATCTAAGGTGCGGCGAATGACCGCCGTACTCGAGATATCAGGGCTGCAGAAGACGTATCGCAGCCGCAAGGGAGCCAGGAAGGCGCTCGACGGCTTCGACATGGTCGTGGAAGCCGGGCAGGTGCACGGCTTCCTGGGGCCGAACGGATCCGGCAAGACCACCACCCTGCGTACGCTGCTCGGGCTCATCAAGCCCAACGGGGGCCGGATGACGATTCTCGGCCGGGAGGTTCCGCAGCATCTGCCCGAGGTGGCCGGTCTCGTCGGTGCGATCGTGGAGAGCCCGCAGTTCTTCGGCAACTTCACCGCACGCGAAACGCTGTCCCTGCTGGCCGACGCCGGCGGCGTCGACCAGCGCCGGGTCGACGCGGTACTCGAGGTGGTCGGCCTCCGGGAGCGGGCCGCGGAGCGGGTGAAGACCTACTCGCTCGGCATGAAGCAGCGCCTGGCGGTTGCTTCCGCGCTTCTCAAGGAGCCGAAGTTCCTGATTCTGGACGAGCCGGCGAACGGCCTGGACCCGGGTGGCATCCGGGAGATGCGCACCCTGATGCGCACCCTTTCCGACTCCGGGATGACCGTGCTGCTCTCCAGCCACATCCTGGCCGAGATCCAGCTGATCTGCGACTCGGTGACCATCATCGCGGCGGGCCGCCGGGTGGCCGCCGGCTCGGTCGCGGAAGTCCTCGCCGAGCACCGCTCGACGAAGGTGAAGGTGCGGCTCGAACCCGGCGTCGACATGTTCGGCGCCGCCCAGGCGCTGCGGGCGGCGGGCGCCGAGGTGACCCTGGAACAGGACCACTTCATCGTCGGCAACGCGAGCAGACCGGCACAGATCACGCGGCTGCTGGCCGGTCATCAGATCTTCGTGTCCGAGCTGACGCCGGTCACGGTGGATCTCGAAAGCGTCTTCCTTCAGCTCACCGGCACCGCCCCGGTGGAGGGAGCCAACCGTCAGGTGGACGACGTGGCGGCTACGGCCGGGAACGGATGGGGACAGTGAGCCTGTTCAAGGCGGAGACCCGCCGTCTGGCCAAGCGCCGGTTCAGCCGGTATTTCGTGCTGGGCGCCGTGCTCGTGCTGGTCGCCGTGGCCATCGGCATGTTCGTGTCGAACGAGAAGCCCACCCCTGCGGTGATCGCGCAGGCGCAGGCCGAGGCTGACCGGTACTTCCAGGAGCAGACCGGCTACGCCGCCGAGGAGAAGAAGCGGTGCGAGTCGCTCACCCCCGAGCAGATGAAGCAGCAGTACGGTGAGGGCTTCACCTGCGACCAGCTCGGCCAGTTGCAGCGGGAGGACGTCCAGATCCAGGACTTCATGCCCTCGCAGTTCGACTTCCGGGAGAACTTCCCGGGCATGGTCACCACTCTCGCCGCGATCCTCGCGATGGTGGCGTTCGTCGTCGGGGCCTCCTTCATCGGCGCCGAGTGGAACAGCGGCGGCATGATGAACCTGCTGCTCTGGCGACCCCGGCGGCTCCAGGTGCTGAGCACCAAGCTGGCCGCCCTGGTGGTCAGCCTGATCGGGTTGACGGTGACGCTCAGCGCGGTATGGACGGGCCTGTTCTGGGTGATCGCGACGATGCGCGGCACCACCGCGAAGATGACCTCGGGCGCCTGGCAGTCGATCGGTCTGCTGGAGCTGCGCGGGATGGTGTTGGTGCTGGCCGCGGGGATGATCGGATTCGGCCTGGCCTCCATCGGGCGGCACACGGCCATGGCCCTGGGTGCGGCGATCGGCGTGATCGTGGTGTTCCAGTTCGGTCTCGCCGTGGTGCTGCAGGTGGCCCGGGTGCGCTTCGCCGAGGCGTACCTGCTCCCGTTCTGGGGGATCGCCTGGCTCGAGAAGGAGTGGGAGGTCCTGGACTACAACGCGCCCTGTGACTTCTCCGCGGTCAATGGGTGCGAGCCGCCCTCCATGGTGATCACCTGGCAGATGGCCGGGATCGCGATGCTGGCGGTGGTCGGCCTCGTGACGATGGCGGCGATGTGGACGATGCGCAAGCGCGACATCACCTGAGCCGGCGCCCCCCGGGGTCACCCATGCCGGGTGGCCCCCGGGCGCGCCGCCTGAGGACCGCCCGGACTCAGCGACACCTCAGCCGAAGCGTGATAGAACGCGGCATGCGCATCGTGTTCGTCTCCGTCCCGCTGCAAGGTCATCTTCTGCCGCTGATCCCGCTCGCCGCGGCATGCCGGGACGCCGGGCATGACGTGATCCTGGCCGGTGGAGGCTTCCCTCCCGACGTGCTGGGACTGCGGACCGCCGACATCGGGGCCGCCTTCAGCCTGCCCCGGAGCGCGCTCCGGGTGACCGTACGCCATCCGCGTCTCGCTCGTGCCGAGATGCGGGGCGTCGCCGGTCACGCCATGGTCGGCGAGATCTTCGGCCGCGCCAACCTGGCACTGGTCGGCCCGCTGCAGGCGCTCGCCGAGCGGGAACGCCCCGACCTGATCGTCTTCGAGTCGCTGAGCGAGGCCGGTGCGGTGGTGGCCGGGCGTCTGGCCATCCCCTCGGTCCTGCAGGAGAACACCCTGTGGCCGGCCACCGACCTCTTCCGGGCCGTGACGGCCAGCAGCGCCATGGCCGGACTGGACATCCCCGCCCCCGAGCTGACCATCGCCGTCACACCGCCGAGCCTTCGCGCCGGCGCCGCGCCGGGGACGGTCGCGATGCGGCCGGTGCCGTTCTCGGGCGGCGGCCCCATCCCTGAGTGGCTTCTCACCCCGGGCGAGCGTCCCCGCGTCCTGGTCAGCCGCAGCACACTGAGCGGCCCGGACCTCGGCGACCCCGGCCCCGCGGTGATCGCCGCGGCCGCACAGGTGGACGCCGAGTTCGTCCTGGTCCGCTCGACGGCCCGCCGCGGACTTCCGCCGAACGTACGGACCGTCGGCCGGGTGCCCCTGAACGAGGCGCTCCCGCACGCGGCGGCGTTCATCCACCACTCCGGCGCGGGCAGCGTGCTGGGTGGCCTGGCCGCCGGCGTGCCGCAGCTGACCACCCCCGGCGGTGGCGACCGCAAGCACAACGCCGAACTGCTGGCGCGGCGCGGCGCCGGCCTGGCCGTCACCGCGAAGGCCATCACCGCGGTCCATCTGAACCGCCTGCTGACCGACGAGGCGCTGCGCACCGCGGCCCGGGAGGTCGCGGCGGAGATCGCCGCGATGCCGGAACCCGCCGCGGTGGTTCCCGCGCTGGAGAGGCTCGTCCACGGCTGACCACGCCGACGGCGGCGGCTCAGGCCAGCCAGCGTTCCAGGTCGCGGGCTCGGTCGTTGGTCTGCTCGGCGATGGCGGCCATCACCTCGGCGGTGATCCGGTCGAGCTCTTCCGGTGAGTACTCGCCGAGGCGGAGCATGCGCTGGATCCATGCTCGCGCGGCACGATCGGCGGCCCAGCCGGAGCCGCTGGTGACGGCGCCGATCGCGAACGTCGCCATCTCCGGGTTCACGGCCGGGGCGAACTTCGCTCTGATTCGTTCGAGAGCCGAGCTGAAGAGTTGGCTGACCGTTTCCTGGGGCACACCGAGTTGACCCAGTACCGCCGGCGTGCTGTGTTCGGTGAATCGTTCGGCCTTGTCGACGCGTTCGAGAACGCGGTCCAGCCGATCGGTGAACAGGTCCGGCAGGGTCAGCTCAAGGCGCACCCGATGATCGGGGACGCCGTGCCGCCGGCAGATCCTCTCCACCCGCATCGACAGGTAGTAGGCGAGGGAGTCGGCCAGCGCCTGTGTCGCCTCGTACATGCCGAACTTGATGTGGTTGGCCAGATCGGCGGCCGAGGCGCGTGCCTCCAGCACCTGGACGGCGACCTTGTCCTTCATGCTGTCGAGTGCCAGCACCGCCTCCGCCCGGACCATCCGCTCGGTCTCCGGAGCCCGTATCAGGCCGGTCACGTCACGCCGGAAACGGTCGACGGCGGCCCGATGCTGCCCGTTGCTCACCAGCCCGCGGGCGACCGCGAACTGCGGATCCTCGTCGTGCTCGACCATGGAGGTGGGGAAGACCTCACGGCTCAACCAGTCGGCGAGGGGCATGCGCGAGCCGCCTCCGGTGAGCACCACCAGGTGCGGCCGCTGGTCGCCGAGCAGGTCCGCCACCTCGGTCAGCACGGCACGGAAGCCGTCGCCCCAGCCGCCGGGCGCCGCCACCATCTGCGGGATCTCGAGATCGAGCAGCCACGTCCACGCGGTCGCGACGATCGGCCGCAAGCGTTCCTCGCACGACTCGCGCAGGTCCATGATCCGTCGGGACACGCCGGAGAACTGCGCCTCCTTGGCCCACCGGCAGGCGAGGAGCAGGAAATCCGGGCCGCCGTCGGCGGTCAGCGCCTCCATCAGCGCCGCGTCGTGCTGCAGCGTGGTCCGGACCAGGGCGGCGAGCTGCTCGTCGATCTGCCGGCAACCGAGAGTGGCGCCCACCGGCAGGTTCCTCGGTGAGAGGTCCTCGACGATCGTGAAGTCGGTCGTGGACGAGCCGATGTCGACGATCAGGACCCGTTCGAGTCGCGTCTCGTCACGACCCCGGTCGCGGACGTGCAGCAGCGCCGACTGCGACTCCGGCATCAGCCGCACCGGCAGGCCCAGCAGGCCGAGGTGCCGGCCGTACGCGTCGACCGCCTCGGCAGGCCACCCCGCCGGGTGCCCGACGAACGCCACGCCATCGGTGAAGACCTCCGGGTGGTGCTCCCGGAACTCCGTCAGCAGGGACTGGGCGAAGCAGACGGCATCCGGGGTCCCGGAGCAGAGCACGTCCGGCGCCGCCTTGAAATTGACGCTGAAGTGGGTCGCCCCGTGGCTGGTCACGGCCTCGTCGCCGATGAGCCGTCGGGACGCGCCGGCCGGCGACTGCGCCATGGCCGTCACGATGCTGCGTTCCCCGGAGCGCGGCCGCGCATAGATCCGTGTCGGCTCGGAGCGGTCGAGCGGAGCCCATCCGAGGCAGCTTTCGCCGTCGCCGATGTCGAGTCCGATCGCATAACGGGGCTCGGCGGTCATGACTGGTCGCCCGGCCCGCCGGTCACCGTCAGGACCTGCGTGACGACCTCGATCTGCGCCTTCGTCGGAATGGGCGGGAACGAGCACCCGCTGCGGTCACCGGGCGTGATCCTCAGCAGGAGATCCGACAAGGCGGGTTCGGCCGTGGCCAGCTCCACCTCGTCCTGGCGCAGCCCGGAGTTGTTCTGCGTGCGGGCGGCCTCGTCCAGCCGTACCCACACCGCCGGATTCGCTCGGACCCGCCGGAAGAAATCGGGAAAACGCATCCGCAGCGCCAGCAGGATCGCCGCCTGCATCAGCCGGTCCCTGCTCGGTCGCGAATGCAACCGGAGCGTCGCCGCTGTGAGGTTGAGCGCCGACACGAATCGGCGAATCCGGCGCGGGTTGTCGCCGAACGCGTCCTCGGCGAGCTGCCACAGCGCCGGATCCCCGCTGAGGTCTCCCACCACGGAATCCTGCAGTTGCCGGAATACCGCCTCGAACCGCACCTCCGGCAGGTGATAGGGGAAGTGGATCAGTTTTTCGAGGTACTGACGCCCGCGCGCCTGATCGCCGTCGACGCGTTTCGCGGCCGCCGTCGAGATGACATCGAAGTCCATGGCCAGCACGAAGACGCAGGAGGCTTCGCCGAGAAACAGCTTGAGGGCGTCGAGCACCGCGATGGCGGTGTCGCCGTGACACCTGTCCAGGTCGTCGACGAACACCACGAGACGTCCCCGGTCACCGACGAAGGTCCGCACCACGTCGGCGAAGTCGGCCTCGAAATGGTTGATGTGCCGGTAGTTCTCGACTCCTCTGGCCTGCCAGGCGTCCCGGGCCGCCGTCACGTCGTCGCCGTCGACGAGACCCGCGCTCAGCGGGGCGGCGGCGTGGCGCAGGAGAAGCCACGTGGCGGTGCTGCTCAGACGCCTGGCCTTGGCCACCAGATCCTGGCGGCGTTCGTCCGGCTCCCCGGCGATCTCGGTGAGGATCGTCTGGATCAGCGCGTGCCAGATCGCTTCCTTGTCGTCGTACTTCCACGGGTTGAAGGCGATCGTGGGAATGCCGCGCCGGTCCAACATCTCGCGGCAGATGTTCAGGAAACTCGACTTGCCTGTTCCCCACGGCCCGAAGACACCGACGGTCAGGGGCAGGTGGACGGTCGCCTGAATGGCGTCGCAGAGAACACGCCCGTGCGTGCCGAATCCGAATTGGTCGTCCCCCCGGCCGGTGACCGGGTTGTCCGTCAAGAGCAACGGCGGACCAGCGATATCATGCATGAGGCGCTCCGGGGACGTGCGTACGCCAAGGGTACGGCCGCCGACGGCGCAATGTTCGTGGAATCCGATGCGAACCGCATCGCCGATCAACTAGCCAGTTCATCCTGCCTAGCGGCCGGCTTAGCGATGGTGCAGGACAGGGCCGACCTGCACGACTGCGGTCGCCGAGCGTGGGCAGCAGCGCATCTTAGCCGGGATCTTCGCGAGGGCGGTTGGCTACGGCGAGGGCTCGACGAACGGGATGGAGCCGCCGCCAGCGGAATCGCCACTTTCTCGCTGACGGCGGATGAGGTCCGCCAGATGTTTTAGGCTTCGGCGGACAACGGAATCGAACCAGGGATAGTACAGCACAGCGAGGATCCCGGTTGGGGCCTCTGATCTTGGCCGGTTACGGTCTTTACCGGAAGCCTCATTCTATGTCGCCGATAGCGGCCCCCAGCCTATGCTGGGGCCTGTACCATCACGATGAAAATGGGTCCTTGCTGGAAACGATGCCGTAGGACTCGGCGAGTTTACGGTTGAGTTGGAGTATCGCCTGTCTCAGCATCTCCATCAGGTGTGAGGCTGCTTCAGGCGACTCTGTCTTCAGCGCAAGGTCGCTCCAGGCTGTCATAACCGGCCACCACCATTGTTCATGATGCTTCAGATCGTGAGCGAGTTTGCGAAATCGCGCCAGATCCGTATCGGTGATAGTGAGCGACGGATTGCGGTCCAGAAAGTCGATCGCAACTAATCCGGGGTCGGTGTACAAAGCGCCCTTCAGTCGCTGAAGGCGTTCCAATCGGATCTTGTCGTCCCGAAGCTGTATGGCAGCCATACGTGCCTGTGAGCTTACATTTACAACCGCCTTGGCGGTGAGTCGGGTGTAGTATCCCTCGTGGCATCGGCTCGACTTTCCTAGCTGGGCGTTCAGGGCGTCAGCGTAGTGTGTCTGCTCATCCAGATCCCAATTCTCAGCCTCTCGCCTGGCCTCGACGACCAATGTGTGTCGTACCAGACTGTCGAGGTTCTCGTGGGGGGTCCGACCTGCCCGATATCGCGCCGAGAACGTCACCTCGAAATCTAATCCGGGAGTAGCCGACGGGCATCGCAATCTTTCGGCCGCTTGCAGGCTGATGCTGCGGGGCAAGAGTGTCAAGGGGGTGCTCCTATTGGAACCTCAAAAGGTTGCCGAGGTCGGCGATCGGATCTCGTCCGCCTTCGCGTCCCGCCTCGCGAAGACGGGCGGACAGATCGATCAATAGCATGAATGTACCGCTCTCCCTAACCGCTCTGCCGATCCGCTCAATCACATACGGGTACATTGCACCATCTAGACTCGCGTGATGAACCATCCGAACGATGGCTTCGTTCAGGCTGGGGTCGGCAATCAGTCGTCCTAGCATGCGGTCGACCTTATCCGATTGTGCCTCTTCGCTGATCAGCCATCGGAAGCCTCTGGTTTCACTCTGCAAGATTGCCATAAACGCTAGGCCTGATGCCCGGCTGTCCGGGCTCTTGGTGAACCAGGAGCTGATCTTGTCCAGATACCAGTCGGACGAGGAAGGGTCATCGGCGAGAGTGCGGAAAACTTCTACTATCGTGGATTGGAGTGTGTCAGAGGTGGTGTGATCAGCAACGCGTTGTAAGCGTTTCAGGGCGATGTCTTTGCGAGGTCCATAGAGCATCTTCGTTGCGACCTTGACCACAATGCCTTGAAAGTCGGACTGGACCGCCCAGTCGTACAGCAATCTCTCACATCGGCGTCGCATGTGTGAATCTTCAAGTGCTCGAGTCAGCACCTCCTGCAGAATTTTCGGCCGATTATTTTTTCGAGTTTGCGATGCGATTTCATTCTTTAAGAAGTCGACGTCTTGCCGACTCTGTACGACTGTGGCGAGGAGGTTTCCGACAGCCTTCTCGCGTTCGCTGTCTTCAGCTGCCGACTCTATTAGCCATGCCGTTATCGGATGGCGGACCTTCGGATAGTTTTCCCATACGTAAGCGATGACTGACTCAGCTAACCCCTCTCGTTTCAGTGAGACGACGTCCCCTGGGCTGCGCACTGCTTTGATGCTCTTCAGTCGACCCCGTAACCCAGGCTTTGTGAGGGCCGAAAAGGCTGCTCCATCCTCACGTGCCTGGAAACCTGATCCGCGCAGCCTCTTCTCCAGGAGGTCGGAATTGCTCTCAAGCTTCGAAAGATGAACATGTGGTTGACATGCAAGGGCAATCAGTAGACAGCGGTCCTCGGGATTCAAGAATGACGTTTTATCGGAAGGGTGAGGCGGAGCATTGAGTGCTCCGTTTGCCGATGAACGCTCGCCAAACATGATGTCGAGTTCGTCGAGATGCTCGTCAATTGCATCAGCGATTTCCAGAGCGGTTGGAAGAATTGCCGTGTTGCCATTTTGTACGGATATTTCGAATAGTCTTAGGATTCTCTCGACGGCTGTCATAGTCTGGACAGCGTTCCGTCTGCGCAGGTGCTCGACTACGACTTCCTCGTCCAACGCGGAAAGGATTCGTGGAGCTCTCGCGCTGATGTATCTCTTTGCTACCTTCAGTGGGTCGGGAGACCTGCGAAGATACACCGTAAGGAATCCATCAATCGCTTTTGCTGCGAAGCCGGGCCATAGCTCATCTCGGACCGTGATGACGAGATAAGACTCCATATTCTTGTTCCAGGTCGCCAGCTTGCTGATACCTCGCAGAAATGCTTCGGTCGGGCGATCGTGCTCCGGATCTCGAAGATCCAATACGGCACCGTACTTGGCCCGTCGAGGTATCAGCTTGGCATCTGGCTCGTCCCAGTCACCGGGATCGACGTGCGTGAGACGCGTGCTGGTCGGAGTGTTTTCAGCCAGCAACCGTTCCGCGAACGTTGTTGCTCCAGCGCCGCCAGTTGTCACCACAATGAGTACGCTAGATTCCTTCAGTGCATTGCTCGCCTTTTGCCACTCTTCCGTCCAGTCGTCACCGACGTAGCAGACGTCCTCAAGTACGCGCTGACGGTCGATGGGAGACTCATCGAGCCAGCTCTCTCGGGTAGCGGAATCTGTACCTCCGCTTCGGTCTGTCGGGACTTTGACGTAAGGGCTGATAAGGGCTTCAACGGCCTCGACGCGCGTGACCCAGATGCGATGTTGATTCCATCCGTCCTCGGACGTGTACCGTCCACTCAAGACGCCGATCACGGTCTGGTCGTAGTCGCGGATTGCCGGACAGCCGCTCATTCCTTGAACGGCTCCCGAGGCGGTAGCGATTGCGACTTCGCTACCATCTATCCGATTCGCGCTTCCCTGCCACTTTCCTTGAGTCTGAAGAAATCTAAACCGCGCCTCCTCGCCGTCGGCTTCCGGAACGATGCCATAACCGGCCAACGTGAATTCGGTGCCACTTCGCTGAGGATCGGAATATGCTAGAGAAGGCACACTTGCGGGTAGGTCGTCGTTTGACCGCAGGAGAGCCAAATCGTTCTTCGGGTCGGTGGCCAGTACGATGGCCCTCAACGGGGGCGCCGTGGGCGATGACATTGGCTCGATCCATACTTCCGAGTCCACCTGATCTGCAGAAATTTGCCTCAGAACGTGCTCTGCGGTCACCAAGTAGCCCTCGGCGACTTGAAAACAGGTGCCGACCGGTCCGTGGCTGGGATGAAGCACGCGCCCCAAGAAAGACCGCGGATCGATCCTAGAAGCACTACGAGTCATTGTTCCCCCTTGCCGTCATTCGAAGCATGCCATTCAAATGACTCATCGGAATCCGTTCGAGGCTGTTGTGCGAAAATCATCTTCACGGCGAGGGATCCCTCCGCCGTGGAAGCGCCGATGATGATCTTTCCCTGCGCAGAGAACTTCAGCCCGAATTGAATTTCGATCTGATTTGCCTGGCTTGCTTGTTGGGCTATTCGCTGTCCTGTTTCAGAAATTGAATTTGCGATCGCTTCGATGACTATCTGAGCGCGGTCTAAAAGATCTGAGATCTTCTCGGCGCTGCGTTGAAACCCTGATGTGGGCTCGCTGCCTGCACTTTTCGTGACTTCGACGAGTACCTCTACGCCGTTAATTTCGGCGGGCAGTAGCACTAATCCCCCTGCAAGTCTTATTGATCGGACTTGGCCGTACTTCTTGCGCTGTTTCCTAGCTAATCATCCACGACATCGACGCCTTTAGATTGTT
Organism: Actinoplanes sandaracinus; assembly: GCF_030009775.1. Lineage (GTDB taxonomy): Bacteria > Actinomycetota > Actinomycetes > Mycobacteriales > Micromonosporaceae > Actinoplanes > Actinoplanes sandaracinus. Next base: position 150,561 of record NZ_JASCTH010000005.1, on the reverse strand, counting down.
TTAGTCGGATTTTTGACAGTGCGTACCCGGAGGCGTGACTGTCGGTAGTAGGCTTCGTCTGTCCATATTGGATGGACGTTTGGCGTGTCGCCGCAAAGTTAGCGTTCCTGAGCTACTGTTCTGTGCGAGTGGATGTAGAAGAATGCATGTGGCCCTGATATGGGACGCAGTTGCTAATGCCGCATCTGAATTCCGAAAGAATGGTGCTGACTTCGAGCGTTTCTATCCTGCGTAGTGGCTGGATTCGACGTGGTGCAGGAAGAGGATGGCTTGCGCGATCACGGTCGGTCGGCATGGGCAGCAACGCAGCGTGGCGAGGACCTTCCAGTTCTTGAGGGTGGCGGTCGCTCGTTCGGCGCGGGCGCGGATCTTCGGGTGCGCCCGATTCACTGCCTTCTGTCGGTGTGACCGTTTCAGCCTGAAGCGGCGCCATTTGAACGGCGTTCGCACGCTACTCTGGCCGCCTTGATGGCCCTTGTCCGCGAAGGTCATCAAGTCCGTCCTGATTGGCGCCTCGAGGAGGCCGTGGGTGCGGGTGGCAGTCGGGTCGTGGACCGTGCCTGGCAGCGTCGGTGATGCCCACACGAGGCGGCCGGCGGCATCCGCGATGACCTACACGTTCACGCCATGGTGCTGATGCTTTCGGAGCGGTAGGGCTTCTGGCCGGCGACGCGGCCGGTCGGATCAGAGCCGTCCAGGATGGCGTAGGCGAAGGTTCGGATGCGCCGCATCGCCGTGTCCGGGTCGTCGGCGGCTCTGCTCGCAGGAGGATCGCTTCTTGGACGTAGCGCCAGGCGGTGGTGATGCCGATCTCGAAACCGGAGGCGGGTGTAGGTGTCGCCGTTCCGCAGATAGGCCAGGGTGACCAGAGCCTTGCGGCCGAGATCGAGACGCCGCCAGCGGAAAGGCTCTGCTTGCGGTGGGCGCTGATGCGGTCGGCGAGGTGGTTCAGGATCCAGCTAAGCACCGAGATCTTGCACGGGTAGGTCAGCAGGGCCAGGATCCCGGTTATGGCATCGATATTTTTTCGATGGATTCGGTTAGGCGGCGGGAGTATGGGCGGGATCTGAGACCGTTCCAGATGCGGCGCGGGCGTCGCCGCTCCTCCTCAGGCGGCCGCGCGGACCCGTTCGGACAGGGCGGGCCACAGCGGCGGCGCCGCGCCGATGGTCAGCTCGGTGGAGAAGTCCGGGCCGTGCCCGCCGAGGACCACACCGGCCTCGCGGGCGATCAGCGCGCCGGCGGCGATGTCCCACAGGTTCGTGTCGAGGGCCAGGCCCCCGTCCAGCCGTCCGGCCGCCTGGTACACGAGGTTCAACGCGGCCGGGAGCCGGCGGATGTCGCCGACCAGCGGAAGCAACTCCCGGATCACCCGGCCCGCGCGGTCCTTGGTCCGTGGGTTGGGCTGGAAGCTGACGCCCACGAGGGCCTCGTGCAGGGGCGGCCCGCTCGACGCCGCGATCGGCTCGCCGTTGAGGAACGCCCCACCACCGTCGAGGGCGCTGAACGTCTCGTTCGCGGCGGGATCGTGCACCACCGCCATCCTGGCGCGGTCCTCGTGGTAGAGCGCTATGCACACCGACCACGGGCCGGTGCGGCTGATGTAGTTGCGGGTGCCGTCCAGCGGATCGATGACCCAGATCCAGCCGCTCGTGCCCTCCCGGCCGTGCCCTTCCTCAGCCTGGACGGCGTCGTCGGGCCAGGTCGCGTGGACCGCGTCCACGATCAGGCGTTCACTGGCGATGTCGACGTCGGAGACGACATCGTTGGCGTGGGCCTTCGGCGCGCCCATTTTCAGGGTGTCGCGTCGCTCCAGCTGCAGCCGGCCGGCCTGAACCGCGAGGGTGGTGGCAAGGTCGCGGGCCGCGACGAGATCTCGATCCATCATCGGTACGTTATCGGACGGATCTTCCGGACGCGGCCGTCGCAGGCGCGGTTTCACAACGTCAGCAGCAGCAGGGGAGCGGCGGCCGCCCACGCCTGCGGCGAGCAGGAATGCGGGTACGGCACCGGACCGCACCCACGCTCGCGTGCCAGCCCGGTCATCACCTCGGGCAACCGGCCCTCGGTGTAGGACGCCGCGGCGAGCAGCCCGTCGGCGATGGCTGCCGCCTCGGCGCGGTGGCCGGCGGCGGCCAGACCGGCCACCGTGATCGCCGTGTCGTGCGGCCACACTCCGCCGCGGTGATAGGACAACGGGTGGTACGGGACCTGCCCGGCGGCCAGCGTGCGCACGCCCCAGCCGGAGAAGAAGTCGTCGCGGGCCAGCCGCCCGGCCACGGTGGCGGCCCAGTCGTCGTCGAGCAGCCCGCACCACAACACGTGCCCGGCGTTGGACGCCGGCGCGTCGACCGCGGCGCCGTGCGCGTCGAGGGCGAGCGCCACGAAGCCGTCCGGCAGGCGGAAGTCGGCGGCGAACCGGTCGCGCAGAGCGGCCGCGGTGGCGGTGAGCGTCGCCGACCAGGCCGGGTCGTCCCACACCCGGGCGGCGAGCCGGGCGGCGCCCAGGAGGCCGCGGTAGGCGTACGCCTGTGCCTCGGCGACCGCGATCGGCCCGGCGGCCGGCGTGCCGTCGGCGAACACGATCGAGTCGGCCGAGTCCTTCCAGCAATGGTGTACGAGGCCCGGCAGGTCGGTGCGGTAGCGCAGGTAGCCGCTCGTGAGGCCGCCCGGCCCGAGCATCCAGCCGACGGCGGCCCGCGCCGCCCGCTCCAGCTCTCCGGCGAGCCGGTCGTCGCCGGTCACCTCGTGATAGGCGGCGAGCAGCATGAGGAACAGCGGTGTCGCGTCGACCGACCCGTAGTAGCGGCCGTACGGCACCTCGCCGGTGGTCGCGAGCTCGCCCCGCCGGGTCTCGTGGATGATCTTGCCGGGCTCCTCGACCCGGGACTCGTCGGTGACCCGGCCCTGTGCGGCGGCCAGCGCCCGCAGCGTGCCGGCGGCCAGCCCCGGCCGGTGGTGCACCGCGAACAGCGAGGTCAGCAGGCTGTCGCGGCCGAAGACGGTGAGGAACCAGGGCGCGCCGGCGGCGGGCACGACCGCCCCGGGCACGCCGGGCGCCGGCATGCTCAGAGCATCAAGATCAGCGAGCCCTTGGCGTACGCACCGCGCGAGGTCGTCGCGGGCCACCGCGGGGACGCGCCCGGCGGTGGCGGGGCCGGCGGGATCGGCGGGCGGTGACGCCGACACGGTGACCTCGAGCGTCACCGACTCACGCGGCGGCAGCGGCACGGACCACCGGAGGCCGTCGCCGGTGAGCTCGGCGGCCGGCACCGGGTCGACCGTGGTGGCGCGGGTGAAACCTCGCCGGGCGTACGACCAGATCAGCCGGCCGCCGGAGGAGTCCACGCCGCGGATCGCGTCGGACTTGTCGAACGTCCGCGCCGAGCGCAGTTCGAACTGGTCGGCGAAGTCGGCGGCCAGCTCGTACCCCAGATCGATGGTCTGCGGTGTGGTGATGAAGCTGGTCAGCTCCAGTGACTCGATCAGGCGGCCCGGCAGGACCCGGCGGCGCCGGACCATCGCGTACGGCGCGTCGGCGTGGCGGCCGGTGTCGGGTGCGTACACCGTGGAGCCGGGGTCGCCGCGCAGCACCCGCAACGGTGGCCCCGGCACGCGCAACACCAGCCGGGACAGGTGACGGCAGTCGTCGACGAAGAAGCCGTCCGTGCTGGAGCCGGTGACATCGGCGCCGGCGCCCGCGGTGAGCAGGCAGGTGGTGCCCGCGACCACCGAGTGTCCGCTCACGGCGCCCGGATCAGGTCGAGGACCAGCGCCGCCGTCCAGCTGAATTCGTCGGCGCCATGGCCCGTTCCGGTCATCGGGTCGAGGTACTCCCGGAAGCCCGCGTCCCGGACCCGGCCGAGCAGGCGCTGACGCAGGTCGTCCGCGAGTGACGCCTCACCGTGCAGGCGCAGCCCGTGCCAGAGCAGCCAGCTCGTGTTGACCCAACCGGGCCCGCGCCAGTAGAGGCTTGGGTCGTGGTCGCCGGCGCTGAGGTCGTACGACGGCACCGGGCATGCCTCCCGCAGCCGGAACCGGTCGCCGAGCGCCGTCTCGACGAGCTCGGCGGCGACCGGCAGACCCGGCACGATCAACGGCATGAGACCACCGACGGAGTACGACCGGATGTGCCCGCCGGTGTGCGCGTCACGGGGGAAGAAGATGCCGGCGGCGGGGTCGTACAGGGTGGCGGTCAGGGCGTCGGTGAGCCGGGCGGCGGCCGCCCGGTGCGGCTGCGGGTCACGGCCCAGTTCGGTGGCCATCGACGCGAGCGCGTGCTCGCCGGCGGCCAGCAACGCGTTGCAGAGCGGGTCCTCCACCGCAAAGCCGTGCCCCCGCAGCGAGTCGGCGTATCCGGCGTCACGGTAGTCGCGGGCCAGTCGGACATAGCGGCCGTAGTCGGCGTCGGTGGGCCGCTCGGCGGCCGCGGCGTGGTCGAGATCGCGGCGGGTGAACTCGCCGGGCGGCACCGGCGTCACCCGGGACAGCGGCGCGTCCCAGGCCGGGCTGTTGTCCATCCCCGACTCCCAGGGGTGCACCACGGACATCAGCCCGCTGCCGGTCAGGTCCCGCCGGGTCGTGAGATAGCGGTGCCACGCGATCAGCCGCGGGTAGAGGCGGGGCAGGAACCCGCGGGCGCGGGCCGTCGCCGGGTCGGCGCGATAGGTCAACCAGACGGCGAGGGCGTGCGCCGGCGGCTGGACGATGCCGGAGGTCGCCACCGCCGGTGCGCCGGGCGTCGCGGTGGAACGCCAGAAGGACGGGCCGGGGAAGTAGGCGTCGGCCGGCACATGCGGCTCGAACACGATGTGCGGCACGCGCCCGTCACGCCACTGCGCGCCGAACAGGGACTCCAGCTCACGCTGCGCCCGGGCGGGGGACAGGTGGCGCAGCCCGATGGCGATGAACGCCGAATCCCAGCTCCACTGATGCGGGTACAGCCGGGCGGCCGGCACGGTGGCGTGCCGCCGCCAGTTCGTGGCCAGCACCCGCCGGGCGGCCCGGTCCAGAGCGTCGGCCGGTTCCAGGAGCGGCCGCCGCGCAACGCAGGCCGTCGTCATACCAGCACACCGACATCGTGGCGGCGCAGGAACCCGGGGATCGCCGCGACGGCCGCGGCTGGTTCGCCGCGCAACCGGCACTCGACGGCCAGGTAGCCCTGGTACTCCAGGGCGTCGAGGGTGCCCAGCAGAGCCGCCCAGTCGAGGTGCCCGGCGCCCGGCTGGAAGCGGTTGGAGTCGCTGACCTGCACGTGGCCCAGGTGCGCGGCGGCCCGGACCAGCGCCGAGGTGGGCTCGTCCTCCTCGATGTTCATGTGGTACGTGTCGGCCAGCACCTTCACCGACGGCAGGCCCACCGTGTCGATGAGGTCGACCGCCTGCTCCAGCCGGTTGACCATGTGGTCCTCGTACCGGTTGAGCGGCTCCAGCGCCAGCGTCGCACCCACCCGGGCGGCGTGCTCGCCCAGCTCGGTGAGGCCTTCCAGCAGGACCATCCGGTCCTCACGCTCACCGCGCGGCGGCTCGAACGGCGGCAGCCGGCGGGAGAACATGCCCCAGGAGGCGGGGGTGCAGACCACCGCGCCGGGCCCGCCCACCTCGGCGATCACCGACAGCTGCGACGTGAGCTGGTCGAGGGCGTCGCGGCGCAGACCGGGGTCGAAGGCGGCGAAGAAGTGCGACATGTCGACGCACACCGACGGCATGGGAATCCCGTCGCGGGCCGCCCGGCGCAGCTCGGGCAGGCGATCCCGGAACGCGAAGTCGCCGCGCGCACGCAGCTCGATGCCGTCGTAGCCGGCGTCCCGGGCGAACTCGAACTTCTCCTGCAGCGTCTGCCCGGGCAGCAACTGCTCCTGACACGAAATCTTGATCATGAGAACGTCAACACCACCTGGAGTGCCTCGTGGGGACTGCGGTCGAGCATCCGATAGGCGGCCGCCGCCTCACTTACCGGAATGACGTGGCTGACCAGTCCGGCGGGGTCGATCTGGTGATCCGAAGCGAGCCGCAGGAACGTCTGGTTGAGCCGGATCTGGTCCCAGCGCCCGACGACGGCCGGTGGCACCCCGCCGATCTGCGAACAGATCAGCCCTATGCGGTTGTGGTGGAACTCGTCGCCGAGACGCAGCCCGACACCGTCGCCCTGGTAGAAGCCGGCCGCCACCACCCGGCCGTTGACCGCGACCGCCCGGATCGCCTCGTGCAACGCCGGGTACGAGCCACTGATCTCGATCGCCACGTCCGCTCCACGGCCGTCGGTGAGCCGTCGGATCTGTTGCGCGGCCGTGCCGTCACGCGCGTCCAGGACGGTGTCGGCGCCGTACTCCAGAGCCTTCTCCAGCCGGCCGGGCACCGCGTCCACCGCCACGACCGTACCGCCGGAGAGCCGCACGAGTCGAGTGGTGAGCAGCCCCAGCACGCCCTGCCCGAACACGGCGACGGTCTCGCCGAGGTGGATGTCGGCCGCCAGCACCGCGTTGAGAGCGACCGCGCCCACCCGTGCGAAGGTCGCCGCGATCGGGTCGAGTCCGGCCGGGACGGCGCAGCCGCGCAGCTTCTCGGCGGGCAGGACGGCCTCGCCGCGGTGACCCCAGATGCCCCACACGTGCGCGCCGACCGGCGGGAGGCCGGGGTCGTCGGCGACGTCCGGGGCGACCTCGACGACCTGGCCGACCTCGGAGTAGCCGAGCCCGGCGACCGGATAGCTGAGCCCGACGGCGTCCTCGGCGAACATCCGCAGGTCGGGATCCCAGGACCTGTTGAGGTAGGGGTTCGAGCCGCGGTAGGCGGTCAGCTCCGTGCCTGCCGAGATTCCGGAGTAGGTGGTGCACACACGCACCTGACCGGCGCGCAGTTCCGGGGAGGGCTGATCGATCACCTCGACGTGATGCGGAGAGGTGATCTGCACTGTCTGGGACACTCGGACATTTCATCGCACTAACCTCGGTCGCGCGGCAAAACGCGAGATGTTACGTCGAATCTCCGAGCCACTTATGTCTGGTCAGCGGGCAATAGTCGCCGCACCGGTGGGTGAAATCGGGCTGAAACGCCCGCGCACCTGGTGGCGGCGCCACCGCCGAACCTCGTCATGACCACCTGCGACAGTGCCCAGCGTGCGCGTCCGCGCTGGTCGGGAGCGTGCCGGACGGTGGGCGTGGCGCACGCGACCCGGTCACCCGGCGCATCGGGGTTGCTTACGCTACGCATCATGAACGTCTGCTCCGCCGTACCTGTCCTGACCATCCGCTCGGCCGTCGAGCACCTCCGGAACGAAGGGTTGACGGTCTGTGCCGATCACGGATAGATGGGGCCGTAACCAGAACTCGGCAGGGCACCTGCTGTGGCTGGTGCGTACCGGGCGCGCCCGGACGCGGGGCGAGCTGCAGAGCTACACGGGCCTGTCCCGCTCGACCACCACGCAGCGCATCGACGTGTTACGCGCGGCGGGCTATCTGCGTGCCTGCGGCGTCGAGGGGTCGACCGGCGGCCGGCCGGCCGAGCTGCTGGAGTTCGACACCGGGCACGGCGTGGTGCTGGTGGCCGACCTCGGCGGCAACCACGCCCGGGCCGCGGTCGTGGACCTCGGCGGTCAGCCCCTGGCCGAGGAGCACGAGCCGATCAAGATCGGTACCGGCCCCGACGCGGTGCTGGCCTGGGCCGACGGCGCGTTCCGCCGCGTGCTGGCCAGAGCCGGATGGGACGCCGGGCAGGTCCGCGGCATCGGTGTCGGCGTGCCCGGCCCGGTGGAGTTCGACTCCGGCATGGTCACCCAGCCGCCGATGATGCCCGGCTGGGACGGATACCCCATCGCGGAGCGGTTGCGGCGCACCTGGCGCCGGCCGGTCTACGTGGACAACGACGCCAATCTGATGGCGCTGGGGGAGCAGGCGGTCCACTACCCGGACTGCCCGGCGCTGGTCCTGGTGAAGGTGGCCACCGGCATCAGCGCCGGCGTGGTCATCGACGGGCAGGTCTACCGCGGCATCGACGGCGGCGCCGGCGACATCGGCCACATCCGGCTGTACGAGCATCGCGAGGCCCGGTGCGAGTGCGGCCTCTACGGCTGCCTGGCGGCGGTGGCCAGCGGTCTCGCGCTCGCGCAGCGGCTCACCGCCTCCGGCACACCCACGTCCTCGGGCGCCGAGCTCGTCGAGCGGATCCGGTCCGGGCACGCTGAGGCGGTGCACCTGGCGCGTACGGCGGGCAAGCTCGTCGGCGAGGTGCTGTCCACGGTGGTGTGCCTGGTCAACCCCGCGGTGCTGGTCATCGCCGGTGACCTGGCCGACATCCACTTCGTCACCGGTGTGCGTGAGGTGCTCTACCAGAGTGCCCTGCCGCGCTCGACGCGCCACCTGGAGGTCAGCACGAGCCGGCTGGGCACCCAGTCGGCGGTGATCGGCGGGTACGCGATGGTCGTCGACCAGGTGTACGCCCCGGCCGCCGTGGACGCCGAACTCGCCCGGACGATGCCCGCCTCCGAACCGGTGACCTGCTGATCCGTCGACGCCCCCACGGGGGATTCGCGTGGAGAATGTCCGGCATGGAGGCCGACTCGGGGACGCCCGTCGAGGTGGGGCTGGTCGGCGCCGGGCCGTGGGCGGCGACCATGCATGGGCCGGTGCTCGCCGCCGGCCCGCAGACCCGGCTCGCCGCCGTCTGGGCGCGCCGTGGCGAAGCCGCCGCCCGGCTCGCCGGCCGGCTGGGCACGCACGCCGCCGTGTCGTACGAGGAACTCCTCGAACGGTGTGAGGCCGTCGCCTTCGCCGTGCCGCCGGACGTGCAGGCCGCGCTCGCGCCCCGCGCCGCGCGGGCCGGCAAGGCGCTGCTGCTGGAGAAGCCGCTCGCCCTCGATCTCGGCGGCGCGCGGGCGCTCGCCGACGCCGTCGCGGAGCACGGCGTGGTCACCCAGCTCGTGCTGACCAAGCGCTACCACCCGAGTACCCGGGCCTTCCTCGCCGCGGCGGCGGCCTTCGAGGCGGCCGGCGCCAGAACCCATTACCTGCACGGCGCCTTTCTGGGCGGCGCGATGGCGACCGGCTGGCGGCTGACGCTCGGCGCCCTGTACGACCTCGGCCCTCACCTGCTGGACCTCGCCGATGCCGCCCTCGGGCCGATCGAGGAGGTGCGCGCCGCCGGCGACAGCCGCCGCTGGATCGAGCTGACCTGCCGGCACCGCCACGGCGCGGTCAGCCAGATGTCGTTGTCCGGCGCCGTCGGGCTGGCATCGTCGCGGGCCGGGATCGAGCTGTTCGGCCCGGCCGGGACCCTGGCGCTCGACTTCGGCGCCGTGGATCACGGGCAGTGCTGGCCGGTGCTGCGTGCCGAGTTCGCCGCCGCCGTGCGCTCCGGTGTGCCGCACCCCCTCGATGTGCGCCGCGGTCTGATGCTGCAGGAGTTGCTCGACCGGATCGGCCGCACGGACCCCTGATGACCGGCGCGCCCCGGCCCGGCGGGTGGTGATCACCCGTCCCGCCGCCGGCGACGGGACGTCTCCGGTGAAACGGTGTCAGGCGGCGCCGCCGCCGGGCGCGTGCGGCGGACGGTATCCGGCCGACGTGTTCGCGAGGCTGGCGTCCCCGCCGTAGTGGGCCAGCACGCGTGGATCCATGACGCGCCGCCACAGTGGCGGGACCAGAGCGATCAACAGCATGGTGGCGTATCCGGCGGGCAGCTGCGGGGAGACGTCGAAGCTGCGCAGGGTCTGGTAGCGGCGTAGCGGATTGGCGTGGTGATCGCTGTGCCGCTGCAGCTGGAACAGGAAGATGTTGGTGGTGAGCCGGTCGCTGTTCCAGCTGTGCCGGGGGTCGACCTTCTCGTGACGGCCGGCGGCGTTGCGGCGGCGCAGCAGACCGTAGTGCTCCAGATAGTTGACCGCCTCCAGCACGGAGAACCCGACCACGGCCTGCAGCACGAGGAACGGCAGCACCTGGAGCCCGAACCCCGCGACGAGGGCCGCGAACAGCGCCACGGTCATGGCCCAGGCGTTGAGGATGTCGTTGTGGGGCCGCCAGGGGCTGCGCCCGCGCAGCCGGTGCCGGGAGGTCTCCAGGTGCCAGGCCGAGCGCAGGCTTCCGGCGACGGTCCGCGGCCAGAATCGCCAGAAGCTCTCGCCGAGGCGTGAACTGGCCGGGTCGTCCGGGGTGGCGACGCGGACGTGGTGGCCGCGGTTGTGCTCGACGAAGAAGTGCCCGTACCCGGTCGGCGCGAGCGCGATCTTGGACAGCCACCGCTCCACGCTCTCGCGTTTGTGGCCGAGCTCGTGGGCGGTGTTGATGGCGATCCCGTTGACCAGGCCGGCGGTGAGAACCAGTCCGGCGCCACCGGTCACACCGGGATCACCGGACCAGACCACGCAGGTCATGACCAGGGCGGCGTACTGCGCGGGCAGGAAGAGGTAGGTGATCCAGCGGTAGTAGGGCGACGCCTGCAGGGCGGGCACCGCGTCGTCCGGGGGATTGGCGCGGTCGTCGCCGATGAGCAGGTCGATGACCGGGATGACGCCGAGGATGAAGACCGGCGTCAGCCACCAGGCCCACGGCGAGCCGGTGGCCGTGGCGAGGAGCAGGGCGATGAAGGGCAGGGCGGGGACCACCAGGGCGAGTGGCCACAGCGGGCGCTTGGTGTCGCGCCACGGTGTCACGGCGACGTCCATGGCAATATGCTTTACACGAAGGCATCCTGTGTCAAGAAGATGTTTTCTGAGCAGCGAAAATGGAATCCATAAAACGTAGAGCTTCGATGGGTCGCGGGGCCGGGAAAGCTCAGGTGAGGTGGGCGGCGGGGCCCGGGAGGCTCAGGCGAGATGGGCGGCGGGCCGGGAGGGCTCAGGCGAGCAGGCGGACGAACACGTCGGCCAGCGCCGTCGCGGTCGCCTCGGGTGTGGCCGAGGGCAGCATGATGTGACTGACCGTCAGCCGGATGACCGAGTCGCCGGCGAAAGCCACCGCCGCGGGGTCCGAGCCGGGCAGATGGGCGGCCGCCCACGCGGCGATGACCTCGCCGGCGAGTGTCAGCACCGTGCCGGACCGGGTGGTCAGGAACGGCAGGAGTTCGTCGCCGCCGCGCGAGCTGGTCAGGATGGCGCGGACCAGTGCGTTGTCGGCCGCTTCCCGCAGCGTGTGCAGAACGGCGGCATGGGCGGCCGCGCGCACGTCACCGCCGTGGGCGGACAGTGCGGTGTGTACGGCGGTGGTGAACCGCTCGATCTCCCGGACGGCGATGGCCTCGGCGAGCCCGTCGCGGCCGGCGAACTCGTTGTAGACGGTCTGCCGGCTGACCCCGGCGGCCCGGGCGACGTCCACCATGCGCACGGTGTTCCAGCCGTTGGTGACGGTGAGCTCACGGGCCGCGCTGACCAGCGCGTCACGCAGCCGTGCGCGCTGAGACTCACGGTAGGACGGGGCGATCTCCATGGCAGGCGCAGTTTAGCCAACGGGCCGCGGCGCGGGCGCCGGCCGGCCGTGGCACTCGCGGCCGGTCAGCCGCCCGGAGCAGGTGGCTGACCGGCCGCGCGGCCGCACGGCGCCCGGCGTGGTCAGGATGCGCCGCTGAGGACCCAGTGCTGGTTGGCGCCACCGGCGTACGCCCAGATGTGGATCTGAGTGCCGTCCGCGGTCGCCGCCGCCGCGGCGTCGAGCACCTTGCCGGACTGCGGGTTCAGCACCGAGCCGTTGGGCTGGGGCTGCCACACCTGCGCGCCGCTGCCGTTGCAGGTCCACAGTTGCACCTTGGTGCCGTTCGCGGTGCCGCTGCCGGCCACGTCCAGGCACTTGCCCAGAGCCTGCAGCGTGGCGCCCACCCGGCTCCACTGCTGAGCGCTGGAGCCGTTGCAGGTCCACAGCTGGATCTTGGTGCCGTTCGCGGTGCCGGCGTTGTCGACGTCGACGCATTTGCCGCCGATGCCTCTGATCGGGCCGACGCCGCCGCTGATCGTGATGGCGTCGAGGTTGACGTGACCGTCGTCGCCGCTGTCGTACCGGTAGGTGATGGTGTTGCCTCCCGCGTTCAACGGCACGCTCTCGGTCTTCTGCGCCCACGTGGCCCAGGCTCCGGTGTCGGCGAGAGCGGTCTGGCGGAGCTTGACGCCGTTGACGTGGAGACTGATCTTCTTGGTGCCGGTGAACGGGTCGGGGCCGTTGGCGTAACGCAGCGCCACGTCGTAGGCGCCGGCGGTGGCGGCGGTGACGGTGAACGTGGTGGCCGCGCCAGGCGTGCCGTACCCGTCGACGAAACCGGACCCGGTGTAGCCGGCGTGGTTGGTGTTCACGCCCGCGCCGCCGAGGTTCGCCGCCTCCTCGGCCTGGTAGGTGTTCGGGGCCGGCGGCGTGACGCCGGGCAGCGCGTTGAGGGTGTACCACGCCTCGGTGCTCCACAACGTCTCGCCCGTGGCGCTGGAGAAGGGACGCGGCGAGCGCAGGTGCACCACGTGCCCGGGCTTGAGTCCGGCGATGGCCAGAGTGACCTTCTTCCGGTCGGCCGACAGGCTCGCGGACGTCACGGCCAGGGCCTGCTCGCCGATCTTGGGGCCGCCGTAGGCGGTGGTGGGCTGGTAGCGCCACTGCTTGACGGTGTACTTCGCCGCGAGCGCGTTGGCGGTCTCGGTGGACACCGGGGACGTGTACTCGATCTCGAAGCCGCCGGGCCGGGCCCGCATCGCCAGCATGTCGAAGGTGTTCTTCCCGTTCGGGGTGAGTTTCTGCAGCCCGAACTTCAGTTTGCCGGTCTGGCCCCAGTTGCCGCCGGCGCCGAGCCCGCCGGCGTAGACGGCCCCGTCCGGTCCCAGGCTGACCTCCGACACGCCGGCCTCCAGGCCCTGGGTGAGCCGGAAGAGGGCGCCCTGGTACTCGCCGTTGACCTTCTCCAGGTAGGCCCGCTGGAGGCCGCCGTAGGTGACGTCGCCGATCAGCATCTGCCCGGCGAACACGCCCTGCTTGAGCAGGACCGGCGTGCTGGGGGAGTTCGCGATCTCGTTCTGCGGCATCCAGAGGGCCGGCGGCGTCACCGGCTTCGCGTCGAACGGGCCGGCCGGGTTCGTGTAGTGGTTGAAGAACCGGTCCTGCTTGATGTGCACCAGCTTGGACGAGGGCAGCCAGCCGCCCTGGTTGTCGGTGACGAACACGCCGTTCTCCGGGCCCCAGCCGATGCCGTGCGGCGTCCGGAGACCGCCGGCGACGTACGAGATCGCTCCGGTGTCCTTGTTGACTTCGATCGTCGTGCCCCGGTTCGGCGCCGGCTGGGGATCGGTGGTGTTGCCGCCGTAGTTGATCGAGACGGACAGGTTCAGGTAGAAGTTCGGCGCGTCGTAGAGCAGGCCGAACGCGAATTCGTGGAAGTTCCCGCCGTACGGCCAGGTGGCCACCGTCTGGAGCCGGTCGGCGACCTCGTCGCCGTCGGCGTCGACGAGCCGTGTCAGCCGGGCCTTCTCGCAGACGTAGACGACTCCGTCGACGATCTTGAGCCCCATCGGCTCCTTCAGTCCTCCGGCGATCTTCTTCAGCGAGACGCTGCCGGGACCGGTGCTGCCGGTGACGTTGTCGAGCAGGTAGACCTCGCCGGCCGCCGAGGATCCCGAGTCGTCCGAGCCGCCCCAGGTCAGGACGGCCAGCCGTCCGTCCGGCAGCCAGTCCATTCCGGTGACCCGGGGCTCGAAGCCGGCCGGCCGCAGGCTGGTGAGGCTGTAGCCGGGATGGACGCCGGTCAGCGGCAGTCCGTCCCCGGGAGTGTCGCCGGCCTGCTCGCACTCCTTGCGGCCGGGAGCGGTCACCCGGACCACGCCGGATTCGGTGCTGAGCGCGGAGCTCGGCACCACCTCGAAGGCCGAGGCGCCCGGTCGTCGCCATTCCAGCGTGAGCTGCTGGCCGCCGTCGCGCTCGAAGTGGTCGATCCGCAACGGGTGGACGCCGGCGGTCAGTTCGGCGGCGCCGTCCTTCGCCGTGGTGCCGTGCGGGCCGTCGTGGTCGACGACCACGACGTCGTCGACGGTGAGACGCGATCCGTCGTCGCTGCTGAGGCGGAAGGTGTACGAGCCGGTGACCGGGACGGTGAGGTTGGCCAGAGCCTGGGCCACGAAGTGGTCCTCGATGCCGAAGTCGGCGCCGGACCAGTTGATCGTGGCCATCAGTTTGTCGATGTTGGGCGTCTGCGCGGGCTTCAGCGTGCAGATCCTGGTCAGTGGCGTCTGGACGTCGAAGACTCGCAGGGTCACGCCGGGCTCCTGGGGCGCGAGCCGGGCGTGGGCGGCTCCGGCCGGCACGCCGCCGGTCAGGGCCGCGGCCAGCAGGGCGACGGCGGACAGGCGGGACAAGCGGTGACGCAGTTGGGCCATCCGGTCACTCCTAGGGGTGCGACAGGTTCTGGGCACGCCGATTCAGCGCCGGGGGACGCGGGGAGCTGCGGCGAGGAGACGGGCTGTCATGTGCCCGCAACACGATCGTGTTGTGGCGGAAACGGTAGTGATCGTCGATGGAAGCGTCTAGAAGCCCATCGATATTCGAAAGAACTTTTACAGTAAGGGGCAAAAGTTTTGTTGATCGAGAACTTTGTTGCCGCGGACTCTTGGCAAAGACGGTCGCTGTGTATCGATCGAAGGCCTCCGGGTGACGGCATGTGGGCACCCGGCTACACCGCGATTCCTCTTTTGCCGTCGGAGACAAAAGTTTGTGCGGATCATGTTGAAGCTATGGACACGTCCATCGATGGCTTCTACTGTGTGGCCCAAGTAACACATCGATTACCGCGATGTGACACCACGACCACGCCGACGGCGTGCGAATCCGGAGGTTGCGCGTGCGCACGACGGTTGATCCCCCCTACCTGCGGCTGCTCCAGATGCTGCGGGACGAGGGGCCCATCTCCCGGGCCGAGCTCGCGGACCGTCTCGAGCTGACCCGGCCGCGGTTGCTCGCCGAGGTGGAACGTCTCGTCGCGGCCGAGTACGTCGCCGAAGCGGGCATGGCCGCCTCCCGTGGCGGGCGGCGGTCCACGCTGGTGGAACTGCACCCGCGCCTGCACTTCGCCGCGGTCGACCTGGGCGCCAGCTCGATCGACGTCGAGGTGACCAACGGCCGGCTGGAGCCCGTCGCGGCCTACACCGAAGCGGCCGACATCCGGTCCGGGCCGAAGGCCATCCTGCACCGCGTCAACGAACTGCTGGCCAAGGCCCGGGCGGACGGTGTCTACGACCGGCTCGACGCCATCGGCATCGGCGTGCCGGGACCGGTCAGCTTCCGCGACGGTGTTCCCGTCTCCCCGCCGATCATGCCGGGCTGGGACCGCTTCCCGGTCCGTGAGCTCATGACCCGTGAGCACGGCTGTCCGACCGTCGTGGACAACGACGTCAACATCATGGCGATCGGTGAACGGCACGGGGGAGTCGCGCACAGCGTCGACGACTTCCTGTTCATCAAGATCGGCACCGGCATCGGCTGTGGCATCCATCTACACGGCGATGTCTACCGCGGCACCGACGGCTGTGCCGGGGACATCGGCCACATCCAGGTCGACCCCCAGGGTCCGATGTGCTCGTGCGGCAACGTCGGCTGCCTGGAAGCGCTGTTCAGCGGGGTCGGCCTGGCCCGTGACGCGCTGGCGGCCGCACGCTCCGGCGCCTCGCCCGCCCTCGCCGAGCGGCTCGCCGCCGGAGGCCCGCTCACCGCCCGTGACGTCGCGGACGGCGCCGCCGAGGGCGACGTGGCCTGTATCAAGCTCATCCGCGAGGGGGGGCACCGGATCGGCTCCGTGCTCGCCGCGCTGGTCAGCTTCTCGAACCCGTCCATGATCGTTATCGGAGGAGGGCTCGCGCAGTTGGGCCACATCCTGCTGGCGGAGATCCGCAGCGCGGTCTACCGCCGTTCGCTCCCTCTCGCCACCGGTAACCTCCCGGTCGTCCTGTCCGAGCTGGGCGCCCGTGCCGGCGTCACCGGGGCCGCCGTGCTGGCCAGCCACGTCGCGTTCGAGCAGGCGTCGTGACCGCGCCGGAGGCCGGCGTCGCGACCACCGGACACGACGACGTCGTCCTCCGGCTCACCGACGTGGTCAAGACGTTCCCGGGCGTGCGTGCTCTCGACGGCGTGCAACTGGAGGTCCGTGCCGGCGAGGTGCACTGCCTGCTGGGGCAGAACGGCGCCGGCAAGTCGACACTCATCAAGGTGCTGTCCGGGGTGCACCGCCCCGACTCCGGCACCGTCGAGTGGCTCGGCGGTCCCATCACGTTCGCCAACCCGCAGGCCGCGATGAAGGCCGGCATCGCCACCATCTACCAGGAACTCGACCTGGTGGAGGACCTGTCCGTCGCCGAGAACGTCTTCCTCGGCCACGAGCCGCGGCGGGCCGGTTTCGTGCGCCGCAAGTACATGGCGGCCCGCACCACCGAGATCCTCGACCGGCTCGGCCACGGCGAGATCCCGCCGCGGCGCGCGGTCCACCGGTTGCAGGCGGCCGGCAAGCAGATCGTCAGCATGGCCCGGGCGCTGTCGCACGAGGCACGCCTGCTGATCATGGACGAGCCGAGCGCCGTGCTGGCCCACGACGAGGTGGAGAACCTCTTCCGAATCATCCGGGAGCTGACCGCCCAGGGCATCGCCGTCGTCTACATCTCCCACCGGTTGGAGGAGATCCGTACGATCGGCGACCGGGTGACCGTCCTCAAGGACGGCCGCACCACCGCGGCCGACCTGCCCGCCGCCCAGACCCCGACCAGCGAGCTCGTCAGCCGGATGACCGGACGCTCCATCGAGTACGTCTTCCCGCCCCGGCCCGATGAACCGGCCGACCGCGCCGAGCTGCTGGCCGTCGAAGGGCTCAGCCGGGCCGGCGAGTTCACCGACGTCTCCCTCTCGGTCGCGCCCGGCGAGATCGTCGGCATCGCCGGCCTCGTCGGCTCCGGGCGCTCGGAGCTGCTGGAGACCATCTACGGGGCGCGCCGCGCCGACGCCGGCACCGTCACGGTCGCCGGCCGGAGGCTGGCCGGCGGCGACGTCGGCGCGGCCGTCCGCGCCGGCATGGGGATGGCCCCCGAGGAGCGCAAGAGCCAGGCCCTGCTGCTCGGCGAGCCGATCTACCGCAACATGACCCTGTCCACCTTCTCGCAACTCGCGCGTCTGGGGTTCACCAGCTCCCGGCGGGAACGCGAGGCCGCCGACCGCGTCGCGCAGTCGCTCGACCTGCGGCCCGGCGACGTCGGCCGTCCGGTGCGCACCCTGTCCGGCGGCAACCAGCAGAAAGTGGTCGTCGGCCGGTGGCTGCTCGGCGACACCCGGCTGCTGTTGCTGGACGAGCCCACCCGCGGGGTCGACGTCGGCGCCCGTGCCGAGCTCTACCGGGTCATCCGCCGCCTGGCCGCCGACGGCGTCGGCGTGCTGCTGGTCTCCAGCGAGGTCCCCGAGGTCCTCGGCCTCGCCGACCGCGTGCTGGTGATGCGGGAGGGCCGTGTGATCCGCACGGCGCCCGCCACCGAACTCGACGAAGACACGGTCCTCGACCTCGTCATGGCGGGGTCGCTCATGGAAGGTGCCCCGGTATGACCCTCAGCGATGGCACGGGAACCGCCGCCGCCGGCCTCCCGGCGCAGTCGCCCCCGGTGGACCCGGCGCAGACCGCCGCCGGGCACCCACGACCAGACGACCTCAAGGGCCGCCGTGCGAGCCGGGGCGGCGAGGCCGGCGAATCGGTCAAACGCAACCTCGTGCTGGTCGCGGTGCTGGTCGCCCTCATCGCGATCGGCGCGGTCACCCAGCCGCAGCTCTACAGCAACTCCACCTGGGTCTGGAACAACATCCTGTCGATCCTCCAGCTGGCGTCGGTCATCGGCGTGGTCACGGTCGGGATGACCTTCGTCATCATCGGCGGCGGCATCGATCTGTCGGTCGGGGCGATCGTCGCCCTGGCCGGGGTGTGGGCCACCACGGTCGCTACGCAGAGCTACGGCGCCGGCGGCATGGTCTTCACCGCGATCACCGTCGCGGTGGCGGTCGGCCTGATCAACGGCCTGCTCATCTCGTACGGCAAGCTGGTGCCCTTCATCGCCACCCTGGCGATGCTGGTGGCCGCCCGCGGCCTGGCCGCGGAGATCTCCGACAAGCAGACGCAGATGTCCGAGAGCTCGCTCATCAACGGCATCGCCGCCGACAAGCTGCTCGGCATCCCGCTGCTGGTCTACATCCTCGCGGTGGTCGCCGCGGTCGGGTGGGTGCTGCTCAACCGCACGACGTTCGGCCGGCGCACGGTCGCGGTCGGCGGCAACGTCGAGGCCGCCCGGCTCGCCGGCATCAACGTCAAACGGCACACCATGCTGCTGTACGGGCTGTCCGGCCTCTGCTGTGGCATCGCCGCGATCATGCTGACCTCGCAGGGCACCTCCGCCCAGGCCGCCATGGCCAACCTCTACGAACTCGACGCGATCGCCGCCGCCATCATCGGTGGGACGCTGCTCAGCGGCGGCCGGGGCACGATCGTCGGCTCGCTCCTCGGCGTGATCATCTTCGCCACCATCACGAACCTGTTCGCCATCAACGGGCTGTCCACCGAGGCTCAGAACATGGTCAAGGGCGGCATCATCATCGCCGCGGTCCTGGTGCAGCAGTTCCGCTTCAAAGCCGTCAGCCAGTTCCTCAGCCGCAACAAGACCTGAGCTCCCGGCCTCCCAGGCGACCGTCCCCGCGACGGACGCCGGGTTCCGTGCACCCTCCATCGCCCCATCCTTACCGATAATTCAGGAGAAATCATGATCCAGAGCAGTCGCGACCTGTCGCGGCGCCGCCTCTTGCTCGGCGGGGCCGCACTCGGCGCGGGCACCCTCCTCACCGCGTGCACCAGCAACGAGTCGAAGGCGCCCGACGCGCAGATCAAGCCCGCCGAGGGTGGCGCCAGCGCGGGCAACGCCGCCCCCGGCGCGAAGGTGGTGATCGGCTTCTCCGCCCCAGCGGCCGACCACGGCTGGATCGGGGCCATCACCAGCAACGCCAAGGCGCAGGCCGCGGCGTACTCCGACGTGGAGTTCAAATCCGTCGAGGCCGGCGCCGACGCGGCGGCCCAGCGGGCGGCGCTGTCCACGCTGATCGCGCAGAAGCCCAACGTGATCGTGCTGCTGCCCCACGACGGCAAGGAACTCAACGCCTTCGGCCTCGAGGCGATGGCCGCCGGCATCCCGGTGGTCAACCTGGACCGGGCGTTCCCCGACGCCCGCGCCTACCGGACCCAGATCAAGGGCGACAACTACGGCATGGGCGTGGCCGCGGCGACCTACATCATCGCCCAGATGAAGGCCAAGGGCGTCAGCAGCCCGATCATCGGCGAGATCCCCGGCATCGACTCCCTGGAGTTGACCCAGGAGCGCTCGAAGGGCTTCGCGGACACCCTGAGCGCGGCGGGCTTCACGGTTCAGCGCCGGGTGCCGGCCGAGTTCACCGTGGACACCGGTCAGCGGGCGGCCAGCCAGCTCCTGCAGGCCGTACCCAGGATGGACGCCCTCTGGAACCACGACGACGACCAGGGCATCGGTGTGCTCGCGGCCGCGAACCAGGCCGGCCGCACCGAGTTCGTCATGGTCGGCGGCGCCGGCTCCAAGAAGGCGATGGAGGACATCCAGGCCGACAAGAGCCCGCTCAAGGCCACCGTCACCTACAGCCCGTCGATGGCGTCGTCGGCCATCTCGCTGGCTCGCCTCATCGGCCAGGGCAAGGGCATGGCCGACCTGGTCGAGCTGCAGGTCCCGAAGGAGATCGTCCTGGCCTCCGAGACCATCACCAAGGAGAACGCGAGCACATACCTCAAGCTCGGGTTCTGAAAAGCACGGGGGGAGACCCATCTTGTCCACGCAGACCACGGAGCTGCGCATCGGCATGGTCGGCTACGCGTTCATGGGAACCGCGCACTCACAGGCGTGGCGTACCGTGAACCGCGTCTTCGACCTGTCGCTGCGGGCCCGGATGGCGGCCATCTGCGGCCGCGACCAGGTGCGCGTCGCCGAGGCGGCGGCCCAGCTCGGCTGGCAGGAGCACACCAGCGACTGGCGAGCGCTGATCGACCGTGACGACATCGATCTCATCGACGTCTGCACGCCCGGCGACAGCCACGCCGAGATCGCGATCGCGGCCCTGGCCGCCGGCAAGCACGTCCTGTGCGAGAAACCGCTGGCCAACACCATCGACGAGGCGCGGGCCATGGCCACCGCCGCGGCTGCGGCGGAAGCCGCCGGAGTCAGATCGATGTGTGGATTCAACTACCGGCGGGTGCCCGCCGTCACCCTGATGCGCCGGCTGATCGCCGACGGCAGGATCGGCGAGATCCGGCACGTACGCGCGGTCTACCTGCAGGACTGGATCACCGACCCGCAGTTCCCGCTGGTCTGGCGGCTGCAGAAGGACAGGGCGGGCTCCGGCGCGCTGGGTGACATCGGTGCGCACATCATCGACCTCACGCAGTTCGTCACCGGTCAGCGCATCGCCGGAGTGAGCGCGCTGACCGAGACGTTCGTCAAACAACGGCCCTTGCCGGCCGCGTCGAGTGGCCTGAGCGCGGCGACGGGCGACGGGCTGAGCGGCACCGGCGCGGTCACCGTCGACGACGCCGCGCTGTTCCTGGCGCGCCTGGACGGGGGAGCGATCGCCACGTACGAGGCCACCCGGTTCGCCACCGGCCGCAAGAACGGTCTGCGAGTGGAGATCAACGGCTCGCAGGGTTCGGTGGTCTTCGACTTCGAGCGGATGAACGAACTCGAGTTCTACGACGCCACCCGCCCGTCCGCGGAGCAGGGGTTCGCCCGCATCCTCGTCACCGAGCCCGACCACCCGTACATGTCGGGCTGGTGGCCTCCGGGCCACGTCATCGGCTACGAACACTCCTTCACCCACCAGGCCCGTGACTTCATCGAGGCGATCGCCACCGGTGCGGACGTGGCCCCCTCGTTCGCCGACGCGCTGCAGGTGCAACTCGTCCTCGACGCCGTCGAGCGCTCCGCGGCGCTGGGCTCCATGTGGTCGGAGGTGGAGCCGGTTCTGACCGAGATCGCTGCCTGACCCGCACACCCTCATTCCACCGGCCGTCGTTTCCGCGAGGGTCCGGACGCGGTTGCGCCCCGCCGTCCGGACGGTCGACGGCCTCCGGTGGCCGCCGGCCGCGGATCGGACGGGATTCCCCGACCCGCGCCGGGCGGCCTCGACTCTCCTGCCCGCCCGTCCCGTGCGCCGCCGATCCGGCGGCGGCACTGAATACCGCCGACTGCGGCGTACGGGCGGGCGGCACGTCCACCATCGCCGCGGCCGCGATTACGGAGGATTGGCATGACTTTGGGTGTCTGGCTGGTCGGCGGGCGCGGCAGCGTCGCGGTGACCAGCATCGTCGGAGCACATGCGCTGCGCGCGGGCCTGATGCCGGCCACCGGGTGCGTCACGGAGCTCCCCGAGGTGCGCGCCGCCGGCCTCGCCGGTTTCGGCGAGCTCGTCTTCGGCGGCCACGACCTGGTGTCCACACCGGTGACGAAGAAGGCCGAACAACTGGCCGCCGCCGGCGTCCTGCCCGCCGCCCTGGTGAGCGCGCTGCACCCGGACCTCACCGGCGTCGACGCCGAGATCCGGCCGGTCCCGGCCGGCGCCACACAGGCCGAGACCGCCGCGCTGCTGGAAGCCGACCTGGTGGACTTCCGCCGCCGGCACGCCCTCGACCGGGTGGTGGTGATCAACGTGTCGTCCACCGAGGCCGCCCCGGCGCCGCACCCCGCCCACGCCACGGCCGCCGAACTGGAAGCGGCCCTGCGGCGCGGCGAGACGGTCCTGCCACCGAGCGCCCTCTACGCGTACGCGGCGTTCACCGCCGGCTGCTCGTATGTCGACTTCACCCCCTCAACCGGGGCACGCCTGCCCGCCCTGGAGGAACTGGCCCGCGACCGGGGCCTGCCCTATGCCGGCAACGACGGCAAGACCGGCGAGACCCTGCTCAAATCGGTGCTCGCGCCGATGTTCGCGCACCGCCACCTGCAGGTGCGCACCTGGTCCGGAGTCAACCTGCTCGGCGGCGGCGACGGGGCCAACCTGGCCGATCCGGGCGCCAACGCCGCCAAGAGCGCCAGCAAACAGCGGGTCCTGTCCGAGACCCTCGGCTATCAGCCGCAGGGCGCGGTCCGGATCGAGTACGTCGAGGACATCGGGGACTTCAAGACCGCCTGGGACCTGGTCACCTTCTCCGGGTTCCTGGGCACCGTCATGCGCCTGGAGTTCACCTGGCACGGGTGTGACTCGGCGCTGGCCGCGCCGCTGGTGCTCGACCTGGCCCGGCTCACCGGGGCCGCGCACGCCGCCGGGCACGCCGGACCACTGACCGACCTGGCCTTCTTCTTCAAGGATCCGATCGGAGACGTCGCGCACGGGTTCGCCGAGCAGTGGCGGGCCCTGACCGCGTTCGCCGCCCGGCTCGGCCCGGGATCGCCGGCATGACCGGCTGGCGGGATCTCGTCGAGCTCACCCGGGCGCCCGCCGCGTTGTCCGTGCCCGGCGACGTCGTCGCCGGCGCGGCCGCCGCCGGTGTCCTGGGACCGCGCACGGTGGCGATGGCCGGGGCCTCCGTGTGCCTCTACTGGGCGGGGATGGCCGCCAACGACTTCGCCGACCGTCATGTCGACGCGGCGGAACGCCCGCACCGGCCGATCCCGTCCGGCCGGGTGTCGCCGGCCACGGCGGCGGGCCTCGCGGTCGGCCTGACCGCCGCCGGTGTCGCCGTGGCCGCGGTCGCCGGCGGGCGGCGGCAGCTTCCCGTGGCGCTGTCGCTGGCCGGCGCGATCTGGGCGTACGACCTGGGCGTCAAGAACACCGCGGCGGGACCGGCCGTGATGGCCGCCTGCCGGGGGCTGGACGTGCTGCTCGGCACCGGCGGCGGCTGGCGGAGCCGGCCGCGCGCCGTCCTGCCCGCGGCCCTGACCATCGCCGCGCACACCTACACGGTGACGGTGCTGTCCCGCCGCGAGGTGGACGGGGCGTCACCGTCGCTGCCGAGACGCACCCTCGCCGCCACGGCGGCGCTGGCCGCGGCCACCGGCGCTCGCCGGCCCGGGCTCGTGCCGGCGGCGCTGGCCGCCTGGTACGTGACCCGCTACGGCGCCGCGCAGGCCCGGGCGGCGGCCGATCCCACCGCGGCACGGGTCCGCGACGCGGTCACGGCCGGCATCACCACGCTCCCCGTCCTGCAGGGCGCCCTGACGGCGGCGACCGGCGCGGTGGCCGCCGGCGCGGCCACCGCGGTCCTCGCGCCGGCGGCGGCACGGCTCGCCAGGGCGGTGAGTCCGACATGACCGGCCTGCGGTTCGGCTACGGCACCAACGGGTTCGGCAACCACCGCCTGTCCGACGCGCTCGCCGTGCTCGCCGATCTCGGCTACGACGGTGTGGCGCTGACCCTCGACCACGGCCACCTCAATCCGTACGCGAGAGGAGCGGCCCGCCGGGTCGACGCGACCGCCAAGCGCCTCGCGCGTCTCGGCCTGTCGGTGGTCGTCGAGACCGGGGCCCGCTACCTGCTCGACCCATGGCGCAAACACGCGCCCACGCTGCTGCACGACGACCGTGACCTGCGCGTCGACTTCCTGCGCCGCGCCGTGGCGATCGGCGCCGACCTCGGTGCGGAGGCGGTCTCGTTCTGGGCCGGAGTGCGGCCGGACACCGTCGACGAGGCGACCGCGTGGCGGCGGCTCGTCGACGGGTGCGCCGGCGTCGTCACCACCGCCCAGCAGCGCGGTGTGATCGTCGGCTTCGAACCGGAGCCCGGCATGCTGGTCGAGGACATCGCCGGCTGGCGGCGGCTCCACGACGCCCTCGGTCACCCGGCGGGATTCGGCATCACGCTCGACATCGGGCACTGCCGTTGCCTGGAGCCCGACCCGGTGCCGGACTGCGTCGCCGCGGTGGCCGATCACCTGGTCAACGTGCAGATCGACGACATGCGCCGGGGAGTGCACGAGCACCTGGAGTTCGGCGCCGGCGAGATCGACTTCCCGCCCGTGCTGGCGGCGCTGGAGGCGGCCGGCTACCGCGGTCTGGTCGCCGTGGAACTGCCCCGCCACTCGCACGCCGCTCCGGCCGTTGCGGCCGACTCCCTCCGGTTCCTCCAAGCCGCTCGGTGAAGGGACAGGCCATGGACCCCGGCACGCTTCGTACGGCGCTGAAGGACTCTCCCGGCGACGGCTGGCTCACCGCCGGCGTGGAACGCGTCGGCGACGATCCGCCGAGCATCACCCGGCTGTTCGCCGCCGCGGGCCGCCACTGCGGCCGCGCCGCCCTGCCCCACGTCCCGGGCTGGACCGGCGACCAGGCGGCCCGGGCGCTGCTGCTGCTCGCCCTGCCGGCCGCCGACCTGCGCCGGTACATCGGCGACCTGTACCGGCACGGCGACGCGGGCGAGAAGCTCGCCGTCCTGAAAGCCCTTCCCCTGCTGCCGATCGGCGCGGACGCGGCGCCGTTGCTGCACGACGCCGTCCGCACCAACGACACCCGCCTGGTCGCCGCCGCCCTCGGCCCGTACGCGCGGCACCTGGACCAGGCCGCCTGGCGGCAGGCCGTCCTGAAATGCGTCTTCATGGGCATTCCGCTGTCGGTGGTGCACGGCCTGACCGAGCGGGCCGACGACGAGCTGGCGGCGATGACGGCCGCACTGCGCGACGAGCGCGAAGCCGCCGGCCGCCGGCTCCCGCCCGATGCCCTCCCGCTGCTGCGCCAGTCCACCTGACTGATTTCTGGAGGTTCGATGCGCATCTTCGACCCGCACATCCACATGACGTCACGGACCACCGACGACTACGAGCGCATGGCCGCCGCCGGCGTGCGGGCCGTGGTCGAGCCGGCGTTCTGGCTGGGCCAGCCCCGCACCAGCGCCGGCTCGTTCGCCGACTACTTCGACTCGCTCGTCGGCTGGGAGCCGTTTCGGGCCGCCCAGTTCGGGATCCGGCACCACGCCACCATCGCCCTCAACCCCAAGGAGGCCAACGACCCGCGCTGCCGGGAGGCGCTGGACCTGGTGCCGCGCTACCTCGACAAGGACTCGGTGGTGGCGGTCGGCGAGATCGGGTACGACGCCATGACGCGGGAGGAGGACGAGGCCTTCGTCGTCCAGCTGAAACTGGCCGTCGAACATGAACTGCCCGCGCTCGTGCACACCCCGCACCGGGACAAGGCGCGTGGCGTCCGCCGTACCCTCGCGGTCGTGGCCGAGTCGGGCATCGCGCCCGGCCGGGTCGTCGTGGACCACCTCAACGAGGTGACGGTCGGCGCGGTGCACGACTCGGGATGCTGGATGGGCTTCTCCATCTATCCCGACACGAAGATGTCGCCGTCGCGCATGGTCGAGATCCTGCGCACGCACGGACTGGAGCGGATGCTGATCAACTCGGCCGCCGACTGGGGCCGCTCGGACCCGCTGCTGACCCGGCGCACCGGTGAGGCGATGCTCGCCGCCGGGTTCGGCGACGACGACGTGGACCGGGTCCTATGGCGCAACCCGGTGGAGTTCTTCGGCCAGTCGGGGCGGCTCGACCTGACCGAGGCCGCCACCGGCGAGGTCAGCTTCCAGGGCAGTTCCATCCTGCGGGGTGGTAGCTGATGCGGCTGCGGCACAGCAGCGGCCGGCTGGTGCACGTGAGTTACTGCACCAACGTGCACCCGGCTGAGGACCTGCCCGGCATCGTGGAGCAGCTCGACGCGTTCGCGCTCCCGGTCCGCGAACGTCTCGGGGCCGACCTGCTCGGCCTCGGACTCTGGCTGGCCGCCCCGGCCGCCGCCGCGCTGGCCGGCGACGCCGGTGCCCGGCGGCGGCTGCGGGCCGAACTCGACGCGCGCGGGCTCGAGGTGGTGACGCTCAACGGCTTTCCCTACCAGGCCTTCCACGCCCCGGTGGTCAAGCACGCCGTCTACCATCCCGACTGGGCCACCACCGAGCGGCTGGACTACACCCTCGACCTGGCCCGGGTGCTCGTCGACCTGCTGCCCGGCGACGTGGACCGCGGTTCGATCTCGACGCTGCCGCTGGCCTGGCGCGATCCCTGGCCGCCCGGCCGGCACGAGGCCGCGCTGCGCATGCTGGACCGGCTCGCCGCCGGCCTCACCGAGCTGGAGCGGGAGACCGGGCGCACGGTCCGCGTCGGTTTCGAACCGGAGCCCGGCTGCGTCGTCGAGACCACCGGCCAGGCGTCCGGCCTGCTGGCCGCCGTGGACACCGACCGCCTCGGCGTCTGCCTCGACCTCGCGCACCTGGCGTGCGCCTGGGAGGAGCCGGCCGCGGCCCTGAAACGCCTGGCACAGGCCGGCCTGCCGATCGTGAAGGTACAGGTCAGCGCCGCTCTGGAGGTCGCCGATCCGGTAGCGGCCCGGCAGGTGCTGCGCCAGTACGCGGAACCGCGCTTCCTGCACCAGACACGCTCGGCGACCGGCGGCAGCGCCGACGACCTGGACATCGCCCTCGCCGAAGAGCTGCCGGGGCCGTGGCGGGTGCACTTCCACGTGCCCCTGCACGTGGCTCCGGCGCCCCCGTTGTCGAGCACCACGCCGGTGCTGGAGGAGGCGCTGCGCGACCTGATGACAGCCGGCGAGCCGTGGTGCGACCACCTCGACGTCGAGACGTACACCTGGGACGTGCTGCCTCCCGGCCGCCGGCCGGGCAGCCCGGCGGAACTGGCCGACGGCATCGCCGGTGAACTGGCGTACACCCGTGACGTGCTGAGCCGGCTCGCGGAGGCGGGATCATGAACAAGCTGGTCGTCCTCGACGTGGTCGGGCTGACACCGAGGCTGCTGGCGCACATGCCCCGGCTGCGGGCGGTGGCCGACCGCGGATTCTCGGCGCGTCTCGATCCGGTCCTGCCCGCCGTCACCTGCTCGGCGCAGGCGACGCTGCTCACCGGCGAGACACCGGCCGGGCACGGTGTGGTCGGTAACGGCTGGTATTTCCGGGACTTGGGGGAGGTGCTGCTGTGGCGTCAGCACCACGCTCTCGTCGGCGGGGAGAAGCTCTGGCAGGCGGCACGCCGCCACCACCCCGGCTTC
Source organism: Actinoplanes sandaracinus (assembly GCF_030009775.1). Lineage (GTDB taxonomy): Bacteria > Actinomycetota > Actinomycetes > Mycobacteriales > Micromonosporaceae > Actinoplanes > Actinoplanes sandaracinus. The sequence goes on along the minus strand of NZ_JASCTH010000005.1, from coordinate 123,544 downwards.
ACGGTGGCCAACATCTGCTGGTGGTACGCGATGGGCGCCGACGTCGACTGGACCGTCACCCCGCGGCCCATCTACCGGGCCGACGGCCGCAAGGAGCCCGACTGCTACACCGATCCGCCGGAGCTGCACGACGAGCTCACCGGGGCGCTCGGCACGTTTCCGCTGTTCTCCTACTGGGGTCCGGGCGCGGGCCTGGCCTCGTCGCGGTGGATCTGTCAGGCCGCGCAGCGGGTGATGGCGGCCCATGACCCGGACCTGACGCTGGTCTACGTCCCTCATCTCGACTACGACCTGCAGCGCTACGGCCCGGCGGATCCCCGGGCCGCCGCGGCGGCCGCCGAGCTGGACGCGGTCCTCGATCCGCTGCTGCGCGCGGCCACCGCGCGGGGCGCGACCGTGGTGGCGCTGTCCGAGTACGGCATCACTGCGGTCCAGCGCCCGGTCGACGTGAACCGGGCGTTACGGGCCGAGGGCCTGTTGCGGGTGTACACCCAGGACGGCATGGAATATCTCGACCCGTGGACGTCCCGGGCGTTCGCCGTCGCCGACCATCAGATCGCGCACGTCTACGTCCGCCGGCCGGCCGACGTGCCGCAGGTCGCCAAGCTGCTCACCGACCTGCCCGGTGTCGCCGAGGTGCTCGACGCCGAGGGCCTGCGCCGTCACGGCCTGAACCATCCGCGCTCCGGTGAGGTCGTGCTCGTGGCCGAGCCGGACGCCTGGTTCACCTATTACTACTGGCTCGACGACGCCCGCGCTCCCGACTTCGCGCGGCTGGTGGACATCCACCGCAAACCCGGTTACGACCCGGCCGAGTTGTTCTTCGACCCGTCCGGTCCGGCGGCGGCCAAGCGGCGAGCGGCGATCGCGCTGGCCCGTAAGAAGCTCGGCCTGCGGTACCTGATGAACGTGGTGGGTCTCGACGCGGGTGCCCGGGCGGTACGCGGCTCGCACGGACGGCTGCCGGACGATGCCGCCGACGCGCCGGTACTGCTGTGCTCGGACGCGTCCGGCGAGCGCTCCAGGCTCGCCGCGACCGAGGTGAAGGCGCTGCTGCTGGAGTTGGCCGGCTTGGAGAGGACGGGGCCGTGACCCAGCTCGCCGCCCGCCCGCTCGACAGCGCGGACCTGCGGGCCCGTTTCGACGCCCGGCTCGCCGAGTTCCTGCGGCAGCAGGGGCCGGGCTGGCCGGACGGGGCGCCGCGCGGACTGCCGAGCACGCTGAACCGTTTCGTGCTCGCCGGCGGCAAACGGCTGCGCCCGATGTTCTGTTACTGGGGCTGGCGCAGCGCGGGAGGCGCGGACACCGAGGCCATCATCACCGCCGCGTCGGCGCTGGAGCTGTTCCACGCGTTCGCGCTCATCCACGACGACATCATGGACGGCAGCGAGCGCCGCCGAGGTGAGCCGTCGGTGCACCAGTTCTTCGCCGACCGGCACGCCCGCTCGTCCTGGCGTGGTGACGCGGCCCGGTACGGGCGCAACACGGCCCTGCTCTGCGGGGATCTCTGCGCGGCATGGGCGGATCAGATGTTCCACGACTGCGGCCTGGCGCGTGAGCAGGTGCATCGGGGGTATGCCGTCTTCGCCGGCATGCGCACCGAGGTCATCGCCGGGCAGTACCTCGACCTGGTCTCCGGGGTCGGCGACGGGTCGGCGGCCAGCGCGCTGACCGTCATCCGGATGAAGGCGGCCCGGTATACGGTGACCCGTCCGCTGCAGATCGGTGCGGCGCTGGCCGGCGCCGGTGAGGACCTCCTGACGGCGTACGCGTCCTTCGGCGATCCGCTCGGTGACGCCTTCCAGTTGCGCGACGATGTGCTGGGCGTGTTCGGTGACCCGGCGGTGACCGGCAAGTCGGTGCTCGACGATCTGCGGGAGGGCAAGCGCACGGTGATGATGGCGTTCGCCCGGGACCGGGCGACCCGGGCGCAGGCGGCGCGGATCAAAGAGCTGTTCGGCTGCCCCGGCCTCGACGAGGACGGCGCGGCCGAACTGCGCCGGATCATCGTCGACACCGGCGCGCGGGACGGCACCGAGCGGCTGATCGAGACCCGCCTGAGCGCCGCGCTGACGGCGCTGGCGGAGGCGCCGGTGCCGGAGGAGGTGGCGGCCCACCTGGCGCGCCTGGCTGACGGGGCCGTCAACCGGCAGAGCTGAGCGTTTTGCTCCCATCGACAAAAGTCGACATAGGGCGTACGAAAGTATGGACACTTCTGTTTGAAGTCCTTACTGTTTCCGGCACAACACCGGAATGTTGCGTCGAGGTGAACTGGCGGCGCGGTTCCCCATGGGCGGTGTCGGCAACTCGCCAGAGCATCCGGCGCGACGGCGCGCGCCCTGCCTGGATCTGTCCCAGTCAGGAAGAGGTCGTATCCCTATGCCATCCCCATCGTCGTTCCGGTGGCGGGCAGTCGCCGCCTCCCTGCTGCTGGCCGCGTCGGCCGTCGTGGGCCTCCCCGCGGCGGCGCGCGCTCATCCGGTCCACGCGGCCGACTTCCAGCAGGTCACCCTCGCCAAGGGCGAGCCCGAGGTCGGCGAGCCGATGACGCTGGCCGTCCTGCCGGATCGCTCCGTGCTGCACACGGCACGCAACGGCACCCTGCGCCGGACGGACAGCGGCGGCAACACCGCCGTCGTCGGCGCCGTGGCCGTCTACTCCCACGACGAGGAAGGGCTGCAGGGCGTCGGCGTCGACCCGAACTTCACCGCCAACCGGCACATCTACCTGTACTACGCGCCGCCGTTGAGCACCCCGGCCGGCGACGCGCCCAGCACCGGCAGCGACTGGTCCGCCTGGCAGGGCGTCAACCGGCTCTCCCGGTTCACGCTCACCAGCGACTGGAAGCTCTCCGCCGAGACGAAGGTCCTCGACGTCCCCGCCGACCGCGGCATCTGCTGCCACGTCGGCGGCGACATCGACTTCGACGCCGCCGGCAACCTCTACCTCTCCACCGGCGACGACAGCAACCCGTTCCAGTCCGACGGCTACGCGCCGCTCGACGAACGCGCCGACCGCAACCCGGCCTTCGACGCGCAGCGCACCGCCGCCAACACCAACGACCTGCGGGGCAAGATACTGCGCATCAAGGTCGCCGCGAACGGCTCGTACACGATCCCGGCCGGGAACATGTTCGCTCCGGGCACCGCGAGCACTAGGCCCGAGATCTACGCCATGGGGTTCCGCAACCCGTTCCGGATGAGCGTGGACAAGGCCACCGGTGTGGTCTACGTCGGCGACTACGGGCCCGACGCCGGGTCCACCTCCGCCCGTGGCCCCAGCGGCCAGGTCGAGTTCAACCGGGTGACCGGACCGGGCAACTACGGCTGGCCCTACTGCACCGGCGCCAACACCGCGACCGAGACGTACGCGGAATGGAACTTCGCCACCGGCACGGCCGGAGCCAAGCACGACTGCGCGGGCGGGCCGGTCAACAACTCGTTCCGCAACACCGGCCAGAGCAGGCTTCCGCGGGCCTCGGCCGCCTGGATCCGCTACGCCGGTGACACCGGCAGCCCGCCGGAGTTCGGCGGCGGCTCCGAGTCGCCGATGGCCGGCCCGGTCTACCGCTACAACGCCGCGTCGCCGTCTGCCACCAAGTTCCCGCAGTCGTTCGAGGGCCACTTCTTCGCCGGTGAGCTCGGCCGTGGATGGGTCAAGCCGATCCACGTCGGCGGCGACGGCGCGGTCGGCGAGATCGCCACCTTCGACTGGAACGGCAAGCAGGTCATGGACATGGCGTTCGGGCCGGACGGCTCCCTCTACGTGCTCGACTACGGCACCGGCTACTTCAACGGCGACGAGAACTCGGCGTTGTACCGGTACGACCACGTCGGCGGAGGCAACCGGAGCCCGACGGCGAACGCCACGGCCAACCGAATCTCCGGACAGGCGCCGCTGACGGTCGGGTTCTCGTCCGCCGGCTCCAGTGACCCCGAGGGCGGCGCGCTGACCTACGCCTGGAACTTCGGTGACGGCACCACCTCCACCGCCGCCAACCCCACCAAGACCTTCACCGGCAACGGTACGTACGACGTCACGCTCACCGTCACCGACCCGCAGGGTGCGACCGGCACCGACGACGTCCAGATCGGTGTCGGCAACACGGCGCCGGCGGTCGGCATCTCGATGCCCGGCGACGGACAGCTCTTCTCCTTCGGCGACACCGTGCCCTACCGGGTGACCGTCACCGACCCGGAGGAGCCGTCGATCGACTGTTCCAGGGTCAAGATGACCTACGTGCTTGGACACGACCAGCACGGTCACCAGATCACCTCGGCCACCGGCTGCTCCGGCTCGCTCACCATCCCGATCGACGGCGAGCACGACGCGGCGGCGAACATCTTCGCGGTGTTCGACGCCGAGTACACCGACGCGGGTGGCCTGACCACCCACACCCAGCACATCCTGCGGCCCCGGCACCGTCAGGCCGAGCACTACAGGAACGCCTCCGGGGTCACCGTCTTCACCAAGACCACGGCCGAGGGCGGCCGGACCGTCGGCGACATCGGCAACGGCGACTGGATCTCCTTCGACACCTACCGGCTGAACAACGCGACGTCGTTCACCGCACGGGTCTCCTCCGCCGGGGCGGGCGGCACGCTGCAGATCCGCGCCGGCTCGGCCACCGGCACGGTGCTCGGCTCGGCCACGGTGCCGGTGACCGGCGGCTGGGACACCTTCACCACGGTCACCGGCGCGATCACCGGCCCGCCGCCCGGCGCCACCACCCTCTACCTGACCTTCGCCGGCGGCGCCGGAGCGCTGTTCGACGTCGACGCGTTCACCTTCACCACCTCGGCCGGGGCGGGCCCGGTGGTGGGCCTGGCGGGCAAATGCCTGGACGTCTCCGGTGGAGGCGCCGCCGACGGGACGAAGATCCAGCTCTACACCTGCAACGGCACCGGCGCGCAGAACTGGTCGGTCAGCGGGCAGGTGTGGCGCAACCCGTCGTCCGGCAAGTGCCTGGACGTGGCCGGCGGCGCGACCGCCAACGGCACCCTGGTCCAGTTGTGGACCTGCAACGGCAGCGCGGCGCAGAACTGGGTCGCCCAGAGCGACAAGACAGTGCGCAACCCGCAGTCCAACCGGTGCCTGGACGTCTCCGAGGCCAAGCCCGACAACGGCCGGCAGATCCACATCTGGGACTGCCTCGCCGCCACCAACCAGCAGTGGAACCTGCCCTGATCCCGTTGAGGGGAATCCCCGTGCGCAGACGAATCCGTACCCTCCTCGGCGCGGCCACCGCCGTGCTGACCACCCTGGCGTGCACCGTACCGGCCACCTCCGCCACCGCCGCCGACGCCGCCTACGACGTCCTGGTCTTCTCCAAGACAGCCGGCTTCCGCCACGACTCCATCGGCACCGGCATCCAGACGATCAAGGACCTGGCGGCGGCCGGCGACTTCACCGTCACCGCCACCGAGGACGCCGCCGCCTTCACCACCGCCAACCTCGCCCAGTACGAGGCGGTGGTGTTCCTCAACACCACCGGTGACGTCCTCAACGGCGCCCAGCAGACCGCCTTCGAGTCGTACATCCGGGCCGGAGGCGGCTACGCCGGCGTCCACGCGGCCGCCGACACCGAATACGACTGGCCGTTCTACGGCCAGCTCGTCGGAGCCTGGTTCGCCTCCCACCCGGCCATCCAGCAGGCGACCGTCAAGGTCGAGGACCGGGCGCACGCCGCCACCGCCCACCTGCCGCAGACCTGGACCCGCACCGACGAGTGGTACGACTACCGCACCAACGCCCGCAGCACCGCCCACGTGCTCGCGACCCTCGACGAGGGGTCCTACTCGGGCGGCGCCATGGGCGCCGACCACCCGCACGCTTGGTGCAAGACGCTCGACTCCGGCCGGTCCTTCTACACCGGCGGCGGGCACACCAACGAGTCGTACGCCGACACCGCGTTCCGGCGCCATCTGCTCGGCGGGATCCGGTACGCGGCCGGGCGTGCCAAGGCCGACTGCCGGCCGGAGACCGGCTACACCACGCTGTACAACGGCTCGACCTCCGGCTGGTCCCAGGCGGGGCCGGGCAGCTTCACCAACAGCGACGCCACCCTCACCTCGGTCGGCGGGCTCGGCATGCTCTGGTACTCACCGAAGGCGTACACCGACTACTCCCTCAAACTGGACTGGCGGATGGCCGGCGACGACAACTCCGGGGTGTTCATCGGCTTCCCGCCGTCGAGCGACCCCTGGTCGGCGGTGAACAACGGCTACGAGATCCAGATCGACGCCACCGACGCCGCCGACCGCACCACCGGTGCCGTCTACAGCTTCCAGGGCGCGAACGCCGCCGCTCGCGACGCGGCGCTGAACCCGCCGGGGGAGTGGAACACCTACGAGCTGCTCGTCGAGGGCCAGCGGCTGCAGGTGCTCCTCAACGGCGTGAAGATCAACGACTTCACCAACACCGATCCGGCCCGCAACCTGGACGGCCACATCGGCCTGCAGAACCACGGCGACGGTGACGACGTGTCCTTCCGCAACATCCGGATCAAGGAACTCGGCGGAGGCGGCCCGACCCGGACCGTCCAGGCCGAGTCGTTCAGCTCCGCCCACGGCGTCCAGGCGTTCACCAAGGCCGGTGCCAACAACGGCCAGACCCTCGGTTACGTCGACCCGGGCGACTGGGCGGCCTACAACGGTGTCGACCTCACCGGGGTCACCTCCGTCAGGGCCCGGGTCGTCTCCGGCGGGGCCGGCGGCGCCATCGGTGTGCGGACCGGCTCGCCGGCGGGCCCTCTGCTCGGCTCGCTGGCGGTGCCCAACACCGGCGGCTGGAGCACCTACGCCGACGTCACCACCGCCCTGTCCCACGTGCCGTCCGGCGCCCACAACCTCTACCTCACCTTCACCGGCACCGGCACCGGGCTCTTCGACGTCGACGACTTCACCCTCACCGCCTCGGGCGGTGGCGGCGGCCCGGGCCCGGTGGTGGGCCTGGCCGGCAAGTGCCTGGACGTCGCCGGTGGAGGTTCCGCCGACGGCACGAGGATTCAGTTGTGGACGTGCAACGGGTCGGCCGCGCAGGTCTGGGCGGTCAGCGGGCAGGTGTGGCGCAACCCGGCGTCGAACAAGTGCCTCGACGTGGCCGGTGGTGGCACCGCCAACGGGACCAAGGTGCAGTTGTGGACCTGCAACGGCAGCGCGGCGCAGAACTGGGGCGTGCGGAGCGACAGGACCGTGCGGAACCCGCAGTCGAACCGGTGCCTGGACGTCTCCGAGGCCAAGCCCGACAACGGCCGGCAGATCCACATCTGGGACTGCCTCGGCGCGGCCAACCAGCAGTGGAACCGCGCCTGACGAAATCGTGAGTCCCGTGCCGCGGCCTGCCTTCCGCCGGCACGGGACTTTGCCTAGAGTGGTCCGTGACGAACGCGGACGCGGACCGGCGTCCGGGTGGGAGGCGCAAACCCACCCGGCACGACCTCGCCGCCATCCCCGCCACCGTGTCGTCGTGCCCGGGCGGTCCCTCGCGCCGCCCCGCCGATCATCGGCACCGGAATCCCGCACACCGTTTCCCGGGACACCCGCGAGGAAGTGAGAACATGTCGCGACCGATCACCCTCTTCACCGGCCAATGGGCCGACCTGCCGTTCGACGAGGTGTGCCGGCTGGCCTCGGAGTGGGGTTACGACGGCCTGGAGATCGCCTGCTGGGGCGACCACTTCGAGGTCGACAAGGCCCTCGCCGACGACGGTTACGTCGACCGCAAACGCGAGCAACTGGCAAAACACAACCTGCAGGTGTTCGCCATCTCGAACCACCTGGTCGGGCAGGCCGTCTGCGATCATCCCATCGACGAGCGTCATCAGGACATCCTGCCGGCGCGGATCTGGGGAGACGGCGAGCCCGAGGGCGTCCGTCGGCGTGCCGCCGAGGAGATGAAGGACACCGCCCGTGCGGCCGCCAAGCTGGGCGTGCGGACCGTCGTCGGCTTCACCGGGTCGTCGATCTGGCACACACTGGCCATGTTCCCGCCGGTGCCCCCGGCGATGATCGACCGTGGCTACGCCGACTTCGCCGACCGGTGGAACCCGATCCTCGACGTCTTCGCCGAGGTGGGCGTCCGGTTCGCGCACGAGGTGCACCCCAGCGAGATCGCCTACGACTACTGGACCACGAAACGGACCCTGGAGGCGATCGGCAACCGGCCCGAGTTCGGCCTGAACTGGGACCCGTCGCACTTCGTCTGGCAGGACCTCGACCCGGTCAACTTCATCCTCGACTTCGCCGACCGGATCTATCACGTCGACTGCAAGGACGCGAAGGTGCGCACCGGCGACGGCCGGCGCGGCCGCCTCAGTTCCCACCTGCCGTGGGCCGACCTGCGCCGCGGCTGGGACTTCGTCTCGACCGGTCACGGCGACGTCCCCTGGGAGGACTGTTTCCGGGCGCTCAACGCGATCGGCTACGACGGGCCCCTCTCCATCGAGTGGGAGGACGCCGGCATGGACCGGCTCGTCGGCGCGCCCGAGGCGCTGCGGTTCGTGCGGCGGCTGGCGTTCGACGCGCCGGCGGCGGCCTTCGACGCGGCCTTCTCGTCCGCCGAGCCGTAACCGGCGGGTCCGGCCCCCGGGCCGTCGTCACCTCGGCCGGCGCTTTTCGCACAGCGCCGGCCGACGGTGCGCGGGCTCCGCCACCGGCCCCGGTTCAAGGACGGCTGGTGGGCGGATGCACCCGCAGGTCACCGTGCCGGGAGAGCGTCCCCGGGAGATCGACGGGCTGGCCGCGCAGGGTGGCGTCGAGGAACGCGGCGCAGGTGTCGGTGGTCATGCGTACCGCCTCGGTCCGGCCGAGCGACCCCGTCAGGGCGGGAACCGGTGGCAGGTACAGCGGACCGTCGGTGAACGTGAGGTGTGCGCTGCCCGGCACGGTGAGCCGGTAGCCGGTCGCGGCGCCCTCGTCCAGAACCTTCGACAGCGCGGCGATGTAGTCGGCATCGGCCTGGTCCACGGCTTCGTGGGTGACGGCGAGGACGGGCTGGCGCAGCGGACCCTGGGCCGGTTCGGGGCCGCCGTCCAGATTGATGACGGCGGTGAACCGGGGGTCTCGGTGAGCGGCCCACATGGCGGCGGCCCCGCCGAGGGAGTGGCCGGTCGCCGCGACCCGCCCGGTGTCGAGCCGCCCGGTGAACGGGCCGGGGATCTCGCCCCGGTCGAGGCGGCCGAGCTGGGTGAGCACGAAGCTGAGGTCCGATGCCCGCACCGTCGTCCAGCCGAGTCTTCGCCTGGCGTCCTCGGCCCGGTCGCCGCCGGCGGCGATCCGGGTCCGGAGGGTGCGGCCGTCGGCGAGCATCACCGCGGCCGAGTCGTACGGGTGGTCGACGCCCGCGACGAGGTAGCCGCGGCTCGCCAGTTCCTCCGCCCACGCGGTGTTCTGCGTGCGCACGCCACCGAGCCCGGGGGAGAACAGCACGACCGGGAAGCGGCCGGCCGCCGGCGCCGCGTCGTGCACCGCGTGAGTACGGGCGCGCGTCGGCCCGTCCAGCACGAGGCCGGGAATCCCCAGGTAGCCGGCGGCCGCGGCGGCGACGGTGTCCGCCTCCTCCCGGGTCCGGCCGAGGTACTGTGCCCGCGGCGCGTCAGGGCTGCCCGGCAGCGCCGGGTACCAGAACTGGACGACCACCGTACGCCCGCCGTCGGCCTCCGCCGTCGCCGTCTCCTCGCGGTCCGGATCGGTCCATTGCGTCACCGTGGTGCCTACCGCGAACGGCCCGGACGGCTGGGGGAACGCCGGCACGGGCAGCGCCACCGCCGCGACCGCGCCGCCGGTGATGAGCCCGAGACAGGCCAGCGAGCCCGGCAGGGCCACCCACCAGCGGGCCCGCCGGTCGGCACGGCCACTGCGCCGTCGCATCAGCCGTCCGGCGCCGATCCCAGCGGCGGCGAGCAGGCCGCCGGCGAGCACGAGCAGCAGTTGCCAGCGCATTCCGGCCGCTGTCGACGCGGCGCCCGCGACCAGGGCGATCATCGAACCGATGGCGGTCCAGCGGCGGGCGGCGGGCGGGAGCCACCTGGCGAGGACCACCGCGATCGCCGCCAGGACGACGAGAATCTCCCCTGCGGACATCCCGCCGGCGGCCGGGATCGGCGCCGCCGAGAGCATCGCCGGGCCGGGATCGGCCCGGAGAACGAGGGACATGGCGTGCGTCACGGGGACGCTCCTTTGCGGGTCGGGTGCCTCCCTGATCACGACGGCACCGATGCAGGTTTCCATCAGTGACGGGGCGAGGGCTTCCACCGCCGGTCTGATCTTGAGTGAGGGGGGTCTGCCGTTCGGCCGATGCGACGGCGCCCACAGCGGACGGAGTGTGACCGCCAACTCGTGTTGCGGCTTTAAGGCTCTCTTATGAAAGCCCGGGCTACGGTCCTGCCGTCAGCAGCCCTACAAGCCGATCGGTGGTACTCATAGTGGCAGGCATGGTCGCCGGCGGACGCTCGCGGCGGGTGCGTCTGATCGACGTTCTGGTCGGACAGAAGCTTGATTACCTGCGGTTGGGTCACGCCATCGTCATGGGCTTCACCGGAGGCCACCGGGTGGTGCTCGAATCGGCCGCCCACCTGAACGGGCCGCACGGCCACGTGGTCGTCGAGCCCGGCGAGAGCCCGTCGGACGTTCTGGCGGTGCTGCTCGGCGACGTCGTCCAGGCGGCGCATACGCGCGACAACGGCGAGCTGGAGATTACCTTCGCCGGCGGATCGGAGCTGTGTGTCGGTGTCGACGCCGATTTCGAGTCCTGGGCGGTCGCCGGCCCGGACGGCTTCCTGATCGTCTGTCTGGCCCGCGGCGAGCTCGCCGTCTGGGGCGCGGCCGGCGCCGGACGGGCCGCCGCCTGAAGCGGTTTCGAAGGGGTGGCCACCTGGCATCGCTTTGTTCGCATCGTACGAAAGTTCCGAGGTTTCGGGAAGATGTTCATCTAGTGACGACAGTGAATACGCGGTAACGTCCGGTACGGAAAGTCGCTCTGCACGAAAGTTGCCGGCTGCGGGCGCGAAGTCTGACCTGCCCGCATGCCCATCCGTGTTCACTTGGCGAAACCGGAGGCACCACCGCATGCACGAGTCACCATCCCGTCCGACCGCCCTGAGCCGCCGCAACCTGCTCGGCGCCGCAGCCGCAGGCGCCGCAGCCGTCGGGGCCTCCACCACGCTGAGCTCGCCCGCCGCGGCCGGCGGATCCTCCCCGCACCGCGTTCCCCGCGACCAGATCAGCGTGCAGCTCTACACACTGCGCAACCAGCTCGCCATCGACCTCGAGGGCAGTCTCACCGAACTCGCCGAGATCGGTTACACCCGGGTCGAGCACGCCGGCTTCGTCGGCCGCACCGCCGCCCAGTTCCGGGCCGCCCTCGACAACGCCGGCCTGCGGGCCACCTCCGGTCATGCCGGCATCCCGCAGCCGTGGAACGCCGAAACCTGGAAGCGGGCGCTGGACGACGCCGCCGTCATCGGCAACAAGTACATCGTCCACCCGTACTTCGGCGCCGGACCGAACGGGCCGGTCCGCGACGGCGCGGTCTACCGGGCCTTCGCCGCGGACCTCAACAAGGCCGGCGAACTCGCCCGCCGGGCCGGACTGAGCTTCGGTTACCACAACCACCAGAACGAGTTCCTGCGCCAGGACGGCGGCGAGCGCACCGGCTTCGACATCCTCACCGACGAGACCGACCCCCGCCTGGTCCACCTCGAGGTCGACCTGTACTGGGCCTGGCGCGGCGCCGCGGACCCGGTGGACCTGATCGAACGGAACCGCCGGCGGATCAAGCAGGTGCACGTCAAGGACATGGACGTCAACAGCGGCTTCGCCGACCCGGGCGCCGGCCTGATCGACTTCGAGCGGGTCTTCCGCCGGGCCCGTGACGCCGGTCTGGTGGAGTACATCGTGGAGCGCGACGACGCGGGCAGCCCGCCGCGCACACCGGCGCAGGCCCTGGAAACCGCCCGCGTGGGGTACCAGTACCTCATCGGACTGAGGTACTGACATGCGACGGCTCCTCACCGCCGCCGCCGCGGCCCTCCTCGCCACCACCATGGTCACCGGTCTCGGGAGCCCCGCCCGGGCGGCCGCCCCGCCGCCCGACGCCGACTTCCAGAAGGTGACCCTCAACGACTACCCGGGCGAACCGATGGCCCTGGCCGTGCTGCCCGACAAGCGCGTGCTGCACACCGCCCGCAAAGGGCAGGTGCGCATCCACGAGCCCCGCACCGGCCGCAACGTCCTGGCCGCCACCATCCCGGTGTACCTGCACGACGAGGAAGGCGTGCAGGGCATCGCGATCGACCCGGACTTCGAGCGCAACCACTGGGTCTACGTCTACTACTCGCCGGTGCTGAACACGCCGGTCGACGACCCGGCCACGCCCACCGTGAACGAGGGCAACGCCCCCGAGACCGGGACGGCGGCCGATTTCGCGCCGTTCAAGGGACACCTGCAACTGTCCCGGTTCAAGCTGCGCGGCAACACCCTGGACCTGGGCAGTGAGCAGAAGATCCTTCAGGTCCCGGTCGATCGCGGCGTCTGCTGCCACGTCGGCGGCAAGATCGACTTCGACGGGAAGGGCAACCTGTACCTCTCCACCGGTGACGACACCAACCCGTTCGCCTCCAGCGGGTACACGCCGATCGACGAGCGCCCGGACCGCAACCCGGCGTTCGACGCCCAGCGCAGCTCCGCCAACACCAACGACCTGCGCGGCAAGTTGCTGCGGATCACGGTGAAGCCGAACGGCTCCTACACCGTCCCGCGCGGCAACCTGTTCAAGAAGGGCACCCCGAAGACCCGCCCGGAGATCTACGCGATGGGCCTGCGCAACCCGTTCCGGTTCGACGTCGACGAGCGGACCGGGGTCGTCTACATGGCCGACTACTCGCCCGACGCCCAGCAGCCGAACCCGCAGCGCGGACCCGCCGGCCACGGCCGCTGGATGGCCATCGACAAGCCGGCCAACTACGGATGGCCGTACTGCGTGGCGCCCGACATGCCCTACGTCGACTACGACTTCGCGACCGGCGTGTCACGGGCGCCATTCAACTGCGCCCAGCCGGTCAACGAATCGCCGAACAACACCGGCCTGCGTAATCTGCCGAGCGTCGAGAAGGCGGAGGTCGTCTACACGTACGGGGCGAGCACGCAGTTCCCGCAACTCGGCACCGGCGGCATCGGCCCGATGGCCGGGCCGGCTTACCAGTACGACCGGCGCAGCAAGTCGCCGACCAGATGGCCGGCGCACTTCGACGGCAAGCCGCTGTTCTACGAATGGACCCGCGACTACGTCAAGGCGTTCACCCTGGACGACCAGGACCAGGTCACGGCGATCGAATCGGTGCTGCCGTCGATCATCTTCGACAACCCGATGGACATCGAGTTCGGCCCGGACGGCGCGCTCTACGTGCTGGAGTATGGCGACGGCTACTTCGCCGAGAACCCGGAGGCGCAACTCGCCCGCGTCGACTACGCGCCGGCGAACAAGACACCGATCGTGAAGATCAACGCGGAGCCGACGGTCGGCTCGGCGCCGTTCACGGTCAACTTCTCCAGCGCCGGCACCGTCGATCCGGACGGCGACGCGCTGCGGTACGCGTGGGACTTCGACGCCGACGGCGACGTCGACTCGCGGCACCCGAACCCGGCATACACCTACCATCAGAACGGTGACTACCGGGCCACCCTGAAGGTCACCGACTCCACCGGGCGGTCCGCCTCCGCGGAGTTCCTGCTGCACGTCGGCCCGGTGGCGCCCACGGTGTCGTTCGTGACGCCCACCGCCGGCCAGCCGTTCGAGTTCGGCGACACGGTGACCTTCCAGGTCAACGTGGTCGACGACCAGCCGGTCAACTGCGCGTCGGTCGAGGTCTCCTACATCCTCGGCCACGACCAGCACGGGCACCCCCTGTCGACGACGTCCGGCTGCACCGGCTCGATCACCACGTTCATCGACCCCGGGCACGCCGGGGCGGAGAACCTGGCGGCGGTCTTCGTGGCCGAGTACACCGACGCCGACGGCCAGACCGGATCCGCGCAGGTCGTCCTCAACCCCAGCGAGGACTGACCACCCCACACGGCGGGCCCGGCGACGATGCCGGGCCCGCGCCGTGACGTCGGCCGGGCCGGGGCATCGGACCGCCGCGGACGCCACCGGGCTCGCGCCGTGGCGTCGGCCGGGCCGGGGCATCGGACCGCCGCGGACGCCGCCGCACGCGAGCGCGTACCGTTCGCGGGATGACGGGTGGCGGTTCGACCGGCGCGGGTGACACGGACGGGTCCGTGCCGCCGGTTTCGGCGCCGGCACCGGATCCGTTGCTGGACGAGCCGTTCACCGACACGACGGTGACCGCGCTACGGCACCGGCTGAGTGCCGCGGCGGCGGCCGCGGGGTTGTCCGGCACGGTCGGCGAGGATTTCGTTCTGGCGGCGCACGAACTGGTGACCAACGCGGTGAAGCACGGCGGCGGCGCCGGCCGGCTGCGGCTGCGGCTGCTCGCCGACGTCCTCGTCTGCGAGATCATCGATCACGGCCGGAAGGCCCCTGAACTGCCGATCCGACTGTCACAGACCGACCAGCCCGGCGGTCGGGGGCTGTGGCTGGCGCATCGACTGACCGGGGCGCTCATGCTGACCCGCCGCCCCGACGGCGGCGTCACCGCCTCGGTCAGCGTGTGTGTCGGCGAGGCGGCCACCCCCGGGCGCCCGGCGAACGGCCCCCACGCCGGAGACGCCTCGCCGGTCACCGACAGTGACGGCCGGTGAATCGCGAACCGGCGTGGCCTCACGAGAGGCGCAGCGGCGGCGGGCGGACCACTGCCGGGCGCCGAGGATGACCGGCGTCCTGGACACTCGCACCACCTGATCGTGCTCGCCCTCCCCGTACCACCATGATCTTGCTCAAGATGGCCGGGTCCGCGCCGATGAGTCTGAGGTGTGCAGGGTCCCCGGGGCGGCGTTCCCGGCCGATGAGGCCGCCGGCCTCGGCGGGATGCGCCGTGCGGTCGCCTGAGCCGGTGCGGCCGCGGGCGTACGCCTGTTACGGCTGGCTGGCCGTGGCGGCATCGGTCGCGCTCGTGGCGCCGCACCTCGGTCCGGCCGGACAGCAGTGCGCGTACGCCCTGATCGGTCTCGGCTCGGCCGCCTGCGTCGCGGCCGGAGTGCGGTTGCACCGGCCGGCACGCCCGGTCGCCTGGCTGCTGCTGGCGATCGCCATGGTCTGCGGCGCGGCGGCGAACACGGTGTGGGCCGTCCATGTCAGCCTGACCGCCGCCCCGAGTCTCTCCGCCGTCGACGTGCTCTATTTCGTCATGTACCCGCTGCTGGCCGCCGGTCTGGCCCTGCTGCCCGAACGCCCGGCCGGAAGTTCCCGATGGGCGGGCACGGCCGAGGCCGGGATCGTGACGTGCACCGGCGCGACGCTCGCCTGGGTCGGGCTGTACGACCCGTACATCCTCGACGCCGATCCGTCGCCGCCGTACAGCGGGGCGATCGCCTACCCGATCCTCGACCTGCTGCTGGTGGCCATGGCGGTACGGCTGCTGGTCGTGCAGCGGCGGCTCCGGCACACCCACGCCATCCTGCTGGCCATGGCCGTGCTGCTGACCGCCGCCGACGTACCGTATTTCCTGTCGGTCGCCACCGGCGGCCCGTGGTCCGGGCCCGGCTGGAGCGTCGCGGCGTGGCTGGCCGCGTTCGCGCTGCCCGGCGTCGCCGCGCTGCACCCCGCCACGGCGGCCCACCCGGCCCTGCCCGACCCGGTCGGCGGCGGCTGGCGCACCGCGATGCTGCACGGCGCGCTGGTCCTGGTCGGCCCGGCCGCGACCGGATACTCGCTGATGCAGGACGCGCACCGGGGCGATTTGGACCTCTACGACTTCATCGTGCCGCTGTCGGCCACCGTGCTGATCTCCCTGCTCCTGGTGGTTCGCATGACCAACGGCCAGCGACAGCTCCAGCGGCACGCGATGTCGCTGGCCGTCGCGCTGGACGAGCAGGCCGCGCTGCAGGAGTCGCTGCGGCACCTCGCCGAGCACGACGTCCTGACCGGCCTGCCGAACCGGCGGCTGCTGGAGGACCGCATCGCCGCGGGGGAGCCGCACGGCCTGGTGGTGCTCGACCTCGACGGCTTCCAGGACGTCAACGACCGGCTCGGTCACCGCGCCGGCGACGAACTGCTCGTCATGATCGCCGCGCGGCTCCGTGGCGTTCTGGGGCCCGGCGACCTGCTGGCGCGCACCGGTGGTGACGAGTTCGCCGTCCTCGTCCCGGGAACCGATCGGGACGTCGTGGCCACCCGTGCCGACGCCGTGCTCGAGACGCTGCGGTCGCCGGTCGAGATGTGCGGGTACACGCTGCACGTCACCGCGAGCGCCGGTGTGCGGGCGGCCGACGACATGACGGAGAGGGCGCATCTGCTCGGCGACGCCGACATGGCCCTGAACGCCGCCAAGGCGGCCGGCAAGGACCGCGTGGTGTGGTACGACCACACCCTGCGCGACCGGCAGACCGAACGCATCGAGACCGTGGCGCGGCTGCGGCTCGCGCTCGGCGCCGACGAGTTCGCCGTCTACTACCAGCCGATCGTCGACCTCGGCACGTCACAGACGGTGGCTGTCGAGGCGCTGGTGCGCTGGCTGCCACCCGGCCGGCCGCCGATCGGCCCGGACCGGTTCATCCCGGCCGCCGAGGAGAGCGGCCTCATCGTCGCTCTCGGCGAGTGGGTCCTGCGTCGCGCCTGCGCCGAAGCCGCGACCTGGCATCGGGAGCACGGTGTCACACTCACCGTCAACGTGTCCCCGCGTCAGCTCACCGACGACGACTTCACCGCGAAGGTACGGCGCAGCCTCCTCGACAGCGGTCTGCCCGCCACCGCGCTGACGCTGGAGATCACCGAAGGCATCCTGGTGAGCGCCGGCACCCGCAGCGCGCAGGCCCTCGACCATCTCGAAGCGTTACGCGCCGACGGCATCCGGATCGCGGTCGACGACTTCGGCACCGGCTATTCCTCGCTGGCGTACCTGCGCGACCTGCCCATCGACACGCTGAAGATCGACAAGTCGCTGATGCCCGCCGACGAGGACGACCACCGGCAGGTCGCCCTGGTCCGCACGGTCGTCGACATGGCGCGCAGCCTGGGCCTGACCACGGTCGCGGAAGGCGTCGAGACGCCGTTCCACGCCACGCTGCTGCACACTCTCGGCTGCGACCGCGCACAGGGTTACCACTTCGCCCGACCGATGCCCGCCGCGGATCTGATCGCCCGGCGGGTGCTGCTGCCGCACGCCCACGCGGTCTGACCACCGAGGCGATCCGCTCACCCGGCTGACCCGCGCCCACGAATCCCGACCGGAGCCCGCCCCGGGCGCGGCCTCACTGATCGGCCGGGGCAGGCGGCCACGGCGGCGACGGAGCGAGCCTGAATATCCGATATACGCAATGTGTCGGTTTAGTCTGGTCGTCGTTGTCACAGAGGGAATGAGGGCTGCGATGTTGCTGTCGGTCGTCGATGCGGATCTCGACGCGGCTGAGATCGAGGACGCGCTCATCCGGTTACGCCGGGAGTTGCTCGGCCACGCCGGCGTCGTCGACGCGCGGACGGTGCCGGGGACCCCGGCGCCGGCCGGCAGCAAAGCCGTGGACGGCCTGATCGCCGCGCTGTCGGTGGCCCTGACGGATCCCGGCGTGCTGGCGGCTGTGGTGGAGGCGGTCCGGGCCTGGGGCGCGCGGCGCGGCCGTACCCTCCGCGTCGAGATCGACGGTGACGTCCTTGATCTCGCCGGGGTGACCTCGGCCCAGCAGCAGCAGGTCATCGATGCCTGGCTGCGCCGCCACGAGGCCGGCGAGTGAGTGGCCGCCGCGAAGCGCTGGTCGTCGCCGTCCACGACTACGCCGATCCCGGCCTGAGCCGGCTTCGGGCGCCCGGCCACGACGCGGACGCGCTGGCCCGCGTGCTGGGCGATCAGAGTGTCGGTGGCTTCCACGTCCGGCAGTTGCGCAACGAGCCGGCGCACGTGGTCAGCGAGGCGCTGGAGGACTTCTTCGCCGATCGTGACCGCGACGACCTGCTGTTGGTCTACTTCTCCGGGCACGGGCTCAAGGACGAGGACGGCACGCTGCACCTGGCCGCCGCGAACACGAAGGTGCACCGCCTGGCCGCCACGAGCGTGTCCGCGTCGTTCGTCGACCAGCAGATGACCCGCAGCCGGTCGCGCCGGATCGTGCTGATGCTCGACTGCTGCTACGCCGGCGCTTTCGCGCGCGGCCTCACGCCGCGCGGCGCGGCCTCGGACCTCGGCATCGACCGGCAACTGGGCGGCTGCGGCCGTGCGGTGATCACGTCGTCGAGCGCCATGGAGTACGCGTTCGAGGGAAGTCGACTGACCGGGAACGGCGAGAGGACAGGGCCGAGCGTCTTCACCGGCGTGCTGGTGCAGGGGCTGGAGACCGGGGCCGCCGACCGCGACGGCGACGGCTTCGTGACGCTCGACGAGATCTACGACTACGTCTACACCGGCGTACGGGAGATCACTCCCCACCAGACGCCGTGCAAGTGGACCTTCGACATGCAGGGCAGTCTGCACATCGCCCGGCGCCCGGCCGGTCCGCTCGCCGCCATCGCGCCGGCGCCCGTTCCTCGCGCCCGCCGCGCGCGATGGTGGTGGGCCGTCGCGGGCCTCGCCGCCGGACTGATCGCGGTCGGCATTCCCGCGTTGTCGCACGACTGGCGGCAGCCGGGCCCGTCGTCCGCACCGGTGGCCTCGCCGTCGCCCCCGGCGGGCCCGGTGCTGTTCCACGACGACTTCACGACGACGGAGGGTGGCTGGTCCGACAACGGCGGCACCGGCCGATACGGCGGCTACCACGTGCCCGGCGCGTACCGCTTCCAGAGCCGCGAACCCGGATCGATCTGGGGCGGCAGCCCGCAGGCGGCGGCCGTCGTGTACCCCACCGCGCCGTCGAGCATCCGGATCTCAGCGTGGGCCCGGTGGTCCGTCTCCGACGACGAGGCCTGGTTCGGCCTGGCCTGCCGGGTGGCCGGCGACCTGGACGCCTACTACTTCCTCGTGTCGAACAGTCACGTTCACATCGTGAAGATGACCGGCGGGATCCCCCGGTTTCCGGAACTCGCGGTGGACACGCTGCCCGGGGTGGACCTGCTGGCCGGTGTGCGCCTGGAGGCCGACTGCGCCACCGTGGGCGACGGCCACGCGACCAGGTTGGTGCTGCGGATCGACGGCCGGCAGGCGCTGGACGTCACCGACACCACATCACCGCTGGAGAGCGGAACGGTCGGCATAGCCGTCGAGATGAGCTCCTCGGCCCGCAGAGCGGAGGCCGAGTTCAAGGACTTCACCGTCGCCCGGCTTTAGCCGCCCGGCGTCACCCGGCGCACGACGATGGTGCGCACCACGTCCGAGCCGGCGCAGTCGGCGCCGGTCGTGGTGATCTGACCGGTGACGGTGACCCGGTCCCCGGCCGTCAGCGTCTCCGCCGGGGTCCCGGCCAGGCCCCACAGCCGGTCGCCGACGCGCAGCATCGTGCAGTCGCCGGACCGGGCGACCACGCCGGACAGCGTCCGGTCCCCGTGCGGCAGCCCGCCCGGCAGCTCACCGGGGCCGGGCGGCGGCACCGGGACCGTCGACTCGCCGCGCGGCGACGCGGGCGGCGGTGTCGTCGTGGTGGGCGCGGGGCTGCCCGGCGACACCGGAGCGGGCGGCGTCCCGCCGGCGGGCGACACCGGAGCGGGCGGCGTTCCGCCGGCGGGCGACACCGGAGCGGGCGGCGTTCCGCCGGCGCCGGGTGCGGTCGCCGGCGGGCTCGGCGCGGGGCTCGCCGAACCGGGCGGCGGGTCCGATCCGCAGGCGGTCAGCGGAGCCAGGGAGCCGCCGGCGAGCAGCAGAATCGTCAGGCGTCGCATGACGGTCACCGTATCCATACCGATTTGGACGAGAGGGACGGCCGCGCGGCTCCGGTGTCTCACCGGAGGTGAAAACGGCCGTATCGGCGCAGCAACCGCCATTGCAGCGCCACGGCGGCGACGGTCAGCAGCAGCATGAGCAGCGTCGCGGCGGCGGCGTAGCCGTACCGCAGATATTCGAACGCGTTGCGGTAGGCGAACAGCGGGACGTAGGTGGTCGCGTACGGTGGCGGGCCGCCGTCGGTGACGATCAGGGCCGGCACGAACGAGAACTGCAGACTCTGGATGGCGTCACGGATCAGGAGCAGCCCCAGCACCGGGGCGATCAGCGGCAACGTGATCCGGCGCAGCACGTCCCAGGCGGTGGCGTCCTCCAGGGCCGCGAGCTCGTACACGTCGGCCGGCAGCGCCCGGCGGGCGGCGAGCAGGATCACGAACGTCTCGCCGACCGTGAACAGGCTCATCAGGATGATCGCGGCCCGTGCGTCGACCGGGTCGGTGAGCCACTGCGGCGGGGTGCGCCCGAACGCGGTCAGCCCGTTCTCCCCGCCGACACGCAGGATCTGACTGATCGGGCCGTACAGCGGGTTGAGGAGCCAGAGCCAGAGCAGGCCGTAGGCGATCTCCGGCACCGCCGTGGGCAGCACCGCGGCGGTCCGGGCGGTGCCGGCGGCGGCGGTCCGGCGGTGCAGCAGCAACGCCAGCCCGAGCGCGACCAGCATCCGCAGCGGCACCGCCACGGCGCCGAACAGCAGGGAGTTGACCAGCGCGGTCCGGAAGACCGGATCGTCCGCCAGCGCGGTGAGATTGTCCGTTCCGGTCCACACCGGGGGCCGGATCAGGTCGTACTCGGTGAAGGCCAGCGCGAGCGTCACCGCGAACGGCGCCAGCACCAGCACGACCAGGCCCAGCACATAGGGAGCCAGCAGCAGGGCCAGCTGGCGGCGCCCCCGGTCGCGTCTCACGCGCCGGTCACCCGGCGGCCGTCGCCGTCGAAGACGTGCACGTCGGCCCAGCGGACGGCGGCCCGGACCGGCTCACCGGGAAAGGGGCGCGACGCCGACGGCACGCGGGCGGTGATCACCGGTCCGTCTCCGGCGAGACGCAGGTACGCGTACGCGTCCTCGCCCACCACGTCGACCCGTTCCACGGCCGCGGGCGTGCCCACGTCGCCGAGCCGGACCGCCTCCGGACGGAACCCGATGCGGTGACCGGGCGGGCGCGCCGCCGGAGCGCCGTCCGGAGTGAGCGGGCCGTCCGCGGGCAGCAGGTTCATCGCGGGAGACCCGACGAAGCGGGCCACGAACACCGTCGCCGGGGTACGCCAGATCTCGTCCGGCGTACCGAGCTGTTCGAGTCGCCCGTCCCGCAGGACCGCCAGCCGGTCGGCCAGCACCAGCGCCTCGGTCTGGTCGTGGGTGACGTGCACCGTGGTGACACCGAGCCGGGCGTGCAGGGCCTTGAGCTCGCCCCGCGTCTCGGTCCGCAGTTCGAGATCGAGGTTGGAGAGCGGCTCGTCCAGCAGGAACAGGTCGGGCTCCCGGACCAGGGCGCGGGCCAGCGCCACCCGCTGACGTTCGCCGCCGGACAGTTGCCCGGGCCGCCGGTCGAGCAGGTGCGCGCAGCCGACCGTGGCCGCCGCCGCGGCCGCCCGCTCCCGTGCCGCCTTGCGGGGCATGTCACGCACCTCCAGCCCGAAGGTGATGTTGTCGAGCGCGGTGAGATGCGGGAACAGCGCGTACGACTGGAACACCATCGACACGTTGCGGCGTCCCGGCCGCAGCGCGGTGACGTCGCGCCCGCCGATCAGCACCCGCCCGGTCGTGGCGGCCTGGAGCCCGGCGACGACACGCAGCAGCGTGCTCTTGCCCGCCCCGGACGGGCCCAGCACGACCAAAAGTTCCCCCTGGTTCACCTCCAGGTCCAGGTGGTGCAGCACCGGTGTGTCCCGGTAGGCGGCCGAGACTCCGGACAGCTTCAGGCCACTCCGCGTCATCTATTGATCATCGCGGATACTCGCCCCGCGCGAACAGGGGCCGGGTCTGTTCGTCCAGTTCCCGGACCACATCGTCGAGCCGGTCACCGCGGTACAGCGCGTTCTCCAGGATGCCGCCGGTCACGTCCTCGATCTCCGGCCAGGTGGAGACCGTGGGCAGCGCGCGGACGGACCCGATCGCGTCGAGGAAGACCTTGGCGCTGCGTGGCGGCTGCGCCGGGCCGAGGAAGGCCTCACTCGTCGACACCGCGATGTGCGACGGCACGGTGCGACCGGTCGCCGCGATGATCTTCTGCCCCTCGGCGCTGACCGCGTACTCCAGGAAGTTCCACGCCGCCTGCTTGTTGGCGCCGCCCCGGGTCATGCAGTACGCGTCGGAGTGCAGGATCCCGGCCGGCCGGCGGTAGACCGGCAGCGGCGCCACGTCCCACTCGAATCCGGTGATCGACCGGAACGTGGTGGTGGAGCGCCGCGACGACAGCAGCATCGCGAGCCGTCCGTTGGCGAACCGGGACTCGTCGTCCTCCGACTCGACCTCCTCGTCGGTCGGCACCACCCCGTACGCGAGGCGCAGGTCGATCAGGTTTTTCAGCGCCTCCTTCGCGGGCGGGTTGTCGAGGGTGAGCCGGGTGGGCCGGGCCGGGTCGTCGACGATCTCGCCGTCGTTGGACCAGACGAACGGGGCCAACCGGATGATCGACGGTTCGATGCCGAGCCCGTGCACGGCCGGCCGCCGCGCCGCCCCCTCACTCTCGGTGCCACGGATGACGCCGCCGGCCGCGTCGCGGGTCATCGCGGTCGCCGTGGTGAGCAGGTCGTTCCACGTCCAGCCCGGTTTCGGCAGGGGGACGCCGTGCTTCTCGAAGAGGGTGCGGTTGTAGTAGACGGCCAGGCTGGAGACGTTCTGCGGCAGGCACAGTTGCCTTCCTCGCCACTTGAAGGCGTCCATCGCCACCGGGTAGTAGTCGGCCGGGTTCACCAGCGTCGAGGCGGCGATCCGCTCGTCGAGCGGATCGATGGCGTCCTTGACCGCGAACTGACCGTAGAACCGGTAGTTCATCAGGAACAGCTCCGGCGCCGCCCCTCCGGCGATCGACGTCGACAGCCGGGCGAGCAGATCCTTGCGGTCGCTGGCCTCGATCAGCTGAATCTCGCGGCCCGGGTGCTTTTCGGCGTACGCGCCGACGAGCGTCCGGTACGCCTGGAGCTCCTCCGGCGCGCCGAAGACCAGCAGCCGTACCGGGCCGGTGGCCTCCGCGTCGCCGCCGTCGCGGGAGCAGCCGGCGGCGGCGCCGGCCGGCAGGACGCCGCACAGCAGCAGGGCGATCAGTTTCCGCAGGGTCTTCACCGGAATCGTCCCGTCGGGTCGTCGGAGTGCAGGAACCAGCGCTGGGCCAGCACGAACACCAGCACCGGGGGAACAGTGGCCACCACCGCCCCGGCCAGGAACACCGGGAAGTTCGTGGGGTCCAGGACGGCGAGCGACCGCAGCGCCAGAGGCAGTGTGAACAGGTCGCGGTCGTAGACGTACACCAGCGGGTCGAGGAAGTTCGACCAGGTCAGGATGAAACTCAGCGCGGTCAGGCCGGCCGTAACCGGGCGCACCACGGGCAGCGCGAAGCGCCACCAGGTCTGCAGCGGGGTCAGATCGGACAACCGGCAGGTGTCGTAGAGGTCGGCCGGCAGGCCCCGGAACGCCAGGTAGTAGATCAGTACGTACAGCGGGGAGGCGCCCAGCAGGGCCGGCGCGATCAACGGCACGAGGGTGTCGGTCAGCCCCAGGAACCGGAAGACGACGAACCGGGGCAGCAGCAGCGCCGTCGCCGGCGCCATCAGCGCCAGCAGCGAGGCCGCGACGATCACGGCTGTCACCCGTCGCGAGGCGCGGGCCAGCGCGAAACCCGCCCACGAGGCGACCAGCACGCTCAGCGGCACCGCGCACACGGCCACGACCGCTGAGTTGAGCGTGGCCCGGGCCAGCCCGCCGAGCGGGAACGCCTCCTGGTAGCCGGTGACCGACAGTGGATCGGGCACCAGCCGGGGGGTCGGCGGTGGCGGTTGTCCCGGCTCGGTCAGGGACCCCGAGACCAGCAACAGCAACGGGGGTACGAAGACGAGCACCACGAACACCGCGCCGAGCGTGCGCCACCAGCGTGCCGAGCGGGACGGAAAGGGTGCGGGGCCGCGTCCGAGACCCCGCACCACGCTGTTACGGGCCACTACTTCTTGAGGTCCAGTCTCCAGGCGCTCAGACCGTGGGAGGCGGCGTACAGGATCCGCTTGCCCGGCACCACCGTCAGGCCGGTGACCTCGACGTTGGGCATGCCCGCCGCGGCCTTGACCCAGGCGGTCGTCCGGTCGGGCAGGCGCAGCACCCCGAAGTCGGTGGCCGCGTACAGATCTCCGGTCACGTCGTCGCGGACCAGGTCGGTCACCGGCTGGTCGCCCAGGTTGTGCGAGCGGTCGGTCCAGGTGCTCGCCGCGCCGGCCGGGGCCCGCACCTCGAAGACGTGTCCCGGGGTGGCGGGGGTATTGGAGTTGAAGCCGCTGTAGGACACCCAGGCCCGCGCCGGGTCCTGGGGATCCGGGTGGATGCTGCTGACGAAGCGGTTCGGCAGCGCCTGGTCGTCGTCGACGCGGGTCCACTGCACGGCCGAGGCGGGTTCGGCGTCGACGTTGCGGGACACGAACACCCGGCCGGTGGTGGTGGCCGCCCAGGCGGTCGAGGTGTCCGCGGGTGAACGCTCGACGGCCGCCATCGCGCCGCCGGCCTTGTCGCCCCACGTGGCGTCGGTCAGCGCGGCCGTGCCGAGCTGGACCCAGTCGCCGCACTGTGCCTCGAAGGTACCGGTCCAGGTGTTGCAGATCCGGTTGGCCTCCGCCGGCGTCCGGTCGCCGAGGCCGAACGTCTTCGTCCGGTACACGCTGAGCGCGGTGCCCGCGAACATCGTGCCGCTGACCTTCGGGTCGCTGATCACCGGCGCGTAGAACTGGGTGCCGGGCTGCGCGTCGATCGGCTCGCCGACGTAGATCCAGCCGCCGGTGTCGCCGTTGGCGAAGTTCACCTCGATCTGGACCCCGGTGTAGGTGTGGAACCGGAACTCGGGCCGGGCGACGTCGAAGCCGGACTGCCCGCCGTCGCCGATGATGGTGTTCACCCAGCGCTTGCGCTGGCCCTTGTTCTCCCACGTGCCGTTGTCCTGCGTGCCACCCTGCAGCAGGTTCGCGTCGTGCGGGCTGACCGACAGGCTCATGAACTGCAGCGTCGACAGGCCCTCGTTGACGTCCTCCAGCTTCGACGGGATCCGGGAGAGCATCTGCCGGCAGCGCTCGAGCTGCGGGGCCGTCAGTGCCCGCTCGGGGGCGTCGCACCAGGCCGACCGGTCGACGAACTGGCCGCTGGACCGCATCACGCCGCCGTCGTTGGCCTCGAAGAACTGGAACGGGTTGCGCGGGTTGACGACGATGTCGTGCTGGTCCGGGTGCAGGCCGTTGGGGTGCAGCTCGTCGGTGCCGTCGAAGGTCATGTCGGTGCCGCTGACCCCGGCGTCGGTGGACAGCACCACCGCGCGCTTGTTGGCGATGGTCTCGCCGTAGACATACGAGCCGCCCGTGTAGACCACGTCGGGATGGCCGTCGGGGGTGTGCACGAACATGTCGTACCAGCACTGCGCGCCGCACTGGTTGTAGGTCGCGTAACCCGGGTCGGCCACGTTCGCGCTGGTCAGGTCCTGGTAGGTGGGGGCGCCGGCCGCCACGTCATCACTGCGGAACAACCGGGAGTACGGGGTGCCGATGTTGCCCTCGTACACGTACATCCGGGTCTTGCCGTTCGGCAGCCTCGTCACGTCGAAGGCGGCCCGCGTCTGGAAGACCGTCGGCGACAGCGAGGGCTTGATCTGCGTCCAGGTGGCGCCGGCGTCGGGGGAGCGCCAGATGCCGCGGGCGTACGACGACGCGTAGACGATGTTGCTGTCGACCGGGTCCAGCTCGACGTGCCGCACCCCGCGCGGGGAGCAGGTGGACGTGTTCGCGAACTCCTGGGCGCTGCCCGTGCACTGCGCCGGGTCCGCCGAGCCGTTGTGGACGAACTTCCAGCTCTTGCCGGCGTCGGTGGACTTGTACAGGCCCCACTTCGCGGCGTCCGGGACCGGGCGGGTGACGCCGGAGCAGCAGACGCTCGACATGCCGCGCAGGGCCGTCGTCGTCGCCACGTACAACGTCTTGCGGTCGCCGGGTTTGATGATGATCTCGCCGATGCCCTTGCCGCCGAGCTCGTTCTTGCCGAGCGGGCCCTGCCAGGTCAGGCCGCCGTTGGTGGACTTGTAGAGCCCGACGCCCGCGACGCAGCCGGAGGCGCAGATGTTCGCCTCGCCGGTGCCGACGTAGATGGTCAACCCGGTGGGGTCGTTGCGGTCGATGGTGACCGCGCCCGCCGCGTTGATGCCGAGCGGGCCACCCAGATAGGCCCACTTGGGCGTCGCCGCGAGGATGTCGAGGGTGGCCCAGACCCCGCCGCCGGCCGGGGTGATGTAGGCGCGGCAGAAGCCGGGAACGCAACGGTCGCTGATGGCGATCGAGGTGGTGCGGCCGCCGGCCACGTACTCGTTCGGCACATAGTTGTAAGAGTTGCGGAATTCGGTGAAGGGGTAGAGCGCCTCGCTCGGCCCGATGTTCGTCCACCGGCCCTGCTGCGAGCGGCCCTGCGGCACGGCACGCGCGTCCGCCGCGGCGAACGCCGAACGGGACCGGTCGACCTGGGACACCGAGATGGTCTGCGCCGGGTACGCCCGCTCGTCGAACTCGCCCTGCCCGAGCGCGCCCGGGGTGTCGAGCACGCCGCCGTTGGGCGCCGCCTGGCGCAAGCGGGCGAGGTGGGCGCCCATGGCGCTCGGCAACTCGCCGTCGCCGGCCGTGGCGGCCCGCGCCGGGGGCACGGCGGCGCCGGCCAGATGGACGCTCACCAGCCCGGTCGTCGCGACCAGCGCGCCGATCAACGCTCCGATGAAGACCTGCCGACGTCTGCGGGTCACGAGATCATCGCCCCTCCCGAGGTGCGCGGCCTCAGCGCGGCACCGATCGGTGACCGTCGCTGTCAGCGTCTCCACGGAGGATGGCAAACGCAGCGATGACTGACAATGCCTAGCGGCGATTGATGCCCTTTCTGATCGTCGTTACTTAATTTCCATCAGACGGCAGCGGCGCCTGTCGCCGCGCGTGGCGGCGGAGCCGGTGGTGAGCGCAACCGAACCGCACCCGCCGGATCGGTAAACCCGCCCGCCGGCGGAACGATCAATGCCCGTCGAACGGCGCCACACCTCGCCGGTTTTCGGAAAAGCGTGGAAAGGAGGCCGACGATGGATGATCGCCTCCGCCCGGACGGACCCGGGGCCGCCCCGTGGCGTGTTCGCCACGTACCCGCGGCGAAACCGATCGCGGGCCTGGTGGGAGCGGCCCTCGCTCTCTGCCTCGGCCTGCCCGCCCACGCGGCGGCGCCCGGATCGCCCGGCCTGCGAGAGACCGGCGACCGCCGGGTCGTGGCCGCCGCTCCCGGCGCCGACGCGATCACCGTGGCCTTCGAGAACCGGCTGAACAGCGCGCTGCAGAAGATGCTGGACGCGGTGGTCGGCCCCGGCCGCGCCGTCGTCACCACCGCCGCCGAACTCGACCTCGGCGAGACCGAGACGGTCACCCGCACCTTCACCCACGACCCGTCCGCCGGCGCGCTGACGGAGAGCCTCATCCGGAGTTCCTCCACCGACCAGACCGGCGGCACACGGTACGAGAGCACGCGCGCCGTACGCGCCAATGCGCTCAATTCCGTGCGCGAGACCCGCCGCAACGCGCCCGGGGACGTCCGGAGGCTGAGCGTCGCCGTCCTTCTCGACGCCGCCGCGGTGGAGGCCGTCGATCTGGCGCGACTGCGGGAGCTGATCGGTGCGGCGGCCGGCATCGACGCCACCCGTGGCGACGCGGTCGTGGTGACGGCCATGCCGTTCAGCGCGAGCCCCGCGGCCGGCGGCACGGTTGCCGAGCCGGCCGCCGCGGCACCGGCCAACCGCCGGCCGGTGCTCGTGGCCGCCGGGCTGGCTCTGCTCCTTCTGATCCTGCTGACGGCGGCCGGCCGCCGGCGCCGCAAGCGCGAGTCCCGGCTGTGGGCGGAGGGCCTCCGCCCGCACCGGCCGGGCGCCGCGCTGCCGGCACGGGGACCGGCCGCGATCACCGTGGGCGTCTCCTCGGCCGGGGCCGCGCGACCACGTCACGGCGGCGCCGAAGGGCAGCGCATGATCGGCGGATCGCCGGGGGAGGATCCGGCGCGGGCCGCCGCCGTCCTCCACGGCTGGGTCGAGGAGAACGGCCGTTGAGCCAGGGGCCGGGCGAATCGTGTGCTACGGTTTCGGAGTTGCAGTTTTGATTTCCGTAGACGTTTGCGGCGCCTGATGGGTGAGCTAGATTCCCACCCGGCGTTTGTTCGTTTGGCGTGTCGGTTCCGACGCGGGTGATCAACGCAGCGGCGTGTGAGGTCGCACAGTGCGGTCTCCAACAGCCTGCGAGGAGCAGATATGACTACAGGTACCGTGAAGTGGTTCAACGCCGACAAGGGCTTCGGCTTCATCACCCCGGACGGCGGCGGCGCTGACGTCTTCGCCCACTTCTCCGCGATCTCGGCGAGTGGCTTCCGCAGCCTCGACGAGAACCAGAAGGTGGAGTTCGACATCACGCAGGGCCAGAAGGGCCCGCAGGCGGAGAACATCCGCCCGCTCTGATTTAGCTTCACGAACGGCGGCCCGGCTGATACAGCGGGCCGCCGTTCGGCGTTTCACCCCAGATCTGACGGCCGGGTGGGACTGACCCCGAACCGGATGTGGTCAGCATCCCCCCATGGCAACCACAGTTTGTTCACAGCGGGAGTGCCGACTCTTCTCGTAGGGGCCGGCGCCGGGCCGGCCCGACCAGGTCGAGGAGTGCCCGTGTCCGTGAAGAAGTTCGGTGTGCTGGCCGCAGGAGTCGTAGCCGCGGGTGGCCTGGCCGTCGGGGGAGCCGCCATGGCCAGTGCCGCCCCCGCGAACCCGACGCCGGGAGCGTCGGCCGACGGGCCCGGCCGGCATGGTGAGCACGGCGGGAGGCGCACCCCGGTCTCCGGTGACGAGGCGGCGAAGGTGACGGCGGTGGTGACCGCGAAGGATGCGGCGGTGACGGTGTCCCGGGTGGTCAAGGGCGCTGACGGGTCGTACGGCGTGTTCGGTGTCAAGGACGGCAACCGGGTGCGTTTCGAGGTGAGCGCCGACCTGAAGACGGTGACCGAAGGTAAGGCCCGCCGTGGTGGCCCCGGCGCGAAGCGCGGCGGCGACCCGGGCGCGAAGCGCGGCGGCGACCCGGGCGCGAAGCGCGGCGAGAGCCGCCCCGCGCCGGCTCCCAGCCGCAGCTGATCCTGGCCCTGCGCGTCGTACCCCGCCTCGGCCTTGGCAAGGTAGCCGGTTCCAGGCCGGCTATCTTTCCCGAGACCTGAGCTCGTAGAACGGCAGCGACTTCTGCAGCGCCTCGCCGTAACGGTATGGCGCCGAAAGTGAATCATTTGATCACCGAATCCTGAGGGAGTCAGATACGCGACAGTTCACGGAAGCCGTGGCAGCTGTTGATCCCCGTTTAGGGACCGCAGACTTTGAGGAGTGCCGGCTGCACTCGATACTCGTCCCTGCGAATTGATTACGGAGGCTTCCGTGGCGTCTCTGCCCGAGCCGAATGCTGGGACGGATTCGGTGGATGCGAACTGGGTCGCGAAGATACTCGCAGCACTGCCTCGCGAGTTCGAGCCGGCGCGACGAATGGTCGACATTTGTCGCGAGGCTGGTGTCGCGGAACAGAATCTTGTGGCTGTGGCGCGAGCCATTGTCGATCTCGTCAAACCGTTCGGTTTCATTGAGGTCGATGAAGGGCCGGATGGCCCACGCGTGCGAGCGGTGAGTAGTCACGGCTCATATTTTGCTGCGAGCTGGTCCGCATACATACGTGAGGGTGAGCCCATTCTTGCCAATTGGGGCCGTCCAGCAAGTGCGGACGGGCCCTATCTTGCTCACGACGTGCTCCACGGATCGCAGCTGCTATATCTCATTGAACGGCAGCGGATCGGCGAGAAAGAAAATCCTATTCCCCTCAGGGAGGCCACAGTCGTCCAAGTCGTCCTCAAGGCGAAGACGCGAGGGCGTCGAGGCGCGTCTTACCTCATGCAATACGACCAGGAGGCGCAGCAATTCCAATTCATCGGTGGTCATGTTCGCACGAGCGACTCGAGCGCCCGGGTCGCCGCAACCCGCGAACTTGCTGAAGAACTTCCCGCCAATCGGTTCAGCTTCATGCCCTCAGGGGACGATCTCGTCGAGATCGGATCGAGCGAACTCACGGGATTGTCCCGAGCGTACGGTGTGGCGACGAGGTACCATTTTACATTCTTCCATCTACGCACTCGTCAACGAACGATAGCCCTGGGTCCGGCTGATCGATGGGTTTCCGCAAAGGAGATCGCTTCCGGCCAGACTCGATCAGGAGATCGAATCACACGCGAGAGCGTAATTCTGGCGGATAGTCTGGTGGGTGGCGGCCTCCGGTCGCTGCCTCTCAGTTGTGACGATGTACAGAAACTGCCTTTGCGGATGGTTCTGTCTGAGCGCCGATGGGAGATCGTCGGTCTGATTCTTGCTGTCATCGGAATCGCTATATCGATGGTCCCATTGGTCAAATAGCTTCGCTTGTCGGTCGTGTCGGAGGTCTCTGCCGGCCGCTGGGGTCGACTGGGCCGTGTTTCGTAATGCGCGGATGAGCCTTCGCCCGTACGGTGGTCCGGGTGAAACTTCGTCATGTAACCGTGGACTGTGCCGACCCGTACGAGCTGGCGACCTTCTGGAGTGGCGTGACGGGCTGGCCCGTGTCCGACCAGGACACTCCAGGTGATGACGAGGTGCTCATCGAGGCGCCGCCTCCGGTGCCGGGACTGCTGTTCATCCGGGTGCCCGAGGGTAAGACGGTGAAGAACCGCATTCACTTCGACTGGCAGCCGACTGAGCGCACCCGGGATGAGGAGGTGGAGCGGGTCATTCGGCTCGGTGCCTCGTTGTACGAGGACCATCGGGGTCCGCAGGGACGGGGCTGGGTCACACTACTGGACCTGGAGGGCAACGAGTTCTGCATCGAGCGGGAAGCCAAGCCGGTCACCTAGTAAGGATCGGAGTGACCGTGCTGGCGGAGGGCTTCGTAGATGGTGACGAACAGCTCGTGCTGATCCATGTCGTCGAGGTCTGAGTCTTCGACGGCGTGCCTGATGCAGCAGGCACGGCCCGCGCTGACGGTCCACGCCTGCCGCACCACGCCGGCCATCAGGCACGGAAGGCACAGGAGGCCGGCCGGGTGCTCCGGCCGGTCCGGCTGTCCGATAGCCGCGGTCCGACCCTTCTTCCCCATGGCCGCAACTCTAGAACCGCGCCCGGCATTCGAGGAGGCGGAACGGCAGTCGCCGGGGGGTGCTCTTCTGCCACTGTCGGGGCGTGCGGCGCCGAAAGCTGCACAAGGGGTCTTCCGGATTGCGGCCGGCGACGCCACGGGAATCCCACGTACTAGGCTGCTTGCGTGTCGGCTGTGATCGAAGTCGTTTCTGTCATCAACGCTGCCACGGGCACGGTGTTCGATCTGGAACGTGACGTGGACGTGCACGCCGAATCGTTGGCCGGAAGCCGGGAGACCGCAACGACGACGACTGGCCGGCGGCAACTCACACTCGGCGACGAGGTGACGTTCCGCGCTCGCCATTTCGGCTTGCGCTGGCGCATGACCAGCCGGATCAGCGCCTACAATCGGCCGCATCACTTCGTGGACGAACAGACGCGTGGCCCCTTCCGGGCATTGCGCCACGAGCACCACTTCGAGGACCTCGGTGACGGGCGCACCCGGATGACCGATCGCATGACGATCCGCGCGCCCTTCGGGCCGGTGGGTGCGGTGACGACCCGGATAGTGCTCGCTCCGTACCTGAAGCGGCTGTTGACGAAGCGCGCGGTCCACATCAAGCGGCTCGCCGAGCAGGTCGGCTAGCCGAACGGCCCGTCGAGACGGGCGCGCTGAGCCGGTGAGCGGATCTCCGAAGGATCTCACGCCGGGGCATGCACGAGGGGCGGCTCGCCTCCCCACATCTCCACCACCGTTCCGCCGGCTCCCTGTCGGACAGGAGCCGTCGCCTATGGGTACTGGCGCTGCGGGGTCCAGCCGCCCGCATTGTTGACAAGGATGTGAGGGCCACCGAGCTCGCGAGCGAGCGCCACGACACGGTCCATGTCCGGACGCTCTCGAACGTCAGCGCCCAACGCCCGGGCCGGCGTTCCGTACGCCTCGATCGCCTTCGCGCACGCCCGCGCAGCCCGCTCATCGATATCGGCCACCACAACGCTGTAGCCGGCGTGGGCCAGGCCGAGCGCGATCTCGCGTCCCAGTCCATCACCGGCGCCGGTGACTATTGCCGTATCGGCCATGATCAAGGCCGTCCGAAGCCGTCGGTCGTGACCGGCACTTACCCACGGACCCGCCGTTCAAGACGTTGACGGCGGCGCGCGACATGCCTGGCGGCTCCGGGTTCTAGCACCCCTCGGTGTCATCCAGCAAGGAGCGGGGCCGGTCGTGCCGCGCTCGGCGGGCGGGTGCTGCTCGCCGCCGGCCGTTGGTCAAGCAGCTCCGCCATGGTTCGGGACCCCGGTGTCGCGGAAGCGATCCAGGGCGTCGATGACCACGTCGCCGATGCCTCGCCCGGCGCCGTGCCCGGCGTCGTCGATCAGCTCCAACCTGGCCTCGGGCCATACCTTCGCCAGCCGCCACGGGATGTCGGCGGGGCTGCCGAGGTCGAGTCGGCCGTGGACGAGCACACCGGGAATGCCGGCGAGCCGGTGTGCTCCCGCCATCAACTCGCCGTCGGCGAACCAGCCGTCGTGCGCCCAGTAGTGGGTGACGAGGCGGGTGAAGGTCATCCGGAACGCGGCGTCCTCGTACCGAGGGTCAGGCCGGCTGCCGGGCACGTTGGAGACCAGCGTGTCCTCCCAGGCGCACCAGGCGCGCGCGGCCCGGTCTCGCACGGTCTCATCGGGATCGGCCAACCGCCGGGCGTAGGCGGCGGGGAGGTTGCCGTCGCGTTCGGACTCGGGAACCGCGTCGCGGAACCGGTCCCACTGCTCGGGGAAGATCCGCCCGAGGTCGCGGGTGAGCCACCGGTGCTCGGCGGGTGTGCTGGTGACGACGCTGAAGAGCACGATCTCGGTGACCCGGTCGGGGTGCCGTTGGGCGTAGCCGAGGCCGAGCGCGCTGCCCCATGACCCGCCGAGCAGCAGCCATCGGTCGATGTCGAGGTGCGTACGCAGCTTCTCGATGTCGGCCAGCAGATGCGGCATGGTGTTGGCCGAGAGGTCGGTGCGCACGTCGCCCGCGTCTGGTGTGCTGCGCCCGCACCCGCGCTGGTCGAACAGGACCACCCGGTACACCGCGGGATCGAAGAACCGCCGCCAGAAGGCGCCGGCTCCCGAGCCGGGCCCGCCGTGCAGCACCAGTGCCGGTTTGCCGAGCGGGTTGCCGCAGCTCTCCCAGTAGACGAGGTGACCGTCTCCGACGTCGAGCATGCCCTGGGCGAACGGTTCGATCTCGGGATATAGCCGGCTCATCCCGCTGATCCAACCGTCCCCGAGCTTGCCGCGCACTCCATTTCCGCCTTCGGAGCCGCACCTGGGTTCGTCCCGTTAGCTGTGCCGAGAACCAAGAGCAAGGCGCGGGGGTACGCGTCACCGGGGCTCGCAGCTCACCGAGCTACGAGCTTCCCGGTAACCCGGTGTCAGGCCGGCGTCGCGAAGTTCTGGGTCCAGTACTGGGTTCCCGATGAGGACTTCGCCAAGCCGACGCCGATCTCCTTGAAGCCGCAGTTGAGGATGTTCGCCTTGTGGCCGGGGCTGTTCATCCAGCCGTCCATGACGCTCGCCGCGCTGGAGTAGCCGGCGGCGACATTCTCGCCGACACTTCGCCACCGGTAGCCCTCAGCCGTGACCCGGTCGCTCATGCCGGCTTCCCCGGGCAACTGGTGCGACATACTGTTCCGTTCGGCCTGCAGCTCGGAGTGCTTCTGCGCCGCCGCCTCCAGGCGTGACTCGCTGCTGAGGCCGGAGCAGCCGGCCTTCTGCCGTTCGACGTTGACCAGCCGGACCACCTCGGCGGCGACCGCGGAGGAGGCGGTGTCGCCGCCGGACGGCGCCTTTGTCGTCGAGTTCGGCGCCGGTGCGGATGACTTGACGCGCTGCTTCGTCACGGTGGATTTCGGCTGGGCCTGCGAGCGAGCGGCCGCCGTGGTGCTTGGTGACGGTGCGGCCGTTGCCGATGCCGGCGCCGCCGGTACGGCGGACGGCGATGCTGTGGGTTGCGTGGACGGTGACGCGCTCGTAGCGGTGCCCGCGGCCTCCGCGGCCTCCGCGGTGTCGGCGGTCTCGGCGGTCTCGACGGTGCCGGCGGTCCCGGTGGCGTCGGGAGTGGTCGCGGCCAAGCGGACCTCCCGGTCCCCTGAGCCGCTTCCCACGACGATGGCGGCGGAGCCGGCGCCGATCATCCCCAGGGCCCCGATGACCATCAGGGTGTAGCGGATCCGCCGGTTGGGGGGAGTGGGCACGGACTTTCACCTCGTCGGCTCGTGTGACAGCGATGCTGCTGGACCTTCCGGGTTTCGGAAGCAGCCGACCTACTATTCATTCCCGGCCCGCGAGAAGATCGATACTAAGGAATCATTAAGGTTCGGTTCATCGAAACCTAACGGTCGACAGTCCGGTCGGGCGAAAGCGGTCTTTCAAGGTGGTGAGCGCTGGTGGATGAACCTGTGGCCCGGTTGCCGATCTCCAACCACAGTGATGAGGTGCTCGAAGTGGTGCTCGAGTGGTACGGGCGCGACTACCGGCTCATGCCCGGTGAGTCACTGGTGGTCCACACCGTCGGCCGGTCGGGCGGCGGGCCGACCTGGCCGGGCACGGTGAGAGGCAACGAACCGTTCCAGGTCGACCACTGTCCCGGCTCGATCCAGGTGCACGTCAACGGCACCGACGGATGGGTCACCGACCTCGAGGGCAACGAGCTCGAATGCGGCCATCAACGGTCGATGACGCCGCCGCCCGCACCAGGCTCGGGCACCGCCCAGCACACATAGCGACCGGCCACCGACGGCGTGCGCACGGGCATGCTCGAACCTCCTCGCCGCATGACCCGCGTCCCGGTGGCCGTGGTGGCGCCGGTCGTATCGACTTCTTCGCCGGCTCGGGCGATCAGGCGCCGGTCGGTGATCACATATCTTGCCCAGCGTGAGATCACCGAAGCGGAGGATGACGCCGGCCGCCCTGCTCCTGGCGATGGCGACCGCCTGTGGCGCGCCGACCGAGCGCGACGTCGCCCAGCCGCAGCCGAGCAACGCGCAGCCGAGCAGCGCGCCGACGCCGCGCTGCTCGGATCCCCTGAACGACGACGACGGTCACTGCGCGCTGGAGCTGAAGGACAGCCACCTGCGTACGCCCGCGCCGGCCATCGGCGAGGATGAGGCGCTGGACGAGGCCGGGGCCGCGGTGGCCAACCGGGGGCGCGACGGCGGTTGTCTGGAGGAGCTCGACGGCAACGGCCACTGCCTCGGGGAGGCCCGACTCGCCGCCACCGACGACTACGTCACGAAGGTGCGGCAGGCCCTGGCCCGGGCCGGGTACACCGGCGCCGTGGTGAGGCTGGGCCGGGTCGAGGACCCGACGGCGCGGGGCGCGTTGATCTGGGCCGTTCGGATCGGCGACGTCTGTGTGATCGCCGACGTCACCCCGCCGCCTGTGGAGCGCCAGCACTCCTGGTACGCGGGCCTGCTCCCGGACGGCCGCTGCCTGGCGGCGTGAGGCGACTGGCGGCGCCGAGCCGGCTTCCGCCCGTCCGGTGAGAGGACTCCGCGCCTGATCCGGGAGCGGAGAGTCAGGGCTGCGGGATCTCGACGGTGGTGGTGACGCGCACCAGGGCCGGAGACCGCGGCGCCGAACCGAAACCGAACCGCACCGGCGGGTCGACCGCGGCGAGGCGGCCCAGGTCCACACCGTCCAGCGCCGCGGTGGCGGCGGTGATGCGGCGCAGGTCGCGTGCGGCGTACCACTCGCGCCGACCGCCGCCGGCGCTGCCATAGGTGCGGACGCCCCGCAGAAGACGGGCGGGCGCGTCGATCAGTCGCACCCACCACAGCCGCCGGGCCAGCGCCGCCGGCACCGCCCGCAGGAGCAGGCCCAGCGGGCCGCGCCCGCCGGTGCTGAACCGCAGCG
Source organism: Actinoplanes sandaracinus (assembly GCF_030009775.1). Classification (GTDB taxonomy): domain Bacteria; phylum Actinomycetota; class Actinomycetes; order Mycobacteriales; family Micromonosporaceae; genus Actinoplanes; species Actinoplanes sandaracinus. The sequence goes on along the minus strand of NZ_JASCTH010000005.1, from coordinate 87,295 downwards.
CGAGCGGGCCGGCGGTGACGGCCCAGGCCGTCCCCGACCTCGCCACCGCGATCGGCACGATCCGGACCTCATCGAACGCGTAGGTGTCGGCGACGAACCGGCCCAGCTCCCCGGTCTCGGCGAGCAGCAGGCGATGACCGTCGGGAGACTCCACCATCACGTCGGTGACCGGCCCGAACGGCGAGCCCGGCCAGTGCCCGACCACCAGCCGCGTGCCACCGGCCGTACCCACGCCGGCGATCCAGCCGTCGAAGAGCAACCGCAGATGATCCACGCCGATGCGTTACCCGCCGGCGACCGCGTCGAAGCCGGAGAAGCAAGCTGGTACGCCGCCCGCGGACAGGCTGATGCCGGAGGCGTACGAGACCCGAGCGGTCCGCGGCACCCCCGCCGGCTTGGGGAGAGCCGGCTGCCGCACCGGTCAGCGCGACGTCACGGTCAGCGCCGCGTCCACGATCGACGCGGTGTCGATACCGTGCAACCGATAGGCGTCGGCCAGACTCGATGACTGCCCGAACTCGGTCACCCCGAGGCAGCGGATCCGGTCGCCGCGGACGGCGCCGAGGAACGCCAGGGTGTGCGGATGCCCGTCGTGCACCGTGACCAGCGGTGACCGGTGCTCGGCCGGGAACAGCTCGTCCACGATGGCGCCGCCCAGCCCGGCGTCCCGGCTGCCGCGCTGCTGGAACGACCGGAACACCAGGTCCGGGCTGGTCAGGCAGACGACGCCGGCGTTGACCCCCTGCTCGTTCAGGGCCCGCGCGGCCGCGATCACCTCCGGCATGATCGCGCCGACCCCGACGAGGGTGACCTCCTCCTGCCCCGGTGTGTGCCCGGCCGGGAGCCGGTAGCCGCCGGCGACCGCCTGCCGTCGCCGGCGTTCCGTCAGGCCCGGGTCGTCGGGCAGCCCGGCGACCCGCGGGTCGATCGGCCGGGTGGAGAGCCGGAAGTACGCGGACGTGCCCCCGTCCACGCCGACCCGGCTCATCGCGTGCAGGAAACACCACTCCAGGTCCTGCGGGAAAGCCGGCTCCCAGGCGACGCATCCCGGCTGTTCCAGGCCGATCGACGGCGTCGTGATCGACTGGTGTGCCCCGCCCTCGGGCGCCAGGGTCACCCCGGACGGCGTCCCGACCAGGATCGACTGGCCGCCGGCGTAGATGCCGTACGACCAGGGTTCCAGGGCGCGGGAGACGAACGGGTCGTACAGCGTCGCGATGGGGATGAGCCGTTCGCCCCAGCGGGACCAGGTCGCGCCGAGCTCGCCGAGCAGCGACACCAGGTTCACCTCGGCGATGCCGAGCTCGATGTGCTGGCCGTTGCTGTTCTCCTGCCAGCGCAGCACTCGTTCCGCGTCGTCGGCGAACCAGTCGCGGCGGTCCTGCACCGACCAGACGCCGGTCTTGTTGATCCAGCCGCCCAGGTTGGTGGAGGAGGCGACGTCGGGGGAGCAGGTGACCACCCGGGCGGCCGCTGCCGGCGCGTCGCGCGGCAGGTCGGCCAGCAGCCGGCCGAGCGCGGCCTGGGTGCTGATCGGCTTACGGTAGGCGTGGCCCAGCTGGGCCGGCACGGGCACCGGCGCCGGCGCCGCGACCGGTTCCCGGCGCAGCGCGCGCCCGCGGTCGCCGCACAGCCGCCCGGCCGGCGTGCCGGCGGCGAAACGCTGCCACGGCGCCGAGCGGTCCATGCCCGAGGAGGCCGCGAGAACATCCATCTGTACGCCCGACAGCAGCGCGGAATGGTTGTTGGGGTGCCCCTCGGTCGGCAGGCCGCGGCCTTTGACGGTGTAGGCGAACACCACGGTCGGGCGATGCGTGTCGACGGCGCGGAACGTGTCGACGAGCAGCCCGAGGTCGTGGCCGCCGAGGTCACGCACGGCGGCGGCCAGCTCGGCCGGGTCGATGTCGTCCAGCAGCGCCTTGAGCTCGGCCGCGCCCGGCAGCGTCTCGCTCGCGGCGAGGATCCGGTCGGCGGTCTGCGCCGGCCCGGCCCTCAGCATCCGCTGGTACTCCTCGTTCGGCATGGCTTCCAGCCGGGCCCGCAGCACCTGCCCGCCGGGCCGGTCGAACAGCTCCGAGATGATCCGTCCCCACTTGAGAACGACCACCTGCCAGCCGGCCGCCGCGAACATCCCCTGCAGTTTGGCGATCTGGATGTCGGGGACGACCCGGTCCAGGGACTGCCGGTTGAGGTCCACGACCCACAGCAGCTCGCCCATCTTCGCCACGGCCGGGTCCATGACCGCTTCCCAGATCGCGCCCTCGTCGAGTTCGGCGTCACCGAGCAGGCTGACGAACCGGCCGCCGGTGGGCGTACCGGAGAATTGGGAGGCCAGATAGCGATGGGCCATCGCCGCCCACAGCGCGGCGGTCGCGCCGATCCCGACCGACCCGGTGGAGAAGTCGACGGTGCCGGGGTCCTTCAACCGCGAGGGGTACGACTGCAGGCCGCCCTTGGCGCGCAGCATCGGCAGGTAGGACTCGTCGAGGTCGCCGAGCAGATAGTTGATGGCGTGCAGCACGGGGGAGGCGTGCGGCTTGACCGACACCCGGTCCTGGGCGGTCAGCTCGGCGAACCACAGGGCCACCATGATGTCGACCATCGAGGCGCTGGAGGCCTGATGGCCGCCGACCTTGACCCCGGAGTCGTTCGGCCGCCCGGCGTTGGCGGCGTCGACGATCGACGCCGACAGCCACAGCACCCGGCGGGCGATCTCGCGCAGGACGGCGACGTCGGCGACGGCGTCGGCGCCGGGGGAGGAGTCGTTCACGTGGTTCTCCGGGTGGAAGCGGGGACGGTGGCGGTGAGTGCCTGCTGGAGGTCGGCGATCAGGTCGCCGACGTGCTCGAGGCCGACGGAGAGCCGGACCACGTCGGCGGACGGGCGGGCGTGCGGCGCGACGGGCCGGTGGGTGAGGGCGGCCGGATGCTGGATCAGGGAGTCGACGCCGCCGAGAGAGACAGCGTGGGTGAACAGGCGGGTGCTCGAGGTCAGACGGCAGGCGGCATCGAACCCGCCGCGCAGCGCGACGGAGACCATCGCCCCCGGGCCGCGCATCTGCCGGCCCAGCAGGCCGCGCGGGTCGCCGTCGGCGCCGGGATAGTGCACCCGTGCGACAGCCGGGTGCCGCGCCAGCCAGTCGGCGACACGGCGCGCGTTGTCCTGCTGGGCGCGCACCCGGACCGGGAGCGTCGCCAGGCCCCGGTGCAGCAGGTAGGCGCCCCACGGGTGCAGCAGCCCGCCGGTGACGGCCCGGACCTGCCGCAGCCTGCCGGCGGTCTCCTCGCCGCAGGCGATCACGCCGGCGACGACGTCGCCGTGCCCGCCGAGGTACTTGGTCGCGCTGTGCAGAGCCATGGTGGCCCCGAGAGTAACCGGATTCTGCAGGACCGGCGTCGCGAAGGTGTTGTCCACCAGCACCGGGACCGCACCGGCCTGCGCGACGACGGCCGCGATGTCGACCAGATCCAGCGTCGGGTTCGCCGGCGTCTCCAGGATCACCAGGCCGGTGTCGGCCCGTACCGCGCCGGCGACCTCCTCCTCGGCGCAGAACGTCACCTCCGCGCCCAGCAGGCCGGTGGCCAGCAGATGGTCGGTGCCGCCGTACAGCGGCCGCACCGCCACGACGTGCCGTTTGCCGGCCATCGTCGTGTGCGCCAGGATCGCCGCCGTCATCGCCGCCATGCCCGAGGAGAACGCGACCGCCGTGTCGGTGTGCTCCAGTTGCGCCAGAGCGGCCTCGAATCGGGCCACCGTCGGGTTCCACAGCCGGGCGTAGACGGCGCCGCCGTCCGCCAGCGGATAGCCGCCACCCGCCATGGCCTCGTAGGACTCGCCGCCGCGGGCCAGATCCGGCAGCGGATACGTCGACGACAGATCAAGAGGAGGGGCGTGCACGCCGAGCGCGGTGAAGTCCTCACGGCCGGCGTGCACGGCCACCGAGTCGCTGTGCAGGGGGCTCGTCATGGAGGTAGGTTTCCGGAAAACCCAACGCGAACATAGAGTCGCTGTCGAATCAGCAAGGCGTACGCCGTGATTCGCCTTTCTCAGCAACACGGCAGCGAGTTGGGAGCGATCACATTGCGAAACCCGCAACCGCCGCGGCGTGCGGTCGGCCCCGCGACCACCCTCGACCACGTCGATCATCAGTTGCTCAGAGCGCTCTCCGAGAACGCCGACGTGACCAACAAGGCGCTCGCCGGCCGCCTCGGCCTGGCCGAGTCGACCTGCGCCTACCGCGTCCGGGCGCTGCGCGAGGCGGGCGTCATCACCGGCACCCGCGCGCAGCTCGATCTGGCGCTGCTCGGATGTCCGCTGCAGGCGATCATCATGGTGCGGTTGGGCAGCCACACCATGGCCAACGTCAATCAGTTGTACGACGCCCTGGCCGCGACCCCGGGCGTGCTGCAGGCCTTCCACGTCGCCGGCGCCGACGACTTCTACCTGCACGTCGCCGTCGAGAACGCCGAGGCGCTGCGCGACTTCGTGCTGCAGTACGTCACCACGCACCGGGTCGTCCGCCAGACCGAGACTCACCTGGTCTTCGAGGTCCGCAACGGCGCGGGAGTGCTGCGGTCCCGCACCTGACGCCGCCCCGCCGGGCTCACCGGCGGGTCCCGGCCGGCGCCCGCCGGGTGGCCGCGCGAACCGCCGCGATCAGCGCCCCGGGCGGGACGCGGGCAGACCGGCCAGAAGCGCGGGCAGGCCGGCCATGTCGGTGAAGGTGCCGGCGGCGCCGGCGTCCAGCAGCACCTGCGGGACGTTGTGGGACGGGCTCTCCGGCGGGCAGTAGCCGAAGACCGTCGCCCCGGCGGCCACCCCGGCACGGACACCGGTCGGAGTGTCCTCGATGACGGCGGTGCGGGCCGGGTCGACGCCGAGGGCGGCCGCGGCCGCCAGATAGACGTCGGGGGCGGGCTTGCTCCGGGGTGTCTCCATGCCGCTGAAGATCTTGCCGGCGAACACGGCGTCCAGGCCGACCTTGGTGAGCTGCAACTCGACCTTGTGGCGGTCGGCGCCGCTGGCACAGGCCAGGTTGCCGCGGTAGAGCCGGTCGATCTCCCGGACGGCGGCGACCGCCCCGGGAATCGGCAGCAGATCGCGCACGAGGGCGTCGTTACGGCGCCGACGGAACTCGCCCAGCCACTCGTCGGTCACGGTGAAACCGGTGTGTGCGGTGATCACCGCGACCTCGTCGCGGAGCGCGCGGCCCACGAAGAGCCGGAAACAGTCCGCCGCGGAGACCTGCCAGCCGAGTTCGTGCAGCATCTCCCGGAGCACGGTGTTCGTGATGCGTTCGGAGTCGACGAGCACCCCGTCGCAGTCGAAGAGCACGGCGTCGAACGGAAGGGTGGCGGTTTCCGGCATGGCGGTGACCATAACCGTCCGTGATGCCGACGGCCATGACCGGGCGCACACCCGGGGAGTGCCCGCGCTGGTCGCCGTCGCGCCGCTCGCGTCCCGGCGGCCCTGTCACCAGGACGGCTGCCGCCCGCGGGACCGTTCCCGCGCCGCGGCCCCTCGCGACTCGCGGATCGTCGCCCGCCGTGATCGGTCGGCGCGGCATCATGGACGGGTGTCCGCACCCCGCCGAACGGTGATCCTCTGCGCCGTCGTGGCCGCCGTCCTGGTGGTGCTCGGCGTGGTCGTCGCGCGGCGGTTCGCCGACGACGGACCGCTCACCCGGCCGGATCAGGCACAGCCGGGGACGGTGCTGCTGGTCCCCGGGTACGGCGGCAGCCAGGCGGCGCTGTCGCAGCTCGCGCGGCGGCTGGGCACGGCGGGCCGGACCGCGCAGGTGATCACCCTGCCCGACGGCGGCACGGGCGACCTGCGGGTCCAGGCCGACAGCCTGGAGCAGGCCGTCCGCCGGGAGCTGACCGCCGGCGCGCCGTCGGTCGACCTGATCGGCTATTCCGCCGGCGGGGTGGTGGCCCGGCTGTGGGTGGACCGGTACGACGGCGCGACGGTCGCCCGCCGCATCGTCACCCTCGGTTCACCGCTGCACGGCACCCGGATCGCGGGCATGGGCGCGGCTCTGGTCCCCCGGTCCTGCCCGGAGGCCTGCCGCCAGCTCGCTCCCGGAAGCGACCTGCTCGACGACATCGACGACTCCGACCTGCCCGAGGGCCTGCCTTGGCTGTCGATCTGGACGAACGACGACGAGACGGTGCAGCCACCGGACTCGGCCCGGCTGGACGGCGCGGTGAACGTGGCGCTGCAGGAGATCTGCCCCCGGGCCCGCGTCTCGCACAGCGCCCTGCCGACGGACCCGCTCGTCACGGCCCTGGTTCTGCGGTCGGTCGGCCCGGACCCGCTGCTGCGGCCGACCGAGTGCCCGGCTTGAGGCCGCCGCCACCCCCGTCACCGCCGCCGCGACGGCGATGGGCCCGGCCGGACGGCCGGGCCCATCGCCATGGGGGGTGTGACGTGGGCTAGAGGCGGCCGACCGCGAACGCGGCGGCCCGGCTCGCGTCGTCGCCGTAGCTCAGGTGGGCCAGCGTGCTGGCGCCCCGCGGGTCGCACACCACGTCCCGGTTCGCGCAGATGTCGAGGGTCCGCTCGGCGTAGACGCCGGTGATGCCACGGCCGAGCTTGCGCAGCGGGTACCCGAACACCAGCACGGCCGCGACCCGGGGCTGGACCGCCGCGGGGATGGTGGCGACGACCGGGCCGCCCACGGCGGCGCCCTGCGAGCTGATGCCGAGCGAGTTGCCCACCACGTTGGCGCCCTGGGAGTACCCGACGAGCACGAACCGCTGGTCGGGGCACTCCTGTGCCTGGGCGGTGACGTGTTCGACCAGGGCCCGGTTGCCGGCGGTCACCGAGGTGGGGCTGACACTGGCGGGGTAGTCGACCGCGTGGCTGCTCGACGTGGCGCCGATCAGCCGTCGCTGGATCGCGGAGTACACCGGGTCGCCCACGATGATCCCCAGACGGCCCGGCTCGCTGGTGCCCCGGGCGACGACCACGTCGACATCCGCGCAAGCCGCGGCGGAGGCCGCGGAACTGGTCGCCGTCACCGCGCCGCCGGTGGCCAGCAGCGCGGCGGCGAGCAGGACGCCGGTGCGTCCCCGGCCGGTGGGAAGAGCGAAACGCATAGCGATCACCTCTGCATCTGTGTGGTGGAGGCACGAAGCTAACGAGGCCCCGGGTGGCCGCGATACTCACGTAAGTGCTGGTAATCGCGTCGGGAAGTGTCACCGCCACGCGCATCAGGCCGCGTCGCCGCACGCGGGGTATACCGTTGCGGAACGGGATCGAAGGGCATCGCTGGATGCGTGCCATGGACGGCGGCACCGGACGGGCGGGACCGTGACATGACGATGCGTGACGCGACGATCTTCACCGGCTCGACGGGCCGGACCTTGGCGGCCACCGCCGAACTGCTGCACGCGGACATCCTCGGGTCCACCGAGGAGATGGTGCGCGAGATCCAGGACCGGATTCCCGGGTACGCGTCCACCGCCGACGAGCAGGAGGCCCGGATGCTGCGGTGGGGCGTTGACCTGGCGCTGCGCCGCTACACCGAGCTGCTCGACCAGCACATCCACCCGCGCGCACACGACACCCGCGGCAAGGCCGCCGACTGGCGCGAGATCTACCGCACGGTCGGCGCGAACGAGATGCGGGCCGGCCGCAGCCTGGACGCCCTGCACGCGGCGGTCCGCATCTGCGCGCGGGTGGCGAACCGGCGTCTGGGCGCGCTGCGGGAGCGCCACGCGTTGCCGCCGGACGCGGTCGCGTGGCTCGCCGAAGCGATCTTCGACAACGCCGACGAGATCGCCGAAGCCACGGCCGAGGGGTACGCGCAGGCGCAGGCGACCGAAGCCGGTGAGCTGGCCCGCCGCCGGCGCCGCCTGCTGGACCTGCTCATCGCCGACCCCGCGCCGTCCGAGCGGGCGCTGGCCGCCGCCGCCACCGCGGCCGGGTGGCGCATGCCGCGCCGCGTCGCCGCCGTGGCCGTCGCCGCAGGCTCACCGGCCCAGCCGCCGATGCTGCCGCCCGAGATACTCGCCGCTTTCGACCATGTCCCGCCCTGCCTGATCGTCCCGGATCCGGACGGCCGTGCGCGGGTACGTGCGCTCGTCAACGGCCTGGGCGGCCACCACGCGGCAGTGGGGCTGCCGGTGGCGCCCGCCGACGCCGGAAAGTCGTTGCGCTGGGCCCGCCTCGCCCTCGACCTCGCCGCACGTAAGCGGATACCCCGTGACCGGGTGATCTGGTGCGGCGACCACCTGGCCACCCTCGTGCTCTTCCAGGACGAGGCGCTGCTCGCCGCCCTCGCCGAGAGGCGGCTCGCGCCGCTCGCCACGCTGCGCGAGGACAAGCGCCGGCTGCTCGCCGAGACGCTGCTGGCTTGGCTGACGCTCAACATGAACGCGAACGCGGTGGCCGCCCACCTGCACGTACATCCGCAGACCGTCCGTCACCGCCTGCGCGCGCTGACCGACCTGTTCGGCGCCCAGCTGCGGGATCCGCGCCTGCGTCTGGAACTGGAGATCGCGCTGCGGTCGCTGGACTCGTCCCGCTGACCGCATCGCGGAAACGGCATGAGGGGCTAACGAACCGCGTTCCGGCCGGTGACGACCGCCTGACAAGCCTGACGATTCCTGACGGTTCGGGCATCGGCGCCTTGCCATCCGAACTCGCCGCCGACACGATCGGCGGCGTTTCGACCCGTTCCGTCACCGCACAGAAAGGACACGGCAGACACGTGCAGCCGTCCCTCTCCCTCAACGGATCCGGTTCTGGTCCCGAAGAGCCCGGCACCGTCGACCTCAGCGGCCGGTGCGTCGGCAAGTCGTACATCCTGGTCCGCCCGGTAGGGCAGGGCGCCACCGGCACGGTGTGGCGCGGCGTCGACCGGTCCACCGGCGAGCAGGTCGCCGTCAAGCTGCTGCACGAGGGCCTGCTCCGGCAGCCCAAGCTGGTCACCCGCTTCGTGCAGGAGCGGACCATCCTCATGATGGTCCGCCACCAGAACATCGTCGGGGTCCGCGACCTGTTCAGCGTCGGCGAGTCCATCGGCCTGGTCATGGACTTCGTGGCCGGGGGCAGCCTGCGCGACCGGCTGCGCGCGGTCGGCACGCTGACCGCCGCCGAGGCGGCGCGACTGCTGGCGCAGGTCGCCACGGCCCTGGCCGAGACCCACGCGCTCGGCGTGGTGCACCGCGACGTCAAACCCGACAACATCCTGCTCAGCGGCGTCCGCGACAGCGCCGAGGTGCGGCTGACCGACTTCGGCATCGCCCGGGTCCTCGACGCCGCCGGCCTCACCACCCCGCACGCGGTCATCGGCACGCCGCACTACATGGCGCCGGAGACGATCAGCGGAGGTGAGGCGGCGCCGTCGGCGGACGTCTACGCGCTCGGCATCACGCTCTACGAACTGGTCTGCGGGCACACCCCGTTCGTCGGCGAGCCGTTCGCGGTCCTGCACGGCCACCTGGAGGACGCGCCGCCGCGACCCGCCGGAATACCCGACGAGGTGTGGCGGGTGATCGAGGAGTGCCTCGACAAGGACCCGCAGCGGCGGCCGTCGGCCGCCGAGCTTCAGGACACCCTGCGTGAACTCGCCCGGCGGACCGCCGGTGTCGCGGCCCTGCCCGCCCCGGCGGACGCCGTGCCGCCCGAGCCGCGGGGCCCGCAGGGGAGCGTGCCGAACCCGGATCGCGGGCCCGTACATCCCTCGAAGGCGCGTTCCGCACGCCGGCCGCCGCGCAACGGCCCGCGGAGCTGGCTGTTCGGGCGTCACGGTCTGGTGGTGGCCCTGGTCGCCGGGATGCTCGCCGTCAGCGGATGGGGCGGCTACCAGGCGTGGCAGTTACGCGACGACCGGACCGCGCCCGCTGCCGCCGGGCCCGGGCCGTCGCACGGCGGTGGGCCGGCCACCGGTCCGTCGTCCGGTCCGGCGCCCTCGGTGGCAGGCGCACGGTCCGTGCCGCCGGTGGTGGCCGCCGGACTCGGCCTGAGCGCCGGCGCCCCGGCCGGCGGCGGAGGCGGTGCGCCCCGCCGTGCCGAAGCCCAGGCGACCGGCGGGCCGCCCCCGATCGGAGCGACCGTGGGGCCGGCGCAGATCGGGGCCACCGCCGGCCCGGGCGAGGTCGGCGCCTCGGTGGAGTTCAGCCCCTGGCGCTGCGGTGAGAAATACGCCTGGGACATCGGCCATCCGGTGCTGGCCCAGCCGTGCCACGCGCTCGGCCCGGCGATCCGGGTGCGCGGTGACATGGAGGCGTCGCCCGGCGTGCAGGCCGACATCTCCCTCACCGTCCGCGACGCCGAGACCGACGAGGTGGTGGCCGGCCCGCACCACTGTCAGGCGATGATGTTCACCGACTTCCTGCTCAAACACAGCTGTGGCCCGGTCGATCTGCAGGCCCCGCGCGGACGGCGTTACGTGATCGCGCAGAGCTGGGAGTACACCGGGCGGCCGCTGCTTCCCGGCGGCACGATCCGGGGCCCGCAGTTCGAGTGGTGATCTCGTGGCCGGGCGCCGGCGGCGCGGATCGGCTGTCAGACGCCCTTCGCGTGCTGGACCACCGCGACGCTGGACAACGCCGCGTCCACGCCGGCCAGCAGCTCGACGGCGGTGAAAGGCTTCTGCAGGATCGGGGTGGCCGCGTCGATCCCGTGCTCGCGGCGCACCTCCACGTCGCTGTAACCCGACATGAACAGCACCGGCAGGTCCGGCCGGCGAGCCCGCAGCCGGGCCGCCAGCACCGGACCGGAACGGCCGCGCAGCACGACGTCGGCGAGCAAGAGGGAGATGCCGTGGATGTCGACGTCGGCGAGGGAGTGTTCGCCGAGAGTGGTGGCGCGGTAGCCGTTGTTCTGCAGGACGCGGACCACCAGATCGCTGACGAAGTCATCGTCCTCGACCACCATGATGAGCCGGCCGTCACCGTGGCCGATCTCGTCCGGCGCCGGCCCGGTCTTCGCGTGCGCCGCCGTGGCCGCCGACGGCAGGAGGATGCGGAACGTCGTGCCGTCGCCCGGGGCCGACTCGACCCCGATGGCGCCGCCGGCGTCGCCCACGATGCCGTACACGGTGGCCAGCCCGAGTCCCGTACCCCGATCGGCGGGTTTGGTGGTGAAGAACGGCTCGAAGAGCCGGTCGCGGACCTCGGCGGTCATCCCGCAGCCGTTGTCGCAGACCGTGAGCCGGGCGTAGCTGCCGGGCGGGAGTGTGGCCGACGGTCCCTCGTCCAGTTCGACGAGGTCGGTCTCGACCGACACGACGCCGCCGTCCGGCATCGCGTCCCGTGCGTTGATCACGAGGTTGAGCAGGATCTGGTCGAGCCGGCCGCGGTTGGCCCGGACCGGCAGCGGCTCGCGAGCCGGCCGGCTGACCAGCCGGATGTTCTCGCCGATGGTGCGGCCGAGCAGTTCGTCGGCCTCGATGACCGCCTGGTTCAGGTCGATGACCTCGACCTGCGTGGGCTCCCGCTTGGCGAACAGCAACAGCTGGCTGGTGAGCGACTTGGCCCGGTCGGCGGCGTTACGGATCCTCGCCAGGTCGTCCGCCGCGTCCCCGGTGACCTCCTCGGTCAAGAAGTCGGCGTAGTTCATGATGATCGCGAGCAGGTTGTTGAAGTCGTGCGCGACCCCACCGGCGAGCTGGCCGAGGCTCTCCATCCGGTCGGCCCGTGCCGAGCGTTCCCGGGCCGTGTTCTCCTCGGTGACGTCCCTCTCGGTGGCGGCCGCGGCGACCACGGCGCCGTTCTCGTCACGGACCGGCCAGACGGTGACCGCCGCCAGGAACGGCGTGCCGTCCTTGCGGACCCGGACTGACTCGCTGAGGTGGATCTGCTCGCCGGCTGCCAGCTTGGCCATCACCGGTTCCGCGGTGTCCCGGTGGTCGGCCGGCAGGATCAGCTCCGCGAACGGCCGATGGCCTCAGCCGCGGTCCAGCCGTACATGCGCTCCGCTCCGCCGTTCCAGGCGGTGACGATCCCGTCCAGGGTGCTCGCGATGATGGCGTCGCTTGACTGCTCGGCGACCGCGGCCAGAAGCTCGCGTTCCCGGGCCGCGCGGGCGGCGATCTGCAACATCCGATGGTGGTGGAGCGCCAGGAACCAGCAGATCACGGTGGCGCTGGCCACGAACAGCATCCGGAAGAACTGACCGCCGGTGCCGAACAGGCCCTGCCAGGTGGAGACGGCGAAGCTGGTGGCGAGCGCGTAACCGCCCACGGCGAGCACCGCCGCCGGGTTCGCCGCCGGTGCGGCCAACGCGGGACCGAGCGCCACCATGCCGAACATCAGCGACTCCGGCGGGAGGAGCGCGGACACCGTGGCGAGCGCGGTCACCGCCGCCATGGCGATCAGAAAGTACGACGACACCAAGCGGCCGCGCGCGCCGGTCGGCGGCGCCAGAAATTCTCCCACCGGGCAACCTTTCCGGAAAGCTGATCCCGATTTGCCCCTTGTAGGGTAGTCCGGGACATCCGGAGATTCAGGCGGTCCGTGACCGCCGCTCACGACGACAGCCGCATGACGGCGGATCCGTTGATGTCACCCGCCCCGGGGACCCGCACGGAGTTCCCGAGCCGGATCGCTCCCGTCCTGGCTAGGGTCACGGCGACGCACGTGCCGCGGGCAGGCGGTTGTCGAACGGCGTGACAGCGCGACCGGGCCCGGCCCGCTGTGCCGGCTCGCGCCCCTACCGCCGAGAGGACGTTCACTGTGTCGTTCCCGGTCACGATCGTCACGCCCATGGAAGGTCCCGCCGGTGCGCTACGACCGCTGGACCTGCTCGAAGCCGCCCTGGTCCGCGCGGGGCTGGAGCTGCGGCGGTTCGGCGACGAGGGGCGGGGCGCGGAGCGGCTGGGAATGATGGCGCATGTCGCCCGGTCGAGCTCGGCCGTCCTCTACGCGCTGCATCTCACCGCGCGCCGTTCGCCCGACGGGCCCGAGGAACCCTCCGACGTGGCCGCCGTCCGCGCGGCGGCCGAGTTCGTGCAGGCCATCCGGGCGCACAACGACCGGGTCCCGATCCTGCTGTTCGGCGAGCAGCTGACGGCGAGAAGGGTCCCGCAGTCGGTGCTCTCGCGGATCGACGGCGTCGTCAACGCCTACGAGGACACCCCCGACTTCCTGGCCCGGAAGATCCAGCGGGAGGTGAGCCACTACGTCGGCCGGCTGGCGCCGCCGTTCTTCGCGGCGCTGATGCGCTACGCGAACGACGGCGCCTACTCCTGGCACTGTCCCGGCCACTCCGGTGGCACCGCGTTCCTGAAGAGCCCGGTCGGCACCCTCTTCCACGAGTTCTTCGGTGAGAACCTGTTACGGGCCGACGTGTGCAACGCGGTGGAGGACCTGGGACAACTGCTCGACCACACCGGCCCCATCGCCGACAGCGAGCGCCTCGCCGCCAAGACGTTCCGCGCGGATCACCTCTACTTCGTCACGAACGGCACCTCCACCTCGAACAAGATCGTGTGGAACTCGCTCGTCGGCCCGGGCGACATCGTCGCGGTGGACCGCAACTGCCACAAGTCGGTCCTGCACGCCATCATGCTCACCGGTGCCGTGCCGATCTATCTGATGCCGACCCGCAACAAGGCCGGCATCATCGGGCCCATCCCGCGGCGGGAGTTCACCGCCGCGGCGCTCCAGGAGAAGATCGACGCCAGCCCTCTGGTCGCCGACAAGAGCAAACGGATCCGCCTGCTGGCCCTGACCCAGTCCACCTACGACGGAATCATCTACCGCGCGGAGGAGCTTCGGGAGAGCCTCGACGGCGTCGTCGACGCCCTCCACTTCGACGAGGCCTGGTTGCCGCACGCCGGCTTTCACCCGTTGTACGACGGGATGCACGGCGTGGCCAACGACCGCGCCCGCACCGCCCGGACCGTCGTCTACGCCACCCAGTCCACCCACAAACTCCTCGCGGGTCTCTCGCAGGCGTCGCAGATCCTCGTTCAGGACACCGCCGGCGGCCACTTCGACAGCCGGGTCTTCGCCCAGGCCTACCTCATGCACACCTCCACGAGCCCGCAGTACGCCATCATCGCCAGTTGCGACGTGTCCGCGGAGATGATGGCCGGCAAGCGTGGCCACGCCCTGGTGGAGGAGACGATCACCGAGGCCATGGAGTTCCGCCGCACCATCATCCGCGTCGGCGCGGAGCGTGGCGGGCGTCCGGCCGGTGGGCCGGACTGGTGGTACGGCGTCTGGGGGCCGGACACCCCGCCCCGGACCGGACTGGCCGAACGGTCCGAATGGGAGCTGACCGCGGACGCCACATGGCACGGTTTCGACCGGGTGGACGACGGTTTCACCATGCTCGACCCGATCAAGGTCACGCTCACCATGCCGGGCCTCACCGTGCACGGTGAGTTCAGCGAACCGGGCTCGCCGAGCATTCCGGGCGTGGTGCTGGCACGCTACCTGGCCGAGCACGGGGTGGTGGTGGAGAAGACCGGCCTGTACTCGCTGTTCGTGCTCTTCACCATCGGCATCACCAAGGGCCGCTGGGGTTCTCTGGTCGCGGAACTGCACCGCTTCAAGAGCGCGTATGACGGCAACGCCGCGATCGAACGGCTGATGCCGGCCTTCGCCGCCGCGTTTCCCGGTTACGCCGGGCTCGGGCTGCGGGAGATCTGCGATGCCCTGCACGCCACCTACCGCGACGCCGACCTTGCCGAGCTGACCACGGCGATCTACACGGAGCCGGTCGAGCAGGTGACGCTCCCCGCCGACGCGTGGACCGCGATGGCGGCCGGGCGGGTGGAACACGTGCCGGTGGAGAAGCTGGCCGGCCGGACGACCGCGGTGCTTCTCACGCCGTACCCGCCGGGAATCCCGCTGCTGGTCCCCGGCGAGCGGATCAGCGAGACGATCGTGCGCTTCCTGCGGCACGAGCAGGTGCTGGCCCAGCGGTGGCCCGGCTTCACCGGGATCACTCACGGCGTCGCCGAGGAGAACGGCGGCGGTCGCCGTACGGTCGCCTGCCTGCGCGACGACAGTCGACGAGCCTGATTCGGCGAAAGCGGGGCCGACAGGACGTGCTCACCGCGCGGAAGCCATCCGTGACCGGCGCGGGTACGCTGCGTCAGATGTCCAAGGTGGTGGGTTATGCGGATGCCGTGGAACTGCTCGGTGGCGGCTCGCCGCTGGTCAAGGCTCTCGATCGGGCGCTCGGTGGGCTGCTGCTGGCGGCGACCGGCGGCGGCAGCCAGCTGGCGATAAGCCTGTTCGACAGCAAGGCCGAAGCGGTGCGGCTGGGCGAGTGGGTGATCACCGGCCTCCGCGACCGAACCAAGGGCTACGGGCGGTACGACCGGACACAGCGTCTGCGGGCCGCGCATACGATCATCGCCATGGCCGCGTTCTTCGGGGCGCTGGACGACATCGATCTGCCCTTCGACGTGCGCAGCCTGGCGCTCACCGCGGACGAGCGTCGCCACATCACCGGTGTCGATCCTCTCGTTCACCGGCTGGCCGAGGCGGAGGCGCCGATACCCGTCCCGCACCTGGACCACGCGAGGTTCCGCACCGATCTGCGGCAGTGGTACGGGTCCATCGCCGGCGCGCTGCTCGAGTTCGCCGAGGGTCTGGTGGTCTGGGAGAAGCTGGACCAGACCCGGCAACGCGCGGCGCTGAACGCGATCCGCGTGGACCTTCCGACGGCCGCATGCCGGCGGTACGAGGACCTGCACCACCGTCTCGCCGCGGAGATGCCCGAGTTCGCGCTCTGGACCGCCGAGCAACGGCAGCGTGCGATGGGTACCGCCCTGGCACGCATGGAGACGGTGCTGGACTCCTTCGCGTCCGGTCATGGGCCGAGCGATGTGGCCGCCACGCTCATCCGTGCCTGGCGCACGACGCTCGACCGGCCGATCCTCTCCGAGGGCGACGTCCCCGCGGACCTGGTGATCCCCACTCTGGTCGAGGGCTATGTCGATCCGGACTACCGTGTCCGCCCGATAGACACGGGCAGTTCCCCGGCTGAGGAGTCCTGGTGGGCCGAGGCGCCGGAGCGATGCGACCTGGCGGAGTTCCTCGTCAGCCACCTGACGACACCCGCCGCGACGGCATCGCCGCTCCTCGTGCTGGGCCTGCCCGGCGCGGGCAAGTCGGTGCTCACGCGCATCCTCGCCGCCCGCCTGGGCGCCCGCGACTTCCTGCCCGTCCGCGTGGTCCTGCGGGACGTGCCGGCCGAGGCCGAGATCCAGAACCAGATCGAGTCCGCTGTCCGCATGGCCACCGGCGAGACCGTCACCTGGCCCGGTCTGGTCCGCGCCGCCGGGCTCGCCCTGCCCGTGGTGCTCCTCGACGGATTCGACGAACTGCTGCAGGCCACCGGCGTCGCGCAGTCCGACTACCTGGACCGGGTCGCCGCGTTCCAGCGCCGTGAGGCCGAGCTCGGCCGCCCGGTCGCGGTGCTGGTCACCAGCCGCACGGCGGTCGCGGACCGGGCCGGTGCGCCCGCGGGCACGGTCGCCATCCGGCTGGAGCCGTTCCGTGAGCCGCACGTTCGGCGCTGGCTCGAGACGTGGAACACCCTCAACGCCGTGGGCCTGCACCGGCGGGGCCTCGCCGTGCTCGATGCCGACGTCGTCCTGCGCCAGCCGAACCTGGCGGGTCAGCCGCTCCTGCTGATGATGCTCGCCCTGTACGACGCCGATACCAACGCGCTGCGCGCGGCGGGGGCGAACCTCGACGAGAGCTCCCTCTACGAGCGTCTGCTGACCGCGTTCGCTCGCCGCGAGGTCACCAAGATGCACGTCGCGGCGACCGAGGCCCAGCTCACCAACCTCGTCGAGGTGGAGTTGCTGCGGCTTTCGGTCGCGGCGTTCGGCATGTTCAACCGCAGACGTCAGTGGATCACCGCGTCCGAACTCGACGCCGACCTGCGAGCGCTGTTGCCGTCGGCCCTCGCCGAGCCGTCCGGCGGCTTCCGGCAGCCGCTCAACCAGGCCGAGAAACTGGTCGGCCGGTTCTTCTTCATGCAGCGTGGGCAGGCGACCCGCGACGGCGCCCGCCTGCACACCTATGAGTTTCTGCACGCCACGTTCGGCGAGTACCTGATCGCCCGCCTGATCATGCGGATGCTGACGGATCTCGCCGAGGAGGAGGCCTCCGCCGGCGCGTCGGTGTTCGGGCCCTCCGGGTGCCGCGACGGCCGCCTGCACGCGTTGCTGTCGTTCTCGCCGCTGACCAACCGCGAGCCGATCCTGGCGTTCATCCGTGAGCTGGCGGCACGGCGTTTCCCCGATGACGCCCGGCGCTTGCCGATCACGCTGTTCCACCGGCTCGACGAGCGCACGACCGACCATGACGTGCGCGAGTACCAGCCGGTGAAGGCGCCGGCTCCGGACCGTCATGCCGCCTACGATCTCAACCTGGTGCTGCTCGCGGTCGCGCTCAACGGCACGGTCCGCGCCAGTGAGCTGTTCCCCGGCGCACCCGACCTGGCGCTGCTGTGGAGACGGCACGCCCTGCTCTGGCAGGCCACCTTGAGCACGACGGCGTGGTGGGCCGTGGTGTTCACCTTGCAGACGCGCACGGCGTGGGACGGCGAACGGCGGGACCTGGTGGTGGTGCTCGACAGCGAGACCGCGCCGCCGCCGGTGGAGCCGTACTGGCTCTATCGCGCACATCCCGGCCACCCGACGCGATCCATGGTGAGCTGGCAGCACACCCGATGGGACGGGGTCGCCCGGCAGAGCAACCTCGTGCGTGACCGGGTCAACGAGACGCTCATGCATGCCCTGGAGCCGCTCATGGGCCGGATCGGGGACGCGACGACCACCTTCGTGACCCGGGACGCCGAAACGGCGTACTCGATCGCCGCGGCGGTGAGCCGGTTCCACGTCGCCGTGCTGCTCGGCGCGGGCGCCGAGGAACTGCTGGTCGTCGGCGAGGACGCGGTGCACGCGGTGGCCGACGGCTGGGCGCCGCTGGTGGACGCCCGCGTGCGGGCCCGGGGGATACGGCTGGTTCACCAGTTGATGCCGTTGGTCGACGGCCGGGTGCCGGACGATGTGCGTAACAGGTGGACCGGCACGCTGTCGTCGATCTCCTTCGGGGCGCCGGCCGGCGGGGCCGGCTGAGCCCGGCGCCTCGCGAAGGGCGGGCCCGCCCCTCGCTGTGCCGAAGCGCAGTCGGTTGCCGTTACTGCGCACGGGTCGTACCTATCGCAAGCGTCGTCGCAGCCGCGGGCAGCGGACACCGCGGTTCACCGACCGCTCGAAGAGCATTCACGACCGGCCCGCCACCGCCGAGGACCGCGCCTTGCCCGGTCACTGGGAAGGTGACCTGATCATGGGTGCCCAGAATCGGACCGCCATCGGCACCCTGGTCGAGCGCAGCACCCGCTACGTCCTTCTCGTCCACCTGCCCAGGGCGTCGAGGTGGGCCGGCATGCCGAGTTCACGGCAGCCACGAGCACGCCGGTCTACTTCTGCGACCCGGCCAGCCCGTGGCAGCGCGGCTCCAACGACACCCCCGCTCAGCGGTTCACCCGTCTGCTCGCAGAAGCCGCATGATCACACTTACTGATCCGAAGAGAGTGCGTCTACACGACTCGGCAGGGAACCGTAATAGCACTACGGCGGGATCGATGACGACCAAAGGAAACTCTGACTCGGATTCGATCATAAGTTCGGCGGATGATGCCATCCCGGCAAAACCCATGGGCCGATCTTCCTAACTGCTTACCCCGCGGACGGCTAAGCCAAATCGCACGAATTCGTCGCGGAACTCGCAAGGGTGGAGCGTTGCTCGCGGAACCATTCATCGAAGGCGTTCGGCATCCAGAAGATCAGCGGCTTCGGTAAGGACGGCTACGAACTCCTCCGCCAGCATTTTGGCGACGATGACCTTAAGTGGGTCGTCGGGCAATTGATTGTCTACCCGCTGGACGAGGGTGAGGACTAGTTCGTCGCCGTTCAGGTAGGCGAAGCAGGTCACGTCGTCAGTGGTCGGCCCCCAGTCCATTAGCCGGAATTGCCATGGGAAATCCGACTCAGCCGACTCGGCGTAGAGCAGCTGGCAGACTTCCTTCGGTGAGTGCTCTGGGAAAGGAGAGGGCCTGATGTCACGGCGACGCACCTGCTCTGCGTCGGACCGCATGTAACGGGTGAAGGAGAGGACAAAGGCCGTGTTGTCGAAAGTGGTCAGCCATGTGCCGCCGGCCCACACATCGACGGTGCGTAGATCGCCCGTCGCGGCGGCAGGTGGCGGTGGCCAAACCTCGCCTACCTCTACGGCTAATCTGGCTCGGTCAGGAATCTTCTCGGAAGAGGACGGCGCATGTCGGCTCGCCGCAACGTGACACGAGAACACCCCGCCGTGGCCGTGTCCGGCCCGGTCACCGCCGAGGAATCGGCGTACGCCCAGCGCGTCATCGGCGATGTCCTCGCCACCGTCGACCACGCGGCCGAACGCCTCAGGGCACGCCTGAGCCCGTACGGCGGGTACGACACCACTGCGTTCACGGTGGTGGCGCAGGTGAACGTGGCCGTCCGGGCCCGGATGATCAGGGTGCAGACGGCCGCGCCCACGGTCCGCGAGGCGATCGAGCAGGCCGCCGCCGGGCTGTTGCTGCGACTGCACCGCCTCGACCAGCACCTGGCCGCCGAACGTTCCGGCGACGTCGGTTTCGTGGCGGGCGAGTGGTGTTCGCCGTACCCGCAGAGCCCGATCGGCCTGGCCGGTCCGCGGACGGCGGCCGGGCGCATCGTGCGGATGAAGGACTACCACCTCGCCGTGCAGACCCCGGACTCGGCGGCGTTCGCGATGGACCTGCGTGACTATCCGTTCCATCTGTTCGTCGACGACGCTACCGGCGGGGACGCGCTGGTCCACCGGGACGGCGCCACCGGCTACAGCCTGCACCGGTCGGTGCCCGCGCCGGCGCCCGCCGGCCTCACCGTGCCGTTGACGATCCAGCGATGGCCGGCGGTGCCGATGGCGCTGGCCCGGGCGGTGCAACTGCTCAACGCCGCGCCGGACCGGCGGTTCCTGTTCTTCACCGACCCGCGCAGCCGGCGAGCCCGGGTGCTGTACCGGCGTTTCGACGGCCAGTTCGGACTGCTCGCGCCCGCGTGGTGAGCCGATCAGACGGCCTGAACCTACCTCCCGGGCATCTGCGCGCCGTGGTGCTGCTGTCCGCTCAGCCGGACCTGCACGGTCTGACCCACCCGCAGTGGCGCCTGCTCGGCCTGCTGCTTGTCGGCTGGCAGCCTCGACGCATCGCCGCGCACCAATGCCGACCCCTACACACCGTCATCACCGCCATCGACGACATTCGCACCCTCCTGACCGCCCCCACCCGCGACGCCGCCGTGCTGCGGTTCTGCCTGGATGTCATTGGCCGTGGTTGGCGGTGAGATCGTGCAGGTCAGTGTGACGCTGGTGCCGTGGTTGCCGCTGGTGCAGGTGAGTTCGCCCGCGTGCTTGGCCAGCCACAGGCCGCGTCCGCTGGGCGCGTCGACGGCCGGCCGGATTCGGGGTTGTGCGGGCGGCATGCCGGGACCGTGGTCGCTGACCTGGCAGCAGAGCTGGTCGCGGGTCCGTCGCAGTTCGAGGCGTCCGTGGCCGCCGCCGTGGCGGACGGCGTTGGTGGCGAGCTCATGGATGGCGAGCACGAAGCGGTACAGGACGGGATCGGTAAGGCCGCTCGCCCGGGCGAATCGCGTCACGTCGTGGCGCAGCGTACGAAGATCGTCGACGGTGAAGTCACGCACCGACGGCGGGCGGTCGTCGTCCGGGCTTGGCCGTCGCCCCGAACGGCGCAGGTGTTCAGGCATGGTCACCTTCGGGTTGGTCGGGTGGTGCCGGCGTGTGGTGGCGTACGGCGAGGATGCAGGTGTCGTCATCGGGGTTGGCCCGGCGCAGCCGCGTCAGGAGGTCGGCCAGTGGCTGCTCGCTGCCGGAAGCGGATATGTCGTTGAGGGTGGTTATGACGGGGGCGAGCCCTTCGGCGAGGGTGTGCCTACGGTGTTCGATCAGTCCATCGGTGTAGAGCAGCAGCAGGTCGGCGGGGGCCAGACTGACCGTGGCGGTGTCGTAGTGGGCGGCGCGGACGGCACCGAGCAGTGTGCCGCGCGGCGCGGCGAGTTCGGTGGTGACACCGGCGCGGGCATGTAGCGGTGTCGGATGCCCGCCCTGCGCCCAGGTGATGGAACGGCTCTGCGGATCGAATCGGGCCACCGCGGCGGTCGCGGTGGTGGCGCGGGAGTAGAGCAGCCGGTTGAGGTGCCACAGCAGCTGCGCCGGGTCGGTGGTGGTGGTCACGGTGAGACCGGCGAGCATGTGCCGCAGCTCGGCCATGACCGTGGCGGCGTGCATGCCGTGTCCGGCTACGTCACCGACGGCGAGTACCACGCTGCCGTCGTCGGCGAGGGCCGCGTGGAACCAGTCGCCGCCGACCCGGCTCGCCTCCTCGGCGGGCAGGTAGCGGACGGCGACCCGCAGCCCGGGCAGGTCGAACGGCTCGGCGGGCACGGGTAGCACGATCTGGCGCAGCTGGGCGGCTAGCTCGTGCTCGGCGGCGAGGCTGTGCTGGTGTTGCTGCAGCAACTGCTCCACCTCGGCCAGCTGTGCCCGGGTGGTCCGCTGCATGGTGACGTCCTGCACGATGCCGTACACCTTCACCGGCCGGCCCTGCACATCGCGGACAGCGTCCACCACACTGCGCACATGCTTGACCCTCCCGCCTACGCGGATACGGGTGGTGACATCGACGGTGTCCCCGCGGCCGAAGCCCTCCGCCGCCTGCCGGCGGATCGGCTCATCCTCGGGCAAGGTCACGGCGTTCTGTTCATCGCTGGACATCGGCCCCAGCGCCGGGTCACGTTCATAGATGCGATACAACTCGTCCGACCACACGATCTGGCCGGTGACCAGATCGGCTTCGCCCCAGCCGAGCTGGCCCAGCCGTTCGGTATGCGCGATCCGTTCGGCCTGTCGGGTCTGCTCGTCGTGGCGCACCCAGCGGCTGAGCACTCCCGGCCCCACCCGCGACACCCAGGCGGTCATCAACACGTCGGCGGGTGCCCGGGCACTCTTGCTCATATACGGGAACGGCCCGACCTCGCGCGCGCACCCGTCAGCCATCACGTCGCGCCACGCCTGCCACACCGGCGTATCCACCGTTGCCGGATACGCCTGGGTGATGCGCCGGCCCACCGCTTGGGCCACGTCGCGGCCGGAGAAGTCGGCCGTCTCCTGACTTACCGCAACGATCATCCAGTCGGAGATCTCGGCGCTGTCACCGAACACCGGTGACAGCGCCATGTGGTTACCTGGCATCGCGTCGAGGACCTGCTGTACCAGCGGCCCCCAGTCATCGACCGCCCGTGACGGCGGGTACGCGGGAAGCCGGCGCCCCGCCGCTGGATTTCCGCTCCGGGGGCGTAGCGCCTTGTCCACCTCGGCGTCCAGGGGCCGCGACCCGGATCCTGGACGGCCTTGCAGGGCCGTCAGGATGTCACCGGCCACCGCGGCCGCCGGGCGGCCTTGCTGTGCCGCCCGGTCCAGCAGATAGGTGTGAGCCTCGTCGACTCGGCACCCGACCCGCCCGGCCAGTAGCCCCGCCGCTCGATGCACCTGTGCGGCGGGATCCCACTGTGCCCGCGCCACCGTCTCATCCAGCGCGGCCAGCCGCTGCCGGTACTCGTGCTGCTGTTCCACGCTCATCGCGCCTCCCGCGGCGATCCGCACCGTCAAGCGATTTGGCCGGCACCTCAAACGAGCGGTCGCTCTGCCCGGCCGGCCCGCTGGTAGCGTCGTTGTTCACCGCCCGGCAACGCTGCGGCCACCATCAGAGTCGGCCAGGCCGAATATCTCCAGCAGGCCGGCGATTTCGAGTTGGCCGTACACATTGGCGTTGGGACGTTCCACCCGGAAAACGGCCCCGCAGTCCGTCGCGACGCGCAGGGCAGCCACCAAGACTCCGAGACCGGAGGAATCCAGGAAGCTCACCTCGGCCACGTCCACTCGTACCAGCGTCGGCTGGCTCTGAATCACCGCCTCCCGGATCGCTTGCGTTATCGGCGCTGAGTTGACGAAATCGATATCACCGCTCAGCGCCAGGCAGAGCGCCTCTTGATCATGGCTGACCGACAACGGCCCCACACGCCACCTCCTCGCCACGGACACGCACGGCCCATCCCAACCGGCACTCCCATGGGTCTACCGGACACCGGCAGCCCGGCATATGGCCCGACCGGTGCAGATGCCACACGTTCACCCTCACGGTACGCAGCCATCGACTTTCGCCACTCCGAGCAGGGCTTCACCAGGCCGAAGAGATCTTCGCCAACGAACACGTTTCGCTCACGTCACACGACATATCCGTAGGCAAGCCGCACAAGCACCTATCTCGATCTACCATCTGACGCAATTCCCGGCGCAGCAGAGATCCATTGCTCCCAAGACCGCGACACGGTGGGCGTCCCGGCCGATCGGGAACACCATGGACGACATCTCACGAGCGTCCGGCTCGTCATCGCTGAACGACCAGGCGGTGTGCCCGCAACGCGTGCGCCCACCACGGCCGCGGCGGTGATGCCGCGCCGCGCAGTGGCGGGCAGGCAGCGCGTTTGATGCTGACCCACCCGCCGGGGCCCATGGTCACGGTGCCGACGGCCGGCTGTCGGCGCATCGCGGCGGCGATGGCCAGGGCCGTCGCGGTGAGGACCGTGCTCGCCAGTGCGGCGAGCACGATGGCGGTGACATCGACGGCGGGCACGAACCGGGTCCGGTCGGCGCCGATGGCGTACACCCCGATCTCGCGCTGTCCGGAGCGGACGGTGACCAGATCGGGCCGCCCGTCGAAGGTGGTGGTCATGGCGTTCTCCTATCTGCTGTCCGAGGCGGCGGCCTCGGTGGTCGCGGCCCGGCCGGCTTCGAGGCGGGCGATCGGCACCCGGAAGGGTGAGCAGGAGACGTAGTCGAGTCCGGCGTCGTGGAAGAAGCGGATCGAGGCGGGATCGCCGCCGTGTTCCCCGCAGACTCCGGTGACCAGGCCGGGGTGGGTGGCCCGGCCGCGTTCGATAGCGGTGCGGACGAGTTCACCGACGCCACCGGTGTCGAGGGTCTCGAACGGCGACGCGGCGAAGATGCCCCGTTCCAGGTATCTGCCGAAGAATGCGCCTTCGACGTCGTCGCGGGAGAACCCCCAGGTCATCTGGGTCAGGTCGTTGGTGCCGAAGGAGAAGAAGTCGGCGTGTTCGGCGATCTGGCCGGCGGTGAGGGCGGCGCGCGGGACCTCGATCATGGTGCCGATCCGGATCGGCGGCGCCCCGCCGACCTCGGCGAGCACCGACGCGGCCTCCGCCCGTACCACCTCGAGTTCTTGAACCGCGCCGACCAGCGGGACCATGATCTCCGGGCGCGGGTCGCCGCCGGCGGCGACCCGCGCCGCGGCGGCCTCCGCGATGGCCCGGACCTGCATGGCGAAGAGGCCGGGCACGACCAGCCCGAGGCGTACGCCCCGCAGCCCCAGCATGGGGTTGGACTCGTGCATGCGGCGGACGGCCGTCAGCAGGGTCGCGTCGTGTCCGGGATCGTCGCCGAGCGCTTCGGCGCGGGCGACGCGGGCGGTCAGTTCCTCCAACGGGGGCAGGAACTCGTGCAGTGGCGGGTCGATCAGCCGGATCGTCACCGGCAGGCCGTCCATCGCGGTGAACAGTTCGATGAAGTCGGCGCGCTGCAGCGGCAGCAGCGCCGCGAGCGCGGCCCGCCGTTCGGTGTCGCCGTCGGCGAGGATCAGCCGTTCGACCAGCACCCGGCGGTCGCCGAGGAACATGTGCTCGGTACGGCACAGGCCCACCCCGGTCGCGCCGAACCGCCGGGCCCGCGCGGCGTCCGGCCCGGTGTCGGCGTTCGCGTGCACACCCAGCCGTGCGACATGATCGGCGTGCCTCAGCAGCCGCTGGACCGCGGACAGCAGCGAATCGCCGGCCGGCGACAGCTCCCCCTCGAAGTACCGGACCACGGGGGAAGGCCGTACGGGCACCGCTCCGGCGTAGACACGTCCGCTGGTGCCGTCGACGGAGATGATGTCCCCGGCCTTGACGACCTGCCCGTGGACGGTGAACGAGTCTTCGCCGATGTCGAGGTCCTCCGCGCCGCAGACACAGGTCTTGCCCATACCTCGGGCGACCACGGCGGCGTGCGACGTCTTGCCGCCCCGGCTGGTCAGGATGCCCTGCGCGGCGATCATGCCGGGCAGATCATCGGGGTTCGTCTCCCGGCGGACCAGGATGACCGGCCCGGTCGCGGCGGCAGCGGCGGCGGAGTCGAAGACGACCGCACCCACGGCCGCGCCCGGGGAAGCGGGCACCCCGGTGGCCAGTGGTTCGGGGGCGGCCGCCGTGTCGAAGCTCGGGAACATCAGGTGAGCGAGCTGCTCGCCGGTGACCCGCTGCAGGGCCTCGTCGAGGGTGATGGCACCCTCGTCGACGAGTTGCCCGGCGATGACGAACGCGGCGGCCGGGGTGCGTTTGCCGACCCGGGTCTGCAGCATCCACAGCTTGCCGTTCTCGATGGTGAACTCGATGTCGCACAGGTCCCGGTAACGCTGCTCCAGCCGTTCCATGATCGACAGCAGCTCCCGGTGGGACCTCGGGTCGATGCCGGCCAGATCGTCGAGGCTCATCGTGTTGCGTATCCCGGCCACGACGTCCTCGCCCTGGGCGTTGCGCAGGTAGTCGCCGTAGGCACCGCGCCGCCCGGTGGCCGGGTCACGGGTGAACGCCACCCCGGTGCCGGAGTCGCCGCCGTGGTTGCCGAAGACCATCGCCATGACGTTCACCGCGGTGCCCAGGTCGTGCGGGATGCGTTCCTGCCGCCGGTAGAGGACCGCCCGTTCGGCGTTCCAGGACGTGAAGACCGAGCCGATGGCCAGGAACAGTTGCTCGTGCGGCGCCTGCGGGAAATCACGGCCGGTGTGCGCGTGAAACACCTTCTTGTATGCGCCGACGACGTCCCGCAACTGCGCGGCGGTCAGGTCAGCGTCCGACCGCACACCCGCGGCCGTACGAGCCGCAGCGAGTTCGGCCTCGAACTGCTCGCCGGGTACGCCGAACACGGTCTTGCCGAACATCTGGATCAACCGCCGGTACGAGTCCCACGCGAAGCGCTCGTCGCCGCTCTGCCGGGCGAGCCCGGCCACGCTGCTGTCGTTGAGCCCGATGTCGAGGATCGTCTCCATCATGCCGGGCATCGAGAACTTTCCCCCGGATCGCACCGACAACAACAGCGGGTTGTCGGCGGCGCCCAGCGCTTTGCCCATCCGCTCCTGAACCATCCGCAGATGCTGCTCGACCTCGTCGAGGAGCCCGGCCGGCATCGACCCGGCACGCAGGTATGCCCGGCACGCCTCGGTGCTGATGGTGAAGCCGGGCGGAACGGGCAGACCCATCCGGGTCATCTCGGCCAGGTTGGCGCCCTTACCGCCGAGCAGATCTTTAAGATCCTTGTTGCCCTCGATGAAGTCGTACACATACCTGGACATCCGATCCTCGCCCTCCGTGGCCCGCGGTCAGTCCTCTCTCTTCGTTGGTAGACCTGCGCCCGGCCCGCCGAGTAGGGCCGAACGTCCCTGCCGGACCGGCGGCCGGCGGACGAGTGTGGAACCAGGACCCATCGATGTGAGGAGGGGCGCCATGAAGGGACTGGTGTACGGCGGACCGGGAGTCAGAACGTGGACCGAGATCCCCGACCCGGTAATCCAGGAACCACGAGACGCGGTGATCCAGGTCGATGCCGTCACGATCTGCGGCACCGACCTGCACATCCTCGGCGGTGACGTGCCCGAGGTGCCGGCCGGCCGGGTCCTCGGCCACGAAGCGGTCGGCACCGTCGTCGAAACCGGCAGCGGAGTGACCGGCCTGACCGCCGGCGACCGGGTGCTGGCCTCGTGCATCTCGGCCTGCGGCATCTGCCGGTTCTGCCGGGAAGGCGGCTACGGACAATGCCTCGGCGGTGGCGGCTGGATCCTCGGCCACCTGGTCGACGGCGTGCAGTCCGAGTACGCCCGGATCCCGTTCGCCGACCTGTCCACCTACAAGCTGCCGGAACAGGTCAGCGACGAGGCGGCCGTGCTGCTGGCCGACATCCTGCCCACCTCGTACGAGGTCGGCGTGCTCAACGGCCGGGTCCAGCCCGGCGACACCGTCGTGGTAGTCGGCGCCGGCCCGATCGGGCTCGCCGCCGTCGTCACCGCACGGCTCTACTCGCCCGCGCACATCGTGGTGGTCGACAAGGCCGCCAGCCGGCTGCAGGCGGCGAAGATGTTCGGCGCGGACACCACTGTGCTGGCCGGCGCGGACGACCCGCTCACCACCGTGCGGGCCCTGACCGGCGGACTCGGCGCCGACGTGGTGATGGAGGCCGTCGGGACACCGCAGACCTTCGAACTGTGCACCGCGCTGGTGCGCGCCGGCGGGCACATCGCCAACATCGGCGTGCACGGCAAGCCGGCCACCCTGCACCTGGAAGACCTGTGGATCCGCAACATCACCATCACCACCGGCCTGGTCGACACGTGCTCCACACCGAAGCTGCTCGGCATGCTCGTCGCCGGGCAACTCGATCTCGGGCACATGGTCACCCACCGGTTCGGTCTCGACGAGTTCACCGAGGCGTACGACGTCTTCGCCGACCCGATCCGCACCGGAGCGCTCAAGGTGGTCCTGTCGCGATGAGACTCTCCTGGATCATCGCCGCCGGCGTGGCGGTCGCGGCGTACTCGCCGCCCGCCCGCCGGTGGTATCTCACCTGGGGCGCCACGCCGGAAGAGGCGACGGGCCCACTGGCCGGCGACGAGTTGCTCCTCGAACCGGACCTGCAGTCCACCCGCGCCGTCACCGTCGACGCCCCGCCGGCAGCGGTCTGGCCCTGGTTGGTCCAGATGGGCAGCGGCCGCGGCGGCGCCTACACCTACGACTGGATCG
Source organism: Actinoplanes sandaracinus (assembly GCF_030009775.1). Taxonomy (GTDB): domain Bacteria; phylum Actinomycetota; class Actinomycetes; order Mycobacteriales; family Micromonosporaceae; genus Actinoplanes; species Actinoplanes sandaracinus. The sequence goes on along the minus strand of NZ_JASCTH010000005.1, from coordinate 59,379 downwards.
AGAACCTGCTCGGTCTCGGCATGCACAGCGCCGACGAGATCCTGCCGCGGTTCCAGCACCTCGCCGTCGGTGACGTGCTGCCCCTCGGGCCGGACGGGCCCGGCATGCGCGTCGAGATCTGCGAACCGGAACAGACCCTGAGCTTCCGCTCCGAGGACGGCGACTGGGTCTGGACGTTCCGCCTTCACCCGGAGGGGGCGTACACGCGCCTGGTCAGCCGAAACCGCATCGCCGCTCCCACAGCCTCGTGGCCGGCCAGGATCGTCACCCGGCTCGTCATGGAACCCGGCAGCTTGATCATGGAAAGGCGGATGCTGCTCGGCATCAAAGAACGCGCCGAACGTACGGTGCCGCCGAGCGAGCAGACCGCGGTTCGACGGGAGACTTCCGGTCTGTCGCGCCGGGACGGGTCCGGCGATGGATGATGGAGGAACCCGGCAGCCATCGATGAGGTGACCGAGGAGACGAGTCATGACCGTGCCCGGCGACGCCACCATCTCAATCACCTCTCTGACCAAGTCGTTCGGCGCGACCCGGGCCCTCGACGGGCTCGATCTAATGGTGCGGCCCGGTGAGGTGCACGCGTTCCTGGGGCCCAATGGCAGCGGGAAGACGACCACCATCCGGGTCCTGCTCGGCCTGCTGCGTCCGGACAGCGGCCAGGTGCGGATGCTCGGCGGCGACCCGTGGCGGGACGCGGTCGCCCTGCACGCCCGCCTCGCCTACGTTCCGGGCGACGTCACGCTGTGGCCCAACATCAGCGGTGGCGAGGTCATCGACCTGCTCGGCCGGATGCGCGGCGGCCTCGACCGCCGCCGGCGCGACGAACTGCTGGACCGGTTCGATCTGGACCCGCGGAAGAAGGCCCGCGCCTACTCCAAGGGCAACCGGCAGAAGGTCGCGCTGATCGCGGCGCTCGCCTCCGACGTGGAGCTGCTGCTGCTGGACGAGCCGACGGCCGGTCTGGACCCGCTGATGGAGTCGGCCTTCCAGCAATGCATCCGGGAGGTCAAGCGTCAGGGGCGTACGGTGCTGTTGTCCAGCCACATCCTGGCCGAGGTGGAGGCGCTCTGCGACCGGGTGAGCATCATCCGGCTCGGCCGGACCGTGGAGTCAGGCACGCTCGCCGAGCTGCGACATCTCACCCGTACCTCGATCACGGTGGAGACCGTGCGGCCGCTGACCGGGCTGGACGCCTTGCCGGGCGTCCACGACGTGGTGATGGAGAACGGGCACGCCCGCTTCGACGTGGACACCGCCCAACTGGACACCGTCGTGCGGCGGCTCGCCCCGCTCGGCGTCCGCAGCCTGACCAGCACCCCTCCCACGCTGGAGGAACTGTTCCTGCGCCACTACGGCGAGCGGAACGGCTCGTGACCGGGGCGGTGGGCCTGGCCCGGTTCATGCTCCGCCGGGAACGGTTCGCGCTGCCGTGGTGGCTGCTCGGCGTCACGGTGCTCGTGCTGATCCAGTCGACGCAGAGCCAGAACCTGTACGGCACTCCCGAGGGCCTGGCCAACCTGCGCCGGACCGTCGGCGGCAACACCGCGGTGATCGCGATGAGCGGTCCGCCCGAGTTGCTCACCTCGATCGGCGGCGAGGTGGTCTTCGAGATATTCGCCTTCGCCGCGATCGTGGTCGCGTTGATGAGCATGTTTCTCGTCGGCCGTCACACCCGTACCGACGAGGAGACCGGCCGGGCGGAACTGCTCAGGTCGGCCCGGGTCGGCCGGCACGCCCCGCTCGCGGCCGCCGTGGCCGTCGCCGCGCTGGCCGACGTGATCGTCGGCGTCCTGGTGCTGGCCGCGGCCGCCGGCACCGGGCTGCCGGCCGCGGGGTCGGTGCTGTTCGGCGCCGGCATCGCGACCGTCGGGCTGACCTTCACGGCCCTGACCGCCGTCGCGGCGCAGGTGTTCGAGAGCCCCCGTGCGGTCTACGGGTCGGTCGCGTCGGTGCTCGGCGCCGCGTACGCGCTGCGGGCCGCGGGCGACACCGGCGACGGCGCCCTGTCCTGGGCCTCACCCATCGGCTGGGGCCAGCGGACCTTTCCATACACCGGCGACCGGTGGTGGCCGCTGCTGCTGCCGGTGGCCGCCGCCGTGCTGCTCCTCGCGGGCGCGGTGGCGCTGCAACAGCGGCGCGACTTCGGCGCGGGCCTGGTGCCGCCACGGCTCGGACGGGCCACCGCCGGCCGGTCGCTGCGCAACGCGTACGCCCTCGCCTGGCGGCTGCAGCGGGGCGCGCTGACCGGCTGGGTGGTCGGCCTGGCGTTGCTGGGCGTCGCGTACGGGTCGATCGGCGACAGCATCCAGAGCTACGTCCGGGACAACCCCGCGGTGGCCGAGTTCCTGCCGGGCGGCGCGTCGGACATCGTCGACGCGTACCTGGCGCTGACCGTCGGCATGTGCGCGCTGCTCGCCGCCGCGTACGGGGTGACCGCCGCTCTACGGGCGCGAGCCGAGGAGACGTCGGGCCGTGCCGAGCCGGTGCTGGCCACCGCGACCAGCCGGCTGGCCTGGCTGGGCGGCCACCTCAGCGTGGCGCTGGCCGGTAGCGCGCTGGTGCTGCTGGCGGCCGGCGCCGGCACCGGCGCCGGGTACGGGCTGACCGTCGATGACGCTGGCCAGGTGCCTCGCTTGATCGGCGTGGCGCTGTACCAGCTGCCGGCCGTGTGGTCGGTGGTCGCCGTGGCGGCGCTGGCCATCGGGTGGTGGCCGCGATGGTCCGCCGTTCTGGCCTGGGTGGTGGTCGGGTACTGCGCGGTGGTGGCGCTCTTCGCCGACTCCTTCGACCTGCCGGCATGGTCGCGGCGGGCGTCCCCGTTCGCACACACCCCGCAGGTGCCGCTGGACCATCCGGCCGTCCTGCCCGTGCTGATCCTGACCGGGATCGCGGCGGCGGTCGTCGGTGCGGGTTGGGCCGGGTTGCGCCACCGCGACATCGGCTGCTGAGTTCTCGCTCTCCGATGGTGGTGCGACGATCCGGCGGCTGGCGCCGCGCCATGACTCGCCCGGAGAAGCCGGATCGCCCGGCCGCGCTGGTCGCGGCCGGGCGAGGGTGTCCCGTCGAACAGTACGCATGGCGTCAGATGAGCCAGCGGTTCTTCTGCACGATGGGCAGGGACGCCCACCATTTGCCGAGGCCCCACGTGTGGCCGGAGTAGGCCAGCGCCAGGACGATGCCGGCGATGCCGTAGATGATGTGGTAGTCGACGATCGGATTGGTCGACATGCTCGGCTCGCCCGCGCTGGTGGTCTTGTCGAGCGGCCATTCGGCGGCCCACATGAGGACCATCATGAGCGCGCCGGCGCCGGCGGCGAGACGCATGCCGATGCCCAGCACGAAGGCCAGGCCGATGGCGAGCAGGCCCAGCATGAACAGCCAGTTGGCCCACGGGTCGCCGGCGATGTCGTGGAAGAACGTCTGCAGCCAGCCGGGGCCGACCTCGACGCCGGAGAGGAAGCCCTTGGTGGGCGAGCCGCCGTTGATCCAGGCGCGCTCCGCGGTGGTCGCGAAGCCCCACCCGAACAGCTTGTCGAAGAACGCCCACAGGAACACGAAGCCGGTGGACATGCGCAGCACGGCCAGCGCCCTCGCGGCGGTCTTGCTGAGCATGGAGCCGGGCGCCTCGACGTGCTCCAGCTGAGCGGCGGTGTTCCGTCCGATGGTTGTCATGGTGTCCTCCTTCATTGATGTCTGTGCCTTGAGCCTGTACCTGTCAGGAGCGCGGATACCGGGGCCATCTGCCTGATCTGGACGGGACGAAGGTCCCGTGTGATCTCAGCGGTGCTGGCGGGTTCGGGGCGGCCAGATCCGGTCGATGAGGTTCTCGAGCATCGGACCGGCCACGATGAGCACGCCCAGGAGCAGCAGGACGGCGATGATGACGAATGACATGATCGTCACCTCCACATCGATCGTTGATGTCCTCATCGTCGCGACCGCCGTCGCGTGGACGGCAGGGCCGAACGGCCCGGCCGTCGGTGCCCACAGTCCGTGCCGGGGGTCGTCGGCGCAGGCTGCGAGAAGTGGCGCACCGAGCCGGTGCGTGATCGGGTTCAACGGCCCTGGGCAGGGCGGGCGTGCCCCGACAGTCTGGGGGTGAGTCCGCTGGATCCGGTGTGGAGACGGGACGGCGGCTCCCGGCGGGGCCGGTTCGGCGTCCCGCTCTCCGGAACCGGCCGCGTGGCCTACGGCAGGCTCCCTGAGGAGGCAACGATGACCACCACGGCCACATCGCCGGTGCGGGCGGTCCTCCTCGGCTGCGTGTGCACCGCGACGGCCGCGCCGTCCCTGCACAACAGCCAACCGTGGAGGTTCCGGGTTCACGGTGGACTCGTCGATGTGTACGCCGACGCGTTCGCGTCGCTTGCATGTGCTGGACCCGGACGGGCGCGAACAACTGATCAGCGTGGGCGCCGCCCTGTTCACGTTGCGTCTGGCGATCCGGCGTAGCGGTCTGCGCTCCGACTACACGCTGTTCCCGGACCCCGGTGAGCCTGACCTGGTCGCGCGGGTGACCGTCGGCCGGCCGTCACCGGTCACGCCGGCTGCGGAGACGCTCGCCGCCGCTGTCCCGTATCGGCACACCAACCGGTCGCCCTTCGCGCAGATACCCGTCCCGCGCGAGGCACTGAACCGGCTCCGCGACGCTGCTCGTCGTGAGGGAGCCGTGCTCGCCGTGGCCAATCCCGCGGGCCGCGATGCCGTTCTCCACCTGGCTCGTCTGGCGGACGAAAGACTGCGCCGGCGACCGGGCTACCGTGACGAGCTGGCCCGATGGACCGGCGATCGCGTACGGAACGACGGTGTCCCCTCGCGGGCGGCAGGCCCCTGGGACGCGCTGGAATCCGTACCGACGCGTGACTTCACCGAGGCGCTGGCCCAGCGGCGCGCCGGCGAGGCGTTCGAACCGCACCCGACCATCCTGGTCCTCACCATGGAGGGCGCCCAGGTGTGGCGAACCACCTCGTCAATCGTCCCGCAGGTGGTGCAGACGCGCACGCTTTCGCATCGACCGCCGGGGAGAGACCACTGGCCTGAGTGCGGGCCGACGGCACATGTCAGCTTCCTGAGGACGTTCATCTCGGCTTCCGGGTGAGGAGAACGGCCATAGCCCTCACGAGGACGCTACGGCGTCGGCCGAGACAGCAGCTCACTGTTCCTGGACGACAGAGTCAGGACTTTGGTCCCGCCGCGCTCGGGACCACGTCCTCCTGATCTTCAGCCTCCGGCCGACGACGCTGAACGAGTCCCGCCACCGCGGGCGCCGACGGTCTCGCCGTCGAAGTTCATCGCTCTAAGGAGTGGCCCCGTGTCACCAGAACCCGCGACCGATGCCGTTCCCGGCACCGCATCGCTCCTCACGGCCCGCCGTTTCCTCAAGCGCGAGACGGTCGGCGACCACGGCCGAACGCTGCACCAGCTCGGCGACAACGACTGGGAGTCGTTCTACCGGGACCGGTGGCGCTACGACAAGGTCGTCCGGTCGACCCACGGCGTCAACTGCACCGGGTCCTGCTCGTGGAACGTCTTCGTCAAGGACGGTTTGATCACCTGGGAGCACCAGGCGACCGACTACCCGACGACCGGGCCGGACTCGCCGGACTACGAGCCGCGGGGCTGCCCGCGAGGCGCGTCCTTCTCCTGGTACGAGTACTCACCGTCGCGAGTGCGGCACCCGTACGTCCGTGGTGTGCTGGCCGAGATGTTCCGTGAGGGGCGGCAGCGCCTCGGGGACCCGGTGCTCGCGTGGGCCGAGATCGTGGAGACGCCGCTGAAGGCGCGAGCCTACAAGGCGCAGCGGGGACGCGGTGGGTTCGTGCGGGCGACCTGGGACGAGGCGATCGAGATGATGGCCGCGGCGCACGTGTACACGACGAAGACGTACGGCCCGGACCGGGTCGTCGGGTTCTCGCCGATTCCGGCGATGTCGATGGCGTCGTTCGCGGCCGGCACCCGTTACCACGCGCTGCTCGGTGGCACCCTGCTCAGCTTCTACGACTGGTACGCGGACCTGCCGATCGCCTCGCCGCAGATCTGGGGTGACCAGACCGACGTGCCCGAGGCCGGCGACTGGTGGAACGCCACGTATCTGATGATGTGGGGCTCGAACATCCCGGTGACGCGCACGCCGGACGCGCATTTCCTGGCCGAGGCCCGCTACAAGGGAACCAAGGTCGTCGCGGTGAGCCCGGACTACGCCGACAACGTCAAGTTCGCCGACGACTGGCTGGCCCCACATCCAGGCACGGACGGCGCGCTCGCGATGGCGATGGGTCATGTCGTGCTGACCGAATTCTTCCGTGACCGTCAGGTGCCGTACTTCACCGACTACGTCCGCAAGTACACCGACCTGCCGTTTCTGGTTACCCTGCGGAGCACCGGCGACGCGTGGGCGGCGGACCGCTTCTTCACCGCCGCCGATCTCGGCGAGACCGGCGGTGAACACAAGACGGTCCTGATCGACGAACGGACCGGGGACCCGGTCGTCCCGAACGGCTCGCTGGGCTTCCGGTACGCCGGCGACGGCGAAGGCCGTTGGAACCTCGACCTCGGCGACGTCGTCCCGGCGATCGGCCTGGACCCCGCGGGCGAGGCCGTCGAGATCGACCTGGCCCGGTTCGATGTCGGCGAGACCGAGGGCGGTACCACGATCCGCCGCGGCGTGCCGATCCGCTGGATCGCCGGTCACGCCGTCACCACGGTCTTCGACCTGGTGATGGCCCAGTACGGAGTGCGCCGGGGCGAGCTGCCGGGTGAGTGGCCGCTCGGCTACGCCGACGCGGAGTCACCGAACACCCCGGCCTGGCAGGAGCGGATCACCGGCGTGCCGGCGATGCTGGCCACCCGGATCGGGCGTGAATTCGCCCGCAACGCCGAACGCAGCAACGGCCGGTCGATGATCGTCCTGGGCGCCGGGGCGAATCAGTGGTTCCACTCCGACATGACGTATCGGGCTTTCATCTCGCTGGTCACGCTGACCGGCTGTCAGGGCGTCAACGGCGGCGGCTGGGCGCATTACGTCGGCCAGGAGAAGGCCCGTCCCATCACCGGCCAGCAGCACATGAGCTTCGCCTTCGACTGGCAGCGGCCGATGCGGCACCAGGCCAGCACCCCGTTCTGGTACCTGCACACCGACCAGTGGCGCTACGAGCGGATCCCGGCCGACGAGCTCTCCTCGCCGCTGGGCACCGGCCGCTTCGCCGGCATGGCGTTCGCCGACACCGTCGCCGCCGCTCAGCGGATGGGATGGAGCCCGGGCCACCCGTTCTTCAACCGCAACCCCTTGGACCTGACCGATGAGGCCGCGGCCGCCGGTGTGCCGGTGGCCGAGCACATCGTCACGTCGCTGCGCAACGGGACGCTCAAACCGGTGGCCGAGGACCCGGACGACCCGGCCAATTTCCCGCGTTGCCTCACCCTGTGGCGGGCCAACCTGCTCGGCTCGTCCGGCAAGGGCAACGAGTACTTCATGCGTCATCTGCTCGGCGTCGAGGGCGCCGCTTCCGCGAGCGAGTGCGAGCCGGGACACCGCCCCCGCGACGTCACCTGGCGCGACGAGGCGCCGATCGGCAAGCTCGACCTGCTCACCACGATCGACTTCCGGATGACCAACACCGGTCTGCACGCCGACCTGGTCCTGCCGGCCGCGACCTGGTACGAGAAGCACGACATCTCCACCACCGACATGCATCCGTTCGTGCACGCGTTCAGTCCGGCCGTCGAACCGGCCGGCGACGCGCACACCGACTACGACACCTTCCTCGCTCTGGCCGACAAGGTCAGCGAGCTGGCCGTCACCCACCTCGGCGTGCGGACGGACGTGCTCGCCGCCCCGCTGCAGCACGACACCCCGGACGAGCTGGCCATGCCGAGCGGCCGGGTCCGCGACTGGAAGTCCGGCGAGTGCGATCCGGTGCCGGGCCGGACCATGCCGAAACTGATCGAGATCGAGCGGGACTACACGCTGCTCGGGAAGAAGATGCGCACGGTCGGCCCGCTGCTCGACAAACTCGGGACCACGACGAAGGCGATCACGGTCGACGTGAAACCGGAGATCGAATACCTGAAGCACCAGAACGGGGTGATCGGCGGCCGGCCCTCACTGGCCACCGCCGACCGGATGTGCGAGGCGATCCTGGCCTTCTCCGGCACCACGAACGGACGGCTGGCACAGGCTGGCTTCACCGAACTGGAGAAACGCACCGGGCGGCCCTTCGTGGACCTGATCGAGGGACACGAGAACGACCGGATCAGCTATGCCGAGACGCAGGAAGGACCGCGGCCGGTCTTCACCAGCCCGGAATGGTCCGGCTCGGAGAAGAACGGCCGCCGCTACTCACCGTTCACGATCAACGTGGAACGGCTCAAGCCGTGGCACACGATCACCGGCCGCCAGCACTTCTTCGTCGAACACGACTGGGTGGCCGAACTCGGTGAACAGCTACCGGCCTTCCGGCCACCGCTCAACATGGCCCGGCACTTCGGCAAGCCCGGCGACGCCGTCGACGGGGGAGTGACCGTACGGTTCCTGACCCCGCACGCCAAATGGTCGATCCACTCGATGTACCACGACAACGAGCTGATGCTGGCGCTGTCGCGGGGTGGCCCGGTGATCTGGATGAGCGGCCAGGACGCCGCGAAGATCGGTGTGGCCGACAACGACTGGATCGAGGCCCACAACCGCAACGGCGTCGTCGTCGCCCGCGCCGTGGTGTCCCACCGGATGCCCGAGGGCACCGTCTTCCAGTACCACTCGCCCGAACGCACGGTGAACGTCCCCAAGGCCGAGAAGTCGGGCAGACGCGGCGGCTACCACAACTCGATGACCCGGCTGCTGATCAAACCGACCCACCTGGCCGGTGGGCACGCCCAGCTCACCTTCGCCTTCAACTACTACGGCCCGATCGGCAGCCAGCGCGACGAGATCACCGTGATCCGCCGCCGCACGCAGGAGGTGCAGTACTGATGCGCATTCGAGCGCAGGTCGCCATGGTGATGAACCTGGACAAGTGCATCGGCTGCCACACCTGCTCGGTCACCTGCAAGCAGACCTGGACCAACCGGGAGGGCACCGAGTACGTCTGGTTCAACAACGTCGAGACCAAGCCGGGCATCGGCTACCCGAAGCACTACGAGGACCAGGAACGCTGGAAGGGCGGCTGGAAACTCGACGGCAAAGGCCGCCTGGTGCTGCGCTCCGGCGGCCGGGTCAAACGGCTCAGCCGGATCTTCGCGAACCCGGACCTGCCCACCATCGACGACTACTACGAGCCGGCCACCTTCGACAAGGACATCCTGGTCAACGCCCCGGCCGGGCTCACCGACACCCCGGTCAAGAAGCCGTACTCGGCGCTGACCGGTGAGCCCATGAAGATCGAGTGGGGAGCGAACTGGGAGGACTCCCTCGGCGGGAACACCTTCGCCGAGGACCCGAACATCGCGCGGATGCCGGCCGAGGCCGCCGCCAAGGTGAAGTTCGAGTTCGAGAAGACCTTCATGTTCCACCTGCCCCGGATCTGCGAGCACTGCCTCAACCCCGCCTGCGTCTCGGCCTGCCCGTCCGGCGCCATGTACAAGCGCGAGGAGGACGGCATCGTCCTGGTCGACCAGGACCGGTGCCGGGGCTGGCGGATGTGCGTGTCGGCGTGTCCGTACAAGAAGGTCTACGTCAACCACGCCACCGGCAAGGCCGAGAAGTGCACCCTCTGCTTTCCCCGCATCGAGGCGGGGCAGCCGACCATCTGTTCCGAGACCTGCGTCGGCCGCCTGCGCTACCTGGGCATTCTCTGGTACGACGAGGACGCCGTCCTGGCCGCCGCGTCGGTGCCCGAGTCCGAGTTGCTGGACGCGCAGCGTGCCGTCTTCCTCGACCCGTTCGACGAGTCGGTGCAGCGGGCGGCGCGCGACGCCGGCCATCCGGACGAGTGGATCGAGGCCGCCCAAGCTTCGCCGGTCTGGAAGCTGATCTCCGAATACCGGATCGCGTTGCCGTTGCACCCGGAGTACCGGACGCTGCCGATGGTCTGGTACGTGCCGCCACTGTCGCCGGTGCTCGACGCCGTCGGCGCGGCCGGTCGTGACGACAGCGATGCCGACGACGTCTTCCACACCATCCAGGACTTGCGGATCCCCGTGGAGTACCTGGCCTCGCTGTTCACCGCGGGCGACGCCGAAGCCGCCGGTGGGGTCCTGATGAAGCTGGCGGCCATGCGCTCATACATGCGGGCCCGGACCCTGGACGGGACGGTGGCCCAGGAACTGCTGGACGGCATCGGCATGACCGGCGCCCAGGTCGAGGCGATGTACCGGCTGCTCGCGATCGCCAAGTACGACGAGCGGTACGTGATCCCGGCCGCGCACGCCAAGGACGCCGCCGCCCTCGAGGCACAGGCCGCCGCACAGCCGGACTGCTCCCTCGACTGCGAGGGCGGGCCGGGCATGGGCGGCGAGGCCGCCGTCGAGCGGTTCCACCTGGTCGACGCCGAAGAAGTGCGCCCGGGACGGCCGGGCCTGTTCTCCCGGCGCGGTGACGGACGCCGGGGCCTGACCATCAACCCGATGCGGGGCCGGTCATGAGCGCCCGCCTCACCGCCGGGCCCGTGCCCGCCGCCGACCGGGCCCGGACCTTCCAGCTCGCGTCACTGCTGCTCACCTATCCGGACGCCGAACTGCTCGCCGCCGGCCCGGAACTACGCGAGGCCGCCGCCGGCATCGACGGGATCGAGGGCTTCGTCGAGTGGCTGATCGCCGCCACCCCGATCGAGGCTCAGCGACACTACGTCGAGACCTTCGACCTGCGCCGGCGTTCCGGGCTCTACCTCACCTACTACCTGCACGGCGACACCCGCAAACGGGGGATGGCGCTGCTCATGCTCAAGCAGCGCTACCGCGCCCAGGGGCTCCACCTCGCCGACGGGGAACTGCCCGACCTGCTGCCGGTCGTCCTGGAATTCGCGGCGACGGTGGGACCCGGCGACGGGGAGGCCCCGCTGCGCCAGCATCGGCAAGGCATCGAACTCCTTCGCGCGGCCCTGCACGAAACGAGTACGCCGTACGCGCTGATCCTGGACGCGGTCTGCGCCGCCCTGCCCGATCTCACCGACGCCGACCGCGCCGCCGTGTCGGCGCTCGCCTCCGAGGGCCCGCCGGTGGAAGCCGTGGGTCTCGACAGCGTCGGCCTCGGCCCGGACCTTTCCCCTTACCCCGCCTGCTCCTCCGCGGAGGTCTCACGATGAGCACCCTGCTCTGGATCGCCCTGCCCTACGCCTGTCTCGCGGTATTCGTCGCGGGGCACGTTTGGCGCTGGCGGCACGACCAGTTCGGATGGACCACTCACACCAGCCAACTGCTCGAAAGCCGGCTGCTGCGGCTCGGTTCGCCGCTGTTCCACCTGGGCGCCTTCGGGGTGATCGGCGGCCACGCGATGGGCCTGCTCATCCCGGCGACACTGACCGAGGCGATCGGGATCTCCGAACACACCTACCACGTCGTGTCGGTCACCGGCGGCACCATCACCGGCGTCATGCTGGTCGCCGGCCTGGCGCTGCTGATCGCACGGAGGTTCGTCAGCGGCCGGATCCGGCGGGTGACCACGACCATGGACAAGGTGCTGTATGCGGCCCTGACCGCGATGGTGGTGCTCGGCATGAGCGGAACCGTTGTGATCAACCTGTTCGGTGAGGGGTACGACTACCGGGAGACGATCGCGGTCTGGTTCCGCGGCGTCTTCTGGTTCCAGCCCGACCCCGCGCTGATGACCGGCGCGCCGCTGGTCTTCCAACTGCACGCCCTCGGTGGATTCCTCTTCCTCGCACTCTGGCCGTTCACCCGCCTCGTGCACGTGTGGTCCGCGCCGCTCGCCTACCTGTGGCGTCCCTACGTCGTCTACCGTGGCCGCCGCGGCCCGGCACCGGCGGCACAACCCACACCCGCCGCCGTCCGCGAGGCCGGTCTCCACCCGGCGTCCACCCGGCGCTGACCGAACCCCGCCGATCGGCCTGAGGGCTGCAGCGCCTTCTCCGGAAAATCGACCCTGCGAACCGAGCACTAAGACCCTGTGCGACGTGGCGGCGGTCAGGAAATCTGAAGGTGAGAGGCCATCACCTACCGGTCACGACGTAGCAGGCCGCTGCGGCGCCCGGTTCCTCACTACACGACCTGGAGACTGACATGAGCGCATCCGTTCTCGGCGCGACCGCCACCAGCCGGGACCCGTGGCGCGGATTCGCCGGTGACGCCTGGCGGGCCGGTGTTGCCGTACGTGACTTCATCCAGGCGAACTACCAGCCGTACACCGGTGACGCCGCGTTCCTGGCCGGGCCGACCGACCGCACCAGGGGCATCTGGGCCAAGCTGTCGGCGATGTTCCCGGCGGAGCGCGAGCGCGGCATCTACGATGTGGACGCGGTCACGCCGTCGACGATCACCAGCCACCGGCCCGGCTACATCGACGAGGCCGCGGAGCTGATCGTCGGGCTGCAGACCGACGCGCCGCTGCGCCGGGCCATCATTGCGAACGGTGGCTGGCGGATGGTCGAGGGCGGCTTGAAGGCGTACGGGTACGCGCCCGACCCGGCCGTCGCGGAGATCTTCACCAAGTACCGCAAGACCCACAACGCCGGCGTGTTCGACGCCTACACCCCCGACATCCTCGCCGCACGCAAGTCACACCTCATCACCGGTCTGCCGGACGCGTACGGGCGGGGCCGCATCATCGGCGACTACCGGCGGGTCGCGCTGTACGGCGTCGACGCTCTGATCGCCGCGAAGCAGGCCGACAAGGACGCGTGCGCCGTGGCGCCGATGTCCGAGGACACCATCCGCCGGCGTGAGGAACTGTCCGAGCAGATCCGGGCTCTGGACGAGCTCAAGCAGATGGCCGCGAGCTACGGCTACGACATCTCCGCGCCCGCGACCACCGGTCGTGAGGCGATCCAGTGGCTGTACTTCGCGTATCTGGCCGCGGTGAAGGAACAGAACGGCGCGGCGATGTCGCTGGGCCGCACCTCCACGTTCGTCGACATCTACCTGCAGCGTGACCTCGCCGAGGGCCGGCTCACCGAGGAGCAGGCGCAGGAGCTCGTCGACGACTTCGTGATCAAGCTGCGGATCGTGCGGTTCCTGCGCACCCCCGAGTACGACGAGTTGTTCTCCGGGGACCCGACCTGGGTGACCGAGTCGATCGGCGGCATCGGTGCCGACGGCCGGCCGTTGGTGACCCGGACCAGCTTCCGGTACCTGCAGACCCTGTACAACCTCGGTCCCGCGCCGGAGCCGAACCTGACCGTCTTCTGGTCGCCGCGGCTGCCCCAGGGGTTCAAGGACTTCTGCGCGAGAGTGTCGATCGACACCAGCGCCATCCAGTACGAGTCCGACGAGTTGATGCGGCCCCGGTTCGGTGACGACACCGCGATCGCCTGCTGCGTGTCGGCGATGGCGGTCGGCAAGCAGATGCAGTTCTTCGGCGCCCGCGTCAACCTGGCCAAGACACTGCTGTACGCGATCAACGGCGGCCGTGACGAGAACTCCGGCGCCCAGGTCGGCCCCGCCCTGCCCCCGCTCACCGGTGACGTCCTCGACTACGAGACCGTCGTCCGGCGGTTCGACACGATGATGGAGTGGCTGGCCGCGACCTACGTCAACGCTCTCAACATCATTCACTACATGCACGATCGGTACGCCTACGAGCGCATCGAGATGGCCCTGCACGACACCGACGTCCTGCGCACGCTGGCGTGCGGGATCGCCGGCCTGTCGGTGGCCGCCGACTCGCTGTCGGCGATCAAGCACGCCACCGTCCGGCCGGTCCGCGACGAGCGTGGCCTGGTCGTCGACTACACGATCGAGGGCGGCTTCCCGGCGTACGGCAACAACGACGACCGTGTCGACGCGATCGCGGTGGCGCTGGTCGAGTCGTTCATGGCCAAGATCCGTAAGCACCCGGCCTACCGCGACGCGGTGCACACCCAGTCGGTGCTGACGATCACGTCGAACGTCGTCTACGGCAAACACACCGGCAACACCCCCGACGGCCGCCGGGCCGGGCAGCCGTTCGCCCCTGGCGCGAACCCGATGAACGGCCGGGACTCGCACGGCATGGTCGCCGCGGCGCTGTCGGTGGCGAAGCTGCCGTACGAGCACGCGCTGGACGGCATCTCGCTGACCACCACGGTCACCCCGAACGGCCTCGGCAACGGCCGTGACGAACAGGTCCGCAACCTCGTCGGGGTGCTCGACGGCTACACCGCCACCGGGGGCTTCCACATGAACGTCAACGTGCTCGACCGGGCCACCCTCGAAGACGCGATGGCGCACCCGGAGAACTATCCGCAACTGACCATCCGGGTCTCCGGTTACGCGGTCAACTTCGTCCGGCTGACCAGGGAGCAGCAGGCCGACGTCATCTCCCGTACCTTCCACGGCGCGCTGTGAACGAACCCGCGATCCAGCGTCCCGACCTGGGGATCACCCCGGTCGGGACGCACCCGGCACCGCACGGCGCGCTGCTCGGGTCCGTGCACTCGTGGGACGTCGTCACCGCCGCCGACGGTCCCGGCACCCGGTTCGTCACCTTCTTCGCCGGCTGCCACCTGCGCTGCCTGTACTGCCACAACCCGGACACGTGGGAGGGCCGCAACGGCCAGCACGTCACCGTCGACGACCTGGTCGCCAAGATGCTCACCTTCAAGGCGTTCATCAGCGCGTCCGGGGGAGGGGTGACGGTGTCCGGCGGGGAGCCGCTGCTGCAGAGCCACTTCGTCGAGGCCTATCTGCGTCGCTGCAAGCAGCAAGGCATGCACACCGCCCTGGACACCTCCGGGTTCCTCGGCGCCCACGCCACCGAGCAGCTGCTGGACGACACCGACCTCGTGCTGCTCGACGTGAAGAGTTCCGACCCCGCCACGTACCGGAAGGTCACCGGCGTCGCCCTGCACCCGACGATCGTGTTCGGTGACCGGCTCGCCGAACGCGGCAACCGGATGCGGATCCGGTTCGTGCTGGTACCCGGCCTGACCGACGACCCGGCCAACATCGCCGGGGTAGCCGACCTAGCCGCCCGCTGGGGCAGCGTGGAACGTGGCGGGGTGGTGGACCAGGTCGACATCCTCGGCTACCACCGCCTCGGCGTCGCCAAGTACGAGGAGCTCGGGCTGCGCTACCCGTTGGCCGACACCGAGCCGCCGACCGCTGAGCAGCTGGCCGCCGCCGCCGCGTACTTCACCGACCGCGAGCTCCGGGTCACCACTTCGTGAGTCGTGCCGTGCCCGCCCGCTGCGCGGCAGCGTCCTGACGACGGTGCCCGGAGGGCGGGCCCACTGAGCGCGCAGGACGTCATCCGGCCGTCACTGCTGATCGGTCTTGACGACGGTGAGCAGGACGACGCTGTCATGGACGGCTTCGAGGCTGTGCCGGCGGCCGGGAATGGTCAGCAGATCCCCGCTGGCGCCGCTCTGCTCCTCGGCGCCGGCGAGCAGCCGGACGTGGCCGTGCAGCACCTGCAGGGTGGCCTCACCCGGGCTCTCGTGCTCGTCGAGGCGTTGACCGCCGGCCAGAGCTATCAGTGTCTGCCGCAGCGTCTTGGTGTGCCCGCCGTGCACGGTGTGGGCACTGCGGCCGTTGGGCGCCTGCCGGGCGATCGCCAGGTGTTGCTCGGTGAGCCCGGCCAGCGACGTCGACTCCATCATGCGAACCTCTCTGTTCCAGGGTGTGGGTGTGGTGGGTCCGGTAGCCCGGCGGCAGCTACCAGATCGTCCCGCACGCGTCTGGCCATCATTTGCCGTTGATCCCAAAGCTCAAAGCTCGCCCGCATGGTCACAGCAGGAGGCTATCAATCCTAACGACTTGGATCATTGGTGATGATCCTCCTGCCTCGGTGACGCAGTCCGGATGCTGCGACGCGGCAACGTACTCTCTTTGGCAAGAGATCGAGTTCGGCGCCTCAGCTGGCGGCTACGGTGAGTCACGGTCGGCGCGCACGGACGGCGGCATAGAGTGCGACACGCATGCCTTGATCCGGGTCCGGTCGCGCCTCTCCAGGATGGCTCTGACCTGCTTATGAAGCACGCCTTAGAGGGGTGCCAGTTCAGCACGTCTGACCGTAAGGAGGCCGGTCACCGAGCGTCATGGCCCGGCGAGTCGCCTGCGCACGCTCGGCGGCAAATGAGGACGTCTCAGCCGCGGCCTCAGAGATCAGCACGCTGTTTTATCGCGGCGGGATCGTCCGCCTCACTGGGACGTTCAGGCCACATTCAGGCCAGCTACTTGCGCTTGTGATACCCGTTCGCCGCAGAAGTCGTTCGGGAAGCGTGAGAACCGCGACGGCGGATATACGAGTTGGCTGACTGGATAATCAGTTGGCTCATTTGCGGGATGACGACATACTGCCTCGGTGAGTCTTTCCGTTCTGGTCGTCGGCGCCGGTCCAGCGGGTCTGGTCGCCGCGCTCGAACTCGCGCGTCGTCGCGTCGATGTCCGTCTCATCGAGCAGGCCGCGGCGCCGGCGTCCGGGTCGCGGGCGAAAGGAATCCAGCCTCGAACGCTGGAAGTGTTCGAGTCGCTCGGCGTCGTCGAGGAGGTCTTGACTTCCGGGGGACCGTTCCCACCCTGGCGGAACTATCGAGCGGGCCGTGTGGCTTGGGAGAAGTCGATTTACGAACTGCTCGGAATCGGTCAGCCGGCCGCAGACCCGGCTGTTCCCTATCCTGAAACCTGGATGATCCCGCAATGGCGAACCGAGGAGATCCTGCGGGGCGCTCTGCGGCGACTCGGCGTGGAAATCGAGTATCACTCGGCGCTCATCGCGCTCGCCGACGACGGAGCCGGAGTCACGGCCACGATCCGTCGACTCGGCGAGACCGAACGTCTCCGCTCATCCTTCGTCGTCGCCGCTGATGGCGCGGCTAGTACCCTACGGAAAATCCTCGGCGTCGCGTTCGACGGGGTGACTCGAGACGATGAGCGGTTCCTCACGGCGGACGTTCGAACGACAGGGCTGGACCGCTCGTACTGGCACAACTGGTCGCACCCCGACCATCCAGCGGCCCGGGTGTCCATCTGCCCGCTGCCGGGCACTGACACCTACCAGTTCGTCGCTCCTCTCCTGCCCGGCGAGAACATGCCTGTTCTCGAGCTGGCCACGCTCCAACGGTTGTTCGACGAGCGGTCCGAAGGTGTCGCGGTGACCTTCGACGACGCGCCCTGGATCACCGTCAGCCGAACGAATGAGCGGCTTGCGAGCCGATTCCGGGTCGGCCGGGTGTTTCTCGTCGGTGACGCCGCGCATGCCGTTCCGGCAGCAGGCGGTCAAGGGCTGAACACCGCCGTCCAAGACTCACATAATCTCGGATGGAAACTCGCCATGGTGCTGCGAGGCGCTCCGGAGCGCCTTTTGGACAGCTACGAGGAAGAGCGCTACCCCATCGCAGCACGCTTGATGAACGGGCTGAAGGCGGCGGCCGACAACCAGAGCGAGGTAGCAGACGTATTCCAGCTCCGGAACAACTATCGCGGACTCTGGCTGAGCGAGGAGACCCGACCGGATCCAGGCACCCTACGCGCTGGTGACCGAGCCCCGGACGCGCCCCTCAGCCTTCCGGACGGCTCACGGCCCCGGTTGTTCGAATTCCTGCAAGACGCGGAAATCACTGCTCTCGCGTTCGGTGACGAAGCGGTCAAAGGCTGCAATGACATTGTGGGACAACGCAACCCGGCGAATGCCTGCCGTGTACTCGACGTCCGAAACGAGTCACCATTGAGCGCTGACGCGATACAGGCCATCTACGGCGTCGCTCCCGACAAAGAATCCCTCCTTGTCGTACGTCCGGACTGGCACATCGGGCTCGCTGCCGAAAACCATTTCGCCGAGAGGCTGAGCCAGTACCTCCGGCGCCTGGCACTGAATGGCATGACCTGACGTCGAGCAGCGGGTTCGTCAACTGAAACGAAGTGGAATACCACTCGCAGACATGGATGCAGTTTCATCTCGACGCGAACCGCCGCACTGTCATCGGCCGATCAGTAAGTGTGATCATGCGGCTTCTGCGAGCAGACGGGTGAACCGCTGAGCGGGGGTGTCGTTGGAGCCGCGCTGCCACGGGCTGGTCGGGTCGCAGAAGTAGACCGGCGTGCTCGTGGCTGCCGTGAACTCGGCATGCCGGCCCATCTCGACGCCCTGGGCAGGTGGACGAGAAGGACGTAGCGGGTGCTGCGCTCGACCAGGGTGCCGATGGCGGTCCGATTCCGGGCACCCATGATCAGGTCACCTTCCCAGTGACCGGGCAAGGCGCGGTCCTCGGCGGTGGCGGGCCGGTCGTGAATGCTCTTCGAGCGGTCGGTGAACCGCGGTGTCCGCTGCCCGCGGCTGCGACGACGCTTGCGATAGGTACGACCCGTGCGCAGTAACGGCAACCGACCGCGCGTCAGACCGCCGCGATCAGGCCGATACAACGCCTGGTAGATCGTTTCGGATGTTAGCCGCAGCTCCGGCCGGTCAGAATGCTGCAACGGCAGGGTCCGGCAGATCTGCTCTGGGCTCCACCGCTGATCCAGCAACTCTTGGACCAGGTCGCGCACTCCGCGTTGGTTCGCCGCTTTGCCGGCTTCGGTCGTGGGCGGCGGGCCGCCGCACGCTGGTGGGCGGCGAAGGGGTGGTAGTCGCGGGTTTCCGGGTCGCTGTTGCGGTTGATCTCTCGGCTGATCGTGGACGGCGCCCTGCCCAGCTGCTCCGCGATGGATCGGATCGAGCTGCCGGCCCGGTGCCCATCGGCGATCTTCCCGGCAGGCTGCCGAGTTGTTCATGCCCTGCGCCATGAGGCGAAGGTAGTGATCACGTTTCGCTTGCTCCGGGCCGGCACCTGGTGGCTTACGCGGACGACGGGGCTTGGGCACGGCAACTCCTGAACGGGTCAGGTGTTGCGACGACCGTTAGAACTTAAGCCGGTCCGAGTGGGGCCACTGACGACCGTCAGAACCAAACGTACGGAATCGCCGCAGAAAACGGGCCCTTGGTCCGTCTCTGCCCACGCCGGCAAGCAATCCGGTCTCGCTGCAGTCGCCATCGACGACGCAGCGGGCTGCTCCGCCGCGGCGCCGGGTGGGCGTCGGAGGTTAAACAAGCTTACGGCGCGCGACTGTCAGAGGTCGCCGTGGTGGCCGCTCGCGCGTTGGCAGTCCGCCAGGCGGCGACGGGCCGCGTGCAGGCGGCCACCCATGACCTGCAGGAACCGGGTCGTGAGCTCGTATCCCAGTCCCGGATCGCTCTGGAACAGGGCGCGAACCAGCGAGCCGTTGAACGTCAGCGCGTGCGTGGTGCTGAGCGCGACGGCACCGAAGTTCCAGCGATACGGCGGGAAGAGCCAGGAGCAGCCCAGGACTGCCGGGGACCGTAGGGTCTCGAGCACGAAGTTGTCGTAACCGGGCACCTCGGTGTCGAGGAAGACACAGCCATCGGTGAGCAGCCAGAACTGTTCGGCCGGCGTTCCCTCACGGAAGATCCGGTTCCCGGCATGGAACATCGATCGGCTGGTCATCGGTGCCAGCAGACTCAGTTGGTGGTCGGTCAACCCGGCCAGGAACGGCTGCTGTGCGAGCGTTTCGACGGTGGTGAACACATCTGCTCCTCGAGTCGGATCACGGCGGCGAAAACACCGGCGCACACCTGTAGTCAAGCGCTGCGGGGCCCCATCGGGTGAGGGCCGTACGGCAGCCGTCGCCAGGACGAAGGGCCCGCCGGCTCCGCCGATTCCCGCCGCCCGCGGTAGCCGCCAGCGGCGCGGTGGGAGGATCGAGCAGATCAGCAGCGCTCGGGGCAGGTCGGCCACCGGCACGGTGACCGACGGCGGTCAGCCACGCCTCTGCCAGGGGCCCGAGCTCGCCGGTCAGCTGGGATTCCCGGCACGGCGTCTCCGATTCCTTGCGAGTGTGACCAGCGGCAGCGAAGAGCTTTTTCGGGGCGGTCCACGCGATGCTCGGTGTGCCGATCCTCAGCGGGCCACCTGCATGCGTTCGCAGAGCCCACGCAGAGCGTTGCCACCGGTTCGGCGCTGGGCTCGGTCGAGGAGCGCTCTGGCCGTCTTTTGCACCAGCGGTGAGGAGTGGACGTGTTGCGGGGCCACGCGTTCCGCGACAAGCAGGTGCCGGATCGCGGCGTCGTCGGAGCGTAGGCCCGCGTATGCCCGGGCCAAGTCCGCGTGGAAGAAGACCGATCGGGACTTCACCTGGGCGACGACCGAGTCGACCGTCGGCGCGATGGCGAGCGCGTGGCGGGGATCGCCGGCGTCGAGCCTCATGCTCAGCCGCCAGAGGCTGACGTTGGCGGGGCCGAAGGAGAGCGCGTGTGTGGTGGTCTCGCCCGTACGGCGGGCAATGGCGGCCGCCTCTGCGGCCCACCCCTCATCGCCGGCGGCTGCCGCGCCCACCAGGTGCAGCACGCCGGTCACTACCATCCCTGGATCAATAGCGCTGATCGCGCGCTCCGCGATCGCCAGGCCCTCCTGACGGGACCCGCAGCTGATGGCGGAGCAGGCCTGGGCGTACGCGGCCAGCCCCAGCAGAACGGGGTCGCCGGTCTCGCCGGCGACGTCCTGACAGCGTTGCGCGCCGATCCAGGCCTCCCCGGGATGGCCGAGCGAGCGCAGCAACGACGAGGCCAGGAAGGTCGCCTCGCAGAGCATTCGTAGAGCCGCTCCTCGTTCGGGCCCCTTGCAGGCCGCGCACAGGTCGCTGACGACGCGCGGGGCGAACGCGATCGCTCGGTCGTACTCGCAGTCGTGGCGCAGTTGCCGCATCAAGGAGAGATCGCGGGCCAGTTCGACGGCCGGGCGCCGTGGCACCTGGCCGTTGTCGGCCGGGTTGATCTCGACCAAGGCGCGCCGCAGCGCGGCTACGCCGGCCTGTGCCGCGGCGGCCCGCCGGTCAGTCGCGGGTATCGGCGTGCCGGTCAGGTCTTCGATGGAGCATTCCAGCGCGGACGCGATGTCGGCGAGCACAAAACGGTTGTCGGCCGCCTGCAGTCCGCGTTCGATGCGGCTCCAGGAAGCGTGTGAGATGCCCGCCCGGTCGGCGGCGTGCCGGATGCTCCAGGCATTCATCAACCGACGTGCCCGGATGCGGCCGCCGATGCTGCGGTCGGGACTGGCCAATCGTGACATCGCAGTCTCCCTTCGATGCCTACCCACGGTATTGCACGCCCAGGGACCGCAGTTCCATTCGTGTACCGGTACGCCGGCGATGCGCATCCATCCGGCGGCGGCCGCACAGTTCGAGCCATGAGAGAGACAAGCGGACGCTCTGCCAGGATGCGCCGTCGGCTGACCATCGGCATCATCGTTCTGGCGTTCGTCACCCAGTTGCTCGACGCGGCGAACGGTGTGATTGCGCTGGTCACAGGCCTCGGTTGAGGAAATGGCCACGTGCCGTGCCGTGCCGTGCCGTGCCGTGCCGTGCCACCGAGCTTCTCGTCGTGCGCCGGGACCGGGGCATTCCGCCGTGACGTGGCCGGCGCGGTCGACGGGGTGGTCACCCTCGGGGACGCGTCGAATGGCGGCTTCACCTCGTGCATGCAGCCGCCCGCGGCGGCGGGACGCGTGCGACAGGTCATCCGGCCCGGGTTCGTCCCTGCCGGCCGAGACTCGGTCCCTCGCAGACAGGTAGAAGGTCCCTACCTCCCGCCGATCTTCCACGCCAGGCTGAGCGAGCAGACGCGCCGACGACGACCTCGTAGGCGCACAACAGATCCCTCAGCGAGGTAGCGACCGTGTCCGTCAAGCCAGCCCCCCACGATCCGATGTCCGAGGTGACCGCCGGCGACCGGTCGGGCTCTGGCGAGCGTGGTCGCCACCGTGTCCTGGTCCTGTCCACGGTCAGTTTCACCGTGATGTTCGCGGTGTGGCTGATGTTCGGCATTCTCGGCAAGCCGATCAGCAAGGAGTTCGGCCTCTCCGAGGTGCAGCTGTCCTGGATCATCGCCGTCGCTGTGCTCAACGGCTCGCTCTGGCGGCTGCCCGCCGGGATGGTGACCGACCGGCTGGGCGGGCGCCGGGTGATGACCGTGATGCTCCTGGCGACAGCCGTCGCGGCGTACCTCGTCTCGCTCGCCGACTCCTACCCGATGCTGCTGGTGCTGGCCTTCCTGGTGGGTTTCGCCGGGAACTCGTTCTCCGCGGGCATCGCCTGGAACTCGGCGTGGCAGCCCCGCCGGCGCCAAGGTTTCGCGTTGGGTGTCTTCGGCGCGGGCAACGTCGGCGCCTCGATCACCAAGTTCATCGGCCCGCCGCTGATCGCCGGCACCGCCGGCGCCACCTACCTCGGCTTCGTCGAGGGCGGCTGGCGGCTCGTGCCGGTCGTCTACGCCGTGCTGCTGCTCGTCCTGGCGGCGGCGACCTGGTTCCTCACGCCCCGCCAGGACCGCAGGCCCGGCCAGGGCATCCCGCTGCGTGAGCAGCTCAAGCCGTTGAAGCAGCTGCGGGTGTGGCGGTTCAGTCTGTACTACGTCGCCGTGTTCGGGGCCTACGTGGCGCTCGCCGCCTGGCTGCCGACCTACTACATGGACAACTTCGGGGTGTCGCTGCAGACCGCGGCCTACCTGACGGCGCTGTTCATCTTCCCGGCATCGCTGCTGCGCCCGCTCGGCGGATCGCTGTCCGACCGCGTCGGCGCCCGTCGCGTCATGTACTGGACGTTCGGCGTCATGCTGCTCAGCACCGGCATCCTGATGATGCCTCCGGGCCACCTCGTCGTCGCCCACCCGGACGGCACCGAGTCCACCCACCTCGCCTACCACCTCGGCGTTGTGCCGTTCACCGTGCTGGTCGTCCTGCTCGGTTGCGCCATGGGCATCGGCAAGGCCGCGGTGTACAAGCACATTCCTGAGTACTTCCCGCAGAAGGTGGGACCCGTGGGCGGTCTGGTCGGCATGCTCGGCGGCCTCGGCGGATTCTTCCTGCCGCCGCTGTTCGCCTACACCAAGGCGTGGACCGGCCTGCCGTCGAGCACCTTCCTCGTGCTGTTCCTGGTCACCGCCGCGTGCGCGATCTGGATGCACCTGACCGTCGTGCACATGCTCCACCACGAATCACCCGAGCTGGCCACACATATCGAGAAACCCAGCCCTGCCGGGCGAGCAGTCGTTTCCACCGGCGTGGCGATCCGTGAGCCCGAGGAGGCCCGCGCATGAACATCAAACTCTCCACACCTCCGGGCGCGGTCCGTCCCGCCGGCCGCGAATGGCTGGAATCCTGGGATCCCGAGAACCCCGACACCTGGGACCACCACCTGGCCTGGCGGACCCTCTGGATCAGCACCTTCACCTTGACCCTGTGCTTCGCATCGTGGTTCCTCGCGTCCGCGATCGCTCCGAAACTCACGAACCTCGGCTTCGATCTCACCACCGGCCAGCTCTACTGGCTGACCGCCATGCCGGGCGTGGCCGGCGGACTGATGCGCCTCGTCTGGATGGTCCTGCCGCCGATGATGGGCACCCGCAAGATGGTCGCCCTGACCACCGTGCTGCTGCTCATCCCGGTCGTGGGATGGGGGGTCCAGGTGCAGGACCCGACGACACCGTTCTGGATGCTGCTGTCCCTCTCCTTCCTGTCCGGCATCGGCGGCGGGGCGTTCTCCGGGTTCATGCCCAGCACCTCCTACTTCTTCCCGCGCCGCAAGCAAGGCACCGCGCTCGGGTTGCAGGCCGGGATCGGCAACTTCGGGGTGTCGCTGGTCCAGCTGGCGACTCCGTGGATCATCGGCTTCTCGATGATCGGGTTCCTGGGCGGGTCCCAACCGATGGCAGGAGCGCCCGGCAAGCCCGCGCAGGAGGTCTGGTACCAGAACGCGGCCTACATCTACGTCCCGTTCATCGTGGTCGGTGCGGTGCTCGCCTGGACCATGCTGCGCTCGGTGCCCATCACGGCGAACATCCGGCAGCAGTTCGACATCTTCCGCAACCCCGACACGTGGTGGATGACGCTGTTGTACGTCATGACCTTCGGCACCTTCGCCGGTCTGTCCGGCCAGTTCGGGCTGTTGATGAAGAACCTGTACGGGGCCGGGAACCCCGACATCGTGCAGGGCGCCGGCGCCGCGGCCAAACTCCTCATCGCGGGCTACTCGATCCCTGACCCGGTCACGTTCGTCTTCCTCGGCCCCCTGGTCGGCGCTGCCGCCCGCGTCCTGTTCAGCCCGCTCACCGACCGGTTCGGCGGCGCCCGGTGGACCCTCGTGTCCGGGATCGGCATCATCGCCTCGATCGGGTACACGCTCACGGCCCTGCAGCCCGACACCAGTTCGGCCGAGGCCCTGGACGCGGGCTTCTACCGGTTCCTCTGGGGGATGCTCGCCATCTTCCTGTTCAGCGGCATCGGCAACGCCTCGACCTTCAAGCAGATGCCGATGATCTTCGAGCGCCGGCAGGCCGGCGGCGTCATCGGCTGGACCGCCGCGATCGCCGCGTTCGGGCCGTTCTTCTTCGGGTTCGGTCTGACCATCATGTCCCCGACCGTGTTCTATCTCATCGGGCTGGCCTTCGCGGTCCTTTGTGTCGGCGTCACCTGGACGCGTTACGCCCGGCCCGGAGCGCCGAAGCCCAGCTGACGACTCGACACCACGGGCGCGGCGCAAGCCCCGCCCGTGGTGTCGCGATGCGGCGGCGCCCGCGTTCCCTGCCCTGGCCTCCGGTGCCAGGCCCTGCCGCGAGCGGTGGCGGTCGAATGTTTGGGGACCTTCTTTGCGGCGCCCGGCGACCGGGCGGTATGAAGTGCTTATGATTCGCGTTTACTTGCTCGACGACCACGAGGTGGTCCGCCGCGGACTGGCCGACCTGTTGCAGGCCGCCGGCGATATCGAAGTGGTCGGCGAGTCCGGCTCCGCGCAGGAGGCGACCCGGCGGATACCGGCGTTGCGCCCCGACGTCGCGGTGCTGGACGGCCGTCTTCCCGACGGCAGCGGCATCGACGTCTGTCGTGACGTGCGCGCCGTCGACTCGTCGATCAAAGGCCTGATCCTCACCTCGTACGAGGATGACGAGGCGCTGTTCGCCGCGATCATGGCCGGTGCTTCCGGTTACGTGCTGAAGCAGATCCGCGGCAATGATCTGGTCGACGGGATCCGCCGGGTCGCCGCCGGGCAGTCGCTGCTGGACCCAGTGGTCACTCAGCGTGTCCTCGAACGGATCCGTAACGGTGTGGAACAACCTCGTGAGCTGGCCGGCCTGACTGACCGGGAACGCGAGATCCTGGAACTGGTCGCGGAAGGGCTCACCAACCGGGATATCGCCGGCCGGATGTTCCTGGCGGAGAAGACGGTGAAGAACTACGTTTCCAGCCTGCTCGCCAAACTCGGCCTGGAGCGCCGCACCCAGGCGGCGGTGCTGGCCACCCGCCTGCTCGGCGAGCACCCGCACGAAACACGGTGACACCGCCGGCTGGTTCGGCGGCGGTGAGCCGTCCTTGGCGAGGGACACGGTGAGCAGATCGAGGCCGAACCGTTTCTCTCGCAGCAGCCGCCAGCTGCTGTCGTTCTCCGTGGCTAGATCGAGGATGGTTGGTAGGTAGCCGGGTAGTCCCACCAGTCGATGTTCACATCGGCGCGTTGTGCCTTCTGGTGACCGTCTCCACCCTGGTGTTCGCCACCCTGACCCACGTCAACATCCGCGACGACAACTTGTTCCTACCGGCCCGCCTGCAAAACGCTCTGGCCCGGCACTGGCCGCCGACCTCGACGTTGTCATTGTGGTGATCTGGCTGCTGGCCCTGGCGCTCACCATCATGGCCGAGTACGGTCACCTGCTGCTCGGATAAGCCCCGGGACGGCATCCGCTCGTCCGTCATCAAGCTGGACCTCGGCGAGGCGGTCTGGCACGTCCGCGGCGTCGCCTGCCGGCCCGGCCACCCGCAGGCCCTCGCCGTTCTGCCCGACGGGCGGTGGGTGATCAGCCTGCCCGGAAACCCCTACGCCGGCCTCGTCGCGGCGCTCACCGTTCTCGAACCCGTTCTACGGGCTCTTGCCGGACAGTCGCCGGCCGTGCCGCGCCGAATCCTGGTCAGCGGCGCCACCAGGCTGGTGCCTCACGGCGTACGAATCACGCCCGTCCGATGTCTCGAACACGGCGGCGAAATAGTGCCGGGCACCGGCTCGGCCGGTTTGCACGGTGCGGCCGGCGCCGACGCTGTAGCCGTTCTGCCCGCCGATTGGGTCAGCGGCGAACCCGCGATCACGCTGCCACTTCCATGATTACCGGGGTGGAACGGCGGTCAGCACGGTTGGCATTCGACGGCCGGCGCCAGAACCTCCGACAGGTCGCGGCGGGGGGGTGGGCCGACCGGCCTGTTGCCCGTAGCCGATGCGCAGGGCGAGTTGCGGGTACCCGGATCGGCCCAGGGACCGGCGTAGCTGGTCGCGGGCGGCGGGCACCTCGATCGGCTGAGAGATCATCGAGGTGGACAGGCCGGCGTCGGTGGCGGTGAGCAGCACCTTCTGGAGCGCCTGGCCCGCGATGATCTGGTCGAGTCGCCGGTCGGTCGCGACGCCGAGGATGGCGACGAGGGGTTCGGGTTCGTAGTCGCGGCCGGTGGCCCGCTGCCGGTCGGTGAAGGCGCGCTGGGGGAGCAGATCCTGGTGTTCGGTGACCGGTGCCGCGGCGCGTGACGGGACACCGCCGGATGCGGTGTCGGCTTCGGCCCAGGTGATCATTTCGGCTTGGTAGTGCAGGTCACGGCGCAGGACCCGGTCGGCGCTGTGGGCGATCTCGGAGAATCCGGTCAGCGCGGTCATACCGACGAGCAGATCCAGCCAGGCATGTTCGCTGCGGGCCGCTTCGATCAGCCGGACCCGTACGTCGGCGGGGACCGGATCCGGCCAGAACGGCAGCCGGTGGCTGTGCCGGCGGGCGACGGCGGCGAACAGATCGGTTTCGGTGTAGGTGGGTGGCCGTTCCCGGCCCGGTGTGAGCCGGGCGATCAGATCGGGTCGGCTGGGGTCGGGCGCCAGCAGCACGTCGGCGGGGCGGCCGGAGACCGCCAGCGCGAGACGGGCGTTGTAGGTCGCCGCGCCGCACGCCAGCCGCAGGGCCCAGCCGGCGGAGTCGGCGACCTGCAGTTGGCGTGACGGGTCGGCGAGGATTTCGATGGCGTCGCCGTGCAGCCGGAACTGCCACGGCTGGCTGTTGTGCAACGAGGGCGCGCGGATCCCGGCCGAGGCGGCCCGGAGCAGGTCGGTGTCGTCGTAGCCGTTCATTGCTCGTTCTCCCTTCGGCTGGTCGACGCCGCCGGTCGGTGCGGCGGCATCGGGCCGGTCGTGGCCGGCGGCCGGATTCGCTGGGCGGGTGCCTCGGTAGGTGAGGCACGCTACGTAGTCTCGTTAAAAGTGCCTGGTAGGCAGCTCGCTGTTTAGGGCCGAAGGGCCCGTTGTCGGATCAGTCATGCCGACGCTGCGCGCCTGGTCGCAGGCCGTCGGCGGCGGCCGACGCGTCGAGGCATCGGCCGTCGGCAGAAGAGACCCTCACATGGTCGACGCTGGGCGCCGGACGGCGAGCACAGTGGCCGCGACCGTGTCGGCCCACCGGCGGGCCCGTTCCAGCTCGCCGTCGAGCAGGGGTCCGGTGGCGGTCGTGACATAGAACGACTTCGCGGCGGTCAGCATGTGGCAGCCGAGCCCGTCCAGCCGCCGGTAGGCCTTGCGGGCGGCTGATCCGGGTAGGGACGGCTTTCTCAGTGCCGTGTCGAACGCTGCCGCATGGATCCCGGTCAGCCAGGGCGAGCAGTCGAGATACTCCCGGATCCCGATCTCGGGGGCGCGGGCCTTCCGCCTGCCGTGCCACGTCGCATCCGCGCGGGTCCGGTGGCGGCTCATGCTGAACGCGTGCGTCGGAGCGCCGACGATGAGCAGATCCGTGTCGCCGGCCGCGGGCAGGGTGCGTACGTCGGCGACGGTGACGTCGAAGCTCATCTCCAGACGTTCGGCGACGGCGCGGGCGATCGCCTCGGTGGTGCCGAGCATTGATTCGTAGACGATGAGCGCTTTCATGGCGGCCTCGTTACGGTGTCGGGTACTGGTCGAGGATGTGCCGCAGCTGCGCGACGCCGATCGCTGGACTCCTTTCCTTTAGTGTCATCTGTGTCGATGTCTCCTGGCAGGGCGGCAGGACCTTCCCGGGCGGGCCGGAGGTCCCGTTCGCCGGCACCCCTGCGACGGGCGAGCAGGTCGGACGCGCCGGCCGGCGGTGCCGCCGTGACCGGAGTGCGAGCAGCGGTCATCATGGCGCTGCGCGCCCTCCGGTGCCGTGTACGGCCGGGACCTCCGGGTGCGGGCGCGATCTCGTCGGCCCCTGGGGGAGGGGCTTACGGCAGCAGGACGAGGCGGGCCGGGACGCGGCCGGCGAGGACGTCTTCGATGGCCTGGTTGATCTGCTCCAGCTTGCGGGTCTCGTAGAAGACCTGGGTACGGCCGGCGGCGTGCAGCCGGAACACCTCGGCGAGGTCGGCGCGGGTCCCCACGATGGAACCGATCACCTGGATGCCCTTGAGGACGGTCTGGAAGATCGGCAGTGACATCGCGTTGTCCTTCGGCAGCGAGACCAGGATCAGCCGGCCACCTCGGCGCAGTGACGCGTGCGCCTGCTCCAGGACCTTCGGGTCGGCGGCGAGGACCACGGCGACGTCGGCGCCGCCCAGCGCCTCGATCGCGGCGACCGGCTCGGTGGTGGCGGCGTTGATCGTGTGGGCGGCGCCGAGCCGTTTGGCCAGGGCCAGTTTCTCCTCGGTGACGTCGATCGCGATCGTCTCGCCGCCGAAGATCTGCGCGTACTGCTGGGCCAGGTGACCGAGTCCGCCGATGCCGAAGATCGCCACCCGGTCGCCCGGCGTGACCCCGCCGACCTTGACCGCCTTGTACGTGGTGACGCCGGCGCAGGTCAGCGGCGCGGCCTCGGCGGGGTCGATGCCGGCCGGCACCGCGACGGCGAAGCGGGCGTCGGCCACCAGGAATTCGGCGTGGCCGCCGTCGATCGCGTAGCCGGTGTTGAGTTGCGCCTCGCACAGGGTCTCCCAGCCGGTGACGCAGTAGTCGCAGGCGCCGCAGGCGTAGCCCAGCCAGGGCACGGCGACCCGGTCACCGGCCTGATGCGCGGTGACGCCCGAGCCGGTCTGCTCGACGATGCCGACACCTTCGTGGCCGGGCACGAACGGCGGGGTGGGCTTGACGGGCCAGTCGCCGCGGGCGGCGTGGATGTCGGTGTGGCACAGCCCGCTCGCCTCGATGCGGACCAGGATCTGCCCGTCGCCCGGCTCGGGGACCGGCACCTTCAAGACGTCGAGGGGCTGGTCGAAGCTGGTGACGACCGCTGCACGCATGATTTCTCTCCCTGATCTCATTCCGGCCCTCAGCCTCGCCGGGAGAGCCGTCGTTGATCAGGGCCGAGCGGCCCGCAAACGACGGGACCTGTGCCCCGCGCTCAGCCGGACCGGCGGGGCGGGCGACCAGCAGATCGGCGGTGCGGCCGCTCGCGGGCCCATCTTCCCGTCCGTGCGGGACTGTCGGCCCTGCCGGCGCGGGGTGCGCGGGCCTAGCTTCCAGATGGCAATCCTCGAGGAGGTCGTGATGATGAAGAACTGGACCGTTGACGACGTGATGACCACCGAGGTGATCTCGGTCGATCCGTCCGCGTCCTACCGGTACCTGGTCGATCTGTTGACGGCGCACCGGTTCAGCGCGGTGCCGGTCGTCGACGCCGCGCGGCGGGTGATCGGTGTGGTGTCGGAGGCCGACCTCCTGCGCAAGATCGAGTATGCCGGCGGCGGGGAACGCGGGCTGCTCGACGGACTGCGGCACCGGGCCGACCGGGCCAAGGCGACCGCTCGTACGGCCGTGGATCTGATGAGCGCGCCGCCGGTCGTCGTGTCGCTCGGCACCTCGATCACGGCCGCCGCCCGACGCCTGGACGAAAAGCACGTCAAGCGACTTCCGGTGATCGACGGCAGCGGGCGCCTGGTCGGCATCGTCACCCGAGGCGATCTGCTCAGGGTGCATCTGCGCGCCGACGATGACATCCGCGCCGACATCGAGACCGGCGTGCTACGGCCGTTTCTGGCTGACGAGGCCAACGCGATCACCGTGGCCGTGGCAGGTGGCGTCGTGACGGTCTCCGGCG
The DNA here is from genome assembly GCF_030009775.1 of Actinoplanes sandaracinus. Taxonomy (GTDB): domain Bacteria; phylum Actinomycetota; class Actinomycetes; order Mycobacteriales; family Micromonosporaceae; genus Actinoplanes; species Actinoplanes sandaracinus. Next base: position 29,237 of record NZ_JASCTH010000005.1, on the reverse strand, counting down.
CCGTGTATCGCCGTTCGGATGCCGGCCTCGTCGACCGTCTGGTCCGTCAGGTCCCCGGGGCGGTCACCGTGACCTCCACCCTCGCGTACTCCTTCGACGACGAGACGCTGGCGGCCCCCAGCAGGCTGTAGGTGTTCCGGCAGTTCGGACGTCGTCGCGCCGGCCGAGAACCCGGAGGGAGAGCGTGGAGTCATGAGAACAACGGGATGGACCGGGATCGGTGGTGCGACCCTGATGGCAGCGGCCACGGCCTGTTCGCCGCTCGCCCGGCATTGGTATCTCACCTACGGCGCCACCGGCGAGGAGACGGCACTGACACTCCCCGGCGACGACCTGCTGCCCGACCCGGACATACAGTCCACCCGGGCGATCACGATCGCGGCGCCTCCTTCGGCGGTGTGGCCGTGGCTCGTGCAGATGGGCGGAGGGCGTGGCGGCGCCTACACGTACGACTGGATCGAGAACTTACTTGCTCTGGACGTGCACAGCGCCGACGACATCCTGCCGCAGTTCCAACATCTCGCCGTGGGCGATGTGCTGCCGTTGAGGCCGAAGGGCCCGGGCATGCGGGTGGAGATCTGCGATCCTGAGCGTACGATCGCGTTCCGCTCGACCGACGGCACCTGGGTGTGGATCCTCCACCTGACCACCCGGTGGCTGAAGGCCCGGCTGATCAGCCGCAACCGGATCCTGGTGCCGGGCGCCACCTGGCCGCGCAGGCTGGTCGGGCGGGCCGTCATGGAGCCCGGCAGCCTGATCATGGAACGGCGAATGCTGCTCGGGATCAAGCAGCGCGCCCAGTGGAGTGCGCCGTCGGCCGAGGCGTTGCTGCGGCGGACATGACCGAATGCGGGAATGCCGAGCGGCGCGTCCGGGCGGCCCCGCTCGCGCCGTCGCCGAACGACAGACGGCCGAATCCGATCTGGTCGCGCGGGTGACGGTGACCCATCCGGCTCCGGTCAACGGCGCCGTGGCAGCGCTCGCCGAGGCCATCCCAGCCGCACGCGTACATCCGTGAGCACGTACCGACCCCGGCCGACGCGCTCCGGCCGGTGCTCCACACTCGTGGGAGGCGTGTGGATTCGACGTCGGCGAAGTGGGCCGCCACCCTGCCTTGACGGGCGGGGCAGCGCCGAGTGGTGACCGCCGCGGTCGGCGACGGTGCCCGGGTTGCTGATGGCGGCGATCATCGCGGTGGTCACGGCCCGAGGGTCACCCCGGGCCGTGGTCCGCTCCGGCTCGGTTCACGCCGGGTCCGGTTCGGGCGCGCGTGGTCCCTGGGTGGGCCGGCGGCGGATCCGGCGCAGCCGTGAGCGCAGGCGTTCCTGCATGGCGTCGGTGGCCTCCTGCAGGCTTTCGCCGACCGCGTGCACATGCACCGCGACACCGTTGACGTCGATGTGGGCCTCCACCCGGTCGCCTGGGGCGTTCGCGTCGAGGGTCAGCCGGGAATGCAGCACGGGGGCCGGGGCGTGGTACAGCGCGGCCTGGAGCTTCCGTACGGCGTACGTGGTGGCCTCTGGCGCGACTGTGCCGTGAGTGTGCACCTGGGGGCTGGTGACTTGGTCGCTGCGTGTCATGACGCCTCCTCCATGTCCTCGCTCGCGGGTTGAACCCGGGACGTAGTCACATGATCAAACTCGGTGGGCAGCCACGAGTAGGGTCTTTCGTCCTGATCCGTCGGCGACGCGGGCGGACCGTCTCGGCGGGCCGTGGAGGTCGGGTCCTCCGGCCCTGCCCGGCGAGCCGGGTGTGCTCCTAGCGTGAGGGCATGAGCACGCTGTCCGTCTTCGACCTTCTTGCGATGCACCCGCTGGTCGCCGACCTGCCCGCCGGTTGGTTGCACCGCCTTGCCCCGCACGCCCGGCCGGTGCACCTGGTCACCGGGCACCGGCTGTTCCACGAGGACGGGCCCGCGGACCGGTTCTGGTTGGTCCACTCCGGCGCCGTGGCGCTCGACCTGCATGTCCCGGGACGGGGTGACGTGGTAATCGACCGGCTCGGTGCGGGCGCGATGGTGGGCTGGTCGTGGCTACTGGCACCGCACCGCTGGCGGTTCGGCGCGGTCGTCGCCGAGGACGTTCGCGCGCTCGAGCTCGACGCGGCCCGGGTCCGCGCTGTGCTGGCCGCCGACATCGATCTGGGGCGGCAACTCGACGCTCGGTTCCTTGCCGTTGCCGCCGACCGGCTGCAGGCGGCTCGGCACCGGCTGGTCGAGCTCTACGCCTGTCCCGGTGGTGCGTGATGACGTCACGGGCACCGGATTCGACGAGTAGGCCTGGCTGGACGAGGCGATCCACCGGGGCACTCGTAGCCGAGCCCCTCTGTTCTTCGACCCGTCACGACCCGGCAGCAGCCACCGCACGGAATGCGATCATCGACGCACATCCTGTGAGGGCGGCCGGCAGCGCCGGGACCGTCAATCCAGGGCGGGCATCGACGCCTTGCCCTTGTCGGCGAGCACGAACGGGGTGTCGATGTCGGGGGTGCCCTCGCCGATGGTCACCGCGGCCACGCCCGTGCCGGTCGAGGCGATCTTGCCGGTAGGGTCCTGGATGATGTACGTGTCCTCGCCGGTCCGGATCGTGTAGGTGGGCTTGCCGTTCGACTCGCCTGTCTTGCGGAACCGGAACAGTTGGTCGGCTGCCGACGCGTCACACGCGGTGGTCAGCACTGCAGCAGGCGCACCTCCGGGACCGAGCTTGGCCGACAGGCAGAACGGCTCGCTGCCCTTGCGCAGCTTGGCCGTGCGGATCCAGTACTGGTCGCCGCCGGGCTTCACCGCGGTCAGCACGAACAGCTCCGCGTCGCCGAACGCCTCGGACAGCCCGATCTTGCCGCCCTGAACCACGCCGAGGGTCGCCTCGCTGTTCTTGGGCAGCAGGTTGACCTGACGGGTGCCGCTGAAGACACCATCGCCGCTGCCGCTGCCGCTGCCGCTGCCGCTGCCGCTGCCACTCCTGGTGGGTGACGAGGTGGAAGCCGGCGACTTGGGGGAGGCCGGGGACGAAGGCGGCGCCACCGGCGAGGACGCGGCGGTGGGAGCGCCGGAGGCTGCCGGGGCGGCCGCGCCCGAGGGGTTGTCGGCGGTGGCGCAGGCCGAGGTCAGCAGCAGCCCGGAGAGGACAGCCACGGCGGCCGGGACGCGAGAGGGGGTGCGCACGGATATCTCCTCGGACGGTTCAGCAGAATCGGTCGGGTGCTTGTCTGCTGGGCACTTTTCCGGAAAGAGCCGGTGTAGATCCGGCCGCGTACGCGTTCCTGGCAGAAACAGGGGAGACAAGCTGATCATGTAAGCGGCAGGCTGAGCCGAGACGGCGACGAGCGGCGCCTTGACCGAGCGGATCCCGCCGATCCGGACCTTCGAGGAAGGTGGGCGGACGTCTACGCTCGACAGCCGCCGCCTGCTCGCTCACCAGATCACCGCAAGGCCGATTCGTACGAAGAGGCCGAAGACGAAGGGGTGAGACAGGATCGACTCACTTCGAAGAAGAGGCACACGAAGAACACGGAGGTGGACCACGGTGGCCGAGTCAGGCTCCTGTCTTCGACACGGAACCCGGTCTGGCAGCGCTGGCGGCACCGGATGTCACGGTGGCTGACGTGGATCGCTTCTTCTACGGAGCCTCGAAGGATGAGATGGTCGGCCTCGACGAGACCGTGCGTTCGCAAGACGATTCGATCGCCTTCGTCGGCGCTGGGAGCGTCGGGGCATGCCTACCGGGAGCTCGATCGGCTGGCCGACACGGTGCGATCCGATGCCGACTTCCTCGGCTTCCTGCAAGCCGTCCTGACCGACGACGGGTTCACCGACTGGGACGCGCCGGTCGGTGACTACTGGGAGAAGCTCCTGCTGTGGCTGCGGTCCGAGGAGGGGCGGCTCCGCATGGCGGCGTATCCGAGCGCGAAGCCCGCGCCGACCATGGCCTGACGGCTTCTTCCTTCCGGTAGGAGGTGAGGCGCGGATCGAGCGCAACGGGAAGCTCGCCGGTGCGTGCGGTCGGCCGCCGCGTGCTTGTGAGGAACTCGTCGAGTGGAAGCTCGGCGAGCAGCTCCTGGCACATGTGGCGAACGGCCTCGGCGTCGAAGCTGGCGTCGCCGTCCTCGCCGACGATCTGACGCTGGTGGAGGTGCGTGGCCGCCTCGAAGCCGTCAGCGAGCAACGGCAGCAGCTCCGGCCGAGTTGCCGAAGGCAGCCTCAAGTTGCCCAGCATGGGGTCCTGGGGGAGGAAGAAGGTGTGCCAGAGACAAGTGGCGAGCGCGATGCGAACGACGAGCAGATACTCGCCGTGGGCCATAGCCGCAGTTGCCAGAGTCGCCAGCCATCGCCATACATCCGGCGGCAACTGCCGCGCTCGTTGCGCGATGGCGAGCAGGGACCGGATCGCGTCGGCGGCCTCGGCGTGGTGACGGGCGGCCACCAGGTCGAGTGCCGCTCGCTCGACCGCTGCCGCAGTGTCCTGGTCCGGTGCCGGGACGGGCGCGGACTCTGGCGTTGGAATGCCCACCGACGACGGGCCGACCCACCCTCGGGACTCGGTCATGATCCGCTGGATCACCTCCCGAGCGGCGAGGTCGCGGTGAGCACGCTGCCGCACGGCCGCTAGGACCTCCTCCGTCCGAGTTCGGTCCAATGCCATGCAGCTCAGGGAGTACTGGACGAACTCCTGCGCGAACCGGTGGTCGGGAATGGCGCCCGACCGCCAAGCTGTCTGGATGCCGTTCATCCCCTCGAGCCACCGGTCGGCGAGGTCGTTGGATATCTGCGGCGAGTCCGGCGAGCAGCGGCTCGCCGTGGCCTGCTCCGACAGGCGGTCCGCGATCCTCAGCGGTGTCGCGTCGACCAGTCCACGATCGTCGCACCACCGGGGACTGGTGTGCCGCCGCTGGGCGCCGGGGGTCCGGAACGACACGCTGAGCACCGGCTCGATCTCACCCGCATCGATGTCGACATACGCCGCGATGTGAACACCATCCCGCTGCAACTGGTCGAGACCAGCGACGCCGATGGGTGCGGTGACGGCGGCCTCGCCGCGTGCCGAGATCGCCAGCTCCCGGACACGCATCGGCAATCCCGTCGGCGAGGCCAACCTGCTCCGCTGCGTCAGCCTGTCGTTCGACAGGTCGTAGTCGTAGATGACCAAGTCGCCGGTCGGACCATCCACCGTCATCACGGTCATGTCCCCTGCGTCGCGGCGCGGGTTGAACGCGACCGCGCCAGAGCGTATCGGCAGCGGCACCACCGCGCCGTCAGCGACGCGTGCCAGTAGGTTGCGGCCCTGGCCCCCCTGATCGACGACGCCGGCCACGTCCTAGGCGCCCACTGCGTCATCGACATCGCTCCACGGACCTTCACCGACCACGACATCGCCGTCGTCCACGACGGTGCGACCGAGACCATGCGCATCCTCACCGCCTACCGCGCCACCTGAGCCCGGATTCGAGACGGCCACTGCGGCCCCACGCTCGATAGATGGTGAACCTGTGCAGAGGACCGCGGACATCCCGTGCAGGCGACCTCGGAACCTGACAGCCCTATCGGGGATGGAACGCGAGTACATCCGGGACAAGACCCTGGAAGGGCGCGAGTCCGCGCGGATCCGAGGCAAGACCATTGGCGGGGCCAGCGTCACGGACAACACCATGCTGCCGATGGCCCTGCACCTTCGCGCCCAGGAGCTGAGCTTGCGCGACATCGCCGCCCAGCTGGTCATCACCAAGGGCAAGATGAAAGGGCCAGCACCCGTCCCCCGCGACGGTGCTGCGGCTGTTGCGTGACCACGACGAGGCCGGTCGACGCCTTCATCGAGGCGTGGCGCGGGGAATTGATCTCCTATCTGGAGAGGCCGTTCCGGATTTCTGATAGCCCCTAGGACTAGGCGTCGCCGGGGGGGGCGCGGAACAGGCTCGGGGTGAACCCGGTAGTGCTGTAGATCTTGTCTTGGGCTCGGTGGATCTCGTTGAGCACCGTGTGGGACGGCAGCTTGTCCAGGTTGATCGGGTGGCACCAGGTGTGGTTGGCGATCAGGTGGCGACGTCGCGGGCGGTGGGTTCGTGGCCGAGGACCTGATTGCCGATCATGCAGAACAGTGCCGGGACGTCGTGCTTCTCCAGCAGGCGCAGGATTTGGGGCGTCCAGGCCGGGTGTGGGCCAACCCGGCCGGGGCGTCGTTGGTGTTCGGCGATGAAGGCGGTGCGCCGGTCTGAGGCGTAGGCGCTGCACCCGCCTGGGGGGACTTCTGGCCAATCCTGTCGCTGGGGCGATCAGATCCGAACCAATCCAGGTCATCAACTTTTGTTGACGGATGATCTCCCTATCAACTAAAGTTGATGACATGGTCGAGCTTCCGTCACCCGAGGACCCGGAGGCCGCGCTGGCCGCGGTCGTGGCGCTGCGACGCCTCGCCAGCCAGCTGGAGCGCTCCGCGGTCGACCAGGCGCTCCGGCAGGGGTGGACCTGGGCTCACATCGGCCAGGCGCTCGGCATCAGTGCCCAGGCGGCCCACAAGAAACTCGCCCAGAAGGTCGCACAGGAAAGGGACGACACGTGAAGCTTCCCCGCGCCATCCAGGACATGCGCACCATCAAGATGCTGCTGACCGCCGCGGAGACCCAGGCCCAGCGGGCCGGCGACGGCCTGCCCGGCCCGGAGCACCTCCTGCTAGCCGCGCTCGACCTGCCCGACGGCACGGCCCGGCGGGCGTTCGAGCGGGCCGGCACCGACCCGGCGGAGTTCCAGGCGGCGATCGACGAGGCGCACCGGCAGGCGATGCGCGACATCGGCGTCCTGGCGGCAGGTCCGAGCCGGCCCCTGCCGGAGGCCGCCCCGGCCGGCGGGCTCTACCGGCTGACCGCCCCCGGGCAGGAGGTCTTCCAGGCTGCGGTGCGGCTCGCGAAAGCCGGCCGCCGGTCACCGCTGCGCGGGGCGCATGTCGTCGCCGCCGCCGGCGACCAGGAGCGCGGCACCGTGGCCCGGGCGTTGAAGGTGCTCGGCGTCGACCGTGGCGCGTTGACCGCCGCCGCCGGTGAGGTCCTGACCGGGCACTGAGATCGGTCCTCCAGCGCCGATCGGCCGCGGCATTCGCGGCGGCCCATTCCGTGCTGCGGCGAAACCTTCCCACTGAGAGGACCTCCTCATGAAGTACCGCCTTCTCACGGTCGCGATGGCCGGTGTCCTCACCGCCGGCGGGTGCGCCACGACGTCGGCGCCGGAGGCGGCCCGGGCGACGTTAGCCGCCGTGGACCGGCCCGCCGAGAGCGGTGAGCTCATGGAACGGCTGCTGAAGACCGACCAGCCCGGCTGCTCCGCCGCCGTCGGCATCGAAGGCGTCGTCGCCTGGTCCGGTGCTCGCGGCGTCGCCGACACCACCACCGGACGCCCTCTCACCACCACGTCGGTGTTCGACATCGCCTCAGTCTCCAAACAGTTCACCGCCACCGCGGTCCTCCTGCTCGCCGGTGCCGGCGACCTCGACCTGACCGACCCGGTCGCGAAGCACGTGCCGGGCCTGCCCGGCTGGGCCGGGACCGTCACGATCGACCACCTCATCCACCACACCAGCGGCATCACCGACTACACGCACCTGCTCACCGCCGCCGGTCATACCCTCACCGACCCAGCGACGCAGCGGCAGGCTCTCGAGGCGATCGCGAAGTCACCGCCACCCACCTCCGGCACGTTCGCCTACTCCAACTCCAACTACGTCTTGCTCGCCGAAGTCGTGGCGGCCGTCTCCGGCCAGTCCCTGCCACAGTTCCTGGCTGCGAAGGTCTTCGGCCCGCTGCGGCTCGCGATGACACTCGTGCCTGCCGCACGCGGCCCGGAAACCGCCCTGCCCTATGCGAAGTCACCGGACGGCACCTGGCAGCTTGCTGGATCCGCATGGACCCAGATCGGCGACGGGTCCGTCCAGACGACCCCGGGCGAGCTGGTCCGCTGGGCCGACAACTACCGCACCGGCGCCGTCGGCGGCGAGACGCTCCTGAAGGCCCAGCTCGACCGCGCCGTGCCGACTGGCCAGCCCGCCGGACCGAGATACGCGGCGGGGATCGCCGTCAACTCGGACGGCACCCTCAGCCATGAGGGCGGGTGGGCCGGCTACGCGACCCTGTTCGGAGTCACCGCCGACCGTCGCACCGCCATCGCGGTCAGCTGCAACGCCGCTGAAACCGACATCACCGCCATCGCGACCGGCCTGCAACGCATTTGGACCCGCTGACGCACACCACGCCGGCCGTCAAGCCTGCTACGGGCTCGGGTCAGCGGCCGCGCCGCCCACGGCCGCACCGCAGGGCAAACGCGCAGACCATACCCGCGTGCCGGTCCCGGCTGACGAAGCCCTCTACCGGCAGGCTCCGCGGCGTGCACGACCGGGTGTTCGTCGCTGGGTGCTTCCTGGCCAGGCGATGCCGGCCTGGGTCAGGAGTTCGAGCATGTGCGGTATCGACAGCACGGGGTTGCTCGCGGCCCACGGGGCCGTGTGTGGATCGGTCAGTAGCTCATGGACCCGGTTCGGTGTGAGGCGCTGGTCGCGAGCTGCGAGTGCACGCACGTGCGGGTCGGGGTCGTGGCTGAGCCGTTCGGCCTGTTCGGCTGTGGTGGCGGGGTCCAGCAGAGCGAGCGAGCGCAACTCGGGCCTGTCAGATGTGGCGCCCGCCGAGAGCTTCGAGCGCGGGAAGTTGGGATGCATCGGCAAGAAGCTACTTGTGACGACCTTCGCCTCCAGGTACGTGCGAAGCAACAACTCGTCCGAGACTGTGGGTTGGTTTTCGCAGAGCAGCAGCCGGACCGCGAAGTCCGGATCATCGGCGAGCACCTCCACCAGATCCGGTGGAAGATGCGGGCTACACGCTGCGAAACGTCGCAGGCCGGTGTGAGACGAGCGTGCCATGCGGCGGACCAGGGCGATGTCGTCGAGGCGGTCACGGATCGCATCGGGCATCACCAGCCGGTCTTCGGGACGCACCTCGTAGTCGATCGCGGCGCGCTGCTCCTCGGTGAGCTCGGGTCGCATCGAAACAGCCAGGCGTACCCCAGGATCGGTGTCGGTGGCGAGCACGGCCACGAGCAGGGGTGGCAGATCGGGATGCTGCGCTGCGGCTAGCCTGATCTGCGGGCTCGCATCGTTGACGAGATCGGCCAGCGGCGTGGGGGCCAGCGGGTTCATCCGCTCGGCCATCAGACGTGCCACCTGCGGATCCGGGTCGACTCGCAACGCGTCGGCGAGATGGGTAGGCAGCGACCTACGCCAGCTGCCCAGCGCGGACAGCCGTACCTTCGGGTCGTCATCGGCCAGCAACTGCAGGTGGATCACGCGCGGCAGCATCCGTGTCTCGGTCAGCCAGAGCCTGACTTTGCGGTCGGGATCCCTGGCTGCACGTAGATCTCCTCGGGCAGCGGCTCCACGACCATCCGGAACGGTTCGGGCCCTATCGCCACAACAGCGCGGACAGCCGGGTCCGGATCACTCGCCAGCCGCGCCCGCTGTTTGGCCGGGGCATTCCAGCAATCCGCAAGGATCCCACGCACTTTTGGATCGGCATGTATCACCACGGCGTCATAGACAGCTACCGGAAGATCCCTCCGGTAGATCACCGTGAAATACAGCGAATGCACACCCGAGTTCAGCAGGCGCAGCAGCACCCCTGTGTCAGCGGCCGGATTTCCCGCGATCCCCTTCGCCACGTCCAGCACCTGACGCACAGTACCGGCGATCCCGACGACGCCAAAGGTGGGCACGACCATCGGCCGATCCGGATGTTGGCGGTTCCGCCTGACATTACGTCGCGTAACTGGCGAGTTCGAGGCGCGGCCCTCCGTTCCATCTGCCGACCGCCCGTCCTCAGGGCCACCCGGACGAACTGCAGCGGCTGCCCCATCCACGTCGTCATGGACATGTACTTTATGAATCGCCGCAGGCCAGATTCGTTTCACCGGTCCTGGCGGTCGGTAAAGATCTCGAACCTCTGCAGCCGCATGGTGGCAGCCATCCGGCCCGCAGCGAAGTCGCGTACTCGTTCACGGAGACGCTGCAGATGTTCGCCGACGACACCGGGTGCACGATCGACCGTACGGGCGGTGGCGGTGGATCTCGTCGCGGTGGCCCGCCGAACAGCGCCGGGCAGCCGTGCCGCACTACATCCACGGCATCCTCGCCGCGATGGCCGATCCCGAAGCGCGGTTCGCGAAGATCGAACAGCCGCCGCTGAACGAACGCACCGGAACGCGCCGGTGGACCCAGGACGAAGCGCGGCGGGTGGTGGGCTGGCAGGTCACTCATCCGGAGTCCGCGCAGGAGAAAGTCATCGCGGTGCACGAACTGGTCGGACGCCTACAACGCCCACCTCGGCGTCGAGTTGGCCGCCGCAGCGCTGTTGTCGGGTGACACCGGTGGTGACTGACCCGGTACTCGGCTGTCGGGCTGGGGTGCCAGGAAATGGGTACCGCCTACACCAATTGGTGTAGGCGGTACCCGGTTGGCTTCGATCCAGGTGACATCCGCAGGACGACGCGGCACAGGCCGGGACTTCCATAGCGTCGGAGCATCCCCGATTGAGGAGGCTCCATGTTCAGCTCCGACCCGGCCAGTATGTCGTCGCCATCTCGTGGATCGCAGTCGGTCCATCCGGCCACGGCGCCGCCCTCGCCGCGTACCGGCCGCCGGATCGCCGTGGACAGCGTCTCAGGTGGGCTGGCCTTGCCGCTGATCGGCTTTGCCGTAGCCGACTTGATCAACCCGGATTGGAGTCCAGCCGAGGCGATGATCAGCCACTACGTGCACGCTCCGCACGGCGGGTGGCTGATTCCGCTCGGCACGCTGGTCATGGCTGCCGCTTCGGGGACGCTGACGTGGCTGGCTGCCGCGTACACCCGGGGTGGCCGCGCCGGTCTAGCACTGCTCGGTGTCTGGACCGCCGGCCTGCTGGTCGCCGGCGTGTTCCCCACCGACCCGCCCGGCCAGTGGGACCAACCGCCGACCATGGCCAGCACGCTGCACGGCGTCGCCGCGCTGCTCGCTTTCACGACACTGCCCGCAGCCGTTGTCGTGCTCAGCCGGGTGTGGCGCCGGGATCCCCGGTGGCGTCCGGTCGCCGGTGGACTGGCCGTTACGGCGAGGCTGTCTGTGGCCGCGTTCGTGCTATTCATGATCACGTTCTTCGACGTGATGGGCGGCCCCTCCTTGGCGGTCGGAGCGTGGTCGACCGTCACCGGTCTCGCCGAGCGGGTCATGGTGTGGACCTACGTCGGCTGGCTCGCCGTTGCGGCGGCCGGCCTGCGCCGGATCGTGCGGGAAGGATAATCCTCTGATGGCACAGGCGGCGGCATCGATGGATCGCTTCTCCACCGCGCCGCCCGGAAAGTCGGACCGGGTTTCCGCGATGGGCCGTCACCGCGGTCTTCGACGGGGTCAGCGCGGTGTTTCTGGCAGGGGCGGACCCGGCCACTGTCCACGGCGCCCTCGATCTCGCCCGATCCCGTGGTGTCGCCAAGGTGGTGGACTTGTCGTCGCACGGCCCCGACATCGAGATCGCGCTGCCACCGGAATACTGGCATTGGCTGGCCGTGGAGGTAGTGGTGGAGCGGTCCGGTATGGCGTGGACCCACATCGTCCCGTCCGCGGTGATGGCCGCGACGTTGACCGGCGTGTATCCCTGGCCGCGGGAAGCTGGGTCAGCGAGATCGCACGGCAGCGGCCCATCCGGGTGCCGTACGCCGACGCCAGGATGCCGATGATCCATGAGAGCGACCTCGCCGAGGCCATCACCCATGTCGTGCTCGACGACCGTTTCGACGGCCGCCGAGTCGATGTGGCCGGCCAGCCCATCAGCGCCGCCGAACGTGTGCAGGCGCTGCGCGACGCGACCGGGCTGCCAATCGCGCTCGAAGAGCTGAGCGCGGAAGAGGCGCCGGCGGTCCTCGGCCCGACGGGCATGAGCGACCACGACATCGAGTGCCTGACCACCGGCCAGCTCTACAACGAGGCCAAGGCGTTCGGCAGCGTGGAAGAGTTCGTCACTTGAGGAAACACTGTCGAGATCAATAGGTGTACTCGTCGACGTCTAGCTCAGCTTGTGTTCCGCACCGGGTTTGATGGAGATGATTTCCCCGCTCTCACGGAGCGGTTGATCACCATGGCCACGCTCTGCCGTGGCGGCCTCTGCCCACCTCTGCCCGGGCGAGCATGAAAACCGGCCCACGAAAACGTCAGAAGACCCGTTAACGGTCGTCTCAGGTTCGCTCAGTATGAAGTTGAGCACCGCCGGGCGACGCGGGTCGGGACCTCGCCGTCATGACCGAATGCCCGCGCTCTACGGGGCATAGTCAGCGCCGGCCCCGCATCGGACGGCGGCTGAACCTGTCCACGCGACCCTGAAAGGCAGCCATTCATGATCTCTGTGCTCGTGGCGGACGCCCAGCCGTTGCGGCGCTTCGCGTTTCGCATGCTGCTGGAGAGCGCCCCCGACACCGAGATCGTCGGCGAGGCCGAGAACAGCGCCGCGGCCGTTCGGCGGACCACCGAGCTGCGTCCCGACGTGGTGCTGATGGGCATCCGTATGCCGGGCGTCGACGGGATCGAGGCCACCCGGCGCATAGTCGCTGCCGGTGGGCGTTCGCGGGTCCTAGTGCTGACGACGTTCGACTCGGACCGGTACGCGTTCGCCGCGCTGCGGGCCGGGGCGAGCGGTTTCCTGCTCAAGGACATCCGCCCGGACGAACTTCTCGCCGGCATCCGGGCCGTCGCCGCTGGTGACGCGGTGGTCGCACCGGCACTGACTCGGCGCCTGCTCGACGCGTTCGCCGACCAGCTCGACGATGACCTCTGTGGGCCCATGCGGGAGGATGCCCGGCTGGACTTGCTGACCGACCGCGAGCGCGAGGTCCTCGTCGCCATCGGCCACGGCCTCACGAACGGCGAGATCGCGCAACGGTTCACGCTGTCGGAGTCGACGGTGAAGACCCACGTTGGGCGGGTCCTCGCCAAGATCGGCGCACGGGACCGGATCCAGGCCGTCATCTTCGCCTACAACCTGAGACTCACCCGGCCGGTTTAGCACTTCATCTCGCGCGTCCGTCGAGGGCGCGACCGTAGTTCCGAGCCGCTCCGCTGCCGGTCCGGCTGCAGCCGCCCACGTCACCGCCCGTTCAGTGCGGACGTGTATGAGCTCAGAGCCTCTATCGGCTCGTCGACATCGGTGAGCTCACACACGTTCGACGCTTCCTCAGGACTCGCGGGGGGAGACCGTCATGATGCCCGTGCACATCTCGTCGCTGGTGCCGTCACCCCACACCACATAGCGGGGCGGCAGCTTCTTCAACTGCGGCACCAGCTTGCGCAGCCCCGCGTCGTGCGTACACGTCACCCGCACCGTGTCCCCCGGAACGACCTCCACCGGCGACGGCAACTTGACCAGCCGCTGGTTGTCGAAGTCGAACTGCGGCACGTCCAGCATGACCTTGGCCTTCGGCGTCCCCGGGTTGAGTTCGACCTTGATGGACCGCCCGAGCATGTGCATATGGCCGAAACCGGCGAACAGCGTCATCGGCGCCTCCACCTCGTGGTCGCAGGTCTGGGTGTTACCGGGCTTCGGCTTGCCCCGGCCGCATTCCTCCACCTGATCGTCCGCCATTCCGCCGACCTCCGACCCGAACCGCTTCGTCACGTCCGCGATCGAGGCCGCCCGGTCACAGAGCGGACCCGACTCGTCGGCGGCGCAGGGCAGTTCGGTTGGCGCGTCGACGGACCACGTTTCGAGCTCCCTGGTCTGGGGCGTGCCGTCCGTCAGCCGCAGCCGCACCGCTGAGCGGTCCGACCCGGTCGGCTTTCCGTCGGTCGCGAGCAGGTTGTAGTGAATCTGGAGGACGAGCAGGCCGCCCGGCTCCAGCTTGTAGCCGGCGTCCTGGTCGAGCAGCGTCTCGGTGGCACCCGGTGCCCAGGTGTCCACCCACGCCGCGTCCCCCTCTTCGACCTCGGCGCCGGCCACGCCGGTTCCGCCGAAACACCGCCAGCCGAGACCAGGGGTCTTCGCGTCCTGCTTGCGCACCGCGGCAGCGCCGCCCGGCGGCACCGCATACACGATGGCATGGTGCGCGATGGCGACGTTCTCTGGTGCGAATTGAGTGCCGGTGAGGAACGCCGTCTTGGTCAGGCCCGGATCGATCATCTGGCACCGGTACTCGTCCGAGCCACCGCCCTCCGGCGGCGTGGGCGTGTAGGCCTCGGCCATCGCCAGGTCAAGGAACCGCTCGCCGGCGCGTAGCGGCTGCGGCGGAGCCGACGACGCGCCCGCGTGCGCGCTGTGCGGGCCGGCCGCTGGGGGCGCCGCATGGTTGCCGGCGTCCGACCCGCAGGCGGCGACTGCAGCGAATGCAGTCACCAGCGTCATGCCGCCTATCGCGAACTTCCACCGTGGACTGTCAGGTTTCCTCATAGCCCGAACGCTAGGGCCGATTCCGTCTTGGCTCGTCGTACCGCGGTCGTCATTCTCGGGAGGGAGGCGGCACCGCCGTACTACTCCCGGAGCGCCGTTCGGCACCCGCACGAGAGCCGTGCCGCGTTGCTCATCCGGTCCGACGGCTGTGTCGCCTGGGCCTTGCCAACCGGCCTGAGCCGCGGATTAACGGTCGTCTCAGATTCGCTCGGTACGAATTCGGTCTCAGGCAAGCGATGCAACTCGTCAGGAGGCTATTGATGGCAGTCAACGCAGCGCCGTCCAGGGAAGCGCCGCCCGGTCGGTTGGCGGGCCGGTGGGTGCCGTGGCTGGTGATCGGCTTGTGGCTGGCGCTGGCGGCGGTCATGGTGCCGTTGAGCGGGAAGTTGAGTTCGGTCACCACCGACAGAGCCGTGGACACCCTGCCGGCCGGCGCCGAGTCCACCAAGGTGGCGGTGCTGGAGGACAGTCTCCCCGGCGGTGAGGACAACACGTTCGTCTTCGTGTACCACCGCGCTGACGGCTTCACCGACGCCGACCGTGCGACGGTCGAGCGGCACTACAACACCCTTGCCAAGCGTTACCCGCCGAAGACGGCGGCGGCCGGCGAGGACGACGACGGTCCACCGGCGAGTCTGTCCACCGACGGCAAGGCGATGATGTTCACCCTCGACGTGAGCACAACCTACGGCGCAGCGGAGACCCTCGTCGGCCCGTTGCGCGACGCCGCGAAGGACCGCCCCGCCGGCCTGGAACTCGAGGTGACCGGCCCGGCCGCGGTCGACGGCGACATGGACGCCGTGTTCGACGGCATCGACCTCCAGGTCTTCCTCACCACCGTCATCGTCGTCACGGTCCTGCTCGTCCTCACCTACCGCAGCCCGGTGTTGTGGTTCGTCCCGCTGGTGGTCGTGGGCGTAGCCGCACTGACCGCGATGGCGACCGTCTACCTGCTCGTCAAGGGCTTCGGCATCGTGGTCAACGACCAGAACTCGGCGCTGCTGACGATTCTGGTATTCGGCGTCGGCACCGACTACGCGCTGTTGCTCATCGCTCGGTATCGGGAGACATTGCACCACCACGAGAACGTCCGGGTCGCCATGGTGCACGCGCTACGCGGCGCGGCGCCGGCCATCGTCGCGTCCGCGGCCACCGTGGTTGCGGGCCTGCTCTGCCTGCTCGTCGCGGACCTGAACAGCACCAGCGGCTTGGGCCCTATCGGTGCAGCAGGCATCCTGTGCGCGCTGGCGGCCATGTTGACACTGTTCCCGGCGGTGCTCGTGATGCTCGGCAGGCGGATCTTCTGGCCGGCCATCCCGCGGTTCAGCGCGGCGGTGGAGGAGAAGCCGGGGCTGTGGGGACGGCTTGGTACCACCATCAGCCGCCGCCGGTGGCTGGCGATGCTCGGCTCGTTCGGAATCCTCGGTGTGCTCGCCGTCGGGCTGGTGGGCAACACCGGCGCCCTGCGGGAGCAGGACCAGTTCCTGTCCGCGCCGGAGTCGGTCACCGGCTTCGCCGTTCTGCGCCAGCACTTCCCGGAGCTAGGTGGCCAGCCGATGACGATCTACACGCGGCCGGCGTACCAGGAGCGGGTGCTCGACGTCGTCAAGGGCACTCGCGGTGTGGCCGTGGCCGTCCCGGGTCAGACCAGCGGCGGCTGGACCGACATCTCCGTGTTCCCGACGGACTCGCCGGACACCGCCGCAGAGTACGAGACGATCAAGCGGGTACGCGCCGCCGTGCACGCGGTGAACGGGGCGCAGGCGATCGTCGGCGGGCCGAGTGCGGAGAATTTCGACACCGAGGTGACCACCAGCCGCGATGAGAAGCTGGTGATCCCGCTGGTGCTCGCCGTCGTCCTGATCGTCCTCGGGCTGCTGCTGCGCGCGATCGTGGCCCCGCTGGTCCTGATGGCCACCGTGATTGTCTCGTTCGCCGCAGCCTTCGGCGGCAGCGTGTTCGTCTTCGACACGATCCTCGGGTTCAAGGGTGTCGACTATTCGGTGCCGCTGCTGGCATTCCTGTTCCTGGTGGCGCTCGGCGTCGACTACAACATCTTCCTGGCCAGCCGGGCCCGTGAGGAGACCGTGCGTCTCGGCACCAGGGAGGGCATGCTCAAAGCCCTCTCCGCCACCGGTGGCGTCATCACCTCGGCCGGTCTCGTCCTGGCGGCCACGTTCGCGGTCCTCGTATCGCTTCCGCTGGTGATGCTGATCGAGGTCGGGTTCCTGGTCGCCTTCGGCGTGCTGCTCGACGCCCTGCTGGTGCGGTCGGTCCTGGTGCCCGCCCTCACCCTGCTGATCGGCCGGCGGATCTGGTGGCCGAGCCGGCTGTCCCGTCCGACGGCGGCGTCGCCGGGAGAGCGACACTCGCTGACCGACGACGAGGAGCTCGCGCTGCAACGGTGAGCACGGCGGCACGGACGAGATCCGGGACGGGGACTGCGGGTCCGTCCCGGATCTCGTCCTGGGCCGGCGGTCGCCGCTCTTCGGTCCTGCGCTGCACGCCGGGTTGGAGTCGGCGCACCGTGATGTCCTGCCCGGTGGCGGGCCCTTGTCCTGGGCCGCGGCGCGGGCGGGTCAGCACGCCGCGGTGTCCTCCCCGGTGGCGCGCCGCGCGGTCGCGGCCGCAGTCGGAAGGTCGACCCGAAGCAGCGCGCCACCGCGTGCGGAGCGGGCGACAGCGGCCCGGCCGCCGTGGGCGTGGACGACCCGTTGCACGATCGACAGCCCAAGACCGGATCCCGGCGACGCCCGGTCGCTGTCGGCACGGTAGAACCGGTCGAACACCCGCGGTACGTCGGCGGCGGCGATGCCCGGCCCGGCGTCGTCGACCTCGAGCACCGCCGACGCGCCCTCGGCACGGAGCCGGACCTGGACCGGCTGGTCCGCGGGGGACCACTTGCCGGCGTTGTCGATGAGGTTGAGGACCGCTCGCTGGAGCGCAGCGGGACGCCCGCTCACCCATACGGAGGTCACGTCGAGCGCGACCTCGATGTTGGGCACGCGGGAATGCGCCTGGGCCGCGGCGGCCACCACCACGTCGGCGAGGTCGAGCAGCTCGGTGGTCTCGTCGCTGACGTCACCGCGTGCCAGGTCGGTCAGCTCGGCGGCAAGGGTGCTCAACTCGGCCACCTGGGCGCCGAGATCGTTGAGCAGCCGGGTCCGGCTCTCCGCCGAGAGGGCAGTCTCCAGGGTGCCGCGCCGGTCGAGCCGGACCAGCAACTCGATGTTGAGGCGCAGGCTGGTGAGCGGGGTCTTGAGTTCGTGGGCGGCGTCCTCGGCGAGCAGCCGCTGGGCACGCCTGGAGTCCCGGAGCGCGGCGAGCATGTCGTTGATCGCCTGGATCAGCCGCCGGATCTCCCCACCGCCCTCATCCGGGATGTCGGCGTCGAGATCCTGGGTGTTCGCGACACGTACCGCGGCGGCGGTCAGCCGGTCCACCGGTGCCAACCCGGTCCGCGCCACGGTCCGCCCGACAACGGCGCCGCCGACCACGCAGAACAGCCCGATCAGCAACATGCCCAGCCCGAACCGGTTGATCGGGCTGTCGTCGGCGACGAGGGCCACCTGCACCGCGCCGTCTCCCGCCCGCAGCGTGTAGATGCGGTGGCCGTCTTCGTCGCTATCCTTCGACTCCATCAGGTCGGCTGACGCGCCCTGCGCCACGCGCCCTGCGTGCTCGCTGACCGGGGGCAGCGCGGGTTGGCCGACCGGCGTCCTGGTCGAGCCGTCGGGCAGGATGACCCGCACCAGCCGACCGGATCCCGGATACGGCGGTAGATGGACTTGCGCCAGACCGGCGCGCTCCGCGTTCATCGCCAGGAAGTGGGAGTCGGCGCGTAGCTGATCCTCGGCGGTGTTCCGCAGCTCCCAGTCCAGTAGCTCGCTGGCCACTTGGAAGGCCACGAACACGCTGACCGCGATGGCCGTCGCCGCGATCACCGTCATCCTGGTCCGCAGGGACCGCCGGCGCCACCATCGGGTCAGCCGACGCGGTTCCCCTTGGGCGTGCCTGCTCACGGGGGAGTCTCCCGCACCGTGTATCCCAGGCCGCGCAGCGTGTAGATCAATCGCGGCTCACCCTCGGCCTCCATCTTGCGGCGCAGGTAGCTCACGTATACCTGGAGGTTGTTGGCGGTGGTGCTCATGTCGAAGCCCCAGATCGCCTCGAACAGCGCATCGCGGGTCAAGACCCGGGTCGCGTTGCGCAGGAGAACCTGCAGCAGGGAAAACTCAGTCCGGGTCAGGCGCAGCGGCCGCCCGCCGCGCCACGCCTCGAACCTGTCGGGATCGAGCCGGACATCGGCGAACGACAGGATCTGCGACTCGCCGTCGCCCGGTGTGCGCCGGCGCAGCAGGGCCCGCACCCGGGCCAGCAACTCCTCAGTGGCGAACGGCTTGGGCAGGTAGTCGTCAGCGCCCGCGTCCAGCCCTGTGACCCGGTCGGAGACCCGGTCACGGGCGGTCAGCATCAGCACCGGCACATCACGGCCCGCGGCCCGCAACCGGCGGCAGGTCTCCAACCCGCCGAGGCGGGGCATCATCACATCGAGGATCAGCAGATCCAGCGAGTCACCGCCGGCCCCAGCGACCCCCTCGAGCACGGCGAGACCGTTGGCGACGGTGCTGGTGTCGTAACCCTCGACCTGGAGCACCCGCTCCAGCGACTCACGGATGGCAGCGTCATCATCCGCGATCAGGATCCGCACGCGACCCGCCCCCCTTCCAGTAGAAGCTTTTGCCGCTCATTCTCCCCGGTCAACCTGAAGCCAGGATTAGAGCCGTCGGCTCTGTGATGCCCGCGAGCCTGCTCTTACGGATGCCTGCGCTCCGCTCTGAGCGCCTGCCCCCGGGGGCGAATACCTCGCTGGCGAGGGGTGCAGCGAGATAGTGAATGGACTCCGCTGGGCTGACCGGCTGGCGGCCTTGTGCTCCGGACGTGCTCCCTACTGAGGGACTCCCCGGCTCCGATGGGAGGCCGGTCCTCCCGGCCGGGCGGTCTTCCAGAAACGAGCCGAGACCTTGTGCAACGAGGGGAGCGGCGTAGTTCCCGTCGGCGAGAATGTTTGAGCAACTCAACGGCCGTTCGCGTCAGCTCGTGGGAGCACCGCGACGATGATTTCGGTGTGCCTGAACCGATGATCGACGGAGAGTAGACGGGGTGGTCAAGGCAGCGCCGCACCGCGCCGAACAATGTCCAGCGGCGCCGGGCAACTGCGTCTATCCAGGACCGAATCTCCGACGAGGCCCTCGAGTCCTGGGAGTACCTGGACGGCTTTGGCCGCGTGGTGCAGCAGCGCGCCTCCGCCGACGAACTCGCGTTCGACGACATCGGACTCGCATCGGACAGGTCCGCGGTCGGCGGCCGAGACCCGCACCGGGTCGTCGTCAGCGGCTGGCAGGTCTACGACGCCAAAGGCCGGGTGGTCGAGAAGTACGAACCGTTCGTGTCGACGGGTGGCGCGTACGAGGAGAGCACCGGCCCGCCCGGACTGAGATCGGTGCGGATCACCTACGACCCCGTCAACCGGCCGGTCCGGCTGCTCAACCCTGACGGCTCACAGCGCCGGACGGTATTCGGCGTGCCCGACGACCTCACCGACCCCGACAACTACGAGCCGACGCCGTGGGCCGTCACCGGCTACGACGAGAACGACCTCGCGCCACTGAGCGTCGACGCGAGCGGCGCGTCTCTCGCCGCCCGCGTTCGGGTCGGACTGCACTTCACGCCCACCACAACCGTCCAGGACGCGCTCGGCCGGACAGTCTGCACTATCGCCCGCGACGCCACGACGGAGATCACCCGCGCCTCTTGCGACCTGCGCGGCAATCTACTGGCGATCACCGATCAGCTGGGACGCACCGCCTTGAGCCGCGCGTACGACTTGTTCGACCGGCCGCTACGCACGGATGCCCTGGACGCAGGCCGGCGCATTTCGGTACTCGACGCGGCCGGAAACCTCTGCCACACGCGGGATGCGCGCGGGGCGCAGACCCTGCGGACCTATGACGCGCTCAACCGCCCGGTTGAGGTGTTCGCCCGCGACCGGGCCGACGGGCCGATGACGCTGCGCGAACGCCGCGCCTACGGCGAGGAGGATCCGGACAGGGCTGCCGCGCGCGCCGACGGGCGTCTCGGCAGGCTGTGGATCCACCTCGACGAGGCCGGCCGGATCACGGCCGGAAGGTACGACCTCACCGGCGCCGTGACCGAGGAGGTCCGGGAGGTCGTCAGCGACAACACGCTTGCGGCCGTCGACGGGGACTGGATCGCCGACTGGTCCACGATTCACCCGGCCACCGTGCTCGACCCACTGGCCGAGCACGTCACGACCCTGCACGACGCACTGGGCCGGGCCGTCGAGATCACCACCCCGATCGACACTGACGGGCACCGGGCGCGGCTGCGCGCGACCTACGGCCGCTCCGGCGCGCTGGTATCGGTGCGCCGGGACACGGTCGATGATGTACGCCTTCTCGCGCGCAACGCCCGCGGCCAGCGCGTTCTTCGCGTGCTCGGCAACGGGATGATGACCCGGTACGCCTACGACCCGGACACGTTTCGGCTGGTTCGGATGCGGACCGAACGTGCCATCGCCGCCGGCGATACGTGGACCGGATCAGGCGCCGCGGTGCAGGACTTGACCTACACCTACGACCTGGCCGGGAACGTAGCCACGATCGAGGATCGGACCCCGGGCTGCGGTGTCGCCAACACCGCCGACGGCCGCGACCGGCTGATCCGCAGATTCCACTACGACGGTTTCGGGCGCCTGGCCGCCGCGACCGGCCGCGAGTGCGCGACCATCGACTGTGGCACCTACGAGGCCCCGTACGCCCGTCCGCCGAATGCGCCGAACCAGGGCAATGCACCCGACCTCACCACCGGGTACCGGGAGGAGTACATCTACGACGCGGCGGGAAATCTCATCGATCTGCGCCACGTGCCGACGACCGGTGCGGCCTGGCGCCGCCGGTACGGCTGCGGCGGCGCCCAGCCCGGTCAGCAAGCAGGCGCGGCCGGCAACCGGCTCACCAGCGTGCTGACCGGCTCGACGACCATGCCCGTCGGCTACGACGAGACGGGAAACCTCGTCAGCGAGGGTGAGTCTCGCGCATACGAGTGGGACCACGCCGGCCGCTTGGTTGCCTTCCGTATCTTCGCCGGAGCAGGGACGTCGGTTTCGGCGCGCTACCTGTACGGTGCGGACGGCGAACGGGTGAAGAAGTGGGTCCGCCGCGGCGGTGACGAGAGCACCGTCTACATCGGCACCGTGTTCGAACGCCACCAGTGGTCCGGCATGCGAAACACGCTGCTGCACGTCATGGACGACGCCAGCCAGGTCGCCACGGTCCGTGCCGGACCGGCGTACCCCCACGAAGCGGGCCCACCAGTGCGCTACGAGTTCGGCGACCACCTGGGCAGCGCCGTAGTGACTACCGACGAGACTGGCGAGTGGGTCAATCGCGAGGAGTACTCGCCGTTTGGCGAGACGACGTTCGGCGGATTCAAATTCAAGCGGTATCGGTTCACCGGCCAAGAGCGGGACGAGGAGAGCGGCCTCGGCCACCACGGCGCCCGCTACTACGCCCCTGCCTCCGGACGCTGGATCAGCTGTGACCCAGCCGGCGCGGTCGACGGGGTGAACCTGTACACGTACGCGGGGAACAACCCTGTTCGGCACACCGACCGGACTGGGCTGTCCAAGGACACGGCAGCGCCCGCGGGTGAGGTGTGCGAGGGCCCGGACATTTACACCGATGCCGGCGGAGGCGTGCACATCATCATTCACGGCTCGGGCGAGTTCCATCCCGGCAAGAAGAGCGAGGCGGCCCCTCCAGTCGAGGATCAAGGAGTGCTCCGCCCCACCGGGCAGTCCGCGGTCACGTGGTGGGACTCAAACCAGCGTGGTGGTTACGTCGCCGAGAACCGTGCCGCCTCGCAGGCCGCGCAGAAGGGAATCGAGGCCGCAACGAAGGCCGGCAACGCGGTTGAGGCGTGGGAGGCAGCTAAGACCGTGTCGAAGCTGCGGGACGTCCGGCGCTTCGCCACTCAGCAACGCCTGTCGCCCGGGGGCCGGGCGCTGTCGGAGTTGCTCGAGAAGTCGCCCGACTTCGTCGAACGAGCCGCCGAATACTCGACACGCCTGCCCCGCGTCGAGGGCGGCACCAAGAGCAGCACTCGCTCCGCCTACGAGATCGCCCGCCGGGTGGCTGTGGCCGCGGGCGAAAGCCGCGGCGTGATCAAGACGATCGCTAAGGTCGGGCGGTTCGTGGGGCCCATTGGCGTTGCCGTCGGCGGCGGCCTCGGTGTCCGGGAAGTCCTCAACGCTCCGGAGGGCCAGCGCGGGCGAGTGGCGGCCCGCGAGGCCGGTAGCTTCATCGGCGGGACGGTGGGTGCCTCGGTGGGAATGTCGTTCGGCGTCGCAGTTGCTGCCTTCGGGCTCGGCGTCGTGGCCGGGGTCGGCGTCGTGGTCGCGGCGCCGGTGGCCCTTGCCGTAACACTAGTCTTCGCCGTTGGATCCGCGATCGCGATCGGCGCCTGGTTCTCCTATCGCGGCGGACAGTTCGGCACCCGAACCTACGACGCTCTGGCGCGGTAGGGGACGAGGTCGGCCATGCCGTTCTGCGCCGGGTCCGCCCGGATTGGCCTGCGTCGAGGTGCTCGACCGCGGCGACGGGATGATCCTCTTGGTGCCGCCGCCGGACTCCATTGAGCGTTTTCCAACTGGGTTCGCGCAGCTGAAGGCGCTTCCCGAGTGGGTTGCGGGTGAGGTGAGGCTCCCGGTAAGACGAGCAATCGACCCCAGATGATGCCCTTCCGGGAGCCTCGTTGTTGTCTTACCCCCGCCACGATCCCAACCGATCGTTGAACCACCTTGCCGACCTGATCCGCGCCCATCGTCAGCAGCGACGATCGCACTGGCGTCGCCTCGACCCCGCCCGCCAGGCACTGCTCGCCCCGACCCCCCTGCGCAACGACGACACGTTCACCCGCCTGGCCGCCAGCTTCCAGGTAGGCGTGGCCACCGCTTGGCGCTACGTCCGTGACCCGATCACCCTGCTCGCCGCGACCGCCGAGGCCTGTCGGCAGCCATAAAAGTTCCTAACACGATCTGCTGAATCGATGCTGATCAGCGCTACGAGGTGAAGATCAGTCTCGTTCCCTGGTCGTGAGCAAGCCGTGGACCATCGACGACGCGTTGTGGGAGTTGATCGAGCCGGTCCTGCCCCCGTGGCCGGAGAAGGCGCCGGGACCCAAGCCGATCCCGGACCGGCTCTGCCTGCAGGGCATCCTGTACGTGCTGTACACCGGCATCGGCTGGGAAGACCTGCCGCAGGAAATCGGCTTCGGCTCGGGCATGACCTGCTGGCGGCGCCTGGAACGCTGGACCGAGGCGAGAGTCTTCGACCAGGTGCATCAGATCCTGCTGGCCAGGTTGAACGCGGCGAACCGGATCGACTGGTCGAGGGCGGCGATGGACGGTAGTCACATCGACGCGAAAAAGGGGGTGCCGGGACAGGCCCGTCGCCGGTCAACCGCGCCAAACCCGGGTCGAAACATCACAGATCTGCGACGGTAACGGCACCCCGATCTACGTGCTGACCAGCGGTGCGAACGTGCCCGACATCAGCCGTGCCCTCGACCTGCTCGACTGCTTCCCGCCGATCGCCGGCCGGCCGGGCCGGCCCCGGCGCCGCTTTGACACACTGCTGGCCGACAAGGGATACAGCAGCCAAGCCTTCCGCCAGGCCTGCCGCGAACGCGGCACCGAACCGATCATTCCCAAGCCCAAGACGCCGGGCATCAAGGGCCTGGGCAAGCTGCGCTACGTCGTCGAACAGACCTTCGCCCTGCTCCACCAGTTCCGCCGCCTCGCCGTGCGCTGGGAACGCCGTCTCGATATCCACGACGGCTTCGTCAGCCTCGCCTGCGTCCTGATCTGTTGGCGCAGATTGATCAACTGGACCGAACCGAGATCGTGTTAGGAGCAGTTACTCGCGGTGCTGGGTCGGTGGGGCAGCAGCCAAGAATCGCGTTCGTGAACCAGCCAGGGGCTATCGTCCGCGCCGGCCTGACTCTCTACGCCGTACACCGCGAGCTGCAACACCTGCTCGTCGTCATGGCCGACGCGTGTCAGGTCTGGAATGGTTAGGACAGCTCGACGAGGCGACCGCCGACCTTGCCCCAGCGTTTTCGCCGTGGTGATCCTCGTGGCTGCAGGGGGCTTGGGTACATAGACCATCGCCTGGCTGAACGGAAGCTCTCCCGCAATGCGGTCATCAGCGAGGCTCTCGAAGCATTGCTTCTCAGCGCCAACGCCAATGTTCCGCAGACCAGGCGGAGCAGGACACGCAAACAGCTGCTGGCCGCCACGTCGATGGCGCTGGCTCGACGGCTCGACATGTACGCGACGTGGGGTTTCCCGTTCGACTGCAGCGGCCTGAACGAGAAGACTCAGCGTCACCTGCATCAGGTCGCCGCGACGGTACGGCAGGCGACGACGGGCTCGCACAGCCGTGACGACCAGGACACCATCGAGCAGAGCGCCCGTATCGTCGCGCAGATCCTTGCCGGCATGGATCAAGAACGCCCGGGAGCCTTGCTACCGGACGAGCTACTCAGCGAAGTCACCGGGGACCTGCAGCCTCGACCGATGCCCACCTCACGCGTAATCGCGATTTATGGGGCCACCACCGTGACGATCGGTTTCGCAGCATGGATCCTGGAACGGCTGGGAGCCGCTACAGCCGTGCCGGTCGTCGCCGGCTTGTTGCCACCCTTTTAGGGAACTGACCATAGCGAAGAAGACATCCCCGACCCGGCGGCGAACGGTCCCGCCCCTCGTCAAGACGTACCCCGGCCCGCACACGGCCATCGTCATGTGACCGGTGACCCGCACGGCGCCTGCTCCGGGGCACCGTGCGGACGTCGCCCCGGGCCGACGAACAAACATTGAGCCAAGGACTCCACGGAGGTGAAGGCCCCGCAGTGGGGGAGCCTCGCGCCCGCACGGTGCCCGAGCCGCCCTTCGAGCGCATTCCAGCAGGCCATGGCCTTGGCCTTGCAGCGCATGGACCGTCTGGTGCCGTTCGCGGGTGCGATCGTCCAGCGGCTGGTCGGGTTGCGGCATCCGGGGAAGGGCGTTCCGGTGGCGTGGATCATCGCGGGCCGAAACGCCCTTCGGTGTCGACAACGGCGCACGCGCCGCCCCCGGGCGGGTGGGTCACGGCCTAGCAACACCCCCGCCCTTAAGGCCAATATTTTGTAGTTGCCTATCATTTGCAATAAGTCATACTGGGCGAGGCAGAAGTCGATCGGACACGCCATCGATCTCCACGAACACGCCGAAGGGCTGTCGGCCGATGACCTGAATTGCTGGGTCGATATCAGGTCGCCTGCCTTGGGGGCACCGTGGCAGGATGGCCGGCGATGACGATCGAGGCACCCGACCCGCGGCTGCGGATTGACGCCCTCACCTGGGCGGACGTCGACCCGGATCGACATCCGTTCGATCCGGACACCGTGCTTGATGTGGTGCGAGCGGTGGCTCCGGCGGGCGGTGTGCCCGAGCCATACCGGAACGACCCGGTCCGCGGCTTCGACAACGCCGCCGAACTGGCACGCTGGAACTGGCAGCGGAAGATGACTGTCGCCCTCGTCGAACGCTATGGCTCCTGGGCCAGCGGCTGGCTCGCCGAGATAGCAGGCCATACGGCTGACGGCGCGCTGGTGCTGCGGTGGGCCGGTGCGCGGGACTCGATCACAACGCCGGAGGAGACGCTCGGCGCCGTCGCCGGGGCGCTGCTGGACTGGCGGATGTTCCTCGAGGACCTGGCCGAGATCTTCACCCGATACCTACCGCTACCCGCCGACCCCCGTGTGGCAGCCGTCGCCTGGGAGGCCACAGTTGCCTCCCTGGTCGCAACGGTGGCGGCGCGATCCGGCGCGGACGAGCACTGGTACCCCGTCTGCACCTTGGCCCTGAAGTGGTTCCTCGCCGTCGCCGAGGTGCCGGGCGAGGACCACGACGCGATCATCGACGAGGCGATCGGTGGGCGGTTCTGGAGCTCCGTGTCACCGCTGGGTGCCGAGGTGGCCGACGCTGCGGAGTCAGTAGCGGCGAGGCTGACCGGCATCACGTCGCCGCCGGACGACACGTGGCCCGACACCTGGCCGCAGGACTGGCCGAAGTGGCGCAGCACCGAGCTACCCGCCGCCGCCCGGGCGCCGCGGATTCAGCCACCACCGGTTCCCGACGCCCTCGCGATCTGGCGGCAGGTGCGGCAGATGGCCCGGTGGGAGCGCGCCGCCGAACACGCCTCCGGACCGGCGCGCACCGCACGCGACGGCGTCGCCGAGCACCTCGCGAGACGAAAATACGGCGCCGAGCGCGTCCTTGCCGCGTTGGACCTCGTGCGCGTGGATGCGGCCGAGGGCGGCGCCCTCACGTTCGCGCGCCTTGAAGCTTGGCAACAGAGGGTACTTGCGGTGGCCACTGCACCGTTCCGTACGACCTCCGCCTGGGCAAGGGCCGGCCTGGAGCGCTACCCGTACTGCGATGAGCTGCCGAAGGCGTTTGAGGCATGTCTCGCCGAAGCCACCGACCCGGCCATACCGCTGCCGTCGCGGGCCGCGCGGGTGTACCTCGATGTGCTGCACTTCCACCCGTTCGCCGATGGCAATGCGCGATCGGCGGCGCTTGCGCTGTACTTCGTCCTTGCGCGCGAAGCAGTGGTGCTCGACCGGGCGGCACCACTGCTGATGACCCGCTGGCCTGCGTCCGACCCACGCGCCGCCGAAGGGCTGGCTAGATTCGTCGCCCTGCTCATCAAGCAGACTCGCGGATGACAATCCCGACGGGGCGCGCTGCCGGGGCCGCGTTGAAGCTGCACGGCTTACCGAACCCCTCAAGGAAACTCGTCCGGGACTGCCGTGCGCCACAACAATGCGGCGCCTCAGATATGGCACCAGACGCGGGCGATTACACCCTCGTCCGGCAGCGAATCGAGGTAATCGGCCATCTCCAGGATATGGGTGTCCCATCCTCGATCATCGGTGTACTGGGTGAGCCATCGCCCGTCCAACGTCAGGTAGGCATGCGTCGCGATGGCCTCGGCAGCCGCGCGGGCAAGGAAACGGTCGCGGCCGCCGGCGAAGACCGCGACGGGATCCGCGTTCAGGAGCGAGAAGTTGAAGTACGGGTGTTCCTGAGTGGCCGCGGCCTGCGCGACTTCCTGGACGGCCGGCTGGAGGATCCAATCTCGTTGGGCTTTCCCAGGATCGTCGTGGAGCTCCTCGAAGTGCCCGCGCGGCAACGTTCCGGGATAAGCACTGACGACCTTGGCCCACGCATCCCAGGCGCCTGCCGCGTGGCCCCGGGAAGACTGACGAAGCGCGTCGAAATCGACTATCCCTTTGGGGGCGGCAACCACGACCTCGTCCTGAACGCCATCGCCGACGCGTAGGGCGCGTGCGTCGTCGATGTGCTCGGGTCGCAGCGGCAGCGTGTTTCGTTGCGGCAGCTGCCATCGGTCCCATGCCTCGTCCGGGTCGAACGGCTCGCGGAGATAGTCGTTGTAGTCGAACGGGGCGAGTGCCGCCGTCAGCGCCGGAACGACGAGTTCCTGGCTGGTGGGAGCGAGAAACACCGTCATGTAAAACTTCACGCCGCATCATAGCGGCGCCGATCTTGCAAACTTAATCAATAGTTCCGGACGAACTGATCCGCTGGCCCTTCCTGCCTCAGGTCCGCCTTGTAACCGCACGCCCACATGGCCGTTGTCCGCCTCTCCCCGCAACCAGCGCCGAATGGGGATCAATGTGTCCCTCGCCTTCGGTGGCCACCGGACCTTGCTGGGAGGCGATCTACTCATTTGCCGCCGTCCGTGCGGGCCGGCCGCCGAGCCGTCGTCACGCTCCGTACCGGCGGGACGGTGATGGCGTGCGCGGATCTGCCGACGAGAGTGCGTTCAGGCATGTAAGAAGGATGGTTTCGGCAATGACTGTGGTGACGGCGGCACGGCGGCGGCTACGCCAAAGGAGAGAAAACCGAGCACGGCGTAGACCCAGAGCTGACCGCCAACGCTGCCGCCGATTCCCGCGATAATGAACAGGCCGATGCCGGTGAGGCCCCAGGCGCCGAGATTGGCCAGCCATACCGGGCGGACAGCGAGCATCCGTAGGCCCACCCAGCCGGCCAGGGGTACGACCGCCACGTAGGCAGCCAGGCCGTTGATCTGCACACCAGTGAGCTCCGGTGCCGAGTGCGGCGGGGTCGCTCGCAGCTCTTGCTGGTACTGCGAAATGATCGGCCAGGCCAGGACGAGTGCCACCAAGGTACCTAGTACGGCGCCTTTTACAGCTCGGTTGAGCATGCCCGGTGCGGGATTCCGGCCGGCGCGGCGAATAGAGACCCCCACGAAGGTGAGCGCCGCGCAGAAGGGCACAACGAACGTCGTAACATCCACTGGCGCAGGGTAATTGTCGTCCTCAAGTCGCGCTAGTGCCGACGGGTTTACGGGCCGCCGCCCTGACTGTGCACGACCACAACCCACGTTATTCCCTTATCGTCTGCTACGCCGGCCGACCTCTCCTGCCGCAGAGAACGCGCGGTTGGGGCCGTCGCTGCCCGCGCTCCAGCACGCACCGTAGCCACCCTTGATGACACGGCGCCCTTACCTGCATGAGTGTTGGTCGTCCAGCGTAATTTTTGTAGCTGTTGGAGTTGTTCTGGCAGTAGTGGATCGGCTCGCGGCGTAAACGCTGAGCGAGCGTGGTTGGTGGGGCTTCGGATTGTCCTG
>NZ_JASCTH010000049.1 GCF_030009775.1 Actinoplanes sandaracinus | reverse complement strand
AGCGGCGTCACGCCGGAGCGGTCACCAGATGACCGGCAGCGCCCGGGGTCGCCGGACCACGGTCCCCTCCACCCAGGGCACCTCGGCCGCCGTGACCGCGAGCCGCAGCGTCGGCAGGCGCTCGAGCAGCGCCCGCAGGATGACGTCCAGCTCGAGCCGGGCCAGCGCGGCGCCCATGCAGTGGTGCATGCCGTAACTGAACTGCAGGTGCCGGCGGGCCGGCCGGGCAGCGTCCACCAGCAGCGGATCGGTGAACACGGCCGGGTCGCGGTTGGCGGCCCAGGAATCGGCGTAGACCACCTGCCCGGCACGGATCGTGCCGCCGGAAACGGCCACGTCCCGGGTGGCCAGCCGGGGGAAGCTGGAGATCGCGCCGAGCGGCAGCAGCCGCAGCAGCTCCTCCAGTACCCGCGGCGTCTGCTCCGGCGTGGCGGCCAGCCGGGCCCAGGCCCCGTCGGCGGCCAGCAACGCGTAAACCGCCTTGGTCAGCACCGTGACGATGTTCTGGTCACCGCCGATGAGGATCCCGAGCAGCAGCCCGACGATCTCCTCGTCGGTCAGCGGGGGGTCGTGCCGGTCCCGCTCGGCGACGTACCGGCGGATCAGGCCGTCGGCGCGCGCCGGCCGCTCCCCCCGGACCAGCTCCATGAGATAGCCGTACAGCTCCTCGAAGCTCTTCAGCAGCCCGGGCACGTCCCCGGGGTCAGAGATCTGCACGGTCAGCGACCGCGAGCGGAAGTACTCGACGTCGGCCTCCGGGATGCCGAGCAGCTCGCAGTCCACCCGCGACGGCACCCGGTCGAGCACCGTGGCGTACAGGTCGCCCGGGCCGCCCTGCCGTACCAAGTCGTCGACAAGGGTCGCCGTGACCCGCTCCACCACCGGACGCAGCCTGGCCACGCCGGCGCTGCTGAAGTCGGCCGTGACCACGGCACGCATCCGTGCGTGGTCGGGCTCATCAAGGTTGAGCAGCAACTCCGGCGGCGAAATCGTGGGCAGGAAGCTCGGCCCGTGCTCGACATTGAGCGCGGCCCGGCCGAAGGTGTTGTCGCCGAGCACCCGCTGCACGTCGGCGTAGCTGGTCAGGTGCACCGCCTCGTGCCCGCTCGGCAGCCGCACCATCGCCAGTCCCGCGACCTCCCCGATCGGCGTGTAGTGCGGGGCGGGGTCGAGGTTGGGCATTCCTTGTATCGAGAATCGCAGCTCAGTAGACATTTTCTGACGCCTCCCGGGTGATTGGTCGGTCGGGCCGGGCGACCGGCGGCACCGGCACGTCGAGAATGGCGCAGACCTCTGCCATCGCCTGCTCGTTGTCCCGGAATCGCACCGCCCGCCAGCCGCCTTCCTCGGCCGCCACGCAGTTCTCGGTCAGGTCATCCAGGAGAAGGCACTCCGCGCCGGTCAGTCCCAGCCGAGCGGCCGCCAGCTCGTATATCTCAGGGTCCGGTTTCCGGACACCGACCCGACACGAGTCGACGACCGCGTCGAACAATTCCATCGGCAACATCGCGGTCCAGTACGGTTCCCACTCGACCACATTGTTGGTCAGCAGCCCGACAAGGTAACCGCGTTGCTTCAGCCGGCCGAGGAACGCCAGGAGATCGGCGTTCGCGCTCACCTCCCGAAACCAGTACCGCCCGAAGTCGGTCAGCTCGACCCGGTCCAAGCGCACATCGGCGTCGTGGCCGCGCAGCGCCGTCGCGAGGCGGGCGCCCCACTCGCGCTCGGTGAGCGTCGCCAGCTCGATGGGGGCCAGCGGCGCCATACCGAGCTCCGTGGCGACCCGGTGGATGGCCGCCTCCAGCACCGGCCGGCTCAACCCGGTCCGGCGTTCGAACCCGTCGAACAGGACCGCCAGCGGCGGCGTGAGCACGCCGCCGAAGTCGGTCCACACCGCGCGGGGCCGGTCGCGGCAGGAGGCGTCGGGCGCACCGGGTCGCCGCGGCGACAGCAGCTCAGCCACCGATACGCCGCACCCGGTGGCAGTGCACCGACAGCTCGATGGTGGCCCGGGCGATGGTCTGGTCCTGCTGGCGCATCTCGAGCCGAACCGGCACCACCGGGTACGCCTCGGCGGCCGCTGAGTCGACGACGTCGCCGACCTCGGCGTGGCACATGATCGGGTGCTCGAACTCACCGAATGTGACGAAGTCCGCGGTGCAGTCCGACATCACCAGGTTGGCCGGGGCCAGTCCGTGGTGCGCGCCGGCCGAGGCCATGGCCGCCTGCCGGAACGCCTCGAAGACCAGCATGCCGGGCACGTGGTCGAGCGGGTGGTCGAACAGGCAGGGGTGGCTGAGATCCACCCGCACCGGGGCTAGGAAGTCCTGGTCACCGGCGACGATTGGGCCGATCACCACGTTCTGCGCCGCCGCGCGGCCGACCGCGGCCGGGTCCGCCCCCGGGCCCAGCGGCAGCGGGTCGCCGCCGATGATGCCGCGCTTGGCCCGCCCGCGCGCCCGGAAGGCGTCCCACTGCTGCGGGGTCATCCACATGAACGCGGTCCGCGCGGTCGCCGCCGGCGCCCCGGCGACGGCCATGTCGAGGATCACCTCGACACCGACCCGCTCGCCGTCGCGCAGCCGCTCGCCGACGATCCGAAGGTCCACGGTCAGCTCGCCCGGCAGAGCGCCGAAGACCAGCGCCTGCGGGTCGACCACCGAGATGCCGCCGGAGATGAAGGTGAACTTGTGGTCGAGCGGCACCCCGAGGAAGCGGTGCGCGACCAAGATGGATGCCTGCCGAGCCACCTCCATCAGCAGCAGCGAGTCGTACCGCGGCGGGGCGCCCGCCTGGTCACTGAAGAAGCTGTGCACCCGCGGCAGCTGGCCGCCACACAGGAAATGGTCGGCGTCCACCTGGACCGCATCAGTGAGAAACACCTCGCACACCGAAGCCCGGTGCACAAGATTCCGCGGAATCGTCGCGTTGAAGCTCAGCTCGGGACGCTTTGCGTTCAGCGTCGGCGTTGCCGTAGACATAATTCCTCCCCCGTATCACTGGTCCCCCGCCCCACGACTGAATGTGTTTCCCAGCGGAGGTATGAGAATCATAGTACCTACCGGTGAGCTCTCCACGAGCGCGCAAAACGGACGAACGCGGCTTATTGGCAGTGACAGTTACCACACTCCAAGATCCCCCAAGCAGGCATATCCCCAACCTCGGAGACCGGTAGGGTGCGGCCCATTCGAGCGCGTTGACAAATGGCGAAGAACGAAATGCGCCCGACACATAGAATTGATGCGCCGTTCATATCGGCAACACAATGGACGGTGCGCAACCGGTCGGGCCGCCGTGCGGTGGCCCGGACCTCATCCAGCACACCGACATCACCCCGGGCCGTCAGCCAGATCGAGGTTTCGGCCCACGAAGTAACGTGACGGCCCGATGTCTGCGGGCCGTCACGTCGTCGATTCCTTACTCACTGATGGCGTCGATCACCGGCAGGCGGCGCGCCTTGTGCTGTGTCGTACAGCCGGTCGTTCTCACCGCAGTAGCGGACGGCCTTCACGAAGAGGCTCAGGTCAGGGCTGTCACCAGCGGCGCGTGCACCACGATGCCGACCGCACCGGTGTCCAACCGCCCGTCCGGGTGCAGGGTGAACGTCCATCGGGCGTCCGGCACCGACCCGATGACGACGGCCGCGAGGCCGCACTCCGGGCTGGCGATGGTGGCCTTGAGCACCGCCGCGTCCCGGCCGGACGGCGGGGCGGCCAGGAAGAGCGCGCTCGGCACACCGGACCCGGATATGTGGTCGAGCGCGGCGCGCGCGCCGTCGAGGAACCGGATCCTGTCGCCACCGGTGGCCGGCGCGCCGCCCATCCCGACGGCGAGCACGTCGCTCTGCGCCGACCAGGAGTTCGTGGCCAGCTCGGCGGCCCACATCAGCGCGAGGGCCCGCGTCGCGGCCTTGTCACCGGTGAGCGAGATCAGACCGTGGCACTGGCCCAGGTCGAGCAGCACCCGGGTCCGGTCGGCGGTTCCGAGGGTCACCAGATGCAGAGCCGGCAACGGTACGGCCAGGTCCACCGGCGCGGCCTGCAGATCCCGCAACGACGATTCCCAGGCCCGGCCGTTCTCCGCCACCGACCACGGTGCCGGTGGCCGGTCGTCTGACACCGCAAGCCGCAGCACCATCCGGTCCACATCGACCATCACGGCGTAGAGCAGCGGCATCGGCCGTCCCGCCTCGTGGCAGGCGGTCGCGACGACCCGGAGAGCCCGGTCCACGGTCCAGTTGGCGGCGCTGTCCACCCGGTCGAGGAACACCGGCGGCTGCGACCGCTTCGACCTCGACAGCCCCGCCGCTGCCGCGGCCCGCGGCAACGGCGACCTGGAGGCGCCGTCACCCGGCTCGGCCGCCGTCGAGCCGGCCGCGCGACGCCGCCGGAGCAGCACCAGGCCACCGGCGATCGTCCCGGCCAGCACCACACCGCCGCCGGCGAGCCCGAGCACCAGTCCGAGGTTCGTTCCCGGTTTCGGGGCGGCGGCCTGCGCCGCCGGCGCCGTGGTGGCCGCCCCCGCCGGGCTCGACGTCGCCTTGGCGGGGGCGCTCACCTCGGGCAGCGGGCCGACGACGATCTCCGGGCCTTTGGCGTCCTCCGGCAGCTGGAGGATCCAGCCCGGCTCGACTTCCTCCGGCTTGGTCAGCGCGCGGCCGTCCGGCTGGGGACGGCCCTTGTTCAGTTCGAAGATCTCCGGGTGCCGCTCGCCGTTGCCCAGGAACCGCTCGGCGATCTCGTAGAGGAACTCGGGCTCGCCCTTGTACGCGGTCTGGACCACGTAGTACTTCACCTTCTCCTCGGCGGCGAACGCGACCGGATGTGGTGACGGCGTGGCGAGGCCACCGGCGGCAACCACTCCCGACAGTCCCAGCAAGGCGGTGACGGCCAAGGTCGACAGTGACGGTAGCGCTCGGTTCGGCATGGAATCCCCTGAGATGATTGGACGAACGCGAAAATACTACGCGTGTCATCCCATGTGTCCATAAGCCAGTCCGCCGTCCCGCCCCTTGACCGATGGCGATGGAATGCCGAGTGGACCTTGCGACGAAAACGGAGATTCAGTGCGGTTTTTACTGACTGTTGTCGATCCACGTACCAGCGAACGAGCCGACGTGGCCGTGACGGCCGACGCGGGCAACCGGGTGGGTGATCTCGGCCGGGTGTTGCAGTCGCTGCTGCGCGACGCCGCACATCGCACCGGCGGCCCGGATGGCTCGGCCACCCTGTACGTGCACGGCCGCCCGCTGGATCCGACGCTCACCCTCGCCGAGTCGGCGCTGCGCGAGGGTGCCGTCGTCGGCCTGGACGCGCCCGGCGGCGACCCGCTTCCCGGCCCGGCGGGGCTCATGGAGGTGCGCGTCACCGGCGGCCCCGCGGCCGGCACGGCGCACGCCCTCGGCGCGGGCGTGGGCGATCTCGGTTCGGGCGACGCCTGCTGGGTGACCGTTCCGGATCAGGGGCTGGCGCCGGTGGCGGCCCGCCTGACGGTCGACCTGAGCGGCCGCTGCTGGATCGAGCCGGCCGCTGGGGCGGCCCTGGAGATCGAGGGCGAACCGGTCGAGAGCCGGACCGAGTGGTCGGTCGGCGAGCATGTCACGATCGGCGCGACGGTGCTCGAACTGGCGCAGTACGAACTGGCGGACGCGGCGTTGCAGATGTCCACCGACAGCGTCACGATCGACTACAACCGTCCACCGAGGATCCTTCCGGTCCCGCGGCAGACCCGTTTCCGGCTGCCCGCCCCGCCGGTCGAGGGCGCTCGCTCCCGGCTGCCGTGGCTGATGGCGCTGCTGCCCCTGGTCGCCGCGGTCGCGCTGATGCTGCTCACCGGCAACACCACCATGCTGTTCCTGGCGCTGCTCAGCCCGTTGTCGATGCTCGGCAACCACATCGTCAACCGGCGGCAGGGCCGTCGTTCGTTCGCCGAGCAGATGAGCGAGTTCCGTACCCGGCGGGCCGGCATCGAGGCGGACATCCGTGAGGCGGTCCGGTTGGAGCGCAACGAACGCCGGCACCTCTACCCGGACCCGGCGACGGTCCAGGGCATCGCGGTCGGCCCGCGGCACCGGCTGTGGGAACGGCGCCGCCGCGACAGCGACTACCTGCGGCTGCGGGTGGGCACCGCGGTGCAGCCGTCCGAGGTGACGGTGGAGGACATGGAGCAGGAGGAGCACCGCCGGTCCAGCCGGTGGAGTTCGGGCGACGTGCCGGCGACGGTTCCGCTGCGCGAGCGGGGCGTGGTCGGCATCGCCGGTGGCGACGGCACCGCGCGTGCCCTGGGCCGGTGGGCGGTGGTGCAGGCGGCGGTCCTGCACAGTCCCGACGACTTGCAGATCGTGGTGCTGACCGAGCCGAATGGCCGGGAGTGCTGGGACTGGACGCGGTGGCTGCCGCACGCCCGGCCGCCGGGCGAGTCCGGCCCGGCCGTGCTGATCGGCACCGACGCGGACTCGGTCAGCCGGCGGGTCGCCGAACTGCTGGAGATGTGTGTTCAGCGGGCGAGTGTGCGTACCGACGCCCGTGATGTCCCCGCCGGCGAGCCGGACATCCTGGTGGTGCTCGACGGTTCCCGCCGCCTGCGCTCGCTGCCCGGGGTGGTGCAGTTGCTGCGCGCCGGTCCGGCGGTCGGCATCTACGCGCTGTGCCTGGACAACGACCGGCGGCTGCTGCCGGCCGAGTGCCAGGCAGTGGTCGAGGTCACCGGCGCCGGGCTGCACGTGACGCAGGCCGACAGCGACGGGGTGACCGGCGTACGCCCCGACTACCTGGACTCGGCCTGGTGTGCCCGGGTGGCGCGGGCGCTGGCCCCGTTGCGGGACGTGAGCGACGACGACGAGGACGCCGTGCTGCCCTCATCCAGCCGCCTGCTCGACGTGCTGGCCCTGGAGCCGCCCGGCGCGGACACCATCCTGGCCCGGTGGCGGATGGGCGGCCGCAGCACGGCCGCGGTGGTCGGCGAGTCCTACGACGGCCCCTTCGAGATCGATCTGCGGCGTGACGGCCCGCACGGCTTGATCGCCGGCACTACCGGCTCGGGCAAGTCGGAGCTGTTGCAGACCGTGGTGGCCTCGCTGGCGGTGGCGAACAGGCCGGACGCCATGACGTTCGTGCTCGTCGACTACAAGGGCGGCAGTGCCTTCGGCGACTGCGTACGGCTCCCCCACACCGTCGGCATGGTCACCGACCTGGATGAACACCTGGTCCGCCGGGCGCTGGAGTCGCTCGGCGCCGAGTTGCGGCGCCGTGAGCACCTGCTGGCCGCCGCCGGGGCGAAGGACATCGAGGACTATGTCCGGTCGGCCGACCGTGACCCCGGCCGTGCGCCGCTGCCCCGGCTGCTGATCGTCATCGACGAGTTCGCATCGATGGTCCGTGACTTGCCGGACTTCGTCACCGGTCTGGTCAACATCGCCCAGCGGGGCCGGTCCCTCGGCATCCACCTGCTGCTGGCCACCCAGCGCCCCGGTGGTGTGGTCTCCCCGGAGATCCGGGCCAACACCAATCTGCGGATCGCCCTGCGGGTCACCGACGCCTCGGAGAGCCAGGACGTGATCAACGCCCCGGACGCGGCGCGGATCGCCAAGAGCACACCCGGCCGGGCGTACGTCCGGCTCGGCCACGCCTCCCTGGTGCCTTTCCAGGCGGCCCGGGTCGGCGGCCGCCGGTCCGGTCCGCGGCTGGCCGACCTGCCCGATCCCTCGGTACGCCCGCTCGGCTGGACCGATCTGGGCCAGCCTGCCGAGGACGAGCGAGTGAACCGCCGGGACGACCAGGAGGACGTCACCGACCTGCAGGTCCTGGTGAAGGCGATCAGCGCCGCCGCCGAGGCCGGCGGTATCCCGCCCCAGCACAGTCCGTGGCTGCCGGCGCTGCCGTCCAGCATCACCGTGGACGAGCTGCGGGCGGACGCCGGCGCGCCGTACGGCATCGACGACCTGCCGGCTCAGCAGGCTCGCCACACCGCGGTCGTGGAGCTGGAGACGTTCGGTCACCTGGTGGTGGCGGGCGCGCCGCGTACCGGCCGCTCGCAGGTCCTGCGCACGATCGCCGGCTCGCTGGCCCGCACCTACTCCACGGCCGACCTGCATCTGTACGGCCTGGACTGCGGCAACGGCGCCCTGCTCGCGACGGCCGAACTGCCGCACTGCGGCGCGGTGGTGACCCGGGTCCAGGTCGAACGTGCGGTACGGCTGATCCGCCGGCTGGACGACGAGATCCGCCGCCGGCAGGCGATCCTCGCCGCCGGCGGGTTCGCCGACCTGACCGAGCAGCGCGCGGCCACCACACCGGACGGGCCACTGGCACACATCGTGCTGCTGCTGGACAGCTGGGAGGGCTTCCTCGCCTCGCTCGGCGAACTCGACGCCGGTGCTCTGACCGACGTGCTTCTGCGGTTCCTGCGGGAGGGGGCCAGCTGTGGCGTACACCTGATCGTCTCCGGAGACCGCTCGGTGCTGACCGGGCGGATCGCCACGCTCTCCGAGGAGAAGATCGTGCTGCGCATGCCTGATCCCGGTGACATGTCGCTGGCCGGGATCCCGGTGCGCGGTGTGCCACCGCAGATGGCGCCGGGCCGCGCGTTGCGGGCCGGTTCCGGCGTCGAGGTCCAGATCGCGCTGCTGCCGGGCGAGGCGAGCGGTCCCGGCCAGGCCGCCGCCCTGGCGCAGATCGGGCGCTGGGCCCGGGAACGCGACGCCTCGGTGCCTGCCGCGGCGCGGCCGTTCCGGCTCGGCGAGTTGCCGGCCCAGATTTCGTACGCCGAGGTCGCGGCCCTGCGCCCGGCAGACGCGGGCGCCGGCTGGCTGCTGTTCGGCGTGGGCGGGGACCAGTTGGCCGCGTTCGGCCCGGACCTTGCCGAAGGAGTCCCGGCCTTCGCGGTGGGCGGCCCGCCGAAGTCCGGCCGCAGCACGGCGCTGGTCGCGTTGACCCGGTGCGCCCTGGACGCCGGACAGCAGGTGATCCTGATGGCACCGCGGACCTCACCGTTGCGAGATCTCGCCGCTCAGCCGGGAGTGATCGCGGCGTTCACCGGCCCAGACGTCGACGCCGCCGAGTTCACCGCGGCGCTGGACAAGGTGACCGGCCGGACGCTGATCGCGGTGGACGACGCGGAGGCGCTGCGGGACGTCGCCGCGTCGGGGGAACTGCGGAACATTCTGCGCGGCGGTGACCGGCGGGAACTGGCGATCGTCTACGCCGGTGACCCGGAGGACCTGAGCGCCGGGTTCACCGGCTGGCTGGTGGACGCCCGCAAGTCCCGCCGCGGGGCTCTGTTGTCGCCACAGAACCGCACCGACGGCGATCTGGTCGGGGTGCGCCTGCCCCGGACCGCGGTGGGCCAGCCGGTCCAGCCGGGACGGGCCCTGCTCTACCTGGGTGACGGCGAGCCGATCGTGGTGCAGGTGCCGCGTTGACGCGACGGGGCCGGCCGGGTGATCCCGGCCGGCCCCGTGTCACCTGGTGACCGCTCAGCTCTTGAGCGCCTTGGCCAGTTCCTCGTCGGCCTGCTTGAACGCGTCGGCCGCGGCGGTGAGGTACTTGCCCATGCCCTCGAGGCCCTCGGCCATCTTGGTGGCGCCCTGGTTGAACTCGTCGTACGACTGCTCGAACTGCTTGCTCGACGAGTCCGTGACGTAGCCGCCGTTGACCAGCTCGTTCACCATCCGGCGCAGCTCGTTCAGCTTGTCGAGGACCTCGTCCTTTCCACGCGTGAGCCGGTTCGCGGCATTCTGCATGTCCCCGTAAGTGACGTTGACGTTCGCCATGACGGCATTTCCCTTCGTGCGGCGGGAGCCTTCGCTCCCGGTGATGGGGCCGGCGACCGAGGGGCGGTCAGGAGTCCGGCGAGATGAATCGGAATGTGCCGCTGATCGCGTCGAAGAGATCCAGCAGATCCTCGGTCAGCGGCAGGATGGGCGAGCTCCCGGTGATCACGGCGATCCGGCCGTCCCGCTCACCGGGAAAGGGCACGAAGGTCTGCATCGTGACAGACCGGATCCA
This sequence comes from Actinoplanes sandaracinus, assembly GCF_030009775.1. Lineage (GTDB taxonomy): Bacteria > Actinomycetota > Actinomycetes > Mycobacteriales > Micromonosporaceae > Actinoplanes > Actinoplanes sandaracinus. The sequence continues at coordinate 30,515 of NZ_JASCTH010000049.1, read as the reverse complement.
ACCCTCCCCTTCGGGCAGCACGACGTCCGTGACGCCCCGAGTCCGCGGCACACTGCCGATTCCGGGCAGATCGGCCTGCACCACCTCACGCCACGGACCGTCCGCGCCGATCCGCGGCAGTGACCGCAACTGGGCGGTGACCGATGCGGCATCCGACTCCTCGTTCGGGGCCCGCAGGATCGTCACCGTGACGCTCGCCGTCAGCAGCGCCTCGTCGAAGCCCTGCACCATCGCCCCGCAGTAAGCGGCGCCGTTGGCGTAGGCGGTCCGGGCGACGCCGCGCAGCGCCCGGGTCAGCGCCGCCCGATGCGGCGCCAGCTCGGGCACCACCCGGACCCGGTCGCTCACCAGCGCGCTGATCGCGCTGTTGCGGGTGTCCGGATGCACGTCGATCTCGAACCACGAGTCCGGAACGGTGATCGCGAAGCCGGTGGGTTCTGTCAATTCTTCACCTGTTCCCGGAGTTCTTTCGTCAGTTCCTCGTCGACCTTGCGGAAGTGCTCCACCGCCTGCTTGGCGCTCTTGGCCAGACGTTCACAGTTCTTGTCCACCCGGGACCGCCCGTCGCTCCAGTGCGACTCGAAGTCGTCGAGGGCGTCATCGACGTCGTCGCCGCCGAGCTCACCGGCGAACTGCAACATCCAGCGGTCCGTGGTGTTCATGCCCTCCCGGATGCGTTCGAGCGTGGTGGCCAGCTCTTCCAGGCCGCTCAGGTCCACCTTCAACTGATCGGACGAAGCCATCCGTCGACCTCCCTGCCCTCAGAACTTGCCGGGAACGGGAGGATCCCACTGCCCGGTCACCGGATTCATGTTGTGATTCGACGGCAGGGGCTTGACCGGCAGCTCTTTCCAGAATCTCTTGTTGAGATCCTTCAGGACATCGTCGGCGAGTGGCTTGCCGTCGAACATGTATTGGGCTTCCACCTTGATGTACTTGGGGACCGCCAGTTCCGCGACGTCCACATTGGGTACGCCGTCGAACAGCTTCGCGTCACTCAGCGTCACCTTGATGTCGACGGTGAATTCCTTACCGAGGGCGTTGAACTCCGCGGGGTAGTTCCTCTGCAACTGGTCCATGCGCGCGAACGCGTCTTTCACGCGCGATTCGAAGGCGTTCTTGAAGGCGCCGTTGCCCTTGCTGGTCATGGGTGCGAAGTTGTGCGTGGAGCCGGTGATCCCGAAGTCCTCGTTGATCAGATGCCCGCGCACCCAGACGTTCTTGGTGCCGGACTTCTCGAGATAATCGGTGACGCCATCGCTGCGCTGGAACTTGTTCAGCCACTCCACCGACCAGCCCTCGAGCTTGGTGGTCTTGGAGCCAATGTCGACGACCTTCGAGAGGACGACTCTCTTGTCCACGGGACCGTGGAACTTGCCGACGTCGGCCGTATGGAAATCGGAGTCGTACTTCGCCAGTGCCGCCTTCATTTCGCTGACCAGCAGCTTTCCCGGTGGCGGTGGAAACTTGGTCTTCGGAGCGCTTACCTTGACCTTCTTCAGCGCGCTCCCGACGGCAAGCATCTCCGCATCGTCGAGCAGGTCGTCCAGGTCGTCGTAGGCGTCGTCGTAGCGAGGCCGCTTACCCTGGGTGCAGGCTCGCGGAGACAGGCCCAGCGGGTCGCTCTGCAGCAGCGGATCGTCAACGTAACGCACCGGGCTGGGCCCCGCGCTCAGGCCGAGGGGATCCGGGCTGAGGTAACGGCCGGTCCGCGGGTCGTAATAGCGGTGCAGGTTGTAGTGCAGCCCGGTCTCGGCGTCGGCGTGCTGGCCGGGAAAGCGCAGCGGCGTCGAGTCCCCGGCAGGCTCGGGATCGAGCTGGTGGCCCCACAATGCCGCCCGGGAGCGCCAGGTCACGGCGCCGTCGGCGGCCACCATGTCGGTCGGTGCCCCGTTCGGATCGCAGACCAGAAGGTGCAGCCGGTCGCCGTCACACTGCAGCAACGGCCGGAGCCCGTCCAGGTCGTGCTGCCAGGTGGTGACGCGGCCGGTGGAGTCCGACTCCTCGATCAGCACCGGCCCGTCCCAGGCGAAGTCGGTCTGTGCCAGCACCGGGCCGTCCAGCGGATCATCCGCCGGCCCGTCGGTCAGTCGTTGCGTGGCGATCCGCCGCCCGAGTGGGTCGTACCGGTACCGCCACCGGCCGCCTTCCGGCGTGATCACGCCGTGCAGCCGGCCCTCGGCGTTCCACCGGAACGTCCAGGCCCGCGTTCCCTCCTGCCGATGCACCAGCCGCCCCGCGCTGTCGTAGCGGTAGCTGGTCTGCCCGGCCTGGATCATGTCGGTGCCGTGATAGAGGCGTTCGCCGTGAACCGCCGCGCTCTCCCTGCGGGAGAACGCTTCGACCAGGTCACCGGCGACGTTGTAGCGGTAGTCCTCCCGGCGATCCGGGCCGTCCACCGCGGTGACGCGTCCCTCGTCGTCGAGGCGGAAGACGGTGGCGCCCTCGCGGCTGTCGTCCACGATGGTCAGCGAGCCGTCCTCCCGATAGCCGAAGGCGCGCTCCACGTCCGGTCCCGTGCCGCCGCTGACCCGCTGGACGACGAGCCGGTCGCCGGCGTCGTAGTGCCGCACCACGGTCACCGAATCATCGAGCTGTTCGGCGACGGGGCGACCGTGGGCGTCGTGGAAGAGTGCCAGGTCGTGTCCGGCCATGCCGATGCCGACGGGGAAGCCGGACGGGTCGAAGGACCACAGCGTCCGCACCCCCGCGGGCGTGTCCCGGGACACCGTGCGGTTGCCGTCGTCGTAGGTGTGGGTGACGGCGTGGCCGTTGACCGACTCGCCGGTGACCCGGCCGAAGACGTCCCGGGTGATCGTCAGGACGGCGTCCGGGCTGGTGGCTTCGACGAGCTGCCCCACGGGGTCGTACCTGAACGTGGTCGCGCGGCTCTCCTCGGCTGACGTGGCACGCCGGCCGACGAGGTTGCCGAGCAGGTCGTACTCGAAATCGACACTCTCCCCGGCGGCGTTGACCATGCGGACCAGTTGGCCGGCCGGATCGTACGTGTAGTCGCTGGCCCGGCCGTCGAAGTCGGCTTCGCGTACCAGTCGGCCCGCGGCGTCATACTCATAGTGCCAGCGCCGTCCCGCCGGATCGGTGACCCGGGTCAGCCGCAGCTCGGCGTCGTAGTCGTAGGTGGTCCGGGCGCCGGTCGGGCTCACCGTGGCCACCACCAGGTCGAACGACCCGTACTCGGTGCGGGTGGTGCGGTTCAGCGCGTCGGTGTACGCGGTCTGGTTGCCTTCGGCGTCGTACTGCCACTGGTCGCGCTCGCCCGCCTGATTCATCTGCCAGGCCGGCTCACCGTCAGCCGTCCAGCCGCGGGAGAGCTGCCAGCCGGCGGTGTCACCGAGCACGCTGGCGCGGCCGTGATCATCGCGGGCCAGCACCGTCACGGCGGGACTGAGGCCGCCGATGCGCATCCGCTGAGAATCCGGTGCAGCCGGGCCGGGCACCGCTTCCGGTACGGTCGTCGCGGCGATCCGCGGCCGGTCGTCGGCCTGCTCCTGACGGCCCATCCGCTGGTCGACGCCGAGCGGATCGGTGAAGGGATCGGGTGACTCGGCCGGACCGTAGTCGCGCCGCCACACGCGCCCGTCGTCGTCGGTCACCGTGACCGCCGCGACCCGCCGGCCCCGATAAGTGATCCTCGCGTGGCTGCCGTCGGGCCGCACCACGGCGTCCAGGCTGCCGTCGGGGTGGTAGAGGAATCGGGTGGTGCGGCCGAGCGGATCGGTACGCGACAGCAGCCGGTGCTGTGTGTCCCACTCGCTGCGCGTGGTGTTGCCGAGCGGATCGGTCTCCGCGACCACCTGCAGGTCCTCGTTGAGCTCGTAGACCGTGGTGTGCCCGAGCGAGTCCATGGCGCTGGTCCGGCGTTGTTCCGGCTCGTAGGCGAAGCGGTAGCCGAAGTACCCGTCACGGCCCTCGCCAAGCACACACCGGCCGTCCGCGTCGTACCGGTACGCGTACCACTGGCCGTTGCTGTCGTCCCACCGGATCATCCGGCCGTCGGCGTCGTAGCTGAACCGCATGGGCTGCCCGGACGCCCCGGCGACCGCGGCGAGATGCCCGTCCACGTAGCTGAAGGTCCGCAGCAGCACCGGCGCACCGTCCCCGGCCGGGATCAGATGCAGTGCCGTGACCCGCCCGTTCTCGGTGGTCACGGTGACCCGCCGGCCGTCGCCGTGCCGAACCTCGACCGGCAGGCCCACGTCGTCGCGGACCACCTCGATCCGCCCGCCGTCCCGGTCGACGATCGCGACCAGCGCCGCAGACCGGGCCGGCTCCGCATCGGCCGAATCCAGCACGGTGGCCGGCAGCACCGGGCCGGCCAACTCCGGCTCCGCTTCCGTCTCGGGCGCGGCGAACAGCAGAGAGGCGCCGGTAGCCGGATCGGTGACGACGAATCCATCACCGGCTCGGCGCAGTGGCAGGCTGCGGCCGTGCCGGGGCACGACCGGGCCTTCGGCGCCGGGCACCGGGTAGGTCAGCAGCGTCCCGTCCGCCGCGAGCAGATGAACGGCGTCGGGTTCCACCACGATCCGCTGGTCCAGCGTCGACGCCCAGGACACCCCGAACAGCCGGCCGGCCCGATAGTCGGAGCGGTGGGTGCGTTCCAGAAGCAGCGGTGGCGATCCCGGCAGATCGAGATCGGTCTCGGGCAGGAACACCCGGCCGGTGCTGATGTCGACCGGGTCACCGCAGGCCGGGATCTCGAACGACCGTTTCGAGGTGTTGACCGGCACCGTGTTGATCTTGTTGACCAGCTTGTTGAAGCCGGACTTGACCACGTTGACGACGCCGCGGGCCGCGTTGGTGACGGCGTTGGCGAGGCCGCGTACGGTGTTGCGCATCGACGTCAGGGCCGCCTGCGCGATCGCCTTGAAGCCACCGGCCTTGTAGAGCGTGGACAGCCGGGAAAGCGAGGTCAGGCCGCGCACCCCGGGGATGATCCCGAGGACCGCGAAGATCAGGTCGGTGATGCTCCCTTTACCCTGGGCGAAGTCGACTATCGCTTTGATCAGCAGAATCGCACCCGCCGCCAGCGCGATCCAGGCCAGCGGCCCGCCGATGATTATCGCGATGATGCCGGCGATCAGGGCCACCCACTTGGCCACCTCGCAGATGACGTCCCACAGTCCTTTGAGGAACTCGCCCAGCTTGTCCCAGAAGGATCTCGGCTGGATACCGGCGTCGGAGGCCTCGGCGATCTCCCGCCGGCACTCCCGCGCGGCGCCGTCGCGCAACTGCCGGGCCTGGTCGGCCAGCGACTTCGCCGCGTTCAGCGCCTGCTCCGCGGTAGCCACCCGGCCCTGCACATCGGACAGCCGCTGCTTGGCCGTCTCGGCGTCGCGAACCGCCTGCTTGATCTGCTCGGGATCGGGATCGGTGTGCTGTTGCAGGGCCGTCGCCTGCCGTCCGATCGTCGCCGCGTCACCCTGCGCCAGTTGGAGCTGACCGGTCAGCCCGCTCAACTGCTCGCGCGCCGCACGCCCGTCGGCCAGCGCCCGGTCGGCCATGGCCTGGGCATTCTCCAGTTTGGGCGCGAAGGCGAGCAGCGCGTCACCCGCCATGCGATGTGAGTCGTGCACCTTGCGCAACTGCTCGGGGAGTTCGCCGAACTGCTCACGGAACGCGTCGCCGGACTGACCGATCCAGGTCAGGACCGCCCCGTCGCCCTGCAACGAGTCCACCGCCTGCCGGGCGCGCCGCGCGTCGTCGGCGAAGTCGAGGAGGCGATTGCCGGTGGTGACCAGATTCGCCGGCTGACCGGGACTCGGATCGGACTCCAGGTCGAGTACCCACCAGTCGCTCGGCCGCGGCATCAGCTACTCCTACCGTTTGTCGCCAGGCGCGTACGCCCCAAATCAGGCCGAAACTTTACGTTCGACCACAGTGACCCGTGGACCGTACAACACCCCGCAAAACGTTCCCATTCGCAGTGATGCGGTTAACCCTCGCCACGATCACTCGCACAAACACCGCTACGGGCATTGCCGGCAGGCGAGGGACGAGGAGACCACCAACACGAACACAGGAACGCCCCGCCGAATGGGCCGCCTACTACGACGACCTCGCCGTCGAGTTCGGTCTCACCATCGAGGCAACCGGCCCCGGCCCGTGCTGCGGCAACGACCAACCCCGGTCGCGCGGAAACCAGGTCGTTCCGTCGTCTGGATTCCCGTGGTGTTCAAGGCGCCGGCTGGTCGCGGGATCAGCGTCAGTCGGTCCGAACGTCCGACTTGATCCAGCCGAACGTGTGTTCCACCGCCCGCTGCCAGTTCTCGTGCTCCTCGGCCCGGTGCCGGTCGTCCATCTGCGGCACCCACTGGGCGGCCCGGTGCCAGTTCCGGCGCAAGCCTTCGAGGTCGGGCCAGAACCCGACGGCCAGCCCGGCCGCGTACGCGGCGCCGAGGGAGACCGTCTCGGCGACCATGGGGCGCACCACCGGCACGTCGAGCACGTCGGCGACGAACTGCATGAGCAGGTTGTTGGCGGTCATCCCGCCGTCGACACGCAGCGCGGTCAGCGCCAGGCCGGAGTCGGCGTTCATGGCGTCGACCACCTCGCGGGTCTGCCAGCCGGTGGCCTCCAGCACCGCCCGGGCCAGGTGTCCCTTGTTGATGTACGAGGTGAGCCCGACGATCACCCCGCGCGCCTCGGCGCGCCAGTGCGGGGCGAACAGCCCGGAGAAGGCCGGCACGATGTAGCAGCCGCCGTTGTCCGCCACGGTGCGGGCAAGGGTCTCGATCTCCGGGGCGCTGGAGATGAGTCCCAACTGATCGCGGAACCACTGCACCAGGGAACCGGTGATCGCGACGGAGCCTTCCAAGGCGTACACGGCGGGCTGGCCGGCGATCTGGTAGCCGACGGTGGTGAGCAGGCCGTGCGTGGAGTGCACCGCCTTGGTGCCGGTGTTGAGCAGCAGGAAGCTGCCTGTGCCGTAGGTGCACTTCGCGTCCCCGGGGGCGAAGCAGGTCTGGCCGAACAGGGCGGCCTGCTGGTCGCCGAGGGCGGCGGCGATGCGCACGCCGGGCAGGACGGCGGTCGCGGTGCCGTACACCTCGGAGGAGGAACGGATCTCGGGCAACATCGCCGCCGGGATGCCGAAGAATGCCAGCGAGTCGGGGTGCCAGCGCAGGCTGTGCAGGTCCATCAGCATGGTCCGGCTGGCGTTGGTGACGTCCGTGATGTGCAGCCCGCCGTCGGGACCGCCGGTCAGGTTCCAGATCAGCCAGGTCTCCATGGTGCCGAACAACACCTCGCCGCGCTCGGCCCGCTCGTACAGCCCGGGCGTGGCGTTGAGCAGCCAGCGCAACTTGGGCCCGGAGAAGTACGTGGCCATGGGCAGCCCGCAGCGGCGTTGCACGTCCTCGGCCCCAGGTGCCGAGGCAAGCGTCTCCACCAGGGTGTCGGTGCGGGTGTCCTGCCAGATGATGGCGGGGGCCACCGGCACGCCGGTGCGCCGGTCCCACACCAACGTCGTTTCCCGCTGGTTGGCGATACCGATCGCAGCCACCTCGTCGGCGCCGATGCCAGCCTGGGACAGGGCCCGCGGCACGACCTTGCTGACGTTGCGCCAGATCTCCAGGCCGTCGTGCTCGACCCAGCCGGGGCGGGGGAAGTGCTGACGGTGTTCACGCTGGGCCACCGCGACAAGATTGCCCCGCCGGTCGAACACGATGCACCGGGTCGAGGTGGTTCCTTGGTCGATGGAGACGACGTAGCTTTCGCTCATGGTGCGTCCTCGTCTGACGGGAAGAGGGAAGCGGCCGGACGGCTCACCAGCGCGCTCCCCCGAGGTCTCGGGAAACGGCACGTGCGGCATCGCGAACGTGCGCCACCAAGGCCGGCCGAGGGCTGCCTTGGGCGGTGCAGACCTGGTCGACCGGACCGGAGAGCCCGATCGCGCCGACGACCAGTCCGCCGTAGCCTCGGATCGGCGCGGCGATGCCGGCCTCCCCGGGGGTCATCTCCTCGACCTCGGCACCCCAGCCGTTGTCGCGGATCTCGGCGAGGGCCTTGGCGAGGGCTCGTGCGGTCACCAGCGTGCGGCGGGTGTAGGGCTCGGGCCCGCCCTGCATGACCGCGCTGGCCGCGGCGCCGTCGTAGGCGAGCAGCACCTTGCCGAGCGCGGTCGCGTGCGGCGGGAGCAGCGTGCCCACGTCGAGGGTCTGCAGGGTGTCGTCGGGGCGGAAGACGTGGTGCACCACCAGCACCTTGCCTTCCAACAGGGTGCCGATGCGCACGGCTTGCCCACTGCGTACGGCCAGCGGGTCGGCCCAGTTGATGGAGCGGGACCGTAGTTCGTTGATGTCGAGGTAGCTGGTGCCCAGGTGCAGCAAGGCAGCACCCAACTGATATTTACCGGACGTCTTGTCCTGTTCGACGAAGCCCACGTCCTGCAGGGTGCGCACGATGCCGTGCGCGGTGCCCTTCGGCAGGTCGAGGGACCGGGCGATCTCGCCGATGCCGAGACGGCCGGAACTGTTGGCCAGCAAGCGAAGCATCGCCGCGGCGCGTGCGATGGACTGCACCTGACCAGGCATGAAGCGGGATGGTAACGGCGATCCGGCCGACGCAACAGTGTTCGACATTGTCGACTGGGGTTCGTTGACCTGTGTCGGTGACGTTTCTAACGTTTCGCCGCACGGTAACAAAACGCGACCGCGGCGCCACTGACTTCGGGCAATCCGTTTCTCTGCCCCGACGCCGAGGGCTGCTCCCAATACAAGGAGGAATCATGACCCTACCGAGGGTTCCCGGGCTGGTCGGTGAATTAGTCGCCGAATTCGCCGGTACCGCCGTCATCATCCTGTTCGGCGTCGGCGTGGTGGCCCAGGTGGTCGCCGGCGGCACCGGCGAGTTCGACAGCATCGCGTGGGCCTGGGGCCTGGGCGTCACCCTGGGCGTGTACGTGGCGGGCCGGATCAGCGGCGCGCACCTCAATCCGGCCGTCACCCTTGCCCTGGCCGTCTTCAAGGGCTTCGAGTGGCGCAAGGTGCTGCCGTACGCGCTGGCCCAGACCGCCGGAGCGTTCGTCGCCGCCCTGATCATCCGGTGGAACTACAGCGAGGTGCTGTCCCGCTTCGACCCGGGCTTCACGAGCAAGAGCCAGGGGGTCTTCTCCACCCTGCCCGGCGCCGGTGTCACCGAGTGGGGCGCGCTGCGCGACCAGATCATCGGCACCGCCCTGTTGCTGTTCCTCATCCTGGCCGTCACCGACGCCCGCAACTCGCTGCCGGGCGCCAACATGGCGCCGCTGATCGTCGGCCTCATCGTGGTCGCCATCGGCATGGCGTTCGCCGTCAACGCCGGTTACGCCATCAACCCGGCCCGGGACTTCGGACCCCGCCTGGCCTCGTTCCTGACCGGTTACGAGACGGCGTTCCAGGATGCCGGCGGCTACCCGTACTTCTGGGTGCCTATCGTCGGCCCGCTGGTCGGCGGGGTGATCGGCGCCGGACTCTACGAGCTGACGATCGGCCGCTTCCTGCCCAGCGAGGAAGCACCCGAGCCCGGAGCGCTCGCCACCGAGCGTCCCGAGCCCGCGGTCGAGCCCGCCCGGGCCTGACCTCCGTCGCCTACCCCACCCGCATCCTTCACCTAGGAGACCCGCATGGCTGACTTCGTTGGCGCCGTGGACCAAGGCACCACCAGCACCCGATTCATGATCTTCGACCACGGCGGCAACGAGGTGGCCCGCCACCAGCTCGAACACGAGCAGATCCTGCCGCGCGCGGGCTGGGTCGAGCACAACCCGGTGGAGATCTGGGAGCGGACCTCCGCGGTCGTCCAGACCGCGATGAACGCCCGCGGCCTGTCCGCGTCCGACCTGGCCGCGCTGGGCATCACCAACCAGCGCGAGACCACCGTGGTGTGGAACCGCAACACCGGCCGGCCCTACTACAACGCCATCGTCTGGCAGGACACCCGCACCGACCGCATCGCCTCGGCCCTGGAGCGCGAGGGCAAGGGCGACGTCATCCGGCGCAAGGCCGGACTGCCACCGGCCACGTACTTCTCCGCGGGAAAGATCCAGTGGATCCTGGAGAACGTCGACGGGGTCCGCGAGGCCGCCGAGCGGGGCGAGGCGGTCTTCGGCAACACCGACACGTGGCTGCTGTGGAACCTCACCGGCGGCACCCAGGGCGGCGTGCACGTCACCGATCCGACCAACGCCAGCCGCACCATGCTGATGAACCTGGAGACGCTGGACTGGGACGACGAACTGCTGTCGTTCTTCGACATCCCGCGGAACATGCTGCCGAAGATCCGCCCGTCGTCCGACCCCCGTTCGTACGGCAGCACCGTGCCGCACGGCCCCTTCGCCGGCGCGGTACCGATCACCGGCGACCTCGGCGACCAGCAGGCCGCCACAGTGGGGCAGGTCTGCTTCGCCCCCGGCGAGGCGAAGAACACCTACGGCACCGGCAACTTCATGCTGCTCAACACGGGCCACGAGATCGTCCGGTCCAAGGCGGGCCTACTCACCACGGTGTGCTACCAGTTCGGCGACGACGCGCCCGTGTTCGCCCTGGAGGGGTCGATCGCGGTCACCGGCTCGGCGGTGCAGTGGCTACGCGACCAGCTCGGCATCATCAGCGGCGCGTCGCAGAGCGAGACCCTGGCCCGGCAGGTCGAGGACACCGACGGCGCGTACTTCGTGCCCGCGTTCTCGGGGCTCTTCGCGCCCTATTGGCGCTCCGATGCCCGGGGCGCGATCGTCGGGTTGTCCCGCTATCACACCAACGCCCACATCGCCCGGGCCACCCTGGAGTCCATCTGCTACCAGAGCCGCGACGTTGTCGAGGCGATGGAGCAGGACTCCGGCGTACACCTGGAAACCCTGAAGGTGGACGGCGGGGTCACCGCCAACGATCTGTGCATGCAGTTGCAGGCGGACATCCTCGGCGTGCCGGTGAGCCGGCCGGTGGTCGCGGAGACCACGGCGCTGGGCGCGGCGTACGCGGCCGGCCTGGCCGTGGGGTTCTGGAAGAACACCGATGAGCTGCGGGAGAACTGGAACGAGAGCCAGCGCTGGCAGCCGTCCTGGTCCTCGGAGCGGCGCCAGAAGGGCTACGCCGGGTGGCAGAAGGCCGTGCAGCGGACCCTCGACTGGGTCGACGTCGGCTGACCCGCGCCCACCCTCTACACCCGGACGGCCGGCGGCCCCCGCGCCGGCCGTCCGGGATCAAGCGGCGCCGGCCCCAGGGGTGCCCGACCCGAAAGCGAGAATCAGATGCACTCCGCAACACTGTCACCGGCCGCCCGCGACCGGTCCATGGCCGTCCTCGGCAGTGGCCATGAACTGGACGTCCTGGTGATCGGCGGCGGCGTCACCGGCGCCGGTTGCGCACTCGACGCGGTCACCCGTGGTCTGTCGGTCGGACTCGTCGAGGCCCGCGACTGGGCCAGCGGCACCTCCAGCCGGTCCAGCAAGCTGATCCACGGCGGCCTGCGCTACCTCGAGATGCTGGACTTCGGGCTGGTACGGGAAGCCCTACGCGAACGCGGTCTGCTCGTGCAGCGGCTGGCCCCGCACCTGGTACGTCCGGTGCCCTTCCTCTACCCACTGCGCCACCGCGGCTGGGAGCGGCTCTACGCAGGCGCCGGCGTCCTGCTGTACGACGCCATGAGCCTGTCCAGCGGGAACTCCCGCGGTGTGCCTGCCCACCGGCACCTGAGTCGCCGCGGCGCGCTGCAGGCCTGCCCGTCGCTGCGCCCGGACGCGCTGACCGGTGCGCTGCAATACTACGACGCCCAGGTCGACGACGCCCGGCTGGTGACCTTCCTGGTCCGCACCGCCGCGCAGCACGGCGCGCACCCCGTCTCCCGGGCCCAGGTGGTCGGCTTCCTGCGCGACGGTGCCCGGGTGGTCGGGGCGCGGGTGCACGACCTGGAGACCGATCGGGTGTACGAGGTGCGGGCCCGGCAGGTCATCAACGCCACCGGCGTCTGGACCGACGACACCCAGGCCCTGATCGGTGCGGACGGGCACTTCCAGGTGCGCGCCTCCAAGGGCATCCACCTGGTGGTGCCGCGGGACCGGATCCGCTCCGAGACCGGGCTGATCCTGCGCACCGAGAAGAGCGTCCTGTTCGTCATTCCGTGGGGACGGCACTGGCTGATCGGCACCACCGACACCGACTGGGACCTGAGCAAGGCCCACCCCGCGGCGACCAGCGGCGACATCGACTACCTGCTTGAGCATGTCAACGCGGTGCTTGCCACCCCGCTGACCCGCGACGACGTGGAGGGCGTGTACGCCGGGCTGCGCCCGCTGGTGTCCGGGGAGTCGGCGCTGACCGCCAAGCTGTCGCGGGAACACTCCGTGGCCACCCCCGCGCCCGGCCTGGTCGTGGTCGCGGGCGGCAAGTACACCACCTACCGGGTGATGGCCCGCGACGCCGTGGATCAGGCGGTACGCGGCCTCGGCGGTGGACTGCCCGCGTCCTGCACCGACCGGCTGCCGCTGCTGGGCGCCGACGGGTACGTGGCCCGGTGGAACCAGCGCCAGGGGCTGGCACAACAGCACGGCATGTCCGTCGAGCGGATGGAGCACCTGCTGCGGCGCTACGGCACGCTCGTCGACGAGGTGTTGGAACTGCTGCGCGATGACCCGACGCTGGCCGAGCCGATGGAGGGCGCGGAGGACTACCTGCGGGTGGAGGTGCTCTACGCGGTCACCGCTGAGGGGGCCCGGCACTTGGAGGACGTGTTGACACGGCGCACCCACATCTCGATCGAGACCTTCGACCGGGGTCTCCAAGCGGCCCGGTCCGCCGCGGCGCTCATGGCTGAGCCGCTGGGCTGGACAGCTGAGCAGGTGGAACGCGAGGTGGCCCACTACACCGCGCGGGTGCGGGCCGAACGCGCCGCCCACGAACAGCCGGACGACGAGTCCGCCGACGCGGCCCGCTCGGAGGCACCGGAGGTGGTGCCGGCGGCCGCCCTGCCAGCCTGACCACCGCCGGCGCATCGGCCCCGGCGGTGCGCCGATCGACCTGTCAGCAGTCCAACGGGACCCCGTCCGTGTTCTGGATGGCGACGATGATCTGCGCCGAGGGGACCCGGAGGCTCTCCCTGCTCTTCACGTCGTAGAACACGGTCGTCCCGGCCGCCTGCCCGAGATAGAGCAGGCATCGCCGAGTCATCAGATCCTGCAACGTGGAGGGGGTGTCGGTGCTCCAGGCGACCACGGCCGGCAGGGCCTGTACTGCCAGCACCGGGACTCGCACCGTCCGGGCGAGGTAGACGCTGCGGACGGTGTAGCCGTGCCGCGCCTCGGTGCCCCACAGCCATGCCGCCGCGGGAAGGAAGGTCAGAACGATCACCACCGCCGCCCCGCCGGCCTGGAGTACCAAGCGTGTCCACGGCCGGTGGGCCGGCGCCGGCCGGGCACGCCCGGTCAGGATCATCGCCGTACGGCGCAAGCCGCGCCCGGTGAGAGCGACGGCCACCAGTACGGCGGTCAGCACGAGGACCAGCTCGATCGTGCCGACGAGCTGGCTGGAAAGGATTTCCACGTAGCCATACCCGAGATCCTGGGGAGTGGCTCGCAGCTGCAGATAGAAGAAGACGTAGGCGAGGCGCAGCATTCCGTAGAGCAGCACGCCGACGCCGGCCATCAGCGGGACCGCGTACCGCACAGCCCAGTCGAGAGCCGAACCGGCGGCAGGCTGCTCCGGTTGGCTCATCGGCGTCGGGGATGGATCCGCCGGGCCCGCGAGCCGGATCACGGGCTGGCGCCTCCGGAAGGTTGTCTGCCCACCTCTTCGGTGACCGCGAACGCCGCGCATGTCTCGACCCAACACCAATACGGCTCCTCCGGGCTTGGCCTCAGCCGCATCACGTGCCATCCGCTGGCGGCCGTCGTCGGTACCGACCACCGCACCGCGCCCTCGCCGTTACGGCCGACCCGGACACTCGGCAGGCGTGCAGCCGGGCGGTGGTTGTCGTCGTCGACAGCGATATGGACCTCGCTGTCCGGCGGATAGCCGGCCACTTGTACGAGGATCGCCTCTCCCCTGTACAGCGACGTCGTCCACTGCCCTCGGCCACCGGAGAAGGCGACGCGTGGCAGCCGGGCAGGCACCACTATGACGCGACCTGACGAGACGACGGCCTTCTTGACGCCACCAGACTCCTGCAGGTGGCCGGCGACTTCGATGGTGTAGGTCCCGATTCCCGGGAGGGGACCACCAGCCAGCCCCGGTTGCAGCCGCCAGACCCAGTCGCCGGGCGACTGCCACTCTCCGGTGAAGACCTCCCGCGCTCCGGTCGGCGAGATCAACGTCATGACGGGAACCGGGCTTCGGGCGAACCCTGTGAAACACAGGTCCGCCAACTGAAGCCGCTCCACGGTGACGGTCAGGCCGTTCGCGCCGGCGACGTGCGTGTCGCGGCAATCGGGTTCGGTGCCTCCCCAGTCGACGCCGTCGCCTACGTACTGAATCCAGCCTCGGGGAAAGCGGCGATGCGGTGTGGCTGATCCGCTCGGCGCCAATGTGGCCGTGGGCTGGCCACCGGGCGGCAGTACTGCAGGGAGGGCGACGGGCGAGGTGGAGGCGACCGGCGTGCTGAGGCCGCTCGGGCTCGGCGAGGCCAGCCGGCTCCGGGCGGCCGCAACCGGAAGGCGTGTACCGCTGGTTCTCACTGGTTGAGCCGCAGACGACCACGTCGCGACGGTCTCCGGCACCGGATCGCCCGGCGTCGGCTCGCTTCGGATCGGGTCCACCGACGGCGAACCCGACGCCGCCAACGGATGCCGGCTCGCGTTCATCGGTCCTGCCGACTCCAACTCGTCGGAGCCGGTGCATCCCCCGGCCGCCAGACACGACGCGGCGACCAGGACAAACGCGAGACCACGGGACCATGCCATCCGATCAACAGGCATGGCGTCCGCCTTACTGGTCGGAAGGCACCCGAACACCCACCGATTCTCGTTCGGCCGACCCGGATCCGGGCCGTTACGTCGGCAACGCACTCGCCCGGGTGAACCAGGCGGCACCTCGGCCGGGCCGACATTCTCCGTACGCCGTTCCGGGTCTCTCAGTGGCACCCGTTTGACGAGGAGGACACCGCAGCACCCCTGCCCGACGAATTGCGTCGCCGGCCCGCGGATGCGATGGCCGGCATCGTCACGCCAGTGCTGCGGGATCAGATCCGAGATGCCGTCGGTGAGCAGCGGCGGATTAACGTGGGCGAACGCGAGCGTCACACCGCTATTCAGGCTCTGATGATCGCAGGGAACCACTCAATACCGTCAGCAGGCAGACGGGTCTGTGCTTCCGGACGGTGCGGCGCTACGCACAGGCTGCAAGCCAGCGCGGTTCCTGCGGCTGGTGCCGGAGAATCCGCGGTCGATGTAGATCCGGCTGGGGGGCCGAACCGAGCAGGGCTACTCCGACCGTGGCAAGGCTGTGATCGAACAGTCGAGCACCCGGCCGTCCAGGGTGCCGATCACAACCCGGTTCTCTCCCGCGCATGCAAGTGAGAGCGGGACAACGCGGTGGCCGTTCACCAGTAGCTGCTGCCGTACCTGAACCGCGCCGTCCTCGGCGCGCAGGATGACCAGTTCGCCCGAGTTGAACGCGACGTAGACGAAGTCGTCGTCCACGTCGAGTGCGGTGGCCTGGTCGTCGGTCGTGAAGACCCACTGCGGCTCGCCCGTCGGATACGTGCGGCGTGCCACGAAAGCGTTCCCGGGCAACATCCCGGCGCCGTCGTGAACGGTGCCGGCATGGACGAGCGCCGGCCCGGCACGATCTTCGAGGTAGGCGCCACAACCACCGAACAGGTGCCCACCGCGCGCCGTATCCCATTCAAGCGGAAATAGCTGCCGCACCCGCCCGTGCGGTGTGTCAACGGCGACCACCCGTTTGTCCTGGTGGGGTTCATCGCCCAGACCCTGAAGAAATAGCAGGTCCGGGGCGTACCGGATGTCGAAGTAGTGATTGAAGACGTCGTAGCGTCCCATCTGGACCCTGCGCCGGCGCGCACTGTTCGGGTCGACCAGCATGACCGCGCCAGCCTTCGCGGCAGTGCAGCGCAACGCCCACCAGCCGTCCGCCCGGGACACCAGGATCGCGCGGGAGGCGGCCTGATGTGTCGCCTGGACAGCACCGTTACCTAAGTCGACCTCCACCACGACACTCGGCTCGTTCCTCCACCGGCCGCCGTGGGAACTGCCCAGGGCCTGTGTCAGAACCAGTCCTGTTCGTTCGTCCGGCAGCGTGGTCACCTGGTAGCCGGTGCCGCCGGCGGGCAACCGCCAGGCACAGTCTTCAGACGTCGGTGTCCAACACTCCAGAGCAATGCCTTCGAGTGCGGCGAGGACATGACCATCGGTGAGAGCCTGTATCGCCCAGACCGCGAGGCGGGGCGTCCACGCGAATCCTCGTTCCGTGCACAGCTGTTCAATGACAGCGGTAGCGGCAGCGGGATCCGTACGGGATTCGTCGATGTAAGGCTCTTCGCCGTACGGCATTCGCAGCATGCCGTCGGTGGCCCGGTCCCAGTCGTCGCGCCGGATGGTGCAGGCCAGAGCCGTGGTGCCGAACGTCTCCTTGTCCTCGTCGCAGGGAATCGCCAGCACCAGCGCGAGAGTCTCCGGATCCTGCCACGTCAGTTGACGGACCTCCCGGGGATATTCCAGCAGCGACACGGTAGCGCCGGTGGAGAGGTTCAACAGGAGCAGTTCGCCTTCGTAGGCCCATCCGCCGTCGTACGCGCCGGTGCCGATCGTCAATAGCGGCAGAGTGGGATGGAAGGCGAGCGCGTTGACCGGCCATCGCGTAGTCACCTGGAAAAGGCAGGTGAAATCGTCGGAGCGGTAGACCGCCGTGGGATGCCAACCAGGATCCGGCCGGGATCGGGGAGAAACGTCCCGACCATGCCATTGCCGCCAGACATGCGCCCCGCCGATCGCGATGAGAGCCGTGTTGGGCGAGGTTGTGGTCACGCGCGGCCGGCCGATCTCGCAGAACGGGCCAGCACCCAGCACCCGGTCCACCCGGGCCTCGAACATGCTCACCGAATACCGGCAAGCTCAATTCTATTGATCATGGGAGAGATCCTGCCGTCACGAAGCTCCACATGGCAAGCCACCGAGTGTCATTGATCGCCGTTCGACTGGTGGCGTGCAGAGCCGCCTGTGGGCGATCATCTCCGCGCTACGTGTCCCGTGACGGCCCAAACCCTGCCCTGGCGGCGAACCGTCGGTGCCGGGCTCCACCCGAGGCAACGACGATGTGGGGGCACGCCTCTGCGTCCGCCGGTGCCGCGGGACGGGAGAGACCGTACGCTGCGCCCCGTGACGAACGAGATCAACATCGGCGGGCCGGTGCCGCGCCCGAGCGACCGCGCTGGTTTTCCTCCGGTCCTGGGCGACCACCGCGTACTGCACTCCGGTCGCTGGCGCCCCCTGCGCGCGCTGGGCTGGATGGTCGGGTTGATCTTCGTCGTCGCCATGGCGTTCGGCGTGTGGTCGGATGCCGTCGGGTCGCTGTTTGCCTCCAGCGACGCCGGCCAGTTTGCGGTGCGGGCGGCCGGCGCGCTGCTGGTGCTGGCCGTGTATGCGGTGGCGGTTCGCCTCGGCGAGAATCGTGCGGCCAGTGAGATCGCGCCCCGCCCCGCGCTCACGGGTGTGGCGATCGGTCTGGCGATCGGGGTGCTGCTGATGGTGGTCGTCATGGCGATCCTGGCGGGTACCGGCCTGTACGACGTCACGTTTCTGGGCGCCGCGCCGGCCTGGCATGCGGCCGGGCTCGCGATCCAGGCCGGTGTCTTTGAAGAACTGCTCGTCCGGGCGGTGCTGTTCCGGTTGGTCTGGCGGGCGTTCGGGCCATGGGTCGCCCTCGCTGTCTCCGCCGTGGCGTTCGGCGCCGGCCACCTGGCCAACCCGGAAGCCTCCGTGGTCGCCACCCTTTGCATCGCCGTGGAAGCCGGCATCATGCTCGCCGCGTTCTACGCGCTCACCGGCCGCATCTGGGTCTCCATCGGTGTACACATCGCCTGGAACTTCACCCAGGGCTACCTGTTCGGCGCCGCCGTCTCCGGCAGCACCTTCGACGACCCGATCGCGCGCAGCGTGGCCCGGCCGGACGCACCCGAGTGGCTCACCGGCGGCGCCTTCGGGCCCGAGGCGTCGCTGCCGGCCCTGCTCGTCTGCATGGTCGTCGGCGTGGCGGCCCTCGTCATGGCGTGGAAGCGGGGCCGTTTTCGGGCCGAGCCGAAACCGGCGTCGCCGACCACCTGACACGCGGCCACAGACGCCCCCGGCGGCCGGGATGCCCGCCAGGCAAAGACGCGTGCCGGGAAACTTCGGCACCGACTCGGCCACCGGGTGGCTCCCGTGCGTACCTGTAGGTGGAACCGACAGCAGGGAGGCCCCCCATGCAGGAGAGTCCACGGACCGCAGACCACGCCGCCGAGTCCCCCGGCGAGCCGGGGCCGGCCGCAGCACCACCACCGCCCGCCGGCGCACCCTCGCAGGAGGCCGGCGGGCGGCTTGCCTCCTGGATGGTGACCGGCGAGCAGGCCAGCCCGCGTATCCTCGGCAACGTCCCCGCCGACCCACCCGCGGGCCGTCCCGACGCGCCGCAGCCGGGTGACGATCCCACGGTCGAGTGGCCCGTCATCATGGACTCCGTTCCCGAGGATGCCGCGCTCGGCGCCGCTGAGCTCGCGGATGTCTCGTCTTACAAGGCCGCGCCCGTGACCGGTCCGGATGACGCGGGGACGGCACCGGCCAACCCTCCGCGCGGCCGGGCGCCAGGGCGGCGCTGGATGGTGGGGGTCGGCCTCGCCAGCGCCGCCCTGCTGCTCACCGGCGCGAGCGTCATCACTCTGGTCGGCCGCGGCACCGACGCCTCCGGCGGCGACACCGACCGCCGCGCCTCGGCCGCCGCCCCGGCTGACCCGGGCGCGGCCGACTCCGGCGTCCCGGCCTCCGTCGAACCCGCCGCACCCTCCGCCGAACCCTCGGCACCTCCCGTCGCGGACCTCCCTGCGCCGGGCCATACCGCGACGGCGCCGCTGGACGGCCGCACGACGGCGGGCTTCGACGTGGCCGACAGCGCAACGGCCGTCACGCTGCGCACCGCCGACCTCGGCGACCGTCTCTACGCGGTAAGCACGCCGCGGGACAGCGCCGTCGTGCCGCGCGTCGCCGAGCGGGACGGCCGGGTCCGGCTGTTCCTCGACCGGGCCGGCGGCCACCGCCCGGGAACGGTCGACATCACGCTGACCTCACGGGTGCGCTGGGACCTGCGGGTGGCGGGCGGCGCCAGCCTCAGCACGATCGACCTGAGCGGCGGCGGGGTCAGCGGGGTGGACCTGACCGGCGGCGCGAGCCGGATCAATCTGACCCTGCCGCGCCCCGACGGGACACTCAGCGTGCGGATGACGGGCGGTGTCAGCCTCTTCGACGTTCGCACGGCCGGCCGGGTCCCGGTGCGGGTCCGCGTCGGCGGCGGCGCCGACCAGGTCGTGCTGAACGGGCGCAGCCACTCGCGGGTCGCCGCCGGCTCGCTGTTCACCCCGGCGAGCTGGGCCGGAGCCACGGACCGCATCGACGTGAACGCGGCCGCCGGGATGTCGGCGCTCACCGTCACCGCCGAGGAGCGGCCCTGACGGGTGGAGGCCACGCCAACGCCAGCACTCTCCACTCGCGAGCAGATCCGGTCCGAACGTTCCGCTTACCACCCTCTTACATAGGCTCTGTTGACTGTACGTGATGATGGTGTGACGCAATTTCCTCTCACGTCAGGAGCGCTCCTGCATGCGCAGCAGAACTGGTTCGCGACGGATCCTCGCTGCCTCGGCCGCTGTAATCAGCGCGGTCGGTGCCTTACTAGTCCCGCCCGGTCCGGTCCGGGCCGGTGTGGACAGTGAAGGCGCTGCCGTGCCGCTGCGGCCCGTCGGCAGTTCCTGGGTCGGGCTCGGGTACAACCAGGACCCGATCTACCGGGGGCCGCAGGCGGGCGGGGCCTGGACCAAAACGGCCTTCGACCGGATGGTCGAGCGGGTGAACTACATGCGCCCCGGCCGGGTACGGATCATGCTCAACCGGGAGTGGTTCAATCCGCTCGGCACCGTCGGCGAGTACGACTGGGACAGCAACGCCATGAAGAACCTGTACCGGGTGCTCGAGCACTACCGCACCGAGAAGATCCCGGTCGAGCTCGGCATGTGGGGCGTCATGCCGAGCACTGACACCGACCCGTACACGCACCGGAACACGGCCGCCGTACAGGCCGACCTGGTCACCGAGCTGCGGCGCCGCGGATACACCAACCTGATCCGGTACAACGGCGTCAACGAGCCGAACGTACGTCAGACGGGCGTCAAGGACTACCGTTACGCCGACTGGGTCACCGCGACCAAGAAGTTGCGCAACGCGTTCGAGGAGCGCGACCTTCCCACCAACCTGATCGGCGGTCCCGACACCGGCGAGGCGCCCATCTCGGCCTACGACGGTGACCTCGGCCTGGAGGCGGTACCGGGCAACGCCGGGGCGGCACAGGAGCAGCGCCTGACGTGGAGCACCCCCGAATTGACCGGCTTCACCGCCCGCTTCTACGCCAGCACCCCCGACGTCCACGACTGGGAGTTCTACGGCTCGCCGGACCGCCGGGCCTGGACGAAGATCGAGGTGACGCACACGCCCGGCCCGGACGGCGGTACCGTGGCCGACAACCCGCGATATCGCACCGACACGTCCGGCACGCAGATTCCTCGGGGCACCCAGTTCCTGAGGCTGGTCATGCCGGCGCATCCCGGCGTGGATCGGGCGATCTCCGTTCTCGACGCCACCGTCGGTACCGGCACCTTCACCGATCCGATGAACAACCTGCGCCTGACCGAATCACATACCGGCGGCTGGATCCACCCGAGCGACAAGGAGGATCCGACAGTCAACGACTGGTGGCTGGAAGCGGCCATGGAGGAACGGGTTCGGGTGGGTGGCCTGGAAACACACTTCTACACCCGGGAGGTCGACCTGAATGCGGCCCCCGACTACCCCGAGGCGGTCCTGGCCAACGCGGTCGGCCAGATTCGGGCCGCCCGTAGCGGTGTCCCCATCATCCTGGGTGAGACCGGCATGAAGGCTCCCGAACTGCCCGGCGGCGTCAAGGACTACCGGTTCGTCAGCGAGTACGCGCACGGTGTGCGCATGGCCGATCTTGCCGTGCAGGAGGCTCGTGCCGGCGTGGACGGCGCCCTGGCCTGGTGCCTGGACGGATATCAGCCGGAAACGCAGTGCGGCATGTGGGACCACTTCCAGGCCGACGACGACAAGCAACTGCGTCCGTGGTTCTACACCTGGAGCCTGCTGTCGCGTTACCTACCGGCCGGCTCCACCATGTATGCCCCCGACGACCCCGCCGACGTACGCGTCCTCGTCGCGAAACTCCCCCAGCCGGCCGGCGGCTGGACCTTCGTCCTGGTCAACCGGGGCAACCGGACCGCCTCGGTGCCGATCACCGCACCGACCGGGGAGATCATCATGGACAAGTACGTCTACAGCCCGTCCAAGGCACCCACCGACCCGGCCACCGGTTTCCCGGTCTCCGACGGCCAGGTGAGGGGCACCTTCGACACGGGCCGGCCGGTGTCGGTCGCCGCCGACTCCGTCGTTGTCCTCACCACCAGGCTGGAGCCGGAACCCGATCGTCCGTAAGGTCGGCGCTCCGGAAGCTCGTCGGCAACCGACGATCCGGGCCGCCGTACCCGGCGACCGATGACGCGGGCGGCATCAGCAAACCTCTACCAGGCGCGCTGATGCCGTCCCCGATCGACAGTCCTGATGTCAAGCAGATCGGGCGAAGGACCGGATCCCTGACTGACGAGTTGTGGGCGCACACCCGTGGCGTTGGACTCGCCGCGTCGGCCCGCGAACCACCCACCAGGCCGCGACCGGCGGTCGCGGCCTGGTGGGTGGGTCACAGTGGCTGCCACAGGGCGGGCGTGTGGGGCGGCTCCCATCCGGGCGCCGAGGTGTGCGCCTGGAGTGCGCGATAGCCCGTGCCGCCGTACGTGACGACCGCGCCCGCGGTGTAGGCGGTGTACGCGGCCCAGGTCCCACCCGGCGGCGGGTCGGTGGGCGGTGTGCTCCCGCCGACGACCGATTCGATCCAACCACGATGCGTGGCCGCGTCCATGTAGATGGACGGGCCTTGGCCGCAGACGGCCGAGGTGCCGCCGGTGGTCGTCCCGGCGAGTCGCCAGCCGCCACCGGCGCGCAGGACGGCCGGCCCGCCGGAGTCGCCGTAGCAGGCGCCGCGCCAGCCGTCGACGTTGCCGACGCACAGCTGCGGCCCGCCGGTGCCGCAGCGGCTGTCCGGCAGCACCGTGGTGTCGAGCTGCTGGAGGACGGTCGGCGGCGGCCCGGGGTGGGGATCGCGGGTCGCGCCCCAGCCGAGCAATCGGATCTGCGCACCGATCGGGACGCTCGGCGCAATGGCCACCGGCGGGTACGGCACGGGCGACGAGAGTTGCACGACCGCCACGTCGCTGGCGCCGGCTGGATTGGTCACGATGCGTACGGCCATTTTGACCGTCCCGCCGGACGTGCGGTCGTTCGAGCCGATCCGGGCCCGCACGTTCGACGGGGTGGTCCCCTGTACGCAGTGCCGGGCGGTGAGCAACCAGTCCGGGCGGATGAGGGCGGCTCCGCAGAAGTGCCCGCCGCTGCGGCTCTGCAGGGAGGCGGCGAACGGGTACGCCTCCGTGGCGGGCTGCCCGCCCACGATACGCGGATCGACGGGCGGAGGGCGGTTGCCGTCTGCCGCTCCGGCCGCGGGCGCGGTCAGACCGACAAAGGCGGCGACGAGTAGGGGCATGCTGAGCTGACGTAGGCGCATGGGCACCTCCGGACGAGGACAGGAATTGTTAAGTTTCTATACCTGCTCGCCCGGCCGTGGAAGAACCGGAATTTCGTCGCTCGATGTGCGTCGATGCCTGGCCTATAATGCGGGGCTGTGACGGGCGACATCGCCACGCTGCTGCACACGGGGCCGTTCCATCGCGCCCTGCGTGCCGCCGTGGCCGCTCGCGGCCTCACCCTCGACCGGCTGCGGGTCCGGCTCGGGGCCCGGGGCGTCCCGGTGGGGCTCTCCACGCTCAGCGACTGGCAGCACGGCCGCAGCCGTCCGTCTTCGCCGCTCGCCGTCGAGGCGCTCAGCGAGATTCTGCGGCTGCCGCCCGGTGCGCTCGCCGCGTTGCTGCAGGCCCCCACCGACCCCCCGCCGCGAACCGGGCTGGCCGAGCGCGACGGTGCACTGGCGGAGCTGCTCGACGCGCTGCCGGGCTCCCGCCGGACCGATCTCGAGGTGCTCAGCCGCCAGGACAAGGTCCGCGTCGACGACCAGCGCCGATCGTCCTCGCTGTGGCAGCGCACCTGTGTGCGGGCGTCGCGCGACGGTGTCGACCGGTACGTCGTGCGCCACTTCGGCGACACCGACGGCTCGTCCCCCGCCGCCGAACTGGTGGCGCTGGAGAACTGCCGCGTGGGGCGAGTGCTGCGGCACCAGCGGGCTCCGGTGCTGGTCGCCGAGCTGCTCTTCGGCCAGGCGCTGCACGTCGGGGATACCTGGGTCTTCGAGACCCTGACCCGGGACCGGTCTCCGGGGACCAGCACCGCGCACGCCTACGGATTCCGCCATGCGGTCGCGCAGTACCTGCTGGAGGTGCGCTTTCACCCCTCGGCGCTGCCGGCGTCCTGCTACAGCTTCGTCCAGGCCGGTCTGGCCGCCGAACGCCGCCGTACCGGCGAGTTGGCCCTTTCCTCCCACCACGCCGTTCATCTGGTGGCCGCCGACATGACAGGCGGACTGCTGGGCATCGGCTGGCGGTGGTAGGGCCCCGCGGCGGGCATGCGCCGTTTCAGTCGGGCCGGCGCGCCTGCCAAGCCATGAGCAGTTCCACAGCGAGCCAGTGCCCGTACTCCCGGGCCAGATCCAGGGGAGTCGCACCGCCGTCGTCCTTCGCCTCCGGGTTCGCGCCGCGCAGCAGGAGAAACGCCGTGACGTCCACATGGGCCGGACGGTTTCCCTGCAAGGCCCCGTCGCCCTCGACGTCGACCGCGTGATGCAGCAGCGTCATGCCCTGGGCGTTCGGGTCGTCGACGTCCGCTCCCGCGTCGAGCAGTTCCCGCAGCCGCGGTAGATCCTCCATCTCCACGGCATGGTGCGCCGGCGTCAAAGGCGTGTCCGGGGTGGTCCAGGACGGTTCGGGCGGCAAAGTCGTCACGCCGGATGGTAGCCACCGCCTTCGGCGGTAACAACGGCGTCAGCAGCCGACGTCGCATTTCGGCGCGGCGCGTACGAAAGGCATCGAGCGGCATCGCGTTCGAGGGCTGCGGCGGCGTCCGATGTCGGTGACCTCGTCGACGATGGCGAGACTGCGCCGGAAGTTCTCGCCGGTGAACCGCGGGTTGGTCTTACGCCAGTCGTCGTCGGCGAAGTCGTCGACGGTGCGGATCTGTCCGGTCAGCAGGCCGTGCCCGAGCGGTGAGTACGGTACGAAGCCGATGCCGAGTTCGCGCAGCAGCGGCAGGATCTCGGCTTCCACGTCGCGGGTCCACAGCGAGTACTCGGTCTGCAGGGGGCGGTGACCGGCTGGACGGCGTGCGCGCGACGGATGGTCTCCGGCGAGGCTTCGGAGAGACCGAAGTGCAGCACCTTGCCTTGCGCGATGAGGTCGCCAACAGCGGCGGCGGTCTCCTCGATCGGGGTGTTGCGGTCGACGCGGTGCTGGTAGTACAGGTCGATGTGATCGGTGCCGAACCGCTTGAGTGATCCCTCGACGGCGGCCTTCACGTTGGCGGCGCTGCTGTCGACGACGCCGGGGCCGCCACCGGTGTGGGAGACCAGCCCGAACCTCGTGGCGATCTTCACCTGGTCGCGGCGTCCCTTGATCGCCTCACCGACGAGCTCCTCGCTGAGGAACGGACCGTAGATCTCGGCGGTGTCGATGTGGGTGACCCCGAGATCCAGCGCGCGGTGGATGGTGCGGATCGACTCGGCGTGGTCGAGGCCGCCCTCACTGGTGTTGGTGCCCGCCATGGTCATGGCTCCGAGGCCGATGCGGGAGACTTCCAGGGCGCCGAGGCGTGCGTTCTTCATGTCTGACTCCTGGTTCAACGACGGTGAGTTGGGCATCGCCCACAGTTCGGCGATGAAGGACACGCGCGGGCAGGTCCCTACGAGCACAAACGTTGTCGGCGACGTACCCCGAGCGGCAAGCACTTCCAGGAAACGCCGGTTCACGGGGACAGAGAAGTTACTGCTGGAGGGTGTACTGGGAGCCCACCATTCACCGGTACGGTTTCGCTCGATCGTCAGGCGATGCCTGTTCGGTGCTACTCGGGCGTCGCGGAGGCCTGCTCCCTGGTGACCGCCCAGCTGGCCAGTAGGCGCAGGGCGTCATCGTCGGCGGATCCTGCCGGGGCGCTGAGCAGCGTCATCACGAGGCCCGGGTCGGCGGTCAACTGCATGGTCTCGAAGTTCAGGTCGAGGTCGCCGACAACCGGGTGGCGGAACTGTTTGATACCGGTGCTGTGCAGCCGTACGTCGTGGTCGGCCCAACGGGTCCGGAATTCCTCGCTGCGGGTGCAGAGTTCGCCGACCAGATCGGTCAACGCTCGATCGTAGGGGTCGCGGCCGGCTTCGGTGCGCAGCATGGCGACGGTGAAGGTGGTGATGCGTTCCCAAAGGTTCTCCTCGTCACCGGCGCCAGCCGCGGCATGGGCGTGGACATCGCGAAGGCCGCCCTGGCAGCCGGGTACGCCGTCGTCGCGACCGGCCGTGACCCGCACAAGGTGGAGAAGGCTGTCGGTGCCGCCGCCGATCTGCTGACCGTGCGGCTCGACGTCACCGACCCCGCCGGCGCACAGGCCGCCGTGCAGGCTGCGGTCGACCGGTTCGGCCGCATCGACGTGCTGGTCAACAACGCCGGCAACTTCATCGCCGGGTTCTTCGAGGAGATCACCTCCGGCGACTTCCGAGCCCAGGTCGAGACGAACCTGTTCGGCCCGCTGAACGTCACCCGCGCCGTGCTGCCGGTGATGCGCGCCCAGCGTTCCGGGCTGGTCGTGTCGATCTCGTCAGTCGCCGGTTTCCTCGGAGCGGAGTTCACCTCGGCGTACGCGGCGTCGAAGTTCGCCGTCGAAGGCTGGATGGAGTCCCTCACGCCGGAGATCGCACCGTTCGGGATCCGCACCATGATCGTCGAGCCCGGCTTCTTCCGAACCGACCTGCTCACCCCGGAGTCCACCAGCTACGCCGCGTCGAGCATCGCCGACTACGCCGAGCGCACGAAGCAGACCGTGGCCGCGTGGAGCGGCATGAACGGTCTGCAGGGCGGCGACCCGGCCAAGCTCGCCGCCGTACTGGTGCAGCTCACCGGCACTGAGGAGCCGCCGGTACGGTGGGTGGCCGGCGCCGACGCCGTCGGTGCGCTGGAGCAGAAGGCGAAGACGCTGCTGGAGCAGGCCGGCGCCCACCGAGAGCTGTCGTCGTCACTGGCCCACGACGCCTGAACACCAACACAGGTCCCCCTGATCGGCAGCAGAAGCGACCCGCCAACCGCACAGCGGCCGGGCGCGCTCGTCACCCTCGGCGGATATGCCAGCAGCACCGGCATCAGTTCCTCGTCAGGGCTGAACACCCAGCCGGCGATGACCGTCCTGACCATCGGGGTCCGTCGATTTCGGCCTCAGCCACCGCCGGCACACCGTCGCAAGCAGCTGACGCGAATGCCGTCGGCATGAACCCTCGATGGGCGAACATCCGCTACTCGGCACGAGCGTGCGTCGAGTCGACGCGGAGCGTGACGGACCTGCAGTGCCGCACACGATCGGTGGCACGAGAGTTGACTCAGGCTGCGCCGGTCGCGGCGGACGGCTCTCGGTCCCCACCACATGGAAATGGCATGATCAACCCGTGTTGACGCAGTTGGACGACGGTTTCGAGATCACCGCTGAGCCAGGGCGTGGGCGTGTGCGCCTTCGTGCTGTCGAGAGGCCCTGGAACGACGAGGTCCTCGACTTCCTGTGCGAAATCGAAGACGCCGGTATCAGTGCCACCGGGGCGATCCGCACGCTCGGCGGGGACTCGCTTCCCGCCTGGACGGCCGAACTCGCGGAGTCGTATGTCGGGTGGGACGGCGTTCGCAGCTGGAGGTCGCTGGAGCATGACCTCCGCATCGACGCAACCCACGACCGACGAGGCCATGTCTCACTCCGATTCGCCGTTCGTGGGCCCCGAGGTTACGAGGCGGACGCCTGGGAAGCCTCCGCCTGTGTACAACTCGATGCCGGCGAGGATACGAAACGCTTCGCCGCCGAGGTTGCCACCTTCCTGGCGTAGCCTCTCCCGGCCTCATCGTTCGGCTCGCGGCAGAAGCCGATGCTCAGGGCCCACCTCGGGAAGGCGTGTGTTCCCGATGATCGCGGAGCCATGCTTTGCGGGTCCGGATAGGCGACACGATGTTGCCGTGATGACCGACGTTAACGAGCGTGGAGATTGCTGCTGTTGCGTACTGAGGGAGGGTCCATCACCATTTAAACATGCTCTAGCTAATTCCAGTCCTCCCAGCCATGGTACCAGTCCGAGTCGATTCGATGGTACCCACGTTCGCGTGGGATATCCCTGGGCAGCGTGTAACCAGGATCGTAAGTGAGCCATTCATGCCCTAAATAGATGGTGTCGAGGGTCAGTGTCGCCGTGCGTATCTCGCCGCTTGGCCCATACTCGATCGCTACCCCACTCACGTCGTACGGAAAGGCATCCAGCTTACGCCGCAGCTCAGAAAACCGCTTCTCCGATGCATCGCCGAACGGCTTGTACCCGTCCGGGCACCTCCTGGAGCCCTGGTCTGCCCGTCGTTCTCTGTTGTCCGAATACGCCCGGCACCAGTCGTGTACTGCCAGATGGGTCACGTGCTCACGGGCCAGCGCCTCCAGCGCCGGCAGGGATTTTGGGGCCTTCCCGTAAGGGCCGGTGTGGTCGCTCTGCGGACTGTGCCGGGTAGTGGCGACAACGGCGGTAGCGGCCAAGGCCAAAGTCACCATGGCGACTCCCCACGATCGCTTCATGAAAGCATTCAGGATGACTGTGGTCGACACCGCCGCAGCGGAAAGGAAAACCGCCAACCAGATCCACCGGCTGAGGTAGGAGCCCTCCGAAGGAGGCCCCTGAGTGATCCATAGGACTGCCACCAGCAGCCAACCGAAACAGCCAAGGGCTATCTGAAGCAAGCCGCGACGGCTCCACACTGCCGTCCCGGGCTTGGCGCGCACCGCAGGAAATCCTCTCTGAGGATGTTCCTCGTCTTGCCAAACGATGGGGTCCCGCAAAAAATCCATCCGGCTTCTCCACAATTGACTGCCCACATGTCAGCAGGTATGGCGAAGACCCTGCGCCAGCGGTCGCCCCTACGGAAGACCTGACACAAACCCTCCACGCAATCCCCCTAGGACCTTCACCGAGAAGTTCCCGCTGCAGCGATTTCCTTCGACCCGATCCGGCACATCCGATGGCCTGTGAGCCTCACGCCGGCCCTACCGAAGCACTCACATCGGCCCAAAGTCGGACACCGGCGTCCACCAGCTCCCGTTACGGCACGCGACATGCTCATCGGCGGCCGGCGTGCACGGCCGGCGGCTATGAGCGGTTGTTCAGGCGAGGTGCTCACTGAGGTCGTCACTGCCGATCGCCGGGCAACCGAACAGATCCCCGAGGACGGTCCGCTGATGCTCGGTCAACGGGTTGACGAAAACGGCTACCTCCACCCCAGCTGACCGGCAGGCGTCCGCGACTTCACGAGCCTTGCCCGAGCTGAGCAAAGTCCGCCGAGAGAACGGCGAGGTCATTTTCCTCGCGCCGCCGCGCGAGACGCCCCGCCTCTGAACCTGCCGACCAACCACCCGTCCGCCGAGCGCTTCCACCAACGCCGCCAGATGGTCAAGCTTCGCGTCCACCTGCGTGTCCTTGGCAGAGAACAATCCGACCAGCATCACGTCGGCGCCCCGCACCAGGCTGCCCGGCCGCCCACCTCGGCTTCCCATCATGAAGCAACGTTACGAAGCGCCGTCACCTCGCGGGCCGTCAGCACGCCCTGCCGACGGCAAGGGAGGATGCCGGCCGAGCGAGGCTACTAATCCGTGTTCGCGGTGAACGGATCGCGGATTCGGAGCAACCGCACAGATGTGGCCCGTGGCGCCGAGGCCAAGGAGCTGACGTGAAGGCAGGGGGCGATACTGACCGAGTGACGACCAAGGCGCTGCTCTTCGACTTCGATGGTCTGTTGATGGACACGGAGACCACGCTGCTGGAGAGCTGGCGCGGGGAATGGCGGCGGCACGGCCTGGAACTGGATCCCGCCGGGTTCTTCGCCGACCACGGCGGCGACACGAACGAGTCGCGATACGCCGCGCTCGCCGCCGCTGTCGGACCGGGCTACGACCGGGAGTCCAGCCACAGGCTGCGGATGGCGCATCGATCACGACTGAACGCGGCGCTGGAACCGGCTCCCGGCATCATCGGCTGGCTGGACCGAGCCGCGGAGTTGGGGCTGCGGCTGGCGGTGGCGAGCAGTTCCGCGATCACCCACGTAGGCACGATGCTGGATCAGGCCGGGCTGCGGGCACGATTCGAGGTGGTGGCGACCGGCGATGAGGTGGCCGCATACAAGCCGGATCCGGCGGTCTATCACATCGCGCTGGACCGGCTCGGGCTGCCCGCACGGGAAGCACTCGCGTTCGAGGACACCCCGCACGGCGTCGCGGCGGCGCGCGCGGCCGGGCTGCGCTGTGTGGCGATACCGAACCCCCACGCGGACCATGCCCGCTTCATGGCCGCGGACCTCTTGCTGCCCAGTGCCGTGGCTTTGTCTCTCGACGCGGTCCTGGCCGAGTTCGCCCGTCAGGCGGACCTGGCCTCACCTTGTCCAGCACAAAGGCTCGCCCGGCCCGAGAACGCGGACTGGAGCTGACAGAGACAGCCGCGCCAAGGTGCGACGCGCAATGACAGCGGCTGGATGAGCAGACACGACGGCGCATCTGCACCACGATTTGGTCTCCGGTTGACGCAATCGTGCTGGTCAGGGAACGGGAGTGTCACTGACTACAGCAAGCAGAGGATGGGAAACTCGCGATCCGTGTACTGCGACGTCGATGATGGCTTCCCCTGAGCTGGTCGGATCCGTCGCTATGGCGAGCAGCACGTCGGGCGGGCAGGACGGGTGACCGGCTACTCGCGAGAAGGCGAGTGGGCCATACCAGGAGGGTATCGATGTGATTTGGAAGCAGCGCAGGGTTTCCGGCCAAGGTGAGTTCCCCCCGCTTCAACGGAGCTTCTCAAACATGATCGACTGATCATGGGAAGGAAGCATCTGTGGCAGCACCGAAGAAGTACCCCGACGAACTGCGGGCGCGTGCCGTGCGCCTGTATCGCGAGTCGGACCCCAAACCGACGATCCGGCGGCTGGCCGAGCAGTTG
>NZ_JASCTH010000048.1 GCF_030009775.1 Actinoplanes sandaracinus | reverse complement strand
GCCGCTGTCCGGTGCAAGCGGATCAGCCCGTTCCGGTGTCCGATTCACCGCAACCGGGTGGCACCTGCACGGGAACTGGCCTGGCACCCGCCGCCCTGGAATCTCTTTCACATGCCCGGTGCGACAACGCGCCGGACAATCTGGGGGAGTTAATTTGCGTCTGGCCAAGCTGCCGAAGTTCCTGACAGCTCTGACCGCCGTTTTCGCCGGTGCCGCCGCTGTGGTGGCGCCGTCCGCGGCTCACGCCGCTCCGGCATCGAAGACCTGCGTCACCGATGCCAAGCTCGTCCCGACCTGCAACGTCCTCTGGGGCGGCGCGGCCGGTGGCTTCACCTCCGCGCCCCGTGACCTGGCCCTCAAGGGCTGGGAGAAGACCAGCGGCCGGACCGCCTCGATCTTCCACCAGTACCACAAGGGCAACGAGGTCTTCCCGACCAAGGCCGAGATCGCCATGACGAACGACCCGGCCAACCCGCGCGTGCTGCTGGAGAACTGGAAGATCGCCTACGGCTCGAGCTGGGCCAAGGTCGCCAAGGGTGAGCAGGACGCCCGTATCGACGCCTTCGCCAAGCGCGCCAAGGCGTACGGCAAGAAGTTCTTCCTCGTGCTGAACCACGAGCCGGAGAACGACGTCATCGCGCGGACCGGTTCCGGCTGGGAGGCGAAGGACTTCGCCGCCATGTACCGGCACACCATCCTGCGCCTGCGCGCGCAGGGCGTGACCAACGTCGTCAACGTGATGGCCTACATGGGTAACGAGAAGTGGATGTCGCAGTCCTGGTGGGCCGACCTCTACCCCGGCGACGAGGTCGTCGACTGGATTGGCCTGGACTCCTACGTCTCGGTCGAGAAGGGCTACTACCACTACGGCACCTTCGCCGACCTGCTCGACCGCAAGCCCAAGAAGGGCGGCCTCGGCTTCTACGACTGGGCCACCACCAAGCACGCGGGCAAGCCGGTCATGGTCGCCGAGTGGGGCGCCTACCACCGCGTCGGCAAGATCACTGACAAGTCCGCCGTCTACAACGGCGTCGTCGCCGAGCTGAAGAAGCGCCCCGCCATCAAGGCGATCGTGCACTTCGACACCAAGAAGGACGACCAGGGCGACCGCGACATCAGCATCGACAGCACCAAGACCGGCCTCGCCGCTTTCCATCGACAGCACCAAGACCGGCCTCGCCGCTTTCCAGAAGCTGGCCGCCAACCCGATCTTCAAGGTGAAGATCGGCTGACCCACCCCGAACACAAGCGCCGCCCGGTCCCCCACCGGGCGGCGCTTTGTCGTTGCCTTGAGCGCAAGCGTTGCGAGCGGTCGACGGGAAGGTGCTGCTGGGACGGAGTGCTCATTTCCGGCGGTTGCTGTCCGATTTCAAGGTTGTGCGTAGTGGGCTGCTGGACAGAAGTGTCGGGACTCGTCTGGGCGGGGCGTTCCTGATCGTGTGTGTTCTGCTCGGCGCTGTGGCGGGCACAGGGGCGTGGGGGGCGCAGCGGCAGCGGTCCCTGCAGGCCGACCTGTCGCGGCTGCGGGCGGTGGCCGACCAGATACAGCAGTTGCGGTATCTGGATGCTGACATCAGCGGCTGGCAAGGCTATATCTATGCGGAGGCGATGGTCGCTGGCGGCGCTCAGGCCGTCGAACCGGACGCGTACAACCGCAGTGGGTTGCTGGCGTCGAAGTCCGCCGTCTACGACCTGCTCCCGAAGATCGACCGTGGGGCGATGATCGCCACCGAGCGTACCGAACTCGACCGGCAGCAAGGTCTTTGGGACACCTACTTCCGCCACGACGACGAGATGGTCGCGCTCATCGCCGCGGGCACCCCCGCCGCGATGAGCAAGGCCTACGAGATCCTCAACGAGCCACTTGACACCGCGTGGAGCGACCTGCTGGCCTCCACCGAGAAGATTCTCGCCTCGGTCGCCGAACGGGTCGCCGCCCTGACCGCCGAGGTGGACCGCGTCGGCCGGTTCGTGATCAACGCCGTCGTCGCGGCCGGGTTGCTGGCCGTCGTGCTGGCGTTGCTGCTCAGCCGTCTGGTGACCCGGTCGGTGGTGCGCCCGCTGAGGCACAGCATCACCGTGCTCCACCGCGTCGGCGCCGGTGATCTGACCGCGGCCACCGGGCTGACCACCCGAGACGAGACCGGCCAACTGGGCCAGGCCGTGGACGCCATGACCGGCGAGCTACGAACCACCGTGCAGGCTCTGGCTGGCAGCGCCGCCACCCTGGCCCGCGCCTCCACCGAGCTGTCCGCAACCAGCGGCCGCCTCGCCGACAGCTCGGCCACGACCGCGGCCGAAGCCGTTCACGCCTCCGATGCCGCCGCCCAGGTGTCACGGCACATCCAGGCCGTTACGCAGGGCTCGGCGGAGATGGACCAGGCGATAGCGGACATCGCCCGCAGCGCTTCCACAGCGGCGCAGGTCGGCGTCGACGCCGTGCACGCGGTGGAGGCGACCAGCGCCACGGTCGCCGAACTCGGCGACGCGTCGGCGCAGATCAGTGACGTCGTCAAAGTGATCACCTCGATCGCCGAACAGACCAACCTGCTCGCCCTCAACGCCACCATCGAGGCCGCCCGGGCCGGCGACGCCGGAAAGGGCTTCGCCGTGGTCGCCAGTGAGGTCAAAGACCTCGCCCAGGAAACCGCCCGAGCCACCGGCGAGATCATCGACCGGGTGAACGCCATCCAGGCCAGCACCCAGGCCGCCGTGGAAGCCATCGACCGTATCCGCGAGGTCGTGCAAATCATCGACGCACAGCAGTCCGCTATCGCGGCCGCCGTGGAACAGCAGAGCGCCACCAGCCGGGAGATGAGCCGCGGCGTGAACGAGACCGCGGCGGGCAGCACTGACATCACCGTCTCGGTCCACGCCGTGGCATCAGCTGCCCGGGTCACCGACGCCGGTATCGAAGAAGCTCGCACCGCAGCCACCGAACTGGCCACCATGTCCAGCGACCTGCAAGCCCTGGTGCAACGCTTCCGCTACTGAAGCTGGGTGCTGACTGTCAGGGCGCGACACACGTGGGGGACAGTGATACTCACGATCACCGAGTTGACCGAGCGGTCAATCAGTGCGTAGATTTGACCGCACAGTCAACTGGAGGTCCGATGGCACGGGACACTCGGGAGCGCATCCTCGCGGTGGCGCGCGATCTCGTTCACGGCGCCTCGCTGGCGGAGGTCAGCACCGAGGACGTCTGCCGTGCCGCCGGTGTGCACAAGGGCAGCCTCTATCACTTCTTCCCGTCCAAGGAAGCGCTGGGCGGGGCGGTCCTGGAGCACAACTGGGACATGATGCGGGCGGTGCTGGAGGAGTCCTTCGCCGACGACGTGGCCCCGTTGGACCGCATCGACCGGTTCGTGGAGAGCTTCGTGCGGATGCTGACGCTGATGCGCGAGCGGTTCGGCGTCACGCCGGGCTGTCCGCTCGGCACCCTGGCGTCCGAGGTCGCCGCGCACGGCGGCGAGGCTCGGGCCCAGGCCGGTCGGGTCCTGAGCGGCTGGATGGGCTATTTCTCCACGGCGATCAGTGAGGCGAAAGGGCGCGGTGACGTGCCGGCGGACGTGGACCCCGGCGAGGCCGCGACCCGGGTGCTGGCCCTGATGCAGGGCTTGGCGCTGCTGGCCAAGGCCCACGATGATCCGGGCCTCGTCCTGCTCGCCAGATCCGACATCCGTCTGCTGCTGCGGGCGTCTCGCTGAGGATCGCTCAGAAGGCGCCTGCTTTTGCCTGCCACCAGAGTTGACCGATCAGTCAAATCTTTCAGGAGGATGACATGTCATCGACACCGGCCGCCCCGGCGGTCACCGCAGCCGGGACGGCATCGAACGCCGCCGTGGCCATCGGAGTCGCACGATGAGGGCCCGAGCCGGGCGCGGCCAGGTCAGTGTGCGGCCGATCCCGGTCGCGGGCCGGCATTCCATCAACGCCTACCTGCTGCTGGGCCGCCGGCCGATCCTCGTCGACGCGGGCATCCCCGGCAGCGGCCGCAAGATCGTCGACGGGATCGCCGCCCACGGCGTCGACCCCGCGGACCTGGCGCTGATCGTGCTCACCCACGCCCACATCGACCACTTCGGCGCCGCGGCCCAGGTCAGCCGGCTGACCGGCGCCCCGATCGCCGCCCACCGTGCCGACCTCGAGCCGTACCGGGCTGGCCGGGTCCGGGAGCCGTACCTGCCCACCGGCCCGTTCGGTTCGTTGCTCAGCCGGATGCCCGCCCTGCACGCCACCGTCCAGCCGGTCGAACCGGACCTCGTCCTCGACGGCGCGCGGCGACTCGACGACCTCGGCGTCGCCGCCCGCGTCGTGCCCACGCCCGGCCACACCGCCGGATCGGTCTCCGTGCTCACCGACGACGGAGACCTGGTCGCCGGCGACCTGATCGCCAGCTCGTTCATGGGATCCATCACCGGCAGGCCGGCCAACCCACCCTTCCACGACGACCCGATCGCCAACCTCGCCAGCCTGCGAGCGATGCTCGACCTCGAACCCGGCGCGCTCCACGTCGGCCACGGCGGACGGCTCGACCCCCGCCGGGTCGCCAGATGGGCCGACAAGGAACAACGGCGCCTGGACCGGCGCGCCGCACGCGGCCGGATCCGCCGGCGCGCCGGCGAGCCTCAACCGGGCTGAGAAACCAACCGCGGCGACGGTACGGCACGGGACGCGTCCACACCGGGTGCGGGGGAGTGCCGCCGGGTTCCGGGCCGGGCGGCTCCGAGCTTCCAGCGGCGATGTGTTGCCGGCCGTCAGGTGCGCAGGGCGACGACGGCGTCGATGCCGGTGGGTTCGGCGCCGTCGAGCCGGCAGCGCCCGCCGCCGGCTTCGGCGAGCTTCTCCACCAGCGCGAGCCCAAGTCCGGTGCCGCCTTGACGTGCGTCGGGTGCGCGCCAGAAGGGTCGCAGTGCCTGCGCCCGGTGTTCGTCGCTGAGCCCGGGCCCGGCGTCAATGACATGAAGTTCCGCGGTGGCGCCGTCGCTGTGCCAGGTGATGGTGACGGCGGTGCCGGGCGGGGCCACGTCGAGGGCGTTGGCGATCAGGTTGTCGAGGATCTGCTCCAGCGCGCCGGGGATGACCTGGGCCGTGACGTCGCCGGGTCCCGTGGTGGTGAGGGTGACGCCGCGGTCCTCGGCCACCGGTCCCCAGACGGCGGCCCGGGCGGCGACCGTGGCGCTGATCGTCACGGGTTCGCAGGGCGTCGTCCGGTGCTCGCTGCGGGTCATGGCCAGCAGGGTGTCGACCAGGGTGGCGAGCCGGTCGGCCTCGCGTAGCGCCGCCCGCAGGTTGGCTTCCCCGCCGGCGGTGATGTCCGGTTCCAGGTTCTCCAGCCGTAGTCGTAGTGCCGTCAGCGGTGTTTTGAGCTGGTGGGAGGCGTGTCCGACGAAGGAGCGCTGCGCGGCGATGAGCTCCTGCAGCCGTACCGCTGTGACGTTGAAGGTTTCCGCCAGCCGGCGCAGCTCGGGCGGGCCGGTGGTGGCCGGCGCCGGGGTGGTGGCTCCATCGGCGAGGCGGCGGGTGGCGCGTTCCAGTTCCCGTACGGGCCGGCCGATCCAGCGGGCCAGTGCCAGGGCGATGAGTGCTCCGCAGATCAGGACGGCCACGCTGACACCCGCGAGCACCAGGTGGAACTGGTGGATCCGGGCGGTGAGCGGCGCGCTGGACACGCTGACCTGCAGAGCGCCTTGCGACGGCCGGCCCGGATGGATCGGTACGGCGACCGTCATCCGGCCGTCGCCGATGCCGCTGATCACCGGGGTGTGGCTGGCCAGCACCCGGCTCAGGTCCGGCGCGGCGGAGCCGTCGGTCCGTGTGGTGATGACCGGGCGTCCGCCGGCGTCGATCAGGTCGATGCGGGCGGTCCACCGCTGTGCGGCGTCGTGGACCAGGGCGCCGATCTGGTTCTCGTGGGCGGTGCGCAGGGCGGTGTCGATGAACGCCGCCAGAGTCTCCGCGTCGTGTTCCAGTTGGGCGAGCGCGTGTTGTTGTTCGCCGCGCTGGTAGACGTAGCCGAAGGGCAGAGCCAGGCCGGCCAGGACCACCAGGGTCAGCGACAGATACGTCAACAGCAGGCGGCGGATCACAGGCATCGGTACGGATGGTCCGGCCGGCCGGGTTCAACCGGGAGACGGTTCGCCGCGTATCTGTTGCCGCGGGGATATCGCTGGTCGAGGAGGCATGGTGCGGGTTCTGCTGGTGGAGGACGACGAGTCGATCGCGGAGCCCCTCGCCGACGGGTTGAGCCGGTACGGCATCACCACGGACCGGGTGGGCACCGGCGCGGCGGCGCTGAAAGCCCCGCTCGGTGACTTCGTGCTGCTGGACCTCGGCCTGCCCGACATCGACGGCATCGACGTGTGCCGGCGGCTGCGGCAGGTCAGCGACGTCCCGATCATCATGCTGACCGCCCGCGGCGACGAGACCGACCGTGTCCTCGGGCTGGAGATCGGGGCTGACGACTACCTGCCGAAACCGTTCAGCACCCGGGAACTGGTCGCCCGGATGCGGGCCATCGGCCGCCGCACTCGCGCGGCCGCACCGCGGGCGCAGGCCCCGGAGAACCCGCTCGGGCCGCTGACGATCGACGACCGTACCCGGCAGGCGATGCTGTCCGGGGTCCCGCTGGCGCTGACGCCGAAGGAGTACCACCTGCTGGCCCTGCTGGCGGCCGACCCCGGGGCGGTCGTGGAGCGGCGCCGGATCCTGGAGACGGTCTGGGAGCCGAACTTCTTCGGTCGCGGCAAGACCCTGGACTTCCACGTCGCGACGCTGCGGCGCAAGCTCGGCGATCCGCGATGGATCGAGAACCGGCGCGGCATCGGGTTCCGGCTGGTCGTGCCCGCCGGCGATGTCCAGGGTCCGCCGGGCCGCTGACGCCGCGTGTGCCGTCCGGCGGACGCCTTACACCGGAGGTGCGGACAGCCGGCCGCCTACCGGGCCGACGGACGCGAAAGCCAGGAATCAGCCAGGGAACAGCCAGGCTTGCGCCGGGACCTCGTCTGAATGATCCGATCCCCCGTACTGCCCGACGTCACCCGCCGCACGGGGGCGTCCACGGCCCGGCGAAGCGGCGGCCCAGCAATCGGAGGAATCGATGCGCAGAAGTCTGTTGGTCGCGGTCACCGTCGTCGGCGTTGCCGTGCCCTTGAGTGCGGGTACCGCGTTGGCGATGGCCGACGACTCCACGGACCGGCGGAGCACCTCAGCCGGATTCGAGATCGAGATCGACCCGGAACTGGACGCGAGGTTCGGTCCGCGGCCGGTCAACGCCGTCCAGGCGGCCGACATCGTGACCCGCAGGTTCCCGGGCGCGCGAGTGATCGAGGCCGAGCTCGACGAGCAAGCCGGCGGGCCGATCTGGGAAATGAAGTTCGCGCTGCGCGGCAACGAGAACGAGGTGGAGGTCGACGCGGTGACCGGCGCCGTTCTGGGCGGCGGCGATCGCGAGGACGACTGACCCTCTCCGTGAAACCGTAGGCGCGGTCCGGTGGAGACGGCCGTCGCGCCTACGGCACCGCCGCCACCCCGTGCTCGCTGTCGCCTCAGAGACCGGCGGCGGCGTCGTACCGTCGGCGTAGGTCGGCCATCTCCGCCTCTGTCAGCGCCTGCGTGAGCGCCAGTTGCGCGTATCGGTCCGGGAACATCTCGCGCAGCCGGTCGACGAACCTGACGTCGACGGTCGCCTCGACCACCTGGATGCCCGGCGGGTCGGTGGACATGTCCAGAATGACCGGGCCGGCCAGCTTGACCGCCACGTCCCAGGGACGTTTCGGCTCGGCCACGCCACACATGTGAAAGCCGTAGACCGTTCGCACGTCGGTGAGGGCGGTGGCCTGCTCCGGCTCGTGGCCGAAGACGTGGACGCCGCAGATCACCGACGGCCCGGTTCCCTTCGCGGCCGAGGCCGGCGGGGCACTGTGCCCGGCGTGCTGGTGCTGCTCGGGACTGGACTGTTCGAGCGTGCCGCGCATCCGGCTCATGATCTGTCCCCGCAGGTCCACCGGCTCGGCCTTCGAGTTGTCGGCCTTGACGAGCGCGACGGCGCCGGCGGTCACCACCAGCAGGATCGTCGCCACCCACACGTAGCGGTGGCGGTACCAGGCAGGGAGGCTGTCCGTCATCGATCTCCACCTCGTCGTCGGTCCTGGGGCCGGGGGATGGGCCGGACCTCCGGCCCAGGAGCGCGTCGCGTCCTGGGCCGGAGAGCCGCCGCGCGGCTGGTCGTGGCCGATCAGGTGAAGTTCACGTCGCTGCACCACATGTAGGCCTGGTCCAGATGCGAGGCCTGCCAGATGACGAACAGGATGTGATGCCCGGTGTATCCCGAGGTCGAGACGTTGAACGAGATGTTCTGCGACGGCGCGTACCTGCCGGTCTGGGTGATGAAGTCGAGGTTGCCCCAGCCCAGGCGTTGAGTCTTCGGGTCGAACCCCTGTTTGCTGACGTAGACCCGGAAGTGGTCGGCGCCGTGACTGGCCTGGTCGTACAGCTGGACCGTGAAGTTTCGGCCGATGTTGCTCGTCCTCCAGGCTCCGGGCCGGTTCAGGCTGTCGTTCCGGGCGAGGCCGTTGCTGCACAGCTGCCCGTCCGGGGTACGGGCCTGGTACTGGCCGCCGAGACCGTCGCGGAGCGCGCTCATCCAGTTCCACATGGTGTCGGGGTTGGCCTGGAACGCCTGCCAGCACATCGGGTCCTGCTGCTGCATGGCGGGGTTCATGTGCTGGCTGCCCCAGGCCTGCCAGCACTGGTAGGCGCGGGTCGGCGGACTGACGATGGTGCCGTGGGCCTGAGCGGCGCCGGTCCAGGGCAGCATGCTGACCAGCATCGCGAGTGCGACGACGAGAACCTGGACGGGCCGGTGGAGGGCCGAGCGGGGGCGCCGGCCAGGTTGGTGGGACTCGTGTGGGGGCACGGTTTGTCCTCCGTTGTTCGGCTGTCACGAGGATGGGAGCGCTCCCGAAACACTGTTACACCCAAGTTTCGAGATATCAACCTCTGTCGATCACCAGCACCGCATTGGCAGCGAAAGTGCCGGAGCTCAGCCCCGAAATTTTCGGCGTCAAGGCGCGAAGGTGCCCGCATGTCGTGCCGCGACATCGCCGGACGTATCGGCGGCGGTGCAGATGCCTGTGCGGGCCGGCGTCGGCAAGCGGCCTGTGCCGCCCCTGCTACACGCCGGCTCGGCCGCTGAGGAGGTGCTGGTCGTGGAGGCCGCCGCGGGGAGGGTGACGGTCAGGCGCGGCCGGCCAGGTTCCACGCCGCCGGGCGGACGACGCCCTCGGCGTTCTGCACGTTGGCGACCAGCAGGCCGGCGTCGGTGAGCTCGACGATCGAGGTCACATCCCATCCTCGGGGGGTGGACAGCCGGGTGCGGGCCCCGTCGTCCCACAGCGACAGGCGGCTGCTGCCGTCCTCGTGCCGGGCGAGGATCACCATCCGGCCCCCGTCGGCGACGGCGACGCCGGACGCCGACTGTTCCCCGGCCTCCAGCGGGACGACGGTCAGCGTGCCGGCCGCGTCCCAGTACGCGGCGCGCTGGCCGTCGTCGGTCAGGTACCCGGCGACGCCGCCGTCGGACGCGAAGACATCGGCGTCCGATCCCGGCGAACAGGTGAGGCCGGCGATGGGCTGATCGGACCCGGTGGCACGCAGGAGGGTGACGTCGGTTCCGGGAACGCCGCCGGCATGCCGCACCAGCACCCAGGCCACCTGGCCACCGCTGGTGGAGTACCCGCTGTACACGGCGCTTCCGTCGGCGTGGACCCGGGAGACGCAGGCGGCGCCGAGGAAGTAGGAGGAGAAGACCGGGAACCGGAGGGTGGCGCCGGCCCGCCACAGCACCGGCCGTGAGGTGCGGCCCTGGCCGATCCCCTCGCCGACCCAGACGATCGCGGTGTCGGGACCGCCCACGGAGCCGACCGAGCGGCTGGTCCCGGTGTCGAGGTCTGGTGTTCCGCGCAGCGGTGTGCGCGTGCCGTCGCGGGTCACCAACTCGGCGTCGCCCTGGATGGGGATCTGGGGGTTGAAGGTGGAGACGCCCCACGGGCCGTTCGGGCCGACCGCGGTGACGTTGCTGGGGCTGTCGCTGAGCACGGTGGTGGACCGGCCGTCGAGCGACCAGCGGACCGCGCGGGAACCGCCCAGCGACACGGATCCGGCGGCTTCGCCCAGGTCGGTGAGCCCGTCCACGCTGCCGGACGTCGCGCCGGAGGGCAGGGCGAGCGGTTGGCGCAGCCAGCCCGCCGGGCCGGCGTACGCCCAGCGCTGTGGCCGCTCGACGTACGAGGTGGAGCCGTCCGGGGCGGTGCTGGTCTCCAGGGCGTTGCCGGCCACGACGCCGAGCGGCGAAACGTCGACCGCCCGTACGGACATCCGCCGGTCCGGGCCGGCGACGGGGACGGGCAGCATCTCGGCGCGGACGGCGGGCGCGGCGGCCGTGGCCGGGCCGGTGCCGGGCACGCCGAGCGCGCCGGCCAGCAGGATGGGGGCGAGGGCGCTCCGGGCGATCCGACCCGGCAAGTGATCGACCATCCTCTATGCCTACCATGGTGTCCGCCCGTGGGCAGCCCCGGAACGGCCGATCGGTGCGACATGGTGAAGGCCCGCCGGAGCGGACCCCCTCACGGCGACCACGATGGCGAACATCCGCGCGCTGAGCCGGCACCCGACGGAGCCGTATGATCCCGTGCCGTGGGGACCGACATCTATGGCGCCATCGAGGTCCGTGACCTGATTGACGCGGCCTCCGACCGTGAGGCGTCGTGGGTGCACTGCATGGATCTCTATCCGCTCTATCCCGGCAGCGACTATTCAGCCTTCGGATGCTTGTTCGGCATTCGCAACTGGAACGGCTGGGAGCCGGTCGCCGAAGGCCGCGGACTTCCGGCCGACGTGTCGGATCCCGTTCGCAAGGATTACGACCACCTCGAGGAAATCGATGCGGCGATCGGTGCCGCCACCTGGGTCTCCTGGCCTGAACTGCGCGACCTCGACATGACCGTCACACCCCTGGCCCGGGGCGTCCTCGACGTCAACGAGAACGGATCCAGCCTTCACCACTGCTACCGCGTCGAGGACGAGTGGCCCGCCGACGTCGTCGCTGAGTACGGGCCGCCCCCGGCCGGCGAGTCACCCGTCGGCGCCGCGTACGGCAGTTGGCAGAGCGGCGGCGCTACCCTCACGTACCAGAAGGTCACCCGCAACGACGTCCTCGGACCCGGAACCGGATGGGACCACGTCTTCGCCGTCATGCGAACCCTGGCGCAACGCTTCGGAGACGAGAACGTACGGCTCGTCGCCTGGTTCGACTGACGACGCCGACGGCCACGCCACCAAGGTGGCGCTCGAACTCACCCGCACGATCGTCTGTTCGTGAAGGGACGCGGAATTCCCCGATCCCGCCCTCACCGTCGTGGATCTGCACCCGGTGGTGTGCTGTGCGATGTGCGCCATCACCTGTGTTGCGTGCTGGGCGTGCGATGTGCGTCAGGGAATCGAACCCCCGCGCCTGCCCCCGGCGCGCCATGAGTGGGCTGGATTGCCCGCCGGCCCCTCGGGTTTTGTGCCCGCCTCCACGTCGGCTACCTGCTCCGCGTCGGTCAGTCGAGTAGATCGACCTCCCAGTTGATGCGCTGGATCAGGGTGTCGACCTCACGAACCTGCCGGGCGACATCGTCGGCCTGGTGCCGCACCTCGGCGACCGGGAGCGCCGGGATGATCGTCAGCTCGGAGCGCAGCTGACGGTATCCGCGCTGGCCGTCGCTGGCCGCAGCGTCGGCGGCGGCCGTGAGGATGCTGTGCCGCAGGCGCAGGACGTCCCGGCGGGCGAGCGCGTCGGTCAGGGTGCCGCCCCCGACCGGAGTGGCGGCATTGGTGCGGTTGATCCGCCGGATCAGCGACTCGAGCTCCTCGAGCACGCCGCCGACTTCGGTCAGCAGGGACATGGCGTCCTCAGCCGGCGTCTCGCCTTCCTGGAAGCGCGCGCTGCCGGTGATGCGCGAGCGGAGCTGCTCGGCGCGGCGCGACGCATCCGCGCGCAGCGCGAGAGCCTCGGCAAGTCTCATGGAAGCAGTATGGCCATCCGAGATCGGCACTGCCTCCGATTTGCCACCGGCGCGTTGCCGGCTCGGTCAGCCCGGAGAGCAGACGTCGTTGCGCCACGCCCAGGCCGCGATCTCGACCCGGTTGCGGGCGACGAGTTTGCGCTGCACGTTGGCCAGATGCGTCTTCACCGTCGACAGCGTCACGTAGAGCCGCCCGGCGATCTCGTCGTTGGTGTGCCCGTGCGCCACGAGGCGTACCACCGCGAGTTCGCGTTCGGTGAGCGGCTCGGTGGGTGGCGCCTCCGGCGTCTCCGTTGCGGCGTCGCGGCGGGAGCGAGATGAGCCAGCAGGCGCACGGTCACGGCAGCGAGATCAGCGTGGTTCCGGCGGCGGCCGCGCGCACGCCTGCGCATCGAGGTGAGGGCCTGACCGCCGGCCTGCTCGACGTCGGCCAGCAGAGCGTCCAGGTCCTCCGGGGAGGGCGCGGCCCCCGAGCTCGGGACGAACCTGATGGCCTGCGTCTGCGCGACGATCGCGGTCACGTGATGGGCGGCGTAGTCGTGCAGGTCACGGGCGTTGGTCAGGCGCTCGGCCCGCCGGGTCAGCCGGTCGGCGTCGGCTCTGCGGCGCTCCAGCAGGCGCAGGTAGAGGCCGAGCAGCGCGACGAACAGCACCCAGGCGGTCAGCACGATGGCGACCAGGCCACCGTCCTGCGACATCGTCCGCACATTGACGGGGTGAAGGAAGACCCGTATCGGGAGGAGTCCGATCGCGAGCATCGTCAAGGCGGCCGGGCCCGCCGCGCGCCGGACCGGGTGCTGCATGACCAGACGGAT
Organism: Actinoplanes sandaracinus; assembly: GCF_030009775.1. Taxonomy (GTDB): domain Bacteria; phylum Actinomycetota; class Actinomycetes; order Mycobacteriales; family Micromonosporaceae; genus Actinoplanes; species Actinoplanes sandaracinus. The sequence continues at coordinate 29,913 of NZ_JASCTH010000048.1, read as the reverse complement.
CACCGCCACCGAGAGCGCGGCGAACTCCACGACACCGAACGTGTTCTCCGGGCGCATCGCCGGCACGAGTCCGCAGGCGACCGACACGGTGACGGACACGGCCGCGGCCAGGGCGACCGCGGCCGGGCGGGCCTCGGCGAGCAGCACCACGGCGACCGCGAGCAGGCCGCTGGCGACGATGCCGAGTTCGGCGGGCAGCGTCGGGCCGTCCAGTCCTTCGATGACGACGAGGACCGCCACCACGACGGCGAACGAACCCACCATCACCCGCTGCGGTCCCCGGAGTCCCGGGAAGATCATCAACACAGGAGGCCACGGTACGACACAGGCTCGCGAACGGCGTAGTTCTTTCGACTGATTCCGCGCCGTTCCGCTCGGCAGCGCGGCTGAGGCGTGCCCCTGCCGTGCCGTCGCAGGATCGAAGCCGCACGGAACCGATGAGCGGAGAATTGATCGTGGCGACGACAGCGCGGGCCGAGGGCCTGCGAGTGAGAACGGGCCGGCATGTGGCCGTCGATGGCGTCGACCGCGCCCTGGGCGCCGGCGTCCATGGGCTGCTCGGCCCGAACGGCGCGGGCAAGACCACCCTGATCCGGGCGCTGGCCACCGTGCTGCGCCCGCACGACGGCCGGCTCCGGTTGCTCGGGCAGCCGATGGACGGGCGGCCCGACCTGCGCACGGTACGGCGGGCCTCTACGTGCTCGCGCTCACCGGGCAGACCGCCTTGTGGGACCAGCAGTGGAACCTACTCGCCGTCTTCCAGCGCGTCATGCTGGTGATCCTCTGGCCGCTGGCGCTGGCGGCCGGCTCCTGGCAGGCCGGCCGGGACCGGCGCGGCCGGATCGAGGAGCTGCTCGGCACCACCCCGGCTCGCGGATGGCGGCGGATGCGGCCGTCCGCCGTGGCCACCGCGCTCTGCCTGGCTGTCGGCTATCTGCTCGTCCTGGCCGCCGGGGCGGCGAAGGTCGCCGGCTATCCGGGCGACGGCTGGCCGGCGGTGACCCTCGTCGGCGTGCTGGCCCTGGTCGCCGCGGGCTGGCTCGGCCTCGGTCTCGGCCGGCTGCTGCCGTACGCGTACACCCCGGCCGTGCTCGGCGCGGGCAGTCTCGCCGCGCTCCTCGCGGCGATCGAGGCGACCAAGCGTGACGACGCCACGGTGCCCGGGCCGGCCCTGCTGCTCCCCTTCTTCACCAGCACGCTCTCCGAGTTCCAGGCGGTCGCCGGTTCCGTCAGCTCGGGCCAGGCCTGGTGGTTCGGCGGGCTGGCCGCCGGGGGAGTGGTGCTGTATCTCGCGACGAGCCGGCTCGCACGGCTGCTCGCCGTCGTCCCGCCGGCGCTCGGGCTGGCGCCTGCCGGCCTGACCTGTGGTGACCAGGCTGCCGCCCTCGGCATCGGAGGCGGCCGGTGACGGCGCTCCTGCTGTTCCTGCGCTCCCGGGAGGTGCCGGGCGGGACGCTGTGCGCGGTATCCGCCATGGTCGCCGTCGCCTGGCTCGGCGCCGGCCAGACCGGGTCGCGGCACGCCGTGACGGCCGCCGCCCTCGCCCTGGCTCTGGGCGTCGCCGTTCTCGGTCACGGCCTCGGCGGGCCGGACAGCACTCCGGACACGACCGCGGCGATCCGGTGGGCGCCCCGCCGCGCGCTGCACCTGGCCGCGATCTGCGTACTCGCGGCCACCGTGGTGACGGTCGTGACCAGCGTCCCGGCCGGCGTCGTCCTGCGGGACGCGGCCGGTTTCACCGGACTCGCCGCCCTGGCCGCGACGCTGTTCGGCCGGCGGCTGGCCTGGACCCTGCCGGTCGTGACGGGTTGCGTGTCCGCCGGCATCCCTGCCGTGCCGGAGCCGTTCGCGCTGCACCTGCTCACCTGGGTGGGCCAGCCGCCCGGCAGCTCCGCGGCCCTCACGACCGCGGCGATCTTCACCCTCACCGGTGTCGCCGGGTACGTGATCCGCGGCCCCCGCCGGATCAGCTGACCGAGGCGCCCACGGTCTCCGAGCGCGGCCTGCCCCGATCCGCCTCCACGGCTCAGCCGGATGCGCCGCTGCCCGTCAAGGTGTCGGTCCGCCGGAAGTCCCGGTTGGGGCGGGAAGTGGGCAGACCCGCGGAAGCCAGGAGAGCCAGCTTGTCAGCGTCACCGGTGCCGGCGTCCGGGTGGTACACGACCCGCATCAGGCCATCGGTTGCGTCGATGGTCAGCCGCTCGCGGTTCAGGGACAGCTCCCCCGACCTCCGCCGCCTACCCGACGCATCGTGGACGGAGCTGATCCCCCACGAGTTGGGCAAAGCAGCTTCGCGACTACGGCGTGCGCTCCAAGACCGTCCGCGACACCGGTACCGGCCCGACGCTCGAGGGCTACGACCTCGCCGACCTCACCCGCTACCTTCCGCGAATGCCACCGCATCCGCTGCCGGCTGGCAGTCTTGCACCGTCCTGCTTGGATGTGGACATCGAAGCTCTTCTAGGGAAGGTTGTGTGTGAACACAAGATTGGTGGCATTGGCGGCGGGGGCCCTGATGGGAATGGCCACGGCCACACCTGCACTGGCGAGCCCGGGTACCGGGACGCCGCCCGCGCGGCAGTACGAGGCCGTCGGGCTCGGCTCCTACCAGGGCGACTTCCTGGAGCCGTCGGCACTCAACAACCACCGTGACGTCGTCGGCAAGGTGGGAAGCCAGCCGTTCCTGTGGCGTTCCGGCAAGGTGGAGACCCTGGCGGTCCTCACCATGGGATCAACGGGCGAGGCCCTCGACATCAGCGACAGCGGCCACATCGTCGGCGCGTCGACGACGACCGACGGCGTTCAGCACGCGGTGTACTGGAAGGCCGACGGCTCGGTGTGGGAGCTGCCCGGCCTGGGTGGCCCGTTCAGCGTCGCTCGTCAGGTCAACGAACACGGCGTGATCCTCGGCGAGGCGATGGATGCGGACAGCCGCTGGCACTTCGTCCGTTGGGACGACAGGGTCGTCACCGACCTGGGTGCGTTCTCCGGGGACGTCAGCACCTCCGGCATCAACGGTGCCGGTCAGATGGTCGGGACGGCGCCGTTCGGCGCCAGCCGCCACGCCGCCCGTTGGGAGGCCAACGGCACGCTCACCGATCTCGGCGTCGTGGCCGGCACCACGGTGAGCTGGGGTCACGCGATCAACGACCACGGCGTTGCCGTCGGCCAGGCCAGCAACGGCGGTATGGGTGACGTCACTGTCGCGTTCAGCGCCGATGGCGACAAGAGTTCCGTGCTGCCGGTCGCCGGCGGTCATAGCGCTACGGCGCTGAAGATCAATAACGCCGGTCTGATCATCGGTCGGACGTTCGGGGGACCGGAGGAATCCCACCCCACCATATGGGTGGACGGCGTCCAGGTGGACCCGAAGTCGGTTGGTGTCGGCGCGCCGCTGATCAAGGACCTGAACGACAACGGGGACCTGATTGGCGGCTTTGACGACATGCATGCCGGTGAGGCGTACCTCTACCTCTGATCCACACCGCTTCCGACGGGCGTCGCCTGCCCGAGCATCGGTGGGATGCTCGGGCGGGCGACGACGGGGAGAGATGGCTGACGAGTTTCGCAGCGCCGTCGCCGGAACTGCCCACGCCGCGGTGGCGCGGGCAACCTCGCCGACGACCTCTTAGCTTGTGCTTTAACCAGTTCGGCGGGGTTTGGTGCCCTTCTTGTGGTGGGCCGGTCGCTGGTGTGCATGGCCAGTGACCAGCATGAGTCCCACGTCGTAGCGGGTGGCGGTCTGCCGGTTGCGGGAACCGGGCGGACGCCCGGGACCGGGCCGGCTCGGTTTTGGCACATGGCCGAGACCCGCGAGCTGATCACGCAGCGAACCCGAATCCAATTCCGCATCGGTGACCTCGCCCTGGAAATCGAGCCTATGCGCAGGCAAGGCGGCGCTTCCAGCAGCGACGCCATCTTCGGCACCCTGGTGTCGCAGGTTCTGGCGCGCTTCGCCGAGGACGTCGGGATGTCGCTCAGCTCGGTGAACAAGTGGCGGTGGGTGGCGTCGCGCTGGCCGACGGCGCATCGCCGCGATGAGGTGCCGCACTACATCCACGAGATCCTCGCGCCGCTCCAGGATGAGCGGCAACGGTTCGCCACCCTCGCAGACCCGCCGGTCGACCAGCGCACCGGTGCCCGTCGGTGGACACCGGACGCAGCGAAACGGCTGATGGGCCGCCAGGTCGAGCGCCCGGAGACGGTGCAAGAGAAAGTGGTGGCGGTGCACGCGCTGGTCAACGACGAGGAAGTCGCGTCGCGGGTCGCTCAGGACCTGCTGCGCCGGCCGGAAGTGGCGTCCAAGGCCATGACTGCCTGTTGACCGGACTACCAGGCGACACGCCGTCACGAGAGCTGAACTGATCACGCTTGGCGAATAGACCTTCATGCAGCCTGACTGGAGGAGACTGCATGAGGTTCGAGCTGGATGCCGTAGAGCGGGACATCACGGCGATTCGGTTGCCGCGGTGGGGGCGGGTGGCTCAGACCGAGGGCGTCGTGCCGTGGCTGGTGATCGACCCGGACGGTATGCCCGTAGTGCCGGTCCGTCGATTCCTTCGGGATTTTGCGGCGCGTAACCGGCCCGGTTCGGTACGCAGCTACGCCTATGGCCTGCTGAGGTGGTGGCGATGGTTGCAGGCCGTTGACGTCGGCTGGGACAAGGCGACTTCGGTCGAGGTGCGGGACCTGGTGTTGTGGCTCGGCCAGGCGGACAAGCTGCGCAACGCGCCACGCACAGGCTCGGCCGTCACTGCCGGCACGATCAACCCGGTAACCCGCAAGCGGCATCTCGGCGACGGCTACGAGCCCCGGACCGTTCGGCACAGCAACGCGGTGATCCGCAGCTTCTACGAGTTCTGGATCGAGTCCGGTGAAGGGCCTCTGGTGAACCCGGTGTCCCTGGACCGGCGCGGGCGCCGGCCGCATGCCCATCACAACCCGTTGGAGCCCTTTCGTGCTGAGGACCGGATCCGTTACAACCCGCGGGTGCCCAAGACCCGGCCCCGGGAGATCCCCGACGAGCGGTGGAAGGACCTGTTCGGCGCGTTGCCGTACTCGGGCCTAACGAACGGGTCTGGTGGACCCTGCGGCGCCGTGACCATGGCGACGGCCTACGGCGCCAGCCGATGAACTACGAGGCGCTACGCGCGGTGTTCCGCCGGGTCAACGCCCTGCTGGGCACCAACTACACGATGCACGATCTTCGGCACACGGCGGCGCTGCGCATGAGCCGCGACGAGAACCTGTCACTGCGTGACGTGCAGACCATCCTCGGTCACGTTCACCTCAGCACCACCGGCGACATCTACCTCGTCGAGGACGAGGCCTGGGTGATCCGCCGGGTGGCCGAGCACCTCGCCGAACGCGAAGATCGCGCCCGGCAGCCTCCGCCGCCGGTGGCCGCCGGCTATCAGGCCGCCGATCTGGCCGTTCTATTCGGCCGGCTACCGCAATGACCACGACGACCACAAGGGCACATTTCGCCGCCGCATCGGACGCGGCCACCGGGAGCGAGACGGGCCCGGCGACACCGCCGGAGCACAGGACCGGGCCGTTCGACGGCATGGCCGCTGCGGCCATCCTCGATACTCTGCCGCAACTGTCGACCTGGCCTTCACCGCTGACCAAACGCAGCCGGGCCAAGGCAGCGCGGTGGCGGCGCGGCGCGTCCCGCATCCTCGATTGGCTGGCCACCTACCCTGGCGACGGATGGCAGCAGCGATGGCTAGCCGCAGGAGCCGACGTCTCCACCGAGTGGATCGACACCGTCACGAACGGCTTCGGACGCATCGAACCGACCCGCCGTGAGGTGACCACGGAGGGGCTGTCGGCCCTGCTGCTCAAGCGGGTGCTGTCGCCCAGCTACGAGTTCCTCCAGAACTATCGGAGCTCGGGCCTGCATCGCTACGCCAAGCAGGAGTTCGGCGCGGAACTGTTCGAGCAGGTCGCCCGGGCCGGGCACGTCCGCGGCATGGTCGCGAGCCAGCTCAGCGCAGCGGAGAACTGTCTGGTGAAAATCTCCTTTCACACCGGCCACCATCCCGTCGACCTCACCGCCGAAGACCTGCTCGCCTATCACGCGTGGGGAAAGGACATCGCCGGCGGCGTCCCAGCGGGGCTCTACGCCGCCTGGGATCTACTCCGCGACGTGGGAGTCCTTGCCGAGCGGCTGCCGCTGCATCGCACGCTGGCGCGCGGCCCGCTGTCTCCGGCCGCCATGGTGGACCGGCACAACGTCCAGTGCCGCCCCGTGCGGGACCTGCTCGTCCGCTACCTCAACGAGCGCCGGCCCAGCCTGGACTACAGCTCGTTGGCGAGCCTGGCCAGCCAACTGGTCGGCGCCTTCTGGGCCGACATTGAGCGGCATCATCCAGTCATCGACACCATCCATCTGCCCGCCGAGGTGGCCGAGGCGTGGAAACATCGCGTGAAGGTCATCAGCCGGGAAGGCAAGCAGCCGGTACCCCGGGAGAACTGGCCGAGCGTCATGGCCACCGTCCGCTCCTTCCACCTCGACATCGCCGAGTGGGCGCTGGAGGACCCGAGCTGGGCAGCCTGGGCCGTTCCCAGCCCGGTCCGCCGTTCCGACACCGGCGGCTTCACCAAGGTCAAGAAGAAGACTCAGGCCAAGATGCACCAGCGGGTCAGAGAACGGCTGCCACGCCTTCCGGACCTGGTCGAAGCCACCGAGCAGCACCACGCCGACCAGCAACGCCTGCTGGCCTGCGCGCAAGCCACACCAATCGGCACCTCCTTCACCCAGACCGGCCGCCAATATCGGCGCATCAGCCGCGAGGAGCATCGCGCCCGGCGACTGCTGCACTACCGGCCTACCATGGTGCTCACCGAGGACGTCTCCACCGGTGAGCACTTCGATGTCACACGCGACGAAGACGACGCGTTCTGGGCCTGGGCGATCATCGAAACGCTCCGGCATACCGGCGTTCGCCTCGAGGAACTCCTCGAGCTCACGCACCTGGCGCTCGTGTCCTACCGGCTGCCCGACACCGACGAGATCGTCCCCTTGTTGCAGATCGTTCCCTCCAAGGGAAACGAGGAACGGCTGCTACTCGTCGGCCCCGAACTGGCCAGCGTCCTCGCCACGATCATCACCCGGCTCCGCGGCGACAACGACGGCACCGTCCCCCTGGTGGCACGCTACGACCCACACGAACTCGTCACCGGCCCCGCCCTGCCGCACCTGTTCCAGCGCCGGATCGGCTGGAGACGGACCGTCATGAGCACCAACATGGTCTACCAGCTACTCAACGACACCCTCGCCCGCGCCGCACTCACCAACCAAACCGGCCAGCCCTTGCGCTACACCCCTCACGACTTCCGAAGGGTCTTCGCCACCGAAGCCGTCACAGGCGGCCTGCCGGCCCACATCGCCGCTTGGCTGCTCGGCCACGCCTCGATCACCACGACCGAGACGTACTTGGCGGTCTTCCAAGAGGACCTGATCCGCTCCTACCGCGCCTTCCTCGACAAACGTCGAGGTGTCCGCCTGGCCGAGGAATACCGGGAGCCCACCGACGAGGAGTGGCGCGAGTTCCAGCAGCACTTCCACGCCCGCAAACTGGAGCTGGGTGACTGCGCCCGCCCCTACCGGACCCCTTGCCAGCATGAACACTCGTGTCTGAGATGTCCGATGCTCCGGGTCTCGCCCAGACAACGAGGCCGACTCATCGAGATCATCCACAACCTCACCGACCGCATCGCCGAAGCCCGCATCAACGGCTGGCTCGGTGAGGTCCAGGGCCTCCAAACCAGCCTCACCAAAGCCCAGGAGAAGCTCGCCAGCCTGGACCGCAGCATTGCACGCGGCCGCTCCGCAGGCGGCCCCGGCAACCTTGGCATGCCGATCATCACGGGATAGCCGATATCGGCAGGCAGGACTAAGCACGCAGGGTGATGTTCAATCCTGCGGCGGGCATCCGGGCCTGTCGATGAGAGTGCGCGTTGAACCGCAGCGAATAGGTTGCCGTGCTCAGGGCAGAAGCGTTCGGATGAGTTCGCCTTTGACGTCATAAAGCTCGATCTCATAGTCGACGTCGAATGAGCGGAGCGTGTCAGCCAGCTCATCGACGCGGGTGGGCTCCACCACGCCGGCGAACTTCGGCATCCCGCCGGAATCGAAGAGGTTCAGTTGGCACCACGAACAGGTGATCTCATACTCGTCCCATGCCGACCTGCGGGAGGCCCAGCTCTGCTGCGCGAATGAGCGCGCAAGCGACTCCAGGTCCAAGGCGTTGTGTATGAACCCGTAAACGTTGTTGTCCAACGCGGCGAGCTCAGCAGCAAGCTTCGAGCTGGGTGTGCCACCCGACGTTGTAGACATGCTCAAACCCTTCCTGCGTGGACTAGGTCTCTGCTGGGATCGAACGTCGAGCTTACGGAGACCATCTGGCAGCCCCATCCGCGTGCGGCGGCGTACTGTTCTGCCGCCGAGAGGGCGCCAGCCGTAGACAGGCGCCTTCTCGGCGGGCGGCGCCGAGACGGCATGCCCCTGCACCGCCCGGCCAGATGGTAGGGGATAGTACGGACATGGCGGTCTTCACGGAGGAAGAAGAGGAACGCGGGTGCATCGACTGGGAGCTTTTTCACGACGGCGGCGTTGGCGCGTTTCAAGCAGCGAAGACGCTCGACGACGCGATTAGTAACTTGCGCGAACGGGGTTACGGTATCGCGGAGGTGTCGGCTTTGGCATCATCGGCCCGATCCGTTGACATCCAATCGCACCCAGCACCGACTAGCTCGCACAACTCGCAGGCCAACCTTGTGACGGACCTGCTCAGCCAGGTCTCGATGCGCTACTGCGGATGGTCGGCCAACAACCTCTATGCGTTGTGTGACACGCTGCGCTACATCGACTTCTCCGGAGTGACCGGGTGGGTCCTCGTCCTGCGGGACTTCGACGAATTCTTCGAAGCCGATGCCTGCTGGGCAACCAGCGCGATCGACGTGATCGCACAGGTTTCACGTGAGCACCTGATGCGCGGCAATCGACTCTTGGCGCTTCTACACGCCGAAGGCCGAACTGTAGACCTGGGGAGCATCGGTGGATTCAAGGTGTGGTGGCAGTAGTGGCGTCCGATTGAAGGGCATGAGATCCCTTCGGCGTCATCGTCCGGCTCAGCAGTTCACTCACATGCCGCGATGCGCGCGCCAGTCGTGCTCTACCGATAACTCAGCGTGAGTGGCGGATCGTAATCCGGAAAACGACGACGTTGCCCGGCACGCCGTCAACCGCGCCCAGGCCGACCACGCCCGTCAGGGCGTGGAGATCGTGCGGCAGCGCACCCCGGCCTTGCAGTACATCGAGCACACCAACGAGTTCCTGGACCTGGTCGGGGCGTGCGCCCAGTTCGTGGCCTCGGCCGGCCGGATCGTCCCGGGCCTGCGTGGACAGAACTACACCGACGACGAGAAGGCGACGGTGCAGCGCAACCTGGCGAGGGTGCGGGCGGCCGCGGATTGGATCGAGGGAGCGGTGGCCACCGGCCAGGTCACCCCGGAGGAGGGCTTGGCCCGCCTCCTGAGCGGCGAGTAGGCCGCCGGTCATGGCGCGGGTGCCCGCGAACGTCTCCGGTGACCTGGTCCGGGTCGCGTTGATGGAAGCCCGGCCGGCGGGGCTGACCACCCGGCAGCTGGTGACGGCGACCGAGATGACCGCGTATCAGGTCCAGTCCGGCATCCGGTTCCTGCGGGAGGTCCTCGCGGCGCAGAACCTGACCCCGTTGACCTGGACCCGCGCTGACGGCTACCGGCTGTCGACCGACCCGGCCGACTGGATCGCTTACGAACGGGCCTGCGTGCGCACTGAGCTGACCCGCATCGCCCGGCTGCTGAGCAGCACGGTCATCCCGCACGCGCAGAAACTGCCCGACGACGAGTGGGTGCAGCTGGTGCTGGGCCAGCTCACCGGCGTCAAGTCCGCCCTCGGCCTGCTGGTGCGCGGCGCATGACCACCATCGACGGCGCCGACTGGGCCACCTACGAACGTGACTGCGTACGTGACGAGCTGACCCGCGTCGGCCGGCTGCTGGACACGGTGATCATCCCGCACCTGCAGGGCCATCCCGACGACGAGTGGGCCCAGCTGGTGCTGGGCCAGCTCACCAGCGTCAAAACTGCTCTTGAGCTGCTGGCCCGCGGCGAATGAACGCCACGATCACGGTCCTGCCCCGGCGGCGGCGCTACCCGTCGGACACCACCGACGCCGAGTGGGAGCTGCTCGCGCCGCTGCTGCCGGCCCCGGCCTGCAGCACTCCGACCGGCGGGCACCCCGAGGCGCATCCGCGCCGGGAGATCGTGGACGCGATCCGCTACTTGGTCGACAACGGCTGCAAGTGGCGTGCCCTACCGAGCGATTTTCCGCCCTTCCAGACCGTCTATGGGTTCTTCGCCCGCTGGGCCAAGACTGGCGTGCTCGAGCACGTCCGTGACCAGCTGCGCCGCCGCATCCGCGTCGCCGCCGGCCGGTGCCCCCGCCCGGTCACCGCGATCATCGACTCCCAGAGCGTGAAGGCCGCAGAAACCGTCAGCCGGGACACGCGGGGATTCGACGGCGCGAAGTTGATCAATGGCCGGAAGCGGCACCTGATCGTGGACACGAAAGGCCTGCTCATGACGGTGAAGGTGACCCCGGCGGACGTCACCGACCGCGACGCCGCCCGAGAGCTGCTGCCCGAGCTCCGCGAGCGGAATCCGGAGTTGACTCTGATGTGGGCCGACAACGCCTATACCGGTCTGGCCGACTGGGCCCGCACCGACCTCGGTCTCACCTTCAAGGTCGTGAAGAAGCCACCGAACCAGGTCGGCTTCAAGGTGCTGCCCCGCCGGTGGATCGTGGAACGATCGCTGTCCTGGCTCATGCGTGCCCGCCGCAACGCCCGCGACTACGAACGCCTGCCCGAACACTCCGAAGCCCACATCACCTGGGCAAACATCACCCTCATGACCCGTCGGCTCGCTCGGCGCAAAGACCAGTGTCAAGCCGCTGAGCCACCGCCGATCGCGGCCTAGATGTAGCAGCAGGCACGTCACGACGCCCTTGACGGATTATTCGATCTTGGCCGAGATGCAAGGCTTCCCAAGCTTCGTGAGCGAGTCCTCTGGCTATCCGCTGAGCTGACGCGTCATAACGTGTTCGAGCACGCCCTCATGGCCGGGATGCGGTTGGGACTCCTCTGTCATGCAGAAACCGTGACGCTCGTACAGGCGCTCGGCTGCCACGTTTCCCTCGGCCAACCAGAGATCGACGCGGGTGTGGCCGTTTTCGGCTGTCCAGGCCAGAACATCTTCGATGAGCAGGTCACCGACCCCCTGGCCACGCCATTCAGGGTGCACCCACATGCTGTAGAGCTCCACCGCGCCGTGGCGGTCCTCCGGAACCCAGGCACCGACCAAGCCTGTCCCGTTTTCCGCCACAGCCTTCAAGCCGCGAGCGGGATCGAGCCAGTCACGCCAGTCGCTCTCGACATAGCCGCTCTCCTTGGCCAGTGAGGAGGCGAAGGCGCGCGGCGACTCGGCCAGCGCAGCCAATCGCACGTCACGCCAGGTTCGCCAGTCACTCGGCCCGAGTCGGCGCAGAGTCGGACGCATCCGCTCGTCCCTTCCCTTGAGCGCGACTGAAGCAATGAAGATCAAGGCGGGCCGCGCGGTCGATCTTGACCAGGCGGGAACCGTATCATTGACGGGACAGGGCGCTTGGAAACGTCCGCATCTGGCGCCATTGCAGTAACGCTTCGTGGTCGCCGATAGCGCCGTCCGGCGGGCCTCAGAACCGGCGTGGGCCATCAGAATCAGCCAGCGTCTCCAGGCCGCCGATGATCGCGGTCATCGGCGCCCGCCCGCCCGTCGATCTTGGGTTTGCAGGCGTTCGTCAAACCGTCACCGTGACGGCAATCCGAACGCCGCAGCTCCACGCGGGCATGCCGAAATTCGCGCTACCTGCGGAAATGGGTTGCGAGACAGCCACTTACTCGGGAGGGACGTCAGCGTGGGGCGTCTGCTGTGATGCGGGAGTAGACGAGCAGATGCCGGCGACGCCCTCTTGCGGGCGCAGCATCAGGTCGATGTGGCCGACTGCCTAAGCAATGATCAACTGATCCTGTGCCGCGGCGGCTTCGCTGACCGGCGCCCATGGTCTGCCGGCGGGCGGCCTCGCCGGCGCCGGGTCGATAGCCGCGAAGCGCGGTACCGGCAATGGCCCCTTCGACCGACCTCGTACGCATGCTTCCCGGCGGATTATCTACCTACGGTTTTGTCACCGCGGTCGCCGTGATGGTGTATAGGTCGACGACACTCTCCACTGAGAGGGAGCCATGGCTGTGGATCCGCCCTCGCCTCTGCTACTGGCCGGCCGGCGCCGGCCGGGCCCGGTGCCACCAGTCAGTCGGTCGGACGCGGACAGTCCCGCTCCACCGCAGCCGTTGCTGGACACCACTCCCGAACGTCTCATCGATCTTCTGCAGATCAACGTCGGGGAGGACGGCTTCGACAACGCGGCGGGCGGCATCGTGGGCGCCGATGTTTGGAAGGACCTACGCACGCCGGGTGTGCGGGCCGCCGTGGTGGGTCCAGCTTGGCGGGGCTGCCTCGACCGAATGCGCGAACTTTCCGAGGTGAAGGACTTCGGGCGGCTGGTGAACCAGGTTCTGCTGACCACGATGATCCACATTGCGGCGGCTTTCACCGACCGCAGTCCTGCGATCGGCCGGTCGCTGTATCGGCACGAGTTGAGCTGGAAAGGGAGCTGGCGTGAGCTGAACATCCGGCTCGCCGACCAGCTTTACCGGCATGGCCTGCACCGCAGCCGCCTCGGCGACGACGACTCGGCCGTCACCGCGTTACGGGCCGCCCTGCAGTGCTGGACCGTGGTCGAGTCGCAGACCCACCGCGACAAGCCGGATCAACGTCGGCAGTGGCGTGGGATGCGCGGCGTCACCCGCTTGTTCCTGGCGAGGCGCGCGCCCGACGCGCTGCCGCAGTTGCGTGCCGCGATCGAGGACCTGCGTATCGCCGAGGATCACGGCGATGACACTCCGCAGCACTACGCCCTGCTCGGCGAGGCATACCTGCGTTTGTACCAGGCAAGCGGCGAAACGGCTTGCCTGGACCATGCCCAAGAGTCTCTGCGGGCAGGCCGAAGACGGGAGCCGACCCGGGAACTGGCCACCGCGATGGCGGACTTGCTCCGCATCCGCGGCCTGCACGCGCTGCTCGTCGGCGGTGTCCGCGTGGCCACGGTGACCGCCCCGGACGCGCCCCGGGAGCTGGACTGCCTGCTGGACGACATCGATACGATCGATGACCCGTCGGACGACACGGCCCCGGCCCCGGCCGCGGGCGCGGCCATGGCCGCGGCCGAGAGCGCGTTCGTAGCGGCCGCCGCCTGGTACGGGCACGCGCTCACCGTCCCGGCCAGCGGACGAACCGACCCGGTCATCATCCGCATCCGCCGCGGCCAAGCGCTGCTTCGGGCCGTGCACGTCCGCCGGCTGACCGAACGGCCGTATCTCGCGGTGCTCGAGACCGCACTCGAGGACCTGCGGCTGTGCCACGACGACGACAGCCCCATCTGCAGCGACTACCTGCCCTGGGCGCTGTTGGAGTACGGCAAGGCCGCATTGCGCGAGCGTGAAGGCCTCGGCCCTGGCCAGGCGGATATGGCGTTCGCCGAGGCTCTTCGGTTCATCCGGCGGCGCACGCCCGAGGCGCAGGCGATGCTCGACCGGGCACTCACCGGGCTCGCCGAGAGCCGGATCCACCGCGCCAGGGCAGGCGCCGATCACGCGGAACTCCTCGACGCGGTGCGCGACGCGGTACGCCGCCCCGCTGCGACCGGGCTGGCCGCCAAGCCCCTCATCTACGGATGCCGAGACCTGCTCGAACCGGCGCTCGGCGGCGCTCCCGCTGAACCGGCCGTGACCGAGCTCGCCACCGAGGTGGTCGAATGGTTGGTCCGGCATCTCGAGTCCGCCGACGAGGGCGCGGCCCGGTACGCGGCTGGGCACGCTGGTTCCCTTCTGATGATGCGGCAGCGGACCCTGCCCGATGAACCCCTCACGTCGTGGCCCACCGAACGGCTGTACCGGCTCTTTCAGCTCTCCGTGGCGGGCGACCCGGCGCCGCCGCCGCTGCTGCTCACCAAACTCGCACGCGCTGCGCTGTGGCACGCCCGTGCGGTCGCGACCGGAGCGGCCACCGCCAACGACCCGAAGGAGGCGCTCGCCGGTGCCCGGCGCGCCGATCCCCTGTTCGACGAGGCCGTGGCCACGTTCCGGAGGGTCGCCGAGATTGCCGCGCCGACGTGGGAGACGGGCGACGGCGTCGACCCACTAGGGCTTGACGTCATCGACTCGGACGGGACGGCGGCGCCGGTCCTCGTCGTACCTGACGAGCAGACGCTGAGCAGCATGCTCGGCGACGCGTTGCTGCGCCGCGGCACGCACGTCGGTGACGTGGCCGACCTGGGCGAGGCAATCGCCTGTCTGGAACGGTCGATCACACTCGGCAACGCCGGCCCGGAGGTGCTCGGACTGCTCGCCGATGCGTACTTGCGCCGCGGCCGCCGGCTGCGTCACGTGCCCTCGGTGCGTCGGGCCTTCGAACTCAAGGAGCAGGCCCGCTCTCTCGGCGGCATGCCCGCACGAGAGTCCTGGAGCGTTTCCGCTTCCATGGCGCATTGGCTGTGGCGGGCGACCGGCGCCCCGGAGTGGTTCGCCGAGGCTGCCCGATTCGCCGGGTGGGCCGCTGCCGTTGCCCCGGACTGGCCCTGGCCGCTGCTGCAGGCGGCGGAACTCGCCGAGGCCACTGCGGCAGTGCGCGGCCGGCTCGCTGAGGAGACGCCGGTGCATCCGGCCACCGACGTGCGGGCGGATCCGCAGGCGTGGCGGCTGCTGCGGGCCGGCGAAACGCTTCCGTTACTGCTCGCGGCCGGCGATCGGGTGGCCGGAGTCGGCAGCGCCGCGCACCGGGTGCTCGGTGGTGTTTCCAAGGTGTACACCATCGCCGACCCCCATCGCCTGCTGTCCTCCACGATGATCCTCAAGCCCTTCCGCCCTCCGCACGCCCGCCCGGGGGACGCCGGCAGGGAGAAGTCGCGGACCGACAGCTTCGCCCGCTGGCTCGACGAACGCTCGCCGGGCAGCTGGGCGCGGGCCGTGCGCACGGTCACGGTTGTCACCGACCCCACTGATGGACACGAGGTCCTGCTCACCTGGCGGGCGACCGGGCGCACGTTGTTCGAAACCCTGGACGAGCAGGTCACCGCAGGCGGCGTCGACTATCCGGCCGCCCGGGAGACGGTCCGCCGCTGCCTCACGCTGCTGGCCCACGTGCACGCCTGGCGCGGCGAGCCCGACGCCCCGGACGGGATGGAGAACCGGCTGACCACCTATCTGCGCAGCATGGACCTGCGCGGCCATGACCGGCTGGCCCGGCTCGTCTGCAGCGCGGTACCGGACGGTCTACCGCTGGCCGGCAAGCGCGACGCGCACACCGAGAACTGGATCGTGTCCGAGCACAACGAGATCGTCGCGCTCGACGTGGGTGATCGCGGCTTCCTTCCGGTCGGCTACGAGATCGCCCAGTTCCTCGAGGACATGCCGCTGCTCCCCGTCGACGAGGCCGGATTCGCTGAACGCGATGAGCTGGCCCGGCACTACCTGCGCACGCTGGCCTCGCTGTGGCCGGCCGTGGCCGACCGCCTGCCCGAGCCCGGGACCGAGCGCTGGCGGCGCGCGTACGCCTGCTTCGTGGTGCCTCGAGCCGTGTACCTACTCGGCCGTTACGGCCGGACGGCGCGCGTGCGGGAAAGCGCCACCAACGCGTGCCGGGTGCGACACTCCCGTGAGCTACTGGCCTGGGCGGCCCGTATCGTGCCATCCCTCGCCGAACTGGCCGAGCGGGTGGAGGCCAAGGTGGCGCGCCGCCTCGCCATTTCTTGAACCGAGGACACGATCGCGGCCCACGAGCCGTACGAAACAGCGACGGCGCGTTGAACGAACGAGTGCGTAGAACCGGGGTACTGGCAGGGACCCCCATCAGCCGTGCCGTTCACGCATACCGCTGCGGCCGTCGGGCTTCGGGGCCGCTCCTCCGACATCGCCTCACGCTACGGCGGCGAGGAGTCTCGGCACTGCTGCCGCCCATCGAGCCACGACGGACGGTCGCACACCGTCGCCGACGGGATGGCCGAGTCACGGCGAGTCGATACCGGAGGCCATTGCGGAAGCAGCAGGCTCATATCGCATTCTGTCGCTACTTCTTGCCGCCGAACCAGCGGCCGAGCACGATCGGTCCAATCCAGCTGATCACCTCTTTACCGGCCTTCTTGAGGTTCTCCTTGGCCTCCTCGGGGTGCTCGTCGATCCATTCGCCGGCGGCAACTATTCTCTCGCCGCACCATTCGAAGTGGGCTTCCCAGCCGGCTTCGAAACCTCGGCCTCTCGCGGCGGTGTAAAGTCCGCGCGCGATGGCGACCGGGGCGGCTGTCGCCCCGAGCGGAACGACCATGCCCACGGCGGCCGCGTTGCCGAGCTTTGATTCGAACGGCCAGTTGGACGACTCGCCGTAGGTCTCTTCGTCAGCCATGCCCTTACCTCTCGTTGCAGCCATGCCCGTGCTGACAGTCACTCTCCGCATGGTGTATATCAACGGAGAGTGAAATGAATATGGAGGCCAAGGTAACAGCTCGGCGGCGTATCGCAACCTGGTGATCGCGGCGAAGGGGTGGTGCGGCATGGGCCGCGACCACAGTGCCCACGCCCCGGTGAGTGCGCCGGTTGATCGCTGAGGCTGGACATCGCCACGGTGACCCCGGCAGCCCGGCCGGCCGGCGGGTGATCCGGCGCTGCCGGCGCGCACGCCCGCCTTCGATGCAGGTCAGCCGCAATGGTCGCGGCGATCGGGACCGCCGGTGGATCGCGCTCCGCGAGCATGATCCGCCAATGCGAGGCGGCTCTCGTGCGCCCCCATCCGCCGCATTTCCGACGGCCGATATCGGCGGGAGCGGTGCCGCCGACCCTTGCCGCAGCGGAAATCCCGAGCCGGGGCACCGTGGCGACCTCGTCGACAACCACCCGATCGTGGGTGCGCTGCGCCTCCGTGCCCGTACCCGACCGGTGCATTCCGTCGGGGTCTCGCCGTCGCCGCGTCCACGTCGGCCCGGCCGCCGGCCGGGCGCTCCCCGGTTACCGCGAGATCTCTCGCCGAACATCGACGGCCGGTGGGACGGGCTCGTTGCGGATCAGGCGGCGTTCGAGGGTCTGCAGCCGGTGGCCCGGTTCGATGCCGAACTCGTCGACCGTCCGGGCGCGGCCCTCGCGGTAGACGGCCAGCGCCTCGACCGTACGGCCGCAGTGGTGCAGCGAGAACATCAGGCCGTAGCGCAGCTCCTCGTGGAACGGGTGGTCCTCCAGCGCGGCGCGCAGAGTGACCGCCAACTCGGCGTGCCGGCCCAGCACCTGCTGCAGCCGCATGTGCTGTTCGAGCGCGGCGAGCCGCTGCTGTTCCAGGGCGGTCGCGGCGCGTTCGAAGTAGGCGCCGGGCAGCCCGCCGAGGGGGGAGTCGTGCCAGACGGCCAGGGCGGCCTGGATCGCCTCCGCGCCGGGCGAGAGCTGGCCGTCGCGGACCAGCCGGCGGCCCTCGGCCATCCGCTGCCGGAAGACGCCGAGGTCCACCGTGTGCGGCGGCGTGACGAGCCGGTATCCGTCGGGCAGGGTCTCCACCATGCCGGGTGGCAGCCCCGCGGCGGCCAGGTTGCGGCGGATGCCGCGGACGTACACGTGGATCTGGTTGCGGGCGCCGTTGGGTGGAACCTCTCCCCAGACCGCGTCGATGATCTCGCCGATGTAGACCGGCCGGTCGGAATGCAGCGCAAGGACCGCGAGCACGGCGCGCTGCTTCGGTTGCCCCAGTGGCAGCGGCCGTTCATTCACCAGCAATTCAAATGATCCCAGTACCCGAATCTCCAGTCGCCTGCCTTGCATCGCAGCATTCCCCCGTTCCCGTTCGGGTCCGCTCACGATGCTTACCGAAAAGGCGAGATCCATGCAAGACCATGAATGCGATGCGACACCTTGAGAGGCGGAAGCCTCAGCAAATCTTCACCGTGTCTTCAGCGCCTCTCGGCAGTCTCGGCATCGACATTCGTGCGGGCCCGCCACGGGCAGGGGCGAGCTCGAAACGGGCCAAAGGAGGAAAAATGAACGCGAAACGTAGAATCATGGCGAGCATCGGACTGGCCGGGATGGCCGTCTCGGCGGCGGTCGTGGCACCCGTGCTGGCGGCTCCGGCGTTGGCGAGCAGCTGCAGCCACGCCCACCCCGACCGGGACGCCACCGTCGGCAGCTTCACCGGCACCTTCGTCAACATCCGCCGCGGCCCGCACAACCCGCCGGGACTGAGCTGCACGTCCGACGGTCAGGGCCAGCAAGGTCAGGGGGCGGCCTACTTCTGCTGGGACATCGGCGACACCGTCAGCGGGACCAGCACGTGGACCTACGTCCGCAACACCTCCACCGGCGTGCAGGGCTGGGTGCACGACAGCCTCCTCTCCGGGTTCGGCTCCAACTTCGGGCTCGCCCGCGCCCGGGGGCGGGGGGCCGCGCCCCCGGGGGGCCCCCGCCCCCCGCCTCGTTCACTGCGCGGCCAGCGCGGCGGTCGGGGCCAGCCGGGCCGCCCGCACGGCCGGGTACAGCCCGGCGACCGCCCCGATGAGCGCCGTGACCGCGGCGCCGCCCGCCGTCGCCCAGACCGGGACGACGACCGGCCAGCCCTGCGCCGCGGCATAGGCGGCGGTGGCGGCCAGGCCGAAGGCCACCCCGACGAGGCCGCCGAGCGCCGAGAGCAGCAGCGACTCGGCCAGGAACTGGCCGGCGACGTGCCCGCGGGTGGCGCCCAGGGCGCGGCGCAGACCGATCTCGGAACGCCGCTCGAGCACCGCGATCACCATGGTGTTCGCCACGCCGATCCCGCCGATCAACAGCGCCACCACGCCGAGGCCGAGCAGTTGCGCGCTGAGCGTGAACCCGGCGGCGCGCTGGGCGGCGAGCGCGTCCGACGGCCGGGACACGCTGACCTCGTTCGGCGCCGTGGGATTGGCGGTGCGTGCGAGCACGGCCCGCACCTCTTCCACCCGGGTCTCGGCGGAGCGGGTGTAAATGATCGTCGGCCGGCCGTCGAAGCCCAGGTAGCGGCCGGCCGAGCTCCAGCCGACCAGCGCCGCGGCGTCGACCTCGGCGGCCAGCGGAACCGGCCGCAGGATGCCTACCACCCCGAACCAGCTCCCGCCGAGCCATACCCTTGTGCCCGGGGTACGGACTCCCAGCCGCCGCGCCGCGTCCGCGCCCAGCACCACCGCCGGATGCTCGGCGGTCGCCGCGTCGAACCAGCGCCCGGCGCGTACCTGGCCGCCGACGGTCTCCAGCAGGCCGGGGCCGGCGGCGAGCACCGCGATCCCGCCGGTTTCCCCCGATGGCATGTGGTCGTTGCGGTACACCGAGGCCCGCACGGCGCCGGTCGCCGCCGCAGTGGTGACCGGCGCGATCCGGGCCACCATGGCGGTGGCGTCCGTCGGCAGCTTGGCATCGCCGCCGTTGAGCCGGGTGCCGGGCCGGACGGTGAGCAGGTTGGTGCCCAGCTCGTCGAGTGTGCGGTCCAGCTCCGCGTGACTGGACGTGGAGATGCCGACCACGGCCAGCATCGCGGCGATGCCGATGGCGATCCCGGCGACGGACAGGACGGTCCGCAGCGGCCGGCCGCGCAGGCCCGCACCGGCGACCCGTACGACGTCGGCGGCGCGCAGCCGTGACGGCGGGTTCACCGCTGGCCTCCCTGGTCCTGACGGTCCCCCGAGAGCTGCCCGTCGCGCATCCGGATCTGCCGGGGCAGCGACGCCGCGATGTCGGTGTCATGGGTGATCAGCACCACTGTGGTCCCGGCCGCGTGCAGCTCGTGCAGCAGCCGCAGCACCCCGGCGCCGGCGACCGAGTCGAGATTGCCGGTGGGCTCGTCGGCCAGCAGCAGGGCGGGCTCGCCGAGCACGGCCCGGGCGATGGCCACGCGCTGCTGCTCACCGCCCGACAACTGGTGCGGCCGATGCCCCGCCCGCTCCGCGAGACCCACCCGGGCCAGGGCTTCCTCGGCCCGGGCGCGCCGCCGGCGCAGCGGAACCCCGCAGTAGAGCAGCCCGTCGGCGACGTTGTCCACGGCGGACCGGCCGTGGTTGAGGTGGAACTGCTGGAAGACGAACCCGATCCGGCGGGCGCGCAGCGCCGACAGGGCCCGGTCGGAGAGCGCGGCGACGTCGTACCCGTCGATCTCCACGGTGCCGGCGGACGGCCGGTCCAGGGTGCCGAGCAGATGCAGCATCGTGGACTTGCCGGAGCCGGACGGGCCGACGATGCCGGCTAACTCGCCGTGCCCGATGCTCAGGCTGACGTCGCGCACCGCGTGCACCCCGCCCGGGTAGGTCTTCGACACCCCGTCGAGCCGGACGGCCTGCCCGCTCATGCCGGCATCCCCACGGTCATCCCGTCCTCGACCTCGCCCTTGACCTCGACCTGGCCGTCGCTGATCAGCCCGAGTTCCACCGCG
This sequence comes from Actinoplanes sandaracinus, assembly GCF_030009775.1. GTDB lineage: Bacteria > Actinomycetota > Actinomycetes > Mycobacteriales > Micromonosporaceae > Actinoplanes > Actinoplanes sandaracinus. The sequence goes on along the minus strand of NZ_JASCTH010000048.1, from coordinate 9,303 downwards.
ACGACCCGGGTGCCGGCGGGCTCGACCACCTCGACGCCGTACCCTCCCTCGGCCAGTGCCAGCAGCGCCGCCACCGGCACGGTCAGCACGTCCTCGCGCTGGCTCACCACGTGGCGCACCCGCACCGGCGCGTCGGCCGTGCGGCCCAGCTTGCCGGGATCCTCCACGGAGACGGTGACCTGTTTCGTCTGATCGGCATCGTCGGAGGACCCGGAGGCGGCACTGCGGACCGAGGAGATTTTGCCGGTCAGGGCCGGGCCCTCAGGCACCTGAACGGTCACCTCGACGCCGGGCCGGGCCCAGCCGTCCGTGCCGGGTTCCAGCTCGGCGACCACCACCGGTTTCGTGCCGGTCACGGTCATCAGCTCGCCTGCGGCGCTCGCGCCCGGGCGGACGGTGTGCCCGGCGACCCGCACGGCCTCCGGCGCGAAGACGATCTGGCCCGCCTCTATCGTGCCGGTCTCCGGCAGCTCGTGGTGGCGCTGCCAGCGCTTGACCGCCTTGGTGGTCTCCGGCGTCCAGAGGTCGTCGGCGGTGAAGCCGACATATCCCAGGGCCCGCAGGTTGCGCTCGATCTGCCGTACGTCCCGGCCCTCCGCCTTGTCGGCCAGCGGCCGGAACAGCGGCACCGAGCCGTAGAACAGCGGCACCGGCCGCTCGTCGGCGCGCAGCACCGGATCGCCGCGGCCGATCACCGTGCCGACCGGCGCCAGCCAGGTCACCATGCCCGCCGAGGCGCTCACCAGCGCGGTGGCGCCGCCGAAGGTGACCTTGGCGTCCACGGTGGCCTCGTTGACCAGGTCACGGCGGGTGACCTCGGCGGTGGCCGCCGGCGGCTCCGGCCCTGAGTCGCTCTCCGCCGGCGTCTCACGCCCGAACCCGAGCGCAGCGGCGCCGGCCGCGGCCGCCAGGGCCACGACGGACGCGACCGCCACGCCGGTCCCGGCGACTCGCGGGAGGCGCCGGGCTCGCCGGCGGGACTCATCCGACACCGGGCTCCTCCGGGTCCGCGCCCGGCTGCACGATCCGCACGCAGGCCCGGTACGCCTTGTCGAACTCGGCCGTGCCGGACTGCGGGCCGCTGTCGTCGGTGAAGCCCTGCGCGGTGGGGTCCTTGAAGTCGGGCAGGCCGTTGTCGCGCATGCACTTCGCATATTCCCGCATCGCGGCGAGCTGCTCCTCGGTGAGCGGCGCGGGCGGCGCCTGCCCGCCACCCGGCGGCAGCAGCGGCTGGCACTTCGTGATCGCGTTGAGGTAGGCGGGATCGGTCTTGTCGCCACGCGGAAAGTCGAAGCGGCCGTCGGGGGAGGGGTCGTTCACCTCGAGGCCCTCGGCGCGGACGCACCGCACATAGCGCAGCGCGGCATCGCGGGCATCGGTCGTCGCGGAGGCCGCTGGAGAAGCCGCGGCCCCGGACGGCTTTCCCGCCGAGGCCACCGGCGGCGCTTCCGCCTCCTTCGCACATCCCGAGTAAATAGCGATCATTGCGAACAGCACTATCAGCCGGCGCATGTCGTCCCCTCTTCCGCGGCGAGATCGGTGCATTCCATATGGATCATTACGCCGTACTCTCCGGCGGTCGTGAATGTCTTTGCGCGGGGTGGGGAAGGCGTCACATGTGACGCTTTTTCGCGGTCGTGCAAAGAGCCAGGATGTGGGAGTGAAGGACCTCGCCGATGTGGACGACCGCCGGCTCGTGCCGCTGCTGGCCAGCGACCCCGCCGCGCTGGAGGAGTTCTACCGCCGGCACGTGCGGCCGCTCACCCGGCATGTCACCCGCCGGCTCGGCGACCCGCACGACGCCGCCGACGTCGTCGCCTCCACGTTCCTGGCCGCGATGGAGTCCAGCGCCGCCTTCGACGCCGGCCGCGGCAAGCCGATCGCCTGGCTCTACGGCATAGCGGGCAACGTGATGGCCATGCGCTGGCGGCGCGGGGAGGCGGAGTCGCGTGCCGTCGCCCGGCTTCACGGCCGCCGGGAGACAGCGCAGAAGGACGACTTCGACCGTACGGACGACCGGCTCGACGCCCGCGGCCGGGCGCAGCCGATCCTGGCCGCCCTGCCGGGCCTGCCGGGCAGCGAGCGGGAACTGCTCGCGCTCGTCGTGCACGACCAGCTCACCGTCGGCGAGGCCGCCGAGGTCCTGGGCATCCGCCCGGGCACGGCACGGATGCGACTGGCACGGGCCCGGGCACGCCTTGCGCCCCGGGCAGTTTGAGGAGGAGCACCATGGGCACCCGGAACCGGCACTACGCCACCGACCTGACCGGCGCCGAGCAGCGCATCCTCGATGAGCTCCACGCCCGCATCCCGGCCGGCGCCGAACTGGCGGCGCCGCTGCCGCGGGTCACGCCGCACCGCCGCCGCGCGTCCTATCTGTCCGTCGCGGCGGCGGTCGTCCTGCTCACCACCGGGTCGGCGCTGATCGCCCTGCAGGCGCGTCCCGAGCGCCCCGCCGGCCCACCCGCCGCCACGACGACCTCCGCGGCCTGGACGGTGGACCAACTGGTCACGGCCCTCACCCGAGCCGCGGAGCCGGCCACTTCCGAGGTGCGCCGCCGCGCCCTCACCGTCGTCATCTCGCGCGACGAGGGCGCGTGCCGGATCAGCGCGACCGAGGTGGAGGCCACACCGGCGAGCACCGGCGCCCCACGCTCGGCGGCGGGGACACTGCGGGTGCGCCCCGCGCGGCCCCCGGCCGGCCTGGGGTGTGCCACGAACGAGCCGGCGAAGGCGACCCACGACGGGCCCTCCGACGATCTGGCCCGCACCTGGCGCGACCTGGTCGCCGCCGACCCCCGCCTGGCCCGCGCCGCCGACCCGGTCGCGGTGCTGTCGGCGTTGCGGCGCACCACGGGCTCCCCGCGCGAGACGGCCCAGGACCCGGCGGCGTACGGCACCATGGTCGGCAAGCTGTGCGCGGCGTCCACCGCCGACTGCGCCGCGCTCACCTGGACCCTGGCGGTGGAACTGCTGAGCGACCCGGCGGCGGGATCGACCGAACGCGCCACCGCGGTACGCCACGCCGCGGCCGCCGCCCAGCCGCTCAGCACAGCCGGTGCGACGCTGCGCGTGCCCTACCTCCCGCCGGGCGAGACCGGCTTCACGGGCGCGCAGCCGGTCCCGGCCGAGCTCACGTTCGACCCGGCCACCGGCGCCCTGCGCCGCCTGACCATCACCGACGCCGCCACCGGCAGGACGGAGATGCTGCTTCCCGGTTCCTGACAGCGGTGGCTCATAGGCGGCGGCCGAGGTGGGTGCCCGCGGGCTTCCGTCCCTCGCGGGCATAGAGCGAGCGGGATGTCGGCGGATCCGAATGCCGATCCTCACGCGGCAGGGTGACACGTTTATCCTTCTCACCGGACAGCATGGAGGGAGCGAGGACATGCCGTTGCGGACCGAGCGGAGGCCGGGGGAGAGGTTCGGCTTTCTGAGGCAGATCGCGATCCTCTCGCCGGAAGAGCTGGACCTGTGCCGGCGATCACCCGACGCGCTCGGCCGGCTCTACGCGTTCCAGCTGGTTCCCGATGATGACCGAGTCGAACTGTCCTGGGTCGCTGTGGCGCTGCCACGGCTCGCCCCGACCCGGGAGCTTCGGGACGCCTTCTCCCTCGTGCTGGAAAGCCCGTACCGGACCGGCGCGCCCGGCATCATCCACTTCGACCGCGTCGGGGAAGACCGTCCCTACGCTCTGCTCCCCGATGCGGTCGCCGCCTGCGCGGAGGTGCTGCGCGACACCGACATCGATGCCATGATCGCCGAAATTCCGGCGGTCACCCGTTCCATGAGCGCGCTCGGAGGGCCGGGAGAGGAGGGCGTGCGGTGGGTCATCACGACGGTGCTCGACGTCGTCGCCGAGGCCGCCGCACGAGGTGCTGCACTTGCGTCATGGCGATCGTCCGACGACACGGCCATCCTGCCACGCGCGGACCGCGCTGACTGAACCCGGAAACGATCTCCTCTGGAGAACCGGACGGAGTCGGTGGTCGGTGGCATCGCCCAGATGTGACCGCGTGGCGATACCCGCGGGCCGGCAGCGACCTGCAGCCGTTGGCCCTTGGTGTGTCCGTACGCCAGCGATTTGTTGTTCCTCAAGCAGCCTGAATTGTCCGATGAGCAGGTCATCGCCGAGGCGCTGCGATATCAGCCGATCGTGGCCTACCCGCCGCGCTCCTGAACGAGCCACTGTTCATGCACAGAAATTGCCGTCAACGTCAGACCGGGTACGTGCTCTGAAAGGCCAAGCGTTGGTCTGCGTCGGCGGCGAGATCGCCGAGGATCTCGTCAAGCTCAAGGAATGCCTGCCAGCTTGGCCGCCCTGTGGCGGTGGCGATGTAGTCGACGAGAAGGTGTTCCAGGTCTGTTTCTCGTCGGCCCTTCCACACGTTGTCGGCCAGAGTGCGAGCAAGTCGTCGATGGTCCGGTCCGGGGCCGTCCAGGTGCCGTGGGCGCCGGCGAAGCGGGCGAGCCGGTCGGGTACGTGTGCCGAGCCGGGGCCCGTGATTTCCTGCGGGTGGACAATCTTGCCGATGTCGTGAGTGGCCGCGCCGAACAGTACCGCCGATCGGTCAAAGGGCAGGTCAGGGTAACGGCGTTCGAGGTGCCCGGTGAGTGCGGCGGCGACGTCGTGGACCAGACGCAGGTGTGCCGCCAAGCGAGGCGGCGCCTGCAGTGCCTCGAGTAGCCGGGCCGCCTCGACGGGGAGTTCCCGCAGGGGGAGCACGTCGGATTGGTCGGTGAGCGCGCCGCGGCCCGTGGCCAAGGTCCAGTCCCGCGGATCACGAAGGCTCGCGGAGATGGTCACACGCCGTCCGACGGCGCCCGGCATCTGCGTGATCGACCGGCCGGGCTCTAGTAGCGATCCCGGCGCACGACGTGCGCGTCGACAAGGTCGAGGAACGCCCGCACGGCGGGCCTCGGCACGGGGCCACCGAGGCTGGCCGCGGCCAGAGTCCACGAGGCGGCGGGTGGGTCGAGGCCGACCGGGGTGACCCGATGGCCGTCCTCGGCGGCCAGCGGCGGCACCAGGGCCAGGCCGATGCCGGACTCGACGTAGCCGGGGATGGTCGTGATGTCGCTGACCTCGACGGCGATCGTGCGGGTGATGCCGGCCCGGCGGAAGTCGTTGTCGGTGCGGATGCGGTTGCAGAAGCCGGGCGGAAGGTCGATGAACGGTTCGTCGGCCAACGCGGCCGGGCTCACCGTGCTCCGCTCCGCCAGCGGGTGGCCGGCCGGGACGAGCAGGCGTGGCTGGAACTCGGCGATCGGGTCCAGGTGCAGGTCGGGCACGCTCGCGGCCTGAACGGCGACGAACGCGACGTCGAGCTCGCGGGCGCGCAGGGCTGCCAGGAGCCCGTCGGTGCCCCCGGCGGCCATGCTCAGGCTCAGCCGCACGCCGGGGTGGCGGCCGCGGAAGTCGCTCACCAGCCCCGGCAGGTCGACGGCGGTGAGGCCGGAGAGCGTGCCGACGCGCAGGCTGCCGGTCAGCCCCTCGCGCAGGCCGGCGACCGCGGCGCGGGCTTGGTCGAGGGCGTCGAGCGCCCGACGCGCCTCGGGCAGCAGCGCCTTACCGGCCTCGGTGAGTGCGACCTTGCTGGTGCTGCGCTCGAACAGGGGTGCGCCGAGGTGCCGCTCGAGCGCCCGGATGCTCGCCGAGACCGTCGACTGCACGGCATGGGTGCGCTGGGCGGCGCGAGTGAAGTTGAGCTCCTCGGCGACGGCCACGAAGTACTGCAGTTGACGCTGCTCCACGCGAGAATGGTAATCGTCCGGGGCGATAAGACACATCGGAACTATTCGTTGGTGGCGAACGCCCGGCCACGGCAGTCTTGGCGAGACATCCTTTTCTTGAGCAAGGAGCTTGTCACCATGAACGTCTTCCTGACCGGCGCCACCGGCCACATCGGCTCGGCGGTCCTGCCCGCCCTGCTCTCCGCGGGCCACTCCGTCACGGCGCTGGTGCGCTCGGAGGAGAAAGCGGCCGCCGTACGCGCTGCCGGCGCCGAAGTCGCCGTCGGCGACATGCAGAACCTCGATCTCGTACGCCGGCTGGCCGCCGCCGCCGAAGCCGTGATCGCCACGGCGTCGCCGGGTGACGCGACCAGCAGCTCGGTCGAGACGGCGTTCGCCGAGGCCGTCCTCGACGGCTTGAGGCCGAGCGCCACGTTCCTGCGCACCGGCGGTGTCTGGGTGCACGGCTCGGCGCCGGACATCACCGAGGAGACCCCGCGGAACGCGCCGGCTCTGGTCGCGTGGCGCGAGGAGCTGGACTCCCGCGTGCTGGCCGCGCCCGGGATCCGGTCGATCCTCATCGAGCCGGGCACCGTCTACGGGAACGGCGCCGGCATCCCCACCCTGGTGTTCGCGGGGGAGCGGGTCGGCGATCCGGCCGCGCTGCGCCTGGTCGGCCCCGGCACCCAGCACTGGACCAGCGTGCACGTCGACGACCTGGCGGAGCTGTACGTGGCGGCGCTCGAGCGGGCGGAGAGCGGCTCGGTGTATCTCGGGGTGAGCGGCGACAACCCGACGGCCCGCGAACTGGGCGAGGCCGCGTCCCGCCGGCTGGGTCTCGACGGCCGCGTGGTGGCCGAGGATGCCGCCGCGCTGGTCGAGCGGCTCGGCGGGTTCGGCGAGGCCCTGCTGCTCGATCAGCAGGCCACCGGCGAGAAGGCGCGCCGCGAGCTGGGCTGGAAGCCGTCCCGCCGGTCGCTGGTCGAGGAGTTCGCCGCTGGCGCCTACGACCCGGCCTGACCGGAGTGATCCGCCCGTGGGGGCGCTTCCGTATCAGGGGGCGAAGCCGGTGGCCTTGTCGAAGAAGCACTTGGTGCAGCCGGCCGCGGTCAGCGCGGCCTGCTGGTAGGTAAGGCGTCCGCGGGCGACATCAGCACCCGGCGGACGGACCGGCCGACGGGGGTACGGCACGTGCGTGACCGGTCCCGGGCCGGTAGCCGAGGGTGGAGTCCTCCGGCGTCTCCCCCACCGTGACGAACACGCTGCTCGCCCCGTCGCCGCCACCGGGCAGCACCGCACGCGCCCGCAGCGTCGCGAAGCCGGTGGCGACCGCGGTGACCGTGCCGGTGAGCCGCACGCTCTGGCCGGCGCCGAGCGTGATCGTACCGGCCGCCCGATGCAGGCAGCCGCCGTCCGCGGGGTTCGGCACCGGATGGTCGGTCAGGGTCAGGCCGGCCGGCGCGCCCGCCCAGGCGAAGCCGCCGGGCAGGTCGATCTCGATCCGGGCGGCGGCATCGACTGCGACGGTCACCTCCACGCTCAGCGTCACCGTCTCGCCCCGCGCCGGCGGCTGGGACAGGGCCGCGGCGACGCGGGCACAGGCGGCCCACTCGCTGTTCGGCGCGTTCGCGTCGGCCGGCAGCGCACACGCGGATCCGCCCGGCGGGCCGGGCGGGCGTGTGGCCCGCCCGGCCGGGCTGCAGGCGGCCAGGGCCCCGGCGAGCAACGCCAGGGCGACGATCGTCAGAGCCGTATGGTTGCGCATGGACATTTGACGCGGCCGCCTCGCACGGGTTCCGGATGTCCGGCCGGGCCACGGCCCGTTCTCCGGCCGTGCCGCAGGGCGTCCAAGGCGACCGGGGCGACCTCCGGCAGGACGGCGGTCAGCGCCGGCAACACCTCCGCGCGAGCGTTGCGGTCCAGGGCCGTCACCACCGGCAGCAGTTGCCGGCCCTCGTCCGGACTCAGATGCGCGATCAATCGTCCTCCAGCACGCGGGCCAGCGCCCAGTCGTCGGGGCGGGCCGCCTGCACGAGCGCCAGAGCGGCGCCGCGAACTTCGGCGGGTTCGGGTGACGGCCAGGTCGGTGACCGCGGCGAGGCGTCGCGCATCCAGGTGGGGCAGCAACTCACCGATCAGGATCTGGCGGCAATGCTCGTCGGACGGCTCCGTGGCGAGCGCGAAGACCCGGTCCAGGTGTCCGGAATCGAGATGAGGCACCAGGTCGACGATCGCGTGCGTGCGATCCCACAACCGCTCCTCGGCCAGGGCCGAAGCCAGCAGCGAATCCACGGTGATCGAAGCGGAACGGAAGCACGGCGATGATCATGCCGCAGGGTCATGCCATACCGGAGGCCGACGGCGTGCAATTGCGCCAACTGGCCCGAGGTAACCCGGACAGCCTCGACGTGCCAACGAGGAATCGGGCCGCGTTCACAACATGCCCATCCATAACGGGCTCGCCAGCGCCGTTCCTGAAACTGGCGTCCGAATTCGTCTAAATCTCACCAAGGCGGGAGATCGACGTCCGACGCTTGATGACGAACTCCACGAAGTCGCGTGGGCACCTGCCCGGGAAATGGAGGAACCGTGAACAGGCTGAAGATCATCGGGATAGCCGCGGCGACGCTGGCCGTCACGCTGCTGGGAGCACAATCGGCAGTCGCGGCGCCGGCCAGCACGGTGAAGGCCGGGAGCGAGAGCGGAGCGGGGGTGGCGGCCCGACAATCGTGCCAGGTCGGGATGCAACAGAGCTGTGTCACCCCGTGGATCTGGCTGAACGCCGGTGACACCTTCCATCTCGTCACGGGGGGCATCCCCGACTTCGCGCCGTGGCCGGCAGCGTCCTCGTTCATCGTGCTCCGGACCATGACCGCGTCGAGCCAACCGGAGGTGATCCGTCAACTCAGGTGGCGTGGTGAAGAACATGACCTCTGGGGTGCAGTCGGTTCCGCCGGGTACTACCGGGCCGAACTTCACTGCCCGTACTCGTGCCCGGGCGCCTACATCTACTTCAGCTGACGCTGATCAGCAACGCGACAAGATCGCCGTTCGGCCCCGACCCCCTGGTGTGGGTACTGGCGCACGAAGTGTGAACCCTTCGATCTTTCTGACAGGCAGTCAGCGGCCCTGTGTAGCCTGGCGTTTCTGCGTCGCGAAGTCTTCGAGTTCGTCGGCCGGCAGCCGACCTGACTCAGCTGTTGAGCATCACGAAGCGAGTAACACTCGTTCGCGGAGCAGGTCGAACCTCGCTCGTCCGTACATCTGCTGCTTGATCATCTTGAGGCGATTGACGTTACCTTCGACCGGGCCGGAGCTATGCGGCAGCGTCAGGCCGGCGGTGACGGCCTCCAGGTCTTTGGCCAGGCCGGTAGCGAAGCCTGCCGGACAAGATGATCAGGGTGGCGGCAGATCCAGCCGGTCACCTCCCGCACTGACGGTGGCTTAGTGCTTCAGTTCATAAGTCCTTCGGGGGTTGACGGCTCGGGGCTTCGCTGGGGCCCGTTGATGATAGGGCTGATGAGGACGTCGCAGACGAAGTCGAGGGCTTCTTCCGTGGTGCCGCTGAACCAG
>NZ_JASCTH010000047.1 GCF_030009775.1 Actinoplanes sandaracinus | reverse complement strand
GGGACCGCCGCCAGGACCGCCACCGGGACCGCCACCGGGACCGCCGCCAGGACCGCCGCCAGGACCGCCGCCAGGACCGCCACCGGGACCGCCGCCAGGACCGCCACCGGGACCGCCGCCAGGACCGCCGCCAGGACCGCCACCGGGACCGCCGCCAGGACCGCCACCGGGACCGCCGCCAGGACCGCCGCCAGGACCACCCGGGAATCCGGGCTTCTTCCACTTAGGGAAGCCGTGCGGGAAGCCCTTCAGCGGTCCGTACTTGATGCCCTTCTTCCACTTGAAGGGATGCGTGTACGGGCCACCGATGTGGTAGTTCCCGTGGACCAGGTAGGCAGGCCTGTAGGGCCAGCCCCTGGGCCATCCGCCCATCCAGTTGTCCCAGTACCAGTCGTCCTCTTCGACCTCGAGGACCCACACCCAGCCGTAGCGGGGAACGAACGCCGGGTAGCAGTAGTAGTCACCCCAGGCGCCGGACTTCTCACCCCACCAGCCGGCCTTGTTGCACTGCCATTCGGAGCTGAAGTAACCGACCACGTAGTCGTCGTCCCAGCCGAGGTTCTGGGTCTGGGTCTGCGTCTGGATCTGCGTGTGGGTCTGGTTCGGGGTCTGTGTCGACTTCTTGGTGGCGGCCGCCTTGACGGCTGGTTCCGCGTGGCTGGGAGCCGGAGCCCCGATCAGCGCCGCTGCCGCCAGGCTCATGCTGGCGGCTGCCGCTAGCATTCGCTTTGGGTTTTTCATGTCACACCTTTTCAGGACAAATCGCCATGACACGCGTAGCCCATCACGGTGCCGAAAGCCGGATCGGCCATTTACCGGAAAGCTGACCGTTCGGACGACCCGCCCGGTGTCCGTAAAGTCAGGGTTGCCATCGTCGCGTTTAGCCAGCGAAAGTCCTCTGACCTGGTCTTTCGCCGCAGGACATAAGGGTCCCGCCGAGCAGCGCGACGCCCTCTTTCGTCCGCAAACCCCACGCGGGCACGGCAAGGGAAGTCACCGCCGCAACAGCAGTCCCATCCGTACAGCGGCAATCAATTCCGGCCATAGGAGACCGGGATTCCCACACCCTTACGGACCCTCCTCAATCGAGGGTCGGATTATCCGGCAAGGCGCGGTACGCCTCTCGCAGCACCTCGACGACGGACTGTCCATGATGGGTGATCGGCGGCGCGTCGAGCTGGTCGAGCAACGCGTCCGGCCGCACGCCGGGGCCCCCCGGCTCCGGTTCCGGCTGGAGCGCCCGGCCCCAGAAGGTGGCCGGGTCCGATGCTGCCGGCGGCCGGGAGTCGCGCTCCGGAACCTCGCGCCCGGAATCGGCGCCATCGGACGCCGCAGCGCCGGGGGTGTCGACGCCCGCCGCTCCGGTCGCGGCCGCCTCGCGCAGCCGCCGCAGGCGCATCAGCAGCTCGTCGCGGGACCGGCCGCGCCACGTGAAGACCTCGAACGGATCACTCTCGAACGTCCTGGCCAGGGCGTAGCAGGTGGCGGCGAGATGAGCGCACGGCATCGGCCACCGCTCGCAACTGCAGTCCATCGCCACCTCGTCGAGCGAGAGCGGCAGCAGGCCCAGTCCCGCGCCGGCGAAGATCGCCTCGATACCCGGTGGCATCCGTCCGTCGAGCAGGTCGGCCACGAACCGGGCCTCAGCGACCAGGGCCGTCTCCACCCGCGCCCACTCGGACGCCCCGAAGGCGCGGACCGCGATCCGCGACCGGAACGCGACCGGATCGTCCGGCCCGCGCACCAGAGCGACGACCAGGCTGCCGGAGACGGTGAGGCTGCGCACGTGCCCGGCCCGCTCGTCGCGCCGGCCCCGCGCGAAGGTCGGTCCCATGCGCAACGCCTCGAACATGCCCAGGAAGGCGAGCGGGAAATCGGTCATGACCCACCCCCGCTCCGTGAGGCGGATCCGCCATGCGAGGAGGCGCCGACCGCCCGCGGCCACGATGACCGGCGGCGGCCGCGGCAGCGCTCGACACGACCGGGCCGACGGCCGGCAAGGTGGTCAGTCAACGATCGCCTCCGGAAGAACACGACCCGGCCGACAGCCGGCGAGATGGTCAGTCAACGATCGCCTCCGGGGAGAGAGCGAACAGGTCGCGGATCTCCTGGGCGGAGAGGGCGCTGAGCCAGCCCTCGCCGGTGCCGACGACGCGTTCGGCGAGGACGCCCTTGTCGACGAGCACCCGGTCGATGCGCTCCTCCAGGGTGCCGAGGCAGACCAGGGTGTGGATGTGCACGTCACGGCGCTGCCCGATGCGGAACGCACGGTCGGAGGCCTGGGTCTCGGTGGCCGGGTTCCACCAGCGGTCCACGTGTACGACGTGGTTGGCGGCCGTCAGGTTGAGCCCGGTGCCGCCGGCTTTCAGCGAGAGCACGAACACGCCGGGCTGCTTCGCCTCCTGGAATTCGGCGACCATCGCGTCGCGCGCGCCACGCGAGGTGCCGCCGTGCAGGAACCGCACCGGCACGCCGAATCGTGCCGACAGATGCGGGGTGAGCATCGCGCCGAACCGGGCGAACTGGGTGAAGCACAGCACGCTCTCCCCCGCTCCGAGCGCATGGTCGACGATCTCCTCCAGCCGGTCGATCTTGCCGGATCGGCCGGGCAGCGGCGAACCGTCCTTGAGCAGGAGCGCCGGGTGCACGCACGCCTGTTTCAGCTTGGTCATGGCGGCCAGGACCAGGCCCTTGCGCCATTTCTCGCCCGGTTCGGCGAGCCGTTCCACCAGTTCGTCGAGGACCGCGCGGTAGAGGCTGACCTGCTCGGTGGTCATGCCGCACAGGTGCCGGACGTGCCGTTTCGACGGCAGCTCGGCGGCGATCGCATGATCGGTCTTGGCGCGGCGCAGCAGGAACGGCCGGGTGGCATGGCGCAGGCGGGCGGCGGCGTCCTCGTCCGCGTATCTCTCGACGGGGACCGCGAACCGGGCGCGGAACGTGTGCGCCGACGCCAGCACGCCGGGGTTGACGAAGTCGAGGATCGACCAGAGCTCGGCCAGCCGGTTCTCCACCGGGGTGCCGGTCAGCGCGATCCGGTTGCGGGCCGGGAACCGGCGCACCGCCTTGGCCGCCGAACCGCCGCTGTTCTTGATGTGCTGGGCCTCGTCGAGCACCACCCGGTCCCAGGAGATCGCGGCGAGCGCGTCGGCCTCGCGCACCGCGGTGCCGTAGGTCGTGAGCACCACGTCGGCCTCGGCGGCGAGGACGGCCGGGTCTTCCCGGTCGGCGCCGTGCAGCACCCGCACTCGCAGCGACGGCGCGAACCGGCCGGCCTCGCGCTGCCAGTTGCCGAGCACCGACAGCGGGCAGATCAGCAGAGCCGGGCCTTCCCGGTGGTGCAGCAGCAGCGTCAGCAGCTGGACGGTCTTGCCGAGCCCCATGTCGTCGGCGAGGCAGGCCCCCAGCCCGAGCGAGTCGAGGAACGCGAGCCAGGAGAAACCACGGATCTGGTACGGCCGGAGCTCACCGACCAAGCCCTCGGGTGGTGGCAGCACGTCGAGGCGCTGGTCGAGACGCCCGCTCAGCAGGTCGGCCAGCCAGCCCTCGCCGCGCGCGTCGGTCACCGGCAGAGGGAGCCCCTCGGGCGGGAGCAGGCGCATCATCCGCAGCGCGTCGCCCGCGGTCATCCGCCCGCCGCCGCGCCGCAGGAAGGCCAGACCGGCGGCGAGCCGCTCCGGATCGAGGAACACCCACCGCCCGCGCAGCCGGACCAGCGGCACCTTGGCCCGGGCGAGGTCGGCCAGGTCGTCCTCGGTGAGGGTGCGGCCGCCCAGCGCCAGCCCCCACCGGTAATCGACCAGCTCCCGCAGCCCGACCGCCCGGTCGCGGAGAACATGTGAGACCGGGTCGCGGCCGCGCACCTCGAGCGACAACCCGAGGTCGGGGCGGCGACGCCACCAGGCCGGCAGGAGCACGCCGTAGCCCGCGTCCTCCAGCAGGGCGGCGTGGCTCAGGAACCGGTGCGCGCCCTCGGTGTCGAGCAGCATCTGCCCGGGATGGGTGCCGCGCAGCGCCTCGCCCAGATCGGGATAGAGGCGGGCGGCCCGCCCCAGCCCGGCGAGCAGCCGCTCCTGCGGGTGCGAGGTCCATCTGCGCAGCGGCGCCGACCGGTCACGCCACACGTCGGCGGCCGGGACCAGCACGCTCGGCTCGTCGACCGCCTGCAGCAGGAACTCCAGCCGCCACGCGTCCTCCGGCAGCGGCACGTCGTCGGGCATCACCGGCTCGTGCTCGCGCGGATCGCTGAGACGGAAGCAGAGTCGCACCTCGGCGCCGCGCGCCGCCTGCTCGAACCAGGCGTCCAGCCGGTCGGCCAGCTCGTCGGCCAGCGCGGGTGCCGCCTCGAACTCGGGCTCCCCGGTCAGGGCGGCCAGCCACCCGTAGTCGGCGAGGGTCACCCCAGCCTCGGCCAGGCGGGTCCGCACCAGCCCGTCGACCAGCCGCTCCAGCGCGACCGCCAGCACGTCGGCCGCCGGCGCCCCGGCGGCGCCGGACACCGGCTGCTCGGCACGGCAGGCCGGGGGCATGCGGTCGAGGAGGGCGGCGTGCCGGACCGCGTCGCCGCCGGCCACCACCGGCCGCCAGCCCGCCACCGGGTTGCGGCCGCCGATGCGGACGCCGGGCAGCACCCGCCCGCGCCGGACCAGGCCCGCCGCGAACCCGCACAGCTCGACCAGCCACTGCGCCGACGGCGCGACCCGGCCCTCGAACTCGGCGACCAGGTCGACGTCGACGAACGGCACACTGACCGCCGGCACCCGCCAAGCCCGAGCCCGGGGCACGCCGCGCCGCTCGGGCAACCCCAGGTGCGGTGACGGCAACGGACCCGACCCGGTCGAGGGGAGCGTCAGCGTGGCGCCGGCCCGTGCCTGCCCCGCCGGCAGCGCGTCGCCCGGCACGGCGAACGGGTGCGCCGGCGCCGCTCCACGGCCGGCGGTGAAGCCGGCGGCGGCCGTCGCGTCCTCGGCCCAGAGGCTCAGGCCGCCGTCGGGGCCCACCAGCCCGTGCAGCACGCGCACACCCGGCCCGCCCACCACGACGGACCGGTCCGGTGAATCCCCGGTTTCCCGCTGCGGCAGGTGGTCGCTGAACATGTCGCCGACTCTAGGCCGACCCCCTGACAGTTCCCGGCCGCGGCGACCCGGAAAGCCCACAGGCGCCCCGAAGAGTAACCACCGTCACCGCAGAGTCCAGACGATGTCGGGTGGGCGGACCCGGGCGCAGCGCGGCCCGCCGTCCGGTCCGGTCAGCCCGAGCCGCCCCACCAGGACGCCGTCCCCGCCCGCGGCGGCCCGCAGCAGGTCCCCGGGGACGTCGCCGAACAGCAGTTTCGCCCGCCGGAACCCGGCGAACTCGCCGGTGCTGGTGCTGCCCCAGCTCAGGTAGAGGAAGCGGGCGCCCGGACGGCCGTGCACCCACGGTCCGCCGACGTCCATCAGGTCGTCCACCTCGCGGGTGTCGACCTCCAGCTCCCAGACGGCTTGGGCGGCGTCGACCGCGACGTGGCCGACGACCTCCCGGCGGCGTTGCACGCCGACCTGGACACCGCCCAGCCGCAGCGTCTCCGCCTGCGGCGCACCCGCCCGCCCGGGCAGGTCGTACCCCTCGATCCGGATCCGCACGCCTGCGACTATAGGGCCGCGCCGGCAACGGTGAGCGGTCCGGCGCGGGCGGCGCTAGGGTGCGTTCATGGAGGGTACGGACGGGGCCTGGTGCGACGGCTCCGTGCTCCGGTTCCGGCGCGCCGATCCGGGGCGCAGACTGGCCGGGGTCCGGGTGCTCTCCTCGGCGTTCCGCGCCGACCTGCGGTTCCGTTCCGGAGCCGGCGCGTGGGAGCTGAGCCGCGAGCGGCCTCCGCTGTGGCGGCTGGAGTACCGCCTGGAGCTGACCCACCGCGACGGCGCCCGCGAGGATGAGGGGCCACGGGAACTGCGCTGCCCCGGCTATGCGGAACCGGACTGGCTGCGCCTGCCGGCCGCGCCGGGCCGGTGGCGATCTCTGCGGCTGCCGGTGGGCGAGACCCGCGTCTGGTCGCCGGCGGCGCCGACCGACCGGGTGCTGGTCGCCCACGACGGTCCTGAATACCAGCACCGTGGTGCGCTTGCCGACTACACCGCCGCCGCGATCGGAGATGGGCGCGTTTCCCCGTACCACCTGGTGCTTCTGCCGATCAGCGACCGGGAGCGGAATTTCTCGGCCGACCCGGGATATGCCCGGGTGCTGGGGTCGGAGACGCTGCCGCGGCTTCGCGCACGCCTGGGCGGGCGCCCGGTGGTGGGGGCCGGGGCGAGCCTGGGCGCGCTGGCGATGTTGCACGTCCAGCGCAGGTTTCCGGAGGCCTTCGCCGGGCTGTTCCTGCAGTCGGGCAGCTATTTCCAGCCGCGGCACGACCGCCAGGAGTCAGGCTTCCGATATTGGGGGCGGATCGTGCGTTTCGTCAGGGAGGTCCGGCACGCCCGGACCGGCCCGGCGGCGCCGACGGCGCTGACCTGCGGCGCGGCGGAGGAGAACCTGGCGAACAACCGCGACATGGCGGATGCTCTGCGCGAACAGGGGTACCCCGTGGACTTCACCGAGAACCCGGACGCCCACACCTGGACCGGGTGGCGCGACACGCTGCATCCACACCTGACCGGGCTCCTGCGGCGGGTGTGGCCGGACTGATCTCCAGAAGGGGAGGCGACGTGGCCGACGTCGAGCACACCATCGGAATGCTGCTGGGCACCGAGGACGACTGGCCGCGCGCCTACGAGCAGCTGCTGCGCCGGGTGGGCAACGTCAGCGGGCCGGACGGGCGCAGCCACCGGGCGCTGCCGGTGCGGGTCACCATCGAGCCGTTCAACCTGCGTGACAAGCCGCGGCACGACCTGGTCATCGACCGCCTGGCGTACTGGTACTACCACCCCCGCGAGTGGCTCAAGAAGATCGCGCTGATGGACGACGTGTACCTGCTGAACAGCCCGTTCACGTTCCAGTCGATGGAGAAGCACGCCGCGTACTGCGCGATGATGCGGCTCGGTCTGAAGGTTCCGGAGACGGTGCTCGTCCCGTTCAAGAACCCACTGGAGAACTCGCGGTGGGCGTACACCGCGGCCCGGTACAACCGGCCGTTCGACCTGGAGGCGACGGCGGCGTCGGTCGGTTACCCGCTCTGGATGAAGCCGTACGACGGCGGCGCCTGGGTGGGGGTGTCGAAGATCCGGAACCTGGACGAGCTGCACTCCGCCTACGACGCCTCCGGGGAGCGGCTGATGCACTTGCAGGCGTCGGTCGAGGGGTACGACGTCTTCGCCCGGTCCCTGAGCATCGGCCCGGAGACGATGGTGATGAAGTTCCGGCCGGAGCAGCCGATGCACGCCCGTTACGAGGTGGACCACGGCTTCCTGTCGGCGGACGCCGGCGACGAGGTGGTGACGATCTCCCGGCTGGTCAACGCGTTCTTCCGGTGGGAGTTCAACTCGTGCGAGTCGCTGGTGCGCGGCGACGACGTGCACCCGATCGACTACGCCAACGCCTGCCCGGACGTGGCGCTGACCTCGCTGCACTACTACTTCCCGTGGGCTATGACGGCGCTGCTGCGGTGGACGGTCTTCTGCGTGGTCACCGGCCGTAAGCCCCGGCTCGACATGGACACCCGCGCCTACTTCGAGGTGGCCGACTCGGACCGGACCTACGCCGAGAAACTGCGCGAATACCGCAGGCTCGCCGACGACTACTTCGAGATCGACAGATACCGGGAGTTCTGCGAGAAGAACCTGAAGAACGTCGATGACATCGTGTACGACTGGGTCACCTCCGAGGAGTTCCGGTCGCTGCTGCGCGAGACGGTCCGGGCGATGTACCCGGTGCACGAGCACGAGAAGTTCCTCGCTCACTTCGGCGGGTTGATCGACGCCTGGATTAGCGATCAGGGGCGTTGACGCGGCAACACGCTCGCAACCAATATGTTTCCATGCATCTATGGGAGCGCTCCCTGAAGGTAGCCACCATCACCGTCCTCGTGGTCGCGGGCGCCGCTGCCCCGGCCCATGCCGAAGAAGTCGAACAGGTCGTCAACGGCGGTTTCGACAACGGCGCCGACCCGTTCTGGACCAACGCCGGCATGACCATCGCCCTCGCCGACGGGCGGGCCTGCGTGGACGTTCCCGGCGGCACCACCAACCGCTGGGACGCCGTGGTCGGCCAGAACGACGTCGATCTGGTCGCCGGTGAGACGTACCGGTTCAGCTTCGAGGCCTCAGGAGACGCCGGCCACGTGGTCCGGGCCGTCACCGGGCTCGCGGTCAGCCCCTACGACACGTATTTCGAACAGTCACCGGTCCTCGGCGACTGGCAGCACTACGAGTACACGTTCACCGCCAACGCGAGCACCGCACAGGGCCAGGTCGCCTTCCAGGTCGGCGGCAGCCCTGACCCGTGGCGGTTCTGCGTCGACAACGTGTCGCTGGTCGGCGGCGTCCCGCCGGAGGTCTACGAGCCGGACACCGGGCCCCGCGTACGGGTGAACCAGGTCGGCTACCTGCCGGACGGCCCGAAGGGCGCCACGCTGGTCACCACGTCGACGACCGCCCTGCCGTGGGAGCTCCGCTCCGCCTCCGGCCGCACCGTCGCACGGGGCGCCACCGCCCCGCGCGGCATCGACGCGTCCTCCGGCCAGAACGTCCACACCATCGACTTCAGCCGTTTCACGAAACGGGCGCAGGACCTCACCCTGGTCGCCGACGGCGAGACCTCACGGCCGTTCGACGTCGGTTCCTCGGCGTACGAGCGACTGCGCACCGACGCGTTGAAGCTCTACTACACCCAGCGCAGCGGCATCGAGATCCGTGACGACCTGCGCCCGGGGTACGCGCGTCCCGCCGGCCACGTCGACGTGGCCCCGAACAAGGGCGACGGCGCGGTGCCCTGCCAGCCGGGCGTCTGCGACTACACCCTGGACGTGCGCGGCGGCTGGTACGACGCCGGCGACCACGGCAAGTACGTCGTCAACGGCGGCATCTCGGTCTGGGAACTGCTCGCCGAGTACGAGCACAACCGCGGCTCCCGCAAGGTGAACCTGACCATCCCGGAGAGCGGCGACCGCGTGCCGGACATCCTGGACGAGGCTCGCTGGGAGCTGGAGTTCCTGCTCAGCATGCAGGCCCCGACCGGCCTGGTGCATCACAAGATCCATGACCAGGCGTGGACCGGCCTGCCGCTGCTGCCGCATCTCGACCCGCAGCCCCGCGAACTGCACCCGGTCTCGACCGCGGCGACGCTGAACGTCGCCGCCACCGCCGCCCATGCCGCGCGTCTCTACAAGCCGTACGACAAGGCATTCGCGGCCCGGGCCCTCGCCGCCGCCCGCACCGCCTATGACGCCGCCAAGGCCAACCCGGCGTTGTACGCGCCCGCGTCCGACGGTGTCGGCGGCGGCGCCTACAACGACGACAAGGTCACCGACGAGTTCTACTGGGCGGCGGCCGAGCTCTACCTCACCACCGGTGAGAAGAAGTACGCGGCCGACATCCTCGCCTCGCCGGAGCACACCGCCGACGTGTTCGGGCAGGTCGCGTTCGACTGGGCGGTCACCGCGGCGGCCGCGAAGATCGACCTGGCGCTGGTCCCGAACCGCCTGCCCGGCCTGTCCGCGGTGAAGAACCAGGTGGTCAAGGGCGCCGACGAATACCTCGCGATCCAGCGCCAGCACCCGTACGGCGTCGCCTACGCCCCGGCCGGCAACGTCTGGGACTGGGGCTCCAGCAGCGTCATCGCGAACAACCTGGTGGTCGTCGCGGCCGCGCACCGGCTCACCGGCAAGGACCGTTACCGCAACGGCCTGCTGACCGGCCTGGACTTCCTGTTCGGCCGCAACGCGCTAAACATCTCCTACGTCACCGGGTACGGCGAGGTCGCCGCCCAGAACCAGCACAGCCGCTGGTACGCCGCCCAACTCGACCCGTCGCTGCCGCACCCGCCGGCCGGCACCCTGGCCGGCGGCCCGAACTCGTCCATCCAGGACCCGGTGGCGCAGAGCAAGCTGAAGGGCTGCACCGGCCAGTTCTGCTACATCGACGACATCGGATCCTGGGCGACCAACGAGCTGACCATCAACTGGAACGCCGCCCTGGCCCACCTCATCGGCTACGTCGCCGAGCTTGACTGACATCTGTCACTTACGGTACGGGTTCCCCCTGCCCTAGGCTTCGGTCAGGGAGAGGGGGAACCCGTGCGGGCTCTACGATTCGCCACCGCCCTTTATGCGAGCCGGCTCGACATCGCCTTTCACGGCTATGTCCGCCACGATCCGATGTCCCGGCTGCACCTGGCGCCGGGCCGCAACGACCCCTATGCCATCTACGAGGGTCTCCGCGCCCAGGGCGACCTGGTCCCCACCCGCCTGGGCAACTATGTGAGCACCAGCCACACCCTCTGCAACGCGATCCTCCGGGACAGGCGGTTCGGCGTCCGCGCGACGGACACGCTCGGTCCGATGCCGGGCGACGAGGTCGACATGTCGTTCCTCGACCGCAACCCACCCGACCACACCCGGCTGCGCCGCCTCGCCCAGCCGTCGTTCAGCCCGCGACAGATCGCCGGGTTCCGCCCGCGAGTCGAGCAGACCGTCGACAAGCTCCTCGGGGCCGCGCTGGAGCAGGGTTCATTCGATCTGGTCAGCGCGTTCTCCGCGCCACTGCCGATCGCGGTCATCACCGACCTGCTCGACGTCCCCGACGCCGACGCCACCCGGTTCGCCGAGCACGGAGCGGTGATCGGCAGCGCCCTCGACGGCATCCGGTCGCTGCGCCACGCGGCCCGGCTCCAGGCCGCCAGCGACGAGCTCGACGACGTGTTCGTCCGGCTGATCACCGTGCGGCGAGCCCGGCTGGAAACGCCCGGCACCCCGCCGGTCGACGACGTCATCGGCCGCATCCTGGCCAGCGAGGGCGACCAGATCAAGCCCTCCGAGATCCTGCCCATGCTGCGGCTGCTGCTGGTGGCCGGGTTCGAGACGACGGTCAACCTGATCGGCAACGCGGTCAACGCCCTGCTCGACCGCCCCGAGCAGTGGGAGGCCCTCCGCGCCGACCCGGCCGGCCTCGCCGAGGCCGCGATCGAGGAGACGCTGCGCTGGGATCCCCCGGTCCAGCGCACCGCGCGGTGCGCGCTGGAGGAGACCGAGGTCGCCGGACGTGTGATCCAGCGCGGCCAGTTCGTGGTCACCCTGCTCGGGGCGGCCAACCGTGACCCGGCCGTCTACGCCGACGCCGCCCGGTTCGACATCCACCGCCGGCCCGAGGTCGACCACCTGGCCTTCTCCAGCGGCATCCACTACTGCGTCGGCGCGCCACTGGCCCGTCTCGAGGCGACGGTCGCGCTGCAGCGCCTGGCCGAGCGGATGCCGGGCCTGCGGCGCGCCGGGGCGGTGCGCCGCCGCAATTCCGGCGTGATCCGCGGACCGCTCCACTTGCCGGTCCGCGTCAAACAGCCGGCCCTGGTCACCAGCTGACCACCCCACCGGTAAGCCAGCCCTCAAGCGAGCCAACACATCAAGGCTGACGACCACACCGGCAGGCGGCACATCAAGTTGGCCGGCACATCAAGATCGCGGCCCCCAGGCCGCCAGCAACCCGCCCCCCCCCACAGATCTTGAAGCGTCGGCCACCGCATCGGGTGGCCGGCGCAACAAGATCGCAGCGGTCAGGCCACCAGCCACCCGGCGCCCTTAGATCGTGAAGCACTGACCACCGCACCAGGAAGGCAACGCACCAAGATCGTAGGCACAGCATCAAAATCGCGGTGACAAGCCGCCATCCACACGCCACCCCCGCAGACCTTGAGGCGCTGACCACCGCATCGGGTGGCCGGCGCAACAAGATCGCAGCGGTCGAGCCACCAACCACCCCGCCACCCCCGCAGACCTTGAAGCGCTGACCACCGCATCGGGTGGCCGGCGCAACAAGATCGCAGCGGTCGAGCCACCAACCACCCCGCCGCGACATGTCACCAGCCAGCGGAGCCCCACGCTGCCTACGGCCCACCAAACCCGCCACCGTCAGGCGCCGCCAGCCGTAGCCCTAACGCCCTACCAGCCAGCGGAAACCCGCTTGGGCTGCGGCCCGGACCGAAAAACCGCCGCCCTCGGGCACCACCAGCCGTAGCCACGACGCCCCACCAACCCACGGAACTTCGCCTCGGCTAGGGCCCAACCGCGAACCGCCACCCTCGGGCACCACCAGCCGTAGCGTCAACGCCCCACCGGCCACACATAACCCGCGAGCTACGGCCGGACCGCGAACCGCCGCCTCTCGGGCAGCGCCAGCCGTAGCCACAACGCGTCACCGGCCAGCGGAAACCCGCTGGGCTACGGCTGGGCCGGTGGGTGCCTTTGGTGGGCGCGGTCAGGGTCGAGGTGGTGACATCGGCCGGCCGGGTGGTCGATAAGTTCGGCGCTGGTTTGACCAGCTCGGCGAAGCGGGCGACCAACTGAGCCCGCGTGTCGCGCGGGGTGGTCGTCACAGGCCGGGAACTACGGGCACGGGTACATGCAGTGCGGCGACCAGGCGGCGACCCGGCCGGTGGCGATCAGCCGCCCGGCGGCGGCGAAGACCTCAGCCACGCCCGGCCGCTCGGCGGTGGCGAGGACCTCAGCCGCGCCCGGGCCGCCCGGCACTGAGAAATGCGCCCGCCTGAGGAGCAGAAGCGGCAAGCGCCCGCCCCAGCAAGATGCGCCAAACACCCGCCCGAGGAACTAAAGCGGCAGCCCTCCTCGCCAGCAATAGAAACCCAGACGCCCACGCCGGCAACAGAAGCCCCAGGCGTCCAGGCAGCGAACAGAAGCCCCAGACGCCCGCCGCAACAACAGAAGCCTCAGACGTCCACGCCGCGAACAGAAGCCTCAGACGTCCACGCCGCGAACAGAAGCCCCAGACGCTCGCCGCAACAACAAAAGCCTCAGACGTCCACGCCGGGGACAGAAGCGCCAGTCATCTGAGGCGGCGACAGAAGCATCAGGCGGCCGCGTCGGCGACAGCAGCGGCGCGGGTGTGCGGCGGATCAGAAGCGGTAGGTGTCGGCGGCGGAGGGCAGGCCGAACAAGTCGGTGAGGCCGGTGATGCGCAACTGCCGGAGGACGAACTCGCTCGGGTTGCGCAACACGAACCGCGCCCCCAGATCGCGAGCCGCCTGATAGCCGGCGACCAGCATGCCGATGCCCATCGAGTCCATGAACGTCACGAATGTCAGGTCCACGGTCATCAGCCCGGGGCGGTCACGCTGGAGCGCGTCGAGAAGCGCGGCACGGACGGCGTCGATGGTGGTGGCGTCGAGGGTGCCCCGCACATCGACGACGACGGCCCCGTCGGCTTGTCGGCGTGTGGTCATCACGGCCTCACCCATCGCACGCCCTCCGAGCCGGCGAACTGCCCGTTCGCCTCACCGTACAACCCTGGTTGTCCGGTTCGCAGGCTGCCGCGCCAGGCGGCGATCACGGCGCACACCGCGTACGCCGCCGGAATTTCGTTGTGTGATGGATCTGGAGGAAACCGCAACTCCAGGGATGGGAATCGGCGCATAGCGCCGATCATCTTGCGGTCCGCGGTGCGCCTCGGCGACGGTGACAGGCACGGCGGCGGGGGCCGCCGTAATGCGGGAGGGGGCACGCCATGGCCAGGCACGGCATCTTCGCCGTCCGTGATGTGGGGTCGCTGATCAGCGAGACGTCCGAGGAGGGTACGCAGCTCAAGAAGGCGGTCAGCGCGAATCAGCTCACCGCCATGGGCGTCGGCGCGATCATCGGCACCGGCATCTTCGTGGTGATCGGCGAGGGGTCGGCGATCGCCGGGCCCGCGGTCATCCTGTCGTTCGTGCTCGCCGCCGTGGCGTGCGCCTTCTCCGCCCTCTCCTATGCCGAGCTGGCGTCGTCAATCCCGGTCTCCGGCAGCGCCTACACGTACACGTACGCGACGCTCGGCGAACTCGTCGCCTGGATCATCGGCTGGGACCTGATCCTGGAGTACGGGGTGTCGGTCGCCGCGATCGCGGTCGGCTGGGGTGGCAACCTGAACGCGTTCCTGGACGCGGCGTTCGGTTTCGCGCTGCCGGAGGCGATCTCGTCCTCGCCGGAGGACGGTGGTGTCTTCAACCTGCCGGCCGTGTTCATCGTTCTGGCGATCACGTTGCTGCTGGTGCGTGGCGTCACCGAGAGCGTCAAGGCCAACCTGATCATGGTCGTGATCAAGCTGGCCGTGCTGGTGTTCTTCATCGTGGTCGCGTTCGTGAACTTCGGCACCGGCAACTTCACGCCGTTCGCCCCGGACGGGGTGGACGGGGTCACCGCGGCGGCGGCGATCATCTTCTTCGCGTACATCGGTTTCGACGCCGTCTCCACCGGCAGCGAGGAGGCCCGTAACCCGTCCCGTGACCTGCCGCTGGCCATCATCGGCTCGCTCGTCATCTGCACGATCTTCTACGTGCTGACCGTGGTGGGCGCGATCGGCATCGCCACGCCGGAGCAGATGTCCGCGAGTGACGCGCCGCTGGCCGCCGCGCTGGATCAGGGCGCCGGGCTGACCTGGGCGGCCGCGATCCTGGCGCTCGGGGCGGTCGTCGCGATCACCAGCGTCGTGCTGGTCATCTTCTACGGCCAGACGCGCATCTTCTTCGCCATGTGCCGCGACGGCCTGCTGCCGCGCCGCCTCGCGACGGTCAATCAGCGGTACGGGACCCCGGCGCGCCTGACGGTCGTCCTGGGCATCCTGATCGCCATCCTGGCGGCGCTGGTCCCGCTCAGCACGATCGTCGAGCTCGTCAACATCGGCACGCTGTTCGCCTTCGTCCTGGTCAACATCGGGGTGATCGTGTTGCGGCGGACCCGGCCGGACATGCCGCGCCCCTACCGGGTGCCGTGGTCGCCGGTGCTGCCGCTGCTGGGCATCGTCTTCGCCATCTATCTGATGGCCGACCTGCCGCTGGACACCTGGCTGCGGTTCCTCGGCTGGCTGGCCGCCGGCCTGCTCATCTACCTGCTGTACGGCTACCGCCACTCCCGCCTGCGCACCGCCGATGTCCCGCCGCCGTCCGAGGTCTCGCCGTCGTCCGAACTGCCGCCCCGTGCCGACGACGCGGGCGCCGGCGAGGACGGGCCGCGGTCATGACCGCCCCGGACGCGGGCGGCCCGGTGCTGGCCGGGGTCGACGGGGGCGCGTCCTCCGCCGACGCCCTGGTGCTGGCCGGCTGGGCCGCGCGGACCCTGGACGTGCCGCTGGTGGTCGCCGCCGTGCACCCGGCGCCGTCGGCGATCGGCTCGGGCCGTGTCGACGCGGAGTGGGTCAGCAGTCGCCGTGACGCCGCCGAGCAGGCCCTCGACGAGGCCCGCGCGTTCCTGGCCGAGACCGGGCCGCTCCGGGCGGAGTACCGGGTGGTGGCCTCGAGTTCGGCGGCGCACGGGCTGCACGACCTGGCCGAGCAGTCAAGGGCGGCGCTGATCGTGGTCGGGTCGGGGGCGGCCGGCCCGGATTCGCGGACGTTCGCCGGCAGCACCGCCGAGCGGCTCCTGGCCGGAAGTGTCTGCCCGGTCGCGGTGGCGCCGGCCGGGATGCCGGAGCCGCCGGGCTCGCTGGGCCGGATCGGCGTCGCCTATGTGGACACGCCGGACGGCCGGGCCGCCCTGGCCACCGCCGCGGACCTGGCCCGCCGCACGGCGACGCCGCTGATGCTGATCACGGTGGTGGCCCGCGGCGACGCGGCGCGGCCGTTCCTGCTGGGCTCCGACGCCGAGCGGGCGTTCCTGGACACGGCCCGCGAGTCGTACGAGGAGGCCCTGCGCAAGGCCGCCGCGTCCGTTGCCGGCGTCGAGGTGGGGTGGGATCTGCGGTCCGGCGATGTGGTCGAGACCCTGGCCGACCTGGCCGACGTGGACGTGCTGTTCTGCGGTTCCCGTGGTTACGGCCCGGCGCGGCGGGTCCTGCTCGGCGGTGTCTCGGCCCGGCTGGTGCGGCGCGCCCGCCGTCCCGTCGTCGTGGTGCCCCGGGCCGCCTGATCCGCCGACGTGCCGCGAGAAACCCGGCCGGCTGTGACACCACGGGCTTGCGTTGGAGTGCACTCCAACCCGTAGCGTCGCGGACGTGATGGGAACGAAACGACCGAGAAGGACCACTCTGCTGGAGATCGACTGGCAGTCCTGGATCGTCGACATGGGACATGACGTCGGAGCCGTCGACCGGGCACGCGAGGTGCGGTCGGCGGCGCGTGCTCGTGGCTGGCCGGTGGTGTGCAGCCGTTACGTGTCGCGTCACCCCGAAGACGGGCCGCGTGCTGACCCGGAGAGTCCCGAGGCTTCCTTCGTGGCGGGGCTCGGACCGGACTCCGGCGGCACGGTCGTGACCAAGTGCTCGCGCGACATCTTCGACGTTGCCGAGACTGCGGCCGCGCTCGCTCGTCTTCGTACCGAACATCTGGTTCTCACCGGTGTCATGACCGACCATGGGGTCGCGCTGGCGGCACGTAGCGCCGCCGCGCGCGGGTTGGCGGTCACCGTCGTCGCCGACGCGTGCGCGGCGACGAGCGCCCAGGCGCACGACCGGGCGCTGGCCGATCTCCGCTCGGCCGGGGCCGAGATCATTCGGGCGGCCGGCCTGGCGGCGCGGTGAGTGCCACCCTCTCGATCGCCGAGGTCGCCGAACGGACCGGTCTCTCCAAGGACACCCTGCGGTGGTACGAGAGCGAAGGACTCATTCCGAGCGTGCGCCGCGACGCCAGTGGCTACCGGGCCTACGACGACGCGGTGGTGCGGATGATCGAGCTCGTCATCCGGCTGCGTCGTACCGGCATGCCGGTCCGTGACGCCAAGGCCTTCGTCGCCATGGCACGGCAGGGAGCGGCCACTCACGGGCGTCGTCTCGCACTGCTGCGGGAACACCGTCAGCGCGTGCTCGCCCACCTCGCCGAGGTCGAGGGTGACCTGCACGCCATCGATTCCAAGATCGACCACTACGTCGACCTCATCTCCCAGGGCCGCGACTGTGCCGACCAGGTCGTGACCGACCTGGAGATTCTTTCTCAGCAGAGGAGTTCACGATGACCGGTGCCGTACCCACCGTCACACTCGGCGATGGCTTGACCGTCAGCAGGATCGGCTTCGGCGGCATGGCTCTGAGCCACGTCTACGGCGACAGCGACCCGGACCAGGCTCTACGGACGCTGCACCACGCGGTCGACCACGGGACGACGTTCATCGACACCGCTGACGTCTACGGCGAGCCGCGCGAGGGCGCCGACGGCCCCGCGGGCACCAACGAGGAGCTGATCGCGAAGCTCCTCGCGAGCCGGCGCGGCGAGGTCCAGATCGCCACGAAGTTCGGCATCGCCGGCCGGATCGGCGTCCCCGGCGCCCCGCCCACTCGCGGCGACCGCGCCTATGTGCGCAGCGCCTGCGAGGCGTCGTTGCGGCGGCTCGGGACCGACGTCATCGACCTGTACTACCTGCACCGCCGCCAACTCGACATTCCGATCGAGGAGACGGTCGGGGCGATGGCCGAACTCGTGGCCGAGGGCAAGGTCCGTCACCTGGGCCTGTCGGAGGTGACCGCTGCCGAACTGCGAGCCGCGGCCGCGGTCCACCCGATCGCCGCCGTGCAGAGCGAGTGGAGCCTGTGGTCGCGCGACGTCGAGGCGCGAGTGGTGCCGGCGGCCCGTGAGGTAGGGGCCGGGTTCGTGCCGTACAGCCCCCTGGGCCGTGGATTCCTGACCGGCGCCATGACGCCGGAGCGGATCGCCGGCAGCATGCTGCGCAACGAACCACGCTTCGTCGAGCATTTCGCCGCCAATCAGCATGTCGTCGACCTCGTGAGGAGCATCGGCCAGGAGATCGGGGCCACGCCCGCGCAGGTCGCTCTCGCCTGGTTGTGGTCACAGGGCGAGGCGTTCGGCCTGCCCGTGGTTCCGATCCCGGGAACGCGGTCGCCGCAGCGGGTCACCGAGAACGCCGACGCCCTGCGGGTGCGTCTCAGCCCGGACCAGAGGTCTCGTCTGGACAAGGCCGCTGAGCTGGTTCACGGCGACCGGAACCTGACTTTCACCTCGAAGAACTGGATCTCCGCGGCCCGCGAGTGAGCCTCCCGAGGCCGGCGCCGCCACGGGCCCACGAGCGGGGCTTGCGGTTCGGAGCGGCCGTGGATCAATCAGGCAAATCGCCGATAAGATGCGGAGGTGGCTCGATTCGATATCTCGGTGGCCAGCGCCGAGGAGATGCGATTGATCGCGAAGTGGGCGGCGGCCGAGGGATGGAACCCGGGAGAGGGTGACGACGAGGTCTTCTTCCCCACTGATCCACAGGGCTTTCTGGTCGGCCGGCTGGATGGCCGGCCGATCACCTCGATCTCGGCGGTCCGCTACGGAACGGGCCACGGATTCATCGGGCTGTACATCACGGTGCCGCAATGGCGGGGGCACGGCTACGGCCTGCGCACGTGGCAGGCCGGGATCCAGCGACTGGCCGGGCGCAACATCGGGCTCGACGGGGTCGTGGCACAGCAGGCCAATTATCAGAGAGAGGGCTTTCGCGAGGCCTGGCGGACGACCCGTTTCCAGGGCCTGCCGGCCGGTGCGCGGCAGGCGGCCGGGGTCGAGACGGTGGATGCCCGGAGCATCGGGTTCGCCGAGTTGGCCGCCTTCGACCGGCGGTTCTTCCCGGCGGAGCGGGACGCGTTCCTCGCGCTCTGGATCACGGTGCCGGGGCGGCGAGCGGTGGCGGCCCGGCGGAACGGGAGCGTGGTCGGGTTCGCGGTGCGGCGCCCGGCCGGGGCTGTGGACCGGATCGGGCCGCTCTTCGCCGACTCACCCGAAGTCGCCGAGTCGCTGCTGGCGGCCCTGAGCGCGGGCGATCGTCACGGGGCGGCGCCGCCGGTGATGATCGACGTGCCCGCGAGCAACGCCCCGGCGGTCCAGCTCGCGGAGCGGGTCGGGCTTGCGGCTGCCTGGGACACGGCCCGGATGTACACCGGCGGTGTCCCGCAGATCGATCAGGAGGGGATTTACGCCGTCACCACGCTGGAACTGGGCTGACCGTCTGGCGAACTGGCGCATGGGCCGGATCGCCGGGGCCTTCGGCGGACGGTGGCCCCGTCATGAACGTGCGCGGTGGCGGCCCACGTGGTCGTCCTGTTGTTCGGTGACCGCCGCGGGTCCGGGGGCGGCGACGGAGGTCGGGGCTCCGGCGGCGCGTTCGTCCCATGGGGACACCCGGGGGGTGGGCCGGGCCTCCGGTTCGAGGCCGCCCAGGGGCACGTAGACGCGGGCGTCGACGGCCTCGGCCAGCAGCAGGGCGGCCATCAGCGCGGTGGGGCGTTCGCTCGGGTCGCGGGCCAGGCAGCGGGAGCAGAGGTCGAGAACCTCCGGCGGCAGGAAGTCCAGGTGCGGCAGTGGCTCGGGGTCGGCGAAGCGCTGCGCGATGACCAGTTCGGTGTGCGAGCGCGCGGTCCACGGCAGCCGGCCGGAGAGGCAGTGGTAGAGCAGGGTGCCGAGGGCGAACATGTCGGCGGCCGGGGTGGCGGGCAGACCGTCGAAGCGTTCCGGGGCGATGTAGGCGGGGGTGCCCATCACCGGGCCTTCGGGGCCGGCTTCCGGCGAGCCGACGAACGCGGCGATGCCGAAGTCGAGGACCTTGACGCCGGCCGGGGTGAGCATGATGTTGGCCGGTTTGATGTCGCGATGCACGACGTTCTCGGCGTGTGCGGCCGCGAGGGCCGCCGCGACCTCGGCGCAGATGCGCACCCCGATGCGCCAGTCCAACGGCCCGGCGGCGAAGTGTTCGCTGAGGGTCTGGCCTTCGACCAGTTCCATCACGATGTACGGGACGTCGCGCTCGGCGCCCGGCGAGGTGCCGAAGTCGTGCACGCCGGCGACGTTGGGGTGGGTGAGCCGTGCCGCCGAGCGGGCCTCGGCCTGGACCAGGGCGACTCCGGTCTCACCGAGGGTGCCTTCCACCGCCGGATGCATGATCTTCACGGCGACCGGGCGGTCGAGGACGCCGTCGTGGCCGCGCCACACCTCCGACATCCCACCCAGGCCGATCCGGTTCACCAGCCGGTACCGGCCTCCCAGCGTCCGCATCCGCACCCCTTCCGACCAGCACCTCCGGCCGTCCCGGAGTGCCGATACCCCCGGCTGTTGCAGCACAAACGCCCGGTCACCGCGGAGGCCGCCGAAGGAATGAACGTCCGATCGACTGAGAGTGACGAAACAGAAATGGCGGAGCCGTTCCTTGTGGGTCGGGCTCCGCCATCGACAGTGCGGCCGGTTTCGCGCGCACCTGACGTCGCCGACGACGTTAAGGCATGTGGATCAAGGAATCCAACCCGGCCCCCGCCAAGCGTGATCACCCTCTCCAAAAGACCGGCCGCGAGCGCCGGTGCGCCCGCGGCCGATCACTGCCGGTCACCTGGATCAGAACAGTTCGGTACGCAGGTCGTGCGCGCCGTCGGCCCGGGTGGCCTCGTAGTAGAGCCGCTGCCGGCCGCCGGGCAGGGCGACGAGGCTCAGGTATCGCAACCCGAACGGCTCGTGCGGGCTGCCGACCGGAGCCCGGTCCTCGGCGGTGAGTTCGCCGAACGTGCCGTCCGCGAGGCGCACGCCGCGGGCCACCCCGGTCCGTTCCTCCCAGTTCTCGCCGGCCGTGGCACGGCCGTCGTAGGAGACGGTGATCCGGTCGCCCTCCACCACGACGGAGGAGACCCGCACGCCGCGTGCGTCCCACTCGCCGGCCCGGCCGGACAGCGCGGTCCGCACCCAGGTCCAGTGCACGCCGTCGGGGCTGGTGGCGTACTCGGTGGTCATCCGGTCGGCGTCGTCCCAGGAATCGAGCGGGTGCACCGACGCCCAGAGGTGCCAGCCGTGCTCATCGTGGTGCAGCACCGGGTCCTTGACACCGGCGGTCTCGTCGCCGGCGAGGACGGTGCGGGCCGGCGCGGTGGCCAGTTCCTCCGGGGTGCCGGCCTCGATCAGATCGACCCGCCAGTGCTTGGTGCCGGGGGTGGCGGCGCTGACGTAGAGCCGCCACTTCCCCTCCGGGGTGCGCACCAGCGCCGGCCGCTCCAGGGACTCGGCGCCGAAGCGGTCCTTGCTGATCTCCGCCACGGTGGTGAACTCGATGCCGTCGGCCGACCGGGCCACCACGTTGGCGATCCCCCGGCCGGCGCCGATCGGCAGCCGGAGGCGGTACGCCAGGTAGACGAACCCGTCGGCGAGCACCGAACTGGGGGCGCCGGACCAGGCGCCCGGCTCGGTTCCCGGGGGTTCCACCACCACGGTGGAGTCCTCCCAGCCGGGCATGGGCAGAGCGGTGATTCCGATGGTCAAGGCGGCTCCCGAGGTAGCGGCGACGAACCCGGTCAAGTTTGCATCATCTATCGACTTTGTGGGCTTTGCTCGGCCTTGGCGTGTCGGTCCAGGCTCAGCCAGTCGTCGTAGCTCTCGCCGGTGACCTCTTCCAGGAGGGCGATGTCCTCGGCGAAGTACGGCAACAGGGCGGCCCGCTCGTCCGGCGTGGTCACCGGGCGGTTGCCCTTGGTGCGGTGCAGCAGGGTGAGCAGCGGGCCACGGGCGGCCAGGCGCAGCGGCACCGGGAAGTGGTGACCGAAGCCGCCACCGGCGCGCAGCAGACCGCGCAGCACCCGGTTGAGCCCGTTGTCCTCGACGTAGTGCCGGTTCACGTTCTCCCGCGGGATCGCGGTGAGCACGCCGGTCCGCACCTCGAGGAAGGAACAGACCCGGTCCAGCGTCTCGGCCGGAGCATCCTTGAGGTCGCGGTAGCGCAGCAGCAGGACCTGGTCGCGGGAGAAACGCTGGAAGAGGTGCCGCAGCTGACGTCCGTACAGCCCCAGCCCGATGTAGTGCCAGAAGGCCGCCCACTGCCGGGCCTTGCGGGACTCCTCGGCGCGGCAGGCGGCGAGGAAGTCGGCCTCCCGCTCCAGCCCGGCGACCCACAGGTGGGTCCAGTTGGAGTGCGCGCGGTCGACCGGGTCGCGTAACAGGATGATCAGCTTCACGTCGGGGACGAGCGCCCTGATGCGGTCGTGGGACGCCAGGTCGTACAGGTAGAAGGGTGTGGCCTCGCCTTTGAGGGTCCCCGGCGGCGCGGGCGCGAAGAGCTTCTCGTAGTCCGCCCGGCGCCACACGTGCTCCTGATAGGTCTGCACGTCCCCGGGGCCACCCACGGTCGGCGGCGGCCCGTCGGAGAGGAAGAACTTCGGCTCCTTGACCGGCGGCAGGAACAACTCGGGGTGTCCGGCCAGCGCGGCGTGCAGCGCCGTGGTGCCGGCTTTGGGCACACCCGCGATCAGGAAGTCGGGAAGTGACATGGGATCTCCCTCGGCTCAAAGTGAACTTAGCCTACAGATCCAATAGGACTTCGCAGCCTTCCGCCCACCTGGCGGACGCCTCATTGAGGCCACCATGCCCGTTACGGACCTCACGGTCATCGAGAACCGGCATTCCGGCCGGTGACCGTCGGCCGGAAT
Source organism: Actinoplanes sandaracinus (assembly GCF_030009775.1). Classification (GTDB taxonomy): domain Bacteria; phylum Actinomycetota; class Actinomycetes; order Mycobacteriales; family Micromonosporaceae; genus Actinoplanes; species Actinoplanes sandaracinus. Next base: position 32,597 of record NZ_JASCTH010000047.1, on the reverse strand, counting down.
CCGGCGGAACGGCCGGGCGGCGATGGCCCGGCCGACGACGGCCGGGCGACCCCCGGTCAGCCGAACGGCGATCGGCTCAGCGGCGGCCCAGCAAGCGCCGCCACCAGCTCGTGGCCGGCCGGAACCGCGGACAGCCCCGAGCTTCGCAAAGGGCGCATTCCGTGCCGGGCCGGTAGTGCTCGTGCGCCCGGTGCGGGTGCCCACAGACGCAGAGTCCGGTTTCAGTCGCCATATCTCCCCAACACCCCACAGACGCGCAGGCCACGGGCGCGACCGGCGATTTCCAGCAAGGTCGATGCTAACGGACTCCATCGCTCACGCTCGGCAACACTCTGAGTACGCGGCCCGGCAGGAAATCGACCTTCCGTGACCGCTCCGTACACGCTACGGAATGCCGGGCTTGCCCATGTTCGCGGCGATCGAGAGCTGTTTTTCAGATTCGCCGGAGTCGTTCCCCGGTGGGCCGCCTGCAACGTGGTGACCGTTACTGAAAGTGACCTTGGCCGCTCGCCATTCCCGCGCGCGGGAGCGCTGGAAGCACAATGAACAGGAGCTTTGGGTTTGCTGTGACTTGAACCGTCTCGTCGGACTGTTGACGCTACGTAATCTCTTGCTAGGTTGATGACCCGAAGCGAGCGGCTGTTGCTCCCGGCCTCGGGAGTTCACGCACGGGTCTTATTGCCGCCCCCGGAAGGGACCGACATGGAGCTTTCGCACTTGAACACGAACACTGACAGTAACCGCCCGCAATCACCGACCGTTAGTGTCGTGATTCCTACCCTGAACGAGGAGCGGAACCTGCCGCACGTGTTCGCGAAGCTTCCATCGATGATCAGTGAAGTGATCATCGTTGATGGCGGCTCACGCGACCGGACGGTCGAGGTCGCCCGTCAGCTGCGGCCGGACGCCGTGATCGTGCAGCAGACCCGCACCGGCAAGGGCAACGCGCTGGCCTGCGGTTTCGCCGCCTGCACCGGCGACATCATCGTGATGATCGACGCCGACGGCTCGACCGACCCGGCCGAGATCCCGCTCTTCGTCGACAAGCTGGTCCGCGGCGACCACTTCGTGAAGGGCTCCCGGTTCAGCCACGGCGGGCACAGTCACGACATCACCCGGCTACGCAAGGCCGGCAACGACGGCCTCAACCTCGTCGTGAACATCCTGTTCCGGACGCACTTCACCGATCTCTGCTACGGCTACAACGCCTTCTGGCGCTCGGTCGTGCCGGCTCTCGACCTGCCGGACGTGAAGCTTCCCCGGCCGGCCGACGGCAGCAAGCTGTGGGGCGACGGCTTCGAGATCGAGACGATGATCAACATCCGGGCGGTCGCCGAGAAGCTCAAGGTCGGCGAGGTCGGCAGCACCGAACACGAGCGCATCCACGGTGAGAGCAACCTCAACACCTTCCGCGACGGCTTCCGGGTGCTGCGCACGATCTTCAGCGAGTTCGGACGGATGCGCAGCCGTCGCCGCGCCGGCCTCCGCCCGTTCGTCGAGGGCCTGCGGCTGATCGCGGCGCCGGCCGCACCGCAGCAGCGCGGCCGCGACCAGGCCGCCGGCTCAGTGACGCCGGTCGCCCCCCGGCACGCGACCGACCCCCGCCGGGACGGCCTCGCGAACCGGGCCGTCCGCCGCCCGGACGACGTCAACGCGGTCCGCGCCCGCGGGTTCGAGGACCGGCCGACGCAGGACATCAACATGCTGCGCAGCCGCAGCTCGCTCGACGACTGAACGTCTCGACCGGCAAAGGCCAGCCGGCCGACGCCGGTCAGCGGACCCGCCGGCCCCGGCCTGACGCCGAGTTGAGACAGGTTCCTCGAACGCCCTCCCACAGGAGACCTCCCCCCGTGAACCACACCCCCCTCGCCACGACGATCGTCATCCCGACCTACTCCGAGGTCCGCTGGGACTACCTCACCCGGACCCTGGCGTCGGCGCGTGCCCAGTCGCACACCCCCGCGGAGATCGTGGTGGTGGTCGACCACAACCCGGCGATGTTCGAGCGGATCCAGCGCGAACTGCCCGGCGTCACCGTGCTGCAGAACGCGTACGCCCAAGGCGTGTCGGGCAACCGCAACACCGGCGCGTTCCACGCCCGTACGCCGCTGATCGCGTTCCTGGACGACGACATCGTCGCCGACCAGCACTGGCTGGGCCGCCAGATCGAGCCGTTCGCCGACCCAACCGTGGTCGGCACCGGCGGCGCGATCGAGCCGGCGTGGGAGGGGCCCGCCCCGCGCTGGATGCCGGCCGAGTTCCTGTGGGCGGTCGGCGGCTCGTACGCCGGCATGCCCACCCGGACCGCGCCCATCCGCAACGTCTGGTCCGCCAACATGATCGTCCGCAAGGACGTCTTCGAGGCGGCCGGCGGGTTCCGGGTCGGTTTCGGCAAGCTCGGCTCCCGCAACCGGCCCGAGGACACCGACCTGTGCCTGCGGATGAGCCAGGTCAGCGGCGGCCGCTGGATGTACGTGCCGGACGCCGTCATCCAGCACGAGGTCCCCGCCGAACGGGCCAGCTTCCGGTTCTTCGTGCGCCGCTGCTACGCCGAGGGGCGCGGCAAGGTGCAGATGGCCGGCCTGCACGAGAACGACGCGCTCGGCGCCGAGCGGGACTACCTGTGGTCGCTGCCCAAGGCCATGTTCCGGCACCTCGGCGCGGGCCTGTCCGGCCAGGGACCGGACAACTTCCTGCGTGCCGGCGGAGTGGTCGCCGGTGTCGCGGCCGCCGGGTTCGGTGGCGTCGTCGAGACCGTCAGCTCCAAGCGGCCGAGCCGCCGTACCCCCGTGGAGGCCGCACCGTGACCGCGACGTTCCCGGCCGCCCCGCGGCTCGACGAGGAGAGCGGCCTGCTGCCCGCCGTCGTCCTCGACCTGGAGCTCTCCGAACCGCTGCCCGGGGTCGGCTCGGTGGCGCCCGACGGCCGGCGGGTCCAGCAGGCCTGGGCGCTGATCCGGCTCTTCACCGAGCCGCTCGGCACCGTGCTGGTCGACGTGCCGTCCTACGGGCTCAGCCCGGCCGACCTGGCCGCTGCGATCGACGCCGCGCTCGGCGACGTGATCCGCCCTCGGCTGGGCGGCGCCGCCGTGCCGGTGCGCGGGTTCGTCCCGGACACCGAGCCCGCGTTCCTCGCCGGACGGCGCGCCGCCCTGGCCGCCGCGCCCGACATCACCGTGGTGGTCTGCACCCGGGAGCGGCCGGGCGCGCTGGCCCGCTGCCTGGACAGCCTGCTCGACCAGGAGTACGCCCCGGCCCGGATCGTGGTCGTGGACAACGCCCCGGTCACCGACGCGACCGCCGAGGTGGTCCGCTCGGCGGCCCGCCGCGGCCGGGTCGACTATCTGCGGGAGCCGAAGGCGGGCCTGTCGTTCGCCCGCAACACGGCCGAGGCCGCCACCCGCGGCGAGATCGTCGCCTGGCTCGACGACGACGAGCTGGCCGACCGGTACTGGCTGGCCGAGGTGGCCCGGGCACTGGTCGAGAACCCGGACGCCGATGTGATCTCCGGCGTGATCGTGCCGGCCGAGCTGGAGACCCGCGCGCAGATCTGGTTCGAGCAGTTCGGCGGGCACAGCAAGGGCCGCGGCTTCAAGCCGGACACGTTCGGTCCGCACACCGCGCACCGGCAGAGCCCGCTCTACCCGCTGCCGCCGTTCGGTACCGGCGCGAACATGACGTTCCGGCCCGGCGTGATCGCGCGGATCGGCGGCTGGGACAACGCGCTCGGCGCCGGCACCCCGGCGATGGGCTCGGAGGACACCCTCGCCTTCACCCAGGTGCTGCTGGCCGGCGGGACGATCGTCTACCAGCCGACCGCGGTGACCCACCACTACCACCGGCGCGACTTCGAGGGCCTGCACAAGCAGATGGTCGGGTACGGCACCGGGCTGACCGCGGCGTACACCGGCCTGCTGCTGCGGCGTCCCGGCCTGCTCTGGTCGCTGATCAAACTGGCGCCGACCGCGCTGCGCGACCTGACCGGCGCGGACAGCCTGCGGGTGTCGACTCTGCAGGACGATTTCCCACGTGAGCTCCTGACGGCCAACCGGCGGGGGATGATGGCCGGACCACGTGCGTACCTGCGAGGACGCCGGGCGGCCCGGGCGAAGCTCCGCGGAACCCGCTGACCGATCTTCCGGACGCGTCCGCCCGTGCCCCCGCCGCCGGGGGTGCGGGCGGACGTGCTGTGAACCGAACTGTGGAGGCTCTGTACATGGGGGACCAGCCGACGTCCGACGGGGAACGGACGCCGGAGGAAGCGACCGCGAAGGCTGCGGAGCCGCGACCCGAACCGGACGAACCCGGCACCGGTGACGCGCCTGCCGCGGGGCCGGCGGACTCCGGCGCGGCCGCGACGACCGAGGAACCCACGGCGGCCGAGGAACCTGCTGCGGCCGAGGAACCTCCTGCGCCCGCCGAACCCGCGGTCTCCGCGGAGGACACGGCCGTCATCAGGCTGCCGGGCGCGCCCGCGGTCGACGACACCGTGCTGATCACGCTCCCCGGCCCGCCCTCGATCGACGACACCGTCCTGATCACGCTGCCGAAGAAGCCGGTCGGCGAGGACACCGTCATCATCCGGCTGCCGGACAAGGCCACCGCGGCGAAGAAGCAGGCCGGCGAGGACACCGTCATCATCCGGCTGCCCGGTGCCAAGCCGAAAGGCGCCAAGGCTCTGACCACCGCCCGCAAAAGGGCGGCCGGCGACGACACGGTGATCATCCGGTTGCCACAGGCGCCGCAGAAGAAGGCGGCCGGCCGGGCCGTCGTCAGCGAGCCGCCGATCGAGGACACCGTCCTCCTCCAGCTTCCGGCCGAGCCGAAACCCGAGCCGCGCACCGCCCTCGACCTCGGCTGGGCGCCGTGGGTGCTCGCCCTGTCCAGCCTCGGTGTGGTGCTGGTCGCGCTGGCCTACGCCGGCGGCCGCCACGAGACCGGCTGGGCCATGACCGCCTACTGGGCGGGTCAGGTCATCGTCTTCTCCCCCGTCGTGTTCCGGCTGCTCAGCCGGCTGGCCGGGGTCGCCGAGTCGTTCGTCCTGGTGATGGGGCTGGCGGCGAACCAGTACATGCTCAAGTGGATGTACAGCCCGGACCAGTTCCGGTTCCCCGACGAGCTGCAGCACTGGCTGGCCACCACCCTGATCGCCGAGTCCGGCGACCTGTTCCGGCAGAACAACGCGCTGCCCCCGGCCGTGCACTTCCCCGGCCTGGCCGAGATGGGCGCCGGGTTGTCGCTGCTCACCGGGCTGCCGGTGACCGGAGCCGGCACCATCGTGGCCGCCGTCGCTCATCTGATGTTCGTCGGCCTCCTCTTCGCGGCGGTGCTGCGGGCCAGCAACTCGCCGGCGATGGCCGGGGTGGCCTGCGTGACCTACGCGACGGCCATGCACTACCTGTTCTTCAACTCGATGTTCCTGTACGCGACGGCCGCGCTGCCGTACTTCATGCTCACGGTCTGGGCGCACCGGCGCTGGCGCACCGGCGGCGGCGCCCGGTTCCTGGCCCTCGCGGCGCTGGGCATCGCGATGACCACGGTGAGCCACCACGTGACCGCGTTCGCCCTGGTCGCCACCCTGCTGCTGCTGTCTCTCACCGAGCTGGCGCTGGAGCGGCCGCGGCCCTGGGAGACGCTGATCCCGCCGGCCCTCGCGCTGGCCGTGGTGTGCTGCTGGATCGGGTTCGTGGCACAGGACGTCGTCGCCTACCTGGAGGCGCCGCTGGGGCGGCTCGCCTCCTCGCTGGACCAGATGTTCGGCGGCGCGGCGGCCGAGGAGGGCGGGCCCACCAAACCGGTGCCGCTGGCCCAGCTCGCGGTGCAGGGACTCGGCATCCTGGGCCTGCTGGTGCTCTACCTCGCGGTCGCCCGGGACATGATCCTGCGCAAGGACCGGGACACCTGGCGCTGGGCGGCCCTGGTCGGCGGCGCGGCGTTCTTCGCCGGCAACGGCGCCCGGTTCCTCGGCTCGGGCGGCCCGGAGATCGCCGGCCGGCTCTCCACCTTCACCTACGTCCCCATGTCGATCATCGCGGCGATCGCGATCGTGCACGCGGTGCGGATCGTCCCGCCGAAGGACGAGAACGGTCGCCGCTGGCTGTCCGTGCCACCACCGGGGGTCGCGGTCACCACCGGGCGCCGGCTCACCAATCAGGTGTACATCGGCACCACGCTCATCACACTGCTGATGATCGGCGCACGGACTGGTGGCTGGCCGCCGGTGTCGGCGCTGCTGCCGGGCCCGTACCTGGCCGCGGCCTACGAGCGGTCGGTGGACGATTTCGGCGTGGACGCGGCTCGCTGGCAGGAACGGAACCTGCCCCGTGAGTCCCGGGTCGGCGGCGACATCACCGCGGTGGCGCTGTCCTCCACGTACGGGCGGATCGACCCGGTGCGCGAGGTCGGCGAGCTGTACTACGCGACCTCGTGGACCCCCGCCGAGCAGACGATCGTCCGGCAGCTCGCGATCGACTACCTGGTGGTGGACGAGCGGCTGGGCGACCTGCTGCCGTCGGACAACGCGTACTTCCAGGACGACCCGATGGCCGGCCGGATCACCGAGCCGCTCAGCGACACTCAGCTGGGCAAGTTCGACAAGGCTGCGGCGATCTCCCGGGTCTACGACAACGGCACGGTACGGATCTATCGAATGGAACCCTCGTGAACCCGGTACGCGCCGGTGTGCTCGCCGGCCTGACTGTCGCGGCCGCGGCCGCCGTCGAGTTCGGTCCCCTGGTGCTCTCCGTGCCGGGTGGCCTGCTGCTGGCGTTCGTGCTGCCCGGCCTCGCGCTGATCGAGGCGATCTTCCGGCCCGGGCGGCGCGACCTCGGGATGGTGGAGCGGGCCGTGCTCGTGCCGTCGCTGAGCCTCACCGTCCTGGTGCTCGGCGGCTTGGCCCTGTGGAGCGCCGGCGGCCACCTGAACCGGGTGAGCTGGATGCTGGTCTGCGCGGTGACCACGCTGGTCACCATCGGGGTCGCGTTCTATCGGGCCCTTCATGCGCCGGCGCCGGCGCCGGCGTCCGCCGCGACAGCGCCGAGGGGGCTCTCGCAGGAGCGGCTGATCAAGGACGTGCTGCCGCTGACGCTGGCGGTGCTGCTGCTCGCCGGTGCGGGCGTGTGGTCGTTCGCCGACTCGGTGGACACCTATGACCTCACGGTCAGCACGCTGTCGGCCGGGCAGCCGGGGCAGGCGGGCGCGGACGGCAACCGGCCGGTCCAGGTCAGCGCCTCCGGGCTGCCGCCGGCGGAGGGGCCGTACCGGGTGGTGCTCAGCGGCGCCGCCGGTGCGGAGCTCGGCAGGCAGAGCATCACGCCGGGCGCCGACGGCAACTGGACCGGGCGGCTCACCGTCCCGGGGGACGAAAGGGTCACCGTGCGCCTTTTCCGCGGTGCGGAGACGGCTGCGTTCCGTACGCTGATCATCGCCGCCGCCCCATAGCCCACCCGGAGCCCCGCCCGCATGTCGGTCGTCCCTGACGCGCCCCGGCGCGGCCGCCTCTGGCTGGCCGCGGCCGGGGTCGCGGTCCTCGCCATCGGCATCGCCGTCGCCATCACCGTCAACCCGGCCGACGATCGCCCCACCGCGTCGGCGCCCGCCTCGGTGCCGGTCTCCGCGACCGCACCAGCCTCCGCGACGGTCTCCGCGACGGTCTCCGCCTCGGCGACGGTCCCGCACACGGCTCGGCCACGCTCGGCACGCGACCGGATCGCCCTCCCCCGCCCGGCCGGCGTGTGGCCGGGGGAGCACGGGCTCTCCGGCGTCAACGGCTTCCCCGTCCTGAACACCGCCTCGGTGAACAAGTTCTGCGCCGCCCGCGGCCGACCGTGCACGATGGCCCAGACCTACACCGACCGCACCGACTACGAGTCGATGACCCGCGGCTCGGGCTGGGTGTTCGAGTACTTCGCCGACTTCGACGGCGTGCTGGTGGTCTCCCAGGCGCTGGTCCCGGACGGGGGCGAGGCCCTGGTCGACGACTGCGCGGCCGGTGACTACGACCGGCATTGGCGCGACTTCGGGGCTCTGATGGTCCAGCACGGGCGGGGTGACTCGATCGTGCGGCTGGGCTGGGAGATGAACGAGCCGTCGATGGCCTGGCGGGGCCTGGACCCGGCCGGTTACATCGCCTGCTACCGGCGGGCCGCCGACGCGATCCGCGCGACCAACTCGCAGGTCGTCCTGGACTGGACGATCAACGCGCACAACACGCCCGCCGGCCTGTGCGGCGGGCTGAGCACCGACTGCTACCCGGGCGACGGGTACGCCGACATCGTCGGCATCGACAACTACGACCACCACCCGTGGTCGCCGACGAAGGCCGACTTCGACCGGACCGCGGCCGCGCCGGAAGGCCTGACCTGGCTCTTCGACTTCGCCCGCGCCCACGGCAAGCTGTTCTCGGTCGGCGAGTGGGGCGTGATGCCCACCGGGGACGCGGGGAAGGACAACCCGGAGTTCGTGCGCTGGATGCACGCCTGGTTCGCCGAGCACGCGCCGTACCTGGCGTACGAGGCCTGGTTCCAGCGCTGCGACGGCAAGGTCTCGCAGTCGGCGATCCTGCGGCCGAGCGATCCGTCGTGTCTGCCGAACACCGGCTCCTCGACGGTCTACCGGGAGCTGTTCAGCCGCTGAACCGGTCGCTGCCGGCCATCTCCCGGTACACCGCGGCCGACTCCGGCCGGGTGTCGAAGCGCCAGTGCTCGCTGTACGCGTCGTGGGTGTCGGTGTCGAACCAGACCACCCCGCCGATCGCCGGGCGCTGCCCCACGTACGCCGAGAAGTCCCGGATCCAGTCCTCCTTGCTGGTCCCTCCGTGGTCCTTCGCGCCCACCTCGGTGATCATGATGGGTTTGCGGGCCGAGTACGCCGTGTAGACCGGGTCGAACAGAGTCGCCGGCGACTCCCGGCTGAGGTTGTAGCCGGAGACGCCCACCCAGTCGACGTACTCGTCGCCCGGGTAGTAGGCGTCCATCCGGTTCCACGCCTCGGGCGGGGCGGAGTTCCAGTTGGGGCTCCACACCCAGGACACGTTTCCGGCGCCCTCGTCGTCGAAGATCTGCCGCAGACGCCGGAAGCACGTGACGTACCCCTCGGTGTCCTGCTTGTTCTCGAAGCCGCTCCACTCGTACCAGCGGCCGTTCATCTCCCATCCCCAGCGCAGCAGGGTGGGCCGGCCGAGGTCCCTGATCCGGCGGGCGGCCGCGGCGATCAGGTCGTCCGAGGCGCCGCTGAGGATCTTCTGGTACCGGGGAGCGCGCCACGACACTAGCGGGACGGACTTCTTCGGCATGCCCTCGATCCGGTTGGGCAGCCGGTCCGGCCAGGCGTAGAAGACGTGCGTGATCCGCTGGTCCCGGCCGAGTTGCTCGCGGCGGAGCTTCACCGCTTCCGGGTAGCTCTTGCCGTCCAGGCTCAGATAGGAGCCGAGCATCGCCTTCCCGGCGACGAACGGCACGCTTCCGCCGAGCTTGCCCGGGTCGGTGGCCTGGGCGAACGGGGCGGGGGTGACCAGCGGCGCGGCCGGGGCGGCGCTGGCGGCAGGGGTGCCGCTCACGGTGGCCGGAGAGTCCCGGGCGGCCGCCTTCCACAAGCCGAGGAGGCCGGTGGCCGAGGCCACGCCGAGACCGGCGAGGCCGAGCACGTTGCGGCGGCTGACCCCCGGCGCGCGGCGGTTTCCGGCCGTCACGTCAGATTCCGGCCGGCCTTGCGGGCCAGTCTGCGGACCATCCGCCAGCCGGGCTGGGCGTACTGCTTGAGCTGTGCGGCCAGCTGCGGCCCGCCCTCGATCAGCCGGACCAGGTCGGCGCCGGTGTGATCGGGCGTCGGCTGGAACCGGGGCACGGCGAACCGGCGCTCCGACGGCGTGTGCACCCGGCGGCCCACCTCGGTGGCGTTGTCGTGCCCGGACTCCTCGACCACCTTGCGGACCAGGCCGCTGTTGTAGCCGTGCGGGTAGGCGAACGAGCGCACCTTCCTCTGCAGGCGCTGTTCGAGCTGGTCGTGGCTGCTGACGATCTCCTCGCGCAGCCGGGCCGGGGTGAGCACGTCGAGCGGGTGGTGGATCAGGCTGTGGTTGCCGATCTCGATCCCGGCCGCGGCCACCTCCGCGAGCTCCGACCAGGTCAGCATCGGGCCGAAGTCGGGTGACCACTGGCCGAGCCAGCCGGCGTGACCGCCGAGGTGGCCGACGGAGGCGTACAGCGTGGCGCCGGCGCCGGCGGCCCGCAGGGCGGGCACGCCCGCGGTGAGGAAGTCGCGGTAGCCGTCGTCGAAGGTGACCGCCACCATCTTGTCGGTGCTGCCGGCGGCCAGCAGGTCGAGCGCCTCGGTGAGGCCGACCAGACGGTAGCCGGCGTCACCGAGCGCGGCGAGCTGCTCGGCCAGGCGTTCCGGCGGCACCGCCAGGTCACGCAGCGGACCACCGACCGCGGAGACCGAGTGGTACATCAGCGCGGGCAGCGTGGTCCAGGTTCGGGCCACTGAAGCGGTCACGTCGTCCCCCATGAATCTTGTTCTACCGGCCGCGAACGCTACCCGCGGCGACCTTCCCGACGACTCCCCCGTTCGACTGGGACCTCTAGCCTTTTCTCACTACAGCGAGTAACGTCCGGGACCTTCCGGCTCTCCGGCCTGCACAAACAGTGTCACTCGGTCGCTACTTAAAGTGATATCTGAACCGAAGCTCATCCGGAGACGTATCGGAGGAGGACACCGAAACCGCTCTAACCCCGGGAGCGCGCACCATGTTCCGCCTCATCCAGCTGCACACCGAAGCCGGCGTGCCACGCATCGGCGTCGACCCCGACGGCTACGTCAGCGCCCGCGCCGCACTGGCCCACTACCGCACCGCCCCGGCGACCTATTTCGCCGTCGGCCGGTTCGATCACGAGGGCACCCTCACCGAGGTAATCCTCGACCCGATCTGCGGGCTCGACGGCGCCTGCCAGCGCCCCGCGTCCGTGGTCCACTCCAAGACCTACGAGCGGCTCTGCGAGCGCTGCGCCTCCGGCCTCGAAGTGCTCACCGTCCCCCAGCTGGCCCGCCGCCTCGGCATCGCCTGCCGGCTCGCCCCGTCGGTGGCCCGTTTCCGGCAGACCACCCTCGGCGGCCTGCGCGCGCCCTCCGGCAACCGGATCGCCCGTGAGTTCCCCGATCACGTCCACGACCCGGCCTGGCGGCAGGAGCTCTGCATGAGCCTGACCCAGAGCCCGACCGCCCTGAACGGCCTGCTCATCGGCGTCGGCGCGCTCAGCCACCGCCAGGTGCTCGACCTGTACCCGGTCCTGTGCGCGCTCGGCGAGGAACTCCCGGCCGCCATCGGGTCCGACCTCGCCCGCGCCACCGCGCGGCCGCTCTCCCCCGCGGGCGTCACCGGCCTCCGTCTCGGCCTCCGGCTCAACCCCACCATTTAGTACGGCTACGCATGCCGGAGTGGCTACGACGCGACGCGACGCGGCCGGCGATCCGGGCCGCGGCGCGACTCTCGGGCTGAGGCCGCTGGTCACCGGCTGGACGTCAGCGGCGTACCCGCAGAACCGCGCCGCCGCCCCGGCAGTCGCGAACCCGGGCCCGCCCGCGGACGACCGGTACCGTCGTCGTATGACACGCACGTTCCCCGACCTGGTGACCCGTGCCCGGGGACTGGCCGGCGACGGCCGGCGGGCGGTGCTCGGCATCGCCGGCCCACCCGCCGCCGGCAAGACCACCCTCGCCGCGGAACTCGTCGGGGCGCTGGCCGCCGACCCGCCGCCCGGCCACGGCGCGGACTGGGTGGCGCACGTGCCGATGGACGGTTTCCATCTGGCCGACGTGGAGCTGGAACGGCTGGGCCTGCGCGACCGCAAGGGCGCGCCGGACACGTTCGACGCCTACGGATACGCCGCCCTGCTGCGCCGGCTGCACTCCGACCACGACGAGATGATCTACGCGCCCGGGTTCGAACGGGAACTGGAGCAGCCGATCGCCGGGGCCATCGGCGTGCCCCGGTCGGCCCGGCTGATCATCACGGAGGGCAACTACCTACTGCTCGACGAGCCACGCTGGCGGCCGGTGCGCGAGTTGCTGACCGAGGTCTGGTACGCCGACCTGGAGAACGGCGAACGGCTGCGGCGGCTGATCGAGCGGCATCAGCGGTTCGGCAAGGACCGGGACGCGGCGGTGGCGTGGGCGACCGGCACCGACGAGCGCAACGCGGAGCTGATCGTGGCGGCCCGCGACCACGCGGACCTGATCGTCGACTCGGCGCTGCTGCGATCGCTGGAGGCACGCGCGTGACCCCGCCCGACCGTCACGGACTCCACTGAGTCGCGACGGCCGAGGCGGCCGGCCCGATCCCACCGCGGGTGTGGGCGTGGTCTCGCGCAGCCGGAAGGGTTTTGTCACACCCGGGTGGCATGCTTGCCCTCATGTCGGTGGGTGAGGCGGTCGAGACCGAGCCGCGTAAGCGCGGCCCTCGGTTCGCGCGGTTCGGCGTGATGCTGTTCGCGGTGCTGTCGCTGCTGTTCGGCGTGCCGTGGGTGACTCTGGTGTGGTCGGGCAACGCCTGGCCCGGCGTGGTCTTCGCGGGCGGCACCCTGCTGTTCACGGGCCTCGTCACGGTGTTCCCGTGGCTGATGTTCCGCGGCCACGGCGGGCACAACGATCGCGCCGCCCGGATCGCCGACACCCTGCTCGGCGTGATGTGGGTGCTGTTCACCTGGTCGCTGATCGGGCAACTGGCCGGCCTGGCGCTGCTCGCGCTGGGCGTCGAGGATCCGGTCCGGTCCCGTGTGGTCTCGGCGGGCGTCGTGGCGATCTCCGCCGGCCTACTGCTCTGGGGCCACCACGAGGCGATGCGGGTCTCCCGGGTGCGCGAGATCGACGTCACGCTGCCCCGGCTCGGCCCCGGCCTCGACGGCCTGCGCGTCGTGCTGATCACCGACACCCATTACGGGCCGATCGACCGGGCCGCCTGGTCTCGCGGCGTCACCGAGGTGGTCAACTCGCTCGACGCCGACATCGTCGCGCACACCGGCGACATCGCTGACGGCACCGTGCAGGAGCGCCTCGAGATGGCCGCGCCGCTGGCCGACATCCGTGCCAGGTTCGCCCGGGTCTACGTGACCGGCAACCACGAATACCACAGCGGCGCCCTGGGCTGGGTCGAGCACATGGAGAACCTGGGCTGGGAGACGCTGCACAACCGGCACGTGGTGGTCACCCGCGGCGGTGACTCGCTGGTCGTCGCCGGTGTCGACGACCGCACCGCCGGCGGCTCCGGCCTGCCCGGCCACCGCACCGATCACGAGGCCGCGCTGGCCGGCGCCGACCCGGGCCTGCCCGTCCTGCTGCTGGCCCACCAGCCGCAGCAGATCGGTGACGCGGTCGCACACGGCGTCGACCTGCAGTTGTCCGGGCACACCCACGGCGGCCAGATGTGGCCATTCCACTACCTGGTCCGCACCGACCAGCCGGTCCTGCAGGGACTGTCGCGTCACTCCGAGCGCACCCAGCTCTACACCAGCCGCGGCACCGGTTTCTGGGGCCCGCCGTTCCGGATCTTCGCCCCCAGCGAGATCACGCTGCTCACCCTCCACGCTGGGGGAGCGTCCTGATTGACCCCTTCCATGCGGGTGTTTTGCCGGGAATAAACCTGTTGAGTAGTGCTCCCGGGGCCGAGCAGGATGGGGTCACCGCCTTCCCCTCCCAGCTCCGAGGACTTCTTCATGCGTCTGCTCCGCGACCTGTGGGCCACAAGCCGAAGTCGCTCCGCGCTCGTCGCGTTCCTGATCGTGCTCGGCGCGGCGGGTTCGGCGAGCGCGCTCGCGCTGGCCGGCCCGGTGCTGGTGGACCGGTCCTTCCCCCTGTTCGTCATGCTGGCCACAGCCCTGGTCGCCGCGGTGCTCAGCGACGTCGTCGTCGGCCTGGTCGTGGCCCGGCTGACCGCCGACTGGGCGGCCCGCGCCCGGCGCCGCCTCAACCGGGTCGCCTTCGGGCAAGACATCCCCACCCTGGAGAACACCCCGGTCGGTGAGCTGCTCGACCGGATCGACTCGGACGTCTATCAGGTCGGTTCCGAGCTGCGCGGCAGCGGCGTGCGCCTGGCCCAGTCGGTCGCGGTGGCCAGCCTCTCCGTGGTCACCACGTTCTTCGTCTGGTGGCCCGCCGCGCTCGCCATGATCGCGGTCGGCGTCCTGCTGTTCGTGGTGATGAACAAGCCGGTCCAGCGGATCGGGCCGATCCGCATCGCCGAGGAGGAGGCCTGGTCCGACCTCGCGGCGGTGATGGAGGAGGCCATCCACGGGCAGGACGACGTGCGCACCAGCCTGGCCGCTCCCTACGTCCGCCGGCTCTACGCGCTGCGTTCCGCCGAGGTGCTGCGGCGCGGCCGCCTGGTGTGGCGGGCCTCCGCCAAGGTGACCACGACAGCCGGCGCGATCACCCGCTCGCTGATCGCCGTCCTCGTGGTGGCGGGCGCGTGGGCCCTGCTCACCGGGCACATCAACGGAGCCCGGCTGACCGCGGTGTGGCTGCTGGCGCTCGGTTTCGGCGGCACCCTGGAACATCTGACCCGCATGGTGCCCGAGATGCAGAACGCGCTCGGCGCCTGGGGCCGGGTGGTCCTGCTCAGCGAGGTGCCGCAGGAGCCGACCGACGGTGTGCCCCCGGTCGACGGCGACCTAGAGGTCCGCAATCTGACCTTCCGCTACGGCGAGGCGGACAGCGGTCGCCCTCCGGCGCTGCGCGACGTGAGCGTCACGTTCGCCCGCGGCCGTTCCTACGCGCTGATCGGCCGCACCGGCTCCGGCAAGTCCACTCTGGCCAAGGTCCTGACCCGGGCCGTCGACGTGCCCCGCGGCACGGTGTTCCTCGGCGGGGTCGACATCAACGACATCGGGGTGGAAGGCCTGCGCCGCCGGACGGCGATCGTCCCGCAGCGCACCGAGATCCTGGCCGGCACCCTCGTCGAGAACATCGCGTTGTTCGACCCGGAGCTGCTGCCCCGGGCCGGCGCGGCCCTGGAGGAACTGGGCCTGACCGCCTGGGCCGACGGGCTGCCCGACGGCATCGACACCAGACTCGGTGAAGACGGCTACAAACTCTCCGCCGGGCAGGAACAGCTGGTGGCGTTCGCCCGGATCCTGGTCCGCGACCCGCAGGTGGTGATCCTCGACGAGGCCACCGCCCGGATGGACCCGGTCACCGAGACCTGGGTGCAGCGGGCCACCGACCGCCTGCTGGAAGGCCGGATCGGCGTGATCGTGGCGCACCGGCTCTCCTCGGTGCAGCGCTGCGACGAGGTGGTCGTGCTGGCCGACGGCCAGGTCCTGGAGTCCGGTCCGCTGCGTGAGTCGCGCCGGTTCGCCGAGCTGATGGCCAGCAGCAACCTGTCGGTGCCGGCCGCCCCGCCGGCGGCCGGCGGCGTGCTGCTCGCCGAGCGCGACTGGGACTCCGCCATGCAGGAGGAACTCGGCCTGGACTCGCTGGCGAGCCCGCTGCCCTCGGTGGAACCCCCGCCGCTGCCCGATCCGCCGCCGGCGCACACCATGCGGGAGATCATGCGGCTGGCGCTCAACGACCGCCGCTACGGCCTGGGCGCCTGCTTCTTCTTCGTGTTCCTGGTGCTGCTCGGCTTCGACGGCGCGATCCTGCCGCTGCTCTGGGCCCATGTGGTCGACGGCATCGGCAACCCGCTCTACCCGGCCCTCGGCATCGCGGCCGGCCTGCTCGTGCTGATCCCGACGCTCTACTACACCGGCGCCTGGTTCCCGGAGTGGTGGGTCCGGCAGATGCTGCGGATCAGCCTGCGGCTGCTGCACGGCCAGATCGGCCCGCGCCGGGTCAGCAAGCACACCCCGGCCGAGGTCGTCGCCCAGGGCGGCGACACCGAGCGGGTGGTGCAGCTGGCCGACAACGTCATCGACAACACCGTCGCCATCTTCGCCCTGGTGTCGATGACGGTGTTCTCCCAGTCGATCGTGCCGGGTCTGTTCTTCCTCGGCACGATGGTGCTGTCCGGCCTGGCCGCGACCCTGTTCGGGCCGCGGCTGGAGCGGGCGGCCCGGCGGACCGTGGCGGCGCGGGCCGCGTTCGCCACCTCGCTGGTGTCGTCACTGTCGGCGGCGCGCACGGTGAAACTGGCCGGCGCGACCGAGCCGGTTCTGGCACACCTGGCCCGGCTCGACGGCGTCCGCAGCGAGCTGCAGCGGCGGGAGATCGCGATCCAGGTGTGGGCGCGGTCCACGCCGTCGATCGCGAGTGGCCTGCTGCCGATCGCGGCCTGGGCGATGTATCTGGCCGGCAACCTGTCGGCGGCGGCGACACTGATCGCGGTGTCGGTGCTGGGCGCCGCGCGGTGGTTCGCGTGGACGACAGCGTCGCTGGTGTCGCACTTCCCGTCCGCGAAGGTGTGGACCCGCCGCACCGCCGCGATGACCGGCGCCTCGGAATACTCGGCGGACATTCCCGGGGTGGACATCTCCGCCGGGACGGCGCCGGCGCCGCCGACGGCGCCGCGCAACCCGCTGCGCACACTGGAGCTGGCCGGTTTCAGCGCCGTGCACGAGAACGGCGCCCTGGGCGTGCGTGACATCGACCTGACCGTCCAGCGCGGCGAGTTGGTGCTGGTCGTGGGCCCGGTCGGCTCGGGCAAGTCATCGCTGCTGCGGGCCCTCGCCGGGATCGTGCACCACACCGGCGAGCTGCGCTGGAACGGCGAACGCGTCGACGAGCCGGAGATGTTCCTGCGTCCCAACCAGGTGGGCTACGTGGCCCAGCTGCCACGGGTCCTCTCCGGGACGGTGGCGGAGAACATTGAGCTCGGCCACGAGGTGGACGCCGCCGACGCGGTGTCGGTCGCCCAGCTCGAACACGACCTGGCCGCCGCCGGCGGTGGCCTGCAACTGCTGATCGGGCACAAGGGCACCCGGCTCTCCGGCGGCCAGTTGCAACGGCTGGCCCTGGCCCGGGCGCTCGCGCCACGGACCGAGCTGCTGATCGCCGACGACGTCTCGTCCGCGCTCGACGTGACGACCGAGCTCGCGCTGTGGGAGGCGCTGCGCGCGCACGGGGTGACCGTGGTCGGCTCGACGTCGAAACGGGCCGCTCTGGCCCGGGCCGACCGGGTGGTCGTGCTAATCGGTGGCCGCGCCGTGCACCTGGGCCCGGGGGCGGCGCTGGCCCACCGGTGGGCCCACCGCGCGGGCTGAACCGGCGCGGGTGGAGCCGAGGCATGCCGTGCCTCGGCTCCACCGGCGCGCCGCGGGCTGCCGCGAATCCTTAGAATTCCGGGGTCGGCGCCGACTGGCACCGGCACCGACCTCAGGAGCCCGGCATCACCGTCATCGCCTCCCGCGTCACGACTGAGCGCGCGTTTCTGCTTCTCAAGCCCGACTGCCTGCGGCTGGGGCTGACCGGCCCGGTCGAGAGCGCGGTGGCGGCGGCCGGGCTGCGCATCGACTGCCGGCACGCCGTCGAGCTCTTCCCCGCCGATGTGCGGCACCTCTGGTCGGAGTACGACGACCGCGGCCATCCGCTCGCCACCTCGTTCCTGGACCGCTATCTCACCGGCGGGCCGTCCGAGGTGCTGCTGGTCAGCGGGCCGGACGCGTTCGAGGCGGCGCGCCGGGTCAAGCGGCAGATCCGGTCCGAGCACGCCGCCGGGCCGTTCGCCAACGTGGTGCACGGCGCCGAGCGGCGCGGTGAGCTGGCCCGCCAGGCGAACCACCTGCTCGGCCGCTGCGACCACTGCGCCGAGCCGTTCGTCTCGGACGAGCCGGCGCTGAACCCGGCCCGCCCGCCGGGCATCGACTTCCGTGAGCACTTCGACGTCGCCGCCCTGGTCGACGAGGTGTGGCCGCTGACGCAGGGCGTCCCGGCCGATCCGGGGCCGGTGCGGCTCGACGACGACGCGACGGACACGGCGGTCTATCTGGGGCCCGACCGGGCGCACACCCTGGACTCGACGGTGACCGCGTTGTGGTTCGCGCTGCCGGGCGTCACGCCTCGCCAGGCCGTGCTGCTGGCCATGCACGCCGGGTTCTCCGGGGGCACACCGATCGCGGTGGGCGGCCGGCGGGCCCTGCGCCGCTGCCTGCGGACGCTGCACGAGCACGGCATCCGCAACTGCGGGAAGGGCCCCTGTCCGCCGGTCCGGCCCGGGTGACGCGGACGCGGCGCACGGCGCGCCGGGATGGCCGGCCACGCGAATCGCCGAGCGGGTTGCCGCGCCACGCCCGCGAGGTCGCTGGACCATATCGACACACACCCGAGTGAACTATCGTTTCCCGGTGAGCGCACCCAGGATGGCTTGGCTCGACGGCCTGCGCGCCGTCGCCGTGCTCCTGGTCCTCTACTCGCATCTGACCCGCGCCCTGTTCACCGGCCTGTGGACGGCCACCGACGAGTGGCTCCACACCGGCACCGCCGGGGTGATGCTGTTCTTCCTGGTCAGCGGCTATATCATTCCGGCGTCACTGGAGCGCCACGGCGACCTGCGCGCCTTCTGGCGCAGCCGGGTCCGGCGGCTGTTCCCGCTCTACCTCGCCGTGATCGCCGTCCTGGCCATCACCCATCCCGTGAATGATCCGCTGGCCTCGGCGGTGGGACACGCGACGATGCTGCCGTTCCTGTTGGGTGTGCCGCTGATCACGCCGGTGTTCTGGACGCTCTCCTTCGAGATGGCCTTCTACCTGCTCGTCACGACCCTCCACACGATACGGGCACAGCGTTCCCTCCTCCCGCCGGTCATCCTGGCCGTCGCGGGCATGGCCACCACGCCCCTCGTCCCGCTGCGGTTCGGCGCGATCCCGGCCGCCGGGGCGTCACTGCTGCTGGCCGGGCTGACCGGGGTGCTGTCGCGCCGCCGGTGGGCCGAGATCGCCGGCGGACTGCTGCTGGGTGGTCTGGTGCTCGGCCTGCTGCTGTTCAACGAGGATCCGGCACACGCCCACGACGGCCTGCTGATCGTCGCGGTGATGTTCACCGGCACCGTGATCCACCGTGCTGAGCACGGGCAGACCTCCTGGTGGCGGGCCGGCGCGGTGATCGCCGTGGTGGCGACCGGGTTGCTGGTGAGCTGGTTCGCCGAGTTGGCCGCGCTGCACACGGTCACGCCGCGTTACGTCATCCGGTCCGTGCTGACGCTGCTCGTCTTCGGCGGGGCCTTCGCCGCCGGCATGACACTCCGGCGCCGGCGTACGCCGTCGTGGCTGGCGCGGATCGGCGTGCTCAGCTACTCGATCTACCTCGTCCACTATGCGGTGATCGAACTCGCCGGGCCGGTCCTGGAGTCGGACGTCCCGGCGCCGCTGCTGGCGGCCGGCTATCTCGTCGTGGTCTTCGTGGTCTCCTGGCTCACCCACCGATACATCGAAGTGCCCGGTCAGCGACTAGGGTCCTCCCATGCCGGACAGCACCCCCACCTGGCGGAAGGCCGACGATGACATCGTCCACGGGCGGCAGCGCCTGATCTTCGTCCGCGACGGATCCTGGCAGCTCACCGCCCTCGCCTACTTCGCCGACGGCCAGGTCACCTGGCAGTACGGCCCACCTTCCGACCTCGCCGGGCTCCGGCAGGCGCTGGCGGACGGGACACTGGCCCTCGCGCCTCCGGACGGCACCGTGGTGCACGTGCCCGGCGCCGGCCGGTTCACGATGACCGCTGACGGCGCCCCGTGGACAGCCCCGATGGTGCTCGGCGACATCGCCGACGAAGTCGACGGGCTCAACCAGCGGCCGGACTCGTCGCGTCGCGCCTATGACGCGTTCCGCGCCTATGCCGACGACCCGTCCGAGGAGAGGTTGGAGACGGCACGTTCGGCCTATCTCGCGGTCCCCCGGCACCGGCGCATCTACATGCTCGGCGACATGGACCACAACGACGTGCCGGCCCGGATCCTGCTGGCCGGGATCGGCGAGGAGATACCGGCCAGGCGGCCCGGCACGACCCTGACGGTGACCGCCGAGGCCAAGGACGGCGCTCTCGACTACTTCCTGCGGATCACGCCGGCCGTCTCCGCGTGGGAGAGGCGGCACACCGCCGACGGCCCGGACACCCCCACGGCCGCTGCCGTCGTCATCGGCGGCCACGTCCATCCGCAGGGCTGGCCTGATCCGCCCGGCCTGGACGTGCTTCAGAACGACTATCCGGCCTCGGTCGTGCACCGCGGCCGGGAGTACCGCACGGTGACGCACGCCTACTGGGCGCTGTCGACCGGCGATCCGGCCTGGCACGACCGGATCGCTGACGCTGATCGCGGGTTCGACGCCGTCGAGGTCGCTTTCGCCGCGCCACGCCGGGACGGGTGGGCCGCGGCTCGGCTGGCGGTGATGGGCACCCTGCTGCGGGACAAGTGCCGGCGGCACCCCCTGATCGCCGCGACGCTGCTGTCCACCGGTGACGCGCGCGTCCTCTACAGCGACACCGGATCCTGCTACTGGACGCGGGACGGCCGGGAAGGCTCCAACTGGATGGGACGGCTGCTGGAAGTGGTGCGGTCGGAACTGGCCGCCGGACGGGGCGGCATCCTCTCCTGAACCTTCGTGGACGCTCGGCGCTCTCGCGCGGACGTGCGGGACACGGTGGTGCGGTCGGCGGCGATTCGGGTCGTACGACAAGGTGGGTCAGAGGTTTTGATCCAGCCAGGCGAAGGCGTCGTCCTGCATCTCGGCGGTGAAGACGTGGCCGAGATCCGGCCAGATGCGGGTGCGCAGGCGGGAGCGGGCGCGCTGGGAGGCCCAGACGCGAGCCATCTTGTCGTAGGCGACGGCGATGCCCTCCGCGGTGAAGAGCGGGTCCAGCGCGCCGTCGGTGAGGTACATCGGGCGCGGGGCGGCGAGGCTGGCGACGTCGGGGATGTCGAGGTGGCGGTAGAGGCCCGGATGCAGCATGTAGAACGCGGACTGACCACGCAGCGTGTTGTTGCCGGGGACCATCATCTCCTTCAGGCCGGTCATCCAGCAGGCGGAGACCGTCGCGGCGATGTGGTCGGAGAGGGCGGCGACCTGCCACGCCCGGTAACCGCCCATCGAGAAGCCGACCGCGGCGATTCGGCGCGGATCAACCTCGGGCAGAGTGGCGAGCAGCGCGGCGGCGCGGGTGTCCTCGCGGGCCATCAGGCCGGCCGGTGACGATCCGAGGTTGAAGAGGTTGGCCGCCAAGGCCTGCTGGCCCTCGTAGGCGAGGCCGCCGCGGTCGCCCCAGCCGAGGGCGTCGACGGCGAGGACGGCGTAACCGCGGGTGGCGAGGTGGTCGCCGGGGAACCGTCCGCTGAAGTACTTCGCGGCCCAGGCCTGTGCCGAGGTCAGGCGGGCGCCGTCGTACCACGGCTCGATCAGTTTCTCCTTGCCGATGTCGAACCTCGCGCCGTGGTCGTGCAGGAGAAGCGCGGCGGGGAACGGGCCGGGCCCGTCGGGGATGAGCATGGTGGCGCGGACGCGGCTGTGCCGGGTGACGTTGAAGAGCAACTGGCGGCGGCGGTATCCGGCCGCGGGCTGCTCGTCGACGACCTCGGCCCGCAACGGTGTGCGGTCGGCGGGCTGGCAGAGGAGGCTCTCGAACTGGGCGCGGGCGCGGCGCTTCCAGGAGCGGAAATCGCGTTCGCGGGCGTGCGGCCAGGCCAGCGGGAAGGTGAGTTCGGCTTTGAGTCGCTCGTAGAAGACGGGCAGATTGCCGTCGATCACGGAGGGGCTCTCGAAACCGGCCGCCGCCCGGGCGTCGGTGGTTCGCAGATGCGGGGCGGCCAGCGCCGCAGCCGGGAGGGACATCACGGAGCGCCGCTTCATCAGATTCCTTCTCATCGATGGAATCCTGAGGCTAGAAAGCCCTTTCCCGCATGTCAACCAGCATGGGCCCGGTGTCGCTCTCCCTGGGGACGGTCCGGGGAGAGCGACACGGGGCCCGGTCAGAGTACGGCCATCAGCGGCCCTGAAGAGTCCTGACGTTGTCGCCGAAAGTCCAGCCCTTCGAACCGTCCCAGTTGATTGACCAGGTCATCAGGCCCTTGATGCCGGGGACGCCGCGGTAGGCCTGGGCGACCAGCGCCGGAGTCATGTGACCGCCGCCCGCTCCGACCTGGGCGGGCAAACCCGGGACCTGCTTGTCGAGCGGGATCCTGATGGTCGTGCCCTGGATGGTGAGCCCGCCCGCGAGGCACTGCGTCTGCACGGTGAAGCCCTGGACCGTGCCGGCCGCATACGAGTCGCCGGCGCAGCCGTACATGCTGCCGTTGTAGTACTGCATGTTCAGCCACCAGAGACGGCCGTTGTCCAGGTACTTCTTGATGATCGGCAGGTACGAGCCCCAGATCGAGCCGTAGACCACGGAGCCGCCGGTCACATACGCCGTCTCGGGGGCCATGGTCAGGCCGAAGTGGGACGGCATGGCCGCCAGCACCCCGTCGATGATGCGGATCAGGTTGGCCTGCGAGGTGGACAGGGTGTTGATGTCGCCGCTGCCGGTGAGACCGGTCTCGATGTCGATGTCGATGCCGTCGAAGTGGTACCGCTTCAGGATCGGCACGATGGTCGCCACGAAACGGTCGGCGACGGCGCTGGAACTGAGGTCGATGCCGGCCGTGGCGCCACCGATGGACATCAGCACGGTGGCGCCCTGGGCCTTGGCGGCGCAGACGTCGGCCGGGGCGCCGACCTTGACGCCGGCGTCCATGCCGTCCTCCCAGAGGACGGTGCCGTCGGAGCGGATCACCGGGAAGGCGGCCATCAGCACGTTGTAGCCGTGCTGGGTGATCCGGCTGTCGTTCATCGGGATCCAGCCGAGGCCGGGGTGCACGCCGTTGGAGGCGCCGTCCCAGTTCTCCCAGTAGCCCTGGAGGACCTTGCCGGCCGGGCGGCCACGCAGCCCGCATCCGGTGGGGGTCGACGGGCCGGCGCTCGCACTCACGCTCGGGCTCGCACTCACGCTCGCACTCACGCTCAGGGAAGGGCTCGGGGAGCTTCCGCCGGTACAGGCGCCCAGGCTCGTCCAGAGCGACGGGGTCGACGCTGGGTTCCAGCCCGCGCCGACATGGGCGGTGTGCGTGACCAGCGCCTGGTAGAGCGCCGACTGATAGGTGACCTGACCACCCGCGGTGTAGGTGCCGCCCTCGGCCCACACGACCGGGGCGCAGGCCACAGCCGCCACGCCGCTGGGCTGGAACGCCAGCACGGACCCGCTCGCCACGACCAGCCCGGCGATCGATGCCGTCAATCCGCGTCGAACTCTCATGCTGTCTCCCTGACACGTACGGATGCGTGCCCACATAGTGGCGTTCACATCCGTAAATATCAAGGACTCTTAACTATTAACCAATCTTCACCACCAGCGGCAGCCCGACGAAGGCGGCGTAAGGCTCGAGGGCCCGCGTGGCCTGCTCCACCTCGACATCGGCGAGCGGCAGCACAGTCACCGTCACGGCTTTCTTGCCCAGGGTCCGTTTCCAGGTCGCCATCACCCGGCCGTCACGCACCAGAGTCGACTGGAACACGCCGTTGCCACCGGGGATGATCTTCGCGACCTGCTCGGGGGTGGCCATCATCGACCGGTCCTTGTAACCCAGCATGTACTCGTCGAAGCCCGGCAACGCCCACCAGCCGGTCACCGGCCCCGCGTCGAGCACCTCGGGATCGGCCCACATCTCCACGCCGTCGACGTCGACCCTCTCCAGTTTCGCGGCGGCCACGCCCTTACGCGCGTCGCCCACCGGCAGACCGGTCCACCCGGCGAAGTCCTTGACCGTGGTCGGGCCGTGCGACCGGAAATAGCGCCCGGCCAGGATCGTCAGGGCCTCGTCCCGCGACGCGGGCGTGAACCGCCGCGTGACCCACTCGTCGAGCAGCACGAACGTCTGCTCCGACCCCTCGTTCGGCGCGATGGCGGTCACGCCGCGCTGACTCACATACCAAAGCAGGTGGTAGCCGCGCTGGCCCTCGACCGAGATGCCGCCGTCGGTGAGCGCGGCCAGGCACGCCGACCGGGTCAGCCGCCCACCGCCGGCCGTGATCGCGGCGGCCAGGACATCCATCGCCTGATGCGCGGTCTTCTCGTCGAGGCCCAGGTATTCCCAGCGCTTGGCCACACCGGTCAGCGCACGAACACCGGTCAGGTCGAGCATCCAGTGGGCGTCGGCGGACGGGACGAGATGGACGGTGCCGCGCATCGGCCACGTGCGCACCACGGTGCGCTCCTCGGTGGCGGCGACCACCTCGGGCAGAGTCACCCCTGGCAGGCGGGCGCCGAGCGACCAGAGAACGCTGTTGAGATCTTGCGCCTGCATGGCGCCGAACCACTCCACGATCTCCGGCACGCCGGGGCGGGAGCGGGACCCGAGGAGCAGGCTGGTCATCCGAAGGCTCAGGGCCGTGTTCGCGTCCACGACCCTGAGCCTAGAGAAGGGGTACGACAGAAGTCAGCGACCGCGGGCCGCGCGGTACCTCTTGATCAGCATGTTGGTCGAGGAGTCGGCGTCGTCTGCCGGAGTCTCCCGCGAGGTCAGCTTGGGCGCGAGCTGATTGGCCATGACCTTGCCCAGCTCGACACCCCACTGGTCGAACGAGTTGATCTCCCAGATCACGCCCTGGGTGAAGGTGATGTGCTCGTAGAGCGCCACCAGCTGCCCGAACGTGCCGGGCGTGAGCCGCTCAGCGAGGATCGTGGTGGTCGGGTGGTTGCCCTGCATGACCCGGTGCTGGGCCACCTTGGCATCGGTACCCTCGGCCTGCACCTGCTCCAGCGTGCGGCCGAACGCGAGCGCGCCGGTCTGCGCCAGGAAGTTCGACATGAACAGGTCGTGCATCTCGCCGATGTCGTGGTTGGGCACGCTGAAACCGATGAAGTCCGCCGGGATCAGCTTGGTGCCCTGGTGGATCAGCTGGTAGAAGGCGTGCTGGCCGTTGGTGCCGGGCTCGCCCCAGAACACCTCGCCGGTCTGGAAGGTGACCGGCTCACCGGACAGGCGCACCGACTTGCCGTTGCTCTCCATGGTGAGCTGCTGGAGGTAGGCGGCGAAACGGTGCAGGTATTGGGCGTACGGCAGGACGGCGTGCGACTGGGCGCCGAGGAACGTGTCGTACCAGACGTTGATCAGGCCGAGCAGGGCCGGCAGGTTGCGCTCGATCGGCGTGCTGCGGAAGTGCTCGTCGACGGCGTGGTAACCGGCGAGCATCTCGGCGAAGCGGTCCTTGCCGATCGCGATCATGACGGAGAGGCCGACCGCGGACGGCAGCGAGTAGCGGCCGCCGACCCAGTCCCAGAAGCCGAACATGTTGGCCGTGTCGATGCCGAAGTCGCCGACCTTCGCCGCGTTCGTGCTGACCGCGACGAAGTGCTTCGCGACCGCCGACGCGTCCCCACCCAGGCCCTCCAGCAGCCAGGCCCGGGCCTCCTTGGCGTTGGTCAGCGTCTCCTGCGTGGTGAAGGTCTTGGACACCACGATGAACAGGGTGGTGGCCGGGTCCAGGTCGTGGGTCTTCTCGAACAGGTCGGTCGGGTCGATGTTGGAGACGAACCGGCACTCGATGTCACGCTGCGAGAAGTCCTTCAGCGCCTCGTAGGCCATCACCGGGCCCAGGTCGGAGCCGCCGATCCCGATGTTGACGATCGTCTTGATGTGCTCGCCGGTGTGGCCTTTCCACTCCCCCGAGCGCACCTTGTCGGCGAAGGCGCCCATCCGGTCGAGGACCTCGTGAACGTCGGCGACCACGTCCTGCCCGTCGACGACGAGCGACGCGTCGCGCGGCAACCGCAGAGCGGTGTGCAGGACGGCGCGGTCCTCGGTGATGTTGATGTGCTCGCCCGCGAACATCGCGGTGATCTTCTCGCTCAGCTTCGCCCGCTGCGCCAGCGCGAACAGGGCGGTCAGCACCTCATCGGTGACGAGATTCTTGCTGTAGTCCACGTACAGGCCGGCGACCTCGGCGGCGTAACGCTCGCCGCGCTGCGGGTCGCTGCCGAACAGATCGCGCAGGTGCACCGCGGAGAACTTCTCCGCGAGCCCCTGGAGTGCCTGCCACTCGGCGCTGTCGGAAACGTGTTCGCTCATCTCTCCCACTCCGAACCTGGACGACGCACAAATCGTGGCACGATCCGCTGCCCGGCACCCGCGAACCGGCCGCACAGTCGTGTCCCGTCCGCGAGGTTAGTACCCGCCCCGCATCAGCGCGGCCTCGGTGTCCTCCTTGTCACTCCTTCCCGTTTCGGTGAACTCCATGCGCGTTCGTGACTGTGGCCGACTCGGACAGCGGGGCGAAAATGTCGTACCCGGGCTCTAGGTTCTCCGGCATGGTTTCCGCGGCGTACTCGTACCTCGGCTCGTCGGCCCTCGACGATCGCCTCACCCTGCAGACCTCCGGTGGTCCTGCGGCGCACCCCCGCTTCTTCACCGGCTTCCTCACCGCCCCCGGCGCCGCGGCCACCGGCCTGCTGGCGGTGGCTGAGGTCGCCCGCACCAGATACTTCCGGCCGCTGCCCCCGGCGAGCCTCGACCCGGTCGTCACGGCCGGCTCCGACCGGCTCCGATTCGAGTCGTTCTCCGGCTGCTGCGGCGTCTACGCCCGGATGGACGTGCTGCCCACCGGCCTCGACGGCGACATCGTCGCGCACGGCACCACCAACGTCGACGTCAACGTGCCGCTGCAGCGGGCGCTCACCCGGGTCGGCCGCACCGACCCGATGCACGTCGCGGTCGGCCCCGACGACCTCACCGTCACCACGTTCGACGGCGAGCTGGTCGAGCGGAAAGTGCCGCTCCCGTCGCGCTGGCTGCGCGGTTTCGCCGAGGCCCAGGTGCTCACCTCCCGCTTCGACCCGCGCGCCGAGATCGGCGTCGCCGACGCCCGCGTCCTGCTCAACCGGCTGCCCGCCACCGACAAGTCGGTCCTCTGGGCGGTCCCGGCCGGGCGGACGCTGCGCTTCACGTCCCGGCCGGCGCCGGGCGCGGTCTGCCTGCCGGGCGCCGGCCGCCTGGCCGCCTTGAAACCCTTCCTGCGGTACGCGACAGCTCTGCGCGTCTACGGCCCGGCCGTCGCCGCCGGCAGCGGTCCGGTGGCCAGCACCTGGGAGCTGAGCATGCCGGCGCTGCGACTGTCGCTCACCCTGTCGCCCGAGCCGTACCGCGGCTTCTCCGGCGAGGGCGCCGTCCTCGACGCCCTGGCCAGCGACGAGGCCGCCGACGACGCCGACCTGGTCAGCGCCCTGCTCTCGTGGGACCCGACGATCGACGTGGACGCGCTCGCCACCGCCTCCGGGCTCGGCGCCGGCCGGGTGCGTGACGCGCTCACTCAGCTCGGCACGGCCGGCCGGGTGGGCTACGACGTGGCCGAGGCGGGCTACTTCCACCGCACGCTGCCCTACTCCGCCGACGTGGTCGAGCGCTTGAACCCCCGCCTGACCGGAGCGCGCGCCCTGGTCACCGCCGGTGCGGTCACCACCGGGCCCGAGGTGTCGGTGGTGCGCAGCGGCGACGAGACCTACCACGTCCGCAACGCCACCTCGTGCACGTGCCCGTGGTGGGCGAAACATCGCGGCGACCGCGGCCCGTGCAAGCACGCCCTCGCCGTCCGCATGGTGCTCGCCGGCGCCGCCTCGGAAGACGCCGCGGACGAGGTCGAGGTGACGGCATGACCCTCGACTGGGAAACCCTCGACAGGCGGGCTCGCAGCGGCGACCAGCCCGGGGTGACCAGGTTGCTGCTCGAAGCGGGCGAGGCGGAGCGCCTCGCGTTCGCCAGGACGGTCGAGGCCGGCATCAAGGCCGTCGATCCCGACGTCTACTGGCGGGCCCCCGTCAACCCCGCCCCGGGTTACGCCCTCGCCGTCGTCGGCACCGCTCCCGGCGCGAGCCGGGCCGCCACCGTGCTGCTGCGCCGGGGCCTGCGCGGCGCGTGGCGGTCCGTGCAGGTCGACCGGCTCCTGCGGATCGCGGCGGCCCGCGAGCTGGCCTGGCTCGGCGACCTCGGGACCAGGCTGGCCGTGCGGCTCCCGGCCCGCGACGTCTGGGACGGCGGGGACTGGGAGTTCACCGCCGCGCTCATGCGGGCCGGCGGGGTGCAGCCGCCGGTCACCGAGGGCGTCGTGCGGGGCTGGCTGGCCGCGTTCATCCGGCCGCGCGGGCATCAGGCGCCCCCGCTGATCATGCGGATGCGCGATGATCCGCACCTCGACCGGCTCCTGCCCGGAGTGTTCGAGATCGACGGCATGGGCGCCGTCATCGTCAACGCCATCTGGGGTGACGACTCCAGCCTGCCGGAAACGGCGATCCGGTTCCACGACGTGGTCGCCGCGCTGACCGCCGAGGGCCGCCTGGAGCGCAAGACGATCCTGGCCGCCACCGTCGACCGGCTGGCCCGCGGCGACAAACCGCACGCGCTTCGACCGTTCGTGCTGCTGCACGACAAGCTGGCCCCGACCGTCGACGAGATCGCCACGCACGCTCTCGACTACGCACGCCTCCTGGCCGAGAGCCCCGGCCCGGTCGCCGCGATGGCGCAACGCGCGCTGCGCACCCTTGACGACACCGGCCTCCTCGGCCTGGAAACCCTGCTCGAAGCGAGCTTCCCGGCCCTGCTCCGCAAGGAGAAGGCGCTGGTCAAGACTCAGATCTCCTGGCTGGAGAAGGTGGCCCGCCGCGAACCCGGCCGGGCCGGCGAGGTGTTCGAGACGGTGGCCGCCGCGTTCGGCCATTCCGCTCTTGACATCCAGGAGCGCGCGCTGACCCTGGTCGGCAAGCACCTGCCCGGCCTGCCGCCGGCCACCGTCTCCCGACTGGCCGAAGCCACCGTGGTCCTGGCCGGTGACCTGCCGGCCCGTGCCGCCACCCTGTTCGGCGCCACCGGTCTCGCCGAGACCGCGGCGCCCCCCGAGGCCGTGGCCGAGCTGCCGGCGCCGGCCGGCCCGGCGCCGATGCCGCCGTCCATCGCGAGCGCCGCCGAACTCGCCGAGGAGGTCGCCGCCCTCGTCCACGAGCAGTCGGGCGTCCGCTGGGAGCGAGTTCTCGCCGCCCTCGTCACCCTGCACTCGGCAGGCGAGCGGGACGCGCTGGCCGCGGCCCTGCCACCGCTGCTCGACCGCTATCCGGGCGATCTGGTCGAGCACCCCTGGAACAGCGGATCGGCCCTGGTCTGCCTGGGCACCGCGATCCGGATGGCGACCGTCCCGCCCCGTGACGACAGCGCACACCGGCGCCTGTTCAGCGCGGTGCGCAGCGCATGGCAGGAAGGTCACCGGGGCGGCGGCGGCGTGAAACTGTCGACACTGCCCGACGGCGTCCTGGCCCTGCGGGTCGCCGAGATCGCCGTGCACCTCAACGGCTCGATGCAGCCGATGCTGGTCGCCACCCCGACCCAGGTGAACGGCAACCTCGATCCGGCCGTCCTGCTCGACCGGCTGACCCGGGCCGAGGCCGAGGGCTGGCAGCCCTGGTCCTTCGACCTGGAGCAGGCGCTGCTCCGCCTCCCGCGCACCCCCGCCGCGGCCGACGTGGCCGCCGGCGCCGCGCTGCTCGTCTCCCCCGCCGGGAGACAGTTCGCCCAATGGCTCACCTCGGGCGGCCTGCCCGACCCGGTCAGCGAGAGTTTCACCCAGCACCCCCGCAAGCACGCGCACAACGGATACATCTGGGACCCCGACGTGCCCCGGCGAGTCGTGGCGAGACTGCGCCCGTCCCGCGACGGTGGCCTGCGCCTGGAACGGCAGCTACTCACTCTCCACCCGCAACAGGCGCCGGAATACAGTCCCCAGCACTTCCGGAACATCGAGGGAGTCCTGGCCATGGTGCTGCCGCACCATCGGGAGGTGGCCGCCGCGTGGGCGCTCGGTGAACTGGCGGCCCTGGCCGACCAGGATCAGCGCGGCGGCGGCCGGCTGCTCCCTCTGCTGGCCGAGTGCGCCGGCCCGATCGGCCCGGCGCTGACGACCGCGATGGCCTACACCCTCGGCGCCAAGCAGGAATCCGACCGGGCCGCGGCCGTCGATGCCTTCCTGACACTGGCGGCCGGCTCGGAGCCGTTCGCCGGAGCGGTCGGCGCGGTCCTGGCCGACCTGTCGTCGGACAGCGCGGTGAAACTCGGCCGGGTGGTGCCCGCCCTCGCCGACGCCCACCGCGCCGGCGCGTCCGCCGCCGTCTGGGAACTGCTGACGACAGCGCTCCCCGCACTGCTGACGACCCGGTCGCGGGCCGTTCCCGAGCTGCTGGAACTCGCGACCCAGGTCGCCGTCGCCCTCGGCGCCCGCGCCGCGATTCCCGGCCTGGCCGAGGTGGCGTCCCGTCCCGGTTCATCCCGGCTGGTTCAGGAAGCCAAACGCCTCCGGTCCACGCTGTCCCAGTGATCGGTCGCGAGTCCGGGCGCGGTTGTCCCGCCGCCCGGGCCCGCGAGTCGCCAACCTAGCCCAGAGCTGGGCCCAGCCGGATCCAGCTGGGCCGCAGCCGGAAGCATTGCAGGTGGCCCGACTGCCCACTGGTGCCCTCGGTCCGCTGTCCGCTGGCCCCCGCTGGGCCGCTCGGCTCGCTGTCCGCTGGCCCCCGCTGATCCCCTCGGCTCGCTGTCCGCTCGAACCGGTGGTCCCCGCTCGGCCCGCTCGGCCGCCGTCCGAACCGCTTGGGAGACCGGCGTCCGTGACGGCCCGGACTCGGCTGGCCGCCGGTGGCCTGCCCGACCCGGTGAGCAGACGCGTCGAGCAGCGGCTTCGAGGTCTGCAGCACGATCCGGTCGCCGACGCGGCAAGACCGGTGTCCCGCGTGGTGGCGAACCTACGGCCCACGCGCACCGGGAGGCTGCGGCTAGCGGGGCAGCTACTCACCGTGGAACGGCCGCCGTTCATGTTCCAAATCGGAGCTGAGTTCGTCAGCGATCCCGGCGTTATGGCCATGGTGCTCCCCCACCGCCGGGAGGCCGTCGCCGCCTGGGCGCTACCCGGCCTCGCCTCGCTCGCTGGGGAGGGACGGGGCGCGGGACGCCTGCTTCCCCTTCTCGCCGACTGCACCGGCCCGGTGGGGCAGTCGATGGCGATGGCTCTGGCATACGCCCTCGGCGCCCGGGACACAGCGGACCGGGTGGCGGCGGTTCGACGCCTTCTTGGCGCTCACCGCCTGCGACGCACCACGAGCCTCAGGCGACCCACCTCACACCGCCGGCAGCAAGCCGTCGGCCACAAACAACGATCCACCCGCACCCAACGGCGAACCGCCGGCCGCTGTGGGCACAACGGGCGTCACTCACGGCGAAACCTGCCCCACGAAATGGCTAACCGCCCCTGGCGGAGAGCAAACCGCTCCCAGCGAAAAGCGAACTGTTCGCGTCGGGTAGCCGCTCGTTCGCGGCGGCGGTCGGCGGCGAGTTGGGCCGGTTGGCCGGCCCACACGGCCTGGTCATATTGAGCCGGTGGTGCCGGCGAGACCGACGCACATCGGGCCGGCGCATCGGCGGCGGTGTGGGAGACCGTTGCCGCTGCGCTGCCTGTTCTCCTGGCGGCGTCGCCACGAGGGTTGCCCGACCTGCTGGCACTCTCCACGGAGGTGGGTCACGCGGTGCACGCACGCGGTGAGATCGCCGGCCTGGCCGAAGCCGCCGGCCGCCGCGGTTCCTCCCGTCTGATCAAGGAGGCGAAACGACTCCACGCGCAGCTCACGAGTTAGAGAAGGGTTACACCGGTTCCGCCGGATATAGGGCAATCTCGTGTTCCCACTCAGCTGCGGCACGCTCCAGCTGCTCATAGCCGAAACTGCAGCGGATCGTGAAGGGCCCGCCAGCCCGAGGCCTGTGTGCCCACGGCGGGGAGAACTCCACATCGAGGCCGATGTCCAACACCACCTGGGTGGCCGAGTGCTCGACCAACGTCATAGACAGGTTCGGCTCGGTGAAAGAAAGGATAGGCGGGACTCCGGGCGCAGCATCGGTGCCGGCCGGTGGCAGTCCTTGGCCGGCGGTCCTCCGCAGCCACCGAGCGACATACACGGAGTCGTCACAGGTCAGCGCAGGGTAGCGGAACCTCCATGAACCTTCCGGACTGGTTGCCGTCCCCTCCACCACGTGCCAACTGTGTCGCAGGGAAAGGTCCTCAGCGTCCGGGAATTGGTATCCGACGACGCGAAGGTCCACGCCATAACCGGCAGCATCGATCAAACGCACGGGTCGTGAGTCTGCCAGGCAGGAAGACTTAACGAGATCGCGTAGCCAGATCATCATGGTGGCGATGTCTGCGGTGGCCCGGTTCTTGTCGTAGCGGGTGGCCACGGCCCGCAACTGCTTCAGCTTGGTGACGCACCGCTTGGTCGCCGCACATTTCACGACGGGGTTGGCCTCGTTCGGCGAAATGGGACCGGTCCGCAAGGCGGACTGCCCGGCGCGCAAAAGCTGTACCGGAACCCGAGGGTGAAGCCGAGAACCCTAGAGCGAAGCCGCGAACCGCGAGGCGAAGCCGAACCCAGGGCAGCGGCGCCAACCGCAAGGCGAAGCCGCGAACCGCAAGGCGTACCGAGGAGAAGGAATTTCGGGAAAAGAAAAGCGCCGCCCGGTGGGGGACCGGGCGGCGCTTGTGTTCGGGGTGGGTCAGCCGATCTTCACCTTGAAGATCGGGTTGGCGGCCAGCTTCTGGAAAGCGGCGAGGCCGGTCTTGGTGCTGTCGATG
>NZ_JASCTH010000046.1 GCF_030009775.1 Actinoplanes sandaracinus | reverse complement strand
GCGCCGCAGTGCCGGTGCCCCCGGCGACTTCATCGCCGCTCTGCCCGTCAACGTCTTCATCCACCCTGCCGGCCGGCCCATCAACACCCCCATACCCCGAGTGTTGCGACGACCGGTTGAACTCACCCAACATGAGGTCCACGGGCCGGCGGCCGTCCGGCCCGGCGATAGGGTGCTGGACGGACCGGGGGACGGCCCGCGGCCGCACGACGGGGAGCAACATGGACGACCATCGGTGGATGAGCCGCGCGATCGAGTTGGCGACCCGCTGCCCGGCGTCCCCGTCCGCGTTCTCGGTGGGCGCGGTCATCGTCGACAACGCCGGCACCGAGCTGGCGACCGGGTGGTCCCGCGACTCCGACCCGCAGGTCCACGCCGAGGAGTCGGCCCTGCTGCGTGTCGGCAGCGACGCGGACCTGCGGAGCGCGACCATGTACAGCACCCTCGAACCCTGCTCCAAACGCGCCAGCCGCCCACACGCCACCTGCACCGGGCTGATCATCGCCGCCGGCATTCCCCGGGTGGTCATCGCCTGGCGCGAACCCGACCTCTTCGTCACCTGCGAGGGCGTCGCCCTGCTCATCGCCGCCGGGATCGAGGTGGTCGAGCTGCCCGAGTTCGCCGCGGCGGCCCGGAGAGCCAACACCCATCTATCTTTCTAGCCGTACGGGGAAGGCCGCCCCCCACCGCAGACCCGGCCGCTCCGCGCCTGTCGCCGGCGACCATCGCGGCGCCTCACGGCCCCGGCGCCTCTTTCGGGCTGAGGCGGGCCCTCACCGGTGACCACCCTCCCCGCCCGGAACCGGCGCAGCGGTCCGGACCGTGGGATCCGTCGCCCCGGAGGCGGCGCGACGGCCTTGGTGCGGTGGAGTGCACTGTGGCCGTACGACGAAAAAATGGGTAGCCGGAAGCTGAACGCCTCGCCGGACCGACGCGTACTCACTGTTACCAGACTCACCGCCGGGATCGGCTCGGTTCGGATAACCCGGTTCGGCTAACTCGGTTCTCCTAGGAGGAGATCATGACGGTCCAGGAACTGCACCCCCGGGAAGCGCGGCACCACTCCGGTGCGATCGTGCGCAGCCGGCGGTTCGCCTCGCAGTTCGAGGTGGACGGACACGTGCTGGCGCTCGGCGTGGAACCCGGTGTGCGGGGCGGCCTCTACTACCTACCGTCCACTCCCACCTGGGACGACGGCACTCCGGTGCCGCGTGACATCGCCGCCGGGATGCAGACCGTGATCGAGGAGGTCGAGCGGTTCTGGGGCCACTGGCCGGAGTTCCGCGCGGTCCTCTGAATTCTGCTCAGTCCGCCTCCCCGCGGATCACTGGCGGTTACTGACGGTGATTTGTCAGGGGGGCCGTCTAGCCTGGCGAGCATGAGGAAAGAGCTCCGGGCCGGAGACGTCGCGGTCGCGCCACTGCCGGGTGGCGGGTTCGGCGCCTGCCAGGTCTCCGGCATCACCGACGAGGCCGTAACGGTGCACGCGCTGGACTGGTTCTCACCGGAGCCACCCGATCTCGATGATCTTCGCGACGCCGGGCCGGTGCCGCTGGCCTATCGCGGCCTGGTGGATCGGCTCGCCCAGATCTCGGTCTTCCGCAGCAACAGTCCGATGCCGCCCGACTTCGACTGGATCGGCAACCTCCCGGTGCCGCCGGGCGTTCCCGACCACGTCAACGCCTATTCGGGCTGGGCGTCACCGTTCGGCGACATGGCGCGGCAACGGCACTGGGACGAGCGTGTGCCGGCCGAGACGAAGGCGGCCTTCCGCGCTGCCCGGGAGTCTGAGTCGGTCACCGCCGATCTCGGCGCCGGGCCGGTCACCCTGCCGACGTCCACCAGCAGTCTCCACCTGACATCCGGCACGATCCCGGTGCCGGCGACCGGCCCGGTCGACTGGACGATCCTCGATCTGCTGCCACGCTGCGCCCAGGTCCTCTGGGCCGGGCCCGACCGGGGCCTCACCGAGGCCCTCACCCGGCATCCGCTGGTCACCGACCTGCACTGGTCCGACGCGCCCCCGGTCGTCGACCTGCGCGCCACCGAGGTGCGGAGCCTGCGCGTCGCCGGCGACAGTCTGCGCGAGATCCGGCTGCCGTCCGCGGCGCATCGCCTCTCCCTCGGCGCGGCCCGGGAACGGGTCACGGTCCGGGCGGCGGACGACGGCCGCTGGCTCGACCTCGAGCTCTACCAGGTCACCCCGTCGACACGGGCGCCCAGCGGCCTGACCCAGGTGCGGTCGGTGTCGCTCACCGGCGACGGCGTGCTCTCCGCGGCCACGCTGGCCGGGTTCGCGGCGGCGCACACGCTGGAACTGCGATGGACAGCGCCACCCGGGCGGCTCGACGACCCTTCGCTGCTGCTCCACGTGCCGTCGCTGCAGCTCGTCGAGATGTTCGAGGCCTATGGGGTTGACGCCGACATCACGTCCAGCCTGCCGGCGCTGCGGCACCTCTCGATCTACGGTCTGCGCGGCTCGGTGGCTCGTGAGTTGCGGGCGCGGTTGCGGCGTACCGATGTGGAGCTGTCTCTGCGCGGCGCCAAGACGGACAGTTGGCTGGCCGCCAATCTGGACAACCCGTTCCGCGACTGGGCCGACGACGACACCCGCGCCGGTGCGGCCGCCTGCAAGGCTTACGCCACCGCGCTGCGCGCCATCGACAAACTCGCCGCCGCTGCTCCCGCCGCCGTCGCTCCTGCCTCGGCCGCTGACGCCGCTGCCGCTGCCGACGCTGTCGTCTCCGGTGCCGAGGCGATCCTGCGGGAGCTGATCGACAAGTTGCACGCCATCGACGAGAAGTATGAGTTCATCGACACCATCCGCCGTGAGGAGGCGGGCGACGCCTTCGCGGAGCTCGCCGCCCGTGCCCGAGTCCCATCCGACTTGGCCGCCGACTGGTTCGACGAGTGGCGCGATTTCTGACCGCTCGCCCAGCACACTCCGCCCCCCTTCGGTCCGGGGTCTCGGCCTCGCGCAGTCAGGGGTCTCGGTCCCGAGCGCGCCCCTGACGAGCCACGGCCACAGGCCAGGCCACGAGCCCCGGTCGCATAGCCCGGCCCCGCCGCATAGCCCCCGTCGCCGCCGCATAGCCCGGCCCCGGCTCCGGCCACGCCGACCTGCGATGCGGCAACCGTGGAACGCTACGCGGCGGTGCCACGCACCGCACCGCACCGCACCGCAGCGGTGCGAGGCGGTGCGCCGCCGTAAGGCAGGCGGTGCCCACGGCGGTGGCGGGAAGCTTCAGTGCGACGGCACGGGCGGTGCCACTGCGCGATGCGGTGCGACGAATGCGGTGCGGCGATTGGGGCGTTGCGCGGGCGGCTCGGCCCGGCGCGATGCGGCCGCGGCGCGGCGCGCCGATGCGGGAGTTCGACACAGGCGGGCGGTGCGACGATGCGGTGCCGCTACGCGATGCGGCGGCGCGATGCGGTGCCGCGGCGCGATGCGGTGCGGCGGCGCGATGCGGTGCGGTGCGGTGCCCGTGCGCGGCCTGGCACGATGCGGCGGCGTGGCGCGGCGCGATGTGCCCGATGCGGGAGTGCGACGCAGGTGGGCGGTGCGGCGATGCGATGCGGCGGCGATGCGGCGCGGCGCGCTGGGGGTGGCTGTGCGGGCACGGCGCGGCGGGGCGGCTGTGTGGTCAGAGTCGGGCCTGGAGTTGGCTGACGACGCTGCTAACCGTGCCGGCCGGGATGGCGAAGCCCAGGCCGACGCTGCCGC
This sequence comes from Actinoplanes sandaracinus, assembly GCF_030009775.1. Taxonomy (GTDB): domain Bacteria; phylum Actinomycetota; class Actinomycetes; order Mycobacteriales; family Micromonosporaceae; genus Actinoplanes; species Actinoplanes sandaracinus. Next base: position 53,660 of record NZ_JASCTH010000046.1, on the reverse strand, counting down.
TGCTGTCGCCGGTCGTGGCGATCGCGACATTGATGCCGACCAGCCGCCCGGACGTGTCGACGAGCGCGCCGCCGGAGTTGCCCTGGTTGATCGCGGCGTCGGTCTGGAGCAAGCCGGTGAGCCGCTCGCTGCCGGTGTCCATGCTGCGGTCCAGCGCGGAGACGATGCCCGAGGTGACGGTTCCCTCCAGACCGAGTGGCGCGCCGAAGGCCAGCACCGTGTCGCCGACCGCCACGCTGTCGTCGGTGGCGAACGTGACCGGCGTGAGCCCGGACAGCCCGCTGGTCTGCACGAGCGCAAGATCATGGCCGGGGTCCGTGGCGACCACCTGTGCGGGCACAGTCTGTCCGCTGGACAGCCGCACGCTGACCGTGCCGTCCGCAGCGATGACATGGTTGTTCGTCAGGATCAGCCCGTTCGCGCCGAGCACCACTCCGGATCCGAGTGATGACGACTGGGCACTGTCGACCAGCACGGTCACGACGCCGGGCTGCACCTTCGCCACGATCGGCGCCAGGTCGGGCACCTCAGTGATCGTCTCGGTGGCTGCCGCCTGCGCGGGCCGCGAGTTCAGGTAGTTCTCGGTCAGGAACGCCCCGGTGCTCCCCCCGCCGGCGATCAGCACCAGGACAGCCGCCCCACCGGCGAGCCGCCGCTTCCATCGGGGGTCATGCGGAGCCTCGAACATGACCGGCGGAATCTGCGTCGGCGGCGTGCCGAAGCCCGCACCCGGCTCCTGCTCGCGGCTCCACCCGTGGGCGGGCTCATAACCCTGCCCGTAGTTCTGGTCGTTCGTGGCGGGGCGTGTCATCAGGTCGGTCATGTCATCGAGGTTGCGCGCGTTTCATGTTTCGCAGCGGTGAGCCGTCTGTGACTTCGCTGTGCGCGCCGGTCACCCGTCCGGGTGGCATCGGCGCGGCAACAGACGCACCCGCCGGCGGCGTCTAGGGTCGGCCGGGTGCTCCTCCCCCGCCTGTCCCTGGACACCCCCGCAACACCACTCCCCGCTCCGCACTTCCCCCGCGCGCACCCCGCCGGCGTTACACCCCTGACCCTCAGGACGACGCCCGAACGCACGGCGGCCCCGACGGTGACCGACACCATTCCCGTAACCGCCCCAACGGTGACCGACAACATTCTCGTAGCCGCCGCACACACCACCGCCCGCCCCACGGCGATCGCCCCTGCGCCCGCTGCAGCCCCACTGACAACCGCCCACCGCACAGCCACCGACCGTGCGCTCGACACAGCCCGACACACCACCGCCCGCCCGGCAGAGACCGACCCGCCTCCCGGCGCGACCGACCGCCCGTTTTCCCCGACAGTGCCGCATGGGGTAACCCGGACGATCACCTGTCCGGCGTCGCGGACTGTTGCCAGGTTCGACGCGGAAATCGGCCGACCGCGACCCACCGTGGAACGGCGGCCGTTCGGCCCGACGATCAGCGAGCCGACGGTGGCGCTGCGGGCGGGGCGACCCGCCAAGCTGTGGGAAACACGGTGATCACGTCGGTTGGCCGGCCTCTGCAGGGCGCGACAGACGAAGTCGCCGAACGATCCGCAGATGCGCAGTGACCAGCGTCGGCCGACACGTGCACGAATCGATGAACAAGGCCAAGCGACGGCACAGGCGCGGGGCAATGGACACGGCCGCCCGCCGACTCCCGGGAGGTTCGATGAGCAGCGTGGACCGAGAACGTGCGCACGACACGGCGAACAACCCGGCACAAGCCGCCCGCGTGGTGCTGGACACCGCTGCCCGACAGGTTCGGGGAGACCTCATGAACAACGCGGACCGACGCTCCGCGCGTGGTTCGGTGGGCAAGGCCGGACTGGCGGTGGCGGCGCTGCTGGTCGCGGCGGGTTGTGCGAGCCGGCCGCCTGCGCCGGAGTGGAGAGATCCCCCGGCGTCCGCGGCGGCGGCTGATGGCATCACCGCTACGGCGCTGGCCGATGCGGCATCCGCGCCGGTCGGCGACAGCAGCGGCGCGCTCACGGCCGGGACGGCCGGTGCGGCATCGGACGGCGATGTCGGCCCACCGTCGAGGCCGGACCCGCTGTCCATGCGGACTGCGCCGCCGGACGCGGCGGCGATGGCGGCCCGGTTCCTGCAGGTGGTGCACGGGCAACTGCCCGAGGTGGCGGTGGACCGCCGCAACGAGGAGATCACCGAGTTGGGCGGCCAGGCGTGCGCCTCGCTCGCCGCGGGCCGGGGCCGCGGCGCGGCGGCCATTGAACTGACCGGCTACGGTCTTGCGGCCGACGACGCCCGCCGACTGGTCGCCCTGGCCCGGTCCACCATCTGCCAAAGGTGACGCGACCTGGCCACGCCGCGGACCGTCCCGGCAGGCCCGCGGCCCGGCCTTGTGTCACGAACGAGGCCTCGTGCCACCAACGAGAAGAGCCGAGGGTGATCGCCCCCGCGGAGCAAGCCCCAGGACGCCAGCCCTCTGCGGAACAAGCCTCAGCACCCCGCAGAACAACCTCCTGCGTGACAGCGCTCAACAGGACAAGCGCCACCTTGGCGGCGCACCGCGGAATGAGATTTCAGGGTGACAGCCCACAGCGGAGCAGAACCTCAGAAATGCTGATGGCGGAGGGTATCGGCCGCCTCGGGTTGAAGGCGCCGTGGGCCGCGCCCACCCCGGGTCCAGTGAGATCCGGAACGCGATCTGCGCCTGCAGGAGTTGCCCTACCGATCGCTGCAGGTCGGGCGAGGCGGCGGTGCTCTACGTCGACGAGTGGACCACCGGCATCACCGACGTGACACCGCTGGTGGGTGAGATCCACGCGCGATAGGACAGGTTCGGGCCGCACGCGGACGCGGCACCGAGCCGGCCGGGCGGCGTCACGGATCGACAAGCTCCGCGCGCCGCCGACCGGCACAAGTCTGCGCGCCCGCCGACCGGCGTAGCCCCGGCTGGACCGGGTGGCGGCCCGCCGCACGCCCTCCTGTCATTCACCCGGCACGCTCCTCCAGCCGCCCGGGTGCGACCGTCGATCATGGGGCCGCCTCAGCGGTACTCCCCGCGCAATTCGCTGACTGCCCGCGCGATCCTCGGACCGATCGCACACCCCCGCTGACCACCCGGATCGCGGAGATACGTCAGGGCTGGAGGAAGGATTGATGGCGGATGGGGTGTCCTCGGGGTGCCTCCGTGCGTTATCAGCGCGGTAGACCACTGCGATCAGCCGACGCTCATGGGCGGCGCGAACCCGGCATCAAGGGACTGATCGTCGAGGGACCGGTCGTCGAATGACCCGTCGCCGACGGTCGGGCAGCACAGGCGGATCGGGCGGCACGGGCGTGAGCCCGCCGGCGATGGCCCGAGCGACGGCCCCGAGCGAGCCGCCCGGGCTGGGCCAACGGTCCGCCGGCCGCGGTCCGCCCGAGCCGCTGCCGGCGCGCCGTGACCGGCCGCCGGTGAGCGCGTCCCGGCGGGTCGGCCGAAAGTCGCAGTGGCGCACAGGGATTGGAGACGGTGGGCAGATGTTCGGCACAGTTCCCGCCGAGATGCTGGGTTCACCACAACAGATCGGGAGGTCACGATGTCCGCACGAGGGATGCTCAACCTGGTCGGCAACGCTGTCGGTGGATTGATCGGCTGGTCGGAGCCGGTTCCGCCGGCGGCCCCGGAGGCGTTGCGGGAGCTGTTCGCGGATCTCGGGGTCAGGGTCGGGCCCGACGGCGCGGAACTGACCGAGACGGTCCGCTACTTCCAGACTCGCGCCGGCCTGGCGGCTGACGGCGAAGCCGGGCCGCGCACGGTTCACCTCCTGGCGAGGTACGCGGCGGAGGCTCGCGAACTCAGCCACATCCGGGCGGCCTGACGGCTCGGCGACGGTCCCCACACCGGAACCCTTCCGAGGCATCAGACCGCGACACCACCGGCCCCCTCCCGCCCGCATGCCGACGAGCGTGCGCATGCCGACGAACGCCCGGATGCCGACGAACGCCCGCATGCCACCGAGCGTGTGCATCCCGACGAACGCCCGCATGCCCCGAGCCCGCGCCGCACCGCCCGAATCGGGCACACCGCGGGACGGCGCCTGCCGGAGGAGGAGTGGGCAGTGGCAACACACCGGAAGAGTGATTTTCCGGCGGTGCGAGCGTCGCTAGGGTAGGGAGCGCGATGAGCGATCAATTGATCACCTTCTACGACGACGCCACCGGGGAGCGGACGGGTCTCACCGCCGCGGAGTTCGGTCACTGGGTGGCGGCGACCGCCGACCTGCTCACCCGCGAGTGTGGGCTGCGGCACGGGAGCCGCGCGGGCGTGCTGCTGCCGCCACACTGGCAGACGGCGGCGGTGCTGCTCGGAGCCTGGGCGGCGGGGATAGCGGTGTCGTTCCGGGGCTGGGGCGCCGCGGGCCTGTCACCAGAGACCGGCCCCGCTCTGGATGTGACGTTCGTGGAGCGGCGGCGGGTCGGCAGTTGGCTCGAAGACGTACCGCCGGCTCCGCATCAGTTCGTCCTGGGTTTGGCGCCGGGTGGCGGGCCGACTCCGGACGTACCACGGGGCTATCGGGATTTTCCGCCCGCGGCCCGCGCCCATCTGGGCGCACCTCCGCCGCCGGACGGGGTCAAGGTGGGCTCGGCGGCGACGGTCGACGGCACCACCTTCGGCGAGTACGGCGCAGCGGCGGCCGATGTCGCCGCGGCGCGTGGGATCGAACCCGGGGAGCGGATCCTGGTCGACACCACCGCCTGCGAGGAGCCGTTGATCTGGCTGTTGGCGCCGCTCACCGCGGGGGCCTCGATCGTGCTCTGCGCGAACCTGGACCAGGCCCGCCTCGATGACCGGATCGCCACCGAAGGTGTCACCAGACTGCTCTGAGGAGGGCGGCCCGCAGGACCGGGCCGGCAGTGGATCCGCTGGTCAGGCCCCGGCCGGCGGGGTGAACGTGTCGCAGTCGTCGCCTTCGGCCAGGGCGGGCCGCAGGCCGTTGCACAGCCGTAGCGAGGGAAGGGCGCCGGCACTCCACGGCAGACGGGTCGCCTCGACGCGGAAGGTCGCCGTGCCGGATTTGCACAGGGTGCCGATCGTGTACCACTCGATGCCGTCGGCGGGACCGTTGGTGGTCAGTTGCAGAACCCCGCAGCGGGTGCGTTCGGTGACTTCGAGGGTGAGGGAGAGCTGCGCCGCGGGCTTCAGCAGGCGGCCTTTCGCGGTCCGGTTCTCCCGGACCGGTCCGATGCCGGCGGGCGACTTGCCGGGCTGGGCCTGCGCCGGCTGCCCGACTCCCGACGTGGCGAGTCCCGGTTTGGTCGTGCCCGGCACGGGCTTGGCCGACGGGGCGGGTCCCGGCACGGACTTGGCCGGGGCGACCTTGGCCGGGACAGACTTCGCCGGGGCTGGGTTCGCCGGCGCGGGCTTGCCCTGTGCCGGCTGGGCCGTCGCCAGCCGGTAGGAGCCGACGGCGGTCGCTCCGGGGACGCTCAGCCGGAACGGCAGGACGGTGGCCGCCACGGGCAGCGCGCGGGTCGCCGGAACACGCACCGCGGCCGGGGACGCCGTGGCCGTGGCCGGAGCTGTCGGCGTGAGAGCACCCTCAGCGCCGGCCGAGGCCGGCAACGCGATCAGAGCGACTGCGGTGGTGATGCCACTGAGGACACGAAAGGCCTGTGATCTCATCGCCTTCTCCTGTTGCCGTCCGGATGCCTTGTCGACGTCCGGACGGCCTGTCGGCGTCCGGATGATCGGACTCATCCTGACGGCGCCCTCACCCCATCAACCGCTAATAAGCGGCGAATCAGGCAATTTCACTCGTTAAGGGCCGCCGCATGCACACGCGCGGCCACCGGTCCAGGCCGGCGGCGCCCTCGTGCTCCCGCAGAGCCCGCAGCTCCGGCGTGATCGCGTTCTCGTCGAGAACGACGAAACCGCACCGCCGGTAGTACGGCGCGTTCCACGGGACCTCGGCGAAGGTGGTGAGGGTCAGCGCCGCCGCCCCGATCTCCATCGCGAAGGCGGCCGCATGCTCGATGAGTGACCGCCCGATCCCCCGATGCCCATACCGTGGATCGACGGAGACCTGCTCGATGTGGACGTTCCCATCGACTAGGTCCACGATCAGATAGGCGGCCACCACGTCCCCGGCCACCGCGACCCAGGCCCGGCCCGCCTCGGCATAGCCGGCGAGGACCTCGATCGACAGCGGCTCGTCGTCGGCCACCTCCGGCATCCCGATGTCCCGGAACGCTCGGCCGGCCACACGCTCGATCTCCTGAAGCCGGGCCAGATCGCTCGGCCGCGCTGTTCTGATTAACACCGGCCGATTGTCCACCATCGTCCGTCGGCCGCGGTCGCGGTCACCGGGGGGTGACGGATCAGGAGCTCGGATCCGTACGAGAGGCCCCTCTCTTGAGGGATCGTCTTCGTCACCCGCCCTTGGCACCATTTGCCAACAACAGCGTCGGCCGGTGTCACCAACTTGTCTTCACTGTGGACGGCCGCTGCCTAGGGTGGCCGCTTAGAGATACCGACCGATTCAACGGCGGATCGAGCCTGCAACGCGGAGCGGACCCGCCGTCTCGCCACCACAGTTGCGAAGGAATTCACCATGCCTCGTCTCGGACACGGCCGATCCATCTCCGACGAAGACCTCGATAAGGCGAAGAAGGAGCTGGCCGAGTTCGCCGCACGCTCCCCGCTGGCGTTCGCCCTGGCCCCACCGGCGCCCACGCATCCCTTCGATCTGCTCTTCCCAACATTGCAGGACGACGAGGCGAACCTGCTGCCACGGTTACCGGACACGCCGGCGAAGCTGAAGCGGCTCGGCCAGGCGATGATCGACAGCGAGAACCGCGGGGACGACAGCCCGATCCCGGCCGCCTACACCTATCTCGGCCAGTTCATCGACCACGACATCACCTTGGAGATCGACAACAGGGAGCAGGGTCTCGGCTCCGGCGACATGACGGTGCTCCTCGACGCGGGCATGACTCCGCTCCCGCTGGAACAGATCCGCAAGGTGCTGCGCAATCAGCGCTCCGCCACCCTGGACCTGGACAGCCTCTACGGGCCGCCGGCGCCGCGCGACCCGGACAACCAGGACCGGATGCTGATCGGCAAGGTCCACGAGCTCAGACTGCTGAACCCGCCGAACCCGAACGGGCCGCCGCTGGCCCGGCCGCGGGGCAAGGGCGACGACAACGACCTGCCCCGCGAGGGGCGCAACATCGACCCCCGGCTGGACCGGGCGGCCCTGATCGGCGACCCCCGCAACGACGAGAACACCATCATCTCGCAGTTGCACGTGGCGTTCCTGAAGGCGCACAACGCGCTGATCGACCAGGGCCTGCCGTTCCGTGAGGCGCGGCGCGTCCTGCGCCAGCACTACCAGCACATCGTGGTGCACGACTTCCTCAAACGGGTCGCGGACCCGGCGATCGTGGACGACATCGTCGTGAACGGCAACAAGTGGTTCAACCCGTACGCCGAGCCGTTCTTCATGCCGATCGAATTCGCCGTCGCCGCCTACCGGTTCGGGCACTCGATGGTGCGCAGCCTCTACAACTTCAACTCGAACTTCCGGATCGACAGCGATCCGCCCGGGAGCCTGGACCTGCTCTTCGTGTTCACGGCGCTGAGCGGCCAGCTCGGCGAGGACATCGGCCTGGGACCGGCCGAGTCCCTGCCCGAGAACTGGATCATCGAGTGGGAGAACATCGTCGGCTCGGGTGACGGTGTCATGCGGACCCGCAAGATCGACACGAACCTCGCCGCGCTCGACGGCGGGGCGCTGTTCCGGCTCAAGGACGAGAAGGGCACACCACTGGCGCCCGCCGACGCCGGCCGGCTGGCGGTGCGCAACCTGCTGCGTGGCTACCGCCTGCGGCTGCCCACCGGCCAGGCGGTCGCCGACCTGCTCGGCGTGCAGACGCTCAGCAAGGACCAGATCCGCCAGGCGGCCGGGTCCGACGCCCAGCGTGCCGTCCTGGACGAGAGCGGGTTCCTGACCCGCACCCCGCTCTGGTACTACGTCCTGGCGGAGGCCGAGGCTCTGCACGACGGCGCTCACCTGGGACCGGTCGGCAGCACCATCGTCGCCGAGGTGCTGGTCGGGCTGGTCCGCCGCAGCGAGGACTCGATCCTCAAGCAGCCGGGGTGGCAGCCTTCCCTTCCGGCCGAGAGGCACGGCGAGTTCGAACTGGCCGACCTGCTGCGCCTGGCGAAGGTGCTGCCCGGAGGTCAGGCGCCGCGCACGTACACGGTGCGGCGCGGTGACAGCCTCGCCAAGATCGCTCGCGAGCGGCTCGGCAACGAGGCCCGCTGGCCGGAGATCTTCGTCCTGAACCGGGCCACCCTCCAGAATCCCAGCCGGATCTTCCCCGGGCAGGTGCTCTTCCTGCCGCCGGCCCAGCCGACCGGGCCGATTCCGAAGCTCTACACGGTCAAGGCCGGCGACTCGCTGTCGAGGATCGCCCGCGAGCAGCTCGGCGACGAGAGCCGGTGGCGGGACATCCTCCATCTGAACCGGGACGTCATCACCGACCCGGACCGGATCTTCCCCGGCCAGGTCCTGGTGCTGCCCCAGTAGAGAGAGCTCCGGCGGCGGGCAGCACGACGAGGTGCTGCCCGCCGGTCACCGGGCGGTCGGGAAGTGCAGGGACGCCGCCGAGTCCGACGAGACGGCCGGCCATCGCTGGGTGACGACCTTGGCGCGGGTGTAGAAGGCGACGCCGTCGGGACCGTAGATCGGGCTCTGCCCGAACAGCGAGTCCTTCCAGCCACCGAACGAGTAGTAGGCCATCGGCACCGGAATCGGCACGTTGACGCCGATCATGCCGACGTGCACGCCGCGCTGGAACCGGCGGGCCGCCGCACCGCTGTCGGTGAAGACGGCGGCGCCGTTGCCGTACGGATTGCCGTTCACCAGTTCGATCGCGGTATCCACGTCGGAGGCCCGCACGATCGAGAGCACCGGCCCGAAGATCTCCTCGGTGTAGACGTCCATCTCCCGGCGCACGTGGTCGAGCACCGTCGGTCCCACGAAGAAGCCGTCCTCGTACCCCGGGATCTTGAGCCCCCGGCCGTCGGCCGCGACCGTCGCGCCCTGCCGCTCCCCCGCGGTGATCAGGTTTTCGATCCGTTCCTTGGCCGCCGCGGTGATCACCGGCCCCATCTCGCTGGCGGGATCGCGGCCCGGCCCGACCCGGATCTGCCCGGCGCGGGCGGCGACGGCCTCGACGAGCCGGTCGGACGGTCCGACGACGACCGCCGCGGAGATCGCCATGCACCGCTCGCCGGCGGAGCCGAAAGCGGACGCCGCCAGGTGTTCGGCGACGAACGAGGGGTCGGCGTCGGGCAGGACCACGGCATGGTTCTTGGCCCCGCCGAGGGCCTGCACCCGCTTGCCCATGACCGTGGCCCGCTGGTGGATGTAGCGAGCGATCGGCGTCGAACCGACGAACGACACCGCGGCGACGCCCGGGTGATCGAGAATCGCGTCGACCGCGACCTTGTCGCCGTGCACGACGTTGAAGACGCCGTCGGGCAGGCCCGCCTCCTGCCAGAGCCGGGCGACGAACCCGGCCGACGACGGGTCCCGTTCGCTGGGCTTGAGCACGAACGTGTTGCCGCAGGCGATGGCGATCGGGTGCATCCACATCGGCACCATGGCCGGGAAGTTGAACGGGGTGATCCCGGCGACCACACCGAGCGGCTCGCGGAAGCCGAACACGTCGACGCCGGCCGACGCCTGGTCCGAGTAGGAGCCTTTGAGCAGCTGCGGGATCCCGCACGCGAACTCGATCACCTCGAGCCCGCGCTGCACCTCGCCGGCGGCGTCGGAGAGCACCTTGCCGTGCTCGTCCGAGACGATCTCCGCGAGCTGCTGAGCGGAGGCGTTGACCAGCTCGCGGAAGGCGAACAGGACTGTGGCGCGCTGGCTGAGCGAGGCCTGGCTCCATCGGGCGAACGCCGCGGCGGCGGCTCGCACCGCGGCGTCGACGTCCTGCGGCGACGCCAGCAGGACGTCGTGCTGCCGGCGTCCGGTGGCCGGCTGGAAGACCGGCGCGCGGCGGGTGGAGACGCCGCGGGTGCCGGCGCCGTCGATCCAGTGCTCGATGGTGGCCATGGTCAGAGCCCTCCCGGTCGCAGGTGGTGGCGCTGGTCGCGTTTGCCGGCGAGATGGTCGGCGCGTGCGTCGCGGGCGCTGTGCAGGGTGGCGACCTCGGCGACCGGCATCTCCCACCAGGACTCCGACGCGGGCGCCGACGGCTCCGGGTCGGTCTCGATGTGCAGCACGGTGATCCGGTCCGCGTCGCGCGCGTGCTTGATGCCTTCGACCAGGTCGGCGATGCTCCGGCAGCGGACCACCGCGGCGCCGAGGCTCTCCGCGTTGCCGGCCAGGTCGACCGGCAGGCGTGCGCCGTCGTAGTCGCCGCTGCGCGGATTCCGGTACCGGTACGCGGTGCCGAACCGCTGGGAGCCGACCTGCTCGGAGAGAGCGCCGATCGAGGCGGGGCCGTGGTTCTCCAGGATGATCACGATCAGTTTCACGCCGTCGGCGACCGCGGTGACGATCTCCTGCGCCATCATGAGGTAGGAGCCGTCGCCGACCAGCGCGAACACCTCACGGCCGGGCTCGGCGAGTTTGACGCCCAGGGCTCCGGCGATCTCGAAACCCATGCACGAGTAGCCGTGCTCGACGTGGTACTGCTTCGGATCGCGGGCGCGCCACAACCGCTGCAGGTCGCCGGGCAGGCTTCCGGCCGACTGCACCACCACGTCGCGTGCTCCGCACGCTTCGTTCACCACCCCGATCACCTCGGCCTGGGTGGGCAGGTCCCGGTTACCGCCTCTGCCCCGGTACGCGTGAGCGACAGCCGCCTGCCACGCCGCCACATCGTCGCGGAAATCTCCGGCGAACCGGCGCCCGTGCAGGGCCGGCAGCAGCGCGTTCAGCCCCGCGCGGGCATCACCGGTCAGCGGCAGCGCGGCCAGCTTGCCGGCGTCGAGACCGGCCACGTTCAGGTTGACGAAACGCACGTCCGGGCGCTGGAACGCGGTCATCGACCCGGTGGTGACGTCGGTCCAGCGGGTGCCGACCCCGATCACCACGTCGGCGTTGCGGGCCAGCCGGTTGGCGACCGGGCTGCCGGTCGCGCCGAGGCCACCGACCGCGTTCGGGTGATCCCAGTTCAGAGCGCCCTTGCCGGCCTGGGTGTCGGCGACCGGGATGCCGGTCTCGCGGGCGAACCGGTCCAGGGCGGCCGACGCCTCCGAGTAGATCACCCCGCCACCGGCGACGATCAACGGGCGCTGGGCACCGCGGATCACGGCGGCGGCCCGTTCCATCGCGAGCGGATCGGGGCTCTGGCGGGGCACGTGCCAGACCCGCCGGACGAACAACTCGTCCGGGTAGTCGTACGCCTCCGTCTGAAGATCTTGAGGCAGGCAGAGGGTGACCGCGCCGGCCTCCGCCGGGTCAGTCAGCACCCGCATCGCGCTGAGCAGCGCCGAAGGCAGCTGCTCAGGCCGTGAGATCCGGTCGAAGAACCGCGACAGCGGCCGGAAGGCGTCGTTGACGGAGACGTCGCCGGCGCGCGGGTCCTCAAGGTGCTGGAACACCGGCGCGGCGGCGCGGGACACGAAGACATCCGACGGCAGCAGCAGGACCGGCAGCCGACTGGTGGTCGCCAGGGCCGCGCCGGTCAGCATGTTGGTGGCGCCCGGTCCGACCGAACAGGTGCAGGCCATCGCCGACAGCCGGTTGCGCATCCGGGCGTACCCGACGGCGGTGTGCACCATCGCCTGCTCGTTGCGGGCCTGCCGGAACGGCATGTCCGGTGTGCCGGTGCGCTGGGCCTGCAGCAGCGCCTGACCGATCCCGGCCACATTGCCGTGACCGATCACGCCGAGGAACCCGGCGACCGCCCGCTGTTCGACGCCGTCGCGTTCGGTCCACTGGTTCGCCAGGAACCGCACGACGGCCTGTCCGACGGTGAGCCGCTGCTTCACAGTCGTCTTCTCTCTCTGACCGAGGTCAACGGCAGCCGGGCGTCCATCCGCTCGGCCGCCCAGCGGCCACGCACCCACCCGTGTGCCGGATCGTCGCGCGCCTGCCACCGCCGTTCACCCGGGCCGGCCATCACGTTCAGGTAGTAGAGGTCGTAGCCGGGCGCCGCCATCGACGGCCCGTGCCAGCCGTACGGGATCAGCACGACGTCACCGCTGCGCACCTCGGCGCACACGTCGATGGGGCGGTCCGGGTGGCCGTACACCCGCTGGTAGCCGCAGCCGTGGCCGCCGGCCGGGGAGGGCGCCACCTCGAAGTAGCAGATCTCCTCCAGACTGCTCTCGCCGTCGCACTGCTCGTCGTGCTTGTGCGGCGGGTACGCCGACCAGTTCCCGCCCGGCGTCAGCACCTCGCGGGCGATCAGCCGGTCGGTCTCGAACGAGTCCGGGGTGCAGAAGTTGTTGACCTGGCGGCTGGCCTGCCCGGCGCCGCGCAGTTCGATGGGGACGTCCTCGGCGGCGCCGTACCGGAACGGCAGGATCCGGTCGGCGCGCGCCGCCGGCAGGGCGAACCGTCCGCCGTTCGGGGCCCGCAGCGTGACCGAGGTGTCGCGCGGCAGGTAGGCGAAGTCGGTGACCCGGGAGAAGACCGAGCGGCGGCCGGTCAGGGTGAGCCGCTCGTCGTCGCAGGCCACGTCGCAGCCGCCGATCAGGGGCAGCACCAGGACCTCGTCACCGCCGGTGCGGAACCGGACCCGGCCGCCGACCGGGAGCTGCACCACCCGCAGGCCGCTGTACTCCCAGCCGGCGGTCTCCGGGGAGACGATGACGTCGAACGGCCGGACCGCGGAGCTGCCCCGAGGGACCAGGGGGTTGACCCGTGCTTCGGTCATGGCCGCACCCCTCCGCCATTGGTCACCCAGCCCGCCGTTGCCACCTGGCGGTAACCGACCGGCGACGCTGGGTTCGGGTCTGGTTTCGATGTAATTACGGGACATCGTCGGCGTCAATACCGGGTTTAGTTGCACTCGCAAGTAAACCCGCGTACCGTGAGCCGTAATTACTTGAAGCTTCAACGGAGGTCACCATGCGGATGCCCGCCCTCTTCCTCAGTCACGGCGCTCCGCCCCTGGTCGACGACCCCACCTGGGTGGCCCAGTTGCAGGAGCTCGCCGCCGGCCTGCCGCGACCGAAAGCGATCCTCGTCGCCTCAGCGCACTGGGAGTCCGCCCCGCTGATGCTCGGCGCCACCGAGACCGTCCCGCTGACCTACGACTTCGGCGGCTTCGCGCAGCGCTACTACCAGGTGCGGTACCGCGCACCCGGCGCACCGGCGCTCGCCGCACAGGTGGAGGCGCTGATGCCGGACCACCAGACCGTGGCCCGCACCACTCGGGGCCTCGATCACGGGGCCTATGTGCCGCTGACCGTGATGTACCCGGACGCCGACATCCCCGTCCTGCAGATGTCGCTGCCCACCCTCGAACCCGACGCGTTGCTCGACCTGGGCCGCCGGCTCGCCCCGCTGCGCGACGACGGCGTGCTCGTCATCGGGTCCGGATTCACCACCCACGGCCTGCCGTTCCTGCGCGACTGGCGCCCCGAGGCGGAGGCGCCGGGCTGGTCACGCGAGTTCGACGCGTGGACGGCCGAGACCCTGGCCCGCGGCGCCGTCGACGAGCTGGCCGACTTCCGCCAGCGCGCGCCCGGCATGCCGTACGCCCACCCGACCATCGAGCACTTCGCCCCGATGTTCCTCACCCTGGGCGCCTCCGAGGACCCCGGCCAGGCTCCGGCACAGCCGATCGACGGCTTCTGGATGGGCCTGGCGAAGCGCTCTTTCCAGGTCTGATGGAGTTGTTTCTCAGCCTGCTTGCAGGATCTTTGGAGATCCTGTGAAGCATGCTTGAGGTCTCCGCGCTCGGGTGGATCGTGACCATCGGAGTCATCGTCGCCCTGCTCGCCCTCGATTTGACTCTCGGGGTGCTCCGTCCACACGTCGTCGGCTTCCGGGAAGCCGCCGGCTGGTCAATCTTCTACATCGCGGTCGCCATCGTGTTCGGCGTCGTCTTCGCGAGCATCTACGGCTGGGGATTCGGTACCGAGTACTTCGCCGGCTACATCGTCGAGAAAAGCCTGTCCGTCGACAACCTCTTCGTCTTCGTGATCATCATGGCGACGTTCGCCGTGCCCGAAAAGTATCAGCAGGAGGTGCTCACCTTCGGCATCATCATCGCGCTGGTGCTGCGGGTCATCTTCATCGCGGTCGGCGCCGCCCTGCTCAGCGCGTTCTCGTTCATGTTCCTGATCTTCGGCCTGATCCTGCTCTTCACCGCCGTTCAACTCTTCCGGCACCGTGACGAGGACCCGGACGTCGGGGAGAACGCTCTGGTCAAGGCCGCCCGCCGCTTCCTGCCGGTCACCGACGACTACGTCGACGGCAAAATGGTCACCCGGGTCGACGGCAAGCGCATGTTCACCCCACTGTTCCTCGTGCTGCTCGCGATCGGCGGCACCGACCTGCTGTTCGCCCTCGACTCCATCCCCGCGGTGTTCGGCGTGACCGAATCGGCCTACATCGTCTTTGTCGCCAACGCCTTCGCCCTGCTCGGCCTGCGCGCCCTGTTCTTCCTGGTCAAGGGCCTGCTCGACCGCCTGGTCTACCTGTCCACGGGCCTGTCGATCATCCTGGCCTTCATCGGTGTCAAGCTGGTCCTGCACTGGGCCCACAAGGACATCAACGAGTCGGTGCCCGAGGTCAGCACGCCCGTCTCCCTCGGCGTGATCATCGGCATCCTGGTCATCACCACGGTCGCCAGCCTGATCAAGTCGAAGCGCGATCCGTCGCTCAAGGCCCACGCGGGTAGCCTCCGCGCCAACCCCACCGACCAACAGCACGTCCAGCACTGACCGGGTGGGGGGCCGCTTCCGGCGGTCCCCCACACCCTCCTTCTCCACCCTTTCCGGTACGAGGACACGCGCCGACCAGAGCCACCCATGCTCGTCCGTTCGCGCCGCGGACCTTCGTGGGCTCGGCGCCCCGTGTTCCCCAGCCGTCCCGCAGCCGCGCTTTCCTGGCCGCCCCGCAGCCGCGCTCTCCTGGCCGTCCCGCAGCCACGTTTCCCGGCTGCCCCGCAGCCGCTCCCCAGCCGTCCCGCGTCCGCGTTTCCCCGGCCGTCCGGCGCTCCGGGCTTTCTCAGTCTTCCGATACTCCGGGCGTTCTTCGCCGGCCGGCGCCTCGGGTCAACGCTGGTCGTCCGGCGCCTCGGCTTCGGTGGCCGGCGTGGCATCCGAGGGCTGCGGACCGCGCGGACGAGGCGCCGGCCGCCGGTTGCCCGGTGGGCGCGGCCCCGCCGGAGTCGCCGGACCGCCCGCGGCCGGGTCATCGTCAGCGGCCTGCCGCGCGTGCGGCACGCGCGGCGCGGCGCCGGAAGCGCCGTTCTCCACCGTCGCACCCGAGGCCTCGCCCGCAACGGTGTTCTGCCCGCCGCCGGCCGGAGTCCCCGGCCGTCTGCTGCCCTGCCTGGTGGAGGTTCGTTTGCGTGGGGACGGTGGCCGGCGAGTCGGTCCGACGCCGGCGGCTGGGGTGTCGGCCTTCTTCTCTCCACCGGTTTCCGGCGTCTTCTCGTCACCGGCTTGCGGCGTCTCGATCACACCCGGACCGGATGTCGCCGGCTCGCTGCCCTGCTCGGCGGCCGGGGCCGGGTCGGCGGCTTCGGCATCGTTGCTGGTGCGGGCGTTGCCGTCCGGTGCAGCGGCATCGACGGGCCGGGGCTCGCCGCTAGATTCGGCCTCGCCGGCTCGCGCGGTCCTCTCCACGGCCGCCGGCCTCTCCACGGTCGCTGACTTCTCCGCGGTCGCTGACTTCTCCACGGTCGCTGACTTCTCCGCGGTCTCCGGCACGGACACCGCCGTCGCCGGTGACGCCACTGTCGCCGGCGCCGTGGCCGAATTCTCGTCGTCGATGACCGGAGCGCTTTCGCCCGGCGCCAGAGGCGGACGACCGGTGCCGATCACCGCGTACACCTCGGGGCGGTCGCGCCGCAGCCGGCGCCCCCAGACGATCCCGGTGACCAGGACCAGCAGGAACAGCAGGATCGGCGACCAGATCTTCGCCACGTTGTCGGTGTCCAGCAGTTCGCCGAAGAAGGCGATGGTGACCAGTAGCACGAGCGACAGGAAGACCGTGGCGATCCACGGCGCGATCGACCGCCGCCAGAGGGTCTCCCCGTGGGGACCGTGACGGAAGAACCTGACCACCGCGACGGCCGCGATCGTCATCAGGACGAGCACGCCCAGCCCGCCGGAGACCGTACCGAAGAAGAAGAGGTCGGTCGTCGGGTTCCACACCGCCGCGGCGAAGATCAGCAACACGACCAGGGCGAGCGCGGACTGCGCGGTCGAAGCTGCCACCGGCACGCCGGCCCGGGTGCGCGCCAGCGCCGGGGGCAGCACCCCTTCGCGGGCGACGGTCAGCGCGTACCGGGCGACGGTGTGATGGAAGGCGAGCATCGCGGCGAAGAGGCTGGTGGCGAAGAAGATCCGGCCGAGGTCGAGAACGACATCGGCCAGGTAGGGCTCGGGGAGGAAGAAGAACAGGTCGTCGAGGTGGTCCCCGGCGACGGCCACGATGTTGTCGGGGCCGGCGACGACCGACATGGCCCACGCGGTGCCCCCGTAGAGGACGGCCGCGACCAGCAGAGTGAAACCGATGGCACGGGCGATCGTGCGGCGAGGGTCGCGGGCCTCGGCCGCGTACACCAGCGGGGCCTCGAAGCCGACCATCCCGGCGATCGCGGCGACCAGCAGAGAAACCCCGCCCGCGGTGGCCAGCAGGCCGGGATTGAGTGTGTCGAACGAGACCGATCCGCCGTAGGGGTTACCGACCATGACGGCGTCGAAAATCAGGACGATGACCAGTTCGGCGCAGACGAGCACGGTGAGGATGCGCGCGTTGAGGTCGATGTCGAGCCGTCCGAGCAGCCCGATCACGGCCCAGCCGGCCAGCGCGCAGATGATCCAGGAGATCTCGATCCCGAAGATCGCGAGCGCGCTGTGCGCGGCGACGCCGAAGGCGCCGTAGAGACCGATCTGCATCGCGTTGTACGCCAGCAGCGCCACGAACGCGGTTCCGACACCGACCGGGCGCGAGATGCCGATCGAGGCGTACGCGTAGAAGGCGCCGCTGTTGGGCACGTGCCGGGCCATCGCGGCCAGCCCCACCGCGAAAACGCCCAGAACGGCGGCGACCAGCATGTACGCCACCGGAATGCCCTTTTCCTGCACCTGCCCGTAGCCCAGCGGCAGAGCCCCGGCAACGACGGTGAGCGGAGTCATGGCGGAGACCGCGATGACGAAGATCGGCCACGTGCCGAGCTTGCGCTCCGGCTGCGACATGGCGCCTCCCGTGTCGAATCGACGATGAATCGATGACCGCCCTCCATCATGGCCTGCACGACGACCTAGCGATATAGAGAGTTGTCGATCTTGGCGAGTTGCGCCGCCCCGGCCGCCCGGAACCACCTGATCGTTCCCGCCGTTCACCCTTTCCGTGGTCGCCCTCACGTTTCCCGGCTCGCGGGGCCGGGTAGATTGCCGTGATGCCACTCGGACCGCAACCTCACGGCCGCCGGGGCACGATCGAGGAGCCCTACAGCCCGCTGAACCTGCGGCTGGTCCTCGCCCTGTTCGGCATGCTGGTCTGCGCCGGTCTGGCGGTGTTGCTGTTCCGCGCCGGCTGGACCGTTCCGGGCTGGCTGCTCGCCACCTGGGCCGTGGTCGCGGCCATCGACGCCGTGGTGATCCAGCTCCGCCGCCGGGCCCGGGCGCGGGCCGAGGGCGGCCGCAAGCACTCCCTCTTCGAGTGACTACTCGCGAGTCCGCGCCGGAGTGACCGCTCGGCGCCCCGTATCGACCGTTGTGCCATGATCACACGAATGACCATCCGCTATCCGGCCCCCTTGCGCCCCGGTGACCGCGTCGGTGTCACCTCCCCGTCCAGCGGGATCGACGAGAGCATGCGGCCTCGTCTCCAGGTCGCGCTCGACAGTGTGCGCAAGCGCGGGTACGAGATCGTCGTCGGCGACTGCATGGACGGCACCGGGCACGTGAGCGCTTCGGCCGCCGCACGCGCGGACGAACTGATGCGGATGCTCACCGATCCGGCCGTCAAGGCGGTGGTCCCGCCCTGGGGCGGGGAGACCGCGATCGATCTCGTGCCGTTGCTCGACTGGGAAGCCCTGAGCGACGCCGAGCCCACCTGGGTCGTCGGATACTCCGACATCTCGACGATCATCACGCCGTTGACGCTGCTCACCAACATGGCGACGATCCACGGCAACAACCTGATGGACACCCCGTTCCGGGCGCCCGAGGGCCTGCTGTCGTGGCTGGACATCGTGTCGCTGAACCAGGGCGAGTCCTTCACGCAGGTCTCGCCCGGCCGGTACCGGGCCACGGGCTGGGTCGACTACCGCGAGCACCCGGAGGTCGACGAGTTCACCCTGGACAGCGCCGGGCGCTGGACGCGCCTGGACGGTACCGGTGACGTGGCCGTCGAGGGCCGGCTCATCGGCGGCTGCATCGAAACCCTGTGCAACCTCGCCGGCACGCGTTACGCCGACGTCGAGGCCTTCGCCCGGCGGGAGGCACCCGACGGCCTGCTCGTCTATGTCGAGGCGTCCGGCGACGACGCGGCGACGATCTGCCGGAACCTCCATGGCATGCGGCTGAACGGTTTCTTCGCCGGCGCCAACGCTGTGCTGGTCGGCCGCACCAGCGCGCCGGCGCTCGACAGCCTGACCCAGCACGAGGCCGTCCTCGACGCGCTCGGCGGCCTGGGGGTTCCGATCATCGCCGACGTCGAGTGCGGGCATGTCGCGCCCTATCTGCCGATCGTCAACGGGGCTCGCGGCCGGGTCGTTCTCACCGACGACCGCAGCGAGTTCACCCAGACCCTGTCCTGATCCGGCCCGCTCCGTCCCGATGCCCGGCCGCTGAAGCCCGATGCCCGGGCTCCAAGCTCGATGTCCGGGCTTCGAGCACGGCGTGCGGGGTCAAGCCAGGCCGGCGTCGTGCACCAGAAGTGCCACCTGCACCCGGTTGTTCAGGTCGAGCTTGGTGAGGGCCCGGGAGACGTGCGCCTTCACCGTCGCCACCGACATGTGCAGCTGACCGGCGATCTCCGCGTTGGAGCGTCCCTGCGCGACGGCGAGGGCGACGTCCCGCTCCCGGGCGCTCAGCCTGTCGAGCAGATCACCGGCGCGGTTCCGCTCAGGTGGGGTTCCGGCCGCGACGTGCGCGATCAACTGGCGGGTGACGCTGGGTGACAGGGTCGCCTCGCCCTGGGCCACGCGCAGCACCGCGTCCCGGATCTGCGCCGGCGGCGTGTCCTTGAGCAGGAAGCCGCTGGCCCCGGCCCGCAAGGCGCGCAGCACGAACTCGTCGGCGTCGAACGTGGTCAGCACCAGGACCTCGGGAGCTTCCGGCCGTCGTCGCAGAGCCTCGGTGGCGGCCAGCCCGTCCACGCCGGGCATGCGGATGTCCATCAGCACGACATCGGGCCGGCACCGGGCGACCGCGGCGGGCACCTCGGCCCCGTCGCCGGCCTGCCCCACGACGCTCACCTCCTCGTCCCCCGAGAGGATCATCGACAGGCCGGCCCGGACCAGCGGGTCGTCGTCAACGATGAGGACCCGGACCGTGCTCATGCCTGCCATGGCAGCCACGCGGTGAGCACGAACTCGTCGTCGATCCGTCCGTGGCTGAGCCAGCCGCCGGCGAGCAGGGCACGCTCGGCGAGGCCGATCAGGCCCACACCGGTGCCGGGAATGGCGGGGGCGGGAACGAGGACCGGTATCGGGTTGCGGATCTCGATGGTCAGCCCGTCGCCGGCCGCGCCGCCGACGGCGACACGCACGGCGGTGCCGGGCGCGTGCTTGCGGGCGTTCGTCAGCCCTTCCTGAATGATCCGGTACGCCGCGCGCCCGGTCGCCGCCGGAACGTTGTCGGGGGCGGGACCGATCTCCAGCCGGACATTGACGCCCGCGGCCCGCGACTCGTCGGCGAGCATCGGCAGCGCGCTCAGCGTGGGTTGTGGTCGTTCCGGGGTCTGCTCGTCCTCCGGCTGCCCGGTGCGCAGCACACCGATGACCGCGCGCAGGTCCTGGAGGGCCTGGTGGGCACTGGACCGGATCACAGCGGCCGCGCCCGCGATCTCCTCGGGCGGCGCGCTCGGGCGGAACTCCAGCGCGCCCGCGTGCAGGCTGAGCAGGGAGATCCGGTGAGCGAGGACGTCGTGCATCTCCCGGGCGATCCGGGTGCGTTCGAGGACGCGGGCCTGGGCGATCCGCAGCCGCTGCTCGGACTCGGCCCGCTCGGCGCGGTCACGCCAGGACACGATCAACTGGCGGCGGGCGCGGACCAGCATGCCCCACGATGCCGCGCTCATCATCATCACGTTGCCCCACCAGAACGTCTCCCCGTCGCTGAGGTCGGCTTCCGGCCGCACCATCGTGAAGACGCCGTTGGCGAGAACGGCCAGCGCCACATAGCCGGCCAGCACCGCGAACCTGCGGTGCACGCCGATGGTGAAGATGACGATCAGCAGGGTGAGCCCGGCGGCCACCGAGAAGAACGACAGCAAAAGGACGTAGGCGGCCAGCCCGGCGAGGAACCGGCGCCGCCACCAGAGCCCCACGGCGGCGATCACACTCGCCACGCCGTCGGTCAGCACCAGCCAGTACGGCGTCGCCCCTGGCCTCACCAGAGTCGGCTCCGGGTTGAGCAGGTCCAGGGTGACCCACACGGTCAGGCCGAGACCCAGGAGGAAGCAGAGGGTGTCGACGCCCCAGTCACGCGTGGACCGGCGCGCGGGCATCGGCCCTGCCGGGTCCCCGGCCAGCGCCGACGGCCACAAGCGGCGGTACTCCGGCAACGACGTCCCCACGAGGCCGACTCTACGGGCGGGCCGCCACCGGCCGATACCGACCAAAGTCGATGGTCCGGCCCCGACCAAGGCTTGCCAGCGTCGGCTCTCGGCCGAAGCGGCGGCCACCGCGGCGCCCGCAGGCTGGTTCGCATGATTACGGTCGAGAACCTCACCAAGACGTACGGGCCACAGCGCGCCGTCGATGACGTGTCGTTCACCTGCGAGCCGGGCACGGTCACCGGCTTCCTCGGGCCCAACGGCGCCGGCAAGTCCACCACATTGCGGATGATCTGCGGTCTGACGCCGCCGACGTCCGGCCGGGCCACCGTGAGCGGTGTGCCGTACCAGCGGCTCGGCAATCCGGGCCGGCACGTCGGCGTGCTGCTCGACGCCTCCGCCCAGCATGCCGGGCGGACCGGGCGGGAGGTGCTGGCGCTGGCGGCGATCACGATGGGGCTGGACACCGCCCGCGTGTCGGACCGGCTCGAACGCGTCGGGCTGGGTGGCGTGGCGGCGAAGCGGCGGGTGCGGGCCTACTCGCTGGGCATGCGGCAGCGGCTGGGGCCGGTTCGCCGTCGGCCGACGGCAGTGTCCTGGTGCCGTCGGATCCCGAGACGATCGGGCAGGCGGCCGCGACCGCCGGGGTGGTGCTGCTGGAGTTGCGCCCGGCCGGCGTGGGTGGCCTTGAGGAGATGTTCCTGAGACTGACCGCCGGCGCCGAGACCGAAGGGGCGCTCCGTTGACCGCCACCGCCGCGTCGGCCGGCGCGGCGTCGGCCGGTTCCGCATTGACCGGTTCCGGATCGCCCTTCGCTTCCGCGTCGCGGTCTGCTTCCGCATCGCGGTCTGCTTCCGCATCGCGGTCTGCTTTCGCATCGTCCACTGCTTCGAGGAGGCTCGTCCATGACCGCGACCGTGCCCGTTTCCGCCGTGGCGGCCGCTCCGCCCGCGGCCGCCGCCCCGGTTCCGCTGACCCGGCTGACCATGGTCGAGCTGCGCAAGCTGGCCGACACTCGGGCCGGGATGTGGCTGTTGATCGTGATCGGGCTGGCCACTGTGGCGACGTCGGCGATCCTGCTCGGCGGGGCGCCGGACAACGAGATCACCTTCAGCGGCCTGTACAGCTTCGGGTTGCTGCCCTCGGCGGTGCTGCTGCCGGTGCTCGGCATCTTCTCGGTGACCAGCGAATGGTCACAACGCACCGCGCTGGCGACCTTCACTCTGGTGCCGGCCCGTGGCCGGGTCCTGCTGGCGAAGATCGCCGCGGGCATCCTGATCGCGATCGCCGCGACAGCCGCCACCGCGGTCCTGGCCGCTGCCGCGAACGCCCTGACCCCGGTGGGCGGCGGCGACGGTTCGTGGAGTCTGGACTCGTGGCTGATCTGGCAGAGCCTGCTGCTCCAGATCGTGCTCGTGCTGATGGGTATCGCGTTCGGCGCCCTGCTGCTGAACACCCCGTTGGCGATCGTCGTCTTCTTCGCCCTTCCGACTGTCGGGACGATCCTGGGCGAGACCATCCGTGCTCTGCGGGACGCCGCCCAGTGGCTGGATCTCAGCGCCACCTCGCAGGCGATGTCGAAGGCGGACATGACCTCGGGTGAGTGGGCCAGGCTGGCGGCCTCCGCGGGGGTCTGGGTCGTGCTTCTGCTGCTGATCGGGGTCGCGCGTGTGCTCCGGCGGGAGGTTTCCTGATCCACAACGGCCGGTGTTGGCGTCACGATCCGACGATCGGAGGTAGCGTCCCGAGACGTGACGCGTACCCTATTTGCCAGCTTCGCGGCAATCACCGCTTCCCTCCCGTTATTGGCTGGCCCGGCGCCGGCGGCGTTTACGACCGTTCCGCACCCCGTCCCCAGCGCCCCGGCTGAACCGCTCGAGGCGGAGACCCGCGAACCGAACCTGGACCGGCTCACCCTGAACGGGGAGCCGCTCCCCGTCGCCAGTTATGAGCCCCGGCCCAGCGCGCGCAGCATGGTGCGGACTCCGGACGTCGGCACCGTCCGGAGCTGGGCCGGCCTCAACGAGATCGACGGTGACGTGTACCGCAAGGACTACACGCTGCGCGGTGTCGGCAAGCACATCGAGGTCTGGGTGGCCAACGACCTGGCATTTCCCGAGGGCGACTGTCGCAAGAACTCCACCGAGGTCACCGATGCCCAGGTCACCGCGCTGGTACGCGAGTTCGACGAGGTGATCTACCCGCGGGAGACCAAGACCTTCAGCACTCCGCCGGACCGCAGCGGCACGAGTCCCGGGCTCCCCGGCGACTTCACCGGCGCCGGCGACCGGACCGTCACGCTGGTCGACAATGTCCGCGACGACAACTTCTTCGACTTCCCGAAGCGGCCGACGTACATCTCCGGCTTCTTCTCCGAGCAGCTCAACGAACTGTTCGACCGCAACGTGATCACGATCGACGCCTTCGACTGGGCGCATCGCACCGGGGCCGACCCCAAACACGAGCCCGCCGACGACCTGTGTGTCAGCCGCCCGGCCCGGCCGCGCATGTACGAGGCGACCTTCGCCCACGAGTGGCAGCACCTGCTCGCGTATTACACCGACCCGGACGAGGAGGTGTGGATCAGCGAGGGCCTGGCCGATTACGCCCAGAGCCTCACCGGCTATGTGAACTCGACGATCGGCGTGCGCCACCGCGGATTCGACAACCATCTGGCCTGTTACCAGGGCTTCGGCAGTGTGAAGACCACGAACAACCCGAATCCGCGCGACTGCGGTGGCCCGGCCAACTCGCCGAACCTCTGGTCCGAGGGCGCGCCGGACCAGATCCTGGCCGATTACGGCATCAGTTACCAGTTGATGCTCTACCTGCGTGACCGGTTCGGCTCCGATCTCATCACCGGCCTGCACCAGGACAAGGAGAACCACGGCCTCGCGGCGGTCGCGGCCGCCCTGCCGAAACACATGAAGCTCCACGACGTCCTGCACGATTTCCAGATCATGACCCTGGTCGACAAGGTGGCCGGCGCGCGGGGCGGCGTCGTCAGCGGCGTGCCGCGCGGCCGGGTGACCGCCCGGAGCCTGCGCTCCACGGTGAACCTGGACAGTGCGGCCGCTTACGGCATCGCCGGCGCGCCGCCGAACGGCGCCGATTTCCTCCGCCTGCCGCGCGACTGGCGGACGGTCGGGTTCGAGGGCGCGCCGAGCCTGCCGTCGGCGCCGCTGGCGTGGACGATCGACGCCGGAGCGCTCTTCTCCGGCAACACCCCGAGCACCGACACGGCCGCGGTGCGGCCGGTCGACGTGCCGGAAACCGGCCCGGTCCTGCGTTTCAAGACGACCTACGGTCTGGAGGACAAGTTCGACTTCGGGTACGTGACCGTGTCGGCTGACGGCGGCAAGACCTATCGCATGGTCAAGGGCGACAACACCATCGAAGGCCCGCTCGGCCAGGCGATCACCGGCAAGGCCACCGGCGTCACCCTGACCTACGACCTCAAGGAGTACGCCGGGAAGCGGGTGCTCCTTGGTTTCCGCTACGTCAGCGACAGCGCCGTGAGCATCGGCGGCTGGCGCGTCTCGAACATCAAGGTCGGCTCCACCGAGATCGACGGGACCGTCCTGAAGGGTTGGAAGTCGCCCACGGAGGTCCGCCCGACCCCCGTGCACAACTGGCACGTGACCCTGGTCGGCCTGGCCCGGGACCGGGCGAAGGTGGTGGAGCTGGCCGATTTCGCCAAGCTCCGTCACTATCCGAAAGTCGTCGCGATCGTCGCCTTCGACGATCCGACGGGCACGGTGACTCAATACGCCCCCTACACCTTGACGGTCGACGGCAAGCCTTACCAGCCCACCGCCGCGCAGACTCCGTGATTCACGGGCACGGGCTCCCGCCGGGCGTCTCCTCAGCCCGGTGGGAGCACCGCATAGATCAGGGCGGTCGACCCTGATCCGGCCTTGTTGATCTGCCCGCCGCACAGCACCCAGGCGCCGGTGGCGGGCAGACCGGCGAGATTGGCGAGCACCTCGAGACTGATCCGCCGGCGGCGGTAGACGAGCCGGGACACGGTGAACGTGGTGTCGGTGCTGACGTCCGGGCTGAACGCGTCGGTGCCGGTGCCGCCCCGCTCCCCCAACCGGCCGGTCTCGACCAGCCATCGCGCCGCCTCGGGCGCGAACCCCGGATGCGGGACGAACCCGGCGGTGCCGAACCGTTCCTCCCAGCCGGTCCACAACACCACCACCGACTCGTCGGGGATCCGGCCGTGCCGCCGCTCCCACCGCTGGAGGTCGGCCACCCCCACCGCATAGCCGGGATCGCCGGCGCACGCCGCCCGCACGTCGAGCTTCACCACCGGCCGGAACAAGTCCTCCGGGGTCAGCTCGTCAGCCAGCAGCCCGCCCGGCGTGAAATGGCCGGGCGCGCCCCAGTGCGTGCCGGTGTGCTCGCCGGAGAAGACCGTCTGAAGGTAGAACCCGTCGCGCTCCAGGGTCGCGACGGTCTCCAGACGCGGGGGCGGATCGCCCGGATAGACGCTCACCCGGCCCGGATCGTTGACGTGCGACAGGCTGACCAGCCGCAATCGCCCGAGCACTCCGTCGTCACCCATGTCGCCCCTCTCCGGCGCGGTCGCCGTCGCCGGCCGTCTGCCGCCATTCTGCCATTGACAGTGTCACGATGACAGTGTCATTGTCGGGGCATGTGGACGATGGAGCAGTTGGTCGAGCGGGTCAGCGCGGCGCTCGCCGCGGAGTCCCCGGGCGCACCCAACGGCCGTGTCCGGGAAGTTCCCGACCGCAGGTCGATCCGGTGGTACACGACGATCGGCCTGGTCGACCGGCCGCTCGGCACACGCGGGCGCGCCGTTCTCTACGGTCCCCGGCATCTCCTCCAGCTCGTCGCGATCAAGCGACGCCAGGCGGCCGGCCTCACTCTGGCCGAGATCCAGGCTGAGCTGGCCGGCGCTTCCGAGGACACCCTCGCCGCGGTCGCCCGGGTGCCCGACGGGTTCCTCCACACCGAGATGCCGCCGCCCGACCGGCAGGCCCGGTCCCCTTTCTGGAAGGCCGCACCCACGCCTCCCGCCGCGTTCGCACCCCCACCCGACCCCGGCCTGCCGGTGGAGCCGGCAGAGGGCTCCACCCGGCAGGCGCTGGCGGCCGTGGTGCAGACGCTCGGCACACCGCCGTCACCGGCGCCACAGGCGCTGATCACCGGGGTTCCCCTCGGCGGCGGCGTGATCCTGCTGCTGCCCCACCACGGCACCGACCTCGACCGCGACGAGATCGTCGCGGCCGCCCGGCCCCTGCTCGACCTGCTCGCGTCCCGCGGGCTCACCGATGGGAGAAACGCATGATGATTTCCGTGAACCCGATGGGATCGGCAGAGCTGGAGCGCCACCGGCAGGTGCCCGGGGCAGGCCTCGGCACACTGCTCACCGCACGCGGCAACCTGCCGCTGGACCGGCTCGACGTGCGGGCCGCCATCAGCGGCCTGGTCGTGCGCACCGAGCTCACCACCGAGTTCGTCAACGCCCACGACACCGCGCTGGAAGCGACCTATGTGTTCCCGATGCCCGACCGGGCCGCGGTCACCGGCATGACAATGACCTGCGACGATCGCGTCGTCACCGCCGAGTTGCACGAGCGCGGAGCCGCCCGCGAGCGGTACGACCAGGCCATCGCCGCCGGCCAGCGGGCTTCCATCGCCGAGGAGGAGCGGCCCGACGTCTTCACCATGCGGGTCGGCAACATCCTGCCCGGCGAGCGGGTGGTGGTGCGGCTGCGACTGGTCGGCCCGCTGGCCTATGAGGACGGCGCCGCGACCTTCCGGTTCCCGTTGGTGGTGGCGCCCCGCTACATGCCCGGCATCCCGCTGCCCGGCCCGTCGGCCGGTGACGGGCAGGAGCCCGACACCGACGCCGTGCCGGACGCGTCACGCATCTCGCCGCCGGTGCTGCTGCCCGGCTTCCCCAACCCGCTGCGGCTGTCCATCAGTGTGGACATCGATCCGGCCGGGCTGAAACTCGGCGAGGTCAGGTCCAGCCTTCACACGATCACCGAGCAGGGCGGGCCACTGCGCATCGCGCCGGGCGAGCGGGCCGACCGCGACTTCGTGCTCCGGCTGGCGTACTCACCCGGCGCCGAGTCCGCCGTGGCCGTTCCCGACGAGGACGGCGAGCAGGGCACCTATCAGCTCGTGGTTCTGCCTCCGGAGGCCGCCGCGCCACCACGCCCAAAAGACGTGGTGCTGCTGCTTGACCGTTCCGGGAGCATGGGCGGCTGGAAGATGGTCGCCGCCCGCCGGGCCGCCGCTCGAGTCATCGACACGCTGACCGCCGCCGACCGGTTCGCCGTGCTCACCTTCGACCACGAGATCGACCGGCCGGAAGGCCTCGGCTCCGGGCTCGCGGAGGCCACCGACCGGCACCGTTACCGAGCCGTCGAGCATCTGGCCCGCGCGGACGCACGCGGCGGCACCGAGTTGCTCAACCCACTCACCGCAGCGCTGGCGCTGCTGGCCGACAGCCCCGGCCGCGACCGGGTGCTGGTGCTAGTCACCGACGGCCAGGTCGGCAACGAGGACCAGATCGTCAAGCAGGTGACCCCGCTGATCGGCGCGATCCGGGTGCACACCGTCGGCATCGACCGGGCCGTCAACGCCGGATTCCTCGGCCGTCTCGCCGCCCTCGGCGCGGGCCGCGCCGAACTGGTCGAGAGCGAAGACCGTCTCGATGAGGCGATGGAGCAGATCCACCGGCGGATCGGGGCACCGGTCGTCACCGGCCTCTCTGTGACCGGCGACGGGTTCACGCCGATCGACGGCACTCGCACACCGGCACGCCTGCCCGGCCTCTACCCCGGGGTGCCACTCGTGGTCACCGGCCGCTACACCGGTGTGCCCGGCGGCGCCCTCACGGTGACCGGGCGCACCCGCGACGATCAGGAATTCCGGACCGTCGTCGCGGTCCATCAGCGCTCCGAGCCGGCGGTCACCTCTCTGTGGGCGCGTGCCCGGCTGCGCGACCTTGAAGACGCGTATGCGTCCGGCGACCACTCCCTGGAGACGGAGATCGTCGGCACGTCGCTGCGGTTCGGTGTGCTCTGCCGGTTCACCGCTTTCGTGGCCGTCGACGAGCGGGTCGTCAACGAGGGCGGCCACACCCGCCGCGTCACGCAGCCGGTCGAGCTGCCTTCCGGCTGGGAGACGCCCGTCGCACCAACCCCGCCGTCCTACTTCATGGCCGCCTCGTCCCCGTTCCCCGGCGCGGCCGGGGTGGCGCCGATGACCACCGGCGCCATGCCACCTCCGGGTGCTCCGGCACCGGGCTCACCGCCTCCCGGCCGGCCCGGGTTCACACCGCCGCGCGCCAAGAGGGCCTCGTCCGCCGAGGAGGTCGCGACCGGGGCGCCCACCGGCGGGCCGGCAGGCGTGACACCGGACGCCGACCCGTTCACCTGGGCCGGCGTGAGCCCCGCAGCCGCTCTCGATGACGCTTCTTTCGATCAGGTGGCCGCCGACGGCGCGCCCCCTTCGGCGAGCCACGGCGGCGCGCCCGGCACGCCCGCCGACCGGGGTGGGGCGCCCGAGGGCGTGGCCCCGGCCAGCGCGGTGACGCACGGGTTCTCCGGCCCGGCGCGCCGTTCCCGCCCGGCAGGCGCTCCCGGCCGGCGGGGGTCGCACGGTCCGGCCCGGGCCGACGGCCTGGCCGTCGACGAGTTGCGGGAGTTGGCCGCGGTCGAGGTGGCCCGGCTGCGCGAGGCCGCGAGCCAGCCGGCGCTCGACCGCCGGGACCTGCTCGACGATCTGGTCAGCCGCCTCGCCGTCCTCCTCGAACCGGTCACCGACCCCGCGGTCGACCCGGTGCGCGAGCTGGTCGGCCTGCTTCGCGGCGACGCCTCCCTTGAGGAGCGGTGGGCGGCCGCGCTGCGGGTGCTGGAAGACTTCGCCGCCGGAAAGGCGCAGAAGAAGCGCCCATTCTGGAAGTCCTGACGACCGGTGACCCCGGCCTAGCGAAGCAAGCCGCCGGCTCCACTCCGCAAGGCCGGGTCACACTCACGGGCGCGCCAGCCGTCCAGCTACCGCCAGCCCGCCGTGGGTCCCCCGCCAGCCCGCCGCCAGAACGCGGGGCCACACCCCCACGCGCACCAGCCGCGCAGCTACGTCAGGCCCGAGGCCCACCACCGCACCGCCGCCACCACGCCCACGCACACCAGCCGCCCAACCACGTCAGGCCCGAGACCCACCACCGCACCGCCGCCACCACGCCCACGCACACCAGCCGCCCAACCACGCCAGGGCCGAAGCCCCACCGCCACACCGCCGCCACCACGCCCACGCACACCAGCCGCCCAACCACGCCAGGGCCGAGGTCCCACCTCCATAGGGGGCGGCACGGGGGACACCCAGGGGCGCCGGGCGCACAGCTGCGCCACGGGCCGTACGGCCCGTGAAGCGAAGCTGGTGGGGGCCGGCCCCGGAGTTGTGACCGGAAACATGTAGGGACCGCGTGAGCACGGCAGACCGCAGCCTGAGGGCACGCAGAACGACGGGCATCTACTGATGGGATCCCCACACGGATCAATGAATGCCGGTAAGTTGGGGCACCGACGCCGGACCGGGGGGTGGCAACGCCAAGTGGGTGAGGATCTGGGCGACAATCGCGATCCGTTGCTGGTGCGGCCGTTCGTCCTGCCAGACGGCCCTCAGCAGGAGCCATCGCTGTCCGCCTCGACCTGGCCCGTGGAGCACACCGCTGGGGAGCTTCCGACGCAACTGCTGCCGGTGGTTCCGGTCGCCGAGTCCGACCGTTCCGGCGAGGACCGTCAGGGTGCACGTCGGCGACGCGGCCTGCTCCTGCTGATCGGTTCCGGAGTGACGTCCGCCGCGTTTGTCGCCGGCTACGCGATGCTGCGGCCCGCCGATCGATCTGACACGTGGGCCTCGATGCCCGGCAACTCGCTTCCCGTGGCGGTCGGGCCGGCCACCTCGGCGAGTGTCAGCCCCACCGGCGCCCCGACCGGTGAGACGGGCACCGGCACTGAGAATAGGACTGGGGCGGGGACCGGCACCGGTAGCGCGGACGAGGCCGGCAAGGCGACCACGTCCCCGCCGGCGCAGAAGATCTCTCCACCGTCCTCGGTGGCCGGCGACGTGACCGGTGCGTCGGCTGCCCCCTCGGGGACGGCGAGTGGCAACCCGGCTACTGTGGCGCCGGCGCCGCCGGTCGAGTTCGCCCCGGCTCCGGTCAGGACCGGCCGCGGGCTGCTGGTCACCGGCAACGGCCTCTGCCTGGACCTGCACGGCGACGCTATTGAGGGCGGTGAGGTGCACGTCGACGACTGCAACGGCACCAGCCCGCAACGGTGGCGGCTGAACTCGGACCGCACTCTCGAGGTGCTGGACATGTGCGCCTACCTGGCCGGTGATGGCACCGTCGAACTGACCCGCTGCGACGGGCGGACAACCGCACAGTGGCAACTCTCCGAAGACGGCACTCTCGTCAACGCCGCGACCGCCCAGTGCCTCACCGACCCCCACTCAGGCGCCCGCCCCGGCCGCTCGGTCATCGTCACCACCTGCGACGGCGCCAACAATCAGCGCTGGACGTTCCGCTGACACGGCGCTGACGCCGGCCCTCGAACGCCTGGCTGTGGTCGCCACCAGCGACACCACGTGGTCGTGACCTTGGAGCGCACCTCACCCTGCGCCGGTGTCCGTGGTCGTCAGAACCGACACCACCGCCGAGCGGAACGCTGACCTGCGCGGCGAGGGCTCAATGGCCGCGGTGCGGTGTGGGTTATCGCGACCGCCGGACCGGCTCGATGTCCCGATCATGGTGTTCAAACCCTCGACCGCTCGGTGTTGCTGCTCGCGACCGTAGCCAACCGCCGTCCCTCGGACGCCGATGCACTGGCACCAACCCTCGAACACCGGCTTGCTTACGCCGGTCATCACGGATGGCTGACATTCATTCCCCGGAGATCCCCGGAGACGGTCCCGCCCACCACAGGCGGTCGCTCGGGTGACTCTGCTCGCGCCAGCGACCGACGGTGAGCAGGGTGGCCGGCGGTAGCCGACGCTGGCGAGTGGTGGCCGGCGGTAAGCGGCGTTCGGTGTGGGCGGCGGCCACGGCGAGGCGGTTGCCGCCCACCCACACCGACGAGGGCATCCGCGCCGCGGGCGAGCGCGGCCTCGGGGTAGCCGTCGCGGCGGGCGATGTCGCCGGGGTCGCCGGTGCTCCCGGGGCAGTGCCCGGCCCGGCGAGCGGGCGGGATGCGGTCAGATGGGGCCCGGCGAGCGGGCGGGATGCGGTCAGATGGGGCCCGGCGAGCGGGCGGGATGCGGTCAGATGGGGCCCGGCGAGCGGGTGGAAATGCGGTCAGATGGGGCTCGGCGGGGTGGTCCGTTTCGGGGTCCGGTGGGACCTACCGATGAAAGTGATCAAATCGTCAGGCCCGAACAGTAGTGATCATTTGCTTCTCGCCTCTTAGGGTCATCAGGTGATCTCCCCGCCGCTTCGCATCGCCCTACTGTCATATCGGAGCAAACCGCACAGCGGGGGCCAGGGGATCTATGTCCGGCACCTGTCGCGGGAGCTGGTCAGGCTCGGGCATCAGGTGGAGGTGTTCTCCGGGCCGCCGTTGCCGGACCTGGATGACGGGGTCGGGTTGACCGTCCTGCCGAGCCTCGACCTCTATCGGGAACCGGATCCGTTCCGGACGCCGCGGCTGTCGGAGTTCCGCACGCCGGTCGACGTGCTGGAGTGGACGGCGATGTGCACGGGAGCGTTTCCCGAGCCGCTGACGTTCTCGTTGCGGGCCTGGCGGTTCCTGAGGGAGCGGCTGAGCGAGTTCGACATCGTGCACGACAACCAGTGCCTCGGCTACGGGCTGTTGCCGTTGAGCCGGTCGGATACACCGGTGGTCGCGACCATCCATCACCCGATCACCGTGGACCGTGATCTGGAACTGGCGGCCGCACCCGACTGGAAGCGTCGGCTGTCGCTGCGCCGGTGGTATGCGTTCACCCGCATGCAGGGGCGGGTGGCGCGGAACCTGCCGTGGCTGACGACCGTGTCGAACGCCGCGAGGGACGAGATCGTCGAGGCGTTCCGGGTGCCGGCCGAGCGGCTCCGGGTGATCGGCGTCGGCGTCGACGTCGACACCTTCAGCCCGGCCGGAAACACAACCAGCCTGGCCGGAAGCACAACGGTCGAGAGCGACACATGCGGCGGCGCCACACCCGACAGCGCCTCGACGAACGGCGCGCTCGGCACCCCCGCCGGGCAGGCCACCGTAGGCGCCGCCGCCGGGCAGGCCACCGTAAGCGCCGCCACCACCCGGCAGACCGCCGTAAGCGCCGCCACCGAGAACGGCGTTGCCACCGGCGCCGCCAGCGGCAACGCCGCGGTGGGAGACGCTGCGGAGAACCACGCCGGAGAGGGTGGCACCGCTGTGGACGATGTCGCAGCGGACGGCGCGCCCCGGGACGGCGGTATCCGGGCGAACGGCAGCCAGGGTGGTGGCTCTGCGGGGGGCGGGGTCGCGGGATGGGCCCGAGGCGACCGGATCGTGGCGGTGGCCAGCGCGGACGTACCGCTGAAAGGTCTTCCTGAGCTGATCGAAGCGGTAGCCAAACTCCGCGCCGACCACGACGTCGAACTGGTGGTCGTCGGCTCGGCGCGTCCGGACGGCGCCGCCGCGCGGGCGATCGCCCGGCTGGGCCTGGACCGGGCGGTTCGTTTCGTCTCGGGGATCTCGGACGACGAACTCGCTGATCTCTTCCGGTCAGCGACGGTCGCTGCGGTGCCGTCGCGGTACGAGGGTTTCTCGCTGCCCGCCGTCGAGGCGATGGCGTGCGGGGTCCCGCTGGTCGTCACCACCGCGGGCGCGTTGCCGGAGGTGACCGGCCCGGACGGGCTGGCGTCGCTGCACGTCGCGCCGGGGGACGCCGAGGCGTTGTCGGCGGCGATCGGGCGGCTGCTCGACGATGAGGCGCTGCGCCGCAGGCTGGGCGCCGCCGGCCGGCGCCGGGCGGTCGAACACTTCACGTGGCGGCGTACCGCGATGCGGACCGCCGAGTGGTACGCCGAAGCGATCGAGGAGCACCGCAAGCGCCGCAGGCCGTAAGCATCACCGGGCCGCAAGCGCCACCAAGCCGTGACCCGCACGGGGCCGTGAGCACCACCCGGCCGTAAGCACCACCAGGCCAGAACCCCACCGGGCCGTAAGCACCACCAGGCCACAGGTAACGCAGAACGCAAGCAGCGCACAACGCGGGCTTCAACCGAAAGGGCAGGTAGAACAACTTTGTTGACCGTCGACTACGACCGGCTGGACGTGCGGCCGGGGATGCGGGTCCTCGATCTGGGTTGCGGCGAGGGCCGGCACACCTTCGAGGCGTACCGGCGGGGCGCGGACGTCGTCGCCCTGGACCTGAACGAGAAGGATCTGGCGACGACAGCGTCCTGGTGCGCGGCGATGGAGCTGGCCGGTGAGGTGCCGGCGACGGCGAGCGCCACGACGGTGCAGGGTGACCTGTTGTCTCTGCCGTTCCCGGACGCGAGTTTCGACCGGGTGATCGCCTCCGAGGTGCTGGAGCACATTCCGGACGATGTGACGGCGATCGCGGAGCTGACCCGGGTGCTGAAGCCGGGCGGGCTGGCCGCGGTGACGGTGCCGCGCTGGCTGCCGGAGCGGGTGTGCTGGGCACTTTCGGACGAGTACCACGCCAATGAGGGTGGGCATGTGCGCATCTACAAGGAGGACGAGTTGTCCGGTCGGCTGCGCGAGGCGGGGCTGACGGTGACGGGCAACGGGTTCGCGCATGCGCTGCACAGCCCGTACTGGTGGCTGAAGTGCGCGATCGGGGACGCCGCCCCGACTCGGGCGTACCACCGGATGCTGGTGTGGGACATCACCGACCGGCCGGCGCTGACGCGGGTGCTGGAGCAGGCCCTCAATCCGCTGATCGGCAAGAGCGTGGTCATCTATCTGCGGAAACAGGAGGTGATGGCCGATGTCGGTGCCTGATCTTCCCGGGGTGCTGAGTGCCGACGCGATCCGCCGGACGGTGGCGAGCATCGCCGCCGCGCAGCAGGCCGACGGCTTGATCCCGTGGTTCCCGGGCGGGCAGGCCGATCCGTGGGATCACGTGGAGGCCGCGATGGCTCTCGACGTGGGCGGAGAATCCGAGAAAGCGGAGGCCGCCTACGACTGGCTGCGCCGCGCGCAGCGGCCGGACGGGTCGTGGGCGTCGCGTTACGATCCGGGCGGGGTGGTCGCCGATCCGACGGCGGAGACGAATCACGCCGCCTACCTCGCGGTCGGCTGCTGGCATCACTGGCGGTGCACCGGTGACGATGCTTTCCTGGCCCGGATGTGGCCCGCGGTGCGCCGGGCGCTCGACTTCGTGACCGGTTGTCAGGCACCCGGTGGGGAGATCTGGTGGGCGGCCGGCGATCCGGTGGCGCTGCTGACCGGCTGTTCGAGCATTCATCAGGCGCTGCGCTGCGGCACCGCGATCGCCGAGCGGGTCGGTGAGCCGCAGCCCGACTGGGAGCTGGCCGCCGATCTGCTGGCGGACGCGGTCAACGAGCGTCCGGGCGCGTTCGCCGACAAGGCGCGCTATTCGATGGACTGGTATTACCCGGTGCTGGGCGGCGCGGTCCGCGGGCGTGTGGCGCGGGAGCGGCTCGAACAGCGGTGGGACGAGTTCGTCGTACCCGGCCGGGGCGCCTATTGCGTGTCGGATCAGCCGTGGGTGACCGGCGCGGAGACGTGTGAGCTGGCTTTGGCGCTGGACACGATCGGTGAGCGGGCCGCCGCGGAGGAGCTGGTCGCGGCGATGCAGCACCTGCGGGAGCCGGACGGTTCGTACTGGACGGGTCTGGTGCTGACCGACGGCGTCCGGTGGCCGGTGGAACGGACCACCTGGACGGCGGCGGCGGTGGTGCTCGCGGTCGACGCCCTGCACGGGCAGCATCCGCGCTCGGGCATCTTCCGGGAGGCGAGCGGCGTCAGCGTTCCTGACGCGGAGACGGTTCGCGGCGCAGGAGCCGCAGCGAACCCCGGCCCGTGAGTTCGGTGTAGTCGCCGCTGTCGAGGGCTTTGCGGTAGATGCGGTAGGGCGCCTGTCCACCGTCGGCCGGGTCGGGGAACACGTCGTGGATGGCGAGGACCCCGCCGGCCGCCAGGTGCGGCGCCCAGCTGGCGAGGTCGCGTTGCGCGGATTCGTCGGTGTGGCTGCCGTCGAGGAACAGGAACGCGAGCGGCGTCGCCCACAGCCGCGCGAACTGCTCGGCCCGCGCCACGACGGCGACGACCACGTCCTCGGCGCCGGCCGCGGCGATCGTGCCGCGGAAGCCGGGCAGCGTGTCGATCAGCCCCACCCGCGGGTCGACCAGCCCGGGATCGTGATAGTCCCAGCCGGGCTGGTGTTCCTCCGACCCGCGGTGGTGGTCGACGGTGACGACGGTGGCGCCGCGCGGGCGGGCGGCGGCGGCCAGGTAGAGCGTCGATTTGCCGAGGTAGCTGCCCACCTCCAGGATCGGGCCGGCCGGCGCGGCGAGCACCGCTTCGGCCAGGGCGAGGCCTTCGTCGGCTGGCATGAACCCGGTCGCCGCCGCGGCGGCCGCCAAAAGGTCGGAATCGAGCATCGCGCCATCATATAAAGCGAAGATCAACCCACTTTTCCCGTACGGCCACACGCACCCCGACCGCACTCGCGCTGCTCGGCGGGCCATCGCGCGAGGAGGCGACCACTCCGCGCCGTTCGTGGCTCACGGGACGGGCGCCATGGCCGGCGCGGCCGCGAGCACCTCCCGCGCCAGAGTGGTGTCGCCCTCGATCTCCACGGCGATCCGGGCCGGATCACGGCGGCCGCCGACCAGCCGGCAGAACTCGACGACGTCCAGGGTGAGGACCGCGGCCGGACGGACCACGGCCGGCACCGGCATGGACGGGTGCAGCGGCACGGTCCAGGCCTCACCGGCGCCGGTGAGACGCCACCGCACGTACCGGTCGAGGGGTGGCGCGACGCGGCGGGAGGTGACCCGGGGTAGCAGTCGTACCGCCAGGTCAGCCATGGGGTGCAGGTGTTCGGGCAGGGGTGTGACGGTGCGGCGCCCGGTCGCGGCGGCGATGTCCTCCCGGTGGATCCAGATCTCGAAGGCCCGGGCCGTCAGCGCGTCGGCCAGGGGCAGCGGCCAGCCCAGATCCACGGTCACGGAGCCCGGTGACGGGTGCCCCGCGAGAAGGGCGTGGCACACCGCGTCGGCCTGTGCGCGCCAGGACCGCATGGTCTGCTCGGGGGACCGCTGCCGTTCCCGGCGCAGCACGGCGGCGGTGCGTGCGGCCGCGCCCTCGCCCGGCTCGGTCGGCGGCTGGACGGGCACGCCCACCGCGGCGGCGACCAGCCCATCGGTGGCGGCGAGATGCGCGAGGAGGTCATGGACCGTCAGTTCGCCGTCCGCCGCGATCCGGCGCCAGTGCTCGGGCGCCAGGTCGGACAGCAGCAGTTCGAGTGCCGCGATCTGGGCGGCGTACGGCGCCGCGTACGCCGGTGCCGCCGGTGCCGGGCGCCGCCGGCTCCGGGCGGCCGAGAGCAGCCGGGCACGTGCCCCGGCCGGTGGTCGGAGGTGGTCGTCCACGATGCCCGCGGCGGCTTCCCGCAGTCCACGGGCCTCCTCGGTGCAGGCCGGGCAGGTGCCGAGATGGGACTCGACGAGCTTCTCCTCCACGGTGGAACAGGCGTCCAGCGCCCACGCCCCGATGAGGTGGACGACCGTCTCGTGGTTGTCCATCCCGCTCATCTCTCCTGCCCGTCATCGGCGTGTAGGTCGTTGAGCGCCACGGCCAGCCGGCGCAGGCCCTCGCGCAGCTGGGACTTGGCGGTGCCTTCGGGCAGGCCGAGTTCGGTCGCGACCTCACGGTAGGTGTGGCCCTCCAGGTACGCCAGGGCGATCGCACGGCCCAGATGCCGGGGCAGGGCTTTGAGCGCGGTGCTCAGCCGCTGCGCGGTGTCGGCGTCGGTGACCTGGTCGCCGACTGGATCGCCGCCGCTGACGGCCCCGGCGTGCAGCCGCTCGTCCTGGGACGTCCGGCGGTGTGCCTCCTCCCGGCGCACCAGGTCGACCGCGCGGCGGTGGGCCATCATCGCCAGCCAGCCGCGCAGGCTTCCCTTGGCTGGTTCGAAGGCGAGCGGGCGCTGCCACATGGCCAGGAACACCTCCTGGGTGACGTCCTCCGCGGCCTGGCCGTCGTGGGTGACCCGGGCGGCGATGGTGAAGACGAGGGACTCGAACTGTTCGTACAGTTCAGCGAACGCGGTTTCGTCGCCGTGGACGAGCCGATCGCGGAGCCGCGCGTCGTCGTGGGCGGCACCGGTGCGACGTGGCTGGGACAGAGCGCTCCTCCCCACCTCGGCTCCCGCTCAGTCTCGTGTGGCTGACGGCATTATCGGGCGCTGACGCATGTCTTCTCCAGGGCGGCGCGGCCGGTCTCCACATCGCGCACGTACTGCGGCTCGAGGGTTCGGCTGTCGAGCCGGATCCGCAGGTATCCCAGTGCGAGGATGACGGCATCCATCGACGCCCGTACGT
The DNA here is from genome assembly GCF_030009775.1 of Actinoplanes sandaracinus. GTDB lineage: Bacteria > Actinomycetota > Actinomycetes > Mycobacteriales > Micromonosporaceae > Actinoplanes > Actinoplanes sandaracinus. Next base: position 16,204 of record NZ_JASCTH010000046.1, on the reverse strand, counting down.
CCGCGGTGGCGGCCGGCGCCAGCGTGACGAGCCGGTCCTGCGCCCGGCGCAGCTCGGCGCTGTCGGCGGGCGTCAGGGCCGTGCCGTCGCCACCGTGAGTGAGACGGGCGAGGGAGCGTACGGTGTCGGCGGCGTCGCGGCAGGCGCCCGGCGCGAACTGTTCCACCGCCGGCAGGACGAGCGGTGGCTCCGGCGGCGAGGCCGGCCGCTGTGCCGTGGCGAGGGCTCCGGCCAGGCCGGCCGCTACGGCCAGCGCGGTCACCACGATGATGGGACGCTTCACGAGGTGCTCCTTCCCGGGGCGCCGCGCGGGCGGCGCCCCGAGTCGTCCGGTCAGTTCTGGTTCACCGCGACCACGTTGGGCAGCGCGACATAGGGGAATGCGCCGCGGAACGGGATCGTGTTGGTGTTGACCGCGTCGCCAAGCCCGTCCACCGCCGGCGGGTGGTTCGGGAGCAGCACGCCCTCGGCCACCCGCAGAGTGACGTCGGTGACGTCGTCGGCGAGCCGGCGGCCGTTCGGGAAGCCGGCGTTGTCGCCGCCGAGCACGCCGAGGCGGTGGGGTGCCGCGGACGGCGGGATGGACATGTTCAGCCGCAGTTGTTCGCTGGGCACGAACGCGGCCGGGTTGACGTCACGGTTGAGGCGCTGTGAGTTCAGGTCCACCGCCACCGGCCCGCAGGCGCCGCACAGCCCGGTGAGGAACACCTCGACGAGGTCCTGGCGGGGCGTGGCCGGCGCCGGGATGCGGTAGATGCCCTGGACCAGGCGCGGCACCTCCGGGTTGGTCACGAACTGCAGGAACCGGGAGTCGTTGTGCGGGGCGGTCGCGTTGAACTCGTCCTTGCGCCCGACCGGGATGACCACTTCGTTGACCAGCGGCATGCCGAGCCGGGACACCTGCTGCCAGCCGCCGTACCGGTTGCGGTTGTTCACGGTGTCCACCACCTCGATGCGCTGCCGCGATGTGGTGGACCAGACGCCGATGACCGGGTTACGGGTGGCGTCGCCACGCAGTGCCAGCACGCTCTTGGGCACCTGGATGGCCAGTGTGTTGGTGTTGTAGCCCCGGACGGTGTCCTGGCCGACCTCGGAGAAGTCCCCGCCGTACAACAGGTCGAAGATTCTCAGGTCGAGGAAGAACGGGTCGTCGGCCTGTCCGGCGAAGGTGCGCCCGCCGCCCGGCAGCGCGGTGATCGCGGCGTCGGCGAGCGCGGCGTAGTTCGGCATCGACGCCTGGCCGACCCGCGACGGCGCGACGCGCCCGTTGTCGACCAGCACGGTACTCCCGGCCGCGGTGATGGCCTCCAACCGGTAGGTCTGCCAGAAGTTGAGGTCCGGGTCGTCGAGCGAGGTGACCACGCCGGTGTTGTACAGGAAGGTGTTCCGGTTGCGGTAGGTGCTGTTGAACGTCCACCGGTAGGTCAGGTCGGCGCGGGCGTCACCGTTGCTGTCGATGTTGATGTCGTACGCCGCGTCGTTGGCGAACGGGTAGAAGGTCGGCCCGCCGTTGGGCTCCTCGAAAGGCACCCAGTTGGCGATCAGCGTGACGGTGTTCGGCGCGTCCGGGCTGACGAACGCGTACACGTCGGTGTTGTCCAACTGCGGTTCGCCGGAGACCAGCGGCGCCTCCCGGTGGCTGGACGCCCGCGTGACCGTCGGGGCCAGCGAGGCTACGCAGGCTGCGGCGGCGAACGCCGCCACGACGCCGAGCGCCGGTCTACGGCCGGGGTGTTGAAGCATCTCGTCCTCCTCCGCGGAGCCGGTGCGGCCCTCTGCTGGGCCGCGATGGCTGTCGAGGGCGTTCGTCTCCCGGCCGCGGCGCGGATGAGTGGAGTCGGCTTGGCGACATCGGGTCATCCGGGCGGCCGCCGCGTGCGAACCCTCCCGTCGACGACATTCAACGAGCCAAGGAGGATCGCATGCGCCGCGCGGCAATGCTCATCGCTGTCTCGATACTCGGCGCCCTGCTGCTGGTCACCGCCGGTGCGCTTTTGGCGCCGGGGGACGACCGGGCGCCGGCGAGCCGGGAGACCGCCCGGCACGCCGATCCGATAGCCGCCGCCCAACGTCGGCTCCAGCGCCTGCCGAACGATTGGACGACCTGGGCGCAGCTCGGCATGGCATACGTGCAACGGGCCCGGACCGCCGGGGATCAAGCCGACTACCCGCGCGCCGAGGAGGCGCTCGACCGGTCGCTGGCGATCCGGCCGCGGGACAACGCGATCGCGCTGACCGGCCTCGGCGCCCTCGCCGCCGCCCGCCACGACTTCCCGGCCGCGCTGCGGCACGGCCGGGACGCGCTCGCGGTGGATCCGTACCGGGCGGCCGCGCTCGGCGTCGTCGTCGACGCCCTGACCGAGCTCGGCCGCTACGAGGAGGCCTTCGCCGCGGTTCAGCAGATGGTGGATCTGCGCCCGGATGCCGCCTCGTACTCCCGGGCGTCGTACAGCTGGGAGCTGCGCGGCGAACTCGGGCGCGCGACCGAGGCGATGCAGCGGGCCCTGGCCGCCGCCCCCGAGCCGGCCGACGGCGCGTTCGCACGGTTGCACCTGGGCGAGCTGGCGATGGACAGCGGCGATCTCGACACCGCGTCGGCCCACTTCACCGAAGGGCTGCGGCTCCTGCCCGGTCACCCGCCGCTGCGCGCGGAACAGGCCCGGGTACGGGCGGCGCGCGGCGACCTCGCCGGAGCCATCGCCGGGTTCCGGTCCCTGCTGGCGACGGCGCCGGAGCCGGCGTACATCGCCGAACTCGGTGACCTGCTCACCGCCGCCGGGCAGCCGGCGGAGGGCGAGCGGCAGCACGCCCGGGCCCGGCAGGCGTGGGCCGCCGAGGCCGGACAGGGTCACCCGCCGGAGGCCGACCCGGTGCTCTTCGCCGCCGACCACCGCGATCCGGCCGCGCTGGAGGCCGCACGCCGCCTGTACGACCGGCAGCCCGGCATCTCCGGCGCCGACGCGATGGGCTGGGCCCTGCGCGCAGCGGGGCGGCTCGAGGAGGCGCTCACCTACGCCGACGAAGCCCTCGCTCTCGGCACCCGCGACGCGTTGATGCACTACCACCGCGGCATGATTCTCGCCGAGCTCGGCAGACGTGACGCCGCCCGCGCCGACCTGAGCGCCGCGCTGCGGTTCCACCCGCACTTCTCGGTCCGGCACGCTCCGGTCGCACGCGAGACGCTGACCGCGCTCGGCGCGGCGCGCTGACCTTCCGCGACGGCCTCGATCCTCGGCGGCGTCGCGGTGGCGCGGCCGCGAGGGGCTTCGCGGACGGCCGCAACGGCATCAGCGCCGCCCGGGGCGAACCCCGGGCGGCGCTGGTTTCCTTCCCCCCGGAAGGACTACTTGCCGCGGCGCTTGTTGAGGATGTCGAAAGCGACGGCGGCGATGAGCACCAGGCCCTTGATGACCATCTGCCACTCGGGCGTGACGTCGGTGATGGAGAGGCCCATGTTGAGCACGCCCATGATCAGCGCGCCGATGATGGCGCCGGTGATCTTGCCGACGCCGCCGTTGACCGCGGTGCCGCCGATGAAGGCGGCGGCGATGGCGTCGAGCTCGTAGTTCTGGCCGGCGGCGGCGACCGCGGAGCCGGCCCGGGCCGTGGTGATGACAGCGGCCACACCGGCGAGCAGGCCCATGTTCACGAAGAGCAGGAAGTTGACCCGCTTGGTCTTCACACCGCTGAGCATCGCGGCGGGCAGGTTGCCGCCCATCGCGTACACGTGCCGGCCGAAGATGGTGTTGTTCATGATGAACGAGTAGAGCAGCACCAGCAGGGCGACGATGATCAGCACGATCGGCATGCCACCGGCGCTGTTGGCGAGCAGCCAGGTCAGGTAGCCGACGGCGGCGATGCCGACGACGAGCTTGCCGACGAAGGCCGCGAACGGCTCGGTGCGCAGATCGTTGCGGACCAGTTCACGGCGGGTCCGGATCTGGCTGACCGCCAGCCCGCCCGCGGCCACGGCGCCGATCAGCACGGTGACCGCGTCCAGGTTGCCGACGAAACCGAGCCAGTTCGGCAGGGCGCCGTTGGCCAGGGCGTTGAAGTCGCTGGGCAGGCCGCCGACGGTGGTGCCGACGTACTTGATGGCCAGACCGCGGAAGAGCAGCATGCCGCCGAGGGTGACGATGAACGCCGGGATGCCGACATAGGCGATCCAGAAGCCCTGCCAGGCGCCGACGATGCCACCGAGCAGGATCGACAGCACGACCGCGACCGGCCAGGCGACGTCCCACTGCATGATCATCAGGGCGCAGATGCCGCCGACGAACGCGACCACCGAGCCGACCGACAGGTCGATGTGACCCGCCACGATGATCATGACCATGCCGATGGTCAGGACGAACACGTACGCGTTCTGCTGGATCAGCGACACCACGTTGTTCGGCAGCAGCATCAGGCCGTTGGTGTCGAACTGGAACCACAGCGTGATCACGACGAGCGCCGCGATCATCGCGTACTGCTTCATGTTGCCGCCGAGGTAGGCGGCGAGGGCCCCGCTCTCGCTCTTCTTCTTGCCGGGCTGCGGCGAGGCCGCCGGCGCCGGAAGAGTGGTGGACGCGCTCACCGTGTTGCTCCGCTCTTCTCCATGGTCATGTAACGCATGAGGCTCTCCTGGGAGGCCTCCTCGCGGGGAAGCTGACCGGTGATGCGCCCCTGGCTCATCGCGTAGATCCGGTCACAGATGCCGAGCAGCTCCGGCAGCTCGGAAGAGATCACGATGACTGCCTTGCCGGAGTCGGCAAGCTTGTTGATGATCTCGTAGATCTCGTACTTGGCGCCGACGTCGATACCGCGCGTCGGCTCGTCGAGGATCAGCACCTCGGGCTCGGCGAAGAGCCACTTGCTGAGCACGACCTTCTGCTGGTTGCCGCCGGACAGCTTGCCGACCTGCACGTCGACGCTGGGCGTCTTGGTGCGCATGTCCTTGCGGAACTGGTCGGCGATGGTGATCTCCTTGGCGGAGTTCACCACGCCGAGGCGGGCGATCTTGCCCAGCCGGGCCGCGGTGGTGTTGCGCTTGATGTCCTCGATCAGGTTGAGGCCGTAGTGCTTGCGGTCCTCGGTGGCGTACGCGATGCCGTGCTCGATGGCCGCGGACACCGTCTTGATCGACACCTGCTTGCCGTGCAGGAACAGCTTGCCGGTGATGCCGGCGCCGTAGCTGTGCCCGAACACGCTCATCGCCAGCTCGGTCCGGCCGGCGCCCATCAGCCCGGCGATGCCGACGATCTCCCCGGCCCGCACGTTCAGCGCGGCCGAGTCCACCACGACCCGGTTCGGGTCGTTGGGGTGGTGCACGGTCCAGTCCTCGATCCGCAGGATCTCCTCGCCCAGCGTGGGCGTGTGCGAGGGGTACCGGTTCTCCAGGTCACGGCCGACCATCGTGCGGATGATGCGGTCCTCGCTGACCGGCTCGGCGCCGTGCATGTCGAGGGTCTCGATGCTCTGGCCGTCGCGGATGATCGTCGTGCTGTCGGCGATCGCGGCGATCTCGTTGAGCTTGTGGGAGATGATGATCGAGGTGATGCCCTCGGCCTTGAGCAGGCGCAGCAGGCCGAGCAGGTGTGCCGAGTCCTCGTCGTTCAGGGCCGCGGTCGGCTCGTCGAGGATGAGCAGCTTGACCTTCTTCGACAGCGCCTTCGCGATCTCCACGAGCTGCTGCTTGCCGACACCGATGTCCATGATCTTGGTGTCGGGCTGCTCGTCCAGGCCGACCCGCTTCAGCAGGTCGGCGGCCTGCCGGTTGGTCTGCGCCCAGTTGATGACGCCGCCCCGGGCCCGCTCGTTGCCGAGGAAGATGTTCTCCGCGATCGACAGGTACGGGCTGAGCGCGAGCTCCTGGTGGATGATGACGATGCCGCGCTCCTCGGAGTCACGCGTCGTCCGGAACTTGCAGGTCTCGCCCTCGAAGACGATGTCACCGTCGTAGGAGCCGTGCGGGTACACCCCACTGAGCACCTTCATCAGGGTCGACTTGCCCGCGCCGTTCTCGCCACAAATAGCGTGGACCTCCCCGCGGGCCACGCTCAGCGTGACATCCGAGAGCGCCTTGACGCCCGGGAAGGTCTTGGTGATCCCCCGCATCTCCAGGATCGGGGTCGTGTCGTTGGCCATCGCACAACTCGCTTGCTCTAGGTCTGTCTCGCGGATCGCGTGGGGGCGGGGCGAGGTCCAGGGTCCGACCGGGACCGGCCGGGCCCGCAGAAGGTGGGCCCGGCCGGAGTTCGACTTACAGGCCGAGCTTGTCGGCGGTGTAGAAGCCGGAGTCGACCAGCTTGGTCTTGACGTCGGCCTTGGTGACGACGACCGGCGGCAGCAGGTAGGCCGGGACGACCTTGACACCGTTGTTGTAGGTCTTGTCGTCGTTGGTCGCGACGGCCGTGCCCTTGACGATCGCGTCGACCATCTTGGCGACCTGGTCGCCCAGGGTCCGGGTGTCCTTCCAGACGGTCATCGCCTGCTTGTCCGCGAGGACGTTCTTGGTGTTCGCCAGGTCGGCGTCCTGACCGGTGATCAGCGGGTACTCAGCGCCCGGCTTGTAGCCCTTGGAGTCCAGCGACTGCGCGATGCCCAGCGCCAGCGAGTCGTTCGGGGACAGGACGACGTTGACCTTCTTGCCACCGGTGTAGAACGAGTTGATCCGGTTGTCCATCTCCGCCTGCGCGGTCTCGGACTTCCAGCCGGTGATGGAGACGGTCTTCCAGTCCTCCTCGCCGGCGATCTTCTTGCCCGACGGGATGACCAGCTTGCCGCTCTCGACGTACGGCTTGAGGACGTCCCACGCACCGTTGAAGAAGAACTTGGCGTTGTTGTCGTCCGACGAGCCGGCGAAGGGCTCCAGGTTGAACGGGCCCTTGCCGTCCTTGAGGCCCAGCTTGTCGACGATGAACTCGCCCTGCAGCTTGCCGACCAGGTAGTTGTCGAACGTGGCGTAGTAGTCCACGTTCTTGGTCGCGTTGATCAGGCGGTCGTACGCGATGACCTTGATCTTCGCGTTCGCGGCCTTCTCCAGCACCGGGCCGAGCGCGGTGCCGTCGATCGAGGCGACGACCAGAACCTTCGGGTTCTGGTTGATCATGTTCTCGATCTGGGTGATCTGCTGGTCGACCTTGTTGTCGGCGTACTGCAGCGAGGTCGTGTAGCCAGCCTTCTTCAGCAGGCTGTCCAGGTGCGCGCCGTCGTTGTTCCAGCGCTCGAGGCTCCGGGTCGGCATGGCGATGCCGACCAGGTTGGTGCCGGAGGAGCCGGAGGGCGACTTCTCGGCGTCACGGGTGTTGCTGCAAGCGGACGTCGCGGCGAGGGTGGCGGCCAGCGCGACGGACGCGAGGACCCGGAAGTTCTTGGACACCTCGGCGTCTCCTTTCTATTGGGCCCGCTGCCGGGCCTCCAAAGCTTCTCTTTTGTTGCTGGGCACAACATACGGCTCCTGCGAGAGACTTTCACGCCGCCGTTCGTAACGGCTGCGTAACACTCGCTGTGACGATCAAGGCCCTGAACCCCGGTTCAGGAACGCGAAACCCACCGTGCGTAACCAAATCCGCCGCATCGTATTTGTTGGCAACGGCCACTAATACTCCGAGGGGTCGATCTACACGGACCGTCGCCGCCCTGTCACCCCGGCGCAATCACCCGGCAAACGACGAACCGCCCCCGACCGCACCGCGGCGGCCGGAGGCGGAGACGACGACGAAAGGCGGGTCACGGATGCATCGCCGCACCCTTGACGACACGGTCGACAGCGTTACGCGGGCCGTGCACCGCCAAGCCCACCAGGTCCAGATCACCGGTGCGGACCGCTCGCACCGCATCCCGGTTGGCCGCGTCGTGACCGGTCGCGAACAGATCCGAGGTGAACACCGACATCACCACACCGTCGCGGCCCAGCGCCCGGCCGTGCGCCGCGGCGAGCAACTCCTCGCCGCCCTGGAACACCATCACCGGCTGCCGGAACATCGGCAGATAGACGACGCCGTCGGCATCGGCGTACGGCTCACCGACCACCTCCGGCACGAGCGTGCCGATACCGGAGACGAGGAAGGCCGTGACGTTCAGGCGCTGCCAGGTGAGCAGGTCGTCCCGCAACAGGACGGCGATCTTGGTGGAGAACTTCATGCCGCCCATCGTCAACCGGGCCGTCCCACCAGGTCTTGTACGATTTTGACGTGCCTCACCTCCGCGCGTGGCGACCACGGCTCGACGGCGTCGCCGAGGTCCTGCACGCCCGGTTCTCCGAACACACCTACCCGATGCACGCCCACGACACCTGGACGGTGCTGCTCGTCGACGACGGCGCGGTCCGCTACGACCTCGACCGCCACCAGCGCGGCGCGTTCGGCGACCTGGTGACCGTCCTCCCGCCCCGGGTGCCGCACAACGGCACGTCGGCACGGCCCGGCGGCTTCCGCAAACGGGTCCTCTACCTCGACGCCGACCGGCTGCCGGCCCGGCTCATCGGGGCCAGCGTGGACGCCCCGGCGATCAACGACCGGGAACTGCGCCACGCGATCTCCCGGGTGCACCGGCTGATCCGCTCCCCCGGTGACGCGCCACTGGCCGACAGCCTGCTCGCGGTGACGCTGGCCCGGCTCCGCACCCACCTCGGCGACCCACCCGACCCCCGGCCACCGAACCGGGCGGCGGCACACAGCCTGCGCGACCTTCTGGAACAGCACATCGTCGCCGGCCTGCCACTGTCGACGGCCGCCGCCGCGCTGCACTTCGACCCGACACACCTGGTGCGGTCGTTCCGCCGGGAGTTCGGCATGTCACCGCACCAGTACCTGATCTCCCGGCGCGTCGACCTGGCACGGCGCCTGATCCTGGCCGGCGAACCCCTGCGGGCCGTCGCCGCCGGCAGCGGCTTCCACGACCAACCGCACCTGAACCGGCACTTCAAACGCATCCTCGGCGTCACCCCCGGCCGTTACGCCGGCACGCCACCCTGAAACGGCCGGACCCGCGCGATCACGGCCGGCGACCCGGTCCCCTCCGGCCGAACCGCGACATGGCAGCCCGTCACCCCAGAAGCCGCAACCCGACCGCCCCAGCGCCGGCGGCCAGCAACCCCACGAGCGCCGCCAACGACCCCGCCAGCAGCCCCGACCGCACCCGCCGCCCCAGCACGAACCACAACGGCCCGGAGATCACCAGACCCGCCAGTAGCACCGGCGTCGTGAGCGCCAGCACGCCGGACGCGTCCGGGTACCACGTCCCGCACTCACCCGGGTCGGCACAGGGCAGGTCCCGCGACTGCCGCCGCATCAGAAACTCCGGACCCACGACGGCCAGCCCCACCACGACCGGAACCAGCAGCGCCGCCACGTACCAGGCCCCGAGCACACCGGCGCCCCTCACCTCTCGATCCACTCCGGGACCGTACAACCTGGTCAGGACCACAGGTCCAGCGCGTCCGCGACCCGCCCCCCAGCATCTCGGCCAGTCGCTCCCGCCGTGGGCCGGCTCCTCGTCGCCGTCGGCCCCGACAGGTGTTCCGCCACGAGTCCGAACACTCATCCTCTAAATCATCCTAGGAGGCTAGTCCTCTTGCGGGGACGTCCGGCAGGATGTCGCGGTGACGAACTGGCGGGAAGACCGGATCGGGTCGGCTCTGCGCGGCGAGAACCCCACGGTTCTCCAGCGGCTCCCCGGCGGCTTCGCGGTGATCGGGGACGTGCAGTGGCTGCCGGGCTATTGCGTGCTGCTGACCGACGATCCGGCGGTCGGCAGGCTGACCGACATGCCCCGCGCCCGGCGGCTGGTCTTCCTGGAGAGCATGGAACGGCTCGGCGAGGCCGTCGAACGGGCCTGCGCCGAGTCCGACCCGGCGTTCCGACGCATCAACCTGGAGATCCTCGGCAACACCGATCCCTATCTGCACGCCCACATCTGGCCGCGTTACGACTGGGAGCCACCGGAGATCGTCGGCCGGCCGGTGTATGTCTACCCCCGGCAACGATGGACCGACCCGGCCACCGCTCTCGGCCCCCGCCACGATCCGCTGCGCGCCGCCATCCGACGCCACCTGGCCTGACGCCGAGGACCTCGAAAACCTGTTTGCCTACGGGCCGATCCATGACGAAGGTTGCCGCCATGGACGTGATCGATGAGGCCGTACGAACCCTGCGTGACGCCGCGTATGCGCATGTGGGGCATCTGGTGCTGGTACGTGATGGGGAGGTGCTGGCGCAGCGGCAGTTCGGGCGGCGCACGCTGACGGAGCCGGCCGAGGTGTTCTCCGTGACGAAGTCGGTGGTCGCGACCGTGGTGTTGTCGGCGGTTCAGGACGGCCGGCTGTCGCTGGACGCGTCGCTGGGCGACCTGCTCGGCGGGCGGGTGCCTCCCGGTCGGCGTGCCGTCACGGTGGAGCATCTGCTGTCGATGACGGGAGGCGCGTACTGCGGCGGGCTTCAGGACATCGATCGCGTGATCGAACTGCCGACGAGCTGGATCGATGCGCTCCTGTCGGTGCCACAGCGGCATCAGCCGGGCACCACGTGGTGCTACGACAACGGCGCCGTCCACCTGCTGGCGGCCGCACTGCAGACGGTGACCGGCGACGTGGCGGAGTTCGCCGCCGACCGGGTGTTCGGGCCGCTGGGCATCACGGGTGAGGACTGGCCCCGCGATCCGGACGGCGTCGTGTGGGGTTTCGGTGGCCTGCGGCTGTCTGCCCTGGATCTGGCCCGGCTGGGGGAGGGCTGGCGGACCGATGCGCTGGGCCTCGCAGGGCTGCTCACCGAGGCCACCGCGCCGCGGTCGGCCGGCGGCCCACCGGTGGATCTACCGTACGGCTGGCTGTTCTGGGTCGACGAGGTGGCCGGCAGGCACGCCTACCTGGCGGCCGGCTGGTCGGGCCAGTACGTGCTCGTTGTCCCGGCCACCGGGGTGACGGCCGTCGTCACCGGTGATCCGCGATACCTCACCGACCGTTCCACGAGCGCACTGGCGGTGGCCCGTCACCTCGCAGCCGTCGTGGCCGACCGGTAGCGTCACGCCCCGCCGCTTCACGTCAGCCGCGCCGGCTCCGGTCATCCTCCCGAACCGGGAACACACATCGCTCCAAGAAGGATCGCCGGCGCCGGCCCCGCCGCAGGACAGAGGCCGGCGCCGGCGGTCAACGGCAATCTCGGCACCGGGCCCCGAGAATTCGCCGCGTCGTCCGCCCGGCATGCCAGGCGGTCAACCCCCGTCGGGGCTCAGCGGGGCGCCGGTGAGAAGAGGACCTCAGCCGGTGATGCCGCCGGGCCACTGGTAGCCGTAGTGGCGGACCCGCAGAGTGTCCTGCGGGCAGACCGCGGTGGACCGTGCCGCGCCGTTCACCCAGGCACCGAAGTACTTGCCGTCCCTGGAACTCTGAGTGTCACAGTCGATCCACGCACGGTGCCGTACGTCGCATTGGTCGGCGAACGACGCCGATCGCTTGGTCCAGTCGCGGCCGTAGCGACAGGCCGCAGCGCTTGCCGGCGCCGAGCCGAGCACCACCAGTACGGCGCTGGCCAGCACCGCGCCGGCTCCGCCCAAGGCTACGGTTCTTCGGATGGTCCTCATTCAGGGTCCCTTCGTTGTCGGGCGCCGGGACGGCGCGGCTCTCCCGGCAGAGGCCGGTGTGCCCGGATGGCGGGCCGCGCCCCGCAGCGGTGCGAGGTGACTTCCGGTCTACCGGCGATCCCGGGTTGTCGTCACGACGGAAGCCATCGATCAATCAATGACCGGACAACCGCACCGGTGGCGTGACAGCGGCCGAAGACGCGTTCACCGGGCGCAGGCCTCGCACTGCCAGGACCGCAGCGTCCCGTCGTCGTGGACGGTGGCGAGCCGGTCGCCGCCCGGCTCGAACACCGAGACCTCGACGGCGCTGCCGAACCCGCGCACGACCACCGGTGTGCTGTCCTCGGTGGTGCGCCAGATCCGCAGCCCGCCGTCGTCGCCGCTGCTGGCGATCAACCCGCCGTCCGGGCTGTACGCCACGTTCCACACGGCGCCGCGATGCCCGCGCAGCACGGTGACCGCTTGCCCGGTGGCGGTGTCCCACACCCGTATCGTGCCGTCGTGGCCGCCGCTGGCGACGTGCCGGCCGTCCGGGCTGAAGGTCACCTTCCAGACCAGGCCGCCCTGGTGGCCGTGCAGAACGAGGGCCTGCCCCGTCTCCAGATCCCACACCCGGACGGTCCCGTCGCGGCCGGCGCTGGCGACGTGCCGGCCGTCCGGTCCGGCCGCCACCGACCGCACCGTCCCGGTGTGACCGCCGAGCGTGACCGCCCGGCCGGTCGCGAGGTCCCAGACGCGCACCGTCCCGTCTCTGCCGGCGCTGGCCAGGCGCCGCCCGTCGGGGAGGAAAGCCACGTCGAAGACCGCCTCGGAGTGCCCGGACAGTGTCCCCACACGGCCGGTCGCGGCATCCCACACCCGTACCGTGTGGTCGGCGCCGGCGCTCGCTACTCGTGTGCCGTCCGCGGTGACAGCGACCCCGAAGACTTCGCCGGTATGGCCGCGCAGCACGGTCGGCCCGGCGGGGCCGCCTGGCGGCCACAGCCGTACCGTGCCGTCCTGGCCGCCGGTGACCAGCCGGCGGCCATCAGCGCTGACCGCGATGCCCGCCACCGCGCCTTGGTGGCCGCGCAGCACCCGGGGTGCGCCGGGGTAGGCGGGATCCCAGAACCGGACGGAGCCGTCACCACTGCCGCTGGCCAGCCGGCGGCCGTCCGGGCTGAACGCGACGCTCCAGACCGGTCCGTCGTGGCCGGGCAGCACGAGCGGGTCGGCGTCGCTGTCGGTGTTGAAGACCCGGACCGTGCCGTCGCTGCCGCCGCTGGCTATCCGGTGTCCGTCCGGGCTGAACGCCACCGTCTCGGCAGTGCTCGAGCCCTCGCCGTTGAGGACCACCGCCTTCTCGGTTCCGGCCACCGGCCAGACCCGGATGGTCCCGTCGGTGCTCGCGCTGGCCAGTGCCTGGCTGTCGGCACTGAACATCACGTTCTCCACGGAGTCGGTGTGCCCGCGCAGGATCTTCGGTGTTCCGACGCCGGACGCGGGCCACAGTCGCACCACACCAGCGCCGTCACCGGTCGCCAGGTGCCGGCCGTCCGGGCTGAACGCGACGCCGAGTTGCCGGTCGCCGGGGCGCAGCACGGTTCGGGCGGGGCCGCCGGCGATGTCCCAGATCCGGACCGTGCCGTCGTCGCTGGTGCTGGCGAGCCGCTGCCCGTCCGGGCTGAATGCCACGTTCCACACCTTGTCGGTGTGGCCGGTTTGGACCAGCGCGGGCCGGTCGGCGCCCAGTTCCCACACGGTGACGGTGCCGTCGATGCCGCAGGCGGCCAGCCGGCGGCCGTCCGGGCTGAACACCGGGCTCCATACCTCGTCGGCATGTCCGATGAGCACCCGCGGCGTTCCGGTGGCGACGCCGCGGGCATCGAGGCGCCACACTCGTACGGTGCCGTTGTCGCCGCTCGTCGCGATCGACTGCCCGTCGGGGCTGTAGGCCACGCCGAACACCTGGCCCTGCCCGGCCGGCAGCGCCGACTGGATCCGTGAGTCCATCGCCGCCTGTCGCAGCACGGCCTGCGCGGTGGGCGTGCGCCGTACGGCCATAGCCTGCTTGGCCAGCGCCAACGACGACTCCGGCTTGAGGGCCAGTTGCTCCCGCGCCCGGGCGGCGAGCTCGTTGGAGACGGCCAGGTCTCGTTCGTCGGCGGCCCGGCGGGCCTGCATCGTGCTGATCGCGGCGAGCGTGGCCACGACCAGCACCACCGCGCAGAGCAGCGCCCCGGCCACCTGGACCCGCCGCCGACGTGCTCCCCGCCGGCGGTTCTCGTGGAGTCGGCTCGCGGTCAGGAAGGCCTGTTCGAGCTCGTTGAGCCGGTCCAGTGGACGTTCCCGCCACGGCGCCAGACGAGCCCCTCGGTACAGGAACGCGTCGTCACGGCGGTGTTGCTGCCATTCCGCTGTGACCTCGGTCAGCCGACGGTGCTGCAGCAGCATGTTCCGGTCGGCGGCCAGCCAGCCGCGCAGCCGTGGCCACCGCCGGATCAGCGCCTCGTGCGCGACGGTCGCGGTGTCTTCGTCGCAGGTGACCAGGCGGGCCCGGGCCAGCCGGTCGAGGACGTCGGCCGTCGCGGGGCTGCCCAGCAGCTCGGCGTAGCCGACGCGCCGCCGGGTGTCCTCGGTGTCCTGGCCGAGCGCGGTCAGCCGCAGGAAGATGTCCTGAACGATGTGCCGGCGGGCCGGGTCCAGGTCGCCGTAGACCCGCTCGGCGGTCTGCGCGATGGCATCGGCGACGCCACCGGCGTCCCGATAACCGGCCAGCGTGAGCATGCCACTCTGCCGCCGTTGCCAGGTCTCCAGCAGCGCATGCGAGACCAGCGGCAGCGCCCCGGGCTGGCCCGCCGCGTCGGCCACGACTGCCTCGAGCAGCGCCGGCTCGACCCGATATCCCGCGTGTTCGGCGGGACCGGTGACGACGGCGCGCAGGTCGGCCTCGTCCATCGGACCGACGAGCAACTGCCGGTCCCGCAGCGCGGACACCAGGCCCGCGTGGCGGGCGCAGTGCGGATAGAAATCGGCGCGCACGCCCAGCACGACGCGTGCCCGCTCGGCGCAGCCGTCGGCGATCTTCAGCAGGCAATCCAGGAACCGCTGCCGGGTCTGCTCGTCGCGGCAGAGCGTGAACACCTCCTCGAACTGGTCCACCACAAGCACCAGCAGGTCCGCGCCCGGGCGGGCCGTCAGTGCCTGGCGGACGGCCAGCGGCCCGGCGGCGGGCTCGACAGCCAGCTCGGCGTGCAGCGCGGTGGCCGTCAGACCCTGCAGTTTCGCCAGCCCGGCGGCCAGCTCCTGCAGCGGCTCCGCCCCCGGCGTCATCAACAGCGGCACACTCGTACGCCCATCCGGAGCCGAACCGGCGGCGAGCGCGGGTAACAGACCGGCGCGCAGCAGCGACGACTTGCCGCTACCCGACGCGCCGAAGACCGTCAGGAACGGTTCGTCGGCAAGCCTCTTGGACAACTCGTCGATCAGAGCCCGGCGCCCGAAGAACCGGGCCGCGTCCGTGGCCTGGAACGTCGACAGGCCCAGATACGGCGGTTCCTCCCCGACGTCCTTACCCGCGTCCGCGCCCGGGCCGCCTGCGATCTCGGCTGCGAGCCGCCGCCAGCGCTGTTCCCAGAGCTGCGGATCGCCCCCGCAGCCCCGCACATAGGCCAGCGTGACCGCCAGGGACGGCAGCGCCAGCCCGGCTGCCGCCTCGGAGAGCATCGACGCCGAGTAATGCACCCGCGCCGCCAGCGCACGATAGCTCGGCCGGCCGGCCTGCTGACGCAACTGGCGCAGCTCCCACGCGAAACGCTGCACAGGACCGGCATCGGGATCGACCTGACGTTCCGGACGCCCCATCAGACAAGCCTCCCGCGCCGGTGTCGTTGTCCGGCCATTGATTGATCGATGGACGTCATCATGACAACAACGAGCGATCACCGGTAGACCGGAGGTAGCCGCACGCCGCCGCACCGTCACCCATGGGCGGCGGCTCCTCAGGCAGGTCGTCAGATCTCGGCTCGTGGCCGCCCACGACACGTTCGCGCCGCCCAGACCACAGCATCAGCCGTAGGCAGCCTGACCGGCCGGTATGACGTGGGCCACCTACATCGAGCGGTGTAGTTGCCCGCCCGGTTGGTTAACGTGGTTGCCATGGCGACGACCCGGCGGCTCAGCATGCTGGCCCGCTCGTTGCCGGCCATGCTGGCCCTGCTCCTGATCAGCGGTATCAACAGTCCCGCAGTCGCGCGTCCCGACCCCGGCCGTAAGGCCGAGATGTCCACGGCCGCTGTCCAGCAGCCGGCACCCCGCGATACCGCGCCCGTTGCCCCTACCCGCTCACGTCAACCCGCCACCGCGATGACCGCGACGCGGGCTCCCGTGGCGGACCGGACCCGAATCCGGCCGACGCAGCACGCCGCCGATGCCGCCAGCTCGAGAGCCCCGCCAGCTCACCACGCATGAGCCGCGCCCAGCCGGCGTGACACCGCCGCACGGCGCCGCAGCGTCAATCCGATGCCGAACGCCCCACACAACGGCGGACCGGCTTTCCGCCTCACCGCAGTCACCGCCGGTGAGGCGCCCTCGGTGGCAGACCCGACCCATGGACAGGACCCCTCCCGCATGGACGTGGCACAGATTCTTCTGCAGGAACCCGCCG
>NZ_JASCTH010000045.1:25080-58888 GCF_030009775.1 Actinoplanes sandaracinus | reverse complement strand
CAGGCCGATCGCCACGTAGAGGACCAGGGAGGTGACCAGCGGAACCCCGACCACCATGGTCTGGCTGGTCTCCTCCATGATCCACTTGACCACGACCCAGACTCCGAGGCCGGCCGCCCAGGAGACGGTCCCGGGGCCGGCAGCGGCGTCACGCCGCGGTCGCCGCTCAGTGGGGCGCTCGGGCGGTGTTTCCGGCCACCGACGGCGCGCCCTTCCCGGCCTGCTGGGTCTCGGCGACCACGAGGGCCAGCAGGCCGGGGAAGCGGGCCTCGAGGTCCGCACGGCGCAGCTGGGCCATCCGGCTGTTGCCCCGGTTGACCTGCCGGACCAGTCCGGACTCGCGCAGCAGCCGGAAGTGGTAGGTCAGCGTCGACTTCGTCAACGGCAGCCCGAACGAGCTGCATGGTCGCTCCGTGCCGTCCGGCTCCCCGGCGAGGACCGCGACGACCTGCCGGCGGATCGGGTCGGCCAGCGCCGTGAGTACGGCACCGAGCTCCAGCTCGTCGAAGTCTGGGTGCCCCTCGCTGTCTGGCATCCTGCTGCGTCCTCCCAGCTGTCACGAAGGTACGACTTGCATCATACCTTCCTGTCCTGTAGACCAATGGTACGACGAATGACCGACCTTTGCGTCGCCGCTGGCGCCCTCGCCGTCGTTCGCATCGGCACCCCGGCGTGCCGCGCACCGACGAGCTGCTGGTCGCCACACCGGTCCTCTCGGAAAGTCGCCACACCGGTCCAATCGGAATTGAGAGAAGGGGCGCGATGAGCGCTGTGAACCCCGCGGCCGTGCGGGGGGCGAACCCGGTCGTCACGATGGCCGCCGTCCTGCTCGCGGTACTGGTCGTACCAATGTCCATCTCCGGTGCCGCCATGGCTCTGCCGGCCATCGGCGCCGACCTCAACGCCTCCCTGGCCCCGCTGCAGTGGGTGGTCAACGCCTTCAACCTGACATTCGCGGCGTTCACCCTGGCTTGGGGCTCGCTGGCCGACCTGTTCGGACGCCGCCGGGCGTTCGCCGCCGGCGCCGCGATATACGCGGCGGCATCGGTGCTCAGCGCGGTCGCCAACGACGTGCTGATACTCGACGTGGCGCGCGGTCTCGCCGGCGCCGGCGGCGCGGCCGTCTTCTCCTGCGGCGCGGCGATCGTCGCCACCACCTACGACGGCCCCGCCCGAGCCCGGGCGTTCGCGCTGTTCGGCACCACCGCCGGACTGGGGGTGGCGCTCGGCCCGACTGTCGCCGGCGGGCTGACCGGCGCGTTCGGCTGGCGCTCGGTGTTCGTCCTCAACGCGGTCGTCCTCGCCGTCGTGTTGGTCGCGGTGCCGTTCATGGCCGGTGACCGCGACGCCCCCGCCGGCGCTACCCGGCCCCGGGTGGACTGGACCGGCATCGGCATCTTCGTCATCAGCCTCTTCGTACTCATGCTCGGCGTCGTGCAGGGCCCGCAGTGGGGCTGGGCGAGCGGCCGGGTGCTGGCCCTGTTCGCCGCGTCGGCGGTGCTGTTCGCGCTCTTCGTGGTGGTGGAACGCCGCCAGGCGCAGCCGATGTTGGATCTGAGCCTGTTCCGGCAGCCGCGGTTCATGGCGCTGTGCCTGGTTCCGGTTGCCGCCTCGTTCGGGTTCGTCACCATGCTGACCTACCTGCCGACGTACTTCGTCGGCGCCGACGGCCGGTCCAGTCAGACCGCCGGCGCGCTGATGCTCCTCCTGACACTCCCGGTCCTGGTCTGCCCGCTGCTGGCCGGCCGACTCGTCACCGCCGGTGTGCCCGACCGGGTCGTGCTCCTGGTGAGCATGGTCTTCCTCGTGGCCGGTGACGCCTGGCTGACTGTGCTGCACCCGGGCGCCGGGGTGGCCACCATCGTCGGGCCGATGCTGCTGGTCGGCGCCGGTATGGGCCTGTCCGCCGGCTTGGTCGACGGGATGGCGATCGGCGCGGTGCCGCAGCAGCAGGCCGGCATGGCTGCCGGGCTGCTGAACACGCTGCGGCTGGGCAGCGAGGCGGTGGCGGTGGCCGCGGTCGGTTCGCTGCTGGCCAGCTTCGTGCGTGGCCGGCTCGACGACGACGTCGCCCGATACACCACCGCGTCCCCCGACGAGGTGGCGAACCAGGTCGCCACCGGCGACGTGGCGGGCGCGGCGGCCGGTGTCGCACCTGCAAGCCGGCCCGGCTACACCGACTTCCTGGCCGACGCGCTCACCGGCACGTTCCACTCGGTGCTCTGGATCATGGCAGTGATCTGCGCAGTCGCCACCGTGGCGGTCTGGGCGCTGCTGCGCCGCGGCCGGACCGCGGCGCCGTCACCGGCCGAGGCCGCACCGGCGGCCACCGGCTCATGACCGTCGACGTCGACGTCGCGGTGGTCGGGGCCGGCCCGGTCGGCGGGCTGCTCGCCGGGGAGCTGCGCCTGTACGGCGTGCGGACGGTGGTGCTGGAGGCGCTGCCGGAACCGACCGGGCTGTCCAAGGCCGGTACCCTGCACGCCCGCACCGTGCAGACCCTCGAGCTGCGCGGCCTGATCGGCGACCCAGAGCCGCCTGCCATGGCCGGCCCGGCCCCGTTCCACTTCGCCGGGATGTTCGGCCTGGACCTCGGGCCGCTCGCCGCCGGCGGCCCCGCACTGGTCGGCAGTCCACAGGCGCGGACCGAGCAGGTCTTCGCGCGGCGGGCCACCGCCGGCGGCGCGGAGATCCGGCGGGGGCACGAGATGGTCGGCCTCACCGAGGAGGCCGACCGGGTGCTGCTGCGGGTTCGCGGCCCGGCCGGGGAGTACGTGATGTCCGCCCGGTTCGTGGTCGGCTGCGACGGTGGCCGCAGCGCCACCCGCAAGCTCGCCGGCATCGACTTCCCGGGCACCGGCGCGACCGTCGCGGCGCTGCTCGGCGAGGTCCGGCTGCTCGAGCCGTACGCCGCGCCGCCGGGCTGGCAGCGCACGCCCCGCGGCTGGACGGTCATCATGGTCAACCCGTTCGGGATCAGCCGGGTCTTCACCATCGACTTCCGGGCTCCGCATCCCGACCGCACCGTCCCGGTCACGCTGGACGAGCTGCGGCGGATGGCCGAGTACATCACCGGGCGGCCGATGCCGATGACCGACCCGCGATGGCTGACCCGCTTCGGCGACGCCACCCGGCAGGCGGCGACCTACCGGCGCGGCCGGGTGCTGCTCGCCGGCGACGCCGCCCACGTGCACTTCCCGGTCGGCGGCCAGGGCCTGAACCTGGGCCTGCAGGACGCGGTGAACCTCGCCTGGAAGCTCGCGGGTGAGGTGCGGGGCTGGGCGCCGCCCTCGCTGCTCGACAGCTACCAGGCCGAGCGGCACCCACAGGCCGCCCGGGTGCTGCACAACACCCGGGCGCAGCTTGCCTTGATGAACCCCGACCCCGCTGTCGACCCGCTGCGGGACCTGTTCGCCGACCTCATGCGGTTCGACCCGGTGAACCGGCTGCTCGGCGGCATGATCAGCGGGATGGACGTGGCGTACGACGTCGGCCGGCCCGACGACCCGCTCGCCGGGCGGATGGCGCCGCGGCTGCGACTGGTCGACGCCGGCGGGTCGCACACCACCCTCGCCCGGCTGTTGCACGACGGTACCGGCCTGCTGCTGGACCTCGCCGATCGGCCCGAGCTGCGGGCGGCCGCGGCGGACTGGGGTGGCCGGGTGCGCGTCGTCGCCGCCAAGGCGGACGGCGAACCGCCCGCCGAGGCGCTCCTGGTCCGGCCGGACGGTTACGTGGCGTGGAGCGCCGCCGCCGATCGGCCCGCCGGGCCGGACGAGCTGCGCATCGCCTTGACCACCTGGTTCGGGCTGCCACGGTAGGGCGGGGAGTGACGGCCACCCGGCCGCCGGCACCGCGCGCCCGGGTGGCGTGGGGCGTTTGCGGTACGTCTACCGCGCGGTCGACCACGGGCAGGTCTCGCCGCGGCCGATGGGTGGCCGCGAACTGATCGGACAGCGCAGGTGATCATCGCCGGGCGTGCCGTCATGCAGAACCTTCCCCGCGGTCCCGCCCTTGGCCGCTGTGATCTACAACCTGCCTCGCCTCGTGAACCGCTTGGCCCTGCCCGCGGTAGTACCACGTAGACAGGCAGAGAGCGATGCAGTTGGAGGGCAAACGTGATTCCGGAGAAGCGCAAGTTGATGGTCGTCGGTGCTGCCATTGCGGCGGCGTTCGTGCTACCCGGGTGTGCCCCTGCGAGTAACGCAGGAGCCGGCTCCGGTGCGCAACCTGTCGCGAATACGGTGGAGGAGGGCGCCGAGGCGACGCCGGAGCCCACCGTGAGCGCCGAGGCCGAGGCTCCCGAAGCCGGCTCTGCCGCGGGTGACTCCGGCGCGCCGGAGCTCGGCGATGAGAAGGTCACCTCCGAGCTCAACGCCGCCGCGGTCAAGCGCATGGGCGAGACTGTCCAGAACGAGGACGGGTTCGTGTTGTACCGCTTCGACAAGGACAAGACCAAACCGGACGTGGTGTCGAACTGCAACGACGACTGCGCGAAGATCTGGCCGCCCGCGGTGGTCAACAAGGGGGACAAGCCCAAGCTCGAGGGCATCGACCCGGCGAAGGTCGGCACCGTCGAGCGCAAGGACGGCACCTTGCAACTGACCCTCGACAAATGGCCGCTCTACACCTACATCGGTGACAAGAAGCCGGGCGACTGGAAGGGCCAGAACGTCGGCGGCACGTGGTTCGTGGTCACCCCTGAAGGCAAGAAGAACCTCACCTGCCTGCCGCCGGTGTCGAAGCCGGTCGCGCCTCCCGCGGACGGCGAGTAGAGCAGCGACACCGGTGAGGTCATCGCCGGCGTCGATAGCTCGCCGGAGCTGTTCGACGGCTGCAGCCGCCGTTCGCGGGGAGAACCGGCGGGAGCGCACACGGGCGTGCCCGTCTCCCCTCTGCAACGGCCCCAAAAGGGTCCACCGCGGCCGAGTCAGTGTGGCCCACAGGAAAGGACGGACGCCGTGACACCCGAAATTGTGGGGCGGGAGGGTCCGCTCGCCGGGCGGCGGTTTCCGTTCGGCGAGACGCCACTCACCTTCGGTCGCCGCCCGGACAACGGCGTCGTTCTCTCCGGCTCGTGCGCCTCGCGCCGGCACGCGGAGATCAGCCGTGAATCCGACGGCTACGTGCTGCGCGACCACAACAGCAGCAACGGGACGCTCGTGAACGGCCGGAGGGTCACTGCCCGGGTACTTCAACCAGGCGACCTCATCACGATCGGCCAGGAGATCTTCTGCTTCGAGATGGCCGACCAGATGGACACCGTCCTCGGTCTGCCCGCGGTACTGCCGGCCGGCATCGCACCCGTACCCGCCCTGCGGGTCACCATCTCCGGCGGAGGTCCGGTCGGGCTGACGCTGGCGCTGCTGCTCACCCGGCTGATGGGGGAGCGGGTACAGGTGACCGTGTACGACGGCCGCTGGACCAGGGCCGGCTCGCGCGTGGTCTGGAAGGACGAGTCCCAGGGCAACAACCGGCGGCAGCAGGTCGTCACTCTGCAGAGCCGCCAGTACCTGAACCTTCCCGAGGAGGTACAGGCGCACCTGTTCGACGCGGGCTCGTACTCCGAGATGTGGCCCGCCGGCCCGGACTCCATCCGCGGCTACGGACCGCGAAACGTCCGGATCGCCTACATCGAGGACAAGCTCCTCGAACTCGCGAACACCAAGCCCCAGCACATCACCCTCGTGCCGGAGCGCTTCGACCTCGACGAACGGCGCGACACCGTGCTCCAGGACCACGTACTCGCCATCTGCGAGGGCGGCCGATCCCGCACCCGGGAACGTCTGGTCCACAAGTTCGGCAACCCGGACACGTCCATCTACTCCATCGACGGCGAGCACCTTCAGGACGTCGTGCTCGGACTGCGGGTCAAGTCCGGCCTGACCGATTCCATGAGCGTTCTCCTGACGGTGGCACAGAACAGGTTCCTGCTGAACTCTCTGCGCGGCGAGGGCTTCCTCAACATGCGCCTCACCGACGCCGAGGCGCAGGAGGTCGTCGGAATCGACCCCGTCCGCCGCGTGTTCGAGGACTGCATCGCGTCCCGCCCCTGCGTGATGGCCCGCGACACCGAAGGCGACTTCGTCTGCCCGACCCACCAGACCCTGTTCCTGCCCTCCCTCATCAAACGGTCGGCGCTCTGGCAGCAGGTACTCGAAGGGCTACGCTACTTCGGGGTCGCCGAGGAGAACCTGAGCGCCGTCACCGCGTTCCGGCTCGACATGGTGCAACGACCGAAGTTCACCGCGCAGCTGTACCCCGCCACCGCGGAAACCCCCGGCACCTACGCGTTCCTTCTCGGTGACGCCGCCAACGCCATCCACTTCTGGCCTGGGCGGGGTCTCAACAGCGGGTTGGCGTCGGCCATCTCCCTGGCCCGCTCGCTCGGCAACTCGCGGACCGGCCGGGCCCTGCGCGACGCCGACTTCATCCGCCACGAGGCGGCGATGTCCATGCTGCAGTACCGCCACAAGAGCCGCGCCTGGAAGGCCATGGTGACCACCGACGAGCAGGGCGTCACGCATGCGATCAAGGACGAGATCGCTGAGAGTATGGCGAACGCGGCCGGGCGGGCCGCCGACGGTGATGCCGACAAGGAGGCCGCCGTCGACGAGCTCATGGACCGGTTGCGCCTCATCCGCAGCCGGCTGACGTCGCGCATCCCCGACCTGCCCGACGACACGGCACTGCGCGACCATCTGCAGAAGATGCAGGGTGCCACTGTGCGGGCGCTGCTCGCGAGCGGGCCGTGGGACACGGCCAATGTCGGCGGCGAGGAAGTGGACATCGACATCTTCTACCGCCCCGAGCCGAGCGGCGGCGTCGCCAAGGTGATGTCCGGGGCCGAGTGACCGGCGTGACCCATCGCCCCGCCGCCGGCGTGGCCGAGGACCAGCCCACTGTGCCGGGCGACGCCACCGCGACGGCCGCGGTGAAGGCGAGCGGGTCCGGCGACGGATGAGACAGAACAAGGACATGGTCAAGTTCTCCTCAGGGGCACGGGCGGTGTCGCTGAGGCCTCGGTGAAGATCTCGCACTCCGAGGGGTCGATCAGGTCGTCACCGAGGCAGGTGTCGGTGCCGGCGGCGCCGTACACCCGCTGGTTCGTGCCGGTCGAGGCTTGGAGCCGGTCGTCGCCGCGTCCGCCGTGCAGGGTGTCGCTGCCGTCGAGGCCGGTGAGGGCGTCGTCTCCGTCGTCTCCCCACAGCAGATCGTCGTCGTAGGAGCCTTGGATGACGTCGTCGCCGGATCCGCCGTGCAGGCGGAATCTGCCGGCGAATGCCGTGATCGTGTCGTTGCCCGGCCCGCCCCATGCCTCGTCGTCGCCGAACATGGCCTCGATGGTGTCGGCCCCGGGGCCACCGTCGATGCGGTCGGTGTCGAAGTCGCCCGTCAGCTTGTCGGCGCCGTCGTCCCCGGTGAGAGTGTCGGTGCCGCCACCGCCCCGCAGGTCGTCGTCGCCGCTGTCCCCGGTCAGCGTGTCGGCGCCCTCCCCGCCGGCGAGAATGTCGTTGCCGCCGCCGCCTCGCAGGGTGTCGTCGCCGTCCTCGCCGGCGAGCGTGTTGTTCGCCGGGTTGCCGATGAGCGTGTCGGCCCCGGCGGTGCCGCGGACGCTCTCCGCCGTCGCCCGCACGTTGTCGCCCTCGCCGGCCGCGCCGTCGTCGGCGTTCTCGTCGAGTGTCACGGTCACCGCCGGGTGGTCGGGCTCGTAGGCCACCACGTCGGTCCCGGTGCCCGCGTCCAGGTCGTCGGCACCCGAGCCGGTACGCAACTCGTCGTCACCCGGGCCGCCGGCCACCGTGTCGTCACCCGGGCCGTCGGCGAGAACGTCCGCCGCGGCACCTCCGGTGAGGGAATCGTCTCCGGCCCCGCCGTCGAGGATGCCGGGTCCGTTCGCTCCGGTCAGGGTGTCGTCGCCCGCCTCACCGAAGAAGTGGTTCTGTGCGGGTGCGGCGCCGGTGAGGCGATCGTTCCCGTCTTGGCCGTACGCGTAGGTGTGCAGTTCGGCGCGGTTGGCGAACGTGTCGTCGCCGTCACCGAGCCGCACCTCTACGCGGAACTCCGGGCGCGGGCACCGCACCGAGAGCGGGGTGAGCCCGACACAGCCCTCGGCCGGCCGATCGGTGGCGATCCGCATCGGGATCCGGTCGGTCAGCACCGTGCCGGCCGGCCCCGACGTGATGGACAGACGGTTGGCGGCGTGGGCACCGGCGGAGAACCACAGCACACCGTCGGACACCCACACCGTGCCGGCCGGATCGGTCGCGAGTGCCGGCGCGATGCCGAGCCCCTGCGCCCCGGCGGCGAACGCGACGGCGATGCCCGCGCGCACGGCGCTTCGTATCAACGTACCCATGCGTAGACCCTCCCGTTCACGTCCAGTGGACGGTCCACGGAACCGTCGGCCGAGATGCGGCGTACCGAGGGCTTCACCGGCGTGGTCATGTCCGCGGGCTGCCGGCTGTAGGCGATCCAGTCGCCGCGGGGGGACCAGACCGGCGAGCTCTCCCAGAGAGAATCCGTGTCGGTCAGCTGTCTGACCGCCCTGGTGTCGACGCGGATGATGAAGAGATCACGATCGGCGTGGTAGT
Source organism: Actinoplanes sandaracinus (assembly GCF_030009775.1). GTDB lineage: Bacteria > Actinomycetota > Actinomycetes > Mycobacteriales > Micromonosporaceae > Actinoplanes > Actinoplanes sandaracinus. Next base: position 50,294 of record NZ_JASCTH010000045.1, on the reverse strand, counting down.
CGTAGCCGACCGGCTCTGTCGAGCTGTAGGCGACGAACCTGCCGTCCGGGCTGATGTCGGCGTCGATGCGCCACGACCGGCCGTCGGTGAGCTGGGTGGTGGCTCCGGTGCGGGTGTCGGTGACGTGGAGCGCGGAGCGCTGTGAGTCCTCCGGGCCCATGGCGTACGCCACGGTCGTCCCGTCGGCGGTCCAGCTGAAGGATCCCTGCAGTTTCATGGCCTGGCCGTGCTCGCTCACCGGGAAGGCACGGACATGCGATCCGTCCGCATCGAACACGATCAGGCGTGCCAGCTCTCCGGACAGGCCCGCCTCCAGGGAAGCGACCTGGGTGCCGTCCGGTGAGAACACCGGATTGGTCAATCGGCAGGAGACCACGCAGTACGGGTCCACGCCGGTGTCCAGCGGCGGCAGGATCCGCTGGGGGTTGCCGGCGCCGTCGGGCCGTGCCTTCCAGACACCGCCGTCGTCACCCTGGTAGACGACTGTGCGCAGGTCCGGCGAGTACCCGGGCCGGGCGCCGTACGGGCTGACCGCGGCGTTGCCGGGCAGCCGGTCGTCCAGGTCGGTCAGCAGGAGCCGCCGGTGGCCGCGGTCCGGCCGGATGTCGTAGAGGTCGCTGAAGTCACTGACGCCGATGCCGCTCAGATACCGGATGTGCCCCCGGGGCTCCGCGGGTGTTCGGGCCGCGGCGGGGGTCGCCGGCACGGTCAGGACGCCCGCCATCGCGAGAATCGTCGCGCTCACCAGTGGTCTGGTCGTTGTCATGGATGTGCCTCCTCTCGAATCTCCGCCGCGGACTTCAGCGGGTGGCGGCGTACAACCGATCACCGCTGTGGATCAGCGTCGTGGTGCGCCCTTGGCCGTGGTGGATCAGTGCGGCAGCGCCGACGGAGTCGATGCTCGCGGGCACGCTGGGCCCGGCCTCATCGACGGTCCAAGGCCTGCTGCCCAGCTTGACGCCGAGGTTCGGCCGCTTCGGCTCACCGCCGTCGGTGGTGCTGAACGCGGCGAGCAGGGAGCTGGAGCTGGCTCGCAGGATGGCGCTGTTGCCGGCGTGGTGGTCCGGCATGACCGGCGGCGGGCTGAGCGTGAAGGTCACGCCGTTGTCCGCCGACGAGCCGACCATCACCCGCCCGTCGCCGCTGCCGCCCACGTCGCCGTCGAACGTGGTGGTCCAGGTCGTGAAGATCCGTGTGCCCGTGGCGACGACGTCCATCGCCGGGTACGAGCTGTTGATCGCGACCGCGCCGGCGACCCGGGTGGCCGGCTGCCAGGCGCCATAGGCTCCCTGGGCCAGCAGGAGGTCCTTGCGGCCGCCGGCCACGGACCTCTGCCAGAACAGGCGTGGCTGGCCGTCCGCACCCATGGCCAGCGCGGGGTTCGTGTCGGCGGCCACCGGTGTGGTGGGCGCCGGATGGGCGAACTCACCCGGATCGCCGCCGTCCCACATGGCGTCGGCCTGGTGGAGGACGTACCGGCCCGGGACCGACGAGGTCTGCGGCCACACCGCGAACCAGCGGCCGCCGGACGCGATGATGCTGCCCCGCCCGGCCCATGAGGGCGCCAGGCTGCCGACGTCGGCCAGCCAGTGCGGGTGGGTGAACGTTCCGTCGTGGAGCCGCTTGGTCACGGCGAGTTCGGCGTCCGGGGGCGGCCCCGAGCCGCGCTGCGGCGGTGCGGTGTTGAGATAGAGCAGGTACGTGCCGGTGCTGTCGGCCGCGACGTCGATCACCTTGCCGTGCAATGCCGTCTGCCCGGAGGCCCACGAGGAGCCGGATCCCTCGAAGAAGGTGATCGCGTCCCCGCAGCCGGGGCCGTACTCGAAGGTCGTGAAGCCGCGGACCTTACCGTCGCCGCCCTTGTCGGCGTGTGCGGATCCGGGAACCAATAGGCCGCCCGCACACGGGGCGGTGAGAACGGGAACAACCGTCGCAGCGGCCGCCGCGGCGGGGACGGGTATCGCGACGACGGCAAGTGTCAGAGCCGAAAACAATGCGATCTTCTTCATGCTGTTCCTTCATGGAGCCCTGTTCAGGCGGGGTGTGACATTCGAAAAAGGAGGACCCTCGCCGAAGAGGTTCTCATGCCATCCATGAGCGGGAATGCGAGGCGATGCGCTGGGGCGTCGAGTGCCGGGTGGGAGAAGGCGGAAACTATTGCCTATGCGTTAACGATCGCTGTCCATGGTCGGGATCATCCCTGTTCAGGGTGCGTCATCAGTTGACGTATTTCACGGCTCCGCGCACCTCATGAATTTGCTGTGTTGCCGATCACAGGTCGAATTCAACCTGTGGTGGCATGGTGCGCCGCATTGACCTGCTGTGCGATATCAGTTTTCGTGAACCATTTCCGAAACGACGGAAACCGAGTGGCACCCCGAGGGGCGGCCGCTTCGCAACCCGGAGCCGCCAGCATCGAGCACACATCCGAGCGGACTGGGGAGTCGACATGGTCACGACCGGCGAGCAGGGTCAGCCTTTCCCGGCGGCTGTACCCGACCGGCCGGTCGCGGCCGAGCTGGAAGCGAGGTTGCTGGCGCTCGAGCTCAACTCGGCGCAGGACTTCCGCGCCGACCTGCAGAAGGCGGTGGACCTCGAGCGTGCCGCCGAGCGGCTCGGCCGGCGCGACCTGCAGCTGCGCGCCCGCATGGTCCAGGCGGATGTGCTCATCCGGGAGGGGGACACCGGCGAGGCCGGCCGCATCTCGCACCAGATGTACGCCGAGGCGGTGCAACTCGGCGACCCCTACGTTCTGGCCCGCAGCCACCGGGCCCTGTCGATCTTCTTCTACCAGGTCGGCGACGTGGCCAACACGCTCGCCCACGCCGTGCACTGCATGTCGTTCACCGGTGACGACGTTCCCATGGCGATCCGCGCCCGGCATCTGTCGAGCCTGGGCGTCATCCTCGACGTCTCCGGCTCCTCCGCCGAGGCCGTCCGGCGCTTCGAGGAGGCTCTGGCCATCACCACGGCGTTGGGTGACGGCAAGCAGACGCTGCAGATCCTCAACAACATGACCTATACCGCGTACGAACAGAATGATCCTGAGCGAGCGGCGGCTCTCGTCGAACGGATGCGGCAGGTCGCGCGGAGCAGCGGCGTGCCGCTGTCGGCGACCTGTCTGGACACGGTGGCTCGGGTGGCGATGCTGTCCGGCCGGCACGCCGAGGCGGAGAGCGTGCTGGCGCCCCTGGTCGACGGCACGCTCGCGCACCTGGTCGACGAAGGCCACATCCTGGTCGAGGCCATGGTCACGACTGCCGAGGCGCAGCGGGAACAGCGGGCGTACGACCGTGCCCAAGCGACCCTGGAACAGGCGACGGATCTGTGTGAGCAGCGCGACCTGACGGGTCTACGGGTGCAGGTACGCAAGGCGCGGGCTCTGCTGTACGCCGCGACCGGCCGATACCGGGAGGCGTTCGAGGAGCATCAGCGTTTCCACGACGAGTCCGAGGCTCTGCAGTGCGTCCAGCGCGACGTCCGTGCGCGTACGCTGCAGGCGGTCTACGAGGCCGAGGAGGCGCGCCGGACCGGCGAGATCTTCCGGCAGATGGCGTACCGCGACGCCCTCACCGGCCTGCACAACCGCCGGCACGTCGACGAGCAGCTTCCCACCCTCCTGGCCGGGACCATGGTGGAGCCGATGTCGATAGCGCTGATCGACATCGACCACTTCAAGCGGATCAACGACACCCTGTCGCATCAGGTCGGCGACCTGGTGCTGCAGGAGCTTGCCGCGGTGCTCCAGCGTTCGGCGCCGGCCGGGGCCACGGTGGCGCGTCTCGGCGGCGAGGAGTTCGTCATTCTGCTGCCCGGGCACGACAGCGTCGACGGTGTGCGGGCGTGTGAGGCGGTCCGCCAGGCGATCCGTGACCACGACTGGCGGCCGGTCACCGGCGGCCTGCGGGTCACCGCCAGCATCGGCGTCACCACCGTGAACTGCGACGACGTGTCCGCGTCGGCGGCGCTGGCGGCCGCCGACCACAACCTCTACGCCGCCAAACATGCCGGACGTGACCAGGTCTGCGCCGGTGCGCCCGTCGTGGTCGCCGCCGGCCGGGAACATTGACAACTCGCTCGCGAGAGCCGTCCGATCCTGCTGCAGCAGCGCCACGACACCGGCAGCCGCGCACAGCGAGAAGCCACGGTCCGCGGCCGGAAAAGGAAATCGTCAAGTAGCTCACCAATTTGCTCGAGAAGAATCGCGATAGATAGACAACGCGCCGCTCACCGGCAGAAGTAAGTGCTTGAACTAGTGGTGACTGTCACTTCCGCAGGGGCGGGTTCCGCCTCCGACGGCGTACGCGGTGATGTCAGCCGGACGGCCGGCGGATGCGAACAGAGGCAGAACTGCTGGCCAGCGGCTTCGGTGGCGGTGGGCGAATCACCAGGTCCACAATTGTTCCCGAGATAAGTGATATACGCGATGCGCCTTCGGTGGCGTTGGGGCATCGCATTGACAGGCGGGGCGGGAAAACTTACCGTTCCTCGGCGAACCGGCTACAGAAAGTGTGGAAATGGGCCACCCCAGCGATCGCATGCTCGTCCTGTCCGCGCAGAGCGGCGACGAGAGCGCGCGTGAGGCCATCCTGCGCCGGTATCTGCCGCTGGTCTACAACATCGTCGGCCGCGCGCTCAGCGGGCAGCCGGACGTCGATGACGTGGTCCAGGAGTGCATGCTGCGGATCTTCCGGGATCTGCCGGATCTGCGGGAACCGGACCGTCTGCGCGCGTGGGTCGGTGCCGTCGTGATGGCGCGGATCGGCGCCTATCGCCGCGAGTCCCGGGATGCGACGGTCTCCCTGGCGGAGGCGCCGGAGCCGGTCACCGACTTCGAGAGCGAGACGATCCTGCGGCTGGATCTGTCCGGCCAGCGTCGGGAGGTCGCCGAAGCTGCTCGCTGGCTCGACCCCGGCGAGCGGCCCGTCCTGTCACTGTGGTGGCTGGAGGCCGCCGGTGAGTTGAGCCGCGCCGAGGTCGCCGAGGCGCTCGGCATCACCCCGGCCTACGCCGCCGTGCGCATCCAGCGCATGCGAGCTCAACTCGACACCAGCCGGTCGGTGGTGACCGCGCTCGCGGCGGGCGACTGCCCCGGACTCCGGGCGGTCGTGCGCGGTTGGGACGGGCAGCCCGCGCCGGTGTGGCGCAAGCGGATCGCCCGGCATGTCCGCGATTGCCCGCTCTGCGACCATGGCGTCGACAGCCGGATCTCCCCGGAGAAGTTGCTCCTCGGGTGTGCTCTGGTTCCCGTGCCCGCCGGGCTGACGGGCGCCGCGACCGGAGCGATCTCCGTGTCCGGCCACACCAGGTCCGGGACAGCCAAGACGGTGGCCGCTTCGGTCACGGCCGCAGCCGTGGTCGCCGTGGCGGTGATCGCATACGCGAACATGCCCGACCAGCCTCGGGAGCCGGCAGCGCAGACAGTCGCGGCGCCGACGGGTGAAGCGCCGACCGCGGCGTCGCCGAGTCGCCCCGTACCGGCGGCCATCACGCCGGTGGCCTCTTCGCCGACTCCGTCCAGGACCCCTGCCCGGCCGAGTCCGACCCCGCCGGCCACGGCGTCGCGGGACTGGGCGAACTGGCCGATGCCCAACCCGGGCAAGGCCGGCCTGCCGCACCGGGCGAGCTACACCGACCTGGGCGACGGCACGGTTCGTGACAACGTCACCCGCCTGGTGTGGCAACGCACCGTCACCGAGGAACTGCCGTACCGCGAGGCGAAGACCTACTGCGCGAGCCTGAAACTGGCCGGCGGCGGATGGCACCTGCCCACCCGCATCGAGCTGACCTCCATCATCGACCACAGCCGCCGCCAGCCGGCGATTGACGTGCGCGCCTTCCCCGGCACGTCACCGAGGTTCTTCTGGTCCTCGACACCGTGGGCCGTCGACGAGAGCCGCCTTGCGTGGGCGTTCAACTTCTATGAGGGCCTCACCAGCAACGCCGGCGTCCAGACCAACGCCTACTGGGCCCGCTGTGTCCGTTCCGAAGGGGGGAGCGGCGACCCGGCCTACCGGACCGCCGATGGTCAGGTGACTGACCCCGCCACCAGCCTGACCTGGGAACGCACCGGTCCTGCGGCGGCCATGAGCGCCGCCGCCGCCACCTCCTACTGCGCCGGTCTGACGCTCGGCGGCCAGACCGGCTGGCGGCTGCCCAGCGTCAAGGAGATCGCCACCACCGTCGACGACAGCCGGGTCCACCCCGCCATCAACGTGCGGGCCTTCCCCGGGACCGTCGGCAACGGCTGGTACTGGACGTCCACGAACGCGGCGCCGGAACCGGGCCGACGATGGGCCCTGAACTACGACGACGGATTCACCGACTACCGCAGAGCCACAACCGGATTCGTGCGCTGCGTCCGATGACATCTCAGGTGTTGACGCGGCCGCCCGCCCTACCTCCACCCGTGTTCCAGATCCACCGGCGAACGCGGTGTTGGCGGTCGGCGCGGGCCCGGCTGGAGGACGAGCAGTTCCCGGTGTCGGATCTAGGTAGAAGCCTGCGGTACGGGCCGGGTCCGGCCCCACACTGACCGTCGTGGCCGGCTCTCTTCTCTTCGTGCACGGCACCGGCGCGCACGGCACGTCCGGAACCCTGAAGCGGCTCCGCGACGGTATGGGCGCCCACCCGGTCCTGAGTGGCGTCGCGGTGTCCGCCTCCCGCTGGGGTGAGGCGGTCGGCCCGGCGGACCTCGACGTGGCGTCCGCTCTGCCACCGGACATCGCGGCCCGGGCCCTCGGCGAGGAACCGGCCGATGCCGAGGTGACCGCCGCGGAGTGGGATCTGCTCGCCGCCGACCCGATGCTCGAACTGCGGCTGCTCGCCGCACTCGCCGGTACCGACACCGGGTCGCGACCGATCCTGGTGGCCGTCGACTCCGCCGATGTCGTGGTCTACGAGCGGCTGACCGGGCTCACCCTGCCGTCGGAGGCGCTCGCCGCCGCCGGCGTGGACGACGCCGAGGTGACCTCGGCCGCCGCCTTCGTGGCCGCACAGCCGGAGACGACCGAGGCGGCCGGTGCGGTGGCCGACCCGGATGACGACGAGCTGGTCACCGCCCTCGCCCGGGCGGTCGTGGCGACCATGCTCCAGAGCCGCGGTAGCGCGGCGCGGCAGGCGTTCGTGGACGCCGTGAAGGCAGGGCTCGCACCGGCCGGAACCCGCGGCATCGGGACGAAGCTGGTCGGCAAGGTCCTGCGGCCGCTGGCCACCCGGCTGGCCACCCGGGTCGCCATGCGTCGTCGTGGTGCGCTGATGGATCCGACCACCGACTTCATCCGGGACATCGCGTTCTACATCCGGCGCGGCGAGGTGGTCCGCGAGCACCTGGTCGGTGAGCTTGCCGCCCTCGCCCCGCCCGTGGTGGTCCTCGGGCACAGTCTCGGTGGCATCGCGGCTGTGGACCTGCTGTCCGCACCGGACCGGCCGTCCGGCGTACGGCTGCTGGTCACCGCCGGATCCCAGGCGCCGTATCTGTATCTGCTCGACGCCCTCGACCGGCTGCGCCCCGGCGGTGCCGCCGCCCCATTCACCCCGTGGCTCAACGTGTACGACCGGGCCGACCTGCTGTCGTTCTGCGCCGCCCGGGTGTTCCCGGCCATCGGCATCAGGGACGAGCCGGTCGACGCCGGGGTGCCCTTCCCGGACGCGCACAGCGCCTACTGGGAGCAGCCGAGGCTCTACGAGCTCATCGCCGAGCACTGGCCGTCGTCGTGATGAAGGACGCCGCGACGACCTGGGCGCTGGTCGTCGGCATCGACGAGTACGACGACCCGGCTGTCAAGCGGCTCACCGGTGCCGCCCGGGACGCCGCGGCGGCGGTGCGCTGGTTGCGGGCCCTGGGCGTACCGGATGGCCAGATCCTGCTGCACGCGGTGCCGAGCGCCGGCGCCGCGGCCGAGGTGGAGGCCTTGGGGCTGATGGTTCGTGGGTGCACCCTGACATCGATCTGGAAGTCGGTGCACCTGCTCGCGGGGAAGAAGGGCAGCCGGCTGTTCGTGTTCCTCTGCGGCCACGGACTCTACGAGCCAGGCTCGAAAGGGCTGTTCCTCACCCAGGAGGCCGGCGACGGGGCGATGACCAACCTGGGCATCGAGAAGTACAGCGACCACTTCTTGTCGATGGACTTCCCGTTGCAGGTGCTGGTGATGGACGGCTGCCTCAACCAGCCGTACCCGCCGGCCGTGCGGCCCACCGTGGAGGCCGCGTTCTATCCCGGTGTCGCACCGCGGCCGACCCGGCCGGACACCACGCTGATCCGGTGCATGGCGGTGACCCGGGGACAACTCGCCCTCGAGGACGAGGGCCGAGGGCTGTTCCTCCGTACGTTCCTGAAGGTGCTCGACCCGGCCGAGCCGCACCCGGACGCCGTCGGCCTCGACCACAGCACCGGCGCGTTCCGGTACGACCTGCGCCGCGCGATGCTCGACGTGATCTCCCCGACCGTGGTGGAGACCGCCAGGCAGCGGTACGGGCGCCCGCAGTGCCCGACCATGCAGGTGCAGGGTGTCGGCGAGTCCTGGTCCACGCTGCCGATCGTGGAGATCGCCCCGGAGCGGACCGCGCGAATCCGGGTCACCGTGGAGCCGGGACCGGCCGTCCCCGCGGTCCGGCAGATCCGGATCGACGCGGACACCGGCGACTGGCAGCGGCGGGTACCGGCCCCACCGGCCGACACCGTCGAGGTTCCCATCGACAGCGTGGTGCCGGCCGGCACCCGGGTCGCGGTCCGCTGCCTCCTTCGGGCGGACGCGCTCTGGCGGGGGCCTCAGTTCTCCGCGGTGAGCGCCGACGAGGACGTCGAGGTCGTGATCCGGCTGACCCGCCCGATGATGGGATCGGGGCCGGGGCCGGAGGCGGGCGGCACCGACCTCATGGTCGAGACGGTCGGCCCGGATGGGCTACCGGTGCTCGCCCTCGGGCCGGAGCAGTACGCCGCGATCGAGCGGAGCCTCGGCGAGCTGCGCGAGCGGGTGACGCTGGTGCGGCACGAGACCGGGCCGATCCTGCGGGCCGGTCCCGGTGACCACGACCTGCTCAGCGTCGCGGCGGCCCGTGCCGCGCAGGCGATCACCGCGACCACTCCGTCGTCGGTGGTCGCCGTGGTGCACTCGGTGACGCCCCTCGCACCGGCCGGGGTCCGGCTGGTGTGGCCGCCGGGTGGCCCGTTCGCCCTGGCCGGCGCGCTTTTGTCGCACCAGGACATGCCGATGGTCCAGGTCGGGGAGGAGCGATTGTCGGTACGGGAGGTGCCGGGCCCGGACACCTTTCACGTACCACCGGGACCCGTGCCGGTCCGGCTCACCCTGCCGTGGGGGTCATGGTCCAGGACCGTGCACGCCGTCGCGGGTGAGACCGTCGAGGTGCCGTTGCCGGCCGAGGTGGGCGCACCGCCGTTGCGGGTCCGGTTCTCGGCCGTCCACCCGCTGTCCCGGTGGGGGGCCATCGGCGGCGGGACGGTCGTCGTGCTCGACGCGCCGGCCGGCCTGCGGGCCGGGGACGCTGATCGGGTCCTCCGGGCGGATCTGCCCGGATTGCCGGTCTTCCGGGTCCCGTCACTGCCCTGGCACGGCCTGATCGGGCTGTCGGACGGCGAGCAGCGCCTGGTCGTCCCGCTGCATCCGCTCATGCCGGTCCTGCTGGCCTGGGGCGACCAGCCCCGCGCCGAACCGCTGTCCGAGGTGCCGTCGCCGACCTGGGACCTGTTGGTCAGCGCCGGGCGGCTGGACGACCTGGCCGAGGAGAGCATGCGGGAGCTGACCTTCCTCAAGTGGGAGGACCCGGTACTGGGCCTGGCCGGGGCGTACGCGTGTTTCGCGCAGGAACGCCACGACCACCTAGCCGCGGTGCTGGCAAACCTGACCGGGATCGACCCCGACGTACCCGACCTGACGATCCTGCGGTCGGCGTCCCGGAAGGCCACCGGCCACGCGGAGGACGACCTGCTCCCTCGGCTCGCCGGGCTCGCCGCGCGCGGTGCCGTGCCGGTGCTGCGCTGGGGAGTGCCGCTGGCCATCGAGGCGGCGAACCGGCACGGCCTCACCGACTGGGCGCAAGGGTTGTCCGAGGTCGACCGTGGACTCGTATCGTCCTCGGTGTGGACGGTGACTCGACCGCCGCATCGTCCCGGCCCGGACGTTCCGCCAGGATGATGCGGCCCGGACGCGCCGGTCCTTCAACAGCTCGCACCACCGGCTCGCCGGAACCATCGCCTGACCGGCGACGAGGTCAGGCAGCCGTGCAGTACGCCGCCGCGTGGTACGAGTCGCGCAGTTCATGAACTGTGGTGGCGCGGTCGAACAGCCATCCCTGACCCAGCCCCACGCCTACGTCCAGCAGCGCGGCCGCCTCTGCCTCGGTCTCGATGCCCTCGGCCACGACCTGCGCGCCGGTGGTCCGGGCGAGATCGACCAGTGAACGGGCGACCACCTGCAGAACCGGATCGTGGTCGAGGCCGGTGACCATGCTGCGGTCCAGCTTGATGACGTCCGGGGCGGTGATCACGATGTGCCGCAACGAGGAGAAGCCGGCGCCGACGTCATCGATGGCCAGGCGCATGCCGCCGGCCCGCAACGGCGCGAGAACCGCCTTGAGGGCGTCATAGTCCTCGACCGGGTCGTGCTCGGACAACTCCAGCACCACCCGGTGCAGGGGCAGCAGTTCCAGCATCCTCGAGCATTCGGGAGTGAGCAGGGTCGCCGGGGAAGCGTTCATGGACACGTACCCGGTGACGTCCGCCAAATGGTCGGCCGCACGCCGCAAGGCCTGGATCTCCAAACGATGGCCCTCGCCGACGCCGTGCGCGTCCGCGAAGCAGACGTCCGGCGTGCGGTTCCACTCCTGGGGGAACCGGCTCAGCGCCTCAGCGCCGACCCGGCGCCACGTCGTCAGGTCGACGATCGGTTGCAGCAGAACCACTGGCCCGCCCCGGGCGATCAGCGGGCGGACGCGGTCCAGGATCTCCGTGGCCACGGCCCGCTTGCGCACCCCGGGCTCGACGACCAGCGCCGCGGCCCGGGACAGCACCTCCATGATCGCCTTGTCGCGGAGGATCGGCTCCGAGTCCTCCGCGAAGCCGATCGCGCAGAAGGTCCCGTAAACGGTTCCGTCGCTGAGTACTACGGGCACCGAGAGGAAACTGCGGACCTGCGGCACCGGAGCCTCGAATGCACGCATGGTGCTGGGAAGAACCCGCACGTCGGGGATAACCGCGGGCAGCTCGCCGTCCATGATCCTCTGGCAGAGGGTTTCACGCCGGAGTAGCTTCGCGTCGTCGGGGACGGGCAGCGGCACGGCGGAGTCCAGCACCTCAAGATGCAGGTGCGTGGCGTCCATCCGCGTCATGAACGCCAAACTCAGACCCAGCGCCTCTCGGGCGGTCCTGAGCAGGGCAGCCACCTGTTGCGCTTCTTCGGTGTGCAGTGTGCCCATCACCATTCCTTCCGCACCGACGCGCCGCCGACGTTGCGTCCCCATCGGCACGCCGGCCACCGGGCTGAGGCAAGCCCGCTCAGTTCATCGCCCGGGTATCGGTCCGGTCGCTGAGTTCCGAAGTGAGCCCGGTTGCCGCGCGGCTCCGCATGAGCACAGGCCCCCGCTTCCAAAACAGGGCATCTATGCGGAAACTGACTGCATTCGTCGACACTCTGACCAGGAATAGGCCCGCTCTGCACCTATATGAGCCGGTTTCCACGCCGTCGTGACGCCGCCTTGGGGCAGGATGACTCATCGGCTGACGGCATGGACAGTGGCTGTCGCGCTCGGCGGATGCGCGATGACAGCGGCAGAAGAGGGTTCGCATCGTCGCCTACAGTGAGCCGGCATGGGGATGTATGCGTCGGCTCGCGGTTGGGTGGAGATCGACTTCAGTCAGCGGAGTAGCGCCGAGGAAGTCATCCAGCGGCACCAGGACGGGCACTATTCCGGCGGCTGGGCCTTCCCGGCAAAGCCCTTCAACGGGACGCTGTACCTCTTCTACGGCGGTGACATTCGTGAAGGCGAGCTGCCCTGGCTGCGCGCGCAGGTGACCGAGCTGGCCACTCTGCCGCCAACCGACGCCGATGGCGATCGTGCTCGTGGCTTGTTCTTGATCACCGACGAACGCGGCAACGCTGTCATGTGGCAAATCCGCGACGGTGCAGTGGAGGAGCTTCCCGCACCGTCCCTGATGTGGCTAGGCGAATAGCAGCGCTCCATCTGCGGAGCGCCTGCCCTTCACGCTGGCTGCGGGGCGCGGAGCCAGGGGGGATGGCTCAGACGTCCTGGGTCCAGACGCCTGGTGGGTGTTCGCCGGGTGCGAGCCAGAGGTGTGGCTGGGAGAGGTTGCCGGTGTCCCAGGGAAATGTGCCGTCGCGGTCTGGCCAGACGACCTCGAGAAACGGGATCGGCGGTTGCCGGTAGAACCAGATGCCATGGCCGAAGAAGGCCTTGTACCAGGTCGGCTCGATGGTCCTGAGGCGAACGGGGTAGCCGTTGACGACCTGGTCATGGGCTTGGCCGTCGGCGAGGCCGTCACGTTTGCCGAGGATGTTCAGGCAGGACTGCATGGTGCTCAGGTCGAGTCCGAACATGGCCAGTTCCGGGCCGCCCCGGCTGTGCCAGCGGCCGATCGTGTATGACCAGCCCGGCCCCTGCTGGTCAGCCGGAACGCCGGTGACGCTCCACCCGAATTTCTCCACGTTGTCGATCACGCCGCGGTCGTCCGCGCCGTAGTCGTCGCGATCGCCGTAGTCGTGGCAGATCACGCAGCGGCAGATCCGCGAAGCCTCGAACACGCGTAGAGCCTATGCGATCACCGCTGTATGCCGGTGATCGGCTGGCCTGGTCGCGGCGATTTCGGCGTAGGCGAAGGCGATCCACCGGCAATGTAGCGTGCCGACAGCGAGAGCGCGTGGTCCCCGGCCTCCCGCTACGTGCCCGGCCATGGCCTGGCCACAGCGGTGGGGATGGGCGGTGTCCGCAGCGCACTGCGCGCCTACGCGTTGACCACCGAAGACCCAGCGCACGCCTTGACTCAGCTTGACCGCAAGGTCCATCACTTCGAAGCGGGAGCCCTCACCACCGAGCCGACCACCTTGCAACGACTCGCCGCGGCGATGGACCTTCCCGTCGAGCAGGCGCGTCAGGCGGTGCTCGAACTCGGGCACATCGGGTCGCAGGTCGCCCACCGTACGACAGACGTGGTGTCCGTCGATGAACTGCGGGTCCACTCTCGCTTCACCTTGAGCCCCATGTGACCGTACGGGTGCGCCCTACTTCGGGAAGGCGGTGTAGTCAGCGGTCAGGTAGGTCTCGTAGCCGATCACCGCGGGGGTCTGCACGTTGAGTTTGCCGGCGGCGGTGGTCAGCATCTGCTCGTAGCCGAGCAGCGAGCCGGTGGTGAGGTCGAGGATCAGAGTGTGGCGGGTCGGCAGACCGCTGCGATCGGTCGTCATCGAGAAGGCGGCGCCCACCCGCCCGGCCCGGTCGGTGCCGGTCCCGTCGTAGGTCAGGCCGGGCAGCTGCGCGACGATCCGCAGCGCCGCGGCCCAGGTTGCCGGGGTCAGCAGCCGTTCTCGGGCCAGGTCGGTGACCGCGACGATCGTCTCGTAGGGGCCGTTCTCTTTGGGGTGGCCGACGTGCAGCCAGGCGTCGAGGTCGCCGGCCGGCGGCTGAGCAGCCCACATCGCCGGGAACTGCCCGGCCGGATAGTCCTCGTGCCACGGGTCCAGCGCGTCGCCGAGAAGGTTCTGCGCCCGCCACAGCCACTCGCTGCTGGTGGAGGTGAACTGCGGCTCCTCGTAGCGGGTGGTACGCCGCCCGGAGTTGTCCGGGCCACGCCACGACTCGGCACGTGACGGGATGATCGCGGACGTGACGCGCTCACCGTCGACCTGGGTCCACAGGCTCCATGACTGGATGACCAGGTGCTCGTAGTCGCCGGTGCGGGCGGGCTCCGGAGCGGCGGCCGCCTTCTGCGCGATCTCGGTCAGCAGCTGCCGCGCCGAACCGGCTGCACCGGTGTACTGCAGCGGCGGCGGCGTGGCCGCATACGCCGGGCGCGGCATCGGCACGAACGGGAGACCGATGAGGGCCAGCAGCACCAGGGCGGCGGCCGAGGCCACGAGACGCAGGACGACGGGCCGCGTCTGCCGGGGCTGCGGACCGGCGAGAATGCGGTCGAGGTCGGCACGCCGGTCGGGCGCAGTGGTCAGCGGGCGTCCGTCGGTGGGGTCGGCCGAGCCGAGCAGGCGGCGAACGTCACGGGTCAGGGATGGGATCACGATGGCTCTCCTCTCAGGGTGGTCAGGGGTGCCCGGCTATCGGGCGACAGCGCCTGCCGCAGCCGGGCGCGGGCCCGGTGCAGCCGCATCGCGAACGCGGGCAGCGAGCAGCCGGCCGCCTTCGCTGCCTGGCGCAGGGTCAGTGCCTCCCACGCGACCAGGCGCAGGGCTTCGGCGTCGGGCCCGGACAGTGTGGCCAGGGCCGCGGTCACGCTGACCCGGCCCGCCACGTCATCGGCGTGGTCGCTGGCCCAGAACTCGCCGTGGTCTGTCATCCGGGTGGTCAACGCCGCTCGCCGGCCGGCTCCGCGGACCTCGTTGGCGAGCACTTTCCGTGCCGTTCCGTACAACCAGGGCAGCGCGTCGGCCGGAACCTCCGGCAGCCGCCGCCATGCGACGAGAAACACCTCCGCGACGACGTCACGCACCGCAGCGTCGCCGAGGCGGCGGCGCACATAACGTTCAACGGCGTCGTAGTGCTGCTCATACAGCACCGTGAACCGTTCCTCTGAGTTCGCCATTCGACCTCCCACCATGCCTGTGTCCGGCACAGCGCGGATGTTCACCGCCGATGTCCGGAAGATAGGGAAGGTCCAAGACACGGGGGCCGCCCTGGGCGGCGCGGGGCTACCCGGGATCTTCTTGCCGGCGTCGGTGCCCTGTGTGGCGACCGGGACATCGGCGAACGCCTTCACCGCACCCGCAGACCTGCACCAAGCAGGCAAGATCCGAGGTGGGAGTGGCTGCCAGTTGGCGCGCATACCCGCCGGGCACGTCCGGGTAGCGCTGGCACCCTGGCCGAGCAGCTTCAGGGCGGGCGAGGCGCTCGTTCATGGACTCGCATCGGCCCTGGAATCGCTCGGGACGGTTGAAGCCCGACGCGAATGGCGCGATCCCGTGAAGCGGAGCACGCCGGAAAATCGGCGGCATGAAAGCTATGGTGGTTTACGAGCGGCCATATTGGAGCGGACATCGATGACTTCACTGGTGTCGGTGCCAAGTCGAGATCGATAAGGGCGCGACATCAGCGGCGCCGGAAACAGCCCTACACCGGCAGCGACCTGTCGCAGCCGTACGGCGCCCCGGCGCCGTACGGGCAGTACCCGGGCTTCCCGCCGGCGCCCGCGACGCTACCGGGCACCAACGGGCTCGCGATCGGCGCGTTGGTGGCCAGCATCTGCGGCGGTCTCGGCATCGGCAGCCTTCTCGGCATCGGGTTCGGCATCGCTGCGCTGGTACAGATCAAGCGGCGGCCGCAGAAGGGCCGCGGGCTCGCCATCTCGGCGCTGGTCATCTCCGGGCTGACCCTCGTGGTCACCATCGCGGTCATAATCGGCGCGTTCATCAACGAGGCGCGTGACAGCGCCGCCGGGATCGAGGACGTCGATGTCGCCGAACTGAAGGCAGGCGATTGCATCGGCGACGTCAGCGAGTCGTCGGCGATCTCCGACTTGCCCACGATGCCGTGCAGCCAGCCGCACATGGCGGAGGTCTACCACGTCTTCACGTTCCCCTCCGGGTCGTATCCCGGCTCGACGGCGGTCGTGACGGAGAGCGAGGAGAGGTGCAGTGCGGCGTTCGAGCCTTACTCGACCACGCAGAACGAGGACATGGACATCTATTACCTGTACCCGCGGAATGTCCTCGACTGGCAGCGAGACCGGGGGGTCACCTGCATCGCCGTCGACCCGACCGAAACCCGCACCACATCACTCGTCAAGTAGCCGAATTGAGTGCGCCGGAAACTCGCATGATGCCGGCGCGGCATCTCGGTGAATACGGATCAGCTATCCCACAACGCCGCGCCATATTAACTGTCGCTAGACACCTGCAAGAGACGCATCAGTTCACTGGGCGACGTGGTGTAGGCGACGTTGACGGAGCGATCCAACTCCGCTCGGACGGAGCCCAAACCGTGAGGGGAGCTGTAGAACACGACGGGGGTATCGTCGCCTGCGTCTCGGATTTCCCGGAGAAGATCCAACCCGGCATGCACATTGAGTCGACCACCTTCCTCCACACGACTCATGTCAGAGACGATGACATCGAACGGCCCATCGCTCCGTATCCGCTGTAACGCTGACTCCGTGGATTCCGCCTGCACGATTCGACGTCCCGCATCCCCGAGGCGGGCCCGCTCGTACACGTTAGCCTCCCGGCGATCGTCCACCCACAGCACGACATTGCGGGGTGTCGGTGAGCCTGGGATTGCGGGTATCTCCGGGGCTTCGATTGAAGTGCCGCTCTGCGTTGCTTCCAGCTCGTTGACCCTGTCCTGCAAGTCACTGATAAGCTGGCGGAGTTCCTCGGAAGCCCTCTGCACTGAAATTTTCGCGCCGGCGACCTCGATGTCGATCGAGTCGCTTTGGCTGAGGAATCGTTTGATTACGGGGAAGAGCGCGACAAGGAGAGCCGCCACAACCACGGGCCACAATAGCGACGCTATGGCAGTCAATATTTCAGCCATCAGGCTCTCCCAATGTTGTTCTCCCTATAGTGCTGCCGACACTTTAGCAAGCGACGCGTCAGGTCTAGTACGGCTCCACGCCGGAGATGAAGCGAGCTGCGTGACGGTTGTTCGTGTTTCGGGCGCGAGCGAGCAATGATCTGCTGACACCTTTCGGTCTACCGCACTCGTGCCGCCGAGCGGGCACGTCAGACGGCGGCGAGCCGTCACACTGCGTGGCCGAAGTTCCGTGTCATCCGGCGTCCTGAACTGCCGAGGAGGGGGCGTTCGGCACCTGGCGTGGACCCACCGCGAGGGCTGTACGCGGTGAGTGCGACTATCGGTCATGACAACGATCGAAGTAGTCCTTGGCGACATCACATGCCAGCAGGTAGACGCCATCGTGACGGCCGCCAACGAGTCGTTGCTCGGTGGCGGCGGAGTCGACGGTGCTGTCCACCGGGCCGCTGGCCCACAACTGGCACAGGCCGGCGCGGCCATCGCCCCTTGCGATCCGGGCGATGCCAAGGCAACCCCGGCGTTCGACCTGAACCCGCCGGTGCGAAACGTCATCCATACGGTCGGCCCCGTCTGGGAGGGAGGCGGCTACGGCGAGGCGGACGTGCTGGCGGCCTGCTACCGGCGCAGCCTGCAGGTAGCCGACGAGCTACAGGCCCGGTCGGTGGCGTTCCCCGCCATCGCCACCGGCGTCTACGGCTTCCCGCCGGACGACGCCGCCCGCATCGCGGTGAACACCATCCGCTCGACACCCACCACCGTCCAGCGGATCCTTCTCGTCGCGTTCGAGGAGCAGACCCGAGACCTGCTCACCGCGCTGCTCCAGGAGGAAAGCGACTCGCATGGTGGCGTTGCCCGGCAGTAGACCCTCCGGATCTGCCGCCGTCCGTGCACGCCGGCCGCCGCAACGGGAGCTGGTGGACGCCGGCGTCCGGCTTTGGTAGCCGACAGTCGTGCACTCGATCATGCCGTCGGATCTGTGCCGCTGCGGCTATGGAGTCGTCCCGTAGGGTCCCCGCCCGTGAGGGGAGCGGAATGGACACGCTGATCGGGCGCAAGCTGGTCAAAGTTGAACGGCTGGGCTGGTATGAGGCCGGCGACCTCGACGATTTCAGCGTCGGGCCGGTACACCTCGTGTTCGAAGGCGGCCATGGCATGTTCCTCGCCGGCAGAAGCGACTGGTCGCTGGAGTGCGTCGAGACCGCGCCGGCAGATAGTGCCTGGCTGGACGCCTATGACTACGACTGGTCCGGGTCGCGCTGGCGGTTACGGGACGCATCCAGCGAATCGCCGTTCGCCGCGGTTATCGCCAAGCCGCTCGTCGAGTGGGAACAGGTGCGCAACGAGGTCGATGAGGTGATCGGTCTCAACCTCAACTTCGGTGGCCAGACCCTTGCGCTTCAAACGTGGGAAGGAGAGGTCACAACAAGCTCCGTAAACGCGCGGGCAATCGGTGATCGGTGCGGAATCCGCCGCAATCGTGCAGAACCCTGAAACGGATCTTCTGCTGGAGTACTACATAGCGTACGCCGAGCTCGGGATCGAGGTGCCGATGGAGGACATCGCCCGTCGCGCCGGGTCGGCCTCGGCACGCTCTGCCGCCGGTTCCCGACTCGCGCCGACCTGGTGGCGGCGGCGTTCGAGGCCAAGATGACCGCGTACGCGCAAGCCGCCCGGCGCGCAGTCGCCGACCCGGACCCGTGGCGCGGGTTCTGCGGTTATGTGGAGGAGATCTGCGCCATGCAGGCCGGCGACCGCGGCTTCACGACTGTGCTGACCATGACGTTCCCGACCGCGAAACAGTTCGAGGCCGCCCGTGGCCAGGCTTTCGCCGACTTCACCACGCTCGTCGACCGTGCCAAGGCGGCCGGAGATCTCCGCGCCGACTCCGTCATCGAGGACATGCCGATCTTCCTGATGGCCAACGCGGGCGTCCTCACCGCCACCACCGGCGCGGCCCCGACGCCTGGCGCCGCCTGGTCCGATACCTCATCCAGGCCTGCGCCGCTCCCGCGGCGCGGCCGCTGCCCGACCCGCCCGCGCCCCGGCAGATGTACGAGGCCATGCTCCGTGCCAGCCAGCACCAGCGCGCCCGGCGCGCGAGTGCCGCCCGCCCCGAGGAGACCGCGCCGAAGCGCTGACGCCCGCGGGCCACGCGCCGCGTGGGGTGTCGCCGGCCTCGTCCTGATGCGGGGGAGCGCGGGCCGCCCCGGCTCGTCAGTGCCGAGGTCAGGCGGCGGCGCGCAGGCGCAGGCGCGGGTGGCGGGCCTCCCAGGCGGCGCGCACGCCGCGAGGCAGGTTGAGCTCTCCCCACACCCGGGTCAGGGTGGCCCCGTCGAGATGGGTGCGCAGCTCCTCGACGCGGATCGCCTCGCGGAGGACGTTCTCATACATCCACAGGAGCATGGTGTGCTGGCTCAGGTCGAAGGCCCGCTGCGGGTGCCACCAGAGGCGCAGCGGCAGCTCCACGAGGCCGGCGGTCGGCCCGCGCAGCTCACCGAGCGTCCCCGCCACGACCACGGGCCGGTGCGGCCGGGCGAGGTGGGTGACGGGGGCGGCACTCACTGACATGCCATCAGCCTAAACCGACACACCGTACAGAAGGCAAACACCTAGATTCCTAGGATGCTTTAGGGGGTGTGCGGGGCACCGCGAAGCTCGAAAATGTCGCGCCGGGACGGGGAGCTCTACCGTGGCGGTCGTGAACGAGACGCCCGCTCAGCGCAGATACCGCGACGACGCGCACCTGCTGGCCGCGATCGGTGAGCACGTGGCCGCGCAACTGCCGCCGGTGACGGTCCGCCTTCCTCGCGACCTCGCGGACGCGGCGGCCGCGGCCTGGGATCGCGACGAGACCGACCCGCCCACGCCCGAGACCGCCGAACAGGCCTACGTCCGGTCGTTCGCCGCGGCGCTCGCCCTGATCGGGTTGGCGGTGCGCCAGGACGGCGCCGCAAGCCCGGACGGGGTCGTCGTCGCCCTCGACCCGGCCCGGCTGGCCGCCGCGCTCTTCGCCCACGAGTGCGCGACGGACGATCTGTTGCGGGACGCTCAGCCGGAGCGGACCAGGCCACTCGCCTAGGCGAGGACGACCGGCCGGGGTCTGCCGCCCCCACGTCGTCACTGCCGTGCGGCATGGGGGCGCTGCCGGCGGGGTCACCGCCGCACGGTCGACCAGAACGAGTAGTGGTGCCGGCCGGCGAAGTCGTCCGGGGCGGTCGCGTCGTCCGTCGGCGAGAGCACGCGTACGCCGGTGGAGTCCCACCCGCCCGGGTCGCCGTCGCGGGCGAAGGCGGACCACTGGCCGATCATGCGGTCGGCGAGCCGCCGCTGGGCGTCGGTGAGCGGTTCGGTGTTGCCCACGTCGAACAGGTACGGCAGCTCGGCGGCATGGTAGGCGCCCATCGGGTACGGCCGAGGGAAGTCCCGGAACCAGGGCGCATCGTCGTCGGCGAACTCGTAGGTGAACGTGGGCACGTGCCGGCCGAGTGCCCGGGCGGTGTCCACGGTGGAGGCCGCCAGTTCGGCGTCGGTGAGCGCGGCCGCGAGGGCGTGACTCGCGGAGGCGTACCGATCGAGGGGGTACTGCCGCAGGACGCGGGATGCGTTGGTGCCGAAGGCCCGCCGGATCTCGGCCGGGTATTCGGCGGCCGGGATGGGGTCCTGGTATCTGCCGGTCTCGTACCCCCAGACCTGAAGTCGTTGTTCGTCGCGGTTGATGCCGTGCAGCACCGGCACCCGGTTGATCCGCCCGCCGGCGATCGCCTGGCCCGGGTCGGTGGGCAGCAGGTCGCCGCCGGTGACCGGGCCGAAGGTGGTTCCCGTGGTGTTCGCGGCGGCGAGCAGCATCTCCGGTGTCAGCCGCGGGTCACGGAGTCGCGCGGCCGTCGGCGCCGCCCCAAGGTTCAGCGCGTCGAGCAACCGGCGGCCCTCCTGTTCGGCTTGCTCGCGGGGTCGCGGGCCGTTTCCGGTGCCGGTGCCGGCCGAGGGGGCGCTGACGCAGGGGGCGCTCTGCGTGATCGCCCGGTGGAACAGCCCGGCGGAGGATGGTGCGGCGAGGTGGGCGCAGACGCTGATCGCTCCGGCGGATTCGCCGGCGAGTGTCACGTTGTGCGGGTCGCCTCCGAACGCGGTGGCGTTGCGGCGGACCCAGTGCAGGGCCGCCTGCTGGTCGGCGAGGCCGAAGTTGCCGCCGTCGCCCAGCAGGGGATGGGCGAGGAAGCCGAGGGCGCCGAGCCGGTAGTTGACGGTCACGACGACGAGGCCGCCCTGCACGGCGAGCCGCTGGGCCCGGTAGAGGTGCCCGCCGCCGTCCTTGAAGCTGCCGCCGTGCAGCCACACGAGCACCGGCCGGCGCCCGTTCCCGGCGGACTGTTGGGGGCTGGTGACGTTGAGGTACAAGCAGTCCTCGGCGAGGCTGCCGGCGCCGAGGTGGTCGCCGGTCTGGGCGCACAGCGGGCCGGGCCGGGTGGCGTCGCGGGGCGCCGTCCAGGGGGCCGGCGGCTGGGGTGGTCTCCAGCGCAGGTCGCCGACCGGTGGTGCGGCGTAGGGGATCGCGTCGAACGTGCGGTATCCGTCCGCGGTGGCGCCCCGGACCGAGCCGGCGTCGGTGCTCACCAGCGTCTCGTCGCTTTCCCGGGTGTCGTCGCCGGTGTCGCCGAGCAGCGTGCCGAGGCCGGCTCCGAGTGTTCCGGCGAGGCCGAGCGCGACCAGCGTCAGTTGCAGTCGTCTGTTCATCCGTCCCCCGTGGTAGTGGTGTGGACCGACTGTAAAAGCGCCTTAGGCGTTTGCGCAAGAGCGCGCCTGAGGCGATCGCCCAACTTCGGGGTAGGGTCTGCGGTCATGGGAAACCGGGAAGCCCTGCTCGACGCGGCCAGACAGTGCCTCTACGAGAAGGGATATGCGCGGACCACGCTGCGCGACATCACGAAGGCGGCGGGCGGGGTCAGCATGGCCGCCGTCGGATACCACTTCGGATCCAAGGAAGCGCTGATGGAGCAGGCTCTCGCCGGCGCCTCCGCCGAGTGGGGCCGTGCTCTCGGCGCCGCCCTGCAAGGCCTGGAGCTGCCGGCCGACGCCACCCCGGTCGAGCGCTTCGAGGCCGTCTGGAGCCGGGTCATCGCGTCCTTCGCCGAGTACCGCCAGCTGTGGAGCGCCACCTTCGACGTGATCGGCCAGATCGATCACCAGCCTCAGGTGCGCGAGCACCTGGCGGCCGGGTTGCATGAGGCCCGCGAGGGTCTGGCCCGCATGTTCGCCGGCCCCGGCGACGACCTCGCCGGCGAGCCGGCCCGCGAGATCGGCAACTTCCACCAGGCGTTGCTGACCGGTGTCATGGCCCAGCACCTGATCGACCCGGCGACCGCGCCGACGGCCCGCCAGCTCGCCGGGGCGCTGGCCCGGATCACCGGCGGCTGACGCCGGCCGCCGGGTCAGGCGTCGCGGACCTGCAGGCCCATCGCCATGGCCAGGATGATCGCCTGGTCGGCGGTGATGACGGCATTGCGCATCTCGACCGTGCGCGGGTCGAAGGACTGCAGGTCGGTGCCGCGCAGGTCGCAGCCGGTGAAGTCGGCCCCGGTCAGCTGGGCGGCCGACAGGTCGACGCCGCGCATGGTGCCGTTGCGGCAGCGGACCGCGGTCAGGTCGGCCTCCCGCATGCGGACGCCGGTGAAGGTGGCGGTGCCGAGGTCGGCGCGGGGCAGGGTGATGAACGACCAGTCCCCGCCGTCGACGGTGGTCAGGTCGAAGGTGCAGGCCTCGAAGCCGCTGCCGACCGCCTTGCAGTTGGTGAACGTCGCGTCGAAGAAGTTGCAGTTGACGAAACGGCAGTTCAGATAGGCGACGTCGATCTGCTGGGAGCAGTTGAACCGGGAGTCGCGGAAGGTGCAGCCGGAGAACTCGACGCCCTCCAGGTCGGTTTCGCACAGGTCGAGGCTGGAGAACTGGACGCCCTCGTGCTTGCGCAGCTTGCCGGCCCCGGCGTCCCAGTCGCGGGTGGTGACGACGGTCATCAGCGCCGCCGCGGGGAGCGGGCGAGGTACGGGTGCGGGTAGGGCAATGGCTGGTCCCCGGCCGCGGTGAGGCGTTGCATCTGTTTGTCGTCGAGGGTCCAGCCGGTGGCGCCCAGGTTGTCGGTGAGCTGCCGGGTGGTGCGGGCGCCGACGATCGGGGCCGTGACGCCGGGGCGCTGGAGCAGCCACCGCAGGGCGACCTGGGCGGGTGTGCGGCCGGTCTCGTCGGCGACGGCGATCAGGGTGTCGGTGACGGTCCAGACGCGTTCGTCGACGCTGTCCTGCCAGTTGCCGAGCCAGGGCTGTTTGTCGCCGTCCCAGCGGCTGCCGGCCGGGGCCGAGGTCATGCCGCGCCGGTACTTGCCGGTGAGCCAGCCGCCGCGCATCGGGGACCACGCGATGATGCCGACGCCCTCGTTGCGGCAGACCGGCACCAGTTCGGGCTCGATCTCCCGGTCGATCAGGTTGTAGAGCGGCTGCGCGGCCACGAACGGCTCCCAGCCGCGGAACCGGGCCACGTCCACCGATTTCTGCAGTTGCCAGGCGGCGTAGTTGCTGACCCCCAGATACCGGACCAGGCCGGAACGCACCAGTTGGTCCAGCGTCGACAGCGTCTCCTCGACCGGGGTCGCCTCGTCGAAGCAGTGCAGCTGGTAGAGGTCGATGTAGTCGGTGCCGAGCCGCCGCAGGCTGGCGTGCACCGCCGCGATCAGGTGTTTGCGGCCGGACCCGTTGTCGTTGGCTGCGTCGCCGGTGGACCAGAACGCCTTCGTCGCGACGACCACCGCGTCCCGCCGCTGCCGGGACAGCCACCGGCCGATGATCTCCTCGGAGGCGCCGCCGTTGTAGACGTCGGCGGTGTCGATGAAGTCACCGCCCGCCTCGGCGTAGCTGTCGAGGATGGCGTGCGACGCCGTCTCGTCCGCCTCGTTGCCGAACGTCATCGTCCCGAGGCACAGTTCGCTGACGCGAAGCCCGCTTCCCCCGACATACCGGTGCTCCATGCCGTCGATCCTTTCAGTACGGCCGTGGATTGGCCACCGGGATCCGACCGAGGCGGGTGGCGACCACGAGGTCGTGCAGGGCCGCCACGGCGCTGGCGTCCGCGTACCCCGGAAGGTGGCTGTCGTCCCTGGCCTCCTCGAGGGCGGCGCGCAGCGCCGGGATGTCGGCGGCCAGGTGCGCCGCCGCGCCGGCCGGCAGCGGGCCGTGCTCGGCCTCCCGCTTCGCGGCGATCAGCTCCGGCACGTAGGCAATCCGCTCCCCGAGCACCCCCAGGTCGCATTCCAGGGAGCCGGTGCGCATCAGATGGATGCCGGTGAGCAGCACCCGCAGGGTGTAGAGGGCCGGTTTGAGCTTCCCGGTCTTGAGGTAGAGGCGTTCCTGGGTGGCCGCGAACCCGAGGTAGTGGTGCGCGTGTCCGCTGGTCACGAGGCCGGGCGCGAGCGACGTCAAGGCCGTGTGCGCCTCGGTCGTGACGATCACCAGCGGTGACAGCAGTTGCTCCAGGACGTAGCCGTTGCGGCTGTTCAGCAGCTTCGCGAACTTGAGCAGGTCGTGACTGACCACGTCGAGTTCCACGCCGTCGCGCACGGTGTCGCTCTCGATGGTGTTCGGGCCGGTCCGCAGGCCGATCACCTCCTCCGGCGGCAGCACGTGCGAGGCGCGCAGGTCCAGGTCCGAGTCGACGGACGCGAAGCCGTACAGGTGCGCCCCGCTCACCGTGGCGAAGACCAGGGGATACGGCAGGCCGGCGGCGGCGTCCGCGGCCCAGTCCGGGATGTCGACGGTCACCGGAGATTCCTTTCTCGTACGGCTGCCAGCAGCCGATTCACAGCGGCCCGGTCCGGCTGTGCCGGGAGCGGGGTGGAGGCGGCCGCCTCGGCGAGGTCGTCCTGGAGCCGCCCGGCCCAGGCGGCCACGTCCTCCCAGGGGATCTCGCCGCGTTTGACGGCGAGCAGTTCGCCGCGCAGCGGGGTCACGTCGACCAGGACCTCACCGGTGCGCAGCACGTGTGCTCCGGCGAGCAGCAGCCGTACCATGTGCATCGCCTGTTTGAAGTTGATCTCGCCGGTCCGCTCGCGCCGGGACGCCACCTTGGCGAGCTGGTCGCGGGCATAGCTGCCGTAGGTCTCGGCGAGACGCCGCGACAGGAAGGCCTGCCGGGCCGCGACGAGAGCCGACCCGTCCTCGGTGATCGACACGACGAGCGGCGACCACAGCACTTCGAGGACCGTCGGGTTGGCCTGCAGGGCGAGCGTGCAGAACCGCTCGATCTCCCACGAGAACTGTTCGTCGGCCGGCCCGTCGAGATGGGTGGGCGGCTTGTCGAGGCTCCAGAAGGCGCGGGTCGGAGCCACGAAGACACCCCGGCGGTCGTGGTCGGAATCCGGGCCGTGCAGTCCGTAGGCGCGGGATCCGACCACGACCGCGAGGGCCGTGTGCCGTTCGACGAGCTCGATCATGAGCCCG
>NZ_JASCTH010000045.1:0-25070 GCF_030009775.1 Actinoplanes sandaracinus | reverse complement strand
CCCCCCCCGGGGGGGTGTTTTTTCGTCGCGGGGGCGTCTCCCGCTGTCGCGGGGGCACCCCCCCCCCACCGCGAGGGCCGTGTGCCGTTCGACGAGCTCGATCATGAGCCCGGACACTAGTGCTACAGGTCGAGGACGGTCGCGTCGATCTCGTCGAGTTCACCGTCGGTGAGTTCCAGGTTGCGCAGCGCGGCGACGTTGTCGTCGAGTTGCTCGACGCTGCTGGCGCCGATGATGAGGCTGGTCATCCGCGGGTCCCGCAGCGCCCAGGCGAGCGCCATCTGGGCCAGTGACTGCCCGCGCCGCTTGGCGATGTCGTTGAGCGCGTGCAGCCGGCCCAGGGTCTTGCTGTCCAGCGCGCTCTCGTTGAGGAACACGCTGGTCCGGATCCGTGAGTCGGAGGGGATGCCCTCGCCCAGGTAGCGGTCGGTGAGCAGGCCCTGCTGCAGCGGGCTGAACGCGATGCAGCCCGCCCCGGCCGCCTCCAGGGTGTCCAGTAGCTGGTCGTGTTCGGTCCACCGGTTCAGGATCGAGTACGACGGCTGGTGGATCAGCAGGGGCGTGCCAAGCTCGCGCAGCAGGTCGGCGGCCTGGGCGGCCTCCGCGCTCTTGTAGTTGCTGATGCCGACGTAGAGGGCCTTGCCGGAGCGGACGATCGCGTCGAGCGCGGTCATCGTCTCCTCCAGCGGGGTTTCCGGGTCGGGCCGGTGGTGGTAGAAGATGTCGACGTAGTCGAGGCCCATCCGCTTCAGCGACTGGTCCAGCGACGAGACCAGGTACTTGCGGGAGCCCCAGTCGCCGTACGGGCCGTCCCACATGGTGTAGCCGGCCTTGGACGAGATGACCATCTCGTCGCGGTGCTGCTTGAAGTCGGCGGCCAGGATCCTGCCGAAGTTGGTTTCGGCGCTGCCCGGCGGGGGACCGTAGTTGTTCGCCAGGTCGAAGTGGGTGACCCCGAGGTCGAAGGCGCGGCGGACGATGGCGCGCTGACGGTCGATGGGGCGGGAGTCACCGAAGTTGTGCCAGAGGCCGAGGCTGATGGCGGGAAGCTTGAGACCACTGCGGCCGGCACGACGGTAGATCATGTCGGCGTAGCGGTCTGCGGCAGGGAAGTACGTCACATCGCACACCCTAGGGCTGCCGGTCGCACCCCAGTGCGCTGGTAGGTTGATGATGCTGAACACCTACGTGGGAGAGACCTCACGGCGCCGAAGGGGCAATTCCTCCCCGGAACCTCTCAGGCAAAAGGACTACGTGGGCAGGCGACTCTGAAGCATCCTGCTCGGATCACTCCGGGTTGGGTATGACAGAGGGGGAGGTTGTTCCTCGACCTTCTCACGTTTGGAGTCGCTCATGACGTCCCCGTTCGTTGCCCGCCACATCGGCCCGGACCCCGACGAGCAGACCCAGATGCTCAAAGCCATCGGGTACGGCTCGGTCGACGAGCTGATGGACGCCGCGATCCCGTCGTCGATCCGGTTCACCGGCAGCCTCGGTCTGCCGGCCGGGATCAGCGAGGAGGAGACGATCGCCGAGCTGCGGGCGATCGCCGGCCGCAACGTCGTCGCGACCCCGATGATCGGGCTGGGCTACTACAACACCGTCACGCCCGCGGTGATCAAGCGGAACGTGCTGGAGAACCCGGCCTGGTACACGGCGTACACCCCGTACCAGCCGGAGATCAGCCAGGGCCGCCTCGAGGCGCTGCTCAACTTCCAGACCATGGTCACCGACCTGACCGGCATGACCACGGCGAACGCGTCGATGCTCGACGAGGCCACCGCGGTCGCCGAGGCCATGACGCTCGCGCGCCGCTCCTCCAAGAGCAAGAGCAGCGTGTACGCCGTCGACGCCGACACGTTCCCGCAGACGCTGGCCGTGCTGCGCACCCGCGCCGAGCCGCTCGGCATCCAGGTCGTCCTGGTCGACCTGGACAAGGGCGAGCAACTGCCGGAGGATTACTTCGGGCTGCACCTGCAGTACCCCGGCGCGTCCGGCGCCGTCCGTGACCACGCGGTCCTGGTCGAGGCCGCTCACGCGAAGGGCGCCCTGGTCACCGTCGCCGCCGACCTGCTCGCTCTGACGCTGCTGCGGACCCCGGGCGAGATCGGCGCCGACATCGCGGCCGGCACCACGCAGCGGTTCGGCGTGCCGCTGGGGTTCGGTGGCCCGCACGCGGGCTACCTGGCGGTGCGCGCCGGCCTGGAGCGGTCGCTGCCCGGCCGTCTGGTCGGCGTGTCGAAGGACGCCGACGGCGCCCCCGCCTACCGGCTGGCGTTGCAGACCCGTGAGCAGCACATCCGGCGTGAGAAGGCGACCAGCAACATCTGCACCGCGCAGGTGCTGCTGGCCGTCATGGCCAGCATGTACGCCGTCTACCACGGCCCGCAGGGCCTGCGGGCGATCGCGTCGCGCGTCCACGACCGCGCGCTGACCCTGGCGGGTTCGCTGACGGCGGCCGGCATCGAGCTGGCGAGTGACACGTTCTTCGACACGGTGACCGCGGTCGTGCCCGGCCGGGCCGCCGGGATCGCCGCCGCCGCGGCCGAGGCGGGCGTCGACCTGCGCGTGGTGGACGCCGACCGGGTGTCGATCTCGGCCGACGAGACCACCACCGACGCGCACGTCGCGACCGTGCTGGCGGCGTTCGGGGCCGTCCCGGCCGCGCCCGCCGCCTCCGCGGCCCGCGCCCTGGCCCGGACCACCGAATTCCTCACGCACCCGGTGTTCAACACGCACCACTCCGAGACGAGCATGCTGCGCTACCTGCGCAAGCTCTCCGACCGTGACTACGCGCTGGACCGCGGCATGATCCCGCTGGGCTCCTGCACGATGAAGCTGAACGCCACCACCGAGATGGAGGCGGTCACCTGGCCGGAGTTCGCCAACATCCACCCCTTCGCCCCGAAGAGCCAGACCCAGGGGTACGAGCACCTGGTCGCCCAGCTGGAGACCTGGCTCGCCGAGATCACCGGCTACGACGCGGTCAGCGTCCAGCCGAACGCGGGGTCCCAGGGCGAGCTGGCCGGCCTGCTGGCGATCCGCGGCTACCACCGCTCCCGCGGCGAGGCCCACCGCGACGTCTGCCTGATCCCGTCCAGCGCGCACGGCACCAACGCGGCCAGCGCCGTGATGGCCGGCATGCGGGTCGTCGTGGTCGCCTGTGACGCCGACGGCAACATCGACATGGCCGACCTGGACGCCAAGATCGAGAAGCACCGCGACGCGCTGTCGGCGATCATGGTGACCTACCCGTCGACCCACGGCGTCTACGAGACCCTGATCGCCGACCTGTGCGCCAAGGTCCACGAGGCCGGCGGCCAGGTCTACGTCGACGGCGCCAACCTCAACGCCCTGGTCGGCTACGCCCGGCCGGGCAAGTTCGGGGCGGACGTGTCGCACCTGAACCTGCACAAGACGTTCTGCATCCCGCACGGCGGCGGCGGCCCCGGCGTGGGCCCGGTCGCGGTCGGCGCGCACCTGGCCGAGTTCCTGCCCGGCGACCCGCTGGAGCCCGGTGACCACCACGCGGTGTCGGCGGCGGCGCACGGGTCGGCCGGCATCCTGCCGATCTCGTGGGCGTACATCCGGATGATGGGCCCCGAGGGTCTCACGGCGGCGACCGCGACGGCGGTCCTGGCGGCCAACTACGTGGCGGCGCGGCTGCGCGAGCACTACCCGGTGCTGTACGCGGGCGAGCACGGCCTGGTCGCGCACGAGTGCATCCTCGACGTGCGGCCGATCACCAAGGCGACCGGGGTGACCGTCGACGACGTGGCGAAGCGGCTGATCGACTACGGCTTCCACGCGCCGACGATGTCGTTCCCGGTGGCC
This sequence comes from Actinoplanes sandaracinus, assembly GCF_030009775.1. Lineage (GTDB taxonomy): Bacteria > Actinomycetota > Actinomycetes > Mycobacteriales > Micromonosporaceae > Actinoplanes > Actinoplanes sandaracinus. The sequence continues at coordinate 21,236 of NZ_JASCTH010000045.1, read as the reverse complement.
GGCACCCTGATGGTGGAGCCGACCGAGAGCGAGGACCTCGCCGAGCTGGACCGCTTCATCGCCGCGATGATCGCCATCAAGGGCGAGATCGACCGGGTCGCGTCCGGGGAGTGGGCGAAAGACGACAACCCTCTCGCCAACGCGCCGCACACGGCGTCGGCGGTGACGGCGGACGAGTGGAACCACCCGTACTCACGCTCGGTGGCGGGTTTCCCGGAGGGCGTGGACCGGACGGCGAAGTACTGGCCGCCGGTGCGCCGCATCGACGGGGCCTACGGAGACCGGAACCTGGTCTGTTCCTGCCCGTCGCCGGAGGCGTTCGAGGACTGAGGTCCACCTCGCTCGTCGCGCAGGTCGCGGTCGTCCTTGATCGCGGCCTGCGCAGCTTCCGTAGTCCTCGATTGGTTACGCTGCGTCGCGTGTTCTGAGATGGGTCACGCCGCCAGGGCGTGCACCGCGGGGCCGCGGTGCGGCTCGATCGTGGTGCCGTCCGGCAGCAGCTCACCGGTGTCCTCGAAGACGATGACACCGTTGCAGAGCAGGCTCCAGCCCTGCTCCCGGAAGGTCGCGATGATGCGGGCGGCCTCACGGTCGGTCGCGTCGGATGATGGGCAGGGGATTCGGTGCTGGCACATCAGTTTTACTCCGGTTGGGGGCTGTGTGAAGGTTCACAAATGCGGTGACGAACGTTACCTCACATCGAACGACAAGCGTGCAACCCGGTGACGGCGCCAGCGCATGAGTCCTCGGCTCCCATGCTCCACGGCGGGACGGTCTTCGACCACTCTGTGCTACCTCCACTCGCCCGTCCGCCGGGCGCTCCGGCCGACTGCCAAGCCCGTCACCACGTGTTGTGTGCCTTTCGGTGGCATCAGGGTGATCCCGGTGACCCCGCCGAGCTTCTCGCCGGGTTCCTCGCCGACAACGGACTACCGGTGCGGAACCTTGGCCGAACGGGTGACAAAAAGAAGACGATCGGCGATGGCGCGGTTTGTGGAGCAGCACTCTACGTATCCGCCGATGCCGGATCCGTAATGGCCGGCGGCACGGTCGGAGCACCCTCGCCGGTGCCCGGCATTCCTGACGTATACGCCGTCGTTTACGGACATGTCCCGCAATCCACGGGTGTGACCCCGGAAACCCGGCGGTGGAGTCTCGGACCGTGGCGCGACAGCTGGAGCCGCGCCGAGCACGCCGACGCGGTCGACCGGGTCCGGGCCGCCATCGGGCGCGGCGACGTCTATCAGGTCAACGTCGTCGGGCACGCGTCGGCGGCGTACACCGGCGAGCCCGGGCCCGCGCTGCGCCGGATCGCCGGACTGGCCGGAGCCCGTTACGGCGGCGTCCTCACCGGCGACGGCTGGGCCATCGCCACCGCCTCCCCGGAGACCCTCGTCGAGGTGCGCGACGGCCGGGTCGTCACCCGGCCGATCAAGGGCACCCGCCCGGCCACCGAACAGGGACGGCGCGAACTGCTCGCCTCCGCCAAGGAACGCGCCGAACACGTCATGATCGTCGACCTGGAACGCAACGACCTCGCCCGGCTCCCCGGTGCGGGCCCGGTGCGGGTGGACGAGCTCTTCGCCGTACGCGAATGGTGTGGTCTCTGGCAGGCCGAGTCGGTGGTGAGCGCCCCGCTTGACGGCGAGGTGGGGCTCGCCGCGCTGCTCCGCGCCGTCTGCCCCGGCGGCAGCGTCACCGGCGCGCCGAAACTCGCCGCACTCGCCGAGATCGCCGCCCTGGAACCGGTCGGCCGGGGCGTCAGCATGGGCGGCCTCGGCTGGCTCGGGCCCGGCCACCTGGATCTCGGTCTCAGCATCCGGACCGTCGCCGTCGACGGCCACCGCGTGCACGCCTGGGCCGGTGGCGGGATCACCGCGGACAGCGATCCGATCGCCGAGGTCGACGAGGCCGCCGCGAAGGCCGCCCCGCTGCGAGCCGCCCTGCGGGCAGGCTGACCAGCGCACAGTCCCCCCACAGCGCTCTGCGAGCCGTCTCTACCGAATGCGTGCCACCGTCGGCTGCTGCCCCCACGGGCGCGGGCCGAACGCGTAGCTTGACCCACGCGCGGCACCGAGACGGTCCACAGTGGCACGATGCGTGCCCGGTGGCGGCAGAGAGGCGACAACGCGGACATGCTGGAACTCCTCGACCATCCGGTCTCCACCCGGTCCTCCCGGCCCCCAGCGCCCCTGCCGGTGGACTTCACCCACTTCGCTCACGCCACCACCGCCCGTCTGCGCCGCAGCGCCTTCCAGCTGTGCCACGACTGGCACCTGGCGCAGGACCTCACCCAGACCACGCTCGCCAAGCTGTTCCTGAGCTGGGAGCGGGCCGTCGACAGCGACAACCTGACGGCGTACGCCCAGAAGGTCCTGCTGCGGGTCTACCTGGACCACCGGCGCCGCCGCAGCTCAGGCGAGACCGTGCCCGGCGACCTGCGCGAACCCGCCTACTCGGTGAGCCCGGAACTGCGCATCACCCTGCTCGACGCCATCGCTCAGCTGCCCGGCCGGGACCGCGCCATCGTGATGCTGCGCTATTTCGCCGACCACAGCGTGGAACAGGTCGCCGACGAACTGGGCGTGCCCGCCACCGTCGTCAAGAGCCAGACCCGCCGCTCCCTGATCAAGCTACGGCACATGCTGATCGGCGACCGCCCCGCGCTGTTCACCGGGTGACGCCAGTCGCCGGGTAATGACCGGATAGCCTTTGGGGCATGACAGTACGACCCATTCGGATCTTCGGCGACCCGGTTCTGCGCACTCCCGCCGAGGAGGTCACCGACTTCGACGCGCAGTTGCGTGAGCTGGTCCGCGACCTGGAGGACACCGTCCGCGAACCCGGCCGCGCCGGCGTCGCCGCCCCGCAGATCGGCGTCAGCCTGCGGGTCTTCTCCTATAACGTCGGCGGTCAGGTCGGCCACATGGTCAACCCGGTCCTCAGCGACCACGCCGGCGAGCAGACCGACGAGGAGGGCTGCCTGTCGCTGCCCGGCCTCGGCTACGAGACCCGCCGCTACGACTCCGTCGTCGCCCGCGGCTTCGACCAGCACGGCGAACCCCTGGTCATCGAGGGCACCGGCTTCCTCGCCCGCGCGCTGCAACACGAGACCGACCACCTTGACGGCCGTCTCTACATCGACACACTCACCGGCGACGTCCGCCGCCAGGCGCTGCGCGAGCTGCGCCGGGTCGTTCCCCGATGACCGCGTCGCCGTCCGCCGCGTCGAGCTCTGCGGCGTCGCTTCCGTCAGGGCCGCTCACCGCGACGTCGATTTCCGCGGATTCACCTTCCGCGGAAGGGTCGTCCGCGGGTCTGTCCGCGGGTTCGCTCGCCGCGGCGTCGAGCCCCGAGGGCTCGTCTTCTGCTGCGTCGTCTTCCGAGGATCCGCCTTCGGCGGGCGATGCCCGCCGGCTCGCCGCTGCCTCACTCGCGGCCGGCGACCCCACCGGCTGGTTCGAGACGCTGTACGCGCAAGCGCGCGCCGACCGTGCCGAGGTGCCGTGGGACGTGCCGGAGCCCAGCGTCCACCTACGTGCCCTGGACCTGCCCGCCGGAGACGGCCGGCGGGCGCTGGTCGTCGGCTGCGGGCCCGGCCGTGACGCCGAACACCTGGCCGCTCTCGGCTACCGGACCACCGCCTTCGACATCTCCGCCACCGCGATCGAACTGGCCCGGGAGCGGCATCCCGGCAGTCCCGTCGACTATGTGGTCGCCGACCTGTTCGACCCGCCACCGTCGTGGCGCCAGGGTTTCGACCTGGTCCTGGAGAGCAACACCGTCCAGGCGCTGCCGGCCGGGATCCGGGCCACGGCGATCACCTCGGTCGGCGGGTTCGTCGCACCCGGCGGCACCCTGATCGTGCTGGCCGCCGCCACCACCCGCCTGGACAGCGACGGCGCCGGCCCGCCGTGGCCGCTGACCCGCGACGAGATCGACGCCTTCGGCAGCGACGGCCTGAACCCGGTCACGGTGGACCTGGTGGCCGCCGCCGGCACCGCCCTGCCCACCCGCTGGCGGGCCCTCTTCACCCGCTGACGTCGCCGCAGACCGGTCCGCTGCCAGGCCGGGGCCTCCCGCCAACGCCGCTGCGGCCCCGCCCGCCCAGGAACGAGGACGTAGCCGCTGGCGGTGGATGGGGACGGGCCGGTTGTGGCGGGGTGTAGCCGCAGGCGGCGCTACGGGCAGGTTGCGCGCCCTTGCGGCGGTGACCCGCTGATCCTCAGAGGGTGACGGCCTCCCCGAGCGGGATCCTGGAGTAGTCCGTGCCGGCCTTCCCCTCCATCCACGCGTCGAAGTTGGCGTAACCCACGTCGGCCGACAGCATCCGGTCGTGGATCGGGAACGCCCGCTCCGGGGCGATGGCCCGGGCCATCTCGATCGCCTCCCGGTGCCTGCCCCACGGCGCCGCCGCCGGAACCAGCAACGTCGACACCGGCACCTCAGGAACGAAATACGAGTCGCCGGGGTGGTAGACGCCCTCGACCACATACCCGACGTTGGGACAGCCCGGCAGGCCGTCGTAGATCTCGGCGTGCCGTCCGCCGACCACGGCCGCCCGGAAGCCCGCCACGGTGAACTCGTCGCCCGGTGCGATCACGGTGACCGCCTCCGCGATCCCGGCCTTCTCGGCCAGCGCCAGCACCGGTTCCGGCGCGAAGATCCGCACCGGGCTCGCCAGCGCCACGACCTTCGCCAAGTCGATGTGGTCGTCGTGCTCGTGACTGACGAGGATGTCGGTGACCCCGTCGAACGCCTCCGGCTCGGTCCAGACGCCCGGATCGATCAGCAGCCGCCGATCGCCGTCCTCGAGCCGGACACAGGCATGGGTGAACTTGACAAGTCGCATGCCCACACCCTACGAACCCTCTCGATCTCCCGTAGCCCCGACCTTCTCGCTCGGCTTCTCGCGTCGGCCTTCTTGTTGCTCGCCTTGGTTTCTTTGAGGGCTTCGCCGCTCGGACCGCATTGCTTCGGGAAGTCGACACCCGTTGTGGGTGTGGGCAACACCCGCAACGGGTGTCAGGTTTCGCCAACCGCATGGTTCCGGCTGAGGCGGTGCAGCAACTCGGTGGTTCTGTCCTGTTCGGCCGTGTCGCCGAACGGGGCGGCGACGAACTCGGTGATACCGGTTCCGGCCAGGAGTTCCAGCGCGCGGGGCACCGCCTCATCGTCACCGGCGATGGCCACATCCTGTGGCCCGGCCGCGCCCTCGCGATCCAGCACGGCCCGGTACTCCGGCACCTGACCGGCCATGCCGAACCGGCCGGCGATGCGATCGCGTGCGCCCGCCTCGTCGGCGGTGACACAGACCGGCAGGGCGGCCACGATGCGCGGGGCGGGACGGCCCTCCTCCCGGGCCGCGGTGCTGACGAGCGGGACGATGTGGGACTCCAGGGTGCGCGGGCCGGTCATCCACGTGACGGCGCCGTCGGCGGCCGAGCCCGCCAGTCGCAGCATCGCCGGGCCGAGGGCGGCCAGCAGGACACCCGGAGGCTTCGCGCCGGGTACTTCGACCGTACCCACCGTGGTCAGAAATCGCCCGGAATGGGTGACCGGCTCGCCGCGCAGAAGCGGCACCAACACGGTGAGATATTCGCGCAGGTAGCCGACCGGCTGATCGGCCGCCAGGCCGAACATGCCGCTGACCATCGCGCCGATGCCGGCGCCGATGCCGAGGGTCAGGCGGTTGCCGGTGACTGCCTGCACGCTCAACGCCTGACTCGCCAGGGTGAGGGGATGCCGCTGCCGCACCGGGATCACCGCCGTTCCGAGCGGGACGGCCGGCACGTGGGCGCCGGCGAGCGCCAGGGCGGTCAGCGCGTCCCAGCCGAGAGCCTGCGCCGACCAGATGCCGGCCAGCCCGTCGGCCGCTCTCGCCTGCGTGATCACGTCGGCGGCGCCGGCCGGCCCACCTACCTCGCCGATCATGACGCTGATCCGCATGTCGCCCCTGTCCTGTCACTTCTCCGGCCGGCCAGCCACTTCTTTGGCCGTGGTGTGTCCGTCGCGTGTAGGCCATATCCGGAGAGGTTCTCCGGATGGTTGTCGGTAGCATACGGAGACGTTCTCCGGATGGCAATGGGAGGTCCGATGAGGAGCGACGCCGAGCAGAACCGTGATCGAGTGCTGGCCGCCGCGCGGGCCGAGTTCGCGGCGCACGGGCCGGCTGCGTCCCTCAACAAGATCGCCCAACGAGCCGGGGTCGGGCCAGGCACCCTCTACCGGCACTTCCCGTCGGCGCAGGCGCTGCTCGTCGCGATCATCGCTGAGGACGTCGCCGCCCTGTGCGCGCACGGCACGGGCCTGCTGGGGCATCCCCGGCCGGGGGAGGCGCTGCGGACCTGGTTGCGGGCGGTCGCGGTGCACGCCACCGCGATGCGGGGCGTGGTCGCCACCGAGTCGCTCGGCGCGGCCGCGGACTCCGCCCTGGCCGGCTGCCACGACCGCATCCTGGCGGTCGGCTCGGCCCTGCTGACCCGGGCCGGAGCGGCCGACGACGCCGGCGATCTGCTGACCGTGGTGAATGCCGTGGCCTGGGCCAGTGAGCGGCTGCCGCCGGAGGAAGGCCGGCTGGACCGGCTGTTGTCCCTGGTCACGCGGGGCCTGCCGGAAGATGTCATACCCCCGGTCTAACGTCGCCGGTGTCGATGATGCCGGACGGGAAGGCGGGTCATGACCGGGTGGAGTGGCGTGCGCCTGTGGGACGGCGGCGATGTCGCCCAGGTGAGCGAGCGGCTGACAGCCGGGGCGGATCCCTGCGCCGACACGGGCCATTCGTTCGAGACGATGCTGCACATCGCGGCAGAGCGTGCGGTTCCGGCGGTGGTGGCCGCGATGGCCGGGGCCGCCCGCGATCCTGACGTTCTGGCCGGCGGGCTGTCCCCACTGTGGCTGGCGGTCTATGCCGACCGCTATGACAACGCCTGTGCTCTGGTGGCCGCCGGCGCCGACCCGTGGCTGCCGATGATGGCCGGCTGGTCCCCGGGGCGGCTGGCGCTCGCCGGCCCGGAGCCAGGCCTGTTCGGTGAGCCACCGCCCGGCGTGGCGCTGACCGTCGCCGAGCGGGAGGCCGTGGCCCTCGCCGACGAGATCGCGGATCTGACCGAGGGCGTCCACTACGACGGCACCGGCCTGCTCTGCGTCGCCGGGCTCGACGCCACCGACGTGATCCGTCGGCTCGGCGGCACGGCGATGACCGAGGAACAGCTTCTCGCGCACTACGGCGTGGAGGCCGAGGAGGATCCGGAGCCCGGCGACGAGGATGATTGGCGCTGGCTGGCGGAGATGAACGATCTGCGGCTCGTCGGCGTCAGTGACGTGCCCGGCGGCTGCGTGGTGACTCAGCCGTGGGGCTACCAGCCACAGACGCCGGTGGTCGCGCGCCTGCTGTCGGCCGGCACCGTCGCCTACGGGCTCTACGCCAATCCGAAAAGCGGCAACCAGGGAATCGTGTGCCGCGACGGCGTGATCGAGCGGAGCGACCTGCATCCGGGCGGCCGGCCGTGGGACACCGATCCCGCCGCCGAGGTGTTGCTCGGCTATCTGTACCGCGATCGTGCCCCGATGTATGCCTGTGCGTTCGCCGGCCTGCGGCCGGTGGACGCCCGCTGCGTCACCGGTCCGGCCGACCACTGGGTGCTGCTGCCCGACCGCGACTACTGGGCCCGATGATCAGCCTGGGCCCATGACCGATGATCAGTCTGGGCCCATGACCGACCGCAGGCTCAGTGGTCAGTCGGCCGGGCCGTAAGTCAGCCGGCTGGCGGCGGGCCGGGCATACCACAACGACGACAGCAGCGGGTGTTCGTCGACTGTGGCGCGGAGCGCGGCCAGTGCGGCCCGGCGCGTTCCGGTGGGTGTGAAGTCCCAGCCGGTGTTCCCCGACGGCAGGATGTGGAAGCCGGGAAACCGGATCTCCAGACTCGCCTGCCACAGCTTCGGAGCGCCGCCCGCGGCTGCCTTGTCGTCGGCGACCGGCTCGCCCCCGGCGGTGACTGGTTCGCGGCCATGGGGAGCCGGTTCGCCGCTCTCGGCGATCGGCTCGCGGCCATGGGGGGCTGGCTTGTCGCCGCTCTCGGCGATCGGCTCGCGGCCATGGGGGGCTGGCTGGTCGCCGTTGAGGGTCGGCTGGCCGCTGTCGGGGACCGGCTTGTCGCCGTTGAGAGCCGGTTCGCGGCCGTTGGGGGCTGGCTGGCCGCTGTCGGGGATCGGCTGGTCGCCGTTGAGGGACGGCTCTCCAGTGGAGACGATGGCGAGCTGGCGGGTGAAGGTCAGTGAAGCCGCTCCGCCGTGACGTCCCCACTGGATGATGAAGCCGTCGGAGTCGGCGTCGGGGTCGACGCCGTCGATCTCGCCTTGGGCGAACTCGGTGAAGGCCAGCCACGCCGACTCGACGTCACTGACGTTGTCCGGGTCCACATGGTGGTTGATCAGGATCCGGTCGAAGGCCTCACCGGGGTTCTCCAGGCGGACGGCGCCGGCGTCGACGCGGAAGGTGTCACGGCCACTCGCGTCGGTGACGCCGTGCCCCAGGCGTACGAGCACAGTGTGGTCGTCCCGATCGACGACGTCGCAGCGCAGGCCGAGCGGTATCGGCAGCCGGGAGTGCCACAGATGGCCGGCGCTGAGCACCGGCGCCCGGCCGAGGATGACCGCCTCGGTGCCGTCGGATTCGGAGAGGTGGACCTCGACCAGCGCCGGCCGAACCCCGGTCCAATCGATCGCTGTCGCTGCCACGTAGTACACGCGCCCGATCGTGCCTTATCCGCGCACCCCGGGGGCCGTCAGGGGCCCCCGGGGATCTCCGCTCAGAGGACCGTGCAGGTGGCGCCGTTCACGGTGAAGGCCGCCGGGGCCGGGTTGGCGCCGGTCCAGCTGCCGAGGAAGCCCACCGAGACGGAGCCGCCCGCGGCCACGCTCCCGTTCCACTCGGCGTTGCCGACGGTGACCGTGCCGAGGGCCTGGGTGTGGCTGCCGCCCCAGAGCTGCCTGATCTGCTGGCCGCCGGTGAACTTCCAGGTCAGCGACCAGGAGGTGAGCGGCGCGGCGCCGGTGTTGGTGATCTTCACGTCTCCCTGGAAGCCGCCCGGCCAGGAGGCGGTGACGCGGTAGGCGATCGCGCACGACGACGGTGGGGTGGGCGTGCTACTGGACGGCGTGCTGGGCGACGGCGACGTCTCGATCCGGGCCGGGTCGGTCACCCCCCAGTACGCGGACTTCGCCTGCAATCGGGTGTCGAACAGCAGCGGCGCGTCCTTGCGGGTCACCGGGAATGTGTCCAGCCAGGTGTTGTCGTCGGCCAGCCCCCACAGCGTCACCGAGGTGATCTCGCCGGCGTACCTGCGGAACAGGGCGAACATGTCCCGGTAGACGTACGCCTGCTTGAGCAGCCGGTCGGCCGGCGGCGTCGCGAAGTTCTCGGACTCGTTGGTGTAGATGCTGACGTCCATCTCGGTGATCTGCTGTTCGATGCCGAGCGGCACGAACTTCGCCAGCATCGCCTCGGACTCGGCGATCGTCGGCCAGTTCACGTTGATGTGCACCTGGTGGCCGACACCGTCGATCGGCACCCCTTCCGCGCGCAACCGCTGGACCAGGGTGAACAGGTGGTCTCGTTTGGCCGGCACGTTGGTGTTGTAGTCGTTGATGAACAACTTGGCATGCGGGGCCACCTCCCGCGCCACTCGGAACGCGGTCCGGATGTAGTCCAGGCCGGTCACGGTGTGCCAGGTGCTGCGGCGCAGCCCGTCGGACTGGCTCTCGTCGATCACCTCGTTGACCACGTCCCAGACACCGATGTCGGTGCCGTAGTGCGCGGCCACGTTGCGGATGTGGTTCTCCAGGCGGGCGAGCAGCAGTGTCTTGTCCTCGGCCGTCGCGGTCATCGGCTGCCCGTCGGCGCCCGTGAACACCCAGGCCGGCGTCTGGTTGTGCCACACCAGAGTGTGACCGCGAATAGCGAGATCGTTGGCCTTCGCGTACGCGATGAGGGGATCGGCCTGTGCGTAGGTGAACGTGTTCTCGCTCGGCTCGGTGGCGTCCCACTTCAGGGCGTTGCCCGGCGTAACCGAAGCAAAATGCCTGTTCAGCAGTTCTCCGTGCTCGGAGATGATCTCCGCGCCGGTGATCGCCACGCCGACCGGGAATTCGGTGACCACATCCTTCACGGCCGGGATGTCGGTCTGGACGGGCAGCGCTGGCACGTAACTGGCGGTGACGTCGTCGATGTGCAGGGGCCCGGTCGTCGACGAGGTCTCCACATAGAGGCGCAGGAAGTCCACGTCGGTGGCGAGCGTGTAGCGGCCGGTCAGGTTGACCCAGGCGCCGCTGCTCACCGCGGTGCCGCCGGACACCTGGTCGTAGGCGGCGACGCCACCGGTGCGGCGTTCCACGCTGAGGCGGGCGGTGTCGGAGCCGGACTCCATCCGTACCCAGGCGGAAACGGTGTAGGCGGTGCCCTTCTTGAACACGCCGAACACGTCGAGGGAGGGGCCTTCCCAGGCGGCGGTACGGCCGCTGACGGCCAGGCTGCCGGTGCCGCCGTGCGCGACGGCGGTGGTGTGCGCGACGGTCTCGGCGGAACGCCCGGTCCAGCCCTGGACGGTCCCGTCCTCGAAGTCGCTGGTCAGAACGGTGATGGGAGTGGGATCTTCGGCGGCGCTCGCGGCCGCCGTGACGACGGCGAGCGGCGCCGCGGCGAGCAGGGCGGCCAGTGCCAGCCGGGGGAGAGCGCGCATCCGCGGGCTCCTTCGGGGGAGAGGGGATAGAGCGACATCGTGACATGGGAGCGCTCCCAATTCAACGACGGCGCCGCACCGGGATGCCGGCGGGTGACCACGTCGGCCGTACCCCGGATATCGCCTTCCCGAATCGGACCCGGCTCCTCTGGGGAGCCGCATGCCGCCGGTGTGATCGAATCCGGGGATGATCGATGCGGGGGATCCTCCAGTGAACGGCATCCGGCAGTTCCAGTGGCCCGACTACGACGCCGTCGCCGAGGTGTGGCAGGCCGCCGGTGTCGACGTCGTCACGCGTGCCGAACTCGAGGCCAAGCTGACCCGCGACCCCGAGCTGTTCCTGGTCGCGGAGGCGGGCGACCGGATCACCGGCGTCGTGATGGGCACCTTCGACGGGCGGCGAGGCTGGATCTTCCGGCTCGGGGTCCACGGGGGACACCGTCGTCAGGGCATCGCCACCCGGCTCGTGGCCGAGCTGGAACGACGCCTCCACGCCCTCGGCTGCCCACGGATCAACCTGCTGGTGCTGCCCGGCAACGAGGCCGGCCTGCGATTCTGGCAGCACCTCGGCTACCTGCCGTGTCCCGACGTCCTGTGCACCAAGCCGCTTCCCGGCCCAGGAAGCAGCACCGGGCAACCGGCACCAGCATCATCCTAGGATGCCCTAGCGTGTGTGCGGCAAGCCGCACCACCGCCCAGAAGACGGCTTCGCCGACAACCAGGACCCGATCTCCGCTTCCGGCTTTCCGGGGGAGCGGTTGACGAGAGCGACAGACGGAGCTCTTGTACGCCTGAGCGCGGGCCACCGAGCGATGTCTCCTCGACCACGGCGCCCGGCCACAGGTCTCGTTTCCGTCAGGAGTCACACGGGATGGCCCGTGCGGGCTCGTCCAGCCGTCGCCATGCGCGCTCGGCGGCCTCGCCGCGGCCGTCGGCATGTCCGTCTCCGGAGTGCGCTCGCCTGTCCGGCCTTCACCGGCCGCCCGCGTTCCGCCTGAAGCCGGTCGCATCCGACTCCACCGCGCGGCCACCGTTCGAACCATGATGAGGACGTCGCGGCCCGCGGTGCCCCGAGAACCCCGCGCGAGCGTCTGATTGCGTAGAAGGTAGAAGAACGAGAGAGGGCAACGTACACATGACCGATCGCCTCCCCGCCGCGGACCTGCGCCACCTGGTCACGGCGTTCCGTGTGGAACGTACCGAGATGCTGCGCTTTCTGGGTGCCCTGAGCGACAGCGAATGGGTGGCGCCCAGCGCCGCGAAAGGATGGCGGATCGCCGATGTCGCCGCTCACGTCGGCGCGGCGGCCGGCAGCTTCTACTCACCCAGCGGGCTGCGCACCGCGTTCGCCCCGAGCCTCGAACGGGCGAACGACGACCCGGTCGCCCGGCGGCGTGGCTGGAGCCGGGGCCGGATCATGGCCGAGTACGAACGCGCCAGCCGTCGCGCGGCCACCCTCCTCGACGTCGTGCGGCGTACGCCCGTGGCCCGGCTGCGGATGCCGCTGGCCGAGATCGGTCGTTACCCGCTGGGCCTGATGATCGGCGGCGCTCTCATCTTCGACCACCACACACACCTTCGTCACGACATGGCCCCGGCGCTCGGCCGGCCCGTTCCCTCCACCGACGCCGACCGGATGCGGGCGGTCCTGAGGTGGATGATGGCCGTCCTGAACAATCAGGTCGCGAAAGCTCCGGTCAGTGGCCTCGACGCCCGCGTGTCCCTGACGCTCACCGGCTCCGGCGGCGGGACCTGGTGGATCGACGAGGCGGGCGTTCTCCCACCGTCGAGCGGCACTGTCGCCGCCCACATCACCGCCCCCGCACTGACCTTCCCCGCCTGGGGCACCCAGCGTTCCTCCTGGCGCGACAGCGCCGTGACGACCACCGGCGACACCGGCCTCGCCGCCCGTTTCCTGGATTCGGTCAACATCGTCTGATGTACGCCGCGACAGTCCGGTGTCTGGCCGGCTTTCCGGCCTCGCCCGGCAGCGCTCCGGTGGATCAATCGTGCTGGCCGGACTCCAGCCGTAGGCTCGCAAGGCGGACCCTCATCAGGAAGCGGCGGTCGGCCTCGGAAAGGTCGCCGTCACTGAGCTCGGGAGGCGATCCCGTGGCAGGCGCCGGCGTGCCGGGTTCGGCGCGAGCGACGGATCATCGCCCGGACCGAAGGCCGGACCTCGGTCCGGGCGCGACGTCGGGCCAGGCCGGCGGGATGGGGCCGCTGCCGGCGGCGCGGAGTCCCCACCCACCGTCGCAGACCCGGACCCGGGGGTTGAACGGTGGGCGATGCGGGAACACCATGCCGCCGGCGGCCGAGGCGTTCTCCTCATGACCTGGGCATACCCGCCCGCCTGTTGAGGCAGACGTGGCCGTCACGTGCGATGCGCGGTGTCGTCAGCCACGGTGTCGTCAGCCGCAGCGCGGCGGCGTCGCGTGGGCGGTGGTCAGGTGATCGTCACCGGACGAACCGCACCGCCGGGTGCCGCCGTGATGGGCCGTCGAGCAGCCGCCCGTCTCGGCCGCGCAGGTGCCGGTCGAAGAACGCCGCCAGGTACGCCCGCCCGGCCGCCACCGCCTCGGCCGGCTGCACCGTGCCGAGCGTCGGCACGTAGGTGTCGGCCGGCAGGCCCAGGCCCCGGCGCACCTGCGGCAGGACCCACTGCAGGTCGGTCAGCCAGGCCTCGCCGCCGCCGACCAGTTCCAGATCGCGCCGCCAGCCGCGCAGTCCGGCCCAGGCCCGCTCCCACAGGGGGTCGGGGCCACGGGCGGGGAACTGCGGTCGCAGCACCAGCACCGGCCCGTCGACGCCGGAGTCGACGATCGGCAGCATCGGCACCGGCGGGCCGGCGGTGGGTGCGGTGACCGTCGCGTCGGCCATCGCCGCCGCCGTGACCCGTGGCTCCTGCCCCAGCAGGGAGAGCGCCACCAGCCCGGCCGCCACGCCGCCGCCGAACGCGCCGACCCGGGTCACCCGGGGCGCGCGGCGCAGGCCGTCCGGCAGTGCCCGCCCGGCCGCGTCCGGGTTGCCGCCGGCGGCGAGGACGGCGAGCCCGTCCAGCACGAACCGGGCGTCGGCCACCCGGGCGGCGTAGATCCGCCGCAGATACGCCAGGAACTCCTCGGTGTTCCCGTCGCCGGCGGGGTTGGACGCCGGGTGGTGCGGCACCATCCTCCCGCCGGGGAACATCACCGGCGTCTCGTACGTCGGCTCACACATGGCGACCAGGTACCCGCGGCTGGCCAGCCCTTCCGCCATCAGCCGGAACATCGAAGCGCTCGCCCAGTGGCCCAGCCCGCACAGCAGCACCGGCAGCGGCTGTCCGTTCGGGCGGGCCACCGGCGCGTCGACCCGGGCGTGTGCCCGGGCGCCGGCCCAGTCCACCGCGGCGACGTTGCCGCCGGGGACCATGTTCTTCAGCACCTCGGTGGAGTCGGCCGCCCATCCGGGGGTGAGCCAGCCGTCGCGCGGGTGGCCGTGCGCCGGGCGGGCCGGGTAGGTCAGGGTGACGGCCAGTTCCCGGTAGGGCTGCGTGGTGACCCACGGGTCGGGCCGGGATCGGTCCACCAGGTGCAGCGTGGTCGTGCCGACCGGGTACGGGCCGTCCGGCGGGAGCAGCCCCACCCGGAGGCGACCGTCGGCCGGGGCGGCCTCGGCCCGGGCCGGTCCCAGGGCGGGCAGGGCGAGGGCGGCGGGTGCGGCGAGGCCGGTGGTGAGCAGGGTGCGGCGGGTCGGCATGGAGAACTCCCGGTGGTCGCGGTTTCACGGACCGGGTCAGCATCGATCGCCGCCACTGAGTCGTTACTGAGAGAGGCTGAGACGCCACTCAGGTCAATGGACGGTCGTCGCGGGCCGGCCGGTCACTTCGCGGCCGCCGGCGGCCGCTGCGGCAGGATCGGGGCGTCGACCTGGCGGAAGTCGTTGTAGGCGACCGCGCAGGCGACGGTCCGCTGCCGGGCATCGGCCCGGTAGTCGTCGAAAGCGTCGATCATCAATTGTTTCCGGTCGACGCCGGTGCGCGTGTTCAGAAAGCGCTGCAGTTCTTCCTCGCAGCGTGGAATGGCCTCTTGGGCACGCTCTTGTTCGGCCGTCGACGGATGCGGCAACTGCAACAAGGCATAAACCTCGTAGCGGTGTGGTGACGAGCAGGGCAGCACGCGGCGCCGCTGTCCGGAGTCCGCGGGGTCGGTCACATTCAAGCATGCGCCCTCGGTCATTTCCGTCAGCTCCTTGAGGGCCCCCTCGGAAGCGTTCGGAATGGGGGGCAACACCATGGGGCCGCCGTCATGAGGACCTTCCTCCCCGCCGGTCGCGCACCCGAGGAGAAGCAGCAGGATGAGGAGGACCGGCGCCGCCCCAGCGGCGCGACGCCGACCCTGGTTCATGCCCTCAAGCACAGTACGTCTCGGTGTAGAAGGTGTCGCGCGTGTCGCCGTCCCACCCACCGTTGTTGTCCGCGTACCAGCCGACATAGCTGCCGGACCGGTACCGGATGTAGTGGTTGCCGGTGGCGTGCCCGTGCCCGTAGGCGTTGGACGGCGCCTCGGCGCCGCTCCCGCCGTTGATTCTGATGAGGCTTCCGGAGCAGCCGCCCGACGCCGACGCTGCGGACGCCGGCAGGCCGGCGAGCACAGCTCCGAGCATCACCGTGCCGCTGAGAGCGGCGAGTGACTTCGACATCTTTGTCATAATCCCTCCGACCAATAGGTGATAGTCAATTGGAGCCTATAGTAGAAGGTGGTGGAATAATGATGAGTCAGATGGTAGACAGTGGCATTGATTCGATCTTTTCGCCATGTCCTTGATTCGATTTCTTATTTTGTTCAAAATTCCGGAATGAGGCGGCTGCTTCGCTGACGCCGAGGGCTTCCGCCGTGATTCCATCAAGCCGGAGCGGGCGGCGGGTGCGCCACAGCGTCAGTGCCGAAATCGAGGAAGCGCGGTATTCATCAGGGCCGTTGCGCTCCCTATCTCCATTGTCGGTTCGACCATGATGGGCGCTGGTTGACACCGACCGCCGTTCCCGGCACACGGAGCCCGCGTGACGGGGAAACGGCGGTCCGTCGTTGCGGTCGCTGGGCTAGCCGCGCCGCTCCCGGCGAATGAGAGGAGGGCTGTGAGCTGGTCATAGTCGCCTGATCGGAGGATGCGGGCATCGCCCGAACGACGGCTAGCCGCCCGATTCGCCCCACCGCTTCTCCCAGCGTGATCGGATGGAGACGACAACCGACGCGGCAGATGTCCACCCTGACGGCCGCGCCTTTCTTGGCAGCGCGCAGACGGGGGGAAGGACGATGGCGTTCTCGGCAGGGGGAAGTAGGCGCGTGCGGGCCGTCGCGACTGCCGTCGCGGGAGTTCTGACCGGTCTGGCACTCGTGGTGCCGGGCTCCACAGCGGCGGCAGCCACCGCGGAGGCTCCGATCCGGATGGTCGCCACGGCCTCCCAGGTGGAGCCGGGCGAGGTGGGATGGAACTCCTGGACCCAGGAGAACGGCAATTTCTCGGCCCGGTGCCGCAAGAGCGAGTCCTACTTCACCGCCAAGTACAACGGCGCCTACAAGCTCTACGTCCGGCTGCACGCCGGCCGAGCCGATGACTTCAGCGAGTATGAGGAGATCAGGGCCAACTCGATCTATTACTCGAACGCTCTCCACTCCGGCCGCACGGGTTACGGGGACTACATCAGGATTCCGAGCCAGTCGAGCATCGCTACGGATGCCACGGGCGTCATGGGCATCAAGGTTTACGACGCGGACAGCGGCGAGTATCTCTGGTCGCACATCTGGAACTTCAACCTCCACTGCGGTTACGACTACACCGTGGTCATCTCGGACTTCTGACGAGCGGGACGTGCGCTGCCTGAGCGGCGTTCGCGCCAGGGGCTACGCGTAGAGGGTGCGCACGTAGTTCGCCTCGGCGTAGTGCTCCTCCAACTGTGCGACGGTTTCCGTCACGGGTTGCACGCTGGTGACGATGTTGGCGTGCGAGGGCAGGGCCTGCGGCTCCCAGGAGGCAGGTTTCCAAAGGTCCGAACGCATGAGGGCGCGCTGGCAGTGAAAGAAGATGGTGTCGATGTCGACGGCCAGCGCCATGATCGGCCGGTGTCCCTTGACCGTCATCAGGTCGAAGAAGGGCGCGTCACGCAGCAGCCGGGCGCGCCCGTTGATGCGCAGTGCCTCGTTCCGGCCGGGGATGACGAAGAGCAGGCCGATATGCGGGTTCTCCAGAATATTGTGGTAGCCGTCGGCACGTCTGTTGCCCGGCCGCTCGGGGATGGCGATCGTCCGGTCGTCGATGACGTGCACGAACCCGGGAGGGTCGCCTTTCGGGGACACGTCGCAGTTGCCGGCGGCGTCGGCTGTGGCGACCAGGACGAACGGCGAGTGGGCCAGCCATTGCCGGTCCACTTCCGTCAGCGTCGCTCGCTCCTTGGTGCGTGCACGCGGTGTGGGAGCGCCGAGCAACTGCTCCAGTTCAGCAACTGACTTGATCTCCATCGCTTCAGGTTAGTGGCCGGCCCAAAACAGCGGGACACGGCGTACACCGATCTGTCGGGAGTGGATGTCGCCACCGTGCGTGGCGCCGCAGCGTGGCCGGCGCCGTCCGTGCCGGTGGTCTCGATGATCGTGTGCGTGACTTCGCGGAGAAGAATGCACGGCGGCACTATCCCTGGTTGCTCGTCTCCGCGGTGAGGTGACGCCCGAGGGAGCGATGCCGGGGCGCGGTGAAGTACAGAAGGAGGCCGGCGCAGGTGGCCCATACGGGCAGAGGGAAGACGGCGACACGTTCCATGCCTCCGACGCCCAGGCCCATGCCCTGTTGTGCGATGAACAGCACGCTGCCGGCCAGTCCCAGTGCGCCGAGAGCCAGTGTGGCCGGCCGCAGCCGGGCCGGCAGCGTGCCGTTGCGGGCGCACCCCGCGGCCACCAATCCCGCATTCGCGCATCCGAAGACCAGCACGGCGCCGAGCAGGTGAAGGTTCTCGTTGCTGTCTGCCGGGAAAGCGCCGGCCAGGCCGAGACCGGCCGCCCCGAGCAGCATCAGCCCTCGGCCCCAGCGGGCCGCTCTTCCGGGCACCCACGTCCGCCAGGTCAGCACCAGCCCGGCCATGAGCAGCGCCGCCGTCAGCAGGAAGGCCGCATTCATGGCGCTGTGCCACGGTGAGCACACGTACCGGGGGCGGGTGGTGTCCCAGACGCCGCAGGTGACGTTGCCCAGATCGCTGATGTTGTTGGTCGCCCAGCTGAAGGCCGGATCGTCCCAGGCGAGTCCGACGATGACGTTCGCGGCCAGGAACAACGGGGCCACGGCCACCCAGCAGAGGGCGCCTGCCCTGACCACAGTAGAAGATCGCATGGGTCTGAGTAGATCAACGGCGTTGCCTTCAGAGCACTACGGCAGCACCCCATGATCCGGGTATGGCTAGCCCTACCGGGACCGAGCAAGACGGGCCATGCGGCCGACTAGACCTCGGGCACTCGTCGTCGCCATATCGTCCATCACCTCGAATATCACCGCCAGTCGAGAGTGCACCTTTTCAACGTGGCCGGGGCCGTACCGGCTGGGCTTCTAGCGGCGTATACGTCGATTCCGCCGCCGGCACCTGCCAGGAGCACGCTGCGAGCTCCGTTCAGCGCGGCGAACAGTGGCGGCACATCCAGGGGACTCGCGTTCGGCCGGTCCGAGGAACCGAACGAAACCGAAGAGGGCGGGATAGCCTGACCGGCGGTGCCTCGAACCACGTGACCGGAGGAGTCGATGCGGGGATGACGGCAGAGCGGCCGATGCCCACACAGGACGACGTGCTCGGGTACTTCGACACGCTGTCGAACTGGGGCCGGTGGGGCGACGACGACGAGCTCGGAACGCTGAATCACATCACCGACGACGTCCGGCTGGCGGCGGCGCGTGCCGTGCGCCATGGCAGGAGCGTGTCCTGCGCATGGGAGGTCGCCGTACCGGAGGACATGGAGCGGTCGACGACGACGTGCCCGTGCGCGGCCGACATGCCGGGCGCCGAGAACATGCCGGTGCCCGGTTTCCACGCCGACCGGCGCTGGGGCTTCTCGTCCGAGCGGCTCGGCATCACGTTCCACGGCAACACCGTCACCCACGTCGACTCGCCATGCCACATCTTCTGGGACGGCATGACGTACAACGGGCGGTCCCATTCGTTGGTCGACGCCGCGACGGGGTCGGCGTGGGCGGCCGTCACCGCGGCGGCGAACGGGATCATCACGCGTGGGGTCCTGCTGGACATCGCGAGGGTTCGCGATGTGCCGTGGCTGGAACCGGGGGAGGGCGTGTTGCCCGAGGATCTCGAAGAGGCCGAGCGTCGCCAGGGTGTGCGGGTGCGATCCGGCGATGCCGTGCTCCTGCGGACCGGCCACGGGCGCGTCCGGCACGAGGCCGGCCCGGCCGGCGGCTTCACCCAGGCCGGCTGGCACGCGGCCTGCCTGCCGTGGCTGCAGGAACGGCAGGTCGCGCTGATCGGCGCCGACACCCCACAGGACGTTCAACCATCGGGGTACGACGACGTGTTGATGCCGGTTCACGCCGTGAGCCTCGTCGCGATGGGTCTGTGGCTGCTCGACAACTGCGACCTGGAGGCGTGCGCGACGACGGCCGCCGAGCTCGGCCAGTGGGACTTCCAGCTCGCGGTCGCGCCGGTCCGCTTCGCGGGCACGTCCGGCAGCCCGGTCAACCCGATCGCCACCTTCTGACCACGCTTCGCGAGGGGCCGCGATGTCATGGCCGCGCGGCGGCGATGGCCGGTGCCGGCCTCTTCCGCGCCCTCTGCGCCGCGTCACTGCCGGATGAGGTCACCCACCGATCGATGCGACCGGTGGGTGACCGGCCCGCCAGGGGTGTCAGCCGGCCAGCGGGATGACCTGCACCGAGTTCACGCCCCAGTTGCAGGCGCCGTAGCGCACGGTTTGCGTGTTGTTGAAATTGAGCGTCGGCGGGCTGTCGTAGGTGAAGCCGAACGAGCAGCTCACCCGCAGCAGCCAGCGCCCGCTTCCGGTGCACGTGCCCTGGCCGTGGTAGCTCGGGAACGATCCGCCCGAGGTGGTCGTGCAGTCCAGGAACGGCGTGACGGGTGAGGCGGCAGCCGGTGCTCCAACGCCGAGCAGGGCGGTGGTGAGCAGGGCGCCCGAGGTGGCGAGAAGCGCCGCCTTCCGGTGGAGTGTCTTCATTGCCGCTGCTCCTAATATCTCAGCCACTGGTCGTAACCGAGGCCGTCGAACCTCGCCGGGCAGAGGAACCCCGTGATCAGCCCTTGCAGCAGCCACCGGGACGCGTCGGCGTAGCAGGTGCCCTGGTTGCTGTAGGTCCACCAGTAGAACCAGCCGGGTCCGGGATAGGTCGAGTTCGGTCCGTTGACGGCGGCCGTAGCCGCCGCCGGCCGCGGCGGAAGGGTGCTGCCGTCGGCCGGCCGCGCCTGGGCGCTGCCGGCGGTGGCGGTTACCGTACCGGCGGCGAGTGCGGCGGCCACCGCGATGTTGCGGACCCGCCGAACCGTCGTGTTGGTCATGATGCCTCCGAGTGCGGGACCCCGCTGCCGGGTGGCAGCGGGCGTTCGTGTCGAACGGCAACAGAGGACCATCAGACGGCGGGGCGGGGCCATGCGTAGTACTACGCAGTCCCGGCCACTGCCGGCCGGTTCCCGGCGTGGCCCACCGTTCGGGGTGGTGCAGGCGAGGGCCGGCAGCAGCGGCGCGCGTGGCTCTCACTCGCGTGGATGAGAGGAGCGGCATTTCTCTCGTCGTCGAGTAATGCGGAGGCGCACCAGTCCGCGGAGCCCCGGGGTCAGCTGCCGGTCGCGTCGCTAAGCTGCCGGGGTGACCGCCGCCGACGATGATCACGAAAGCCCGGCAAACCACGCTGACCTGCGCATCGGCACTCCCGAACGGGCGTCGGCGGAGGATGCGCTGGAGACCCATTTTGTTGCCAAACGACTGGCGTCGGCCGACTACGAGCGGCGGATGGCAGCTTGCCGGTCGGCGCACACCCGGTCAGAGCTCATGAAGATCTTCGCCGATCTTCCGGTGCCCCACCCAGAACTTCCCGCCGCGGTCATGCCGGTGGCGATGGAGGCGGCGAATGAAGGGCCGCCGATGCCGATGAGCTTCTTTGCCGGTTGTCTGACTTTGGGGCTCGGACTTCCTGTCGCGGTGGTGCTGGGCTTCGTGTACGGGATGTGGTGGGCGCTGGCGGTACCGGTCGCATTGACAGTTGTGATGGCGTACGTCGAGCACTTACGTACGCCGAGGGATAGTCAGGCCGACAATCCGCGGGGAGGCTGATGGGGCGGCCCAGGCCTTGAGTTCCCCCCGCTTCAACGGAGCTTCTCAAACATGATCGACTGATCATGGGAAGGAAGCATCTGTGGCAGCACCGAAGAAGTACCCCGACGAACTGCGGGCGCGTGCCGTGCGCCTGTATCGCGAGTCGGACCCCAAACCGACGATCCGGCGGCTGGCCGAGCAGTTG
>NZ_JASCTH010000044.1:38284-68459 GCF_030009775.1 Actinoplanes sandaracinus | reverse complement strand
GACCGCCTGGCACGCCCAGACCGAGCCAGATAACCTCACCCCTGCCCCCGCCGGAAGCAGGTAACCACCGCTCCGTCGAAACGGGGGGAACTCAGGGGCACCATCGTTGAGAGCCGCCACTCATATCGACTGCGCCGCATAGCAGGCACTTTCGGAAAGGCTCTGCCAGGCAGCGGTCCGCGCCGGTCCTGAGGACGGCGAGGCCGGAATCTGTCAGGCGACCGCCGACCAATCGGTGGCTCGGTGAACGGTGAATCACCAACGGCGGACCACCAACCAGGCGGAACGGCGAATGGTGAACGGCCAGCCACCGAACAGGCGGACCAGCGGACCGCGGGTCGGCGAACCGCGAGCGACAAACGGCGGACCAGCGGACCGCGGGCGACTGACCGCAGACCGACAAACGGCGGACGGCGGGTGACGGGCGACGGGCGGATGAACAGCAGACCAGCGAACAGCAGGACGGCGAACAGCAGGACGGCGAACAGCAGGACGATGAACGGTGACTCGCCGGGGTCTTCAGGTGGTCAGGAGTAGGCGGAGGGCGAGTACCGCTATTACGGCGCTGGAGACCAGCGCGGTGATCAGGCGGCCGCGGTCGCCGGTGAGGAGGCGGCCGATCAGGGAACCGCCACCGGCGATCAGTAGTTGCCAGCTCGCTGAGGCGAGGAAGGCGCCGGCCACGAACCACGCCCCGCCTCCGGCGCCTCCCAGCACCAGCGCCGCGAAATAGATCACGGTCGCCGGATTGAGGAGCGTCAAGGCGAGGACTCCGGTGTATGCCCGGAGCGCCGTCGCCGGGCGTTCGCCGCGTTGCGTGATGCCCGGCCGCCGGATCGCGCTCCAGGCAGTCCAGCCTGCCAGCACGAGCAGCACGGCGGCTCCGGCCCATCGCAGCGGTGTCTCCACCGGCGCGATCACTCCGGCCACGGCCGCTCCCCCGGCGACGGCGATGAGCGCGTAGATGCCGTCCGCGGTGGCCGCGCCCAATCCCGCTGCTGCTCCGACTCGCAGGGAGGCGCGAGCGCTGAGCCCGGCGATCAGCACGGCGATGGCTCCCACGGGCACGGCGATGCCATAGCCGGCGACCACGCCGGCCAGGAAAGCCCCGTTCATGACCGCTGCCGGACACCCGCCGTTACGTGAAAGCCTGCCTGCTGTCGCGCGGCCCGATCGGCTGCGGCGACAGAGACGGAGGCGGAGACGGGCTTCAGCATGGTCACGCCGCCATCATCGAACCCGGCGCCCGGCTCGCGCCAACGATTTCCACCGCCACCCGGACGGCTCACTCCCGCCCACGCCGCCGCCTCACCAACAGGTCATGCCAAATGGGGACGCCGCGCAAGTACAGCGGCGGCAGGCATTACAGGCAGCGCCAAGGGCAGGCAGCAGGAAACACCAGTGGCAGGCACCAAGTACAGGCATGCCAAGCACGGCCGTGCGAAACAGAGGCCCGCCAAGCACAGCCGGCGGGAAGTACTGATAGGCGGGAGCGCAGGTGCAACAGAGTCCCGACAGGACGAGGTAGCGGCAGCGCGAAGCAGCGGCAGGACGAAGTACCGGCAGCACGAAGCAGCGGCAGCACGAAGCAGCGGCAGCACGAAGTAGCGGTAGGACGAAGTAGCGGTAGGACGAAGTAGCGGCAGCACGAAGTACCGGCAGCACGAAGTACCGGCAGCACGAAGTAGCGGTAGGACGAAGTACCGGCAGCACGAAGTAGCGGTAGGACGGAGTAGCGGTAGGGCGAAGTAGCAGTGGGGCGAAGTAGCAGTGGGGCGAAGTAGCAGTGGGGCGAAGTAGCAGTGGGGCGAAGTAGCGGTGGGAGCGTGCGCAAGATTTCGACTACGTGAGGTTTTGCATTGACCCCGGAGCGTGGCCGAAGGGGCCGCGGCTGGGTAGGGTCCGATCATGGTCGCTGAACTGATTCTGGTCCGGCACGGGCAGAGCCTGGCCAACGTCGCCTTTCCCGCCGCCGACGCGGAAGGCCTCATGGAGACGGTGGTGAGCGGGCGGGACGCCGAGGTGCCGCTCACCGAGACCGGGGAGGAGCAGGCCGCCGCGCTGGGCCGCTGGCTGGCGGCTCTTCCGGAGGAGCACCGGCCACAGGCGGTCATCACCTCGCCGTACCTGCGGGCCCGTGAGACCTGGCGGATCGCCGCCGAGTCGTCCGGGTTGGATCTGCCGGCTCCGAGCACCGATGATCGCCTGGTGGACCGGCTGATGGGTGAGCTGGAGCTGATGACCCGGGCGGCCGTCGCGGCGCGTTTCCCGGACGAGGCGGGGCGGCGCGCCGAAGCCGGAGAGTACGAGTATGCGCCGCCCGGCGGTGAGTCGTTCGCCGACATCGCGGTCCGGCTCGAGTCCTTTCTGGACGACCTGCACAAGAATCATGCCGGCAAGCGGGTGGTCGTGGTCGCCCACGACGCCGTGGTGTTGATGATGCGGGCCGTCATCGAGCAGTTGAGCTGGGACGAGGTGCTCGAGGTGGAGCGCGGCTCGGGCAGTGTGCGCAACGCGTCGATCACCCGGTTCGACGGCACGTCAGGGCCGCTCACACTGGACAGATACAACGTGATCGACCACCTGCCGCCCGTGTGACGCATCCCCATGCATCGATGACCGCCTTGCCGCGATCCGCCGGAAATCCTATGTTCGGTCGGTGCCCGTCGCCCATTTCCCCCGCGGGACGGCTCACCCGCGCCGAGCGGTGAACCGCCAGTTGGGCGCGCTTCTCACCGCCGAGGCGATCTCCATGCTCGGCAGCCGGATCACTTTCGTGGCGGTGCCGTGGCTGGTCCTCACCACGCAGGATTCGGCGTTGCTGGCGGGCCTGGCCGGGCTCGCCGAGATGCTGCCCTACGTGCTGGCGGGGCTGATCGGCGGCCCGATCGTGGACCGGGTCGGCCCCCGGCCCACCGCGGTGGCGGCGGACACGGCGAGCGTGCTGGCCGTGGCCGGGATCCCGTTGATCGCCTTCTACGACGGTGTCTCGCTGGTCGCGCTGCTGTTGTTGATCGCCCTGGCCGGTGCGCTACGCGGCTTCGGTGACGCGGCCAAGCGAGCGCTGTTGCCGCGCACGATCGCGGCGGCCGGTCTCTCCACCGAACGCGGCACGGCGATGTACGACGGCATCTGCCGCGCTTCCACACTTGTCGGCCTGCCGCTGGCCGGGGTGCTGATCGCCGCCTCCGGACCGGCGATGGTCCTGCTCTTCGACGCGCTGTCGTTCGCGGTGAGCGCGCTGATCATCGCGGTTCTGGTCCGGGTCGGCTACGCCGACGCCGCCGCTCTGGCGGAGAGCGAGCAGCAGGGGTACGCGGCCGCGCTGCGCGACGGTTTCCGGTACGTACGCTCGGACCGGCTCATTCTCGGTGTCATGTCGATGCTGTTCGCCACGAACCTGTTCGATCAGGCGTTCGCGACGGTGTTCGTGCCGGTCTGGGTGCGCGAGGGTCCACATGGGCCGGCCGCCCTGGGAGTGATCGGCACCGCTTTCGGGCTGGGCGCCGTGGCCGGCAACATTCTCTACACGTTGCTCGCTTCACGGCTGCCTCGACGCCGTACCCTCGGAATCTGCTTCTTTCTGGGCGGTCCCGCCCAGCTCCTCGCCTTGGCCCTGGCCGAGCAGGTCTGGAAGGTGCTGGTCACAGCCGCGCTGGCGGGGGCGCTGATGTCCACGGTCAACCCGATCCTGATGGCCTCGGTCTACCTCCGGATCCCCACCCATCTGCACGGCCGGGTGATCAGTGTGCTGATCGCCGTGTCGTGGGCGGGGATCCCGTTCGGTGGTGTGGTCGGCGGCTGGGCCACCGATCTGCTGGGCTTGCGGACCGCGGCGCTGATCGCCGCGATCGGCTATCTGGCCGTCACCGTCTCCCCGTTCCTCTTTCCCGCTTGGCGGGAGCTGGATGTGCGCCCGCGCGCAGAGCCGGCGACGGCGGTCGCCACCGCCTGACCGGTGCGGCGAAATTGGTGGACGCGGATCTCCACAAGCGGCTACGGTCGGCCCCGATGACTCTCGCTCATGATTCGGCCGGCTCAGGCCCTGCCGTACTTCTGCTGCACTCGACCGTCTGCGACCGCCGGATGTGGGACCCGCAGGTGCCCGCGCTGACCGCCGCCGGATATCAGGTGGTGCGCTGTGACCTGCATGGTTACGGCGACAGCCCGGTGCCGTCCACCAGTTTCGACGAGGCCGCGGATGTCGCCGGCCTGCTCACCGGCCTCGGCATCGCGCGTGCCGCGGTGATCGGGTCGTCCGGCGGTGGCCGGGTGGCCCTCGACGTCGCCGCTCGCTGGCCGGAGCGGGTGACCGCGCTCGCCCTGTTGTGCACGGCGTTGCGGGGGCACGAGGCGAGCCCCGAGCTGAGCGCTTTCAGCGATCGTGAGGACGCGCTGATCGAGGCCGGTGACGTGGACGGCGCGACGGACCTCAACGTGGATCTCTGGCTCGGCCCGGAGGCGGACGAGGACACCCGGGACGCGGTGCGGGCCATGCAGCGCCACGTTTTCGCGGTGCAGCTCGCCGCGGAGGAAGAGGGCGAGCCGGTCCGCGTCGAGCTGGACCTCACCCGGATCACGGCGCCGGCCCTGCTGGTGTCCGGCGCCCACGATCTTCCGGATTTCCGGGAGATCGCGGTCCACCTCGCCAAGCTGCTCCCGCACGCCCGGCACACCGAACTCGACTGGGCCGGCCACCTGCCCAGTCTGGAACGCCCGGACCTGATGAACCCGCTGCTGCTCGACTTCCTGCGCGAGAGCCAGGGCCAGAGCCAGGGTTAGAGCAACGGCCGGACCTCGCGGGCGGCGAACCGTACGAAGCCTTCGGGGTCCGGATCGTCCGGGGTCGGCTGGAGGACGACCGTGTCGGCGCCCGCCTCCGCCCAGCGACGGACCTGTTCCGCGATCGCGGCCGCGTCGCCGGTCGCGGCGCGGTCGACGGCGGACGGGTAACCCCAGCGCACCCGTTCCCCCTCGACGCGTTCGTCGGCGTCGGGGCCGGTCGCGGTGTGCAGGTAGACCACCAGGCGGCCGTCGCCGATCACCTCCCGGGCGGCCCGGACCTGTTCCGGTGTGGTGCCGGCGGTGAGGATCGTGCCGTCGCCGATCTCGCCGGCCAGCCGCAGGGTCTTGGGGCCGGAGGCGCCGATGAGGATCGGCGCCGGGCTCGGCGGCGGCCAGTCCAGGGCCACGCCGTCAAGGTGCACGAACCGCCCGTCGACGGTCACCCGCTCGCCGCCGAGCAGCGACCGCAGGGCGGTGACGTGCTCGCGGAGCAGCGTCATCGGCGACGGCACCCGGACGCCGACCTGGCCCATCCAGTCCTGCACGCCGTGGCCGACCCCGATGATCGCCCGGCCGGGGAAGAGCCGGTGCAGGGTCGCCAGTTCCATCGCGGTGAGGGCGACGTTGCGCAGCGGCACCGGCAGCAGGCCGACGCCGACCCGCAGCCGGCGGCTCCAGGCCAGCGCCGCGGACGCGGTCGCCACCCCGCCGGTGAGGAAGCAGTCCTCCCAGAGCCACAGCTCTTCGAGGCCGGCCGCGTCGGCGTCCTCCACGAGGCCGCGGAGGCGTTCCGGGGGCAGTTGCGGGAGGGCGATCGCGCCGAGGACCGTCATGTCAGGACTCGTTCCCTTTCCGAGCCGGCGGCGATGCGCCGGTAGAGCTGTTCCGGGTCGAGGTGCGTGTACCAGGCGACCACCGGCCGGCGCTCGTACCGTTCCATTCCTATCAGGAACGACAGCACGTAACCGGTGCTCAGTGCCAGGAACGCGGCCGACCAGGCGGCGATGACCACGTGTTCGCCCTGCGCCAGCCGGAACAGCGCGAAGCCGAGGGCACCCGCCTCGACCAGCGCGAAGACCCGGTAGGCCCACTTGAGCCGCGCGTCGGTGGTGCGCCGGGCCCGCTTCTCGGTCACGCCGAACTGCCGTTCGCCGAACAGGGCCGCGGGCAGGGCGGCGAGCATCGGCAGGGTGTCCGCGACGGCGAAGGCCTCGCTGTGCAGCATGTGGTAATGGCCGCGGCCGAACTGGACCACGGTCCAGATCGAGAAGATCGTGAAGGCCAGGAACGCGAACCCGTAGACGGCGTACGGGCCACGCACGGGCGCCACCCCGGTGGTCAGCGCCGCGACCGGTACGAGCAGGTAGAGCAGCCGGTTGAGGCCCTGGAAGTGCGCGACCATCGCGCTGAGGTAGTTGAGCCGCTGGGGCAGCGTGAGCCCTCGGGCGCGCAGCGGCGAGTCGGGGTGGCGCAGCAGCAGATGTAGGCTGCCGATGGCCCAGCGGCGCCGGGTCCCGTAGTACTGGCGCAGGTTGTCGACTTCGAGGCCGTACGCCAGTGGCTCCTCCAGATAGACCGACTTCCCGCCGCGGGCGTGCAGCCGCAGCGAGGTGTGGATGTCCTCGGTGGAGGTGTCCTCGGCGAAGCCGCCGACCGCGTCGAGAGCGCTGCGCCGCAGCATCGCCGACGTCCCGGTGTAGATCGCACTGTTGGTGCTGTTCTTAGTGGGCTGCACCCCGCCGTAGAACATCTCCTGCTCGTGCCAGCCGCCGTCGGCACCGTTGCGACGGCGGAACGTGAACGACTCGGTGTTGTAGAACGACTGCGGCGACTGCACGACCGCCACGTCGGGGTCGTCGAAGTAGCCGAGGGTGCGCTCGATGAACTCCGGCAGCGGGATGTGGTCGGCGTCGAGGGTGACCACGAACTCGGCGTCGGTC
Organism: Actinoplanes sandaracinus; assembly: GCF_030009775.1. Taxonomy (GTDB): domain Bacteria; phylum Actinomycetota; class Actinomycetes; order Mycobacteriales; family Micromonosporaceae; genus Actinoplanes; species Actinoplanes sandaracinus. Next base: position 61,734 of record NZ_JASCTH010000044.1, on the reverse strand, counting down.
ACCGTCAGCCCGTGGTTGAGGTTGCCGGCCTTGGCGCCCTCGCTGGTGGTCCGGGGCAGGTAGCGGGCGCCGAGCCGGGCGGCCATGTCCCGGATCTCGGCCCGGTTCCCGTCGTCGAGGACGATCACGTCGCGGACCCCGCGGACCCGCGTCGCGCCGAGGACGGTCGGCTCCAGAACCGGCAGCGGCTCGTTCACGGTGGGGACCAGGATGTCGACGGTCCGGGTGACGGGCGAGGCGACGGGGCGGGGCGTGGGCCGGGTCCGGCGGCGCAGCGACAACACGAACACGACCGTGGTGGCGACGGCGAACATCTCGGCGGCCCAGGCCACCGGGCCGTACCAGACATCCCAGTTGACGACGGCGGTCCGCCAGACGGCGAAAACCGGGGCGAGGGTCATGAAGATCGCGAACAACACCGGCAGATGGGGCGGATCACGGTCGGTGACCTGCTCAACGCGATACGGAGACATGCCCAGTCCTTTCGGGAGCGGCGGCGGGCGCCGGATGGTGTACGACGCCGGCCAGCGCCGGATGGAGTGCGGGGCCCGCGGCGATCACGCCGGTGCCCAGGGCGGAGACGTGTGCGCCGGCCTCCGCGGCGATGAGGGCCCCGGCCGCCCAGTCCCAGGGCGCCAGCTCGTCCTCGTAGTAGGCGTCACAGCGCCCCGCGGCGAGCCAGCAGAGTTCCAGGGCGGCGCTGCCGTGGCTGCGGACGTCGCGGACCCGGTCCAGCAGGGTGCGCAGGGTCGACGCCTGCCGGGCCCGTGAGGTGGATCGGTAGCCGAAACCGGTCGCCACGAGGGCTCGGTCCAGTGGCACCGGATCATTCACCCGGATCGGGGCGTCGCCCAGCCGGGCTCCGTGACCACGCACCGCGGTGAACGTCTCCGCCCGGGCCGGGTCGTGGACCACGCCGACGAGCGCCCGCCACTCACCGTCCGAGGTCAGCTCCTCGACGGCGATGCTGATGGTGACGTGCGGTAACCCGTACACCAGGTTGGTGGTTCCGTCGACCGGATCCACCACCCACCGCAAGCCGGAGGTCCCGGCCCGCGCCGTGCCCTCCTCGCCGAGAAGCCCGTCCTCCGGGCGGGCCGAGCTGAGAACCGCGGTGATCGCGGCCTCGCTCGCGATATCGATTTCGGTCACCGGATCGGTGGCGCTGGACTTGTGCCCGGCCGGGCGAACGCCGGTGGCGGCACGCACCACCGCACCGCCGGCGAGCGCGGCGCGAATCGCCAGGTCGAGGAGTTCTCGCGTCATCTCATACCCGGCGAAGCGGGGGCGGCGACCCGGCGCACCTCGGCGAGGATCCGTTCGCGGTATCGCTCCGGCAGCTCGGTGACCGGGCCGAGAACGTGGCACCGGTCGATGCTGCCGTCGGGATAGGGCAGTGCCAGCCCGGTGATCGGCAGCACCTCGACGCCGGTCGCCGTCGCGGGCAGCACTCCGGTGGTGCCGGCCGGGACCCCGACCGCCAGTTCGGTGCGGCCGTCGACCGTGCCGCGCACGACGGTGAGCACGCCTCCGGAGGCGCCGGCGACCGCCTCCACCGCCCGGCGGAATTCCGGGTAGAGCTCGTTGGCCTCGAAGTCGCCGAACGCGCAGGCCAGCTCGACGTCCACGCCGGGCCATTTGCGCAGGAAGTACCGGTAGTTCGGCGCCTCGGTCCGCTTGTTCGCGGCGACGCTGCGCACGTGCGGCAGGTGCACGCCGAAGAAGTCACGGCCCATCACGATCGGGGTTCCGGTCCGGGCCACCCGGTACGCCCACTCCAGGTCCTCGACGCCGTAGCCGTGGAAACCGAGGTCGAACCAGAGCTCTTGCTCGACGACGAGGGAGCGGGGCAGGGCGATCAACGCGGTCCAGGCGAACGACCAGGGGATGACGTGCGCCGCCGACATCCGGGGGTCTTGGTCGCCGGTGCCGGTGACCTGAAGATCGTCGAGCACCTTGCGGTAGTGCTCGTACGGCTGGGCCTCGACCTCGGTGACGTCCCCGGTGTTGTTGTCGTAGTCGATCATCTGGCCGACGACGCAGATCCGCTGGCCGTACCCGAAGTGCCGGTCGTAGAGATCTTCGAGGCAGCGCGACGGCAGCACCATGTCGACGTCCATGAGCACGACCACCTCGCCGCCGGCCTGGCGCAGCGCCAGATTGCGGGCATAGCCGACCTGCCAGGGCCGTCCGGAGGTCACCGCGACGACGTCGAGCCGGCCGGTGAACTCCTGGAGGATCTCCAGGTGCTCCGGGCCGTCGTCGAGCACGCCGACGATCACTTCGAACCGGTCCACCGGCAGCGACTGGGCGGCGAGGGCGGTCAGCGCGAGGCGCAGGTTGTCGGCCCGGTCGCGGTACGGGATGACGACGCTGATCCGGAGCTCATCCGTCGAGGTCGCCCGTCGTTCGCCCAGGAACGTCTCCCGGCGCTCACTCATCGACGTCGCCGGGGGCGATCAGGACCTTGCAACTGGCCTGGTCGGCGGGACCGAACCGCTGCCCGTCGATGTCGCAGCCCAGCGCCGCGAACCCGGTGCGGAAGTCGGACAGCGGCACCACGTGACTGACCAGGCGCTCGGCCGGGACCCGGCCGGTGGTGATCAGGTGAAACGCTTCGACGAACGAGCCGTGCAGCGAGTCGATCGAGCCGATGACCGACAGGCTGCGGTCGGCCAGCAGCATCGTGTCGATCGACGCCACCTTCTCCTTCAAACCGATCGACATGTACGTGCCACCGCACGCCATCTGCGGAAAGATGTCCTCCAGCAGCATCGACGTGGTGTCGACGACGATGTCGATCGGCGCCTGCGGGTCGTTGAAGTACTTGATCCGCGCTTCCTCCAGGGACGCGTAGGCCGCGGTGCCGTCGGGAAGCCGGTCGCGTGCGAACTCCAGCCGGGCCGGCGAGTGCTCGATCACGACCGGGGTCAGGCCCTTGAGCGAGAGCACCCAGGTGTACAGCAGCCCCAGGGGCCCGGCACCGAAGATGTAGGTGTTCGCGGCCAGCGACGGCGGCTGGAGTTTCCGCGCGCCGGCCACCACACAACTGAGCGGCTCGGTCAGGGCAGCGGCCCGCAGCGACACGTTGTCCGGCACCCGGTGCACGAACGCCGAGGTGGTGCGGTACTGCCCGGCGTAGGCGCCGTCGTAGCTGACGCCGCTCTCGGTGCCGTGCTTGTTGACGCAGTGGTTGATCCGCTGGGTCTGGCACATCCGGCACCGGCCGCAGTACGGCGTCGGGTTGATGACGACCCGGTCCCCCACGGCGACGCTGGTGACCGCGGGGCCGATCTCGGCGATGACGCCGCTCGCCTCGTGGCCGAGCGTCACCCCGGGAACCGCGACCGGGTAGGAGCCGGAGACGATGCCCAGGTCGGTGCCGCAGACCCCGCAGAACTTGATGTCGACGACCACGTCGTCGTCGCCGGTCGCGTGCAGGTCGGGGACCTCGCGCAGTGCGACGTTCCAAGGGCTGAGGTACTTGAGTGCTTTCACGGCCGCACGGCCTCCTTCTGGAAGTTCTGACACGTCTGGCGCAGGCGGCCGAGCAGGTCGTCCACCTGATCACTGGTGATGATCAGGGGCGGCCGGACCTTGACGGTGCGGCCGAAGCCGTACCGGCTGCCGCGCAGGATGAGGCCGTGCCGGCGGCCCAGAGCGATGAACTGCTCGACGTCGACGCTGGTGGGCAGGTCGAACGCCTGCATCAGCCCGACACCGCGCACACCGGTCACATCACGGAAGTCGCGGGAGAGCGCGAGCAGGCCCCGCTGCAGCCGGCCGGAGACGGCGGCGACGTTGTCGAGAACGTGGTGGTCGCGGATGTACCGGACGGTCTCCTCCAGGGCCACCAGCGCCAGCGGGTTGGCGCCCGACGTGCTGGAGTGCTCCCACGACTCGAGGACGTCGAGTTCCGGCCGCATCAGCACGCCGGCGACCGGGATGCCGACACCCCCGGCGCCCTTGGCGAAGGTGATGATGTCCGGGCGCAACTCCTCGGCGTAGCCGGTGGAGGCGAAGAACGATCCGGTACGCCCGAAGCCGGTCTGCACCTCGTCCGCGATGATCAGGATGCCGAGCCGGTCGCAGGTCTCGCGGAGCACCCGGTAGTAGTCACGGGGCGGGACGATGTTGCCGCCGTTGCCCATCACCGGCTCCACGATCAGGGCGGCCACCCGGCCGCTCGACGCGTACTCCACGAAGTCCTCGAGGCGCCGGGCGCACATCATCGCGCAACTGCCGGGGACCTGGCCGTAGAAGCAGTTCGCACAATCCGGCCCCGGAATCTTCACGGAATTGGCGAACGGCAAGGAGAAACCGCGTTGCCGGAAAGCGTTTCCGGAGACGCCGGTGGCGGCGACCGTCTGCCCGTGGTGCGACAGAAACAACGAGAATATGTCGGACCGTCCGGTCGCTTTCTGCGCAATTCTGATCGCGGCCTCGGTCGCCCCCGACCCGGTGATGTCACGAAACCAGAAAGCACCGATGTGTGCGGGCAGGTCCGGGCGCATCAGCTCGAAGATCTCGGCCGATTTCGCCCTGGTGAAGTCGGAGGACAGGTGGGCGATCCGGTCGAGCTGGGCATGCAACGCATCGATGATCTCCGGTGCCGAGTAGCCCAGCGAGACGTTGAACGTCCCGGACGCGCAGTCGATGTAGCGCTCACCACGAATGTGCAGGTAGATGCCTTCTCCGGCATAGTCCGGCAAGCCGGTCACGGGCCTTGCGACGGTGCTTGAACTCATCATTGACCTTTCCGCGTCACGATCGCACGGACGATTGGCGGCCCCGCCGCGATCGACGGTGAACAGGCTTCATCGCCCATCGTGACGATCTCAGGAAGGGAGGGAACGCATTGCGCGCCTTATTGACGAGCGCCCATAGGAGCGCTCCCAAACCGACGGGTCTACAGTGGCCGGTCACCGTGTTCGCAGTCAACCCTGAACCGGTTAAGTGCGCGTTCACAAGTGGCCTGACCTGGCCTATGACGAGGATGTGCGCTTAGTCACGGCGCACCGGGCGACAGCGACATGTCGCGGGCACGTTTCCGAATTGACGCGCGAGATTTGCCGGGAGATTAAAAGAGGAAACAAGAGCCGGTGGGCCGGCCCCCGGGAAACCGGCCCACCGCCGGCGAGTCAGTCGTTGCCGCTCCACCCAAGAAGCTGCTCGGCGACCGTGCGGTCACCGTCGACGCGGACGTCCACCAGAGGGATGCGACGGTAGAGAGCCAGCACCAGATCACTGGCCGTCGCGTGGATGCGGGTGACCGGCTCGCCGCTGGCCGCGGGACCCTCCTTGGCCCCGGACGGGGACAGATCGAGCGTCCAGGACGGGCCCTCGATCGCCTGCAGGGCCACCCGGGCCGGACGGTGCGGCCAGGCGCCCAGCGAACCCAGACCCACGGAGAGGAACTCACCGACCCCGTCGACCGCGACGGCCGCCGGCAGCGGCTCGGCCCCGCCGATCGTCTCCTGCGCGTCATAGGCGTGCACGGCCGCCTCCTGCACCTGGTGACGGGCGACCGCCTCGGCCGTGAGCGGCACACCGGACCCGGCCCACCACGTCCAGCAGGGCGACTCGGGCCCGGCGTCACGCAACGCGGCCAGCAGCAGGCCCGTCGAGGCGGCCGACCACCCCAGCAGGTCGCCCTGTGGCTCCTGGTCGCCGACCCGCTCCCGGGCCGGTGGACCCGAATCGTCAGCGGCGGCCACCGCCGCGGCCCAGAAGCGCTGGACACCACCCAGGTGGGCGACGAGATCGGTGAGCGACCAGCCGGGACAGCCCGGCACAGTGACACTCAGGTCCGGAGCGGCGGCGACCGCGTCACGCAGCGCCGCCGACCGCCCCTCGATCAGCGTGAGCAGGTCGGGAAACGGCGGAGTCGAAGTCATGCCCGGTTTCTACCACCGGGGTACGACAGAGGGCGGCGCGCATGATCGCGCGCCGCCCTCACGGCGTACCCCCGGGCGGTGGAAAGCCAGCGCCTGCGGGATCGGGTCAGACGTTGAAGCCCAGCGCCCGCAGCTGGTCGCGGCCGTCGTCGGTGATCTTGTCTGGGCCCCACGGCGGCAGCCAGACCCAGTTGATCCGGAAGTCGTTGACGAGCCCGCCGCCCGGACCGGTCGTCAGAGCCTGCCGGGTCTGGTCCTCGATGACATCGGTCAGCGGGCAGGCCGCCGAGGTCAGCGTCATGTCGATGGTGACCACGTTGTCGTCGTCCACGTGAGTGCCGTAGACCAGGCCGAGGTCGACGACGTTGATGCCGAGCTCGGGGTCGACGACGTCCTTCATCGCCTCCTCGACCTCCGCGGTCGAAGCCTTCTTCACCGCGGCCTTCTCCCCCGCGGCGACCACGGCCACATCGGCGCTGGGCGCCACGGCCTCACCGGCGGCGGTCCCGCCGGAGACGGTGTCGGACGCGACCTCGTCGGCGGGCGCGGCGCCCGCGACGGCGGAGTCGGAGCTCGACGGGGCGTCCGCGTCGAAAGCGGCGTCGGGCGACGCCGACACACTCACCGACGGCACCTCGACCGGCTCGCCGGCCTCAGCGGCCTCGGCACGCTCGGCGGCCAGCCAGTCCGGCACCTCTTCGCCGGCGCCGGGAGCAGCCCCCGAGGCCGGCACCGCGGCCACGGTACGAACGGTCGTCTCAGTCTGTTCAGTCATGCTGTGCCTCCCTTGGCATGCCCTTCTGGCCCTCACCTGCAACGCCGTCGTTCATCTCACCGAAGCGACGCTCGGTGCAGGCGGTCATGCCTTCACCTCCGGGCTCACGCCCACGTCGACGCCGGCACGGGCGGCCGCGTCCTTGAACGCCATCCACGGCAGCAGCGCGCACTTCACCCGGGCCGGGAACTTGGCGACCCCGGCGAAGGCGATCCCGTCGCCGAGGACCTCCTCGTCCGGCTCGATCTGGCCGCGGCTCTGCATCAGCTCCACGAAGGCGTGGTGGATCTCCGCGGCCGAGGCCACATCCTTACCCTGCACCAGCTCGTGCAACACCGACGCCGAGGCCTGGCTGATGGAACAGCCCAGACCGTCGTACGACACCTCGGACAGATCGGCGGACACCCGCACGGTGATCTCGTCACCGCACGTCGGGTTGACGTGGTGCGCCTCCCCGTCGAAGGGGTCCCGCAGGCCACGGCCGTGCGGGTTCTTGTAGTGATCCAGGATGATCTCCTGGTAGAGACCGTCGAGCATCAGCCGAACACCTTCCGGACCTGGTCGAGACCCCGCGCCAGGGCGTCGATCTCGGCCGGGGTCGTGTAGAGGTAGAACGAGGCCCGGGTCATCGCCGGCACACTGAACCGCGAGCACACCGGCCGTGCGCAGTGGTGCCCGACCCGCACTTCCACACCGAGCGCGTCCAGGACCTGTCCCACGTCATGCGGGTGTACCCCGTCGACGCCGAACGACACCGTGCCGCCCCGGCCCTCGATGGTCGCGGGCCCGAAGATCCGCACGCCGGGGACCGAGGTGAGCGCGTCCAGCGCGTACCGGGTGATCTCCTGCTCGTGCCGGTGGACGGCGTCCATGCCGAGCCCGGTCAGGTAATCGACGGCCGCGCCGAGGCCGATGGCCTCGGTGATCGGCGGGGTGCCGGCCTCGAAGCGGGCCGGCGGCGCGGCGAAGGTCGTCCCGCCCATGGTGACCGTCTCGATCATCGAGCCGCCGGCCAGGAAGGGCGGCATCTCGGCGAGCAGGTCGAAACGGCCCCAGAGCACGCCAATGCCGGTCGGGCCGAGCATCTTGTGCCCGGTGAAGGCGATCAGGTCGGCGCCGAGAGTCCGCACGTCGATGGGCAGGTGCGGCACCGACTGCGAACAGTCGAGCATCACCAGCGCACCGACCTCGCGTGCGCGGGCGGAGATCCTGGACACGTCGTTGACCGTGCCGAGCACGTTCGACATGTGCACCAGCGAGACGATCTTGGTGCGCTCGTTGATCAGCTCATCGATCGGGGACTCGTCCAGGAAACCGGAGTCGGTGATGCCGAACCAGCGCAACGTGGCACCGGTCCGCTCGCACAGCAGCTGCCACGGCACGAGGTTGGAGTGGTGCTCCATCTCGGAGATCACCACTTCGTCGCCCGGGCCGAGGCGCAGCATCTGCCCCAGCGAGTAGGCGGCCAGGTTGATCGCCTCGGTGGAGTTCTTGGTGAACACCACCTCGTCCGGGCTCGCCGCGCCGATGAATGCGGCGATGCGGGCCCGGGCGCCCTCGTAAGCCTCGGTCGACTCGGTGCCGAGCGTGTGCACGGAGCGGGACACGTTGCCGTTGTACCGCTCCTGGTGCGCACGCATGACGTCGAGCACCTGAACCGGCTTCTGCGAGGTGTTGGCGCTGTCCAGGTAGACCAGCGGGTGGCCGTTGACCTCCCGCTCGAAGATCGGGAAGTCCTTACGGACCTGCTCGACGTCGAAGCTCATTGTTGAAGAACCCCTCAGGCTCGGGTGAGGAACTTCTCGTAACCCTCGGCCTCGAGCCGCTCGGCCAGCTCCGGGCCACCCTCTTCGACGATCTTGCCGCCGACGAAGACGTGCACGAAGTCCGGCTTGATGTAGCGGAGGATGCGGGTGTAGTGGGTGATCAGCAGGAAGCCGGTCTCCCCAGTCTCGCGGACCCGGTTGACGCCCTCGCTGACGACACGCAGCGCGTCGATGTCGAGGCCGGAGTCGGTCTCGTCGAGGATCGCGATCTTCGGCTTGAGCAGCTCGAGCTGCATGATCTCGTGCCGCTTCTTCTCACCGCCGGAGAAGCCCTCGTTCACGTTGCGCTGCGCGAACGCGGGGTCCATCTGGAGCTTCTCCATGGCGCCGCGCAGCTCGCCGGCCCAGGTGCGCAGCTTCGGCGCCTCGCCGTCGATCGCGGTCTTCGCGGTGCGCAGGAAGTTCGCCACCGAGACACCCGGAACCTCGACCGGGTACTGCATGGCCAGGAAGAGGCCGGCCCGGGCGCGCTCGTCGACGCTCAGTTCGAGCACGTCGACGCCGTCGAGGGTGACCGAGCCGCCGGTGATCTCGTACTTCGGGTGGCCGGCGATCGAGTAGGCCAGGGTCGACTTACCGGAGCCGTTCGGACCCATGATGGCGTGGGTCTCGCCGGCCTTCACGGTCAGGTCGACACCGGCCAGGATCGGCTTCAGCTCGCCCTCGGGCAGCTTCACCGACACCTGCAGGTCGCGGATCTCCAGGGTGCTCACGGCTCTACTCCATTACTCGGTGATGTCGAAACGTAGATGTCGCCGTCGCGGATCTCGACGGGGAAGACCGGCACCGGCTCGATGGCGGGCGGTCCGGAAGGCTCACCGGTGCGCAGGTCGAACCGGGAACCGTGCAGCCAGCACTCCAGCGTGCACCCGTCCACCTCGCCCTCGGAGAGGGCCACGGAGGCGTGACTGCACTCGTCGCGGATGGCGTAGAACTCGTCGTCGTCGGTGTGCACGATCGCGACCTCGACACCATTGACCTCCACCTGGAGAACGGCGCCCTTGGCCACGTCGGCAACCGGCCCGACGTTCTCGAAAGACACTATGACCCTGCCTCCACCAGCCGGGCCTCGATGGCGTCGCCGAGCCGCTCGCGCAGTTCGCCGACCGGGATCTTGTTGATCAGCTCGGCGAAGAAGCCACGGACGACCAGCTTGCGGGCCTCGGCTTCGGGAATGCCGCGCGCCATCAGATAGAAGAGCTGCTCGTCGTCGAAACGGCCGGTCGCGCTCGCGTGCCCGGCCCCGGCCACCTCACCGGTCTCGATCTCCAGATTGGGTACGGAGTCGGCGCGCGCCCCATCGGTCAGGATGAGGTTCCGGTTGATCTCGTACGTGTCGGTGCCGGTCGCCGCCGCCCGGATCAGCACGTCGCCGACCCAGACGGTGTGCGCCGACGCGCCCTGGAGCGCGCCCCGGTACGCCACGTGGCTGCGGCAGTCCGGCACGCTGTGGTCGACGAGCTGGCGGTGCTCCTGGTGCTGGCCGGCATCGGCGAAGTACAGGCCCCACAGCTCGGCGTCGCCGCCGCGCCCGGTGTATTCCACGCTGGTGAACTGCCGGACCAGGTCGCCGCCGAGGGTGACCTGCACGTGCTGGACCCGGGCGTCCTTGCCGACCCGCAGCTTGACGTGCTGCGCCTGGACCGCGTCGCGGTCCCACTCGGCCAGGGTGACGAAGGTCAGCTGGGCGCTGTCGCCCACCACGACCTCGATGTTGTCGGCCAGGGTGACCGAGCCGGTCTGCGCCAGCACGATCGTGGCCTTGGCGAAGTTGCCCACCTTGACGAAGGTGCGCGCGGCGGCGGCGTCGCCACCCTTGCCGACCAGCCGGATGACCGCGGCTTCGGCGGGCTCGGCCTCGGCCGCCACCTCGATCACGGTGACGCCGGCGGCCGAGCCGTACGCGAGAGCGCTGACCCGGTCGAACGGGGTGAGAACCGGATCCACGTCGTCCGCGTCGGACACCGTCACCCCGGCGGGCAGGTCGCCGTACTCTCGCGAAGGTGCGGCCCCGGTCAGCGACGTGGCGGTGACCAGGTCACGCAGCCGCTTGAGCGGGGTGAAACGCCACTCCTCCTCCAGGCCGTTGAGGGCCGGGAAGTCGGCGACGTCGAAGGAGCGCAGCACCTGCGACTTGGTGCTCGGCGGGGCGATGGCCTCGGTTGTCATTTTCTGCTTTAACCTTCTTTGACCTTGACCAGTTGGGGCTCTTCGGCATGTGGGCGCTAGCCCACTGCCCCTTCCATCTGCAGCTCGATCAGGCGGTTCAGCTCCAGGGCGTACTCCATCGGGAGCTCCTTGGCGATCGGCTCGATGAAGCCACGCACGATCATCGCCATCGCCTCGTCCTCGGTCATGCCCCGGCTCATCAGGTAGAAGAGCTGGTCCTCGCTGACCTTGGAGACGGTCGCCTCGTGGCCCATGTTGACGTCGTCCTCGCGGATGTCGACATACGGGTACGTGTCGGACCGGGAGATCGTGTCGACCAGCAGGGCGTCGCACTTGACCGTGCTCTTGGACTGCGACGAGCCCTCCAGCACCTGCACGAGACCGCGGTACGACGTGCGGCCACCGCCCCGGGCGATCGACTTGGAGATGATCGTCGAGGAGGTGTGCGGCGCGGCGTGCACCATCTTGGCGCCGGAGTCCTGGTGCTGGCCCTCACCGGCCATGGCGATCGAGAGGACCTCGCCCTTGGCGTGCGCGCCGGTCATGTAGACCGCCGGGTACTTCATGGTCACCTTGGAGCCGATGTTGCCGTCGACCCACTCCATGGTCGCGCCCTCTTCGCAGGTGGCGCGCTTGGTGACCAGGTTGTAGACGTTGTTCGACCAGTTCTGGATGGTCGTGTAACGGACCCGGGCGTTCTTCTTCACGACGATCTCGACGACCGCGGAGTGCAGCGAGTCGGACGAGTAGATCGGCGCGGTGCAGCCCTCGACGTAGTGCACGTAGCTGCCCTCGTCGGCGATGATCAGGGTCCGCTCGAACTGACCCATGTTCTCCGTGTTGATCCGGAAGTAGGCCTGCAGCGGGATGTCCACGTGCACGCCCTTCGGCACGTAGATGAACGAGCCACCGGACCACACGCTCGTGTTGAGCGCGGCGAACTTGTTGTCGCCGACCGGGATGACGGTGCCGAAGTACTCCCGGAAGAGCTCCTCGTGCTCGCGCAGCGCGGTGTCGGTGTCGAGGAAGAGGACGCCCTGCTCCTCCAGGTCCTCACGGATCGCGTGGTAGACGACCTCGGACTCGTACTGCGCGGCGACACCGGCGACCAGGCGCTGCTTCTCCGCCTCGGGGATGCCGAGCCGGTCGTACGTCGCCTTGATGTCCTCGGGCAGGTCCTCCCAGGAAGCGGCCTGCTTCTCGGTGGAGCGCACGAAGTACTTGATGTTCTGGAAGTCGATGCCGGTGAGGTCGGCGCCCCAGTTCGGCATGGGCTTGCGGTCGAACAGGCGCAGGCCCTTGAGACGCAGATCCAGCATCCACTGCGGCTCGCTCTTCAGCGCGGAGATGTTGCGCACCACCGCCTCGGACAGGCCCCGCTGAGCGGTGGCGCCCGCGGTGTCGGTGTCGGCCCAGCCGTACTCGTACCGACCAAGAGCGGCGAGGTGCTCTTCCTGAGTGACGATCTGGTCAGTCATTTATCTGTCCTAACCGTGATTGCGGTGGTGCGCACTGCGGGGGTGGGGATGTGCGTGGTGCACACCCCGTCGCCGTGCGCGATGGTGGCGAGACGCTGCACGTGGGTGCCGATGAGCCGCGAGATGACTTCGGTCTCGGCGTCGCACAACTGAGGAAACTCGGCAGCCACGTGAGCCACCGGACAATGATGTTGGCACAGCTGCCCGCCGGACGCGATCGTGGTCGCGCTGGCAGCGTAGCCCTCGGCGGTGAGCACCTCGGCGAGCGCCTCGGCACGTGTGATCGGGTCGTCGCCAGCCGATCGCAGCGCGGCCTGGCAACGCTCCTCCAGCGCGGCGACCTGGGCCGCGGCGAAGGCCGAGACGGCCTCGGGACCGTGCTGCTGAGCGATCCAGCGCAGGGCCGCCGTGGCGATGCCGTCGTAGTGATGCGGATTGAGGTCCTCACGAGCGGCGGCCGTGAGCACGAAGGCCTTGGCCGGCCGGCCACGGCCGCGCGGCTTGTTCTGCCGCAGCTCGCGCGTCTCGACGAGGCGCTCGGCGAGCATCGCGTCGAGGTGCTTGCGGATCGCGGCGGAACTCAGGCCGAGTGCGGCGCCGAGCTCGGCCGCGGTGGTGGCCCCGTGCTTCAGCAGAAGCTGGGCGACGCGGTCACGGGTGCGCCCGTCAGCGGCGCCGGCCGGAGCCGGCGCGCCGATCTGGAGCAGCACCTCGTTTTTCACTACTCCAACGTTACGTATTTCCCGGGAGCCCTGCAAACCGGGGCCCGGTGATCCACCACACCGGTTGCCGGAGCTGCGAAAACCATGATCTTGCACGGGCGTACGATGCCCGGGGTGAAGTCCTCCATGGTGCGCCTGGCGTCCGCTTTCCTGGTCTCCCGCCCCGCCCGGTGGTTCGGCTCCTCGCTGCGTGGCCTGGCCCTGGCCTCGCTGATCGCCAACATCGGGATCATCGTCACCGGCGCCGCCGTCCGGCTCACCAAGTCCGGCCTCGGCTGCCCCACCTGGCCCCGGTGCACCGACGAGTCGTACGTGTCGACACCCGAGATGGGCATCAACGGCGCCATCGAATTCGGCAACCGCCTGCTCACCTTCGTCCTGGTGGCGATCGCGGTGGCGTGTTTCATCGGCGCCCTGGTCCGCCGGCGCCGGTCCCTGACCCGGCTCTCGGTCGCGATCGCGCTCGGCATCCCCGGGCAGGGCGTCATCGGCGGCATCACCGTGCTCACCAACCTCAACCCGTGGGTGGTCGGGCTGCACTTCATCCTCTCCATCGCCCTCATCGCCGGGGCGTTCGCACTGTGGCGCCGCGTCGGCGAGGGCGACGGCGACCCGGTCCCGCTGGTCCCGGCTCCGCTGCGGCAACTGGCCCGGGTGACCGCCGCGGCCGGCCTCGCGGTGATCGCGGCCGGCGTGGTGGTCACCGGCAGCGGCCCGCACTCCGGCGACCAGGGTGCCAAGCGCAACGGCCTGGACCCAGCCCAGATCTCCCAGGTGCACGCGGACCTGGTCTTCCTGCTGATCGGCCTGACGGTGGCGCTGTGGTTCGCGCTGCGCGCGGTGGGCGCCCCGGCGGCCGCGGTCCGCGCCGTGGCCGTGCTGTTCTGGGTCGAGATGGGGCAGGGCCTGATCGGCTTCGTGCAGTACTTCACGCATCTGCCGGTGGCGCTGGTGGCCGCGCACATGCTCGGTTCCGGCCTGGTCTGGACCTCCACCCTGGCCGTGCTCTGGTCGCTGCGCTCGCGCCCGGAGTCACCCGCCCCGGCCCCGCCGGCGCCCACGCCGGCGGCCGTCGGCGAGCCGGTCCCCGCGGCCTGAGACGCTCCCCGCGGCACCCGTGGGTCGCGAGAAGACACAGAGAAGGCCGCCTCTCGGGGCGGCCTTCGTCATGTCGGGACTCGATGTGTGTGACGTCGGGGCGCGGCGACGCCCGTTCGCGCCGGCGGATCAGAGCCGGGCGAGGATCGCGTCCGCGAGCCGGCCGGCCGCGGCGGGCGCGGACCGCAGGAACAGCGACGGCTCGGTGAGCTCCAGCTCGATCAGGGTCGGCGATCCGTCGGGGCCGGGAATCAGGTCGATCCGGGCGTAGAGCAGCCGCTTCGCGCCGCCCGGGATGACGGCCAGCACCCGCTCGGCCAGTTCCAGCTCGGCCGCCGACGGCTCGCGCGGGGTGATCCGCTCCGAGCCCAGGTCGACCGGGGCGCCGGCCGGGCCGGTGAGCATCGCGCCTTTCCGGATGCCGTGGCTGAAGGTCAGCTCGCCGGTCGCGTCCGGGATGCAGAGCACCGCGGTCTCACCGGCGGTGTCCACCGCTGACAGGTAGGGCTGGACCATCACGGTCCGCCCGGCGGTGGTGAGCCGCTCGACATGTGCCGCGGCGAGGGCCGACTCGCCGGGAAGGGTGTAGCGGGCGGTGTCCTGGCTGCCGGCGCTGATCGTCGGCTTGACCACCCACACGCCCGCCGACGACGGGGTCCAGGAGTCCCCCGGGCCGATGAACTCGGTCGGGATGATCGGAAGGCCGGCGGCGGCGATCTCGCTGAGGTATCGCTTGTCGGTGTTCCACGCGACGATGTCGGCCGGGTTGGCCAGCCGGGGAACGGACCGGGCCCACTCGACGAACCGCTCATGCCGGGCCACGTAGTCCCACGGGGAGCGCAGGACGGTCAGATCGTAGGTGGACCAGTCGGCCGCCGGGTCGTCCCAGCTGACCGCGTCGACGGTCACCCCGCGCTCACGGAGGGCGTCGCGCAGGGGGTGGTCGTCGTCCCAGAGGTCGGGGAAGCCGGCACAGGTGACCAGCGCGACGTGGGCGTCTCGGCCCATCAGCGGGCCATGCTCCGGCGTGACATCGACCGCCACAGGTCGTTGCTCGGCCGCATCTGCTCCAGGAGCTCGCGCTCCCACTCGTTCTCCACCTTGACTCCGGCGTGCTCGCACGCCTCACGCGCGAGCCCGGTGTCCTTGGCGAACTGGTCGGACCACTCGCCGTCCTCGCCGACGAGAACGATGCGGGCGCCGCGCTTACCGACGTACTCGATCACCGCCTTCGCACCGCCGTGCCCGGCGGCGAAAGTCTTGATGTCGGAAGTCAGTGTCGTAACGGAACCTTCTGCCATGCTCCGCAGCCTATGCAGTCACCAGGGCCGCAGGGGGGACCCTGATCGGTTTTTGTGACTCCAATTACCTGGAGGTTTCGAGAATCGGCTTATTGTTATGAACCGGTAACGTCTGATTTGCACCCGGGCCCATTATCCGCCCTTCGAGTGACGGACAGTGATTGACACTGGCGACAATCCGGGCATCCTGTGCGACGGTTCCGCGCCGGTCAGATCAGAGCGTCAACGGCGACGGCCATGAAGACCACCGTGAGGTAGGTGATCGACAGGTGGAACAGGCGCATCGGCCGGACCGCGGCGCCACCGCCCTCCTGCCGGGCCAGCCGGACCGCCTCGAAGAGGAAGACCCCGCCCATCACGATCGCGGTGACCCCGTAGATCGGGCCGAGACCGAGCGGCCAGGCGACGAGAGAGGCCACCACGGTGAGAACGGTGTAGAGCACGATCTCGAAGTTGACCCGCTTCATCGAGCGCACCACCGGCAGCATCGGCACACCGGCTCGCGCATAGTCGTCCTTGTACTTCACGGCGAGCGCATAGAAGTGCGGCATCTGCCAGAAGAAGACAATCGCGAAAAGCGCCCACGCCATCGGCGGGATGGTGCCGGTGACGGCGGCCCAGCCGATCACCACCGGAGCCGCGCCGCACACTCCACCCCAGAATGTGTTGGCCGGGGTCCGCCGCTTCAACCAGAGGGTGTAGACGACGTCGTAGTAGAAGATGGAGAACGCGGTCAGCGCGGTGGCCAACCAATTGGTGAGAAGCGCCATCAGCGCGACCGAGATCACAGCGAGGGTCAGGCCGAAGATCAGAACCGCCCGCGGGGTCATCTGGTTCGCCGGCAGCGGCCGCCGCTTGGTGCGCCGCATCAGCTCGTCGATGTCGCGGTCGATGTAACAGTTCAGCGCGCTCGCCGCACCGCCCGCCAGACCGCCGCCGACCAGCACGGCCGTGAATGTGACCGGGTCAGGCCACCCACCGGCGGCGAGCATCATGGTCGGCACGGTGGTGACCAGCAGCAGTTCCACGATCTGCGGCTTGGTCAGGGTGAGGTACGCCCGGAACGTCGCCACCCAGTTCCGCCGGGCCTGGGAACGCGGGGCGCGACCGGGACGCTCAGGCGCGCCGGGCGTCCGCCGCTGGACGGGACGCTCGGTGATCATGCTCACGGACAGCCACCTTCCGGCATCGCCTTTATTTCGCGGCCGTTAACCGGGTGTCGACCCGGCGGTCCGCCCGGACAGCCTACGCGTCGCCGTCTCCGCTGCTCGGGGCACCCGGTACGGGTGCAGACGGTCACACCCGTTGAACTGGCATGTCCGCTCACAGCGTATGTGCCTAGTGCGTTCGCTGCGCATGCGTTTAGGCCGACTGGATAGGGTCAAGCCGAAAAGGGTTCCATAATTTTGCCCGAGGAGCAGAACCGACGTGGCTGCCACAGATCCCGCTCTCAACTGGTCCGACCTCGACCGCAAGGCGGTGGACACCACCCGGGTGCTGGCCATGGACGCCGTGGAGAAGGCCGGTAACGGCCACCCCGGTACGGCCATGAGTCTCGCCCCGGCCGCCTATCTTCTGTTCAACCGTGTGCTGCGGCACGACCCCACGGACCCGGACTGGGCGGGACGCGACCGCTTCGTGCTGTCCTGTGGTCACTCCAGCCTCACGCTCTACATTCAGTTGTTCCTCAATGGCTACAGCCTGTCACTGGATGACCTGAAATCGCTGCGCCAGTGGGATTCGCTGACCCCCGGTCACCCGGAGTACGGCCACACCCCCGGCGTCGAGATCACCACCGGCCCGCTGGGCCAGGGCATCGGCAACGCGGTCGGCATGGCCATGTCGGCCCGCCGCGTGCGCGGCTTGCTCGACCCGGACACCGCGGCCGGCCAGTCGCCGTTCGACCACTACGTCTACTCGATCGCCTCGGACGGCGACATCGAGGAGGGCGTCAGCCACGAGTCCAGCGCCATCGCGTCGGTGCAGAAACTCGGCAACCTCGTGGTCATCTACGACGACAACGAGATCTCCATCGAGGACGACACCCGGATCGCGAAGAACGAGGACGTCGGCGCCCGCTACGAGGCGTACGGCTGGCACGTCCAGACGGTCGACTGGCGCGGCACCGACCCGTACACCGAGGACGTCGAGGAACTCTGGAACGCGATCCAGGCCGCCAAGGCGGTGACCGACAAGCCGTCGTTCATCGTGCTGAAGACGGTGATCGGCTGGCCGGCGCCGAAGAAGCAGAACACCGGCAAGATCCACGGTTCCGCCCTGGGCGCGGCCGAGATCACCGCCACCAAGGAGCTGATGGGCTTCGCCGACGAGCCGTTCGCGATCGACGACGAGGTCGTCAAGCACGCGCAGCAGGTCGTCGAGCGCGGCCGGGCGGCTCGCGCGCAGTGGCAGAAGGCGTTCGACGCCTGGGCCGCCGGCAACAGCGAGGGCAAGGCGCTCTTCGACCGCCTCGCCGGCCGGACCCTTCCGGAGGGCTGGCACAAAGCGCTGCCCGAGTTCCCCGCGGACGCCAAGGGCCTGGCCACCCGTGCCGCGTCCGGCAAGGTCCTGGAGGCGCTCGCGCCGGTGCTCCCCGAGCTGTGGGGTGGCTCCGCCGACCTGGCGGAGAGCAACAACACCACCATGAAGGGTGAGCCGTCCTTCATTCCGGCGGAGTACGCGACGAAGGACTTCCCCGGTCACGAGTACGGCCGGACGCTGCACTTCGGCATCCGCGAGCACGGCATGGGCTCGATCCTCAACGGCATCGCGGTGCACGGCGGCACCCGGCCGTACGGCGGCACCTTCCTCGTCTTCAGCGACTACATGCGCGGCGCGGTCCGCCTCTCCGCGCTGATGAAGCTGCCGGTCATCTTCGTGTGGACGCACGACTCGATCGGCCTCGGCGAGGACGGCCCGACGCACCAGCCGATCGAGACGCTGACCGCGCTGCGCGCCATCGTCGGCCTCGACGTGGTCCGCCCGGCCGACGCCAACGAGACGGCGTGGGCCTGGCGTGGCGCTCTGGAGCACACCGACCGCCCGACCGCGCTCGCGCTGTCCCGGCAGAACCTGCCGATCGTCGACCGTTCCAAGTACGCGTCGGCCGAGGGCACCCTCAAGGGCGGCTACATCCTCTCCGAGGCGTCCAACGGCGCCCCGAAGGTGATCCTGATCGCCAGCGGCTCCGAGGTGTCGATCGCGCTCACCGCACAGGAGCGCCTGGAGGCCGAGGGCACCCCCACCCGGGTCGTCTCGATGCCCTGCCAGGAGTGGTTCTTCCAGCAGGACACGGCGTACCAGCAGCAGGTGCTGCCGCACGGGGTGAAGGCCCGCGTCACCGTCGAGGCCGGCATCCGGATGAGCTGGGACCGCATCCTCGGCGACGCCGGCGAGGCGGTCAGCATCGAGCACTACGGCGCCAGCGCCCCGGCGCAGGTCCTGTTCGAGCAGTTCGGGTTCACCGCTGACAACGTCGTCGCGAAGGCCCACGCCTCCCTCGCCAAGATCGGCGAGATCACCGGTCACAAGACCGGCAACTGAACTTCTACCCTTTTTCGATATTCAGGAGCTGAGGGAAATGACCGACAGGCTGGCTGAACTGTCCGCCGCGGGTGTCGCGGTATGGCTCGACGACCTCTCCCGGGTTCGCCTGACCAGCGGATCGCTGGACAAGCTGCGCACCGAGCAGCACGTGGTCGGCGTGACCACCAACCCGAGCATCTTCCAGAAGGCGCTCTCCGACGCCGACGCCTACGACGAGCAGCTGCGTGACCTCGCTCTGCAGGGCGTGACGGTCGAGGAGGCGGTCCGCCTGATGACCGCCAAGGACGTGCGCTGGGCGACCGACGTCTTCCGTCCGGCGTACGACGCGTCGAACGGTGTCGACGGCCGGGTGTCCATCGAGGTCGACCCGCGCAAGGCGCACGAGACCGAGTCGACGGTCGCCGAGGCGAAGACGCTGTGGTGGCTGGTCGACCGTCCCAACCTCTACATCAAGATCCCGGCGACGCTGGCCGGCCTGCCCGCCATCACCCAGGTGCTGGGCGCGGGCATCAGCGTCAACGTCACGCTGATCTTCTCGGTCGAGCGCTACGGCGCCGTCATGGACGCGTTCCTGGCGGGCCTGGAACTGGCCAAGGCCAACGGCCACGACCTCTCCAAGATCGGTTCGGTCGCGTCGTTCTTCGTCTCCCGCGTGGACAGCGAGGTCGACAAGCGCCTCGACAAGATCGGTTCGGACGAGGCCAAGGCGCTCAAGGGCAAGGCGGCCATCGCCAACGCCCGGCTGGCGTACGAGGCGTACACCAAGGTCTTCGGCAGCGACCGCTGGAAGGCCCTGGCCGGCGCCGGCGCCCACCCGCAGCGTCCGCTCTGGGCGTCGACGGGGACGAAGAACCCCGAGTTCCTCGACACCATCTACGTCGAGGAGCTGATCGCGCCCGGCACGGTGAACACCATGCCGGAGCCGGTGATCTTCGCGTTCGAGGACCACGGCACCACCCGCGGCGACACCATCACCGGCAACTTCGCGGACGCCCACAAGGTCTTCACCGACCTCGCGGCGGTCGGCATCGACTTCGCCGACGTCTTCAAGGTCCTCGAGGACGAGGGCGTGGAGAAGTTCGAGGCGAGCTGGAACGAGCTTCTCGAGGGCGTCGCCAAGTCCCTCAAGGCCGCTTCCTCCGGTGCGAAGCACCCCAGCGACGCTGCCTGACGAGCACCGTCTGTGGCCTGTCGCGGGGTCTCCCGCGACAGGCCGCTCCACCTCCGAAAAACTGGCAGGATGGCAACGTGGGTAATCCGCTGCGCACCGCACAGGACCGTCGGCTTCCACGGATCCCGGAGCCCTGCGCTCTGGTGATCTTCGGGGTCACCGGTGACCTGTCCCGAAAGAAGCTCATCCCGGCCGTGTACGACCTGGCCAACCGTGGTCTGCTGCCGCCGGGCTTCGTGGTCGTCGGCTTCGCCCGCGCCGACTGGGGCGACGGCGACTTCGAGTCCCTCGCCTACGCCGCCGCCAAGAAGGGCGCCCGGACGCCCTGGCGTGAGGACGTCTGGCAACGGCTCAACAGCCAGTTCCACTTCGTTCCGGGCTCCTTCGACGACGACGGCGACTTCGACAAACTCGCCGAGACTCTCGACGACCTCCGGGTTCGCAACGGCATCGCCGGCAGCACCGCCTTCTACTTCTCCATCCCGCCGGCCGCGTTCCCGCTGGTGCTCAACCAGCTCAACCGCACCGGGATGGCCGACAGCGACAAGTCCGGCGGGTGGCGTCGGGTCGTGGTGGAGAAGCCCTTCGGGCACGACCTGCAGAGCGCCGTCCAGCTCAACCAGCTCGTCGACGACGTGTTCAACCCGGAGGACGTCTTCCGCATCGACCACTACCTCGGCAAGGAGACGGTCCAGAACATCCTTGCCCTGCGCTTCGCGAACAGCCTGTTCGAGCCGGTGTGGAACTCGAAGTACGTCGACAGTGTGCAGATCACCATGGCCGAGGACGTCGGCATCGGCACCCGGGCCGCGTTCTACGACGCCTCCGGCGCCGCGCGCGACGTGCTTCAGAACCACCTGCTGCAGCTGCTGGCCCTGGTGGGCATGGAGGAGCCGACGAGCTTCGACCCCCAGGAGGTACGCGCCGAGAAGCTCAAGGTCCTGAAGGCGATCAGCCTGCCGGCCGACATCAGCACCGGTTCCGTCCGCGGGCAATATCTGCCCGGCTGGGTGGCCGGTGAGCGTGCCGGCGGCTACCTGGAAGAGCCGAACATCCCGCCGAACTCCACCACGGAGACCTACGCGGCCGTCCGCCTCGGCATTCAGAACCGGCGCTGGGCCGGCGTCCCGTTCTACGTGCGAGTCGGCAAGCGCATGCCGCGCCGGGTCACCGAGATCGCGATCCTCTTCAAGAGGGCGCCGCACCTGCCGTTCGATCCGGCCGACGTGGAGATGCTGGGCCACAACCAGCTCGTCGTCCGGGTGCAGCCGGACGAGGGCGTGGTCCTCAAGTTCGGCTCCAAGGTGCCGGGCACCTCCATGGAGGTCCGCGACATCGCGATGGACTTCCAGTACGGCGAGGCCTTCACCGAGTCCAGCCCCGAGGCGTACGAACGTCTCGTCCTGGACGTGCTGATCGGCGACCGGACGCTCTTCCCGGACGCCGCCGAGATCGAGCAGTCGTGGCGGGTCATCGACCCGCTGGAGGCCGCCTGGGCGGGCACCAAGCCGGAACCGTACCGGGCCGGCGAGTGGGGCCCCCGGGCCTCCGACGAGATGCTGGCGCGCGAAGGCCGTACCTGGAGGCGGGCATGATCGGTCTGTGGGACACCACCGGTAGCGAGGTCGTGAAGGCCCTGGCCGCGGAACGGCGCAGTGCCGGCGGCGTGGCCTCCGGCCTGGCCCTCACCCTGATCGCGGTGGTCGAGGAGAAGAAGGTCCGGGAAGCCGAGGCGGCGGCCACCATCGCCGCGGCCGCGCACCCCTGCCGGCTGCTCATCGTGGTCCGCTCCGACCTGGAGGGCCGCAGCCGGCTGGACGCCGAGATCGTCGTGGGCGGGCGCCTCGGCCCCGCCGAGGCGGTCGTCATGCGGATGTACGGCCGCCTCGCGCTGCACGCCGAGTCGGTGGTGATGCCGCTGCTCGCCCCGGACGTCCCGGTGGTCACGTGGTGGCACCAGGAACCGCCCGACATGATCGCCAACGACTTCCTGGGCGTCGTCTCGGAGCGGCGGATCACCGACAGCGCGCAGGCGCCCGACCCGGTGGCCGCGCTGAAGCAGCGGGCCGTCGACTACGCGCCCGGCGACACCGACCTCACCTGGACCCGGATCACGCTCTGGCGTTCCCTGGTCGCCGGCGCCTTCGACAGCACCGAGGCCCGGGTCACCGGCGCCAGGATCGTCGCACCGGACCGTGACCCCACCGCGTGGCTGATGCTGGGCTGGCTCAAGTCGCGGCTCGGTATCGAACCGACCCTGGAGCACACCGACCGGGCGCCCCGCCTGCACTCGGTGGAGCTCCAGTGCGAGAACGGCGACTGCGTCCGGGTCACCCGCGAGGAGGGCACGGCCCTGTTCAGCCGTACCGGCCAGGAGGACCGTTACATGCCGCTTCCCAAGCGGCCGGTCGGGGACGAGCTGGCCGAGGAGCTGCGCCGCCTCGACGCCGACCAGATCTACGCGGACGCCCTCGGTGCCATGGCCGGGCTGTCCGGCCTGGACAACCGCAACCCGCAGCGGGTGCACGTCTGGAGGGATCCGGCGCTGGCCGCGATCGCCGGTTCCGCCTCCTGACGACGACAGAGCCAGAGAACAGGGCCGCTCGCCGCATCCGCGGCGGGCGGCCCTTCATCAAGGGAGTGAACCCAATTGAGTGAGACCGTGGTCGTGGTGGTTCCGGACGCCGACATCCTGGCGTCCACGGTGGCGGCACGGCTCGTCGTCAAGATCCTCGACGCGCAGGCGGTGCACGGCTCGGCAAGCGTGGTGCTGACCGGTGGGCGGGTAGCGGCGAAGGTGCTGCGCTCGGTGCGGGAACTACCCGCCTCCGCCGCGATCGACTGGTCCCGGCTCGACCTGTGGTGGGGCGACGAACGGTTCCTGCCCTCCGGCGACCCGGACCGCAACGAGACCCAGGCCCGCGAGGCCCTGCTGGACAAGCTGCCCCTGGACGCCGCCCGGGTGCACGCCATGCCGGCCTCCGACGGCCCGGACGGCGACGACCCGGTGGCCGGCGCGGCCCGTTACGCGGCCGAACTGGCCGCCTCGGCCGAGCCCGGCGCCGCGCTGCCCCGCTTCGACGTGCTGATGCTGGGAGTCGGCGAGGACGGCCACGTGGCCTCGCTCTTCCCGGACCATCCGGTGCTCCAGGAGACCGGCACGACGGCCGCCACCTTCGACAGCCCGAAACCGCCGCCGACCCGGGTCACCCTCACGCTGCCCACGATCCAGAGCGCCGACGAGGTGTGGCTGATCGCGGCCGGGCCGGACAAGGCCGCCCCGATCGGCGCCGTCCTCTCCGGCGGTCACCTGCCGGCGGCGAGCGCGACGGGCGTACAGAAGACGCTCTGGCTCCTGGACCAGGCTGCCGCCGCGAAGGTGCCCACCCGCCCCTGACCGCCGCCGGGACCGCGGGGTCACCCGTGAGCCCCCCCGGGGCCCCCCCGGGCCGGGCGTAGGGGGCGGG
>NZ_JASCTH010000044.1:0-38274 GCF_030009775.1 Actinoplanes sandaracinus | reverse complement strand
CACCCCCCCCCCGCCCCGCCGCCGGCTCCGCGGTCCCCCCGTTCAGCGGCCCGGGGTCACCGCGGGCCTGGAAGTCGGCGGCGTCGTCCCCGCCGCCCCGGGCCTCGTGGGCACGGTGCCCGCCTCCGCGGTCGGCGCCGGACCGGACCGCGACAGACCGGTCGGTGTCGACGCCGGCGACGCGGACGGCCCGGCCGTCGTGGTGCCGGACCCCGTCGGCGACGCGGCACCGGACTCCGTGGGCGACGCGGCGCCGGACTTCGTGGGCGACGCGGAAGGACCGGAGGACGGCGTGACGACCGCCGGGCCGCCCGGAACGACCGGGTCCGGATCGCCGGAGCCCGGCACCAGGATGACGCCCAGCGCCACGGCCGCGATCGCCGCCGCGACCGGCACCGGCAGCCACCGCCACCAGCGCGGCCGCACACGGGACACGGCGACCGTCGGCGGGACACCGAACCGCAGCCGATCCTGCGTGATCTGACCGGCCCGGGCCGCCAGCGCGCCCCGCAGCCCCTGTTCCACCTCGTCGGTCACCGCTGCTCCCCCAGTCGTTCCCGCAGAACCGACAGCGCCCTGTGCGCCGTCGACTTGACCGTGCCGCGGGAGACCCGCAGCGTCTCAGCGATCTCTCCCTCGGAGAGCTCGGACCAGTAACGGAGAACGAGCACCTGCCGCTGCCGGGCGGTCAGGCCACGCAGCGCCCGCAGCATCTCCCGGTCACTTTCGCCGAGCAGCGCCTCGTCCTCGGCCGCCCGGATCGTCTCCGGCGGCGCGGGAATGTAGGCCCGAGCCGTGCGGCGACGGCGCAGCGCCGACCGTGCCGCGTTGGTCACCCCGGTGATGAGGTACGCGTTCGGGTCCGTCACACCGCTCAGGTCCGGCCCGTGCCGGCGGTAGAGCGCGGTGAACACGTCCTGCACGATGTCCTCCGCGGTCGGCAGGTCGTCGACCATCAGCACCGCCAGCCGGACCATGCTGAGCCGTCGGCTGTGATACAGCTCGTTGATCGCGGGCGGCGCCGCCGGGGCGTCACGGCCCGCCGGCCGTGGATCGGCGGAGAGCCCGCGCAGCCAGGCGAGCAGCGGGGGGAACGGCAGAACGGAGATCACAGGCGGGGCCTCGGGGGGTTGAACCGGCGGGAACGAACGGTACCTTCCGGGTCAGCCCGCCCGCGACGGCGTGGCGGCCGGCTTCGACGGCGCCGGAGTGGCGGTGACCTTCCCCGGCGCCGGGCTCGCGGTGGCCGTCCCCACGGGGGAGGTCGCGGGCTCCGCGGCCGGCTTGCTCACGGTGGGCTTCGCGGGTGCCGGAGTGGCGGCGATCGTGCCCGCGGGAGAGGTCGTGGGCTCCGCGACCGACGTGGGCGCGGTGCTCGGGCCCGGCTCCTCGGTCGCCGGCGCGGGCGTCGTGGCTGTGCCGCTCGGCGCCGGAGTGGCGGTGGAGGCCGGCGACACGGTCGGGGACGGCTGCGGGGCGGGCGTCGAGTCGTCGGCGAACGCGGCCGACAGGCCACCGATCGCCAGCACGGTCACGGTGCCGGCGGTGATGGCCAGGGTACGGGTCGAGAAACGCATGGGGGCTCTCCTGCTCGCTCGGTGGTGCCTTGTCGCAGGAGTAGACGCGCGGCGGGCCGGAAGGTTGGCGTCTCGACGGTGACGTGTGCCACACCTCTAGACTTCGCGGCGTGCAGCCGACGATCCGCGCCTACCGGCCCAGCGACCTCGACGCGATCTACGACATCTGTGTGCGCACCGCCGCCTCCGGCGGTGACGCGCGCGGCCGGCACAGCTCCGACCGACTGCTCGGCGACGTCTGGGCGGTCCCCTACGTCATCCGGGAGCCGGAGCACGCCCACGTTCTCGACGACGGCGCCGGCGCCGCGGTCGGCTACATCCTGGGGACGGCCGACACCCCGGCCTTCGTCGAGTGGTACCGCTCGGCGTGGCTGCCGGCGACCGCCGACCGGTTCGCCGGCGACGATCCCCGCGACGCGGACCTGACGGCCGTGCACCGGAACCCGGAGCGGATGATCAGGCCGGAGTTCGCCGCCTATCCGGCGCACCTGCACATCGACCTGCTGCCGGAGTGGCAGGGGCGGGGCCAGGGCCGCGGCCTGATGGCGGCCTTTCTGGCCGGTCTGCGCGCGGCCGGGGTCGACGGGGTGCATCTCGGCATGGCCGCCGAGAACCACGGCGCCTACGCCTTCTACCGCCGGCTGGGCTTCCACGATCTGGAGGTGCCGGATTCCGGCGCCCGGTTCGTCGGCCGCGACACCAGCCCGCTGACCTGACCTGGCCAGACCTGCCGCGCCGCGCGGGCCGTGGCCGGTCCGGGAGAGCCGCACACGGCCGCGGCGGCGCGAGAGGATCGCCTCCGCCCGGGGACAGACCCGACTCACCGGCCGCGCCAACCGGCCGGTGAATCCGTGGGTCATTCGCCCCGGCGCTGCCGCAATTTGGCGAGCGCCTCGGCGAGGATCGCCGCGGCGTCCTCGTCGGAGCGGCGTTCCTTCACATAGGCGAGATGCGATTTGTACGGCTCGGCACGCGACCTGCCCGGCGGGTTGGACCGGTCGAGCCCGGCCGGCTGCCCGCACCGTGGACAGTCCCAGGTGTCGGGGTTCGCCGCCTCGGCCGCGAACCAGATGATGCTGTCGTGACCGGCCGCGCAGAAGTAGGTCACCTGCCTGCGCGGTGCGGGTTCGCTGCGCTCGTCGGGACGCATCGGGCTGGACCCGACACGACTGCCGCGGATAGCGCTGCCACTGGACACGGATGTCACTCCTGTCTCGAGGGGCCTCGGAGGGCCGTCCGGGCACTCGGCGGAGGGGAGGTGAACCGGACAGCGATGACAAAAAACCGCACGGCCGGAAAAACCGGCCGCGCGGCAGATTGTACGACTATGGAGCCCGGTCAGGCGATCTGGACTTTCAGCCAGAAGCTCAGACCGACGATGCAGGCAAACCAGATGATTCCCACGAGAACGGTGTAACGGTCCAGGTTCTTCTCCGCGACCGAGGAGCCGGCCAGGCTGGAGGTCACGCCGCCACCGAACATGCTCGACATGCCGCCGCCCTTGCCCCGGTGCAGCAGGATCAGCAGAGTCAGCAGGATGCTGGTGATGATCAGCAACACGATCAACGTGTAAGCGAACGCGATCGGCATCGTCGGGTTCATTCCTCTCGAAGGGCAAGCAGCGGTCCCACAATAGCGGGTACCCGGCCGCAAGATACGGCCGGGCACGCGCTTAATCACTCAGCGTCCGATGTGCTCCGGGAAACGCACGATCGCGGCGAACCCTTCGGCGTCCAGGGCGGCGCCGCCGACCAGGGCGCCGTCCACGTCCGGCTTGGCCATGATCTGGGCGATGTTGCCCGCCTTGACCGATCCGCCGTACTGGATGCGGACCACGTCGGCCACCTCGGCGCCGAACTTCTCGGCGAGCCGGCCACGGATCGCGCCACAGACCTCCTGGGCGTCCTCCGGGGTCGCGGTCTTGCCGGTACCGATCGCCCAGACCGGCTCGTACGCGATCACGATCTGCTTGAGCTGCTCGGTCTTGAGCCCCTCGAGACCGGCGTCGACCTGGGCCAGCACGTGCGCGACCTGGTTGCCGGCCTCGCGGATCTCCAGACCCTCGCCGACGCAGAAGATCGGAACGAGACCGGCCTCGAAAGCGGCCTTGTTCTTCGCGTTGACGGTTGCGTCGTCCTCGCCGTGGTACTCGCGGCGCTCGGAGTGTCCGACCACCACGTAGGAGCAGCCCAGCTTGGCCAGCATGGCGCCGGAGATCTCCCCGGTGTAGGCGCCGGACGCGAACTTCGACACGTCCTGCGCGCCGTAGCCGATCTTCAGCTTGTCGTCCTCGATCGCGGCCTGCACGCTGCGCAGGTCGGTGAAGGGCGGCAGGACGACCGTCTCGACGGCCTCCAGCTGCTCGGCGTTCAGGTTGGCGGCCAGTTTCCGGATCAGGAGGATGGCCTCGAAGTGGTTGAGGTTCATCTTCCAGTTACCGGCGATGATCGGCTTACGGGTCACGGCACCCATCACTTCTCCAGGGCGGCGACGCCCGGCAGCGTCTTGCCTTCGAGGTACTCCAGGGATGCGCCCCCACCGGTGGAGATGTGGCCGAACGCGGCATCGTCCAGGCCGAGCGCGCGCACCGCGGCCGCGGAGTCACCGCCGCCGACGACCGAGAAGCCGTCGATCTTGGTGATCGCCTCGGCCACGCCGCGGGTGCCCGCGGCGAACGGCGCCAGCTCGAAGACGCCCATCGGGCCGTTCCAGAACACGGTCTTCGCGCCCGCGATCGCCTCGGCGAACAGGGCCGTCGACTTCGGGCCGATGTCCAGACCCAGCCGGTCGGCCGGGATCTCGGAAGCGTCCACGGTCACGATGTCGGCGTCCGCCGAGAACTCGGTGGCGGCGACGACGTCGACCGGGAGGACGATCCGGCCCTCTGCCTGCTTCAGCAGGTCCTGGCAGGTCGCGATCATCTCGGCTTCGAGCAGCGACTTGCCGACCTCGTGGCCCTGGGCCTTGAGGAAGGTGAAGCACATGCCGCCACCGACGAGCAGCTTGTCCACCTTGGGCAGGAGCGCCTGGATGACGGCCAGCTTGTCGGAGACCTTGGAACCGCCGAGCACGACCACGTAGGGCTGCTCCGGGCTCTCCGACACGCGCTTGAGGACCTCGACCTCCTTGAGGACGAGACCACCGGCGTAGTGCGGCAGGCGGGCCGGGACGTCGAACACCGAAGCGTGCTTGCGGTGCACCGCGCCGAACGCGTCGTCGACATAGAAGTCCGCGAACGCGGCCAACTGGTCGGCGAACGCCCCGCGGGAAGCGTCGTCCTTCGAGGTCTCGCCCTCGTTGAAGCGCAGATTCTCCAGCAGCAGGACCTGGCCGTCCTGAAGGGCGGCGACCGCCTCGGTGGCGGCCGGGCCGACGGTGTCGTCCGCGAAGACGACCGTGGAGCCCAGCAGCTCACCCAGCCGCGCGGCGACCGGGGCGAGGGTGAACTTGGGGTCCGGCGCGCCCTTCGGGCGGCCCAGGTGGGACGCCACGATCACGCGAGCGCCCGCGTCACGCAGGGCGATCAGCGTCGGCAGGACCGCGCGGGCGCGGCCGTCGTCACTGATGACACCCGGATTTGCCTTGTCGAACGGGACGTTCAGGTCGGCGCGCACGAACACGCGCCGACCCGAGACACCCTCGCCGAGCAGGTCGTCGAGAGTCTTCAAGGCTGATCAGGCCCCGACGAGCTTGACCAGGTCGACGAGGCGGTTCGAGTAGCCCCACTCGTTGTCGTACCAGCCGACGACCTTGACCTGGTTGCCGCCGATGACCTTGGTGAGGCCGGCGTCGAAGATGCAGGAGGCCGGGTCGGTGACGATGTCGGCCGACACGATCGCGTCCTCGGTGTAGACCAGGACACCCTTGAGCGGGCCCTCGGCGGCGGCCTTGATGGCGGCGTTGACCTCTTCGACCGTGGTGTCACGGGCGGCGGTGAAGGTCAGGTCGGTCGCCGAGCCGGTGGGGATCGGCACCCGCAGCGCGAAGCCGTCGAGCTTGCCCTTGAGCTCCGGCAGCACCAGGCTGACGGCCTTCGCGGCGCCGGTCGAGGTCGGCACGATGTTGAGCGCGGCGGCGCGGGCACGGCGCAGGTCGCTGTGCGGGCCGTCCTGCAGGTTCTGGTCCTGGGTGTACGCGTGGATCGTGGTCATCAGACCCTTTTCGATCCCGATCGTGTCGTTCAGGACCTTCGCCATCGGGGCGAGGCAGTTGGTGGTGCAGGAGGCGTTCGAGATGATGTTGTGCTTCGCGGCGTCGTACAGACCGTCGTTCACACCCATCACGATCGTGATGTCCTCGTTCTTGGCCGGAGCCGAGATGATGACCTTCTTGGCGCCCTTGTCGATGTGCGCCTTTGCCTTGCCGGCGTCGGTGAAGAAGCCGGTCGACTCGATGACCACATCCGCGCCCAGGTCGCCCCACGGCAGGTTGTTCGGGTCACGCTCGGCGAACGCCTTGAACGACTTGCCACCGACGCTGATCTCGTCGGCGGACGCCTTCACCTCGTGGCCCAGGCGGCCCAGGATGCTGTCGTACTTCAGCAGGTGAGCCAGCGTGGCGTTGTCGGTCAGGTCGTTGACGCCGACGATCTCGATGTCGGCGCCGGAGGCGAGAACCGCCCGGAAGAAGTTACGACCGATACGGCCGAAGCCGTTGATGCCAACCCGGATGGTCACAGGTGGTCTCCTCGTTTCGGTCCGCCGGAATCTGCGACCGGCGGAGGGGTCTGCATGCCGACCGCGTGGACGGCCGACTCATAGGGCGTCCGGCCGCCGCGCCCTTGACTTTCGAGAACGCCACAGCAGACTCGGGGCGTCACAGCGGGGGGTTCGGCCGAACTGCCGGCACCGTCGCCGTCACCCGTGACACTATCCGAGACCGCACGCCCACGGAGCGGCGGGGCGCGACCTGAACGTTACCTAAACGGATCACAGCGACGTTACCGTCAGCACCCTCAGCCTGCCCCGCCCGCCTTCCGGCGTTAAGGACCAAACGTCCCCCGATCGAGGTGATCGTGATCACCTCAGCAGGCCATCATCTCCGGGGTCACGGCCGCCTCGGTGTCCGGGATGCCGAGGTCACGCGCCCGTTTGTCGGCCAGCGCGAGCAGCCGCCGGATCCGGCCGGCGATCGCGTCCTTCGTCAGCGGCGGGTCGGCCAGGGCGCCCAGTTCCTCCAGCGAGGCCTGCCGGTGCTCCAGGCGCAGCTGGCCGGCCGAGGTCAGGTGGTTCGGCGCCTCCTCGGCGAGGATCTCCAGCGCCCGGGTGACCCGGGCCGCGGCCGCGACCGCCGCACGGGCCGAGCGCCGCAGGTTCGCGTCGTCGAAGTTGGCCAGCCGGTTCGCGGTGGCGCGCACCTCACGCCGGACCCTGCGCTCCTCCCAGGCGAGGACGCTGGAATGCGCGCCGACCCGGGTGAGCAGAGCGGCGATCGCGTCGCCGTCCTTGATCACCACGCGGTCGACACCGCGCACTTCCCGGTCCTTGGCGGTGATGCCGATCCGGCGCGCGGCGCCGCGCAACGCGAGGGCCGCCTCCGGGCCGGGGCAGGTGATCTCCAGCGCGCTGGAGCGACCCGGCTCGGTGAGCGAACCGTGCGCCATGAACGCACCCCGCCACGCCGCCACCGAGCAGCACACGTTGCCGCTGACCACGTGCTGCGGCAGGCCCCGGACCGGGCGGCCCCGCACATCGAGCAGGCCGGTCTGCCGGGCCAGCACCTCGCCGTCCTTGACGATCCGGACGATGTAGTGGCTGCCCTTGCGCAGGCCGCCGGAGGCCAGGACGTGCACCTCGCTGGGGTATCCGTAGACGTCGGCGATCTCCCGCCGCAGCCGCCGTGCCACCGCGCCGGTGTCGAGCTCCGCCTCGACGACCACCCGGCCGGAGACGATGTGCAGGCCGCCCGCGAACCGCAGGAGCGCCGCCATCTCCGCCCGCCGGCAGCAGGGCTTGGGCACGTCGACCCGGCTCAGCTCGTCTTTGACCGCTGCCGTCATCGCCATCGTGATGTCACCTCATGCGCCGGATCTTGAACAGTGTGTGCCGCACTACGTCTGTGCTCAACGAGTGGCGCCCAATACTGGCACCAGGGCAGCGCCCAATGACTCAGGATCATGCCGTGGGCTGCCGTCCGCAACGGCCACGGGTACCAGAACCAGCTCGGCGCCGAGTTCGCGTGCGGCGGCACGGACCGGTTCCGGCTCGCCCACCCATTTGGCGTCGGCGAGCACCGAATCGACCCGCAGCGAGGGAAGGTACCAGTGCAGGGCGGCGAGGTGATCGGCGGTGGAGAGCCCGGCCGTCTCCCGGTCGGGGCTGAGGTTCAGGGTGACCAGCCGCCGGGCCGGGCTGGCCACGATGGCGGCGGCCAGTTCCGGGACGAGCAGGTGAGGCAGGACACTCGTGTACCAGCTGCCCGGCCCGAAGATCAGCCAGTCGGCGTCCCGGACCGCGGCGATCGCCTCGGGGCAGGCCGGCGGATTCTCCGGCACCAGGCGCAGCGAGGCCACCCGGCCGTCGGCGACCGCCACCGAGTGCTGGCCGGCGACCGTGACCAGGCTGCCGTCGGACCCCACCATGTCGGCCTCGATCCCGACCGCGTGCAGTGCCATCGGCAGCACCCGGCCCTGCGCGCCGACCATCTCGGCGGCGTGGTCGAGGGCCGCCACCGGGTCGCCGAGCATCTCGATCAGCCCGAGCAGCAGCAGGTTGCCGACGGCGTGACCGGCCAGGCCGTCCTTGGTGCGGTCGGCCCGCCGCTCGATCCGCGGACCACGGGCGTGCGCGGCGGCCTGCGCCGGAACCGGCATCGACGCGAACCGGTGCTGCATCAGGCTCGCGGTGAGCCGGTGCGCCGGGTTGTCGGCGGCCAGGGCGGCCAGCGCCTGCCGCAGGTCGCCCGGGGGCAGCAGGGCGTCCCGTTCGACCCGCAGGCGGCCGCTGGAGCCGCCGTCGTCACCGACCGTGACGATCGCGGTGATGTCGAGGTCCAGCTGCCTGGCACTGTGTCGCAGGGCCCGGAGCGAGGCGCTGAGCCCATGTCCGCCGCCGAAGGCGACCACCCGGATCGCCGTCACTCGCGCCCCAGATCGCGGTGCGAGGTGTGGGCGGACAGGCGCATACCGGTCAGCCGGGACGTCAGTTCCTCGGCGATGGCGACGCTGCGGTGCTTGCCGCCGGTGCAGCCGATGGCGACGGTCAGATAGCGCTTGCCCTCACGCTCGAAACCGGGCGCGGTGGCCGCGATCAGCCCGGCATAGGTGGCGACGAAGTCGGTCGCCCCCTCCTGGCCGAGGACATAGCTGCTCACCCCCTCCTCCAGGCCGGTGTGCTCGCGCAGTTCCGGCACCCAGAACGGGTTGGGCAGGAACCGGGCGTCCAGCACGTAGTCGGCGTCCGGCGGCAGGCCGTACTTGAAGCCGAACGAGAGGACGGTGATCCGCAGCCGGCGGGAGTCCTCACCGCCGAACAGCTCCTCCACCCGGCGGCGCAGCTGGTTCACGTTCAGATGACTGGTGTCGATGATCACATCGGACTGCTCGCGGGCCTCCACGAGGAGCTTGCGCTCGGCGGCGATGCCGTCGGCGAGCCGCCCGTCGCCCTGCAGCGGGTGCGAGCGCCGCACCGACTCGAAACGGCGGATCAGCACCTCGTCGTCGGCGTCCACGAAGACGACCCGGGGCGAGAAACCACGCTCCTTGAGCGCGCGCACCGCGCCCGCCAGGTCGGTGGAGAAGGCGCGGCTGCGCACATCCAGCACCATGGCTGTCCGGCGGGCCGCTCCCCCGGCGGCGAAGGCCAGCTCGGCCATCTCCAGCATCAGGGCCTGCGGGAGGTTGTCGACCACATAGAAACCGACGTTCTCCAGGGCGCGCGCCACCGTGCTGCGCCCACCGCCGGAGAGCCCGGTCACCACCACCAGATCGGTCCCGGCCTCGTCGGGTTCCACCACCTCGTCGGGCCCGAGGTCCGGCATCGCTTCGGTCACGCACGCCTCCTGAAGTGAGGACGGTCCACGACGGTGGAGATCGCCCCTCGTGAACAACCCTCATCGTTTCGCCCGCGCCGAATTCGCGGACACAACATGGTAGGCCGGGCGGGGCTAGCGCCCCGCAGACTTCCCCGTCTCGGGTGAACGCAGCGCGGCCAGCACGGATTCCGCGGTCCTGAGACCGATGCCGGGAACCTCCGCGATCTCCTCCCGCGTGGCCTCGGCGATCCGTTTCAGGGAGCCGAAGTGGCGCAGCAGAGCCTTGCGCCGCACCTCGCCCAGGCCGGCCACCTCGTCCAGCGCGGACTCGGTCATCCGCTTGGAACGCCGCTGCCGGTGGAAGGTGATGGCGAACCGGTGCGCCTCGTCACGGACGCGTTGCAGCAGGTAGAGCGCCTCCGAGGTGCGCGGCAGGATGACCGGGAAGTCGTCGGCCGGCAACCACACCTCCTCCAGCCGCTTGGCCAGGCCGCACAGCGCGACGTCGGTGACGCCCATCTCGGCGAGGACCGCGGCGGTCGCGTTGACCTGCGGCTGCCCGCCGTCGACCACGATGAGCTGCGGCGGGTAGGCGAACCTGCGCGGCTTGCCGGTCAGCGGGTCGATGCCCGGCAGCTCGTCGGCCTCGGGCTCCACCGGGGCGGCCTTGAAGCGGGCGAACCGGCGCCTCATCACCTCGCTCATCGCGGCCAGGTCGTCCATGCCGCTGCCGTCGGGGTTGCCGCGGATGATGAAACGCCGGTACTCGCTCTTACGCTCCAGCCCGTCCTCGAAGACCACCATCGACGCGACCACGTCGGTGCCCTGGATCTGCGACACGTCGAAGCACTCGATGCGCAGCGGCACGCTGTCCATCCCGAGGGCGCCGGCGATCTCCTCCAGCGCCTTGTTACGGGTGGTCAGGTCGCCGGACCGGCGCATCTTGTGGCGTTGCAGCACCTCGGCGGCGTTGCGGGCGACGGTCTCCATCAGCGACTTCTTGTCGCCGCGCTGCGGAACCCGCAGATCGACCCGGCTCCCGCGGTGCTGGGAGAGCCAGTCGGTCAGCGCGTCGGCGTCGTCGGGCAGGGCGGGCACCAGCAGCTCGCGGGGCACGTCGGTCTCGCCGTGCTCCTCGCCGTACATCTGGGTGCAGAAGTGATGCACCAGGTCGCCGGCGGACAGGTCCTCGACCTTCTCC
The DNA here is from genome assembly GCF_030009775.1 of Actinoplanes sandaracinus. Taxonomy (GTDB): domain Bacteria; phylum Actinomycetota; class Actinomycetes; order Mycobacteriales; family Micromonosporaceae; genus Actinoplanes; species Actinoplanes sandaracinus. Next base: position 27,525 of record NZ_JASCTH010000044.1, on the reverse strand, counting down.
ACCACCCAGCCGCGCTGGCCGCGGATGCGGCCGCCGCGCACGTGGAAGACCTGGACGGCGGCCTCCAGAGGGTCCTCCGCGAAGGCCACGATGTCGGCGTCGGTGCCGTCGCCGAGCACCACGGTCTGTTTCTCCAGGGCGCGGCGCAGGGCCACCAGGTCGTCGCGCAGCCGGGCCGCGAGCTCGAACTCCAGCTCCTCGGAGGCCCGCAGCATCTCCCGCTCGACCCGCTTGAGGAACTGGTCGGTGCGCCCGGCCATGAAGTCGCAGAACTCGTCGACGATCGCCCGGTGCTGGTCGGCGGAGACCCGGCCGACGCACGGCGCCGAACACTTGCCGATGTCACCGAGCAGGCAGGGGCGGCCGATCTGAGCGGCCCGCTTGAACACTCCGGCCGAGCAGGTGCGCGCGGGGAAGACCCGCAGCAGCAGGTCGAGCGTCTCGCGGATGGCCCAGGCGTGCGAGTAGGGACCGAAGTAGCGGACCCCCTTGCGCTTGGCGCCGCGCATCACCTGCAGCCGGGGGAACTCCTCGTCGAGGGTGACGGCGAGGAAGGGGTACGACTTGTCGTCCCGGTACTTCACGTTGAACCGGGGGTCGAACTCCTTGATCCAGGAGAACTCCAGTTGGAGCGCCTCGACCTCGGTGCCGACGGTCACCCAGTCGACGCTGCCGGCGGTGGTGACCATCTGCTGGGTCCGCGCGTGTAGCGACCAGAGGTCGGCGAAGTAGGAGTTGAGCCGGCTGCGCAGGCTCTTCGCCTTGCCGACGTAGATCACCCGGCCGGCCGGATCACGGAAGCGGTAGACGCCAGGGGCCTCGGGGATGGTACCCGGCGCCGGACGATAGGTGGACGGGTCTGGCACAAGTCCAACACTAGTGCCTGGGACTGACAGAATTGCCCGGCCGGAGGCCCGGCGCCGCCGCCACGGCCCGGACCTCCGGCCCTCGTGCTGCTGTCGCCGCCGGCGTCAGGCCGCGGTCACCACGTTGTCGCCGTCCAGCTTGACCTTGGTCTCGGCCAGCGGCGTGCCGGCCGGTCCGGAGATCGGTGCGCCGTCCTCGATGGAGAACAGGCTGTTGTGGCACCGGCAGGCGATCTGACCGTTCTTGATCTCGGTCACCTTGCACTGCTGGTGGGTGCAGATGTTGCTGAACGCCTTGAAGGTGCCCTCGGCGGGCTGCGTGACGACCATGTCGCCGAGGATCACGCCGCTGCCGACGGCGACCTTGGAGGCGGCCACGAGCACGGTGCCGTTGCCACCGCCGCTGCTGCCGCCGCCGTTCGCGGCGGTGCTGCCGGCCGGAATCGGGTTGTTGTTGAAGTCGGTGCCGTTCGGGTTGGTGCCACTGGGAGAATCGGTGCCGCAGGCGGCCAGGACCGCGGTGGCGCCGACCGCGCCGGCACTCTTCAGGACGACGCGGCGTGTCGAGGCGTTACCCGGTCGGTCCTGCTGGATCTCGGCGGCGGTCCTCGGCTGCACGTCAGTCATTTTTCACCCTCCACTACCTGGTTTCCGCTCGACATGTGACGCGGAGTCGCCCCTGGATACGGGACGGGGGCCTCGATCAGTTCAACGTGCCCCTGACGAGATTCTCCCGCTTCCTCCGCGTTCGCCCGGCTGCTTTGCCGCGGAATGGCAAACAGCAGCACGCCCGGCCGACCTTAGAAGACCAGCCGGGCAGCCTGGCTGAGAGTCGTCTAAGAACTTTCTAAATCAGGCCGTGGCCTTCGCCCGGGAACGGGTGGCACGCGCCTTAGGGGCGGTTCCGTTGGCTTTCGCCGCACGGCTGGTCGCGGCCGCCGAACCGCCCGGCTTCCCGGGCAGGCTCAGCATCTTCCGCAGGAACTGACCGGTGTGGCTCTCCGGCACCTCGGCCAACTCCTCCGGGGTGCCGGCGGCGAGCACCAGACCGCCCTTGCTGCCGCCTTCCGGGCCCATGTCGATCAGCCAGTCCGCGGTCTTGATGACGTCCAGGTTGTGCTCGATCGTGATCACCGTGTTGCCCTTGTCGACCAGGCCGTTGAGCACGATCAGCAGCTTGCGGATGTCTTCGAAGTGCAGGCCGGTGGTCGGTTCGTCGAGCACGTAGACCGTCCGGCCGGTGGAGCGCTTCTGCAGCTCGGAGGCGAGTTTCACGCGCTGCGCCTCGCCACCGGAAAGGGTGGTGGCCGGCTGGCCCAGACGCACGTAGCCCAGGCCCACGTCGACCAGGGTCCGCAGGTGGCGGTGAATGGCCGGGAGCGCCGAGAAGAACTCCGCGCCCTCCTCGATCGACATGTTCAGCACCTCGGAGATGGTCTTCCCCTTGTAGTGCACCTCCAGGGTCTCCCGGTTGTACCGGGCGCCCTTGCACACCTCGCACGGGACGTACACGTCCGGCAGGAAGTTCATCTCGATCTTGATGGTGCCGTCGCCCGAGCAGTTCTCGCAGCGGCCGCCCTTGACGTTGAAGGAGAACCGGCCGGGGCCGTAACCCCGGACCTTTGCCTCGGTGGTCTCGGCGAACAGCTTGCGGACGTGGTCGAAGACACCCGTGTAGGTGGCCGGGTTGGACCGCGGGGTCCGCCCGATGGGCGACTGGTCGACACCGACGACCTTGTCCACGTGCTCCAGCCCGGTCACCTTGGTGTGCCGGCCGGGCACCTGCCGGGCGCCGTTGATCTGGTTCGCCATGACGGTGTGCAGGATGTCGTTGACCAGCGTCGACTTGCCCGACCCGCTGACCCCGGTGACCGCGATGAACTGGCCCAGCGGGAACGGCACGGTGAGGTTGCGCAGGTTGTGCTCGCGCGCCCCGTGCACCACCACCTCGCGGCCCTCGGTCTGCGGCCGCCGGGTGGCCGGCAACGGGATCGATTTCCGCCCGGACAGGTAGGCCCCGGTCGGCGACTGCTCGTTCGCCAGGAGCCCCTCGACCGTCCCGGAGTGCACGATGTGGCCGCCGTGCTCGCCGGCGCCCGGCCCGATGTCGACGATCCAGTCCGCCATGCGGATGGTGTCCTCGTCGTGCTCGACCACGATCAGCGTGTTGCCCAGGTTGCGCAGCCGCACCAGGGTCTCGATCAGCCGGTGGTTGTCACGCTGGTGCAGGCCGATCGACGGCTCGTCGAGCACGTAGAGCACGCCCACCAGGCCGGAGCCGATCTGGGTGGCGAGCCGGATGCGCTGCGCCTCACCGCCGGACAGGGTGCCGGCCCCGCGGTCCAGCGACAGGTAGTCGAGGCCCACGTCGACCAGGAACCGCAGCCGGGCGTTGATCTCCTTGAGGACCCGCTCGGCGATCATCTTCTGCCGGTCGTCGAGTTCCAGCCCGGACAGCAGGCCGGCACACTCGCCGACGGAGAGGTTGCACACCTCGGCGATGTTCTTGCCGGCCACGGTCACGGCCAGGACCTCGGGCTTCAGCCGGGCCCCGCCGCAGACCGAGCAGGGCACGTCGCGCATGTAGCCCTCGTACTTGTCGCGCGACCAGTCGCTCTCGGTGTCACTGTGCCGGCGCTCGATCCACTGCACCACGCCCTCGAAGCCGGTGTAGTAGGAGCGCTCGCGGCCGTACTTGTTCCGGTACCGCACGTGGACCTGGTCGTCGGAGCCGTACAGGATCGTCTTCTGCGCGCGGGAGGGCAGCTGCCGCCAGGGCGTGTCGAGGGTGAAGCTCTCCGCCTCGGCGAGCGCCTCCAGCAGGCGCAGGAAGTATTCCTGGGTGGTGCCGCCGGCCCACGGCTGGATCGCGCCCTCGCGGAGGCTCTTCTCCTCGTCCGGGATGATCAGCTCGGGGTCGACCTCCTTCTTCGTCCCGAGGCCGGAGCACTCGGGACAGGCGCCGTACGGCGCGTTGAAGGAGAAGACCCGGGGTTCCAGGTCCTCGATGGCGAGCGGGTGGTCGTTGGGGCAGGCCAGGTGCTCGGAGAAGCGGCGCTCCCGCTCCGGGTCGTCCTCGGCCAGGTCGACGAAGTCGAGCAGGACGATGCCGCCGGCCAGCCCGAGCGCCGCCTCGACCGAGTCGGTGAGGCGCTGCTTGCTGCTCGCCTTCACGCTGAGCCGGTCGATCACCACCTCGATGGTGTGCTTCTCCTGCTTCTTCAGCTTCGGCGGCTCGGTGAGCGGGTGCACCACACCGTTGACCCGGGCGCGCGCGTAGCCCTTCGCCTGGAGCTCGGCGAAGAGGTCGACGTATTCCCCCTTGCGGCCGCGGACGACCGGGGCGAGCACCATGAAGCGGGTGCCCTCGGGCATCGCCAGAACCCGGTCGACGATCTGCTGCGGAGTCTGCCTGCTGATGCGCTCCTTGCAGACCGGGCAGTGCGGGATCCCGGTCCGGGCGAAGAGCAGGCGCAGGTAGTCGTAGACCTCCGTGATCGTGCCGACCGTCGAGCGCGGGTTGCGGTTCGTCGACTTCTGGTCGATGGAGACGGCCGGAGAGAGACCCTCGATGAAGTCGACGTCGGGTTTGTCCATCTGCCCGAGGAACTGTCGCGCGTACGACGACAGGGACTCCACGTAGCGCCGCTGGCCTTCGGCGAAGATCGTGTCGAAGGCCAGGCTGGACTTGCCGGAACCGGAGAGGCCGGTGAAAACGATCATGGCGTCGCGGGGCAGGTCCAGGTTGACGTCGCGCAGATTGTGCTCGCGAGCGCCACGGATAGTCAGTCGGTCGGCCACGGCCAGCCTCTCCGTACAGGTGTTTGAAGTCGAGCAGACACTCTAACGACGGGGTATGACATTTTTCCGTCGGCTCATCTTCAGCGCGCCGCCCGTGGCCAACATTCCCGTCACCCCTCCGAGGGAACCTGCCAGATCTCGACGCCTCCGACCAGCTGCGGCTTGCCCAGGGCGCTCACCAGCACCGTACGCATCTTGTTGCCGTGCTTGGTCTTCGGGACCAGCACCACGACCGCGGTCCGCCAGTACCTGAAGTCCTTACGGATCTTCTCCAGGTTCTCCTCGGTCAGCATGGGCATGTTGCCGGTGTCACCGAGGGTGCGGAACATCCGCGAGGTGTAGCGGGGGGCGGCCGACCAGGAGCCGGTGTTGTCGCCCTTGCGGGCGTTCGCCGGACCCATGAAGTAGCCGCGGGGCGTCGCGTAGTCGAGGTTGTTGAGAGCCGCCCAGCGCTGGCCGGTCCGGCCGCTCGTCACGTCCGGCAGCGGGACGGTGACCAGGGTGCGGCCCTCCGGCACGTACTGCCGCCAGATGCCCTTGGTCAGGAACTCCGGCTGCGGGGCGCCCGACACCACCGGCAACGGCAGCGGGAACAGCGGCACCAGCGCGAGCGTCATGCCGATCCAGAAGCGCTTACGGGTCTTCGTGGGGTAGGAGCCGATCCGGTCGATCGCGAACGCCAGCAGGACGCCCGCCACCATGGACGGCACCATCGCGAACCGGGTCACACTCACCAGGTCGATCACCGGGAGGTGGGCGATCAGCGCGAACGGCAGCGGGACATCGGTCTTGACCCCGACCAGCCGCAGTTCCGGACCCATCGAGACGACCAGCATCGCGATGCCCGCGATCGCGGTCGCCCGCATCGCCGGCGACCGCCACAGCATCATGATCGACACCACGATCATCAACAGGCCGAACGGGCCGTAGAACGTGTTGTCCTCGGTCTCGCTGAGACTCAGCACCTCGGTGACCTTGGTGATCCCGGCCAGCGACAGCCGCGCGAAGGCGGGCAGCGAGGCCAGATCGGTGACGATCTTGGACGGCTCGAACGGCTGCCCGTGGTAGCTGCCCTTACCCATGAACTGGATCCACAGCGGGTAGGCCGTCAGTACCCCGGAGGTGGCCGCGGCCACCGCCAGCCCGGCGGTGAAGTGCTTCCACACCCGGCGGGCCTCGTCCCGGGCCATCAGCGCGTAGGACACCGCGAAGATGCCCAGCGTCATCGCGACGAAGAGCAGCGCCTCCTCGTTGATGAAGATCTGGAGCACGATCAGCAGGCCGAGGATCACCCCGCCCCGCACGACCCGGCCCGGCTCACGCAGCCGCAGCACCTGCCAGACGATGAACGGCAGCACATAGTTGCTGACGAAGTTCACGTGCCCGTTCGCGTGCGAGATCATGGCCGGCCCGAACCCGCAGAAGGCGGCGCCGATGCCGGCGGCCAGCCGGGTACGCCCCAGATGGCGGGAGAGCACCCAGTACCAGGCGAACGCCGTACCGCCGAGGCCGAAAGTGATCAGCAGCACGACGGTCACGCCGCCGCCGAAGAAGTGCGTGATCGGTGCCAGCGGGATCGCCAGGGCGAGGATGGACGTGTTCGCCATCATGTTCACGCCGACCGGAACGTTGAACCGGTTCTCGTAGAGCAGCGACGCGCCGTCGAAGACCACCCGCTCCGCGTGCGCCAGCATGAAGAGGAAGATGCCGTGGTCGTCGTCGTTGCCGGCGAGCACGCGTCCGTTCGGGTCGAGCCACAACCGGCTCGTCACCCACACGGCCATGACCACGAAGCCCAGCAGGACCCACAGGTCGGCCCGTTTCCACCGCACCCGTTCCACCACAGGATTCTCCCCCGTGGTGTCCCCCGCTTTCCCGGTACTCGTCGCGGTCTCCGCAGGCTCTGCGGTCACCGCCGTCCGCCCCGCGGTCTCCGCCGCCTGGTCCCCGGTTATCTCATCTGCCGAACGCACCGCCGCATTGTGCCAGAGCCTCTTTTCCCGGCTCACAGGCCACCTGCCACCGGCTCGCCCATAGACGCGCCTTCACAACCAGGAAACCCGCGGTTCATCCGCGCGTCCCGGTTTGCCCGGCTCATCGTCCCCGCGATCCGGACCGACGGGGGTACGCGCCCACGGCCGGCCGTGGGCGCCCGCCGGACAGCCGTCGGCCACGAGGGCCTCCCGGCGGCCGCGGGGCCGCCGAGTAGCTCGCGGAAACCCGCGACCTCGGCCGCGGGGCCGCCGGGAGTGGGCCGGGCGCCCCGCCGCGGTGGCACCGGAGCCCGCGTGGCTCGTACCCCGAAATCGGGGTGAGGGTCAACGGCGGCGCGGGCTCGGAGGCGCGGGGGCTCGCCGCGGGCGGGCCAGGCGGGCGGAGCGGCGGCCGCTCTCCACCTCGACCTCGCGGCGCAGCTTGCGCCAGTTGGCGAGACGGCGCGGCTGCAGCGAGCCGTCGGCGAGGGCCCCCTGGACGGCGCAGCCGGGCTCGGTGTCGTGACCGCAGTCGTCGAAGCGGCAGCGGCCGGCGAGGTCGATGACGTCGGCGAAGGCGCGTTCCAGGCCGCCCTCGGTGTCCAGCAGGCCGACGCCGCGGATGCCCGGGGTGTCGATGACGGCCCCACCGCCGTCGAGGACGACCAGGTTGCGGTAGGCGGTGGTGTGGCGGCCCTTGCCGTCGGCGTCGCGGATCGCCTGGACCGGCATGACGGTCGCGCCGGCCAGGGCGTTGGCCAGGGTCGACTTGCCGGCGCCGGACCGGCCGAGCAGTGCCAGGGTCCGGCCGGGGGCGACGTACCGGCGCAGCTCGCCGACGCCGTCGCCGCGCTGGACGCTGACCGGGAGGACGGGGACGCCGGGCGCCAGCTCGCCGAGCTGGCGGGCGATCGCGCCGGGGTCGCGGGTGGTGTCGCTCTTGGTGAGCACGAGAAGTGGGTCGGCGCCCGACTCCCAGGCGAGAGCGAGCAGCCGCTCGACCCGCGCGTCGTCGGGTTCGGGATGGATCGGCTCGACGACGGCGACGGTGTCCATGTTGGCGGCGAGCACCTGGCCGGACGAGTCCTTGTCGGCGGTCCGCCGGATGAGCGCGGTCCGCCGTGGCAGGACGTGCTCCAGCGTGGTCCGCCGATCGAGCCAGGTACGCAGCACCACCCAGTCACCGGAGCAGGGCAGCAGGGAGGGGTCGCGGGCTGCGTCGATCATGACGGAGCCGCCGAGACTGGCCCTGGTCACGCCGGTGGCGGTCAGCACGGTGCAGACGCCACGGTCGGCACGGAGCACCCGGCCGGGCGTGGCGTCGGCCCGGTCGAAGCGGTGGTACGAAGATGCGAAGTGGTCGTCCCAGCCCAGCTGGGACAGGTCGTACGACATGGGAACCCTTTACGGTCTCAGGGGGACGGCACGGCCTGCGAATCAGGCGAAGGCCCCCGGGTGAAGGAACGCGGCAACAGCGAAACGCACGGTCCTCACCTCCTCCGCGGGTTGATAGATCGTCGCGTCTGGCAACGACGGTACGACTGTGGCCGCCGAAGGCGAAAGCGAATTCCCCGGCGACGCTTGCGGCACCGGATAGTGTCGTTGCGTGACGATCGATCCGCTGGTGTTGATGACCGACGTGGAGGACGCCACCGCCGCGCTGCTCGGGGCCGTGGAGTCGCTGACCGACGCTGAGATGGGCCTGCCGTCACTGCTGCCGGGCTGGACCACCGGGCACGTGCTGACCCATCTGGCGCGCAACGCTGACGCCCTGACCAACCTGCTGACCTGGGCGCGGACCGGGGTGGAGACCCCGGCGTACGCGTCACCGGAAGCCCGCGCGGCCGGCATCGAGGCGGGGGCCGGCCGCCCGCTGGCCGAGCAGCTCGCCGACCTGCGGCAGGCGCACGACCGGTTCGCCGACGCGGCCGCCGCGATGCCGGAGACCGCCTGGGCGGTGCGGTTGCCGCTGGCCCGGTCCGCGGCGGCGGTGCCCTGGCTGCGGCTCTGCGAGATCGAGGTGCACCGCGTCGACCTCGGCCGCGGCTACACGCCCGACGACTGGCCCGAGGCGTTCGCCCTGCGGCTGCTGCGCGCGATCGTGACCGATCCGCCGGCCGGTTCGCCCGACATGGTGCTGCGCCCGTTCGGTCTCGAGCATCCGCTGGTGATCGGCCCGGGTGAGGGCCCGGTCGTCGGCGGGCCGACCCGGTCGATCGCGGCCTGGCTGATCGGCCGGGCCGACGGCGCCGACCTGACCGTCTCGCCGGACGGCGAGCTACCCCAGCCCGCGAGGTGGAGATGAGCGCCGACTACACCGGAGACGTGACGGCCGGCGGCCCGGCCGCGGTCCGTGACCTGGGTGGCGGCCTGACGCTGCGCAAGGTCTCGGTCGGCCCGATGGACAACAACGCCTATCTGTTGAGCGCCGGCGGGGAACAACTGCTGATCGACGCGGCCAACGACGCCGGCACGCTGCTCGACCTGATCGGGGCCGGCGGGCTGCGCACGGTGGTGACCACCCACCGGCACGGCGACCACTGGCAGGCGCTGGCCGAGGTGGTGCAGGCCACCGGGGCGCAGTCGTTGGCGCACGCCGACGACGCGGCGGAGATCCCGGTGGTGACCCGGGCGCTGCACGACGGCGACATGATCGACGTGGGCGGGCACACCCTCGAGGTGATCCACGTCGCGGGTCACACACCCGGCTCGATCGTGCTGGCCTGCCGGGGCGCGCACCTCTTCACCGGGGACAGTCTCTTCCCCGGCGGCCACGGGAGGACGACCCGTCCCGAGGACCACCGGCGGATCATGACCGACCTGGTGGACAAGGTGTTCTCCCGGTTCGGCGACGACACGTGGTTCTATCCCGGCCACGGGAAGGACTCGACGCTCGGCGCGGAGCGTCCCCACCTCGACCAGTGGTGGGCCCGGGGCTGGTGACCCGGCCGGTCACTCGGCGCGCAGAGTGCGGGCCAGTTCCCGCAGGGAGGCCCGGTCGGAGCGGTCGGTCTTCGCCATCAGCCGAGCCACGTGCTTCTCGACCGTCCGTGGCGAGAGGTGCAGCCGGCCGGCGATCTCCTGGTTGCCGAGGCGGGCGGCGACCAGATCGAGCACCTCGTACTCGCGGACGGTGACGCCGAGCGCCCGTAACGCGGCGGGGATGTTGCCCACCCCGTCACGCCGCTGGCCCACCGCGACACCGGCCTGGCGCAGCAGCGCACGGCACGCCCTGGCGACCGGGGCGTGCTCCACCTCGTGGAAATACTCCTCCGCGCGGCGCAGCCAGCCGACCGGGTCGCCCCACCCGTCCGCGAGCGCCGCCTCCGACGCCAGCCGCAACACCAGATGAGCGGCCAGCGGGTACGGCTCGGCGGACCTCATCGCGGTGTCCGCCGCGGCCTGCGCGCCGGCGTGATCGCCGCGCCGCCCGAGCAGCACCGCCCGGGCCATCTCGGCGAACTGCCGGTTCCACCGCAGCCGGCGGACCCCGTCCGAGCCGTCGTCGAGGACCGCCGGATCGTCGAGGTCACCGGCGACGGCCCGCAGCAGCAGGTCCAGCCCGGCCCGGCCGTTGATCGGGGACAGCGCCGGGTTGCCGCCGTCGGCTCGCAACGCGCTGCGCATCTCGGCGGCGGCGCGGGGCCGGTCCTCCTCCAGCAGCGAACAGAACACCCGGGCCAGACCAAACACCTTCGCGTCCGCCCAGGGCGCGTCCTCCCGGTAGCGCCGCAGCTCCGCGAGCCGGTTCTCCATCTCCCGGCGCTGGCCCTGGTGGGCGGCGACGATGGCGCTGGTCTGCCACAGGTGCGCGGCGGTCTCCACCAGGTCCAGCCGGGTGGTGGCCGGAAGCGTCTGCGCGATGATCTCGTCGGCCTCGGCGTATCTGCCCTGCAGAGCGACCTGCAGGGCGATGCTCGACTCGGCCTGGTGGGCCGCGGTCACCGCGCCGATCGACCAGGCGTCCCGGCGGACCTGGCGGAGCCGCCGCAGGCTGCCGTCCCGCGCCGCGTCGTCGTTGCCGAGACGGACCAGGGCGTGGACCTCCCAGAGCCGCAGGCCGTGCCGCACCGCGAGTTCCCGGGAGTGTTCCAGGCAGGCGGTCGCCTCGTCGGCGTTGCGCTGCCGGACGAGCATGCCCAGCAGTTGCCACGCCTGGCAGGCCACCACCGGAAGGTCGTGACGCTCACCGACGGAGGCCGCCTGCCGCGCCAGGGCCTCGGCCTTGTCGACCTGTTCCGGCCCCGGCAACTCGATGATCAGGTGGGCGGCCACCACGTCGATGGCCGCGGTCTCCGCCGGTGTGGCGTCCGCGCCGAGCTGCCGCCGGGCCGCGGCGACCTGGGCCAGCCCGTCGGCCGTCCGGGCGGCGAAGACGGCCGCCCAGGCCAGCCGGGTGTGCAGGCCGGCCAGGCGCTGGCGGCTCAGTCCGCCGCCGAGGCCGTCGAGGTCCGACATCATCCGCATGGCCCGGTCGATCCGCCCGGCCTCGACGAGCGCCTGCACCAGACGCTCGCTCGCGTCCGCCTGCAGGGCCGGGTCCACCGCCAGCGCGGCGGCCTGTTCGAGCAGGTCGACGGCGGAGGCCGCGGCGCCGTCGGCCAGCGCCCGGTGAGCGGCCTCGATCAGGTGGCGCCCGGCGCCGTCGTGGTCGCCGGCCTGCCGCCGCAGCCTCGCCACGAGCTGGCAGAGCGTGCCGGGCAGCCCGGGATGGAGCTTCTCCACCGCGTCGGCGGCCTGCCGGGCCAGGTCCGCGCTGTCGCCGGCCGGGCACGACTCCAGCAGCGCCTCCGCGGTGACCGGATGCCGGAACGCGTACCACCCGGGTGCGTCGGCGACCGGCCCGACCAGCTCGGCGGCGAGCCCGTGGTGCAGCAGTGGGGTCAGGTCGTGGTCGCCGAGCCCGGTCATCGTCCGCAGCGCGGCGAGCGGGAACCGCTCGCCGAACACGGCGGCGGCGGGCAGGAGCCGCCGCATGTCCGGCGGGCAGGTCTCCAGGCGGCGCGCCAGGCGGCGGGACAGCGATCCCGGCACGTAGGCCTGCGGACGGCCGGTCAGCTCCCAGCCGTCCGGCCGGGCGGCGAGCTGGCCGGTGTCGACCAGCCCCTCCAGCAGTTCCCCGGCCAGCGCGGGGTTTCCGGCGCTGGGCTGCCAGATCAGGTCGAGCAGGTCGTCGCCGACCCGGGCGGTGGGGCAGTCCAGGCGGGCCGCGACGAAGTCGCGCAGCTCGTCGCGGGTCAGGCAGGGCAGCCAGGCCAGATCGGCCACGCCCCGCTGGGCGGCCGACCTCGCCACGTCGAGCGCGGTGCCCTCCCGGTCCAGCAGCGCGGCCACCATCGCGACCGGTTGATCGGCCAGGTTGTCCGCGAGGTACTCGACGATCGTCAGTGTCTCGGCGTCCGCGTCGTGCAGGTCGTCGAGCAGCAGCAGACAGCCCCGCTCCCGTCCGGCCAGCACGAGCAGCCGCAGAACACCCTCGGCGAGGACGATCAGCGACTGCTCCTCGGGACCGGTGTCCGGTTCCCGCCACTCGGGGATGAGCCGGCCGAGGACCAGCCGGTAGGGGCCGAGGCTGTCGGCGGCCCGGGCCCCGGCCGACCGGGTGAACTGCAGCAGCGCCTCGGCCAGCGGGCGGAACGGCGTGGTCGGCGTGATCCCGCTGGCCCGGCCGCGGAGCACGACCATGTCGGAGCGGGCGAGCCGGCCCACCTCGGCCAGCAACCGCGACCGGCCGGACCCGCTCTCACCGCGCAGGAAGAGGCTTCCGCCCTGGGACTGCCGGCTCTGGGACAGGACGTCGCCGATCCGCGAGAGCAGGGCGGCGCGTCCGCAGAAGGTCGGCATCAGCGGGTAGCTTATTGGTCACGGGACGTGGCTGTCCATCGCCGGCCGCCGATGCGCCGATCGCGGCCGGCGACGGCCGGTCCGGCCTGGTCAGTTGGGCTGGTGGGGAAGGTGGATGCAGCAGCCGGTGCCGTCGTCCCCCGCGTGCGCGGGGGCACTCAGCGACGCCGCGCCGGCCACGAATCCCGCGGCGACCGCGAGTACGGCGGCCAGCCGCAGCCTGACCTTGAAACCGCGTGATTTCCTCTTGCCGTTCATGGTTGGTGCCTCCCCCGGGCCGGATGGCCCCGCCGTGTCTTGGCTGACACCGCAGACACTGTCACGCGGGAGCGCGCCCAGGCATGGGTGCGTTGTACGTATGTTTCCGGTCGCTCTCCCAGCGCGCGGCGGTGGCCGGCACCCGTCGGATCACGCGGCGGGCGATCAGGAAGTCCCAGATCCGGTCGGCGGCGTCGGCCGGGAGCATCCACGCCCGCCGGCGCGCGTCCGCCAGACTCGCCGGCCGGGCGAAGATCTTCAGGAACGCGCACGTACGCCGGGGCAGGAGCATCACCCGCCCGTCGGCGCGGCGGAACGCCACCCGGTCGCCGGGCTCGTCCGGGTTGGCCCGCTGGATCTCGGCGAGACGCCGCAGCACCGCCGGATCCGGATCGGTCAGCACCTCGCCGTCGAGCACGAACTGGCGTTCCTCGTCCTCCGGGCCACGCCGCACGCTCCGTTCCAGCAGGTCACGGACCGCGGTGCCGTACCGGTCGTGGTAGAAGAAGGTGTGCGGGGTGTCGGTGCTGCTCACCCAGGGCCGCGGGTACTCCCCCATGTAGAGGCTGAGTTTGTCGGCCATCACCTCGTCGCGGACCCGCTGGCTGATCGGCTCGTCGAACAGCAGGGTCCGGTTGATGTCGGCGCCCTCGAACGGCCGGATGCCGCTGATCCCGAACCGGTCCGGCTGCTTGGCCACGATGGCGCCCGGGGTGAGGACGAACTCGCCGAGCCCGCCGAAGGTCCACAGATCCCGGTTGTCGCGCAGGAAGCCGACCGAGTCCCGAGCCTCCTCCAGGGTCTCGGTGGGAAACCCGGTGAAGCCCATGATCTGTACGCCGATGCCGGCCCGGTTCATCGAGGCCATCGTCTGGCGTACCTGCGCGGGTTTGGTGCCCTTGTCGATCAGGTCGAGGATCCGCTGGTTGCCGGACTCGAACCCGACCGAGATCGCCGTGCAGCCGGCCCGCTTCAGCAACTCGCAGCGTTCGTCCGACCAGTACTTCTCCAGCCGGATCTCGGCGCCCCAGCGGACGTCGATGCCGCGTTCGACCACCTTCTCGGCGAAGCGCAGGATCGCCGCCGGCGCCAGCACGTCCACCGAGAAGTAGACGAACGGGGCGAACTCCGCGAGCGCCTCGACGTCGCGGATCATCCGGTCCACGGTGTCCTGCCGCCAAGGGCTGGTCGGCCCGTCGGTGTTCAGGCCGTAGTCGCAGAAGGTGCACTTGTTCCAGTAGCAGCCACGGGTCGGCGAGTAGTACACGAACCGGGTCGGGCTCAGGTACTTGTCCCACGGCAGGTTGCTGAAATCCGGGGTGGGCAGGTCGCCGAGTTTCTCGTACCGCAGCATCGGCAGCGCGCGGACCGCGCCGTGCCGGGGATGAAGCCGCACGTTGGGATGGTTGGTGGGCAGGGCGCCGGCGCCGAGGGCGTCGAGGATCTCGGTGTACGCCGACTCGCCCTCGCCCACCACGAGCGCGTCGAAGTCGGTGAACAGCTCGAAGAGCCGCCGGGGCTCGCGCAGGTTCTTGAAGCAGTCGGAGACCTCGGTCCCGCCGGCGACCAGGAAGACGCCTGGCAGCGCCGCACGGACGAGGCGGGCCAGCCAGAGCGCGAACGGCAACTGCCATTGGTAGGTGATGCTGATCCCGACCAGGTCGAAGCCGCCGTCGCGCAGCCGGGGCAGCAGCGACTCCTGGTAGTACGGCGTGAAGGGCCGGCTCAGCCGGGACAGCACCGCCGGGTCGGTCAGCGCCTTCAGCGACCCGATCTCCACCTCGCGGGGCGCGTTGAGCTGGAAACCGTTCTGGAACTGGCCCGGATAGCCGGTGGCTCCGAGGCAGTTCATCCAGGCCGAGACCCCGTCGACCGCCCGGTGGTAGGCGTCCAGGTCGTAGAAGCGCACCGGGTCCTGCAGGGTGGCGACCGCGTCGCGGATCATCTCCGGATCGGGGGTGCCGACCTGCAGCAGGTGAGCTCGTTCGGTGAGGTCGGTGGTGGTCCGCGCCTGGCTGAGCGCCTGGTCGAGCCAGGCCAGCGCGGACGGGGTGTAGGAGTGGTGGAAGGCCTCGATGTTGGCGTCGATGACGGTCGCCGGCCGGTGCCCCACCGACCGGGCGTACGAGTCGAGGTAGTTCAGCGAGTGGTACCCGGACGTCGGGTCGGTCAGCGGCGGATAGATGAGGGCGGCGTTCGGGCTGCTGGTCACTGATGTACCACCTCGAGAGTCGGGGCAGCCCAGGGCGAGCGGTGCACCCTCAGGTAGCCGATGAGGAATCCGGCGAGTTCGCGGAGTTGCTCCAGGTCACGGAAGCCGCGGTCCCAGGCGGCGGCGGTCAGTCCGGCCGGGTCGCAGCCCCACGCGTTGGCCAGCACGGCATCGATGACCTCCGTGCGGAACCGGGCCGGACGGCCCTGCCGGCGGGACAGGTTCACCTGGATCGCCTTCGCGGTCACGACGGCGTGGCGAGCGGTGTCGAGCACGTCGGGCCGCCGCAGTTCGGGCGGGATCATCGACACCGAGATCTGCCGGGTCTCGGCCGCTCCGAGGCTGCGGACCAGCAGTCGCAGCGTCGCCTCCGGGGCCGGCAGATCCGCCTCGGCGGCGGTGAGCCAGGAGCCGTCCGGGACCGGCGCGCCGCGCCCGAGCCGGTCGGCGGCCAGCAGGGCCAGCCGTTCCAGGCCGGGATCGCGGGGGTCGGCGCCGCTGAAGCCGGCCAGCACCCGGGCCCGATGCAGGCGGGCGAACTCCGGGTGCAGCACGCGCAGCGCCACCAGCAGTTCCCGCTCGGTGACCCCGCCCGCACCCTCGTAACGGGACCGCCAGCCTTCCAGATAGGTGGTGTGCACGTGCCGGATCGGCTCGTCGCCGGGTCCGGCCGGGCGGAGCGCGGGGTCCCCGGCCGCGGCGGCCCGCAGCAACCGCCGGGCGTCGTCGGCCTTCGCGTCGACCGGATTGTCCCGCAGCCAGTGCCGCAGCCGGTCCATGGCGGCGCCCTCGGCACGCAGCGCCAGGGAACGCCAGGTCAGCAGCCGGAACGGGATGCCCGCGGCGATGTCCAGGATCTCGGCGCCCTCGTCCGGGCCGATCACACCGGCCCGGACCGCCCGGCGGACCGCGATCCGGATGTTGACCAGCGGCTCACTGAGCTGCCGGTACCCGTCTTCGCCGAGACCGTGCACCACGGCGACCTCGTGGTCGCCGGTCACGACGCCGTCCCGGTACAGCGCGAACACGTCGCCCACGCCGCGCATCCCGTACTGCCACAGCTCGGCGGCGCGCAGGGCGCCCATGCTGCTGCTGCCGGCGACGACGACGCCGCGTTCGAGCAGGAACAGGATCTCCCGGTGCCGGACCGGCGGGCGGTGCATGAAGAATCCGTCGACGATCAGGATCCGGTCCCCGGCGCAGGCGTCGAGACGGAGCAGATCACCGTGCCCGACCGGCGGCATGATCCGGACGCCGGGAAGCAGTCGCGCCGCTTCGGCCGCGGGCAGGCTGGGGCCGAGGAAGAGGACGTCAGGCATCGCCGGCTCCCGGGCGCAGGGAGAGGGCGGCGTCGTCCACCAGGCGCAGGCCGGGGGCGATCACCCGGCTGACCGGGATGCCGAGGTCGTCGTGGGTCAGGTCGACGACGAACGGCTCATGGCCGGTGTAGTCCCGGATACGGCCGGCGACCAGCTGCACGAGCGCCTCCAGATCCTGGCCGAGGGCCGACACCACCGGGTCCGGCGGACGGATCGGCAGGCGGGGCAGATCGACGGCCGGCGGCGGCTCGGCACCGGGGTCGGCCGGCAGGTAGACCTCGCCGGCGATGTCGTCCCGGGCCCCGCCCACGGTGACCAGCCGGGACTGGGCGGCCTCGGCCAGCGCCCGGCCGACCGCCCGGCCGGGGTCCACGTGACATCCGAAACCGCCGAAGACCATGGGGATGGAGCTGTCCCATAGGGACGCGCCGTAACAGGGCAGGCCGGTGGGACCGGTCAGATCCACCACCTCCACCCAGGACGAGGAGCCGCGGATCGCGTCGAGCACGGCGACGGTCGACGGGTCGGTGCAGGTGTCCGGGTCGACGTACCGGCGGTCGGCGAGGGCGGAGACCGCGTACGGGGTCATGCACTCCCGCTCGACGAGTTCGAGAAGCGCGTGCAGGGTCGCCTCCGCCGGGGTGTTGCCGGTGGCCAGCCCGCTGCTGGTGGGGGTGAAGAGAACGTCGTTGGGCGACGACGGGCCCCAGTTGCCGCCGGGCGGGACGGTGAAGTCGAGGTACACCAGGTCGTACGGGGCGAGGTGGGTGCGCCCGGTCAGCAGGCCTCGGCCGGCGATCCAGTCGAGCACGGTCCGGCCGGTGAGCGGGGACCGTGGGGCCAGGTGCAGGGCGCGCGGGTCGTAGCCAAGATCAAGGTCATCCGCCGGCGCTCGTACGGCCACCCCGAGCCGGGGATTCTCGGCATGCCAGCCCTCGATGCTCTCCATCGTCGCGGCCACCCGGGACTGGACCGCGGTCAGTCCCGTGCCCACGGTGACCGCCAGGCACCGTCCGGTGGGCCGGTACGCGACGTGCACCGGCAACCCGACCTCGTCCAGGCCGGTGATGTCGGCGACCCGGGTGATCCCGAACACCGGCAGCAGCGGCCGGATCCGTTCCCAGGTCTGCTCGGCCGGCGCCGCACGGAAGGATCCGGGCCGGGTCGGATGATCGTTCACGCTTGTCGGCACGGGTGTCCTCCCCACGCGGTGGGGTGGGCGGGGCGGGCACCCCCCCCCCCCCGGCCGCTACTTCGACTGGTAGAGGTTGTTGTTGACGTTGTTGCCGGCCGCGATCAGCTCGAGGTCCTCGTCGGTCAGCTCGCTCAGGTCGATCGGGGCGTGCTCCGGGACGCGCAGCACGTGCGTCCCCGGGGTGCCGTGGAACGCCTGGAGGATCTCGGTGCGGGTCAGAAGCTCCTCGGGCTGGCTGCGGTCGACGGTCACGGTCGCGGCCGGGTCGACCGGCAGGCCGGCCTCGATCGCGAACTGCTTCGGGTCCGCGAGCAGCGCCGCGAGCGCCGCGTCGTCGCTCCAGGCCTTGGCGAGCAGGCCCTGATAGGCACGGTCGAATGCGGAGAAGTCGGATTCCTCGGTGCTCATGACACACGTCCTTCCGGTGCTACTGCGAATGGGGTGACGGCCCGGTGGAACCGGTGGGGCCGCGATGCCGGGCCGGGAAGCGGCGGTGGCGTGACCACGACGCTAGGAACCCCCGGACGGCCGGGGCAAGGCTTGCGGCGGCGACGGCACGGGACCCTGCCGTGCTGCCCCGGCCGCGGTACGGATCGATGCAACAGTCGGGGTTCAGGTGCAGCAACAGGGGCAGCAGCAGGCGCCGGCCGGGTCGATGCCGGCGACCACGCTGTCCAGCTCGTGCTCGGAGAGCTCCTGTTCGCTGACCGGGTCCAGGGCCGGCACGTAGAGCACGAACGTCCTGCCGGCGCCCGCGTCCAGCCAGGCCTGCACCTGCACGCCGATGTCGGGATCCGCGCCCTGCGCGTCGCGGACCACCACGACCGGCACCTCGGGCGGCACGCCGAGGTCGTGTTCGGCGAGCAGCCGGTGCGGGTCGTCGGCGAGGAGGCGCTCCTGGTCCGGGTCGGACCACACGTCGGCGACGAGCCGGCCGTACGCGGTGATGAAGAGTGCGCGTTCTGTCGGGTCCATCGTGCTGTCTCTCCGCTCTCACGGGGCTTGGGTGGGCCCCATCGTCGGCCGGTCACCGGCCCGGCGCGGTCCGGTGGCACGGGACCGGACCGCGGCCCCCCGGCGCCACGGCATCGATCGGTGCCGTGGTGCCGGCCACCGGGGCACCGTCCCGTGCCGCGCGCCGGGCGCCGCCGGGAATCCCGCCGATACTCGGGCACACGGCGGACGGCGCCGCACGGGCACGATGAGGATCAGGTGGTCTTTTATGGCATGCCGCAGGCGTGACGGGTTCGGGCGGATGGCGATACCCGCCGCCTTCTTCCTGGCCGTCGCCGGATGCGCGGGCCCGGCCACGGAGCCGGCGGCGTCCCGGCCGGAGGCGGCTCAGGCCAGTGCCGCCGGGTTCGACCCGGCGGCGGTGCTCGCCGAGTTCGACCAGGGCGACTCGGCGGCGTCGAAGAGCGGTGACGGCGAGAAATTGGCCGTCTGGGAGACCGGTCCCGCCCTGCAGAACAGCCTCGCCGCGGTGAAACGGGCCCGGCTCAGCCAGCGGGTGTCACCGGGGTTCCGGCATCAGGATCCGGTGTTCGCCGTGGCGGACCCCGCGGACTGCTTCGTCGCCGCCGCGAAGCTGGCCGTCGACTCCGAGGACCGGCCCCGCGCGGACGTCAGCCACTTCGTCCGCGCGGACGGCGGCCGATGGCAGCTCAGTCACCACGTGATGGTCGCGGACCCGCTGATGGCCGCCGCCGGGATCTTCACCCGGGCGACCGGGCGGCCCACCGGCGAGATGCTGG
The DNA here is from genome assembly GCF_030009775.1 of Actinoplanes sandaracinus. Taxonomy (GTDB): domain Bacteria; phylum Actinomycetota; class Actinomycetes; order Mycobacteriales; family Micromonosporaceae; genus Actinoplanes; species Actinoplanes sandaracinus. The sequence continues at coordinate 8,303 of NZ_JASCTH010000044.1, read as the reverse complement.
ACGCCGCCCGGCGCACCGCGCTCACCGGCGAGGTCTTCACCCGCAGCATCGGCGGCCCCGCCGACACCACGGTCCTGGCACGCAGCGCGGTCCTCGACGACCAGCTCGCGGCCGGCTGGTCCATCTACACCCAGCAGATGGAGGGCGCCGGCATGAAGGTGGACCGCCGGCTGACCGCCTCGGAGTGGGCGCCGTGCGCGGCGAAGGCGGATGACGGGATCGTGGCGTTCCTGACCCTGAACGTGGTCGACACCATCGTCTCGACGAAGGACGGCGCCGACGCGGTCCTCGCCCCGCCCGCGCCGGACCTGCTGGCCACCGGGCGCACCGAGGCGGTGCGGGCCCACACCATCACGGTCTCCCGGGTGGAGGTGTTCCTGCTGAAGGTGCCTCCGAGCGGGGCGCCGGCCACGGTGGCCGGGCTGACCGACGCCGCCACCGAGATCACCGCGACGGACTGAGGCGGCGTGGCTCGGCCATCCGGTCACCCGGGCCCGGTGTACGGCAGGGATCGGTGCCATCACTGGAGCCGGCGGGGACTGTCCGCCAAGAATCGCCGTGACCCGGCTGCGAGGTGAGACCGATGCATCGTCCCCGTTTCCGCCACGACTACCTGCCGATACGCCTGGCCGAGCCGTACCAGGACCACCTGGTGGTGGTCGGCGAGACCCGCAACGTGATGATCGAGGATCCGGTGGCGGCGGAGCTGGCCGGCATGCTCGACGGCAGCCGCGCCCTCGGTCAGGTGGTCGGTGAGCTCGTCGGCCGGCACTCGGCCGCCGCTCTGGCCCGGGCGCTGCGCCGGCTCGACGGGCTGAACCTGCTGACAGCCGATCCGTGCGCGACGCCGAGGCCGGTGGCGGCCGCCTGGGACGCCCGCGGCGTGGCTCCGGACCGGGCCGAGCAGTGGCGGCGCGACGGACGGGTGCTGCTGATCGACGCCGGGTCGCCGGCGGTCGCCGATCTGGCCGTCCGGCTCGGCGGCCTCGGTCCACCGGTGACGGTCCTCCCGATCGGATCCCCGGAGCTCCTCGACGAGCAGGGCACACTGCTCACCGAGCGCAGGACCGGCGACGAGCTGATCGTGGTCGCCCCGGGCTCGATGATCGACCCGCGGCTGGACCGGCTCAACACCGCCTGCCTGGCCGCCGGCCGACCCTGGCTGATGGTCCGGCCGCACGGGCACGTGCTGCTGCTCGGCCCGCACCTGCGGCCCGGTGAGACCGGCTGCTGGGAGTGCCTGCGGCGGCGCTGGACGGACAACGAGGAGGTCATCAACTTCGTCGTCGAACAGCGCGGCGAGCGCGACCGGCCCAGCCCGGCCTGGGCGGCGCTAGACGCGACGACCGCGGTCCTGGCCGGCCTGCTCGCCGCCGAGCTGCCGGTGCTGGCGGTCCTGGGCCGCTCGCCGCGGGTGACCGGCCGCATGATCTCGCTGGACACCCGGGATCTGAGCGGCGGCACGCACCCGCTGGTCCGGCTGCCGCAGTGCCCGGCGTGCGGGGACCCCGCCCGGCTCGGCGGCGGTGATCCCCGGGTGACGGTGGAGCCCGACCCGCTCTCCGCCGACCCGGAGACCGGCAGCCGGACCCGGTCCGCCGCGGAGAGCCTCCGGCTGCTGGACCGTCAGGTGGGCCCCTACCTCGGTGTGGTGACCCGGCTCTCGGCCACCGGCGACGACGGCGGCGGGGTGATGTTCAGCTTCACCGCCGGGCACAACTTCGCCCTGGCCCGCCGGCCGGAGCGGCTGCGCGGCAACCTGCGCGGGCTCAGCGGCGGCAAGGGCCGCACCGAGGTGCAGGCCCGGGTGAGCGCGATCGGCGAGGCGATCGAACGGTACTGCGGGGTGTGGCGGGCCGACCGTCCCACCCGGCGGGCCACCTACCGTTCCCTCGGGCGTGACCGGGCCGTGCCGATGTCCGAGCTGCGGAACTTCTCCGCCCGCCAGTACGCCGAGCGGGACCTGACCAACCCGGACGCCGGATGGTTCCATCACGTGCCGGCGCCGGTCGGCGACGACACCGAGCTGGAGTGGACCACCGGCTGGTCGCTGACCCACGACCGGCCGTGCGACCTTCCGGCCGCCTACGTCTGGTACGGGCATCCGGACGCGGCCCGCCTGAGTCTGGGACCCGCCGACTCCAACGGCTGCGCCGCGGGCAACACCGTCGGCGAGGCGATCCTGCAGGGCTTCTACGAGCTGGTCGAACGGGACGCGGTCGCCCTCTGGTGGTACCACCGGTCCCGCCTGCCGGGGGTGGATCTGGACGCCGCCGGCGACCCGTGGATCAACGCCGTGCGCCGGCACTACCGCACCGCTCTCGGCCGGCGCCTGTGGGTCCTGGACCTGACCGCCGACCTGCCGGTCCCGGTCTACGCGGCGATCAGCGAACGCGACGGCGGCGGGGAGGTGCTGGTCGGTTTCGGGGCGCATCCGAGTGCCGCGGTCGCGCTGACCCGGGCGGTGAGCGAACTCAACCAGTTCCTTCCGCTGGCCGCGGCGGTGGCGGGCGCGACGGGCGGCTACCGCGGCGCCGAACCGGACACCGCGCGATGGCTGACCACGGTACGGACCGAGGACCAGCCGTGGCTGTCGCCGGATCCGGATCAGGAGCCGACCACGCCGGCACGCCACCCGGAGCCCACCGCGGCGGACACCTCGGCCGCGGTGGCCGCGGCTGTGGACACGGCCCGGACCGCGGGCCTGGAGCTGATCGTGGTCGACCAGTCCCGCCCGGAGCTGGAGCTGGCCGTGGCCCGGGTCGTGGCGCCGGGACTGCGGCACTTCTGGCGCAGGCTGGGCCCGGGCCGGCTCTGGCAGGTGCCGGCGGCCATCGGACGTGCGCCGCGCGCCGGCGGCGAGGACTCGATCAACCCGTTGAGCGTCTTCTTCTGACCCGTCCGGAGGTGTCCGTGCCGTCGATCACCGCAGTGCCCGCGGAACCGGGAACGGCCGCTCTGCGCCGGCTCCCGGTGCGGGAGGAGTACCGGTTCCGGGACAGGACCACGCTGACCAACGGCGCCGACGACTCGATGACCGTCCAGTACGGCCGGTTCCAGTTGCACATGGAACGGCTCGGTCTGGGCCGGCGGGCGATGCTGCTGCGGCTCGCCGACGAATGGCTCGACGACGACGCCGTGCAGCACCTGGTCGCCGCGGTCGAGGGCGAGAACCGCATCCTGCGGGCTCAGGTGCTGCTCCGGAGGCTGGTCACGCACGCCTGGCTGCGCCGCCGTCTGTCCGCCGGCAGCCGGCCGCTGCTGGAGATCGACCCGCAGGGGCTCGGCGCGTCGGTGCTGCCGCCGCCGTCCCGGCACCGGCCGGGCGTGCGGTACCGGATGTCCCGCCTGGCCCGGCTGGACGCCGACGGCGAGGCGCTGTCCGCGCTCAGCCCGGCCCACGCGGTGGCCGTCGGGTGCCTGGACCCCCGGGTGGCGGGCCTGCTGGCCGTCGCGGCGGCCCAGGGGTGCGATCTCGACCGGGCCGCCGCCGTGCTCGGGGCGTCCACGGCGGTGGCCGGCCGGGTCGTCGACGAGTTGCTCAGCGCCGGGATCATCGAGGAGCCCGGCGTGTCCACGGCGCCCGGCGTCTTCTGGTCGCCGGCGGAGCTGGAGGTGCATCACCGGTCCCGGGTCGGCAGGCATTCGCTGCCGGTCGGCGGCACCTACCGGTTCCAGGACCGGCTGGCCGCCGAGCCGTTGCGCCGGACCTTCCCGGACGCGCCGGTGACCGACCTGCCGGAACCGGATCTGGACGCGGTCGCCGCCGCCGAGCCGGCCCTGACCGACGTGATCCGCGCCCGGCGGTCGATCCGCGCGCACGACGACGCGCACCCGATCGGCCTGGACCGGCTCGCCGAGTTCCTGTACCGGGTGCAGGCCACCCGCCCGGCCGGCGAGCACGACGGTGTGGAGGTGGGGCACCGCCCCTACCCGGGCGGGGGCGGGCTCTACGAGCTGGAGATCTATCCGCTCGTCCTGAGCTGCCAGGGTCTGTCGCCGGGGCTGTACCACTACGACGGGACGGCACACCAGCTACGCGCGCTGGCCCCGCCCGGACCGCTCGCCGAGCGGATGGCGGGGTACGCCCGTGCGGCCGCCGCGATGGCCGGCCCGCCGCAGGTGCTGCTGGTGATCACCGCGCGGGTCGGCCGGCTCATGTGGAAGTACGAGGGGATCGGCTATCCGATGATTCTCAAGCACTGCGGGGTGCTCACCGAGCTGATGTACCTGGTGGCCACCGCGATGGGGCTGGCGCCGTGCGCGCTCGGCTCCGGCGACTCGGCCGCGTTCGCCGAACTGTCCGGCGTCGATCCGCTGGCCGAGCCGGCGGTGGCCGATTTCGCCCTGGGCTCGGTCCTGGCCGAAGGCGGGCTCCGGCCATGATGTTCCGCCGCCAGGCGCTGCGTCACCTGGAGCAGCCGGAGAGCCTGGACCAGGTGGCCCGGCTGACCACGGTGCCGAGTTGGCTGCTCACCGTCGCGTTGGTGGTCACCGTCCTGGCCACCGGCGCCTGGACGTCGACGGCGACCCTGGACCGGGAGGTCGCCGCCGGCGGGGTGCTGATCCACCCGCACGGGGTGTCCGATTTCGACGCGGCGGAGACCGGTCGTGTGGTCAAGGTCTGGGCCGACCGGAACCAGCCGCTGTCCAAGGGCACGCCGATATACAGCGTCCAGGACGAGGCGGGCGGGATCGTGACGGTGCCCGCGCCCTGGGACGCCTACGTGGTCAACCTCCTGATCGCCGAGGGCCAGGTGGTCGAGCGCGGGGCCCGGGTCGCCGAACTGGAGCGTCTGGACGCGCCCGGCGACGCTCTCCAGGCGGTGTTGTTCGTGCCGGCCGCGACCGCGCCGATGCTCTCCGCCGGGCAACCGGTCCACGTCGACGTGGCCGCCGTCTCGACCACGGTCTTCGGCACCCTGCAGGGCACCGTCGGCACGGTCGGCGCGTTCCCGGAGACCGAGGAGTCGTTGCGCGCGTTCCTCGGCTCCGGCCGGGACGTGCGGCCGCTGCTGGACGGCGGGAGCGTGGTACGCGTGGTGGTCCTGCTGCGCACCGACCCGGACTCGCCCACCGGTCTGCTGTGGTCGAAGGCGTCACCGCCGTTCCGGCTCACCTCGATCAGTGATGTCGACGGCCGGATCGTGGTGGGCCAGGACCGGCCGCTGGACTGGGTGCTGGGCCGATGAGTGAGAAGCTGATCGACCTGGACCGGCCGGAGAGCCGGCTGCCGCGCCGCCGCCGGGTGCGCACCCCGACGGTCATCCAGATGGAGGCGGTGGAGTGCGGGGCGGCCTCGCTCGGCATCGTCCTGGCGCACCACGGCCTGCACGTGCCGTTGGAGGAGCTGCGGGAACGGTGCGGGGTGAGCCGCGACGGTTCGACCGCCTCGACCGTCCTCAAGGGCGCCCGCCACTACGGGATGACCGCCAAGGGTTTCCAGATGGAGATCGACCGCCTCGGCACGGTGCCGCTGCCGGCCATCCTGTTCTGGAAGTTCCAGCACTTCCTGGTGCTGGAGGGAATGGGCCGCAAGGTCTGGGTGAACGATCCGGCGACCGGTCCGCGGCCGGTGAGCTGGGCCGAGTTCGACGAGGGCTACACCGGCGTGGTGCTGACGCTGACTCCCGATCCGGAGCGGTTCCGGCCCGGTGGCAGCCGTTTCCGGGCGCTGCCGGCCCTCGCCGCCCGCTGGCGGGGGATGCGTGCGGTGGCGGCCCAGGCCGTGCTGCTCGGACTGGTGATCGCCGTGGTCGGCCTGACCATGCCGGCCGTGGTCCGCATCTTCGTCGACCACGTGCTGCTCGGCGGCGGCGGGGCGCTCACCGGGCTGCTCACCGTGATGGCGGGTGCGGCGCTGGTGACGCTGCTCGCCGCGCTGGCGCAGGAACGGCTGATGGTCAGGGCCGAGACCGCGCTGGCCCTCAGTAGCGCGGCCCGGCTCTTCCAGCGGCTGATGCGCCTGCCGGCCACCTTCTTCGACCAGCGGCAGGCCGCCGACCTGACCCGGCGGATCCGCAGCACCGACGTGGTAGCCGACGTGGTCACCAGACGCCTGACCCTGACCCTGGTGGATGTGGCGCTCGTCATCGCGTACGGCGGCCTGCTCTGTCTTTATGATCCGCTTCTGGGCGTCATCTCGGTCGCCCTGTGCGGGCTGAACATGCTCGCCCTGCGGTGGGTGTCGGCGTTGCGGACGACCGCGGTCGCCAGCCTGCAGGCCGAGCGCAGCAAGCTGTTCAGCACGGTGCACACCACCATCCAGATGATCGAGACGGTCAAGGCGGGCGGCGCCGAGCAGCACAGCTATCAGCAGTTCAGCTCCCGGGCCGCGGCGGTGATCAACGACCAGCAGCGGCTGGGGCGGCCCACCGCCATCCTCTCCGTCGTTCCCGCGCTGCTCGCCACCCTCAACACCGCGGTCCTGCTCGGGCTCGGCGGGCCGCGCATCCTGGAGGGAAGCCTCAGCATCGGCGTCGTGCTCGGCATGCAGACGCTGGTGGTGGCGATGAACCGGCCGGTCGCCGCGCTCACCGCGGTGGGCGCCCAGGTGCAGGAGATGACCGCCGACCTGGGCCGGCTGCGCGACGTGGAACGCTATCCGGTGCCGGAGCCCTCGGAGCCGCCGGGCGACCCGGTCCCGTTGGAGGGGCACCTGCGCATCGAGGGGCTCACCTTCGGTTACAACCCGCTGGCCGAGCCGCTGCTGCGCGACTTCGACCTGGACCTGCCGCCGGGCGCCCGGGTGGCCCTGGTGGGCCGCTCCGGCAGCGGCAAGTCGACCGTGGGCCGGCTGGTGTCCGGCCTGTACCGGCCGTGGTCGGGGCGGATCAGCGTCGACGGCCGGGAACGCGGTCAGGTCGACCGGGAGCTCTGGGCGGCGACCGTGGCGATGGTCGACCAGGAGCAGGTCCTCTTCGAGGGCACCGTCCGGGAGAACATCACGCTCTGGGACACCTCGATCCCGGACGAGGACGTGGTCGCCGCCCTCGCCGACGCCGCGGTGCTGGACACGGTGCTGTCCCGCCCCGGCGGTCTGGGCGCTCCGGTCGAGGAGAGCGGACGGAACTTCTCCGGCGGCCAGCGGCAGCGCCTGGAGATCGCCCGGGCTCTGGTGCGGCGCCCGCGGGTGCTGGTCCTCGACGAGGCGACCAGCGCCCTAGACGCCCAGACCGAGCAGGTCATCGACCACCACCTGCGCCGTCGCGGCGCCACCTGCCTGATCGTGGCGCACCGGCTGTCGACGATCCGCGACTGCGACCTGATCGTCGTGCTGGAGAACGGCCGGGAGGTCGAGCGCGGCACCCATGACGAGCTCGTCGCCGTCGACGGGCACTACGCGCGACTGGTGCGGGACCAGTGAGAAGGAGCGTGCCGGATGACGGCCGAGACGGTCACTGACAACGGCGGACACCTGATCCTGGACGCCCCGAGCGACCTCTTCCTGGTCCGCGCCCGGCCCGGGGGAACACGCTCGCGGCGGCACTTCGTCGCCCGGATCCCGGCCGGCGGGCTGGTGCCGGACGTCGCCGGGACCGGGGTGTGGCGGCTGCTGGCCGTTCCCCTGCCGGGCGGGCGGCTCCGCGCGCTGTCCGCGCCTCCGGACGGCACCGCGGCCGCCGATCTGACAATGGCCGCGCTGGCCACCGCGGTCCGCGGCGACCGGGAGCCACCCCGCGACGCCCGGGTGCTGTATGCCGGGCAGGTGGAGGCGGCGGCCGCGGGCGTCACGTTCACCGGCACGGCGGCGGTCTGCTGGGTCCGCGGCACCGGCGGGCCGCTGGTGCGCAACGACGACGAGACCTTCGGCGACGGCGTTCCCGTCCTGCTGGCCGGGCGCGACTGGGTGCGCTCCGACCGGGGCGGGGCGGTGGAGGCGATCACCAGCGACGACCTGCTGCGGTCCGGTGAGTTGTGGGATGCCGTCCGGGACCAGACCGTACGGCTGCTGCGGCTCGTGGAGCGGCAGGGTGAGGCGGCCGACGCGGCTCTCCTGGAGTCGCTCGCCGCCCGGGCGGAGGCGAACCGGGCGGCCGTCGCCCGCGCGACCCGGATCGCCTCGGGCGTGGCCGGCGCCCGGGTGGGCGCCGGCCGTGTCGGGCACGGTGAGCGCTACCGGCGGGCCGCCGCCGCCCTGCGCCTGGTCGCCGGTTCCGGCCTGCCCGTCGTTGAGCCGGCCGGCCGGCGGGCCGCCCCGGCGGACCTCGCCGAGGCGGTCCGGGTGGTGGCCCGCAGCTCCTCTCTCCACTTGCGCGACGTGCAGCTTCCGGAGCGCTGGTGGCGGCTGGATCTCGGCCCGC